>NZ_FOOR01000001.1 GCF_900113255.1 Novosphingobium sp. CF614
TCCGAAAAACGGGCCGGGCGGCCAGGGCGGCCACATGGCGCCGACAGCCACTGCATCTCCGGATCAAACCAAATATCCAAAGAACCACGCCGCTTCAGCGCCGCGTTGTACGCGCTCCAGTTCGTCGTGCGATATTTTGGTGGGGTAGGCTTGGGCATCGCTGCCCCCTAACGCACTCGATTCGCCCAAGGAATCCCCCAAGCATAATTGCGCAACAAAGCCGCCTCCATGTCTGCATGGCCCGGATTGGACAGGACCGATTCGTAGCAACAACGCCGCCGGCTGCGGAACTTTCGGCCGGGCGAGGGCGCATCGCCGCGCCATTTATGCATACTTACAACGATTTTTTGTATATAAATTTCAGTCGGGTAGTGCCGTCCCAGCACCGCGCCGGGGGCACTTGTGTTTTTTCGCTGGATTATCCGAGGCATGGATATAACATATGCATAACCAAATGGATGGTTGGTAGTATCATTGGCCCCAATCATCCAAGCGGGAACAGTGAGGGCTGGGCCTGGACCGGCAAAATCTTCGGCGTGTTGGGCGCCGAACCATCGGGGGAAAACACATGACCTTGCGTCGCATTCTGTTGATTACCACTGCGGCAATCGCCGTGACGCCTGTCACGGCGCAGGCGCAGGATTCCATCTCCGGTACTGAGAGCAGTTCCGACATCGTGGTTACCGGTATCCGCGCCAGCTTGCGCGATGCAATCGAAGTCAAGCGCAAGGCGAACTCGATCGTCGACGTCATCAGCGCCGAAGATGTCGGCAAGTTCCCCGACGCGAACGTGGCCGACTCGCTGGCGCGCCTTCCGGGCGTGACGGTCGACCGCCAGTTCGGTGAAGGCGAGCAGCTTTCGATCGCCGGCGTCGAACCCGCGCTGAACCGCCTGACCATCGACGGCCACTCGGTCGCCTCGGCCGACTGGGGCGGCAACCCCTCCGACCGTTCAAGCCGCTCCTTCAACTACTCGCTGCTTTCGCCCGCGATCATCAGCCAGGCGATCGTCTACAAAAGCCCCGAAGCCCGTCTGCAAGAGGGCGCGATCGGCGCCAGCGTCGACGTCGTGACCCGCAAGCCGCTCGATCTCGACGCCAATACCATCCGCCTGAACCTGGGCGGCGAATACAACGACCGCGCCAACCGCGGCAGCGTTCGCGGCGCCGCGCTCTACAGCTGGAAGAACGAAGACGAAACGATCGGCTTCCTCGGCGCGGTGAACTACGACAAGGAACAGCTGAGCCGCGCTGGCGTCGCGGTCTACTGGTATCGCACCGGTCAGGCCCTCCTCGACAACGCTCCGACAACCGCGACGGTCAACGGCAAGGCGATCTCGGACCTGTCCTCCTCCGAACGTGCGGAATTCGCCAGTTCCCGCTTTGCCTCGTTCCTTGCGCGCGAATACTTTCAGCAGGAGCGCGAGCGCCTGGGCTTCAATGGCGCCTTGCAGTTCCGCCCCGCCGACAATCTGACCCTGACCGCCACCGCGCTGGTCATTCGGGGCAATTATGACAACGTCTCGAACTCGATGTACACTTATGGGTACGAAGGTTCGCGCTTGCAGTCGGCGACTTACGGCGATGGTCTCGTGACCAGCGCAACCTTCTCCGGCATCGCCGAAGGCAGCACCGGCTCGACCGGCCAGCTCGATACGCTCTATCGCCGCACCCGCGTGAAGAACGATACCTATTCGCTCGCTTACGAATGGAATCCGGATGGCTGGTTGATCACCGGCAACGCCGGCTATACCCGCGCTTCCGGCGGCAAGGATCCCGAATACCTGCTCGATTTCCGCACGCAGCAGGGCTTCACCTCCGGCGCCAACGGCAAGAGCACGACCGTCGATTGGGACAATCCGGCAAGCGACGCCAGCCAGTGGCTGAGCAACTACACCGCGAACGGCGGCGAGAACATCACCGCGACCGACGGCAGCACCTTCTTCGGCCGTCAGATCGGCGGCATTCCGGCCAAGTCGGGTTTCACGCTCGACAAGGAACGGTTCGGCGAAGCGAACTTCGCGCGCGATATCAATGCCGGCCCGTTCAAGCAGTTGCTGTTCGGCGCGCGTTTCACTGCGCATGAAAACAGCAACGTCTCCTACAGCAACGCGATCTACACCAACCAGAACTTCACCCTGGCCGATCTCGACTATACCGTTCGCAATGCAAGCCTCTACTCCGGTCTCGGCACCTCGGGCAACGGCGTGCCCTTCGTCGGCATGAACCAGGCAGGCATCATCGCCGCGCTCGAGCAGTATGGCGATTTCACCGACGATCGCGGTTTCGTGAAGAACGAGTACTGGCTGGTCAAGGAGAAGATCGCCGCCGGGTATATCCAGGCGAACTTCGAAATAGGCAAGGTGCGCGGCAACATCGGTGGCCGTTTCGTCAGCACCAAGACGGAATCGAACTTCTACCTGCAGAGCAACAGCCAGTACGTCCTCACCCAGGTCAACAAGACCGACAACCGCTTCCTGCCCTCGGTCAACGTGATCTACGACGCGGGCGAAGACGTGGTGCTGCGCGCTTCGGCAGCCAAGGTGATCGCGCGGCCGCGCTACTCCGACCTTGCCGGCTCGCTCACGCTCGACGATGCCTCGCTCAGCGGCAGTGGCGGCAACCCGGACCTCAAGCCCTACGCCGCAACCAACTTCGGTTTCTCGGCCGAATGGTACTTCGCGCCGGGCAGCTACCTGTCGGGTGAAGTGTTCTATCGTGACGTGTCGAACTATGTCGGCAACGAAGTAACCGATGGGGTCCAGTACACCAATCCGATCAGCGGCCAGACGCTCGAATACTCGATCTCGCGCCCGGTCAATGGCGGCAAGGCCAAAGTCACCGGGTTCTCGATCTCAGGCAACACCAACCTGGTGTGGGGCTTCGGCATCCAGGCGTCCTACACTTTCGCCGACGCGGATACCGGGTTCTCGACGGGCCTGCCCTTCCTGTCGCGCAACACGGTCCAGATCTCGCCCTATTACGAGAATGGTCCGTTCCAGGCGCGCGTCAGCTACAACCGACGCTCGAAGTACTTCTATCGCTATGGCCGCCAGCAGTCGCAGGACTACACCGACGCTTACCGCCAGCTTGACGCGCAGGCTTCCTATTCGATCAACGAGGCGATCCAGTTGACCGTGTCGGCTTCGAACCTGCTCGATGAGACATACTACCAGTACAGCTCGACCCCCTCCGCCCCGACCTCGATCTACAAGAACGGTCGTGTCTACTCGGCGTCGGTGACCGCACGCTTCTGACCACCACTCCCCTCCCTCCCAGACGTGGTGGTAGGCCCGCTCCCCGAAAGGGGGGCGGGCCTTTTCTTGTGCGGTAGCCATCCATAATTCGCGGCCGATAGGATCGGCTGCTGCCCGCAACCGGGCATGCCAAATCGTTTGGAGCGAGACTTAGACCAAGTCTCTTTGAGTGAGACTCATATCCTCCTTCTCTTCCTCTTCGACAATTGCGAGGCAGCGAAGCCGCCGAAGCATCAAACCGCTCTGGATTGCCGCGCCGCCTTCGGCGGCTCGCGGGCGATGAAGGCGGGCGACGAAGGGAAGGGGAACAGAAGTTCCGATCAATGAGTTTAGACGGCCCTGACGACCATCTTCTCCGCCGACTGCCAGTTCTCCCGGGCATGTCTCGTCCCAGCGCGGTGTCGCGCATGTCCGCTGATCCGGCGCCCGGCACGCGCGCGAAGGCGGGCCACGGCGTTCGGCCGGGCCCGCCTTCATGAGGTCCGAAGGATCAGACGGTCAGGTCTTGTCCGATCAGGTGGAAAGTGCGCGCGTCGATCGTGGCCACGCAGCGCAGGCCCTCGATGGCGGCGAGACCGGCCGGATCGATCGCCACGCGCAGCCTTACGCGGACACGCCCGGCCACCAGCGAGACCTGTTCCAGCGCATCGCTGCCACCAAGAGCGGCAAGCAGGTCCGCACGAAGCGTCACCGGGCCGGCGCTTGCGGTTGGCGCGGCCTGGAGCAACGGGCTTGCGGAAGACGGGGGCGGAGCGACCTTCGCCGCCTCCACCATTTCCGCGCAGATACGATCGGCGATCGGGCCGATGATGACCTGCACCGCATCCGGCGCGGGACGAAGCACGGCGACCGCGCCCAGCGCCTTGAGCGCGCCGTCATCGACTTGCGCGGGATCGCGCACGACAAGGCGCAGGCGCGTGGTGCAGGCGCCGATGCTCGAAAGATTTGCCGCACCGCCGAGCGCATCGAGATAGGCACCGCCGCGCGCGGGCACGCCGGCACCATCCCCCTCGCCATCGGCAGCAGCCTGGCGTCCGGGCGTGGCAAGATCGAAGCGGCGGATCGCAAAGCTGAACACCGCATAGTAGATCGCGAAATAGGCAAGGCCGACCGGTATCAACAGCAGCGGGCGGGTCGAGCGGCCGAAGTTCAGCACATAGTCGAACAGGCCCGCCGAAAAGCCGAAGCCCATCCTGACGCCGAGCAGATCCATCAGCACCATCGCTGCACCGGTAAGCAAGGCGTGGATGCCGTAGAGCACCGGGGCGAGGAACATGAAGCTGAACTCGATCGGTTCGGTCACGCCGGTCAGGAACGAGGTCAACGCGAGGCTGAGCAGCATGCCGGCAGTCGCCTTGCGCTGCTCGGGCCGGGCCGTGCGGTACATGGCAAGGCAGGCTGCGGGCAGGCCGAACATCATGACCGGGAAGAACCCGGACATGAAGACTCCCGCCCCTGGATCCCCGGCGAAGAAGCGCCTGAGATCACCGGTGGTGCCATTGAAATCGCCCAGCACGAACCACGCGATATTGTTCAGGATATGGTGCAGCCCGGTGACCAGCAGGAGGCGGTTGAGCACGCCGAAGGCGAACAGGCCAACCGGCCCAGCCGCGACCAGACCACGACCGGCATGGTCCAACCCGGCGTCAAGCACGGGGAACAGCAGGCCGACACCCGCTGCCAGCACCACGCCGACACCGCCCGCCACGATCGGCACGAAGCGGCGGCCGCCGAAGAACGCGAGGTAAGCGGGCACGGCGATCGTCGAAAAGCGGTTGTAGAGAGATCCGCCGAACAGGCCCGCAACGATGCCGACAGGCACGTCGAGCCGGGCGAAAGCCTTGCTCTTCCACGCCTCGCCAACGGTCTGCGCAAGGGAATCGGCAAGGCCGGCCGTCACTTCGGGCGGGACCGGAAGCAGCGCCTTGCCGCCATGCATCGTCACCAGATAGCAGACCACCCCGGCAAGGCTGGCGGCGCCATTGCCGTCGCGCGCGATGCCGGTGGCGACGCCGACCGCGAAGAGCAGCCCGAGGCTGGAAAACAGCGCGTCACCGGCGGCGGCGAGCAGGTTGATATCGAGCAGGTCCGGCTGGCCGAGACGAAGCAGCAGGCCCGCTACGGGCAGCACCGCGATCGGCAGCATCAGCGCCCGGCCGATCGGCTGGAGCAGGCCGAGAATGTTTCTCATGACGGCAATCCCTCCACGAACCGGCGCGACAAGGCGCGGACATCCCCGGCCGATTCCTGCACGATGGCCTGCATGGCGAGCGACTTGCACGCGCCGATCGACAGCCGCCGCACCAGCGCCTTGATATCGGGCAACTGCCGTGCGGGGGCGGAAAGCTCGGTCACGCCAAGGCCCAGCAGCACCGGCACGGCGAGGCGGTCGGCGGCCAGGCCGCCGCATACGCCGATCCAGCGTCCCGCCGCCTGCGCCCCGCGTGCGGCCTGGGCGATCATGGCGAGCACGGCCGGGTGCAGCCCGTCGATCCCGCCCGCGACCGCCGGATTGTCGCGGTCCATCGCCAGCACGTATTGCGTGAGATCGTTGGTGCCCACCGAGAAGAAATCGGCGTGCTGCGCCAGCATGGGTGCGGTGACGGCGGCCGCCGGCGTTTCCACCATGATCCCAAGTTCGACGGGTTCGGCGATGTCCAGTTCGGCGCGCAAAGCTTCGACCCGGCGGCGGACTTCCCGCAGTTCGGAAAGGCCCGTGACCATCGGCACCATGATCTTGAGCTGACCGCGCCCGCGCGCCGAGAGGATCGCGCGCAGTTGCTGGTCGAGCAGATCCGGCCGCGAAAGTCCGACGCGGATGCCGCGCAGGCCCAGCGCCGGATTTGGCTCGACCGGCATCGGCAGATAGGGCGCGGGCTTGTCACCGCCGATATCCATCAGGCGCACGATCAGCGGACGCCCTTCGAGCGTTTCGGCAATGGCGCCATAAAGTTCCGCCTGCTCTTCGACCGATGGCGCGGCCATGCGGTCGAGAAAGAGGAATTCGGTGCGCAGCAGGCCGCAACCCTCGGCGCCGAAGGTCATGGCTTCCACCGCATCGCCAAGCGAGCCGAGATTGACGAAAACCTCGATGCGCACGCCGTCGCGGCTGCGGCAGGGTTCGGCGGCGGCGGCAAGCATTCGCGCCCTTGCGGCGGCGCGCGCGGCGAGTTCGGCTTCGGCCTCGCCGATCTGCGCATCGCTCGGCGCGAGGCGGATGAAGCCGCGATCGGCGTCCACGACCGCCGTGACGCCATCGGCAACCGCCGCGAGATCCGGCCCGAGCGCGACGAGCATGGGAATTCCCATGCTGGCCGCGAGAATGGCGACATGCGAGGTCGGCCCGCCCTGCTCCAGCACGATCCCGACGACGTTGCCGTCAAGCTGCGTGACCTGCGACGGCAGCAGTTCCTCGGCAATCAGCACGGTGCCAGGCGGAAACGGCTCGATCTCTTCGGCGGCGCCGGTGATGACCGAGACAAGCTGGCGCCCAAGATCGAGCAGGTCATCGGCGCGCTCGGCAAAGCGGGCATCGCCGCTCTGGCGTAGAATCGCGGCGTTGCACCGGCATGCCTCACGCCAGGCGAGGGCCGCGCCCTGCCCCGCCGCGATGCCTGAGCGAGCCAGGCCGATAAGTTCCGGATCATCGAGCAAGGCGCGATGCGCCCGCAGGATCGCGGCGCCGGGCCCTTCAAGGGCGTCTGCCTCAAGCCGTGCGGAGAGCTTGGCCAACGCCGCGTCGAGACGCGCGTTTTCGGCATCCGGCCCGTCGCCCTCGGCCGGAAGTTCGGGTTCGGCCATGCGCAAGCGGCGGACGGTTCCGATGCAGAAACCCGGTGAAGCCAGGGTTCCACCCCATGTTCCCTCGGGCACTTCCGCCGCGCGGGGCGAAGCCGGCGGCGTGGCCGCATCGCGCGGCGCCTGGGCATCGGCATGCCGGGCCTCGCCCATGCCGCCGGCAATCAGCGCTTCGAGCGCCGCGACGGCGGCATCGGCATCGTCGCCGCTGGCCTCGATCACGATTTCGTCATCCAGCTTCACCGCAAGCCGGAGCAAGCCGATCGGGGACCGCGTGGAAGCCGCAAGCCCATCCTTGACGATCCGGGTGTCCGCCTGGAATCCGCGCGCAACTTCGCCGATGCGCGCGGCCGGCCGGGCGTGAATGCCATGGGCAAGCGGCACGCGCAGGGTGGTCCGCACGGCCGGGCCAGCAGCAGCGGCGGCGGGCGCGTCAGCAGCGAGCGGCTCGAGCCACAGCAAGTTGTCGCCCGGCGTGACCAGCCTATCAACCGTGCGGCGCACCAGCCTGAAGCGATTGCCGTTGGTGACGATCACCGGCGTCAGCAGCGAAGGCGCGGCACCCGCCACCGCATCGAGATCGAAACGCACCAGCGGCTGACCACGACCGACCCGGTCACCCGGCGCAACAAGGCTTTCAAAACCCCGACCGCCAAGGGCGACGGTATCGACGCCGATATGCATCAGCAGTTCCACCCCGCCCTCACCGCACAGGGTCACCGCGTGGCCCGCTGCATGGACGGTCAGGACTTCACCGTCGCAGGGCGCGTGCAGAACCCCGGACACCGGATCGATCGCAACGCCGTCGCCTAGCAGGCGCCCGGAAAATACGGCATCGGGCACCGTCTCGAGCCCGGACGCCCATCCCTTCAATGGTGCACTCAGGATGATCGAAGCCATGGTTTTCTTTCCTGCTCCCGGGCGCGTGCATCCGGGCTGAAGTTCTTGGCAAATCCTGTCGTCAGCAGACCCGCTGGCCGCCGATCCATGTCGCTTGCGGACGGAAATCGGCGTCCAGCCAGACGAAATCGGCGCGCTTGCCCACGGCAATCCGGCCATGGCTGGCCTCGATCCCGAGGAACCGGGCGGGATTGGTGGAGGCCATGGCAAATGCGCGATGAGGCGCGACGCCCAGTCGAACCGTGTTGCGCACGGCGGTCGCCATGTCGAGATCCGATCCCGCCAGCGTGCCGCGCGCGTTGACGCAGACGCCATCGCGAACGGTGATCTCCTCGCCGTTCAGCATGAAGCGCTTGCGCTCGCTGCCCACGGTCGGCATCGCATCGGTGACCAGCATGAAGCGGTCTTCCGGCCGGGCCGCCAGCGCGACACGGATGGCCGCCGGATGGACATGCGCTCCGTCGACGATCAGCCCGCACCACAACGAGCGATCTTCAAGGACCGCACCGGTCACCCCCGGATTGCGGTGATGGAACGGCGACATTGCGTTGAACAGGTGGGTGACGCCGCGCGCGCCGTTGGCGATCGCCAGGCGGACATCGGCATAAGTGGCGTTGCTGTGGCCGATGCTGACGATCACCCCGGCCTCGACCAGGGCGCGCACCGCCTCGGGCGAATTGCATTCCGGCGCCAGCGTGACCATGACCGCGCCGCGCCTGGGCTTCGTCAGCAGCGCGATCAGTTCCCCTTCCAGCGGACGGAACTGCCCGGCGTCGTGAATGCCCCGCCGCGCCTCGTTCAGGAAAGGGCCTTCGACATGAATGCCGACGACGCCGGGCACGCCGGTTTCGATGGCCTCGTCAACCGCATCGAGGGCGCGCGCGATGATATCGCGCGGCGCGCTGATGAGCGTGGGCAGAAGTGCGGTCGTGCCGAAACGGGCATGGGCGGCGCTGATCCGGGCGATACCGGCCACGTCGGGACAATCATTGAACAGCACGTCCCGGCCGCCGTTGACTTGCGTATCGACGAAGCCGGGCACCAGCCAGCCGCCCGCCAGATCGATCGAAGGGCCCGTCGCGCCCTCGACCCCAGCCCCGGCCCCGGCGTCGGACAGCACGGCTTCGATCCGGTCATCGCCGCTCTCGATCCGCACATTTTCGGCCATGCCATCTTCAAGCAGAATGCGCCCGTTGCGAAAGGCAAGCACGGTCATCGCGTTTCAGTGACCTTGCGCAGGAACGGGGGACTGTCAGGCTCCAGGCCGCGCGCGCGGGCAAGGCGTTCGGCCGCGCCGTAGAACGACTGGATCAGCACGATCGGCTCGATCACCGGATGCGCCGGGAAGGCAGGCAGCTGCCCCGCGCCGCCGCTGCAATCGGCCAGAATGACCCGCGCCCCGCGCCCGGCGAACTCGTCGGCAAGCGTGCGCACATCGTCGCCCGAATTGTCGGAAGTGGCCAGCGCCAGGACCGGAAAGTCCTTGCCGACGATGGCCATCGGCCCGTGCCGGACTTCCGCACTGCTGAAAGCCTCGGCATGAAGGCCGCAGGTCTCCTTGAGCTTCAGCGCGGCTTCCTGCGCAACGGCGAGACCGTAGCCGCGGCCCACCACCAGCAAGTTGCGCGCATCGACAAGGGCTTCGACCATGGCGCTCCAATCAAGGTCATGGGCACGATCGAGCAAAGCAGGCAGATCAGCCAGCGCAAGCTTCAGCGCGGCGTCGTCGGACCACCACGCGGTGATCGCCGCCAGCGCCGACAGCGAGACCACGAAGGACTTGGTTGCCGCAACCGAGAGTTCCGGCCCCGCGCACAGCGGCATGAAGCAATCGGCCAGCGCTTCCATCGGCGAATCCGGCTGGTTGACGATGGCCACGACGAAGGCCCCGGCCGCCTTGTAGCGTTCGACCGTGGCGACAAGATCGGGACTGCGCCCGGACTGCGAGACCGCGATGAGCAAAGCCCCGGTCTGGCGCATCTCGGACGAGAATACCGAGGCGACGGAGGGCGCGGCCGAGGATACCGGCACGCCAAGTCGCGTCTCGATCAGATATTTGCCGAAGGTTGCGGCGTGATCGGACGATCCCCGCGCGCAAGTGACCACCACATTCGGCGGCGAGGCGCGCAGGCGGTCCGCCAGTTGCTTCAGGTTTGCTTCGTTGTGCGCCAGGAAACGGATGACGGCCTTGCCGGCTTCCGCTGCTTCGCGCCGCATTGCCGATTGCCCGGCATGCAGCTCAACACTCGTCATCAGCCCTCCTTACGCACAGCCGAAACTCCTAGCTGGCGTTCAATTCAGCGACGAGATCGTAAGCATCGCCGCGATAGTACGATTGCGTGAACTCCACGGCCTCACCATCGGCGAGGAACCCGCGACGCTCGATAAACAGCCCCGCATGCCCCACCTCGACGCCAAGGCGCTTGGCCTGTTCAGCGGGGAAGTGCATCGCGCGAAGCCGCTGAAGCGCGCGGACCGGGCGATTGCCGACAGCTTCGAGCGCCGCGTAGAGCGAATCCCCGACCGCATCGATACCGGCCAGGCAATGGGCGGCGATGGTCGAATATTCGACCGCCATCGGCACCTGGTCGGCAAAGCGCAGGCGCTGAAACCGGTATACTTCACCGCCCGGCGAAAGGCCCAGCGAGAGCGATTCCTCGGGCGTGACCAGCCCGCGCGATTTCGACAGCCACTCGCTGCTCGGCGCACGCCCCCGGGCGATCATGTCTTCCGAGAACGAGGACAGCTTCGAAAAGCTCTTTTCGACGCGCGCGGCAACGAAAGTGCCGGAACCGCGCCGACGCACGACCAGTCCCTCTTGCGCCAGGCCGTCGATCGCCTTGCGCACGGTGATGCGGGAGACGCCGTATTCGACCGCAAGATCGCGCTCTGCGGGAATGATGTCGTCCTGCACCAGGACACGGCTTTCGATCGCCTGCCTGACCAGTTGCTGCAGTTGCAGGTACAGCGGTGTGCGCAGATCCTCACGCAAGGTCCCCACACGCTCGACAAAAGAGTCCATTTCTTCCCCTTCGAAAACCGAAGATGCGATTGCGTCGCAACGGTAGAGGACAGAGTCGGTCAACACAACTAGAGCCATAGGTTATATATTGGTTCTGTACAAGTCATGAGTTCCGCCGCTCATCGCAATCGGCTTTCGGCGCCCATCGGTGCTCGGCACACCGGGAGCGATCGAGGCGATGCGCAAACAGGCAAAGCCGAAGCCCCGAGAGTCCCCGACCAACCCAGATCAACTCGATCCATGCGATAAATTCACGGATTACCGCGACTTGAAGGCAATGACCGGGAAGCGCCAAACATGCATCGAGGCGCGTTCAGCCGCAAACTTTTCCTGCTCGTCCAGCAGTTTAGCCATGAAACGGAGGCGCGATTCCGGGCTTGGCACTTTTGTGTGGATTTTGGCGATTCTATATATAACATACTCCATACCAATTACGGAATTGGATATGGCAGAGCCGCGTGTATTCGCCGAACCGGATCGGTCTGGCGATTCGCATCCGGCTCGGGCCGATGTCCAGCCCCGGGGAGACACGATGAAGCGCCTACGCCCGATTTCCGCCGCGACGATTGCCGCGCTTGGCCTGCTCGGCATGCTTGCCAGCGGCGGCGCGGCGCAGGCGCGCCCTGCCGATGCCGCGCTTCTGCCGCTGATCCCGCAACCGGCGGAAGTGCGGCTAGAGCAAGGCGCGCTCGGCATCGCTGCGGGAGCCGCGATCGAAGTTCCCGGCGGTGACCACGCCGCCCGCGCGGCCGCGCAGTTCCTTGTCGACCGCGTCCGTGCCGAACGCGGCATCGCGCTGGTGGTCGGCGCGGGGGGGCGGGAGGGCGCGCGACCGCGCATCCGCTTTGTGCGAGAGGCCGGAATATCGGGCGACGAAGCCTACCGCCTGACGGTGACCGCCAAGGGAGCAACGGTCGCCGCAAGCGGCGATCGCGGCCTGATGTGGGGCGCGGCCACGCTGGCGCAGCTGCTTTCGCCCGATGCGCGCTTCGGCCAGCCCGTGCGCGTGCCCGCGCTGACCATCACCGACACCCCGCGCTTTTCGTGGCGGGGGTTGATGGTCGACGTGGCGCGGCACTTCCAGCCGATCGAGACGCTCTATCCCGTGGTAGACGCCATGGCGGCGCAGAAGCTCAACGTGCTCCACCTGCACCTGACCGACGACCAGGGCTGGCGCGTGGAGATCAAGCGCTATCCCAAGCTGACCGAAGTCGGCGGCTGGCGCGTGCCGCCCAGCGCGGGCGGGGCCCCGGCGGACAAGGTCGGGGGGTTCTACACGCAGGAACAGCTCAAGGCGCTGGTCGCCTATGCCGGCACGCGCGGGATCACCGTCGTGCCGGAGATCGATCTGCCCGGCCATGCGCAGGCCGCCGTTGCCGCCTATCCCGAAGAGCTCAGCGTACTGGGCGACCAGCCGCGGACCGGACACGACTGGGGCATCAACCCCTGGCTGTTCTCTCCCTCCGAACGCGGCATGACCTTCATCCGCAACGTGCTCGACGAACTGGTCGAGATATTCCCCTCGCCGGTGATCCACATCGGCGGTGACGAGGCGGTCAAGGACCAGTGGCAACGCTCGCCGCAAGTGCAGGCCCAGATGAAGGCGCTGGGCCTCAAGACCGAAAACCAGCTTCAGGGCTGGATGATCGCCGAACTGGGCAAGCACCTCGAAAGCAAGGGCCGTCGCCTGATGGGGTGGGACGAGATCCTCGAAGGCGACGTGCCGACGAGCGCCTCGGTCATGTCCTGGCGCGGCGAGAAGGGCGCGGTCGAAGCGGCCAACAAGGGGCACGACGTGGTGCTTTCCCCCGCGCCAGACCTCTATCTCGACAATCTTCAGTCCTTCCGCGCGGACGAGCCGCCAGGACGGTTGGCGGTCCGCACTCTGGAGCAGGTCTATCGCTACGAGCCCGCGCCGGCCGGCATCACCCCCGATGCCATGAAACACGTGCTGGGCGCGCAGGCCAATGCCTGGTCGGAATATCTCGCAACGGCGAAGCAGAAGGAACACGCCATCTTCCCGCGCCTGTCGGCGGTGGCGGAAATGACCTGGTCGGCGCCGCGACAGCGCGACTGGACCAGCTTCGTCACCCGGCTCGAACCGCAGATGCTGCGCTATGCGCGCGACGGCATCGCGGCGGCGGACAGCGCCTTCGCGATCAATTTCCACATGAAGGAAACCCGGGGCGAGGCCTTGCGCGGCGGCAGACTCACGCTGGCGATGGATACGCAGACTGGTGCGGGCACGATACGCTACGGCGCGCCTGGCAAGACCCGGACAGCCTATCACGCGCCGGTCTCGGTCAAGGTCGGCACCACGATAGAGGCGGCGGCCTTCCTTCCCGACGGGAGAACCACCGCCACGCCGCGCCGGTTCGACGCGGCGCGCACCGCGCTGCTCACCGCCACCGCTTCCGACCTGGCCGCCTGTCCCCAGGGCGCGCTCGGCCTGCGCGTGCCGCTGGTGGCCGGACAGCAGGCGGAGGCACCCGCCTTCAACGTCAACATCTTCGATACCTGCACGCAGTGGAACGACGCGCCCCTGGGCGAAGCGAAGTCGGCGACCTTCGAGGTCGCCCGCCTGCCGCGCGCCTATGGCCTCGCGCATGAAGCCTCGGCGCTGCGCGAGCACTATGCGGTGACCGAGCACGGCGAACTGGTTGTACGCGGCGGGGGATGCGACGGCACGCTCGTCGCCACGTTCCCGCTGCCCGATCCCAGGACCGCGCCCAATCGCATGCGCTTCACCGCGCCGCTCGATCCCGCAGCGGGCGACGGCGTGCTGTGCATGCAATTCACCTCGCCGCTGTCCGATCCGTTCTACGCGGTCGAGCGGGTCGTGCTGGAGGAGCACAAGTGATCCGCCCGTTCGTTGCCGGTCTGCTTGCCGCCCTCCCCACCGCCGCGCTGGCCGCGCCAAGGACCGACATCGTACTCGATCAGAACTGGCAGCTGCGGCTCGACCCCGCCGACACGGCGGCGGCGCGCGAACACCCCAAGGCCGCCAAGTGGCTGGCCGCGAGCGTGCCGGGCGCGGTCCAGGCCGATCTGGTCACGCACAAGATCATGCCCGATCCGTTCATCGGCCACAACGAGGCGGCGGTGCAATGGGCCGGGCGCAGCGACTGGGTCTATCGCCTGCCGCTCGATGCGACGCCTGAACTGCTCGCGCGCGGACATCTCGAACTCGTGTTCGACGGGCTCGATACTTTCGCGCAAGTGAGCGTCAACGGACGGGACGTGCTATCCGCCGACAACGCCCACCGCCGCTGGCGGGTGGACCTGCGCGGTCTTCTGAGGCCCGGCGCCAATGAAGTGCTGATCCGCTTCCGCTCGCCGCTCAAGGTACTCCAGCCCAAGATCCTGCCGCTCGAAAACCCGCTGCCCGGCGAATACGACAGCATGTTCGGCGACGAGCCCGAAGGCCGCCAGACCTCGCCCTATATTCGCAAGCCCAAATACCACTACGGCTGGGACTGGGGCCCGCGCATTCTCAACATCGGCCCCAACGGCCCGGTGAGGCTCGAAGCCTGGGACGAGGCCCGGATCGAGACCGTCCGCGTGGCGCAGGAGGCCGTATCTCCCGCCGAGGCCCGCCTTGCCGCCGAACTGGAGATCATGGCCGGCCGCGAAGGCATTGCCGAGATCGCCGCGAACGTCACCGGACCGGACGGTGCCGACGCTGCCAGCGCCGCGCGCACCGTCCACCTCAGCCCCGGTCTCAACCGCGTTTCGGTCCCGCTCACGCTCGCCGCGCCGCGCCTGTGGTTCCCGGCGGGCTATGGCGTGCAGCCGCTCTACACGGTGCGCGCGAGCATCAAGGTGGGCGGCGAGGAGGTCGACAGCGCCGCGCGCTCCACCGGGCTGCGCACGGTCGAACTGGTGCGCGAGGCCGATGCCGATGCCGATGCCGGTAAAAAGGGACGCGGCTTCCTACTGAAGATCAACGGCTTGCCGATCTTCATGAAGGGCGCGAACGTGATCCCCTTCGACAGCTTCCAGACCCGCGTTACGCCCGCGCGCATGGCCGCGATCCTCACCGACGCGCGCGACGCCAACATGAACATGGTCCGCGTCTGGGGCGGCGGACACTACATGCCCGATTCCTTCTATGACGCGGCGGACCGGCTGGGCCTGATGGTCTGGCAGGACTTCATGTTCGGCGGCGCGGTGACGCCCTATGACCGCGATTTCCGCGAAAGCGTGCGGATCGAGGCGGAAGAGCAGGTCGACCGGGTCCAGGCCCATCCTTCCATCGTGATCTGGTCGGGCAACAACGAAGTCCTGTCCGGCTGGGAGACGTGGAGCGACCGCGTCGCCTTCAAGAAGCGGGTCGGCCCCGACGAGCAGGAACGTGTCGGCGTGGGCATGGCGGTGCTGTTCAACCAGGTTCTGCGCGACGCGGCCGAGCGGCGCGATGCCGACGTGCCCTATTGGCCCGGCTCGCCCAGCACCAATTACGAAGGCAAGCCTGACGTCGATGGCGACGGCGACCGCCACTACTGGGACGTCTGGGGCGGCAAGAAGCCGGTGGAAAGCTATCTCGACTCCTGCCCGCGCTTCATGTCGGAATACGGGCTTCAGGCCATGCCGGTCATGCCGACGGTCCACGCCTACGCCGCGCCGCAAGATCTTTCGATCACATCGCCGGTGATGCGCGCGCACCAGAAGTTCATGAAGGGCGCGGGGCAGGAACGGCTGCTCTACTACATCGAGCAGCGCTACCGAACCCCTCGCGATTTCGCGGACTTCGCCTATCTTTCGCAGGCCATGCAGGCCGATGGCATCGCGCTTGGCGCGCTGCACCATCGCGCCTGCCGTCCGGTCACGTCGGGCTCGCTCTACTGGCAGCTCAACGATGTCTGGCCTGGTGCTTCGTGGTCGAGCCTGGACTATTACGGCCGTTGGAAGGCCCTGCACTATGCCGCGCGCCGCTTCTTCGCGCCGCTTGCCGTGGCGGCGGGGCGCCGGGCGGACGGCACGACCGAGGTAAGCCTGATCTCCGACGCCGCTGCGCCCGAACCCGTAAGCTGGCGGCTGCGCGTGGTCGGCGTCGACGGCAAGCAGCGGCTGGTCGGCGGCGGCGAGACCACGCTGGCGCCGCTTTCGGCCACGAAGATCGGCGCTTATGACGACGCCGCGCTGTTCGGCGATGACGACCGCCGCACCAGCTTCGCCGTGGCAGAGCTGATCGAGGGCGGCAAAGTCGTCTCGCGCGCGCTGCTCTCGGCGCTGCCCGAAAAGGCCATGGCGCTGCCCGATCCCGGCCTGAAGACCACCTGGACCACCGCGCCCGGCGGCAAGCCGCGCCTGACGGTTACCGCAACTCGCCTTGCACGCGGACTGTGGATCGGCTTCGGTGCCCTCGACGCGCAGGCCTCGGACAACTATCTCGACCTGCTGCCGGGCGAAAGCGCGAGCGTGGACATCACTTCCGCCGCGAGCCCGGCGGCGCTGCGCAAGGCGCTGGAACTGCGCCATCTGGGAGATACCGCCCCAGGGAGTATCGCCAGGTGAGCGCGCTTCTGCTTCTGCTGGCCGCCGGCGCGGCCCAGCCCGACGCCCGCCCCGAAGCCCGGGTCACCGCCGATATCGCCGCCAAGATCGCGGGGATGAGCGATGCGGAAAAGGCGGCGCAGCTGCAATCGGGCGCGGCCGCCAGCCCGCCCGAACTGCCCGCCTACGACTATTGGAACGAGGCGCTGCACGGCCTTGCCCGCAACGGCGTGGCGACGGTGTTTCCGCAGGCGATCGGCCTTGCGGCGACCTGGGACGCACCGCTGATCGAACGTGTCGGCACGGCCGTCTCGACCGAGGCCCGGGCCAAGTACAACGGCCTTACCGGCAAGGACCGCCGCCGCTACCAGGGGCTGACGATCTGGTCGCCCAACATCAACATCTTCCGCGATCCGCGCTGGGGACGCGGGCAGGAAACCTATGGCGAGGACCCGGTGCTGACCGGCGCCCTTGCGACCGCCTATGTGCGGGGCCTGCAGGGACCGGATCCGGCCCAGCCGCGCGTGATCGCAACGCCCAAGCATCTCGTCGCCCACAGCGGCCCCGAAGCCGGGCGCGACAGCTTCGACGTGCAGGCCAGCGCCTATGACTTGGAGGCGACCTACCTCCCCGCGTTCCGCAAGGTCCTGACCGACGGCAAGGCGCAATCCGTCATGTGCGCGTACAATGCGGTCCACGGCGTGCCCGTCTGCGGCGCCGAGTGGCTGCTCGACCAGCGGCTGCGCAAGGACTGGGGATTTGACGGACTGGTCGTTTCCGATTGCGACGCCGTCGGCAACATCAACCACTACCAGCGCTATCGCCGGACCAACGCCGCCGCCGCCGCCGCCGCGATCAACGCCGGGATGGATCTCAATTGCGGCCGCACTTATGCCGCGCTCGCCGAAGCGCTCGCCAAAGGCCTGACCGCGCCCGCGACGGTCGACCGCGCGCTTGCCCGCACGTTCACCGTCCGCAAGATGCTGGGCGACGCATTCGGCGCGAAAAGCCGCTGGGACGCGATTCCTCCCAGTGCCGTCGATACGCCCGGGAATCGCGCGCTGGCGCTCGAAGCGGCGCGCAAGTCGCTGGTCCTGCTCCAGAACAATGGCATCCTGCCGCTGCGTCGGGGCGCGCGCATCGCGGTCGTCGGCCCGAACGCCGACAGTCTCGATACGCTGGAGGCGAACTACCATGGCACCGCCGCGCGGCCGGTGACCCCGCTCGACGGGCTCTCCACCCGCTACGCGGTGCGCTATTCGCAAGGCGCGACCCTTGGTGAAGGCGTACCCGTGGTCATCCCGCGCACCGCGTTCGGCGCGGGCCTGAAGGCAGAATTCTTCGCCGATCCGGCGATGACCGGTGCACCGGTATCCACGCGGACGGATGCCAGGATCGATTTCGACTGGAACCGCACCTCGCCCGCCCCCGGCATTCCGGCCGGGCGCTATGGCGTGCGCTGGACCGGGACGCTGACCCCGGAAGGCCCCGGCGAGCATATGCTGCGCGTGGACGTGCCACGCTGCTTCGATTGCAATGGCCACGATGGGGTGCGCCTGTGGATCGACGACCAGCAAGTGATCGCCGATACCGGCGACAACACGGCGGTCGAAGCTGGCGTCACCTTCGCCGATACGCGGCCCAGGGCGATCCGGCTCGAGCTTGCCCATGCCAGCGAGGACGAAGGCATCCGCCTGACGTGGGTCGCTCCGCCCGGGCCCCAGCGCGAACGCGCGGCCGCCGCCGCGCGGGGCGCCGATGCGATCATCGCCTTCGTCGGCCTTTCCCCGGCGGTCGAGGGCGAGGCGTTGCAGGTGGAGGTCCCCGGCTTCTCCGGCGGCGACCGCACCGACATCGCCCTGCCGCGCCCGCAGCAGGAACTGCTCGAGGCGCTGAAGGCCACCGGCAAGCCGCTTGTCGTCGTCCTGCTGTCGGGCAGTGCGGTCGCCATGCCGTGGGTCAAGGACAATGCCGACGCCGTGATTGCCGCCTGGTATCCGGGCGAGGAAGGCGGCAATGCCATCGCCGACCTGATCGATGGCGGCTTCAGTCCCTCGGGCCGCCTGCCGGTGACATTCTATGCCCGCACGCGCGACCTGCCCGCCTTCGTCGACTACAACATGCGCGAGCGCACCTACCGCTACTTCCACGGGACGCCGCTGTGGGGGTTCGGCCATGGCATCGGCTATACCACTTTCGGTTATGACCAGGCCACGGCCCCGCAAAGGATCGCGGCGGGCACGTCGCTGACGGTCAGCGTCCGCGTCACCAACACCGGCGTCCGGCCCGGCGAGGAAGTGGTGCAGGCCTATCTCGTCCCGCCCGAGGGACTGCGCGGGATCGGCGATTTCAACGATCCCGTCCTGCGGCACTGCCTGATCGGCTTCCAGCGCGCCGCGATCGGCAAGGGCAAAAGCGCCACGGTATCGTTCAACTTCGATCCGCGCAGCCTCTCGACGGTGGACCGCGATGGTGTCCGCGCGGTGCGATCGGGGGACTACCGCCTGTTCATCGGCGGCGGACAGCCGGGCGCGGCACCTGGAACGGAAATCGCGTTCACCATCGAAGGAACCCTGGAGTTGCCGAAATGAGGGTCGACCGACGCGCGATCATCGCCGGATCGTTGACGCTGGGCGCCGGGATGATGCTCTCGCCATCGTCGGCGCTCGCCGCGCAAGGTCCCCGGCCGGGCACGCGCCCCGCCGCAGCGGACAGGCTTTTCGTCAGTCCTGCCGTGGAGCGCGAGATCGCGCGCGTTTCGGCGCTTATCGGCGATCCGGAACTGCGCCACCTGTTCGTAAACTGCTACCCCAATACGCTCGACACGACAGTGTTCATGGCGAAGATCGACGGGCGCAGCGACGCCTTCGTCATCACCGGCGACATCGCGTGCATGTGGCTGCGCGACAGTTCGGCACAGCTCAACCCCTACCTGCATCTGACCCGCGAGGATGCGGCCCTGCGCGAACTGTTTCGCGGGTTGATCGCGCGGCAGGCGCGCTCGATCCTGATCGATCCTTACGCCAACGCCTTCACGCGCGATCCCTCGGCGAGCACCGACCTGCCCTGGGCGCTCGCCGACGATACGGAGATGAAGCCCGGCGTCGCCGAGCGGAAGTGGGAAGTGGATTCGCTGTGCTATCCGATGCGGCTGGCGCACGATTACTGGAAGGCAAGCGGCGATACCGCGCCGTTCGACGCGCTGTGGGCGGAGGCGGCATGGGCCAGCATCCGCACCTTCCGCGAACAGCAGCGCAAGGACGGCCCGGGCCCCTACCGCTTCCTGCGCCGCGACAAGCTGGCCACCGAGACGCAGATCCTTGACGGTTATGGCGCGCCGACCCGCAAGGTCGGCATGATCCACAGCATGTACCGGCCCTCGGACGATGCCTGCCTGTTCCCGTTCCTGGTTCCCTCGAACCTGTTCGCGGTGGCGGCGCTGCGCAAGCTCGCGGCAGTTGCGGGCGGCGCGGCGGCGCAGGCGAAGCTTGCCAACACCGCGCTCGATCTGGCGCGCGAAGTGGAACTGGCGACATATGCCCACGGCACGATGATAGACCCCGCCAGCGGCCAACGGCTCTGGGCCTACGAAGTAGACGGCTTCGGCAACGGACATTTCATGGACGACGCCAACGTGCCCAGCCTGTCCTCGCTCGCCTATCTCGGCGCGGTGCCGGCGGACGACGTGCTGTTCCGGCGCACGGCGGCCGCGGCATGGAGCGCGCGCAACCCCTATTTCTTCGCGGGGACCGCCGCCGAAGGGATCGGCGGACCCCATGCCGGCCTGCGCATGATCTGGCCGATGGCGATCGTCATGCGCGCGCTGTCGAGCGACGATGACGCCACGATCCGCCAGTGCCTTGCCGCGCTCAAGGCCAGCCACGCGGGCACCGGCTTCATGCACGAAGCCTTCGACCAGGACGATCCCGCCAAATTCACGCGCAGCTGGTTCGCCTGGGCCAATGGCCTGTTCGGCGAGCTGATGATCGACCTGGCGCGGCGCAAGCCCGCGCTTCTTGGAGCAACCGCATGATCCGCCTGACCCGTCGCGGCTTGATCGCGGGCGCCGGCGCGCTCGGCGTGGCCGGCGCCCTCCCCGCGAGCGCCGCGTCGCGGATCGCGCCTGCCGCGCCCGACTTGTTCATCGGCACCGGCGGCGACGGCCATACCTTCCCCGGCGCCTCGCTGCCGTTCGGCATGGTCCAGCTTTCGCCCGATACCGATACCGCGCGCTGGGCGACCTGCTCGGGCTATCACCACGGCGATCCCTCGCTGCTCGGCTTCTCGCACACGCACCTGTCCGGCACCGGCATCGGCGACATGCTGGACGTGCTCGTCACCCCGTGCCGAGGGCCGGTCATGCTCCAGCCCGGGCCGCTGGAGCAACCGGACCAGGGCTACCGCCTGCGTTATTCCGACGAACTGGCCGAACCGGGCTATTACCGCGTCATGCTGGAAAACGGCGTGCTGGCCGAGTTGACCGTCACGCGCCGCACCGGCATTCACCGCTACAGCTTCCCGCAAGGCCCGGCGCACCTGCTGGTCGATCTTTCGCACCTTGTCATGGAAGGTCCGGGCGAGCCGGCCTTGATCGACGAGGCACGGCTGGCGCTGGAGACGGACGGCACGCTCACCGGGGCGCGCCGGGCCCACCGCTGGGCCAAGGGGCGGCGCTGCTTCTTCGCGATGCAGTTCTCGCGCCAGCCTGACCGGATCGAGTTCTTCGGCGACGACGATATCCCCGCCCCGGGCGAAGGGGTAAGCGGCAAGCGCCTGAAGGCCGCGCTCCACTATGACGATGCGGGCAGCGCACCGCTCGTCGTGCGCTGCGGCATCTCGGCGGTGGACGGCGCGGGTGCCCGCCGCAACGTATCCGCCGAGGCGCGTCACTGGGATTTCGATCGCTATCGCCGCGCCGCGACGCGCGCCTGGTCGCGCGAGCTTTCGCGCATCCGGGTCGCTGGCGGAACCGATCAGGAGCGCACCGTCATGGCCACCGCGCTCTATCACGCAAGCCTCGGGCCGACCTTGTTCTCGGACGTGGACGGGCGCTATGTCGGGCTCGACCGGCAAGTCCACAAGCTGGCGAAAGGCGAGGAATCCTACACCGCCTATTCGCTGTGGGACACTTATCGCGCATTCCATCCGCTGCAGACGGTGATCCGGCCCCGAATGGCCGAAACTTTCGCCGCCGATCTGGTCCGCCACACCGCGCAAAGCCCCTTCGGACCACCGGTCTGGCCGCTGCAGGGGGTGGAAACCGGCTGCATGATCGCCTGGCACGGCGTCGCGGTCATGGCCGAAGCGCGCGCCAAAGGCTTTCGCGCCGACTATGCCGCCGCCTGGCCCGGCGTGAAGCGCCGCCTGTTCGACTGGTCGACACCGAACCTCGACAACAGTCTCGGCCTTCCCGCCTACGATGAAACCGGCTTCATCCCCGCCGACCGGATCTTCGAAAGCGTATCGCGCGTGCTGGAATACAGTTACGACGACTACGCCGCCGCCGGGCTGGCCGATGCCGCCGGCGATACCGCCAGGGCGGCGTATCTGCGGCGGCGCAGCGGCAACTGGCGCAATGTGTTCGATCCCGCCACCGGCTTTGCCCGACCGCGCCTTGCCGACGGAACCTGGGCGGAGCCCTTCACCCCCAACGGCATCGGCCATTCGCCGCGCTGGCGCGACTTTACCGAAAGCAACAGCTGGCAGGCGACTTTCCTCAACCAGCACGACGTGCCCGGCCTGATCGCGGCGATGGGCGGAGACGCGGCGTTCGAGGCGAAGCTCGATGGACTGTTCACCGCCGATTCCACCCTGCCCGAAGGCGCCCCGCCCGATATCTCGGGCCTTGTCGGCCAGTACGCCCATGGCAACGAGCCGAGCCACCACGTCGCCTACCTCTATCCCTATTGCGGCGCGGCGTGGAAGACGCAGGCCATGGTCCGGCGCCTGATGGCTGAAATGTACCACGACCGCCCCGACGGCATCATCGGCAACGACGATTGCGGCCAGATGAGCGCGTGGTTCATCTTCTCCGCGCTCGGCTTCTACCCGGTCGATCCGGTCAGCGCGACATACGTGTTCGGCAGCCCGCTGTTCACCCGGGCCGAGGTCGACCTCGGCAACGGGCGGCGGCTCACGGTGGAAGCACCGGGCAACCGCCGCGACACGCCCTATGTCCGCGCGATCCGCTGGAACGACGCGCCTTGGAAAAAGGGCTGGATCGCCCACGCCGATCTCGTGCGCGGGGGCACGCTGCGCTTCGAGATGAGCGCAGCCCCCGACAAGAGCTTCGCCAGCCTGCCCGAGCATCGCCCGGGACGCCCGCCCTCCGCATGATCCATGCTACCGCCCTTGCGCCCAGCGTCGGCGGGCGCTGGCGCCAGATCGCCGAAGCATGGCTCGTTCCCGAACCGCCGGCCGGCACCAATCCTTCGATCCACACCGGAACCCTGCCATGACCATGCCCCAGACCAGTCCGATCTCCCGCCGCTGTCTCCTTGCAGGATCGCTGCTTGCCGGCGCTTCGGCCTGTGCGCCGCGCGTGGCCGGAATTGCCGCCGCGCCCGTTCTTCCAGCGCCGTGGGGCGCCGTGCCCTCGCAGCGCCAGCTCAAATGGCACGATCGGCGGATGTACGCCTTCGTCCATTTCTCCATGAACACCTTTACCGACAAGGAATGGGGCTTTGGCGATGAAGACCCGGGGCTGTTCAACCCCACCGATTTCGATGCCGACCAGATCGCCGCCGCGGCGGTCGCGGGCGGCCTTACCGGGCTGATCGTCACCGCCAAGCACCATGACGGCTTCTGCCTGTGGCCGACCATGCTGACCGAACATTGCCTGCGCAATTCGCCATGGCGCGGCGGCAAGGGCGACGTGGTGGGCGAACTCGAACAGGCCTGCCGCCGCGCGGGGATCGATTTCGGCGTCTACCTTTCGCCATGGGACCGCAACCACGCCGACTATGGCAGGCCGGCCTACGTCGAATACTACCGGGCGCAACTGACCGAACTGTGCACCCGTTACGGCGACCTGTTCGAAGTCTGGTTCGACGGCGCGAACGGCGGCGACGGCTATTACGGCGGCGCGCGCGAGACCCGGCAGATCGACGCACCCAGGTATTACAACTGGCCGAGCATCATCGAACTCGTGCACAAGCTGCAGCCCGGCGCCTGCACCTTCGATCCGCTGGGCGCCGATATCCGCTGGGTCGGCAACGAGGAAGGCCACGCGGGCGATCCGTGCTGGCCGACCATGCCCGACGCCGCTTACGAGCAGGACAAGGGCTATACCGGCGTGCGCGGCGCGAAACTGTGGTGGCCTGCGGAAACCGACGTCTCGATCCGTCCGGGCTGGTTCTATCACGCCGATGAAGACACCCAGGTGAAGACGCCGCAGAAGCTGATGGAAATGTTCGACCGGTCGGTCGGCAACGGCAGCAATTTCCTGCTCAACCTGCCACCCGATCGCCGTGGCCGCATTCCGGACCGCGATGTCGCCAGCCTCAAGGCGTTCGGCGATGCGATTCGGACGACCTTCGCCGCCGATTGCGCGCGCGGGGCCGTGGCCACCGCAAGCGCCGATATCGGCGGAACCGCCGCAAACGCGATCGACGGTGATCCGGGGACGTTCTGGTGCGCTCCCGCCGAAGCGCGCGACGCCACGCTTGCGCTTGACCTTGCCCCCGGTGCCCGGTTCGACACGATCCGCCTGCGCGAATGGCTGCCGCTCGGCCTGCGCACCACCACGTTCGCGATCGACATCGCCGACGACGGCGGCAACTGGCGCGAAGTAGCGCGCAAGGACATGGTCGGGCCGGAACGGCTGGTTCGCCTGCCCGCCCCGGTCTCGCCCCGCCGCGTGCGCTTCCGCGCGGTGGCCGCCGAAGCCGGGCCGACGCTGCGCGAATTCGCGCTGTTCCTTTCGACGCCGCCGGTGGAACTGCCGCCGGCCGTACCTTCGGACCCCAGCATCATTTCGCGCCGCGGCTGGAAGATCGTTTCCGCCAGCGCGCCGGGCGCCGAGGCCGTGCTCGACGAGGATCCGAAGACCGCGTGGAGTTCGCCCGCCCCGGCCATGCTCACCATTGATCTCGGCGCCGAGGAAACGCTTGCCGGCTTCACGCTGACGCCCACCCGCCACATCGATCCGCAGGCTGCCCCGCCCGCGCGCTGGCAGGTCGAAACCAGTCTGGACGGCAAGCACTGGTCGAAGGCCGAGGAGGGCGAGTTCCAGAACATCAACTATGCCCGCGCCACCCAGCGTATCGCCTTCAAGGGACCACGCGCGGCGCGTTTCCTGCGGCTGCGTTTCCCCCGGCCCGCCGTGCCCGCCCCGGCCATCGCCATGGCGACGATCGGGGCTTTCCGCTAGAGCCACCGCGCCCGCTTGAAGCGGACGTAAAGTCCCACGCACAACATGACGATCACGCCGAGCACGACGAAATAGCCATATTCGGTCCTGAGTTCGGGCATGTTCGTGAAGTTCATGCCGTAGATACCGGCTATCGCGGTCGGTACGGCGAGAATCGCGGCCCAGGCCGCGAGCTGGCGAGTGATCGCGCCTTGGCGCTGCGATTCGAGCAGATGGCTCACTTCCAGGACCGAGGTCAGCACTTCCCGCAGGTTCTCGACCATCACTTCGACCCGCCGGACGTGATCGAGCACATCCTGGAAATAGGGCCGCACCGCCGGATCGAGACAAGGCGCTTCCAGATGCGTGAGCCTGCTCGCCGCCTCCGACATCGGCCCCAGGATGCGCCGGAACCGGATCAGTTCGCGGCGCAGCGTGAAGATGCGCGTGACCTCGGCGCGTTCGAGGAATGCATCGAGCGCCCGGTTCTCCATCTGGAGCACCTCTTCCTCTATCGTCTCGACGATCGGCTGGTAGCCGTCGACGATGAAGTCGAGAATGGCGTGGAGCACATAGTCGACCCCGTGGCTGAGGAGCGACGGTGCCGCTTCGAGCTGCCTGCGAAGCGCCGTATGTGCCCGGGCCGAGCCGTGGCGAACGGTGATGATGTGGTTGCCGCCGACGAAGATCGCGGTCTCGCCATAGACGATGGTGTCATGATCGAGATGCGCGGTGCGTGCCACGACGAAGAGTTGATCGCCATAGACATCGACCTTGGGAAGCTGATGGGCCTTGAGAGCGTCCTCCACCGCCAGGGGATGAAGGCCGTAGTTCTCCTGCAGCGTTCGCAATTCCGCCTCGGACGGCTCGAACAATCCGATCCACACGAAGTCCGACGGGTCGATGATCGGCGGCCGCTGGTCAAGTGTCACTTGTTGTGCCGGCCGGCCCTTGCGATACAGATATGCGGCAATTACGCTCATGCTGGTCTCGAATTTCCTCTGGCGCAATGGTCTAACATGGTCGTCCGGCTGTATCGGACGTGAACGCAACGGCTTGGGTAGCCTCCAATATCCCTCGCGAAGCGGACGCGGCGCGATTTTCGCCGCACCGATGGATTTGCACGGTCCACGGTTCCCGGTTTGCATGTCCGGCATCCGCCGTCGAGATGGCTTTCGATGAAAACAGGAGACAGATGCGCGTGACGACCAAAAGACCCACCGGCTTGCTGACGATCGGGGCCAACCGGTTTCCGTTCAGTCGCGCGCGGTTTCGCGCGAAATGCGTTACCCTTGCGTTTGGCGCCATTCAATGGCCGTGGCTCCTGCGCAGCCTTTACGGCGGCACCCGGGCGGAGAAGCAGGCGCTGCTTCGCCGGATCGACCTTCCCCAGGATGCATTGCCGCACCTCGGCAGCTGGAAGGCGGATACGTTCTTCCTGCATCGCATCGTGGATACCATCGAAAGCCTCCGTCCCGAAGTGGTGGTCGAGCTGGGTTCCGGGGCGTCGTCGCTGATAATCGCCAGGGCGCTGGCACTGAACGGCGGCGGGCGGCTGGTCAGCTACGACCAGCATGCGCCTTTCGTCGCCGGCATGGCGCAGTGGCTTGCCGAGCACGATCTTGCCGCCGAATTTCGGCATGCCCCGCTGTCGATTTCCGCTCCGAAATGGGGTGCCGACTGGTATCGGCTTGCGGAATTGCCCGCGTCGATCGACTTGCTGGTGGTGGATGGTCCGCCATGGTCCGTTCACCCCTTCATTCGCGGAGCCGCCGAAAAGCTGTTTCCCCTGTTGTCGCCTCGCGGCGTGATCCTGCTCGACGATGCGGCGCGGCCGGGCGAACAGATCGTCGCCTCGCGGTGGCGGCGCGACTGGAAGGAATTCGCGTTCGAGTTCGAAGCCGGGGGCACGAAGGGGATGTTGCGGGGCACGCGCTCCGGCTCCGCCGCCAATGCCCGGGATGCAGTTTCGACTTGAGCCCGGGTTTACGTACTCCCTCGATCAAAGCGGCCAGATGCAAGGCAGGGCCAAGCTGGGTCCAAGGTAGGGCCGAGGTAGGGCCGAGGTAGGACAAGGGCCAGGCCCCGGGGGGGCGGCGGTGCTTCCCCCCCATGTCGAGCAGCCCGTGCCCGGTACTGCTTCACGCCTTTCCGGAAGGACAGCCGGAAAGGCGTGCGCACTTGCGCGGGATGCGTTGGCGACTGTAGGTCCTGATGCCAACTGCACCGCAACGAAGGAGAACGCCGGGAGTGAGCGACATGGAGGATGTGCCCGAGGACAAGGCCGCGGATGATGCGGGCGTCGCCACCGGGCGATACCGTGCCCCGGCTCTCGAGAAGGGGCTCGACGTGATCGGGCTGCTGGTCGATGTCGGTCGTCCCTTGACGATGACGGAGATCTGCCAGCGCCTGCGCCGCTCGCAGGGCGAGATGTTCCGCATGGTGCAGGTGCTGCAGGCTCGCGGTTTCGTCGAGCAGGACCGTGCCACCGATGCCTATTACCTGACCGACCTTCTGTTCACGATGGCGATGCGCCAGCCGCCCACGCAAAGCCTTGTCGAAGTCGCGCTGCCCCGGATGCGCAAGCTGGCGATGGACATCGGTCAGTCGTGCCACCTGGTGTTCCATACCCGCGGCGATATCGTGGTGGTCGCGCGGATGGAATCGGATGAACAGATCGGGTTTTCCGTCCGCATCGGCCACCGCCTGCCCTTGCCGAAATCGGTTTCCGGCGCGGCCCTGTTCGCCTTCCAGCCCGATGACATTCGCGCGAAGTGGCTGTCGATGCTTTCGGTGAAGGGTGATCCGGCCGAACTGCGGGGCCTCCTTACAAGGGCGCAAGAGGCGCAGGCCAAGGGCTTCGCCAGCGCCGAAAGCTCGTTTGTCAGCGGGATCATCGATATTTCCGCGCCGATCATGCGCGGGGATCGCGCCGCGGCGGCGCTGACGGTGCCGTTCATTCGCCACGCCAATCTGCGCCATACCATTGAATCGACGACGGAGCTCCTGATCGAAACCGCGCGGCAGATTTCCGGACTGCTTCCGCACGCCGACAGCCGCGTCTGACACCGGCGTCCCCTGTCGGCATGCCGTGGCCGGCGGCGGCAGATTTCAATTGCATATATGAAGTTTGTTTTTGTATATGACAAATGAAAGCGGGCGTGGGCCTTGCTGCAGTCTGGGGGTGTGGGCGTGAGGCTCGGGTTTGGCGGGGCAGCGCTTGGCAATCTGTACCGCGCCGTCGATGACCGCGTGGCCGAGCAGACCCTTGCAGCCGCGTGGGACGGCGGCATGCGCCTGTTCGACACGGCGCCCTATTACGGTCTCGGCCGATCCGAACAGCGCCTGGGGGCGTTCCTGGGCCGGCGTCCCCGCGACGCGTTTCGCATTTCCACCAAGGTCGGCCGCCTGCTCGAACCCGATGCCGCGCTTGCGGGCGCGGGCGAGCGCCATGGTTTCGTTGCGCCGTTGCCGTATCGGGTGCGTTTCGACTACAGTTACGATGGGGTCATGCGATCGCATGAAAGCAGCCTTGAACGGCTCGGGCTGGATCGCATCGACATCCTGCTTGTCCATGACATCGGCGTGGCCACGCATGGCGAGGATGCGGCGCGCCACTTCGCCGATCTGGCCGAGGGCGGCTATCGCGCGCTCGATGAACTGCGCCGCGCGGGCGATGTCGGGATGATCGGCCTTGGCGTCAACGAATGGCAGGCCTGCGTGGAGGCGATGACGATCGGCCAGTGGGACCGGTTCCTGCTGGCGGGACGCTACACCCTGCTGGAGCAGGAGCCGCTGCACGGATTCCTGCCGGGTTGCCTGGCGCACGGGGCGAAAATCATTCTTGGCGGCGTCTTCAACAGCGGTATCCTGGCGAGCGGCACGCGCACCGGCGGACCAATGCATTATAATTATCAGCCCGCACCGCCGGAGGTGATCGCGCGCGTCGGCGAGATCGAGGCGGTGTGTGATGCGCACGCGGTCGATCTCGCGGCCGCGGCGCTCCAGTTCCCCTTGGCGCATCCCGCGGTCGAAGCGGTTATTCCCGGGCTGGCGCGACCTGCCGAGGTCGATCGCGCGCTGACGCTTGCCGGGCGGGCCATCCCCGACGCTTTCTGGACCGATCTCGTCGCCCGGGGACTTGTCGATCCGGCGGCGCCGTTGCCGGTGTCGCCGGTGGATGTCGGCGGATGATCCTCGATGCGCACCAGCACTTCTGGGTCATGGCCAATCCCTTCACCGACTGGCCGACACCGGGGATGCAGCCGATCGATCGCGATTTCCTGCCGGCCGATCTCGCCGCCGAGGCGGCGGGCGCGGGCGTGACCGCGACGGTCCTGGTGCAAGCCGCGCCCTGCCTGGCCGAAACGCACTGGCTGCTCGACCTTGCCCGCGCCAACCCGCTGGTGCGCGGGGTGGTGGGCTGGGTCGATCTTGCGGCGCCCGATGCGGTCTACCGGGTGACCGCGCTGGCGCGGCAACTGCTGCTCAAAGGCCTGCGTCCGATGCTGCAGGACATCGCCGAGCCGGGCTGGGTCCTGCGGCCGGACGTGGAGCCGGCGATGCGCGCGATGTCGCAGCTCGGCCTGGGGTTCGACGCGCTGGTCAGGCACGGGCAGATCGCCGATATCGCCGAGCTTGCCCGCCGGCATCCCGACTTGCGGATCGTGCTGGATCACGGCGGCAAGCCCGACATCGCCGGGGGCGGGCTATCCCCCTGGGCGCGGGACATAGAGGCGCTGGCTGCCCATCCCAACGTCTGGTGCAAGCTCTCGGGGCTGTGGACCGAGGCGGGCGGGGACCGTTCCGACAAAGTGATCGCACCCTATGTCGACCAGATCATCGCCTGCTTTGGAGCGGGGCGCACGATCTGGGGCAGCGACTGGCCGGTCATCCGCCTGGCCGGCGAATATCGCGACTGGCTCGCGCAGTGCCGCCGTCTGCTCGACGGGATCGGCGCCGAAGGACGCAAGCGGGTCTTCGCTCTCAACGGAATGGAATTCTATGGGCTCGCCGCAAGCTGAGGAAGGGCGGGGCGCGTTCCTGCTGCTGGACCCGGCGGACAATGTCCTGATCTGCACGCGCGACGCGGCCGAAGGGGATACGGTGGCGATCGACGGTATCCGGGTGCGCCTGTCGCAGCCGATCCGGCTGGGCCACAAGATCGCCCGGCAGGCGCTGCGCACGGGCGAGAAGGTCCTGCGCTATGGCGCGCCGATCGGCAGCATGACCGCCGACGCCGCGATCGCCGAGCATGTGCATTCTCACAACCTCGCCAGCGACTACATTCCCGCCCACGGGCGCGGCGGCGACATCGAAGGGGCCAACATCTAGTGGACAGCAGCGGCCCTTCGTTTTCCGGCTATCTGCGCGCGGACGGGCGCAAGGGCATCCGCAACGCGGTGCTGGTCGCCTACCTGGTCGAATGCGCGCATCACGTGGCGCGCCGGATCGTCACGGCCTGCGACGATCCGGCGGTGCAGCTTGTCGGCTTTCCCGGGTGCTATCCCAACACATATGCCGCCGGGATGATGGAGGCGATCGCCACCCATTCCAACGTCGGCGGCGTGCTGATCGTCTCGCTTGGCTGCGAAGGGTTCGATCGCGGTTCGCTGGCGGCGAAAGTCGCCGCCAGCGGGCGGCCGGTCGAAACCCTCGTCATCCAGGAAGCGGGCGGCACGCTGGCGACGATCGCGGCGGGCGTGGCGGCGGCCAAGCGCATTCGTGCAGCCGCCGCGCAGGTCAGGCGCGTGCCGATGGCGCTTTCCGATCTTGTCGTCGGCACGATCTGCGGCGGATCGGACGGCACCAGCGGCATCACCGCCAACCCCGCCGTCGGGCGCTGCTTCGATGCGCTGGTGGCGGCGGGCGCGACATGCATTTTCGAGGAAACCGGCGAACTTATCGGGTGCGAGCAGGTCATGGCCAGCCGCGCGATCACGCCCGAGCTTGGCGAAGCGATCGAGGCCAGCGTGGCCAAGGCGGTGTGGTACTACACCACGCTCGGCTATGGCAGCTTCGCCCCCGGCAATGCCGACGGCGGGCTGACCACGCAGGAGGAAAAGTCGCTCGGGGCCTATTCCAAGTCGGGCGCCTCGCCGATTTCGGGCCTGATCCGCCCGGGCGAACAGGCTCCGGGCGCGGGCCTTTACCTGATGGACGTGGTGCCTGACGGCGAAGTGCGCTTTGGCTTTCCCAACATCTCCGACAATGCCGAGATCGTCGAGATGATCGCTTCGGGTTGCCACGTGATCCTGTTCACCACCGGACGCGGTTCGGTGGTGGGATCGGCGATCTCTCCCGTGATAAAGGTCTGCGCCAATCCCGAGACTTATGCGCGCCTTGCCGGGGACATGGATATCGACGCTGGCCGCGTCCTGCTCGGCCAGGCGACTCTCGACGGGGTCGGGGGCGAGATCCTAGACAAGGTGATCGCGGTCGCATCGGGCGAGGAAAGCCGGTCCGAGGCGCTTGGCCATCAGGAATTCATCCTCACCTACAAGCAATTCGAAGCGAGCGGCCCGACCTGCATGCCGCTGGCCGCGCACAGGAGCAATGCATGAGCAGGCCATTCGACCTTTCGGGCAAGCGCGCGCTGGTGACCGGCGCCGGGCAGGGCATCGGCCGCGCCAGCGCCGAAGCCTTCCGCGATGCCGGGGCCGATGTTCTTGCCGCCGATCGCAACCCCCAGGCGCTGGCCGGGCTCGAAGGTTGCCGCACCCTGGTGCTGGATGTGACCGATGCCGCCGCGATCGATGCGCTGGCGGGGACTGAGGACGGGTTCGACGTGCTGTTCAATTGCGCGGGCTGCGTGCACAACGGCACCATTCTGGAATGCAGCGAGGCGGACTGGGCATTTGCCTTCGATCTCAACGTCACGGCCATGTATCGCCTGACGCGGGCCTTGCTTCCCGCCATGATCGCGCGTGGCGGCGGATCGATCATCAACATGGCATCGGTCGCCAGTTCGGTGATCGGCGTGCCGAACCGCTTCGCCTACGGGGCCAGCAAGGCCGCCGTGATCGGGCTGACCAAGGCCGTCGCCGTCGATTTCGTGCAGCAGGGCATCCGCTGCAATGCGATCTGCCCGGGCACGGTGCATTCGCCCTCGCTGGAGCAGCGGCTTGCCGCGACCGGCGATTTCGACGCGGCCATGGCGGCCTTCACCGCGCGCCAGCCGATGGGGCGGATCGGCCGGCCGGAAGAGATCGCGGCGCTGGCGCTCTATCTTGCCAGCGACGCATCGTCTTTCACCACGGGGCAGTGCCACGTCATCGATGGCGGCTGGTCGAACAGTTGAAGACCGGGAAATAAATCCCGCAAGGAGGGGGTATGGCGCTGGCAGGGACGAGATTGGCCGATGATGGCGGCGGAAAGACCGGAGAGGGCCTGTTCGATCGGGCACTGCTGGTGCCCTTCGCGGTTGTCTGCAGCATGTTTTTCATGTGGGCGATCACCAACAATTTCAACGATATCCTGATTAAGCAGTTCCAGAAGGCGCTTGAGCTTTCGCGGATGCAATCGGGCCTGGTGCAGACCGCGTTCTATTTCGGCTACTTCACCGTGGCGCTGCCGGCGGGCTGGGTGATGACCCGGCTGGGCTATCGCAACGGCCTGCTGATCGGGCTGGGGCTCTATGCGGCGGGGGCGTTCCTGTTCTGGCCTGCCGCCGAAGTGCGCGTGTTCGGCTTCTTCCTTGCCGCGCTCTACATCATCGCCGCGGGCCTCGCGTTCCTGGAAACCGCGGCCAACCCGCTCATCACCGTGATGGGGCCGGCCGGCACGGCAGCGCAGCGGCTCAACTTTGCGCAGAGCTTCAACGGCTTCGGCGCGTTCATCGCTCCGTTCATCGGCGGGGCGATGATGTTCTCGGGCGTGGAGCACACCCCGGCGGAGCTCGCGGCGATGACGCCCGGCCAGGTCGATGCCTATCGTGCAACCGAAGCCCATGCGATTCAGATGCCCTACTTCGGGCTTGGCCTGCTGGTGCTCCTGCTGGCGCTGGTGGTATGGCTGACGCGCTTTCCCCCGATGGACGAGGAAACGGCTGGCGATGCTTCCGCCGCACCCGGCATTCCGGCCTCGTCGATGCTGCGCCGCGCGGTGATCGCGCAGTTCTTCTATATCGGCGCGCAAGTGGTGATCTGGAGCTACTTCATCAATTTCGCGCAGGATCTGGTCGGCGTCGGCGAAATGCGGGCCGCGCATCTCCTCGGCTACAGCCTGATGGCGTTCATGGCCGGGCGCTTTACCGGGACCGCGCTGATGCGCTTTGTCGAGCCGGCGCGGCTGCTGGTGATCTTCGGCTTGATCGCGGCGCTGCTGTGCGGCGTCGCGATGGCGGCGACCGGCTGGGCGGCGGTGATCGCGCTCGGCCTGACCAGTTTCTTCATGTCGATCATGTTCCCGACGATCTTCGCGCTGGGCATTGCCGGGCTGGGCGCGAAGACCAAGCTTGGTTCCTCGCTCATCATCATGGCCATCATCGGCGGCGCGGTGTTCCCGCCGCTGGTCGGGCTAATCGCGGACAAGGCGCATTCGCTCCAGCTCGGCATGGCGGTGCCGCTGGCCAGCTTCGTCGTGGTGGCGGCGTTCGGTCTTTCCGCCCTGGGCAAGTCGGAAACAGGCGCCTGACTATGCGAGAAGTGTTCCTGCTCGATCTATCGGACCAGGCGCTGGCGGCGGCTTACGAGGACTGGCACCGGCCGGGCCGGGTTCCGCCGCAGGTCATCGCCGATATCGCTGGATCGGGCGTGACGGCCATGGAAATCTACCGCGCCGGCGACCGGCTGGTGATGGTGTGCGAGACCGGCGGCGAGGCAACCGCGGCCGACCGCGTGACCAGCGAAGCCTCCGCCGAGTGGGAACGCCGAATGGACCCCTTCCAGAAACCGCTGCCCGCCGCGCCGCAGGGCGTGAAGTGGCTGCGCGCCGACCGCATTTTCGACCTGACCGACCATATCGAGACAAAGGACCTGACATGAAGCTGCTGCGCTATGGAAATGCCGCCGGGGAACGGCCGGGGCTGCTCGACGCGGGCGGCACGGTGCGCGATCTTTCCGGCGTGGTGCGCGATATCGATGGCGCGGCGCTTGCGCCCGACGTGCTCGACCGCATCCGTGCGATCGATCCGGAAAGCCTGCCTGCGGTCGCCGATCCGGGTCGCCTCGGCCCCTGCGTGACCGGTGTCGGCAAGTTCATTTGCATCGGCCTGAACTATTCCGACCATGCCGCCGAAACCGGCGCCACCGTGCCGGAGGAACCCATCGCCTTCATGAAGGCGACGAGCGCGATCTGCGGGCCGAACGATCCGATCATCAAGCCGCGCGGCAGCACCAAGCTCGATTGGGAAGTAGAGCTTGCCTTCGTGGTCGGCAGCCACGTCAGCTATGCCGACGAAGATACCGCGCGCGCCGCCATCGCCGGCTATTTCGTCTGCCACGACGTGTCCGAACGCGCTTTCCAGATCGAACGCCAGGGCCAGTGGATGAAGGGCAAGGGCTGCGACAGCTTCGGCCCGATCGGCCCGTGGATGGTAACCGCCGACGAAGTGGGCGATCCCGGCCAGCTGGCGATGTGGCTGGACGTGAACGGCCAGCGCCGACAGGACGGCTCGACCCGCACGATGGTCTACAAGCCGGCCTTCCTGCTCAGCTACATGTCGCAGTTCATGAGCTTTCAGCCGGGCGACATCATCACCACCGGCACGCCCGCGGGTGTCGGGATGGGCTTGAATCCTCAGGTTTTCCTCGATGTGGGCGACGTGGTCGAACTCGGCATTGAAAAGCTCGGGACCCAGCGCCAGGTCGTGGTGGCGGCGGCCTGATCCGGACGATGACTTTGCCAGGCCGGTGCTCGATGGCGAAGATCGGGGACGCCCTCTCGGCGAGATCGTCCCGCTCGCCCGTTCGTGAAGGTTGAGATCGTGGCCGAGTCCATTCTCCTCGAGATCTGCGTCGAAACGATCGATGATCTTCACGCCGCCATCGAAGGCGGCGCGGACCGGATCGAGCTTTGTTCCGCGCTTGCGGTCGGGGGGCTGACGCCGTCGGCCGGCCTTGCCGCAGAGGCGGTCCGCGCCGCGCGGGCAAGGGGCCTTGCCGTTCGCGCCATGGTGCGCCCCCGCGACGGCGATTTCGATTACGCGCAAGCCGACCTGGCCGTCGCCGAAGCCGAAGGCGCGGCCCTGCTGGCGCAAGGGGTGGACGGGCTGGTGTTCGGCATGGGCCGCGATGGCATGCTCGACCGCGCCGCGATGGCGCGCTGGGTGCAGGCCATGCGCGCCATCCGGCCGGACGCGGGGCTGACGCTGCACCGTGCCATCGACCTGGCGGACGATCCGCTTGCGGGCGTCGACCTCGCGGCGGACCTCGGCTTCGACTGCATCCTGTCTTCCGGAGGAGCCATCCGGGCAAGCGATGGCCTGGGCGTGCTGAAGGCCATGCGCGCGCGCGCCGGCAACCGCCTGACGATCATGCCTGGATCGGGCATCCGCGCCGGCAACGTCGCGCACGTGATCGCGGAAACAGGCGCGCGCGCGGTCCACGCATCGGCCGCCGAAACCGATGGGCAATCGCCCGATCCGCGCGTGATCGCACTGGGCTTCGCGAACGGTCCGCGCCGACGGACCGCCCGGGAAGAAGTGCGCGCCCTGCGCCGCGCGCTTGATGCGCTTGCCGTGGGATGACCGGGATGCGGCGACGGGAACTGCTGGGCGGCGCGCTTGCCGCCGGGGCGCTGCCCTTGCTGGATCCGGCCGCGTCGCTGGCGCGCGGTGCCGCCGCCGAACCGGAATCGCCTTTGCTGCATGGCCTTGGTCCGCGCGGCGATGCACCATGGTTCCTGCCGCAGCCCGATCCTTCGCGCTGGCTGCTGGACGAAGGCTGGCGCTTTCATGAAGGCGACATCGTCGTCCCGCCGCCGGCCAGCCATCACGAAACCTACCTGTCGGTGAAGGCCGGCAATGCGCGCGGCGCGGCGGCGGTCGACTGGGACGACAGCGACTGGCCGGTGCTGCGCTTGCCGCACGACTGGGCTTCGGCCCAACCCTTCGTGCGCGAGGCCAACGTTTCGCAAGGCTACCGCCCGCGCGGCAAGGGCTGGTATCGCCGAACCTTCCGGCTCGACCCGGCCGATCGCGGCAAGAAGCTGGAGCTGCAGTTCGGCGGCATCGCCACCGCCTGCACGATCTGGTTCAACGGCAGTATCGTCGCCCGCAACACTTCCGCCTACAACGCGGTGCTGGTCGATATCACCCCCTTCGCCCGTTTCGGCGATGCCGACAACGTGATCGCCGTGCGCGTCGATGCCGATGCCATGGAAGGCTGGTGGTACGAGGGCGCCGGGCTCTACCGGCATGTCTGGCTGGCGAAGCGCTCGCCTGTCTGCATCGCTACCGACGGCGTCCATTGCGATCCCCGGCTGGTCGACGGGCGCTGGCAGGTGCCGCTGGCGGTCACGCTGGAAAGCGTCGCCGGCGAAGCGCGCATCGTTTCGGTCGCCGCCGTGCTACGCGACGGCGAAGGGCGAGAGATCGCGCGCGGCGCGGTGCGGGTTTCGGTCGGACCGCTGGCGAGCGCCGAGGCGCGGTTCGTGCTTCCGGCTGGGGAGCCCCGGCTCTGGTCGGTGGTCGATCCCGCGCTTTACGAAGTCGAAGTGACGCTCGATGGCCCGGACGGCGCCGATGCAAGGCGAATTCCCATCGGCTTTCGCACCGTCCGCTTCGACGCGCAGCGCGGCTTCCTGCTCAATGGGCAGCCGGTGAAGCTGAAGGGCGTCTGCCTGCATCAGGACCACGCGGGGGTCGGCATCGGTGTGCCCGATGCGCTGCTCGCCTGGCGGCTGCTGCGGCTGAAGGATCTGGGCTGCAATGCGATCCGCTGCTCGCACAATGCCCAGGCGGAGGAATTCTACGCCCTGTGCGATCGCATGGGTTTCCTCGTCATGGACGAGAACCGCGTCTTCAATCCCGCGCCCGAGAACATGGCCCAGCTGGAATGGCTCGTGCGGGCGCATCGCAATCATCCGTGCGTGGTGCTGTGGTCGGTATTCAACGAAGAGCCGATGCAGGGTACGCCCGAAGGGGTGGAGATGGTCCGCCGCATGCGCGCCGCCGTCCGCGCACTTGACGATAGCCGCCCGGTGACAGCGGCGATGAACGGTGCGTTCCACGATCCGGTCAACGTGTCGCAGGTCGTCGATGTGGCGGGGTTCAACTACTATCCCGGCGACTACGATCGCTTTCACGCCGCTCACCCCGATCTGCCGCTCACCAGTTCGGAAGATACCAGCGCCTACATGACGCGCGGAGCCTATGCCGACGATCCCCAGCGCCATGTGATCTCGTCGATGGATCGCGAAGCGGCGGGCTGGGGTGCAACGCATCGCCAGGCCTGGCGCGAAATCGCGCGGCGGCCCTTCGTGGCCGGGGGCTTCGTCTGGACCGGCTTCGACTATCACGGCGAGCCGACGCCCTATGCCTGGCCGACCATCGCCAGCTTCTTCGGCATTCTCGACCTCTGCGGTTTCGCCAAGACCGCCTATGACATCCGCCGCGCGCAATGGATCGACGGGCAGCCAGTGGTCGGCATCGCTCCGCACTGGACCTGGCCGGGGCGGGAAGGCCAGGAAATCGACATTCTGGTCACTTCCAACGCCGAACAGGTGCGCCTGCGCATGAACGGCGAGGTCATTGGCGAGAAGCCCTGCGACCGGATCATGGGCGCGGAGTTCAAGGCGATCTACCGCCCCGGCGTGATCGCGGCCGAAGCGCTGCAGGGCGGAAAAGTGGTCGCCCGCGCGGTGCATCGCACGGCCGGGCCGGCGGTCGCCCTCCGGTTGACCGCGACGCGCCGCGACTTGCGCGGCGATGGCGAGGATGTGGCGGCGTTCACTGTCGACACCGTCGATGCAAAGGGGGTTCACGTGCCGCTGGCGGACGCCAGGGTGACATTCCGGACATGGGGCGGCACGCTGATCGGCGTGGGTAACGGCGATCCCAACTGCCACGAAAGCGAGAAGGCGCCGGAACGTTCCTTGTTCAATGGCCTCGCCCAGCTGATCGTCCGTGCGGACGCGCGCGAGGGGCAGGTGTTGATCGAAGCGCGCGCGGCGGGCCTTGTCCCGGCCCGCATCGCGGTGCCGGTTCGTGCCGCGATGCGCCCACCGGCCATCGCGCCGCAACCGCCGCGCGCGACGATTGCGGAGCTGCGGTGTTCGCCGGCCTATGTCGAACGGCCCGATCCCGCACTTCGTCCGGCCGATGGCGACAACAACCTGTGGTCGTTCGTTCGCACGCCCTGGACCGCCGCGCCCGAGCCCGAAGCGCGCTGGCGCATCTATCGAGCGGCGGTTCCTGCAAGGCGCGCGCTGGTGAGGCAGGGCGGACGCCTGCTGTTCGAACGTCTCGCCGGCGTGGCGGAACTTTGGGTCGATGGCGTGCTGCTGGCACGCAAGGCCGATGCCGCGCCGGCGCCGCTGGCCGCCCCGCTGCCGCCCGGCGCGCGGGAAATCGCGCTGCTGGTTCGGTCCAGCCCCGGCGTACCGTCCGGCATCGCCGGGGCGGTGCTGGCCGAAGTCTAGCGCGGGGATTGTCGCCGGCACGGAGCATGGCACCCCAGAGCCTGATCGAGGCCCGCTCGCCTTTCGTCGAAGGTGCGGCGCCGCCGGGCCGGCGCGGACCAGGGCTTGGTGACGCGCGGCCCGGAGGGCAAAGCCTTGGCGGGCCTCAGGCCAGCGCGGCTTTCTTCTTCAAGCGCCAGGCATGGAGCAGCGGCTCGGTGTAGCCGTTGGGCTGCTCGACACCCTTGAACACGAGGTCGCAGGCGGCCTGGAAGGCGAAGCTGGTGTCCCAGTTGCCTGCCATCGGTTCGTAGAGCGGATCACCGGCGTTCTGCGCGTCGACCTTGGCGGCCATGCGCTGGAGCGAATCGAGCACCTGCTCGCGCGTGCAGACGCCGTGGAACAGCCAGTTCGCCATGTGCTGGCTGGAAATCCGCAAGGTCGCGCGGTCTTCCATCAGGCCGACGTCGTTGATGTCCGGCACCTTGGAGCAGCCGACGCCCTGGTCGATCCAGCGCACCACGTAGCCGAGCAGGCCCTGCGCGTTGTTGTCCAGTTCCTCGCGCACTTCCTGCTCGGACCAGTTGGCGCCGGCCGCCAGGGGGATCTCCAGCAACTGGTCGAGGCCCGGCACCGGCTGCGCGGAGATCTCCTCCCGCAGGCCGAACACGTTGACTTCGTGGTAGTGCATCGCGTGCAGCGTCGCGGCGGTGGGCGAAGGAACCCAGGCGGTGTTGGCGCCGGTCTTCGGGTGGCCGATCTTCTGTTCCATCATGTCGTGCATCTTGTCGGGCGCGGCCCACATGCCCTTGCCGATCTGGGCGACGCCCGAGAGACCGTGCGCAAGGCCGATGGCGACATTGCGCTTTTCATAGGCGGCGATCCAGGTGCTGCCCTTGATGTCGTTCTTGCGGATCACCGGCCCGGCGCGCATCGAGGTGTGGATCTCGTCGCCGGTGCGATCGAGGAAGCCGGTGTTGATGAAGACGATGCGGTCCTTCACCGCGTGGATGCAGGCGGCAAGGTTGGCCGAGGTGCGGCGCTCCTCGTCCATCACGCCCACTTTGACCGTGTTGCGCGCCAGCCCCAGCAGATCCTCCACCGCATCGAACAAATCGTTGGTGAAGGCGCATTCCTCCGGGCCGTGCATCTTCGGCTTGACGATGTAGATGCTGCCTTCGCGGCTGTTGCCGTAGCGGGTCAGGCCTTTCACGTCCTGGGTGCTGATGGCACTGGTGATGACCGCGTCCATGATCCCTTCGGGTATCTCGCCGCCATCGGGCAGGAGAATGGCCGGGTTGGTCATGAGGTGGCCGACATTGCGCACGAACAGCAGCGAGCGGCCGGGCAGCACGCCTTCCTCGCCCTTCGCGGTGGTCACCGTCTTGTTGCCGGCGAGTTGGCGGGTCATCGTCTGCCCGCCCTTCTCGAAAGTATCGGTCAGGTCACCGCGAATGACGCCCAGCCAGTTGGCATAGGCCTGGACCTTGTCCTCGGCGTCCACCGCCGCCACCGAATCCTCGAGATCGACGATCGTGGTCAGCGCCGCTTCCAGGACGATGTCGGCAATGCCCATCCGGTCGGTCTTGCCCACCGGATGCTCGTCGTCGAACACAACCTCGATGCCGAGGCCGTTGCTGGAGAACAGCAGCCCCTTCGCGGTCTCGCCCAGGTATTGCCGCTCGTTCGCGAGTTCGAGCACTTCGGGATCGTCAAGCTCCGCCCACGAGCCGGACTTGAGCGGCACCGCGCGGTCAAGGAACGCACGGCCCGCCGCGATCACCGCGGCGCCGCGAACCGGATCATAGCCCTTCCCCTGCGCCGGCGCCGCATCGAGCGCGTCGGTGCCGTACCAGGCATCGTAGAGGCTGCCCCAGCGGGCATTGGCGGCGTTGAGCAGGAAGCGCGCGTTGAGCACCGGCACCACCAGCTGCGGGCCGGCCATCGTCGCGATTTCGGGGTCGACGCCGCTGGTGCCGATGGTGAAGGCGCCGGGTTCGGGAACCAGATAGCCGATCTCGCGCAGGAAAGCCTGGTATTCGGCTTGGTCGATCGGCTTGCCGGCATGCTGAACGTGCCAGGCGTCGATGCGCGCCTGCAGGGCATCGCGCTTTTCCAGGAGCGCGCGGTTGCGAGGGGCGAAATCGCCCAGCAGCCCGGCCAGACCCTGCCAGAACGCGGCCGGCTCCTGCCCGATCGGCGCCAGCACCTGCTCATCGACGAACTTCGCCAAACCGGCGTCAACCTGGAGGCCGGAACGTTCAACCCTGTCTGTCATCTTTCCTCGCACTGTTCCAAACGCGCATGCCGCACCTTGGGCACGCAGCGCACATGACGATCACCAAAACTGCCCTGGGGAAGGATCGCGAGCCCTATGGCGCATGGGTATGCGAATGGCAACAGCGGGCAGGACCGGAATATCGGCGCGCCATATCGGCGCGGCTTACACCGCGCGTCGAAATGGCTTACATTCAAGCCATTGTTAAGGATCGGATTCGGCGGGAACGCGCGATTGGCACGAACGTTGCTGAAGGGGGACGACGACAAGAGGACTGGAATGCTTCGGAAAATCAGCCGCCTGTTCACGATCAAGACGCGCTGGGAAGCGTACATGATTATCTATGCGCTGGCGCTGGGCGCGGTGGAGCGCGGCAGCGTCTACCTGACGCGGTTTCCGGGATTCGGCGGCAAACTGCTGTTTCTCGCCTGCACCGGCGCGGTATTCATGGCCGGCGCCAAGATCCTCGATTGCATCCGGTACGAACGGGCGCAGCGGGCGCCGGACGAAGCCCCGCCCACCCCCGCGGAGATCACCCCTGCCGAGATAACGCGGGAAGCCGCCTGAACGGCCGCCATCCTGGCAAATCCAGGATTGCCGCACGCAACCCGCCGCCTCGCGACAACGAAGGGAGAAGGTGAGCCTCGCCGCACGAGACTTGATCCCGTCGAAAGGCTTCGCCGCGCGGCCCAGGCCGGAAGCGGCAAGGAAAGTGGGGTGATTCTGTTGCCAGGCTCACCCCGGGCCCCTGGAATCCGCTTCTGTTGACCGGTGGGTCCAACCGCGTTCTAGCTTTGTAACTTCAGGCCGCTAGGCCCTAGAATTACGCGGCGAGAGCAAGTGCTTCGTTGTCGTTGGCACTTATGAGTTTTGAGCCTTTAACGGGTTACTCAGCCCGGACGAAAACACCGCTTTTCAACACACGTCGATCCTAGTTCGGCCCCGTCATCAACACCGCCGCCTCCCTGTCGTGGAGCGCGGTGATGGTGGTGGAGCCGCCGGGTACCGCCCCCGGGTCCGCTGCGTCTATTGTACGGCGCAGTTTATCGTCATAGCCGGCACATGTCCGGCAGGTGCCCATATAGAGGATCGCGCCTGAATGTGAAGTGAGCGATCAGCCTTTCTTGAGCGCGTCGCGAATCTCCGCGAGCAGTTCGATCTCGGTCGGCCCGGGGGGAGCGGCGGGCGCTTCCGGCTTGGGAGCGGCCAGGAGCTTATTGGCCTGCCGCACGATCAGGAAGATGATGAAGGCCAGCAGCAGGAAGTTGATGGCGGCGGTCAGGAACGCGCCGTAGCCCAGCATCGCCACCCCGGCCGCCTTGAGCGCCGCATAAGTCATCTCGCCATGGTAGCCGGCCGGGATATCGCCAAGCACGATGAACTTGTTGGAAAAGTCGTTGCCGCCGGTGAACAGGCCGACGAACGGCATGATGACGTCGTCGGTCAACGATGTAACGATCTTGCCGAAGGCGGCGCCGATGATGACGCCGACGGCAAGGTCAAGCACGTTGCCGCGCATGACGAAGGTCTTGAACTCCTGGAACATGGGTTCGTGGTCCCCTTTTTCTCGATGGCCGCCACTGCTTGGGCCGGCATCGCGTTCCTGCCACAGACACCATGACGTCACAATCTTGCGAAGGATGACGGCGAAGGATCGGCTGTCCTTGATCCGACACCGGGGAACGCTATCTAACGCACGACGCCGGCGACGCCGGTGCCAAGAGGAGGATCGTATCCCATGAGCCTTTCGCACGCCGCCCGTAAGGGCCGCGCCCTGATCGTATTGATGGCAGCGCTTTCATTGGCCGCCTGCGGCTTCAACTCGGTGCCCACCAAGCAGGAAGCCGCCGCGGCCAAGTGGGCCGACGTTCAGGCCGCCTTCCAGGAACGCGCCAACCTGGTCCCCAACCTCGCCGCCGTCGCCAAGGGCGCGGCGGAGCAGGAGAAGGCGATCCTTACCGGCGTCATGGAAGCGCGCGCCAAGGCCACTTCGATCCAGATCAATGCGGAGGATCTGAAAGATCCGGCCAAGATGGAACAGTATGCCGCTGCCCAGGGCCAGCTTTCGCAGGGCCTCGGCCGCCTTCTCGCCAGCGTGGAAGCCTATCCGGACCTCAAGTCGATCACCAATTACCAGATGCTGCAAAGCCAGCTGGAAGGCCAGGAAAACCGCATCCGCATCACCATCCGGGACTACAACGCGGCGGTGCAGGACTATAACACCGAAGTGCGCACCTTTCCGACGATGATCGGCGCCCGCCTGCGCGGCGCGGAGCCGCTGGTCCCCTACAAGGCGGTGACGCCGGGCGCCGAAGTCGCCCCGAACCTCGAAGGCAAGATCTGAGCCGGTGATGCGTATCGGGGCCGCGCTGGCGGCCATCCTGGCGGTCTTCTGCGCCGTTCTCGTCCCCCAGGCGGGGATGGCGCAGGAGTTTCCGAAGCTGACGGGGCGCGTCGTCGATGCCGCCAACATCATCCCCGATGCGGAGGAAGCCCGCCTGACGCAGAAGCTCGCGGCGCTGGAGCAGCAATCGCGCCGCCAGCTGGTGGTGGCGACGATCCCGGACCTGCAAGGCTACGAGATTGCCGACTACGGCTATCAACTCGGCCGCAATTGGGGGATCGGCCAGAAGGGTGACGACAACGGCGCCCTGCTGATCGTCGCCCCGAACGAGCGCAAGGTCCGCATCGAGGTGGGGTACGGCCTGGAGCCGGTGCTGACCGACGGGATGAGCTTCCTCATCATCAACAAGGCCATCGTCCCGCGCTTCAAGCAGGATGACATGGCCGGCGGGATCGAGGCGGGAACCGACGCGATCATCAAGCAATTGACCCTGCCGCCCGAAGAAGCCCAGAAAATCGCGGCGGAAGCCGACCAGCAGCGCCAGCAAGGCGGGGGCTTCCCGTTCGGCGCGGTGGTCTTCATCGCCGTGATCCTGATCTTCTTCGTCATCCCGATGATCCGCGAGGCGCGCGGCGGCGGTCGGCGGCGGTTCGGCGGCGGGCCGATCATCTGGGCGCCCGGCCTCTTCGGCCATGACGACGACCATCGCGGCGGAGGCGGCTGGGGTGGAGGCGGCTTCGGCGGCGGCGGATTCTCCGGCGGCGGCGGCAGCTTCGGCGGCGGCGGATCGAGCGGCAGCTGGTAGAGGAGATCGGACATGCCCTCCCCCATCAACCACCTTTCCGAAAACGACCGTGCCCGCGTCAGCAAGGCGGTGGCAGACGCGGAAGGGCTCAGTTCGGGCGAGATCGTCACGATCATCGCGGAACGTTCCGACGGCTATACCGACGTCGCGCTGAGCTGGTCGGCGGCGGCGGCCTTGCTGGCCCTGGCGGCGCTGGCGATCGCGCCCGACTTCTACCTGGGCCTCTACGACCGCCTGCTGGCCGACTGGGGCCACGAATGGACGCCGCGCGCGATTCTGACGCTGGCGGCGGGGGTCGCCACGATCAAGTTCGGCGCGATGATGCTGCTCCAGCTCTGGCGGCCGCTCAAGTTCTGGCTGGTCCCCGCGCCGATCAAGACCATGCGCGTGCACGACCGCGCGATCCGCGCCTTCCGCATCGGCGCCGAACGTCGCACCACCGGGCGCACCGGCGTGCTCGTCTATCTCTCGATGCGCGAGCACCGCGCCGAAATCGTCGCCGACCAGGCCATCGCCACCAAGGTCGATCCCGAAGTCTGGGGCGACGCCATGCAGGCCATGCTCACCCATGTGCGCGAGGGACGCGTGGCCGACGGCATGATCGCCGCCATCGAGAAAGTCGGCGCGATCGTGGCCCCCCACTTCCCCCGCGCCGACGACGACGTGAACGAACTTCCCGACAGGCTGATCGAAGTATGACCTTCTCCGACCATCATGACGCCGACAAGCCCGAGGAAGTCATGTGGGAAGGCCGCTTCATCACCGCCAAGCGACGGGGCCGGTGGGAATACGTCGGCCGCGCGCGCGGCATCCATGCGGCGGTGATCCTTGCGATCGATACCGCTGGAAACGATGGAGAGCACGTGATCCTGGTCGATCAATACCGGGTTCCGCTGGGCAGTCGCTGCATCGAGCTGCCCGCCGGCCTCGTCGGCGATCACGACGATTGCGCCGGCGAAGATGCCGCCGTGGCCGCCGCGCGGGAACTGGAAGAGGAGACCGGCTACCGCGCGGGCCGCATGGATACGATCGGCGAATTCCATTCCTCGCCCGGCATGGTCAGCGAAAGCTTCACGCTGTTCCGCGCGCACGACCTGGAAAAGGTCGGCAACGGCGGCGGCGTCGACCACGAGGACATCGTCGTCCACCGCGTGCCGCTCTCCGGCATCGGGCAGGCGATCGACGGCTGGCGGACGCAAGGCTATGCCATCGACGTGAAGATGCTGACGCTGCTGGGCGCGCGGCTGCTGGGCTGAAGCCGGGACCCGCCATGCGCACCCGGCTCAGCATATGCAGAAGGAAAGCCCGGTTCGCGAGCGAGGCGGACGCGCTCCGGGTCGCCGAACAGGCCGCTTATCCCCTGCGCCCCTATCGCTGCGACCGCTGCTTTCTATTCCACCTCACCGGCCGGACCAAGGGCAAGCGCATACCGCGCTTCGCCCTGGACCGGGGGAATATCACAGCGTCGTGAAGATCGCGCCGAAGTCCTTGCCGCCGTTGCCGGCCTCCACGAAAGCCTCGTAGATCGCCTTGGCGTGCTCGCCCATCGGCACCGAGGCGCCGGCGGTGCTCGCGCCCTCCATGGCAAGGCGCAAGTCCTTGAGCATCAGCGCCGAGGCGAAGCCGCCGGCATAGCCGTTGTCCGCCGGACTGGCGGCACCGACACCCGGGGCCGGGGTGTAGTCGTTCAGGGACCAGCAGTAGCCCGTGGACTTCGAGCTGATCTCATAGAACTTCTGCGGATCGAGCCCCGCCTTTTCGGCCAGCGCCAGTGCCTCGCAGGTGCCGATCATATGGATCGCCAGCAGCATGTTGTTGCACATCTTGGCGACCTGGCCGCTGCCGATGGCGCCGGCATGGATCACCGCCTTGGCCATCGGATCGAGCACGGCCCGGGCCTTCTCGAACGCTTGCTCGGTGCCGCCGACCATGAACGTCAGCGTGCCGCCGTTGGCGGCCGCGATGCCGCCCGATACCGGCGCATCGACCATCTGGTATCCCGCCGCCTCGGCCAGCGCCGCGACTTCGCGCGCGGTGGCGAGATCGATCGTCGAGCAATCGAGGAACAGCGCGCCCTGGGGCGCCTTGCCGATCACGTCGGCGGTATAGACGCTCTTCACGATGGCGCCGTTGGGCAGCATGGTCACGACCGCGTCGACATCCGCGACCGCATCGGGAACGGCGGTGAAAGTCGCGCAGCCGTGCTCCTTCGCCTTGGCCAGCGCCTCCCCGGAAAGATCGAAGGCATGCACCTCATGCCCCGCCTTGACGAGATTCGCGGCCATGCCGCCGCCCATGTTGCCAAGACCGATGAATGCGATCTTCACGTTGTCTTCTCCTTCATCGTCTTATTTTCCCTTCCAGGCGCCCGGACGCTTCTCGACGAAGGCCGCCATGCCCTCGGCCTTGTCCTCGGTCGCGGTCAGCACCTGGAACATGCGGCGCTCCATGACGAGGCCGGTGTCCAGCGTCGTCTCGAACGCGATGTTGACCATCTCCTTGTTCATCATGGCCGCGAGCGGCGGCATCGCCGCGATCGTCTCAGCCGACTTCAGTGCCACTTCAAGGAGCTTCTCGGCCGGCACGACCTGGCTCACCAGGCCCGCGCGCTCGGCCTCGGCGGCATCCATCATGCGCCCGGTAAGGCACATGTCCATCGCCTTCGACTTGCCGACCGCGCGAGTCAGGCGCTGCGAGCCGCCCATGCCCGGTGCGACGCCCAGCTTGATTTCGGGCTGGCCGAACCTGGCGTTTTCCGAAGCGATGATGAAGTCCGCCATCATCGCCAGCTCGCAGCCGCCGCCCAGCGCGAAGCCGTTGACAGCGGCGATCCAGGGCTTGCGCGTGGTCTTGACGATCTGGCTGGTCCAGCCGGCGAAGAAATCCTCGGAATAGAACTCCGCGCTCGGCTTGTCGGACATCTCCTTGATGTCGGCACCGGCGGCGAAGGCCTTGTCGCCCGAACCGGTGATGACCGCGCAGCCCTGCGACTTGTCGCCCTCGAACTTGGCGAAAGCATCAATCAGTTCCACCAGCACCTGCGAATTGAGCGCATTGAGCGACTTGGGGCGGTTGAGCGTGATGAGGGTGACGGCACCCTTCCGTTCGACCAGGATCATTTCGTAGCTCATAGGGGCTTCCATTCCTCTTCCACGGGGAGCGGCGCGAAGATCGCGTCCAGCAAGTCGTCGGTCACGCCTTCGGGCGTGGCAGGCCGCCACTTCGGCGCCTGATCCTTGTCGACGATCACGGCCCGCACGCCTTCGGCGAAATCAGGCAGCGTGAGCGTGCGCGAACCGATGCGATACTCCATCGCCATGTTCTCGGCGAAACTGGCCAGCCTGGCGGATTCGGCCAGTTGGCGCAGCGATACCTTGCAGGCCTGCGGGCTCTTGGTCCGCAGCGCGGCCAGTTCCTTCGCCGCCCATTCGCTGTCGTCGCCTTCCAGCGAGGCGAACACGTCCTCCAGCCTGTCGAACGCGAAATGCTTGCGGATCGCGGCGGCGTGGGACGCGATCTTCGGTTCGGGCGGCGTCACCGCCAGCGCCGCGAGCACGCCGCCGATCTCGTGCCCGGCGGCGATGCGCGCCTTGGCCTCGGGCAGCGTTTCGGACGGCAGGTAATGCGTGGCCAGCCCGGCCCAGAGGCATTCCGAACCGTCGAGCCGGGCACCGGTGATCGCCAGGAACTGCCCGACGCGGCCTTCAAGGCGCGAAAGATACCAGCCGCCGCCGACATCCGGAAACAGGCCGATCCCGGTTTCGGGCATCGCGAAACGGGTGTTCTCGGTCGCCACCCGGTACTTGGCCGGTTGCGAGATGCCCACGCCCCCGCCCATCGTGATGCCGTCCATGAAGGCGACGACGGGCTTTTGATACGTGAAGATCTGGTGGTTGAGGCGATATTCGTCGAAAAAGAACTTGCGGCCGGCCGCGCCCCCGTCCTCCAGCGCGGACTGGCGCAGCAGGTTGATGTCCCCGCCGGAGCAGAAGCCCCTGCCTTCGGCATGATCGAGGATCACCGCCTTGACCTGTGGGTCATGCGCCCATTCGGCCAGGATCGCCGTCATCGCCTGGCACATGCCGAGCGTCAGCGCGTGGATCGCCTTGGGCCGGTTGAGCGAGATGTGCCCGGCGACCCCATCGCGCCGGGTGAGCAGTTCGTCGGTCATCACTTCAGCAGGTCCCGGCCGATAATCATGCGCATGACTTCATTGGTGCCCTCAAGGATGCGGTGAACGCGAAGGTCGCGCCAGAAACGTTCGATCGGATAGTCCTTGAGGTAGCCGTAACCACCGAACAACTGCAAGGCGCGGTCAACCACCGAGGAGCCGGTGTCGGAGGCGATCATCTTGGCCATGGCGGCGAAGCGGGTCTTGTCGGGCGCGCCGGCGGTCACCTTGGTGGCGGCAAGGTACAGCAGCGCGCGCGCCGCCTCCAGTTCGGCGGCCATCTGCGCGAGCGTGAACTGGGTGTTCTGGAACTCGGCGATCGGCTGGTCGAACTGCTTGCGATCCTTGACGTACTGGACCGCCTCGTCAAGGCAGCGCTGCGCGCCGCCCAGCGAACAGGCGCCGATGTTGAGGCGGCCGCCGTCGAGGCCGGCCATCGCGAACTTGAAGCCGTCTCCCTCGGCACCGACCCGGTTTTCGGCCGGGATCCGGGCATCCTCGAAGACCACTTGCGCGGTGGGCGAGGAATTCCAGCCCAGTTTCTTTTCCGGCGCGCCGAAGCTGACGCCCGGCGTGTCCTTGTCGACCACGAAGCAGGATATCCCGCGCGACTTGTGCTCGCCGGTACGGGCCATGACGAGATAGACGTCGTTGACGCCGCCGCCGGAGATGAACTGCTTGGTGCCGTTGACCACGTAGTGATCGCCGTCGAGCCGCGCCGAAGTCTTCAGCGCCGCCGCGTCCGATCCAGATCCGGGCTCGGTAAGGCAATAGCTGGCGATCTTCTCCATCGTCACCAGTTCGGGCAGGTAACGGTCCTTGAGCTGCTGGTCGCCGAAGCGGTCGATCATCCAGGCGCCCATGTTGTGGATGGAGATATAGGCCGACGTCGCCGGGCAGCCATAGGACATGGCCTCCATGATAAGCGCCGCGTCAAGGCGGCCAAGGCCGATGCCGCCGCTCTCCTCCGAAACGTAGATCGCCCCGAAGCCCAATTCGCCGGCGGCCTTCCAGACGTCCACCGGATAGTGGTGCCGTTCGTCCCACTCGGCCGCGAACGGCGTGATCCTGTCCGCGGTGAACTTGCGCGCGGTCTCCTGGATCGCGACCTGGTCCTCCGTCAGCCCAAACTGTTCGATCATTGCTGCCCCTGTTCTTGTCATCGGCCTATGATGGGCACTTCGTATAAGTAAGCGGTCCGGGCATGGCGTCCGGCCCGGAATCCCTGCGAACGAGAGTCTTGCCTCCATCGGGCGACGACAGCGCGACATCGAGAAGCCAGGTCTGCCCTTCGCCTGAAAATGCGTAGGAGGCGGCCACGCGGTCCGCTTCGGCTGCCTTGACCTGCCCCAGTTCGGCGACCGATTCGTAGAACGTCAGCTTGTCGGCGCTCACCGTCATCAAGCCCTTGGCGTCGCCCTTGGTGCTGGTACAATCGGCGGGAACCAGGCCCCAGCGGCCGCGCAGGACCTCCGGTATGGTTCCAGCGGCGGTCGCGACCGCCTCGCTCGTCGCTTCCGGCGCGGCGGCCTCGCTGGAGGGTGCCTTCTCGGACGCCTCCTCCGACGCCTCTTCGGACGATTGTCTGGGCGCCTCGCCGCCGCCCGAGCAGGCGGACAGCGCCAGGGCGAGCGCGGCGGCGGGGATCAACGCGGTCTTGGTCATCGGACTTTCTCCTTCGCGGGTTCCGGAATGGACCGGGAACGCATCCCGGTCCCTCCGGTTGCCGCAAGAGCGTCAGCCGACCAGTTCGATCACGTCCTTGCCGAACAGTTGCTCGTCGCTCGGCAGCGTCTTGGGCGTCGGCAACGGCTTGGAGACCCAGGTCTCGTTGATGAGGTCGCGCCACGAAACGTTGCTGTTGGTCGCGTTGCCGCCCCAAGAACCGCAACCCAGCGAGAAAGTCTGGCGCATGCCGTTCCACAGGTTGCCCGAATTCGAGGCGGCCTGCGGCTGGTTCACCATGACACGGCTGGTCTTGGTATGCATCGCCAGCTTCATGATGTTCTCGTCCGAGGTCGAGTAGATGCCGCAGGAATGCCCCTGGCCCTGGTAGGACTGGATCGCGTTGGTCAGCGCGATCGCCTCATCGATGTCCTTGGCGCGGTAGAGCGCCATGGTGACCGTCATCTTTTCGCCAGAGAACGGATGCTGCTTGCCGTAGCCGACTTCCGGCACGATGAAGAACTGGGTGCCTTCCGGGATCTCGAAGCCGGCGTAATCGGCGATGAACTGCGGCGATTGGGCAACGACCTTGGCATTGATGTGCTCGCCGTCTTCCCAGATCGCGTTCTGCAGCTTGCCCTTCTGTACCTCGTTCAGGACGAAGCCGCCCTTCTCCTTCAGCTTGCCAAGCATCGTGTCGTAGATCGCGTCGAGCAGGATCACGGCGTTGTCCGAAGAGCAGGACGCCGCGTAGTCGAGCGTCTTCGACAGCAGGATCTTCTCGGCCGCGTCGTCAAGGTCGGCGGTTTCGTCCACGGTGATGACGGCATTGCCCACGCCCACGCCAAGCGCCGGCGTGCCCGAACTGTAGGCCGCCTGCACCATCGGGCTGCCGCCGGTGGCGAGAATGCGGTCGCACTGCTTCATGACCTCGTTGGTCTTCTCGACCGAGGGAGTCTCGATCGGGATCACGAGATCGGCCGGAGCGCCCAGCGCGACGAGCGCGGCCCGCATCTTGTCGCAGATGATCTTGTTGGTGATCTTGGCGCGCGGGTGCGGGCAGATGATGATCGCGTTGCGGCCCTTCACCGCATGGATCGACTTGATGACCGGGGTCGCCTCCGGGTTCGTGGAAGGCGAAAGCGCGCCGATCACGCCGATCGGCTTGGCGATCTTGACGATGTTGCGTTCGGGCAGTTCGTCGATCACGCCGACGGACTTGTCGTCGATGATGTCCATCAGCGCCGCGCGGGTCTTGACCGAGATCTTGAGGAATTTGCCCCGGTAGTTGCCCAGCTGCGTCTCATCGACGGTGTGCTGGGCGATCTCCTCCGCCACGCCGGGCTTGGCGACCGCCCAGACCATGCCGCGGATCAGGCGATCCACCTGCTCCTGGGTGTAGTTCTCGATCTGCGCCTGCGCGGCCCGCGACCGTGCAACGAGCTCGGCAACCTCGGTGGAAACGGGAGTATCGGCGATGAGTTCTGCGGTAGCCATGTGCATCTTCCCTTGACTTTCCGCGTGCCGGTCATGCCGGGACACGCGGGGCAAATGGTCCCGGATCGACCGGCGCGAGCGCGCCGTGACCATCCGCTACGGCTTCATCCCCTGCACTTTTGACAAGGCGAGCGCAAGCTGATTAAGCGCGCGATTAAACCGGCTCCAGTTGCAATAATCGGGACTGCGATGGACGAATTTGCAAGTGCAGGGCGTTTCCAGCAGGGCAATCGCATATGGGCCAAACTCGTCCTTCATCGTCACCCTGAATCTGTTCAGCTGCGCTGGCCTGCGGCTCATGCCAAGTCTCATTGATCGGAACTCTCGTTTGCCTTCCCTTGCGAACCGCCGAAGGCGGTGCGGCAATCCAAGGCGGATGGCGCCGCCCTGGATTGCTTCGACGGCTTCGCCGCCTCGCGGGCGACGAGGGGGAGATGAGTCTCCGTCCAAGAGACCTGCAATTCACCATTCAGAGCGACAGTTTGAGCGGCAAAATGGATGCTGAAACAAGTTCAGCATGACGAACTTGGAGAGAGAGAATCTCCAATATGGCTCCATATGCGATTGCCCTGGCGTTTCCGGGCACGGCCCTTGTCCGGCAATGGTCGAACGGGCAAAACATCCGCCGGCCGGCCCCCGGCCGGAAAGATCTGCAGGCAGCGAGGAACAATGACGCGTGAGTGAGACAACCATCGACCCGGCCGCATTCCGCAAGGTTCTGAGCAGTTACCCCACCGGCGTATGCGTCATCACCGCGCTCGACGCAGGCCGCCCGGCCGGCATGGTCGTCGGCAGCTTCACGTCGGTTTCGCTCGACCCGCCGCTGGTCGGCTTCTTTCCCGACAAGTTCTCTTCATCCTGGCCGCTGATCGAGAAGGCCGGCCATTTCTGCGTCAACGTGCTCGGCAGCGACCAGCGGGACGTCTGCCGCGCGGTGACGGCCAAGGGGGAAGCGAAGTTCGTGGGCGTCGAATACGTCATCTCCGACCACGACCTGCCGGTGATCGCCAATTCGATCGCCAGCATCGAATGCCGCCTCTATTCGGTGACGGAAGCGGGCGACCACTGGTTCGTCCTGGGCGAAGTGCTGCGCATGGAAACCGTGCGAGAGGACGATCCGATGCTGTTCCATCGCGGCCGCTACGGCGGATTCGCGGAGCGCATGTAGCCGCGCGCGGCCGTCCTCGGTATTCGTCCCCAGTATTCGGCCCCCGGTATTGGCCCTCAGTATTCCGAGGCCGGCGCCACCGTGACTTCGAGCCCATCCAGTTCCGGCGACATCCTGACCTGGCAACCCAGGCGCGAGTTGTCCTTCATCACGTCCGCCACCATGTCCAGCATCGCGAACTCGATATCGTCGGGCTTGCCGACTTTGTCCGACCAGCCCTCGCCGACATAGATGTGGCAGGTCGCGCAGGCGCAGGCACCGCCGCAGTCGCCCATGATCCCGGCGACCCCGTGCAGCTTCCCCAGTTCCAAAAGGGTGGTGCCTTCCGCGACGTCGTCGAAGGTTCGCGTCAGACCGTCGACATCGGTCATGGTTACTTTAAGGTTACCCATTCTTGCGCGTTCCTCTCGATCTTCCAGCCTTGGCCATCGCCGCGGCGCCTGCGGATTCGACTTCCCCATGCCTCACGGCGGGGCCATTTGCAAAGCCTCCTGCGGGAACGGGTCAGGTGGCCGAAGATGCCAGCGCGCGATCCTCGCACGCCGGTTTGTGCGCCGACTTGCGGCGCTTGAGGCCGATCAGCGGGCGCAGCGGGCCGATTTCCCGGCCGACGAGGTAGAACAGCCAGGACCCCGCCAGGACCGAGACGCATAGAACCAGGAATTCCGGAAATGCCGTCAGCCCCTTGTCGCGCAGCCAGTAGCTGGCCAGCACCATCACCGTCTGGTGCGCGATGTAGATCGGGAACACCGCCTCGACGAGGGTGGCGCGCCAGCGCGCGTCATGGTTCCAATATCGGTCGGCGATGCCGAACAGCGCGATCACCATGCCCCAGCTCTGCACGGACTTGGCGAAGGACAGCGGCTGATACCACGCATGCGGCGTCGGCACGTTGCCGGGATAGTACCACGCCTCGAGGGCCACGAAGGCGTAGCCCAGCAGGCCAAGCGCCAACGCCAGCTTCCACTGCCGCGCGATCGTCTGGCGCAGGGCCTGCGATCCGCGCAACACGAAGCCGAACAGGAACATCGCGCCAAAGTGCAGGTGCGCCGCGCGGTCGACGAACAGGCTGTGCATGTCGGTCCAGCCGTAGACCAGCGAGCGGATCGCGAAGACCCCGGCGATACCCAGCGGCAGCAGCGCCGGTCCTGCCAGGATCCGCTCGCTCCACCGGGCGAGCGCCGTCCGCCACGAAGCGGGAAGCACCATCAGGGCGCCGCACAAGATCAGCGTATAGACCAGCAGGTAGATCACGAACCACAAGTGCATGACCGCTGGCAGGCTCTCGTAGCGCACCTTGTGGAAACTGAACGCGTCGTGCAGCAGGAAGTAGCCGTAGCCGTGTTCGTAGCCGCTGTTGACAAGGCCCATGTACGGCTGCGGCGGCACCACCACGGTCAGCCCGAACAGCAGCGGGATGCCGAGCCGCAGCAGCCGGCTCTTGACGAACGCCCCGGTGCTGGCATCCTTGGCGAGCAGCGCCGCGCTGGCATAGCCGGAAATCGCGAAGAGCAGCGGCAGGCGCCAGGCGCTGAGGCTCAGCAACGGGATTTCCGCCCAGCCCACGACCCCGCGCGAAGGCGTCTGGAAGCCCCACGGCGTGAAGGAAAAGCCGACATGGTAGAAGATCAGCATCACGAAGGCGCCAATGCGCAGCCAATCCATCCCGTAATGGCGTTGCGTTGGAACGGGCTTCATCACCTTACCTGTTTCATCGGCCAGCTTCATTGACCAGTTTCATTGGCGGACCGGAGGTCCCTTAGGCACGTTGCCGGCGCTCTGCAATCGCACGGTTGTATCAGCGCGGCGACGATATTGTGCCAAAACATTCCCCGTCAGGGCCGTGCCGATCGGCTCGAAATGCGCCCTGCCGCATGGAGAGAGCTTGAAATGTTGACATGTTCCCGCCCCGGACTCCTTATGACGGCCTGTTCCCATTCAAACCTCGAAGGTCCCGCATTGAGCATGGACCGCTGAAGGATCGCTCGATGAAGGCCCCGTCCGCGCGCATCACCATAACCGAGATCGCCCAGCTCGCCGGGGTCTCCAAGAAGACGGTCAGCCGCTACTTCAACCACGCCGAACTGCTGGGCGAGGAGACCCGCGCCCGGGTGCAAGCGGTAATCGCCGAAACCGGCTTCGTGCCCAACGCCCAGGCGCGCGCGCTGGCGCTGCGGCGTAATTTCCTTGTCGCGCTCATTCATGACGGATCGGATCGCGGCGTCCTCGAACTCGTGGAAACGGGCATGGCAGAGGCCCTGGAGGGCGGCGAGCTGGCGCTGGTGCTGCAACCGATCGCCCAGGCGGCCACATCGGCGGACGCGGCGGTGCGGCTGCGCGCCTTCCTCGATCGGCTCCGCCCGACCGGTGTCGTCCTGCTGCCGCCATTGTCCGAACGCGAGGATCTTGCCGCCCTTTGCGGCGAAGCCGGCGTGCGCTGCGTGCGGCTCGGCTGGGTGCGGGGCGAGCATGGCCTTGCCTGCGACGAACGCGGCGCCATGGCCGGGCTGGTCCGCTGGCTGGTGGAACAGGGGCACCGGCGGATCGGCCTCGTCAGTGGTCCGGAGACATCGCTTACCGCGCAGCAGCGCGAGCTGGGATACCTCGACGCCATGGCCGACCATGGGCTCGATCGCGGCCCTTCGCTGATCGTCGCGGGGGACAACAGCTTCGAATCGGGCATTTCGGCGGGGCGCCTGCTGCTGGAAGTCAGCCCTCGGCCCAGCGCGATCGTGGCCTGCAACGACGAGATGGCCGCCGGCGTGCTCCACGCGGCGGCCCAGGCATCGGTGCCGGTGCCCTCCGCGCTTTCGGTGGTCGGCTTCGACGATGCCCTCCTCGCCGCCAGGACATGGCCGCCGCTCACCTCGCTACGCGTGCCCTGGAAGCGCATGGCGCGCGAGGCCGTCGCCCGCATCACCGCAGAGACCGCGCAGCAGGCCTATGTCCCGTTCACCGCGGAACTGGTGATCCGCGATTCGGTCCGGCCACTCGCCGCCGTTCCGAGCGGCACGCCGGGGTCGCTGCTCCAGCCCGGATAGCCGCGACCCCGGCAATCAAGGCTTCAGAAAGCCTCTTCCGCCAGCGCCATCATCGAAGCCTTGCCCGACTTGATCGCCAGGAACGCGGCGGTCGCCTGGGACAGGATGCGGTCGAAATAGAACCGCGCGGTGGCGAGCTTGGCCTGGTAGAACGCGGCTTCCCCGGTGCCTTCCGCCAGCCTGCCCTGCGCGATCATCGCCGCCTTCGCGAAGCAGTAGCCCATGGCGACCAGGCCGGTAAGGCGCAGGTAGTCCGTGGCGGCGGCGGCGCCTTCCTCGGGATCTGCCATGCCCTTCTGGGCAATGGTCGCGGTCGAGAGCTGGAGCGCCCCGAAGGCCTTTTCCAGCGCCTCTATCATCGGCTTGAACGCCTCGTTCTCCTTGTTCGCCTCGATGAACCGCGAGACCGGATGGAAGAACGAACGCAAGTTGCGGCCCATGTGCGCGGGCAGCTTGCGGCCGACAAGGTCGAGCGCCTGGATGCCGTTGGTGCCTTCGTAGATCATCGCGATACGCGCATCGCGCACATATTGCTCCACGCCGCTTTCGGCGATGTAGCCGTGGCCGCCATAGACCTGCACCGCCAGGTTGGCGCTCTCGAAGCCTAGGTCGGTGAACAGCGCCTTCACCACCGGCGTCATCAGCGCGACGAAATCGGACGCGCGCTGCTTCACTTCGGGGTCGGCCGAATGCTTCTCCGCGTCGAGGGCGCGGCTGACCCAGGCGGAGATGGCGCGGCAGCCTTCGTTGTAGGCGCGCATGGTCATGAGCATGCGGCGGACATCGGGATGGACGATGATCGGATCCGCCGGCCCCTTGGGGTTCTTCACGCCCGAAAGCGAGCGGCCCTGCAAGCGCTCCCGGGCATACCACACCGCCGACTGGTAGGCGGCTTCGCCCACGCCGAGCCCCTGGATGCCGACCGAGACGCGCTCGGTGTTCATCATCTTGAACATCGCCTCCATGCCCTTGTTCGGATTGCCGACCAGCCAGCCGGTCGAATCCTCGAAATTGAGCTGGCAGGTGGCCGAGGCCTTGAGGCCCATCTTGTGCTCGATCGCGGCGACCGAGACGCCGTTCGCGGGACCGGGCGTGCCGTCCTCCTTCGGCAGGTACTTGGGCACCAGGAACAGGCTGATGCCCTTCACCCCCTCGGGGGCGCCGGCTAGGCGGGCAAGGACGAGGTGGACGATGTTCTCGGTCAGGTCATGCTCGCCCGCCGAAATGAAGATCTTGCCGCCGGTGATCCTGTAGCTGCCATCCTCCTGCGGCACCGCCTTGGTGCGCAGCATGCCAAGGTCGGTGCCGCAATGCGCCTCGGTGAGGCACATGGTGCCCGACCAGGTGCCTTCGACCATCTTCGGCAGATAGAGCTTCTTGAGCTCGTCGCTGGCATAACCCTCGATCGCGGTCGTCCCGCCGTGCGTGAGGCCGGGATAGAGGCTGAACGCGAGATTGGTCGAGCAGATCATTTCCTCGGTCATCTTGTTGACCGATTCCGGCAGCCCCTGCCCGCCCCACTCGGGATCGGAAGCGAGCGCGCACCAGCCGCCCTCGCGGAACAGGTCATAGGCTTCCTTGAAGCCGGACGGCGTGCGCACGACACCGTTCTCCAGCGTGCAGCCCTCGATATCGCCGCCGCGGTTGAGCGGCAGGAGCACTTCCTGCGCCACCTTGGCCGCTTCCTCGAGCACGGCGTCGACAAGGTCGGGCGTGAATTCCGCCAGTGCCTCGAGATTGCCGAAACCGTCATCCTGGTGAAGCTCGTGCAGCACGAACTTCATGTCGCGCAAAGGTGCTTCGTAGACTTGCATGTCACTCTCCTCACGGGCGACCGAGGCCGATCCTGCCGTTCTCCATCTCGCCATCAACCCGGGAAGCGCGCACCTGTTCGGCGCGGGCCTTTGCGATGACGATGGAGTGGTGGTCTTCGCGGCGCGCCCTTTCGTGCCTGTTCAATCCATCAATTCCGCAGCGGCTTGCCCGTTTCCAGCATGTGCTCGACCCGGGCGATCGAACGCGGTTCGCGCACCAGCCGCATGAAGGTCTCGCGCTCCAGCTTGAGCAGTTCCTGCTCGCTCACTGTATCCACCAGGTCCGCCTCGCCGCCGCTGAGCACCGTGGCCAGCGCGTCCGAGACGACCATGTCGTAGTCCGTCGCCAGGCCGCGCTTGCGAAAACCCTGCGCCGCCATGTTCAGGGCGACGTGACCGCCATCGCCCGGCAGCCTGAATTCCGGCGCTTCCGGCGGGGCATAGCCCTCGACCAGCGACAGCGCCTTCTGCTTGGCGTCATACAGCAGGCGATCGCGGTTCATCGTGATCCCGTCTCCGGGGCGCAGGAACAACAGCTCCTTAGCCTCGGCCGCCGACTTGGAGACCGTCGCGGTCGAGACGGTCTCGAACACCTTGGCGACGGCGGGCATCGGTCCCTTGGGCATCATCGGCGCCTTGCGGGCGCGATCGAGCATCTCGCCGTTGCCACCCCAGCCGGGGATCAGCCCGACACCGCATTCGACAAGGCCGGTATAAAGCTCGGCATGGGCCTGGATAGCATCGCAGTGGAGCAGGATCTCGCAGCCGCCGCCAACCGCGAGGCCGGCCGGCGCGCCGACCACCGGGAAAGGTGCGTACTTGAGGCCCTTGTAGGCCATCTGCCCGCCCGCCACGAGCTTTTCGATCTCGCCCCAGGCGGCGATGTTGAGCGCGAACAGCGCAAGGCCAAGGTTCGCGCCGGCAGAGAAGCCATCGGCGTCGTTGTAGACGACCAGCGCCTTGTACTGGACCGAGACCAGCGGGATGGCCTGCACGATCAGCTTCATCACCTCGCCGTCAAGCGCGTTCATCTTGCCGGTGAATTCCAGGCAGGCCACCCCGTCCCCGATATCCCAGAGCGCGGCCGAGGCGTTCTTGAGGATCGGCTTGGAGGCGAGCTTGACGTCGCCGAGGCGCAGCACGCCCGCGGGACAAACCATGTCGCGATATTCGCCGTCGAGCCCCAGGAACTGGCGCTTGCCGTTCTCGATCCGGTAGAACGTGCGATCGCCCGCCAGTCTGAGCATTTCGGGCACCGGGCGGCCTTCGGCTTCCAGGCGTTCCGCCAGGTAGCGCGCGCCGAGCCGGTCGATCATCTCGAAAGGCCCGGCCTTCCAGTTGTAGCCGAGCTTCATCGCATCGTCGATGGCCACCACGTCGGCCGCCGCCGCAGGCACCAGCCCGGCGGCATAGGCGAGCGTCTCGCCCATGACCGCCCAGGCATATTCGCCGATCGGCCCCTTGGTCTCGACCAGCGCCCTGAGATCGCCCTTGGCGGCCGGGCCGGTGGGGCCAAGCGGCTTGGCCGCGGCGCGGTATTCGCCGGTGGTAAGCTCGATCGCCTCCTTGCGGCGGCCCATCTCCTTGTTGATGCGATAGAAACCGCCCTTGCCCTTGCGGCCCGTGTACCCCTCGGCAATCATCCTGCGGATCAGCGGGTGGTCGATCGCGATGGCGTGATAGGAATCGTCCTTTGGCAGCGTCGCGGTCAGGCTCACTTGCAAGTGCGGCATGATGTCTATGCCGACAAGGTCGACGAGCCCGAAGATGGCCGTCTTGGGCACCCCCATCGGCGGTCCGGCGATGGCGTCGGCCAGTTCCACGCTCAAGCCCATGTCAAAGGCGGCGTTGAGGCCGAGCTGGATCCAGTAAGTGCCGATGCGATTGGCGATGAAGCCAGGCGTGTCCTTGCCATGGACCACCGATTTGCCCATCGCCACGTCGGCGAAAGCCTCCACCTTCGCGGCGACTTCGGCATCCGTATCGGGGCCGGTGACGATCTCCAGCAGGCGCATGTAGCGCGGCGGATTGAAGAAGTGGGTAATCAGGAAATCGCGCTTGAACGCCTCTGATCGCCCCTCGACGAGATTGACGAGCGGGATCGTCGACGTGTTCGAGGAAACCGCCGTGCCCGGGCGCTTCACCGCTTCGAGCCTGGCGTAGAGGTTCTGCTTGATGTCGAGCCGCTCGATCACCGCCTCGATCACCCAGTCGCATGTCGCGATCTTGTCGAGGTGGTCGTCGATATTGCCGGTTTCGACCAGCTTCGCCGCCGCCTTGCTCATGAAAGGTGCCGGCTCGGTCTTGAGCATCCGCGCGACGGCGCCTTCGGCGATGGCATTGCGGTTCGCCCCGTCCTTCGGAACGATGTCGAGCAGCAGCACCGGCACGCCGGCATTGGCGACTTGCGCGGCGATGCCGGCGCCCATGGTGCCGGCGCCGATCACGCAGACCTTGTTGATGGACTGGCTCATTCCACCGCCTCCAGCACGGTGGCTATGCCCTGCCCGCCGCCGATGCACTGCGTGGCCAGCGCATACTTGCCGCCTTCGCGCTTGAGCAACGCAGCCGCCTTGCCGACGATTCGCGCGCCGGTTGCGCCGAGCGGGTGGCCGATGGCGATCCCTCCCCCGTCGATGTTGGTCTTCGCGGCATCGAGGCCGAGATCCTTCATGCAGGCGAGCGCCTGCGATGCGAAAGCCTCGTTGAGTTCGACGACATCGAGATCGCCGGCAGTGATGCCCGCCCGCGCCATCGCCTTCTGGCTCGAGATGATCGGGCCGAGGCCCATGGTTTCCGGCGCACAGCCGGAAATGCTGACCGCCTTGATCCGGGCGAGGATCGGCAGGCCATGCTTGCGGGCATAGTCCTCGGTGGTGACGAGCACCGCGCTCGCGCCGTCGGTGAGCGGCGAGGACGTGCCGGCGGTGACGGTGCCCCTGGCATCGAAGGCGGGCTTGAGGCCGGCCAGGTCCTGGGCGGTGGTGCCGGGACGGATCGTGCCGTCCTCGCTCACGGTGCCGGCCTTGGTTTCGATCGGCACGATCTCGTCGACGAACTTGCCCGCCTCGCGCGCGGCGGCGGCGCGCCTCTGGCTCTCGACAGCCAGGGCCTCCTGCGCCTCGCGGCCGATCTGGTATTTTTCGGCGACGTTCTCGGCCGTCTCGCCCATCGACATATAGGCGGCGCTCTTCTCCGCCAGGGCGCGGTTGGGAAGCGGGTTGAAGCCCATCATCGGCACCCGGCTCATCGATTCGACACCGGCGCAGATGAAGACTTCACCGGCGCCGACGGCGATCTGGCCCATGGCGATGTGGATCGCGCTCATCGAAGATCCGCAGAACCGGTTCACCGTCATGCCGCCGACCGAGATCGGCAGATCCGCCAGCAGGCCGATCAGGCGCGCGACGTTGAGCCCCTGCTCCCCCTCGGGAAAGGCACAGCCGACGATCACGTCCTCGATGTCCGCCGGCTCGACTCCGGTCTTGCCGATCAGGCCGCGAATCACTTGCGCAGCGAGATCATCCGGCCGGACCCGGGCGAGCGCGCCCTTGCCGGCCAGGTGGAACGGGGAACGGGCGAAACCCGCGATCACGACGCTTTGCATGCATTCTCTCCATCGGACGAAACCGGCCCATAGCAGATCAGGGCGGATCGATCATCTTCCCTAAAGGTGCAATTCTTTCCCTATACGTCAAGCAATTTTTGCGTTAACGAAGGTGCGTCAGTCCCAAACCGGATCCTTCGCCGCGAAGGTTCCGGGCCAGAAAAGGCGGAGGCGACGGAGAAGGATGAAAGGTCGCACATGAAGGTATTGAAACACGCCGGCGTGGCTGCGGTTGCCGCGGTCCTGCTTGCAAATCCGGCGCTCGCGGCGGGACCGGACTCGGTCCTGGGCAAATGGCGGACGCCGTCGCGCCACGGGGTCATCGAAATCGCGCGATGCGGCGAATCGCTCTGCGGTCGCCTGCTCGAATCGGACGGCCTGCGCGCCAACCCGGACCTGCGCGACGTGCACAACAAGGACACGGCCAAGCGTTCCCGCCGCGTCGACGGGCTGCAAATGCTCGGCGGGTTCACCCGCGAGGCGGACAAATGGTCCGGCGGCTGGATCTACAACCCCGAGGACGGGGGCACCTACAAGGCGACGATAACCCCCGCCGGTGCCCAGGCCCTCAAGCTGAAGGGCTGCATCGCGTGGCCCCTGTGCAAGACGCAGACATGGACCCGCCTGCCCTGACCGCGCGTTGCACCAAGTACGAATAAGATGGGAGATACCTGAAAATGAAAAATACATTCGGTCGCATCATCCTTGCCGGAACGGCTTCGGCCGGGGCCCTCGGTCTTGCCGGCGCGGCACAGGCCCAGGCCTTCTACCTCCAGGAACAGTCGGTCCGCGCGCAGGGCCGCGCCTTCTCCGGCGAGGCGGCGGACACCGGCGTCGATTCGATGTGGTGGAACCCGGCGTCGATTGGCGGCATGGAAGGCGGCGAAGCCGCGGTCCATGCCAGCGCCATCCTGCCGCGCGGCAAAGTGACGGACCAGGGCACGGTGATCGTGCGCCCGGCGCAGTCCCCCGCATCGGTGGGCGGCGTCGCCGTCGCGAAGAACCCGATCAGCAACGGCCTGCTGCCCTCCGGCGCCGTCGCCTACGGATTCGGCAAGGTCGCGCTGGGGCTGACGGTAACCGCGCCCTATTCGTTCACCACCAACTACGCCGCCGACAGCTGGGCGCGCTATACCGCCGACAAGACCAAGCTGCGCACGATCGACATCCAGCCCACCGTCGCCGTGGAGCTGACGCCGGGATTGAACCTTGGCGCCGGCCTCAACATCGAGCATGCCGATGCGAGCCTGAGCAATTACCTGCCCAACCTTTCGCCGCTGCTGGCCGATGGCCACCAGAGCCTTTCCGGCAAGGGCTGGGACGTGGGCTGGTCCGTCGGCGCGCAGTACCACACCGGCCCGCTGTCGCTGGGCCTGGCCTACAAGTCCAGCATCAAGCACACGCTCAAGGGCACGGTGACGACCGAGGGGCTGCTCGGCCCGCTGGCCGCGCAGAACGGCACCATCGCCACCACGGCCAGCTTCTCCACTCCGTGGCAGGCGGTCGGCAGCCTGCGCTACCGGGCCACCGACAAGCTGACGCTTAACGCCCAGGTCGTGCGTTACGGCTGGAGCGAGTTCGACACCATCGACCTCGGCGATCCGCTGAACGTCTCGATCCCGGAACACTACCAGGACAGCTGGAGCTACGCGGTCGGCGCGGACTATGCCGTCAGCCCCAAGTGGACCGTGCGCGCCGGCGTGCAGTTCGGCGAAACCCCGACCCAGGACGGCCAGCGCGACGCGCGCGTGCCCGATTCGGATCGCTGGAATTTCTCGGCCGGCACCAGCTACGCCGTGACCGACAAGTTCACCATCGACGCGGCGGCGTCCTACATCGCATTCAAGGACGCCTCGATCGACCGGACCACCGCGGCCTATCCGGGCACCGCGGTGCAAACGCCGATCCTGGTCGATGGCACGCTCACGGACGCCTCCGCCCTCGTGCTTTCCCTCGGCGCGCGGGTGGCGTTCTGATGAGCGGCGCGGCGACGATCGGCGGACCTCCGGCACATCCCTCCTCCCCCCAGCCGGAAGAGATGCCGCCGATCGCGCCGCGTTTGCTCACCGACCTGCTCGACCACGCCGTGCGATTCCACGGCGCGTGGCCGGCGATCGACTTCATGGGCCGGCGCTGGACTTACGCCGAGATCGGCGATCTCGCGCGCAAGGCGGCGCGGGGATTGCAGGATCTGGGCGTATCCAAGGGCACGCGCGTCGGGCTGTGCCTGCCGAACACGCCCTACTACGTGATCTGCTACTTCGCGATCCTGCGGATCGGCGGCGTGGTGGTGAACTTCAACCCGCTCTATACCGAGCGCGAGATGACGCAGCTGGTCGAGGATTCGGGGGCCGAACTGATGATCGCCTCGGACCTGGCGCTCTCGCTGCCGAAGATCACGCCGCTGGTGGGCACCGGGCCGCTCAGGCGGTTAGTCGTCTGCCCCTTCGCGGATGTGCTGCCCGCCTTCAAGCGCCGCGCGTTCCGGTTCTTCAAGCGGCGGGAGATCGCCCACGAACCGCATGACCTGCGCTTCGTGCGCTTCGCCGACCTGATCGCGCGCGACGCCGATCCCGACCCGGTCGAACGCAGCCCGCAGGACCTGGCCGTGCTGCAATATACCGGCGGCACCACCGGCGTGCCCAAGGGCGCGATGCTCAGCCACGCGAACCTGGCCGCGAACTCGGCGCAGATGATCGCCCATGTCGGCCACATGCCCGACCAGCAGGAGCGCACGCTGGGCGTGTTGCCGCTGTTCCATGTCTTCGCGCTTACCACGGTGCTCAACTATTCGGTCGATACCGCGGCCGAGATGATCCTGCTTCCCCGCTTCGACATGAAGTCCTTCCTCGCCACCGCGAAGCGCACCAGGCCCACCCAGTTCTTCGGCGTGCCGACGCTCTACACCGCGCTCAACGGCCAGAGCCTGCACGGCGCGTTCGACCAGGTGCGCGTATGCATCTCGGGCGGCGCGCCGCTGCCGCTGGAAGTGCGCAAGACCTTCGAGGCCAGGACCGGTGTGCGCGTGGTCGAAGGCTACGGCCTGTCGGAAGCCAGCCCGATCATCGCCTGCAACCCGCTGGAAGGCCTGGTCAAGGACAACTCATGCGGCCCCGCCTTCCCCGGCACCGCGCTGGAAATCCGCGATCCCGACCAGCCGAACCGCCTGTGCGCGCCCGGCGAGAAGGGCGAAGTCTGCGCGCGCGGGCCGCAAGTCATGGCCGGCTACTGGAACCGTCCCGAGGAATCGGAACGGACCTTCATCTACGGGGCACTGCGGACGGGGGACATTGGCTATCTCGACGAGGACGGCTATCTGTTCCTGGTCGACAGGATCAAGGACATGATCCTGTGCGGGGGCTACAACGTCTATCCCAGGATCATCGAGGAAGCGATCTACGAGCATCCGATGGTGGCCGAGGCGGCGGTGATCGGCGTGCCCGACGAATACCGGGGCCAATCCCCCAAGGCATTCGTGGCGCTTCACGAGGGGGATATTCTGGATGAAGAGACCTTGCTGACATTCCTGCGCGAGCGGCTGAACAAGATCGAGATGCCCAGCGCGATCGAATTTCGCGCCAGCTTGCCCAAGACCATGGTCGGCAAGCTCTCCAAGAAGGAACTGGTCGCAGAGGAAGCCGCGCGCCGGGCGGCGGGGCAGACGGCGTGAACCACGGCGGCGTGAACCGCGGCGGCGGCGGATCTCGGGATCGTCTCGAAATGCTGGGAATCCAGGAAGCGGCCGGCCTGCTGGGCGTTACCATGCGCACCTTGCGCTTCTACGAGGACAAAGGCCTCATCGCCCCGCAGCGGGTTGGCACCACGCGCATCTATTCCAAGCGCGAGATCGGGCGCATGCAGCTGATCCTGCGCGGCAAGCGGCTCGGCTTTTCGATCCGCGAGATCAAGGAATTCCTGGATCTCTACGATGTCGACCGCCAGCATGTCGAACAAGTGCGCCAACTCCTGGTCAAGGTTGGCGAGCGCGTGGGCGAACTGCGCAAGCAGAAGCGGGCAATCGAGCAGACGCTTGAAGAACTGCTTTCGATCGAACAACAGGCGCACAGTTGGATACGGGCGGCGCGGGCGGTCGAAAGCAAGGACGATGGCGATGAATGATGCACGCGGGGCAGCGGTCGGGGAACTGCTGGAACTGCTCACGATAGAGGAACTCGATACCGATCTCTATCGCGGCGCTCCCGTCGCCGAAGGGCCCAGCCGGGTGTTCGGCGGCCAGGTCGTGGCGCAGGCGCTTGCCGCCGCCGCGCGCTCGATCGCGACGAACCAGCAGGCCCATTCGCTGCATGCCTATTTCCTGCGCGCGGGCGATACCACGCGGCCGATCATCTACCGCGTGCTGCGCGATTTCGATGGCGGCAGCTTCGCCAACCGGCGGGTGGTGGCGATGCAGGGCGGCAAGCCGATCCTGAATCTTGCCGCCTCGTTCCATCGGCCCGAGCAGGGCTTCGCCCATACCGCCGCAATGCCCGATCTGCCGCCGCCAGAGGCCTGCTTCGATCTCGCCAGTGCGTCGGCCGGTTCCGGCCCGTCGGTGCCGCGGGCCATTCTCGACCGCCTCGTCGCCTTCGATCTGCGCGCCGGCCCGCCCTCGCCCCTGGGCACCGCCGGTTCCGGCATGCCCAGCCAGTTCCTGTGGTTTCGCCTGGCCAAACCGCTGGACCTGGACCTGACGATGCAGCGCGTGGTGCTTGCCTATGCCAGCGACTTCGCATTGGTCACCACCGCCGTGCTGCCGCATCCCTACGACTTCTTTTCCCCGCAGCTGCAAGTGGCGAGCCTTGACCACGCAGTGTGGTTCCACGCGACCCCCTCGGTCGACGACTGGCTGCTCTACGTCATGGAAAGTCCATGGTCGGGCCACGCGCGTGGATTTTCCCGCGGCGCGATCTTCGATCGTTCGGGCACGCTCGTCGCCAGCGTCGCCCAGGAAGGCCTGTGCCGCATCCGGGATATCTGATACTCCCGGCCGCGCGTCATACCGGAAGGCCCACGTAATTTTCGGCGATGCTGGTCTGCGCCGCGCGGCTGCCGGCGATGTAGTCTAGTTCAGCCACCTGCATCGCGCGTTCGAAAGCACCGTCCTCGGGAAAGCGGTGCATCAACCGTGTCAGCGACCAACTGAACCGCTCTGACTTCCACACCCGGGCGAGTGCCTTGTCGGAATAGCCGGAGATCCCGTCGGGGTCTTTCGCCTTGAAGAACCGGACCAATGCCTCCGCCGCATAGTGCACGTCGCTGGCGGCAAGGTTGAGCCCCTTGGCGCCGGTCGGAGGCACGATATGCGCGCTGTCGCCGCAGAGCATCAGGCTGCCGTGCCGCATCGGCGCGAAGACGTAGGAACGCAGCGGCGCGATCGACTTCTCGATCGCAGGGCCGCGCGTGATATGCGCCGCCGCTTCGGGGCCGAGGCGGATCGCCAGTTCGTCCCAGATGCGATCGTCGGGCCAATCCTCGATGCGCTCGGCCAGCGGAACGTCCACGTAGTAGCGGCTGCGCGCATGCGAGCGCATCGAGGCCAGGGCGAAACCCCGTTCGTGGTTGGCATAGATCAGTTCGTGGTTGCACGGCGGCACATCGGCCAGGATACCCAGCCAGCCGAACGGATAGACCCGCTCATACTCCCGGCCGGCGCTCGCCGGGATCGCCTTGCGCGAGGGACCATGAAAACCGTCGCAGCCGACGATCAGGCGCGCGTCCAGGCGGCACGCGGCGCCATCCTTGCGAAAGGTGACGAACGGCGCGTCGCTCTCGATGTCATGCAGGGCGACGTCGGCGGCTTCGTGGATCACTTCCAGCCCGCGCCCGGCGGTCGCTTCCATGAGGTCGCGGGTCAACTCGGTCTGGCCGTAGACCATGACCTGCTTGCCGGTCAGCCCGGCAATGTCGATGCGGATGAGCCGCTTGCCGTCGGCAAGATGGAAGCCGTCGTGCGCCAGCCCCTCGGCCTTCATGCGCGCGTCGAGGCCGAGGCGTTCCATCAGGCCGACCGTTACCTGTTCCAGCACGCCGGCGCGGATGCGCGACAGGACATAGGGCCCGGTCTGGCGTTCCAGGACGACGCACTCGATCCCTTCCGCCCGCAGCAAGTGGCCCAGCAGCAACCCGGCCGGGCCCGCGCCGATAATCGCGACTTGTGTTTGCATCTGCGCTCTCCCCGCGCCGCGCCCTCGCGGCGCGTCCACCGGGTAGCAGATTGACAAATGCGGGCTCCGGCCGGAAGGGACGGCAGGACCATATTGCAGGTACTTTCAGGACACACATCGTGCCGTCCAGCCCGATTCCAAGCTTTGTCCTCTATGGCGAGGATTTGACGGAAACTTCCGCGGAATTCGCGCATATCGAAACGATCGCGGCGCGCAGTGCCTTGCACGACTGGGAGATCACGCCGCATCGCCATGCCCGCAGCGTGCAGGTTCTGCTGGTATCAAGCGGACAAGTGGAATTCCGCTGCGATGAACTGGCGCGCCGGCTCGATGCGCCGTGCAGCATCGTCGTTCCGATAGGCAGCGTCCACGGCTTCCGCTTCACGCCCGAAACTTCGGGCCATGTTCTCACGCTCTCGGCCGGGTTCGCGGCACGCGGCGGCGATCCTGCCGACCCCATGCTGCGGATGCTGGCGCATGGCTCCAGCGGATCGATCCCGCCCGGGATCGAAGGACGCGTGGCCTGGCTCTGCGCCGAGATGCTGGCGGTCCAGTCCGACTGGCGCGCACCGCCGCCGCTGTTCCTCGCGCTGGCGGAAGCGCTCGTCAGGTCGCTCCAGGCCGAGCCGCGCGAGGGCGAAGCCCCGCCGCTCGACAGCCGCCAGCTCTCGGGCTTTCGCCACCTCGTCGAACTGCACATGCGCGAACACCGCCCGGTAAGCTGGTATGCGCAAAGGATCGGGACCACCAGCAAGACCCTGACCCGGATCTGCCGCCGCCGGCTGGATTGCACGCCCGCGCAAGTGATCCATGCCAGGCTGGTGCTGGAAGCCCGGCGGCTGCTGCATTTTACCAACGCCAGCATCGTGCAGGTGGCCGACGAGCTGGGGTTTTCCGATCCTTCCTACTTTTCGCGCTTCTACCTGCGAATGACCGGGCACCGGCCGCGCCAGGACAAGGACAATCGCGCCGGTACACGGAAATAGGATCGCACCTTCCACGGGAGGCGCCCGCGACCCAGACTTCGGGCCAGTTTCCGGTTGTCACCAAACGCCGCGCATGGCCTATATGCCGCGATGCAAAACTTGCGGAGAAAGGCCATGCGCCGCCTGTTCCTGACCCTCGGCGCGGCGGCGCTTGCGGTTGCCGCCACACCCGACGCGGCGCCGAACGCAGCCTGGGCTTCGCCGTCCGCCGGGACCGAGACGACCAGCGCCGTCCGCCAGTCCGGCCAGGCCCGTCATGCCATGGTCGCCGCGGCCAATCCGCTGGCGACAAGCGTGGGTGTCGAAGTGCTCAGGGCGGGCGGTTCGGCGGTTGACGCGGCAGTGGCGATCCAGGCGGTGCTGGGCCTGGTCGAGCCGCAGAGCTCCGGCCTGGGGGGCGGGGCCTTCATGGTCTATTACGACGCGAAGACCCGCAAGGTCACTGCCTACGACGGGCGTGAAAAGGCCCCGATGGGTGCGACGGAGCGTCTCTTCATCGATGATGAGGGAAAGCCTCTGCCGTTTTTCGACGCCGTGCTGGGCGGTGTCTCCACCGGCGTGCCGGGCGCCGTCGCCATGCTCGACATGGCGCACCGCGATCACGGCCACCTGCCCTGGGCGAACCTGTTCGAACCCGCCCGGAAACTTGCCGAGGAAGGCTTCATCGTCAGCCCCCGGCTTGCCGGGATGATCGCGCTCAAGCAGGTGCCGCAGCCTTCGGCCCCCGATGCCAAGCGCTATTTCACCAAGCCCGACGGCACGCCCTACGGCGCCGGCGACCGGCTCAGGAATCCCGCCTACGCGCGCACGCTGCAGCGCATCGCAAGATATGGCGCCTCGGGCCTGCTGACCGGGCCGGTGGCCCAGGACATCGTCGACCGCGTGCGGGAAGGGCCGCGCCCCGGCACGCTGACGCTGGCCGATCTCGCCGCCTACCGGCCCACGTCGGGACCGGCGCTGTGCAGGCCTTATCGCATTTATATCGTGTGCACGCCCCAGGCGCCCTCGGGTGGCCCCGGCCTGCAGATCGCGCTCGGCATTCTCGGCCGGACCGACATCGCCAGGCGGGATGCCGGCGACGAGAAAGCCTGGTTCGAATTCGCCCAGGCCAGCCGCCTTGCCTATGCCGACCGGGACCGCTACGTCGGCGACCCGGCCTTCGTGGACGTGCCGATCGAGGGTCTGCTCGCGCCCGAATACTTGCGCAGGCGCGCGGACCTGATCGGCGACAAGGCCGGCCCGGTGACTTTCGGCCTGCCCCGGGGCGCACCGCGATCCGGACCGGATGCCACGGCGGAGCCGGGCGGCACCAGCCACATGGTCATCGTCGATGCCCAGGGAAATGTCGTGTCGATGACGACGACGGTCGAAAGCATCTTCGGCTCGGGCCGCATGGTGGACGGGTTCTTCCTCAACAACCAGCTGACCGACTTCTCCTTCTCGCCCACCGACCGTGACGGCACCCCGGCCGCGAACGCGCCCGCCCCCGGCAAGCGCCCGCGATCGAGCATGGCGCCCGCGATCGTGCTGACCCCGGAAGGGCGCTTCGTCGCGGCGGCGGGCTCCCCGGGCGGCAGTTCGATCCAGGCCTATAACCTCAAGGCACTGGTCGCGGTGCTCGACTGGGAAATGAGCCCGCAGGAGGCCGCCGCCCTGCCCAACCTGGTCGCCAAGGGCGACCAGTTCACCGCCGACCCCTTTCCGGAGGCGATCATGCGGGGGCTGGCGGCGCGCGGCATGTCGCTCTTGACCGCGCGCGGGGAGGCATCGGGCATCCAGGCCATCGTCGCCCGGAACGGCCGCTACGAGGGCGGCGCCGACCCCCGCAGGGAGGGCCGGGCACGCGGTTTCTGAACCAGTATCGGGTTTCGTCCTCCGGAACCCAGAACGTTACCGCCGGGTTCCGAAACAAGTCAGAAACTGACGCCGAGCGTCCCGCGCACCCTGCGCGGGGCGCCGTAGTAGCCCTGGGCCCACTGCAAGCTCGTCCAGTACTTCACATTGGTCACGTTATCGACGTTGACGGCCAGCGAGACGTTTTTCGTCACCTGATACCGCGCCATCAGATCGACGATGGCATAGCCTTTCTGCTCGGTGTAAGCGTTGTAGATGCGGCTCTGGAAGCGCGCCGAAGCCCCGAACCGCAGCGCGTCGAGAGACGGCGGCGAATAGACGGCGCTCACCCGCAGCGTGTGGCGGGGAATGAAAGTACGCGCGGCGTCGCCGTTTTCGTCCTCCACATCGACATAGGCATACCCGCCCGAAACCTGGAGCCCGGGCAGCGGCTCGCCGGCCAGATCCACCTCGACGCCCTGCGACCGGGCATTGACCCCGGTGTAGAGCGTTTGGCCGATCGTCAGATCAAAACCGATCGACTCGGCGACATTGTCTTCCCTGGTCTTGAACACCGCGATCGCGGCCGTCAGGCGGCCCTCGTTCCATTCGCCCTTGAGGCCGGCCTCGAAGGTTTCGCCATCGATCGGCGGCAGGATCGAAAGGTCGGCATCCATTTCCACCTGCGGATTGAAGATCGTGGCATAGCTTGCATAGGCGGTGAGATGGCCGGTCACGTCGAACGTCAGGCCGGCGAAAGGCAGGAACTTGGTCTGCTCGAACGCATAAGGCACGGAATAGGATATTCCCGTCCGCTTGGCCTTGGTCACGTTCCCGCCCAACATCAGCTTGAGGGGATCGGCCAGCGAAAGCCGCACGAGGCCGTAGACGCTGCCGATTTCGGTGTCGAAATCGGCAGCGAGCGCATAGTCGGTGAAGTCGGGATAGGCAAAGCTGCCGTCAAAGGCGCTATTGCCGGCAAGCGAAACACCAGTGTCGCCTGGGGCCGTTGCCTGCCACTCCTTCGTCAGCGCCCTGCCATAGTTGACGCCCAGGACCACGTCGTGTTCACGGCCGGCAACATTGACCTTGCCCTCGACGTGCGCATCGATCGTCGTCTCGCGCAGCTTGTCGAGGTAAGCGCCGGGCCAGGAATAGAGCCCCTCGCCGGTTTCCGGATCCTGGGCGCCGTAGACGTAGAACAGCCGCGAATCCTGATCGCGCGCGCGGCGCAGGATCGAGACCTTTCCGGTCCAGTCGCCGCCGAAATCATGGACGATATCGGCAAAAAGATTGCGGTCGACGGTGTTCCAGCGCGTCCAGGGCTGCGCGGTGGTGGCCGACCGGGCATAGCTTGCGGGAGAACCGTCGGCATAGGCGAACGGCAGCGCCCCCCAGTTCACGCCGCGCGGGTCGCTTTCCTGCCACGAATAGCCCGCGGTCACCACCGTGTCCGGGCCCAGATCGGCGGCGACGACGCCATAGAGCGTCAGGCGCGAGGTGTGGTAGAAATCCAGGTAGGAATCGCCGCCCTCGTAAGCGCCGACGAAGCGGGCGCGGATGCTGCCGTCCCCGGTCAGCGGGGTATTGACGTCGACATCGCCGCGCACCGTATCGAAGGATCCGTAGCTCAGGCTGGCAAAGCCCCCAAGCTCCCTGGCCGGGCGCTTGCGCACGAAGTTGATCGCGGCGGAGGGATTGCCGGTCTGCGAGAGCAGGCCCGTCGAGCCGCGCACGATCTCCACCCGGTCGTACAGCGCGGTATCGATCTGGCCGGTCTGGAGGCCGTAGCTCAAGGGCTGGCCGATGCCGTCGAACTGGAAGTTGACGATGTCGAAGCCGCGCGCGTTGTAATACGTGCGGTCCGTTTCCGGCCGATCGACATTGATGCCGGTCACGCGGGAAAGCAGGTCGTCCACCGTATCCAGGTTGAAGTCCTCGATCTGCGCACGGGTGACCACGCTGACCGCCTGGGGCGTCTCGCGCAGCGAAAGGTTGAGGCGGGTCGATGCCCCCTGGTCGCCAACGACGTAGTCGTCGGGCAACGCGCCGATCACGATGATGTCGTCGGGCCGCTCCGCATCGGCATCGGCGTCCGCCGCGCGGGCTCCGCCGACAAGAAGGCCGTTCGCCGTCAACGCGATCATGGCGACCGACACCCCCCGAATGCCGAACGATGGGAACCGCCGATTGCCAGACTCCGATTTGCTCACTGCTCACCTCATATATTGATAACGACTTGCATTAGCTCGATTCGCCGATAGCAGGTCGAACCGGCATGTCAATCTGGGGAAAGGCGCGGCGGAAGACGGCGAACGCGCGATGGAAATCGCCGTCCGTCATAAAGGACGGGCGATCCTCCCTGTCGCGAAGCGATGGGGAGGATTTGGGCTGATATCGGAACGCTTGTTTCGTCATGCGAGCCGCCGAAGGCGGTGCGGCAATCCAGGGGCTTGGCCAGGGCGGTTTTGCTCTGCCCCGGATTGCTTCAGCGCCTTCGCCGCCTCGCGGGCGGCGAAGGAGGAAGAAAGGGGGAAGACCTGTCTCGCGCCAAGGGACCTGGCCTCAGTCGAAGCTGATCTTGCCGCGTCCGGCCTTGACCGTGCCGCGCAGTTTCTTGCCTTTCAGCCGCTGCTCCTTGCCGACCCGGTTCAGGCGGCTCTTGGCCCGCTTCTCGGGGAGCTTGTGCGCCTCTTCAAGCAAGCTCGCGAGTCGTTCGCGGGCGTCGGCGCGGTTGGCTTCCTGGGTGCGGAACTTGCGCGCGGTCAGGACCAGTTCTCCGCGTGAGGTCATGCGGCTGCCGGCCAGTTCCTTCAGCCGCGCGAAAACCGGCGGCGCCAGGCGCAGGGCATAGACGTCGAGCCGCAGCTGCACCGCCGTCGCCACTTTGTTGACGTTCTGCCCGCCGGGCCCCGAGGAGGCGATGAAGCTCTCCGTCGCAAGGGCCTGAGCGCGGCTGAGGGTGTCTTCAACCGGGGTCATTCATCCGCGAAGCCGAGCGCGGCGAAGTCCGCCGGCAGCGGGCTGGCGGCAACGATCGGCGCCTTTTCCCCGCGCGGCACGACAAGCCCGGCGGCATGGAGCATGGTGCGCGCCGCGCCCCTACCCAAATCATGGACGCCCGAACCATAGACCGGATCGCCCAGCAGCGGCGTGCCGAGGCCGGCGGCGGCGTGGATGCGGATCTGGTGGGTGCGGCCGGTCTCGGGCCGGAATTCCACCAATGTAAGGCCGCCGCGGCTGTCCAGCTTGCGCCAATGCGTGACCGCCGGCTTGCCCTTGCGCGCCGGAATCATGCGCCAGCCGTCCTTCGCGGTGCTGACTTTCGAGAGCGCGAGCGTGATCGTCCCCTCGCCCTCGGCCAGTTCGCCGGTGACGATCCCGAGATAGCGCTTTTCCACCAGCCGCTCCTCGAAAGCGGCGGCGAAGCGCTTGAGCGCCTTGGGATTGCGCGCCAGCAGGAGGCAACCCGAAGTATCGCGGTCGAGCCGGTGGACCGGCACCGGCGCGCGCTGGAAGCCCAGCTTGAGGTGTTCGAGACTATCCTCCAGGCTGGCACCGCCGGCACGCGGCGGGTCGAGCGGCAGGCCGGCCGGCTTGTCGATGACCAGGGCTTCGGCGTCCTCGAAGAGAATCTCCGGTTGCATCACCGCGGCTTGCGTTCGCGTCGAGCGCGTTTCGATTCGGATTTCAGGCGCTTTACTCCAACGCGAGCGGATATCGAGAAAGCGGGGCGCATCACGTCACCGCCCCGGCGATGCGGCGGCACGCTTCCTCCAGCTTCACCTCGTCGGCCGCGAAGCTGATGCGGAAGCCGCCGCTGCCGCCGAAGGCCGATGCCGGCACGATGGCAACGCCATGTTCGAGCAGGTGCAGCGCCAGTTTCCGGTCGTCACCGAAGCGCGCCATCAGCGGGGTGGCATCGACCATGCAGTAAAAGGCGCCGTCGGGCGTCGGCGTCCGCAGGCCGGGGATCGCGTTGATCGCCGCGACCACCAGGTCGCGCCGCGCGCGGAAACGCTCGCACCAGCCGGCCAGGAAATCCTGGGGACCCTCGAACGCGGCGACGGCGGCGGCCTGGCTGATCGAGCAGGGATTGCCCGAGGAATGCGATTGCAGCCGCTCCATCGCCTGGATCAGCCATTCGGGCCCGGCGGCCACGCCGATGCGGAAACCGGTCATCGCATGGCTCTTGGATACGCCCGAGACGGTCAGGATGCGGTCCGCAAGGTCAGGGCACAAGTTGGCCAGCGTCACGTGCGGCGCGCCGGTGTAGTTGATCGGCGCGTAGATATCGTCGGAAAGCACCAGGACGCGCGGATGGCGGCGCAGCACTTCGCCCAGCCCCAGCAGCAGGTCGGCGGGATAGCACGCCCCCGTGGGATTGCCGGGACTGTTGAGCAGCAGCCACTGCGTGCGCGGGCCGATCTGGGCTTCGAGATCGGCGGCGGTGAAGCGGAAATTGTTCTTGGCGTGCGTCAGCAGCGGCACCACTTCGCCGCCGGCGAAGCGGATGATCTCCGGATAGCTCACCCACCACGGCGCCGGTACGATCACTTCCGCACCCTCGCTGACAGTGGCGAGCATGGCGTGGAAGATCGCCTGCTTGCCGCCGGCGCTCACGGTCACCCGCGAGGGCGGCACCGCGATCCCGAGGTCGCGCGCGAAGTGCAGCGCGGCGGCCTGCTTGAGCCGCGAGGTGCCGCCGACCGGCGTGTACTTCGTGTCGCCCGCATCGAGCGCCGCCTTCGCGGCGGCGATGACATGCGGCGGCGTCGCGAAGTCAGGCTCGCCCACCGAGAGCGAGATGATGTCACGCCCCTCCTCGCGCAGCTGGGTGGCGCGGTCGGTCATGGCCGTGGTCTGCGAAGGGGCGATGCGCGAAAGAGCGGCGGATAGGTGCATCACGCGAGCAGTCGGGCGGGCATCAGCCCGCGCAGGGCGTTGCCGATCAGAAAGCCGCCGGCAAGATCATCCAGCGTCAGCTCGGCCTCTACGGCGCGGCCTTGCTCGATCAGCGAACGGCGCAGCACGCCGGGCAGCAGGCCCAGGCGCGCGGGCGGGGTCAGCAGCACGGCGCCGCGTTCGACGAACAGGTTGGTGAAGCAGCCTTCGGTGACGAGGCCATCGTCGCGCAGGAACAAGGCTTCCTGCGCGCCCGCCGCCTTTGCGGCGGCCAGGCCGGTCTCGTAGAAACCGCGGTCGCTGGTCTTGTGGGCAAGCCGCCAGTCACCGGCGTCGACCGGCATGCGCAGGACCGCGACGGTCACGGGCGCGGGCAGGCTTTCGGGCATTTCCGTCAGTTCGAGCGCATAGGCGCCGCTGCGCGCGGCGACCAGGCGCAGCCTGGACGGGCGCTCGGCATCGAAGCACAGCGCCTGGATCGCGTTGCGCACGGCATGGCGATCAAAGCCGAAGCCGAGCGCGGCGGCGCTCGCCCTGATCCGTTCGAGATGGAATTCGAGCAGGGCAATCCCCTCTTCCGGGGTGAAGCGCATGGTTTCGACCAGATCGAAACTGGCGGGCGAGGCGGGCTTTCCCGGCACTCGCGCTTCCGACTCTCGCACGAAACCCCCCTTGACCAGGCATTCCCGCCATTCGGGAAGTGCCTCAGAATCCGCGACGATCGCCGATCCCACCCCCAGGACCGCCCGGCCGCCGTTACCGCCTCCGCCATTCCTGTCGGGCGACAGGCGCAAGGTGCGGATTGCCACATTAAACGCAGCATCGCCAGAGGGTTCGATATGGCCGATCGATCCGCAGTAGATACCGCGCGGCCAGGATTCGATCCCGGCGATCAGTTCCATCGCGCGTATCTTCGGCGCGCCGGTGATCGATCCGCAGGGGAACAAGGCGCGCAGCAGGTCGACCGCGCCCCTGCCGGGCGTGAGCGTGGCGCGAACCGACGAGACCATCTGGTGGACGGTGGGATAGGTTTCGATGCTGAAGGGATTTTCCACCCGCACCGAACCCGTCTCGGCCACGCGCGAGAGATCGTTGCGCATGAGATCGAGGATCATCAGGTTCTCCGCGCGATCCTTGGCGCAAGTCGCGAGTTCCTGACGCAGGAACGCATCCTCGGCCGGGTCGCGTCCGCGCGGGCGGGTGCCCTTCATCGGCCTGACCCGGGCCGAGCGGCCCCGCAGCGCGAAGAACAGCTCGGGCGAGAAGCTGAGGTGCCAGTGCGACCCGTCATGGATCACGCCGCCATGGCCGGCGGCCGCGCTCGGCCGGATCGCCGCATAGAGCGCCAGCGGATCGCCGCGCCACGATCCCGCGAGCGGGAAGGTCAGGTTGGCCTGGTAGATGTCGCCCGCCTCGATCGCGGCGTGCAGCGCATCGAAGGCGCGCACGTAATCGCCCAGGGACACTTGCGGTTCGAGCGGCCCGATTGCCGGCACGCCCGGACCGGCTTCGGCGGCGAGCCATCGCGGCACCTGTGCGGCGGGGATGCGTTCGCAGCCGGGAAAGGCCCCGAACCAGACCAGCGGCCCCGCCGCTCCGGCGCGGGCGGGCAGCAGCCCGGCCAGCCGCGGTTCCAGTGCGAGACCCGCTTCGTAGGCGACATATCCCGCCAGGTGGTGCCCGCCGCGCGCGAGCGCCTCGATCCGTTCCAGCGCGGGCAGCACGTCGCGCGCGCGCGCGGCGGTGACGATCTCTGACGGGTGCCGGTAGAGCCGGGCGTCGGCGGCGCCCTGGACGCGGGCGTCATCAAGAAGGACGAAGGGTTCTGGCATGCGGGGTCGGTTCGAAGCTGTGCTCTCTGGACTTTGTTTGTTCTACTGGACCCTTCCGCCTGTTCGGGGCCCTGGTTCGGGCCCCTGGTTCCGGACGAATGGCGGGTGGTTCCATCTGTTTCGAATGAGCCCTCTAGACGCCCGGGCGGCGGCTGGCAAAAACACTCTCGCGCTGGCGTGCCGCCGGTTCTATCAACGATTGCGACGGCATGCGGCGTGAGCATGGTAGGGGGCTTGATGAGCGAGATTTTCCTGGGGCTTGGCGGCAATGGCGAGAAGCAGGTGCTGCTGCTCGGGCGGGCCAACCGTCACGGGCTGATCGCAGGGGCGACCGGCACCGGCAAGACCGTCACTCTCCAGACCATCGCCGAACAGTTTTCCGCCGCCGGCGTCGCGGTTTTCCTTGCCGACGTGAAGGGCGACCTGTCGGGCATCGCGATGGCGGGCAGCCCGCAGTTCAAGAACGCCGACAAGCTGGAGAGCCGGGCCAGGGAAATCGGCCTCCAGGACTATGCCTATGCCGACAATCCGGCGGTGTTCTGGGATATCTACGGCGAGCAGGGCCATCCGGTGCGCACCACCATCTCCGAGATGGGGCCGCTGCTGCTGGCGCGGCTGATGGATCTGAACGAGACCCAGGAAGGCGTGCTCAACATCGTCTTCCGCCTGGCCGACGAGCAGGGCCTGCTGCTGCTCGACCTGGAGGACCTGCAGGCGATGCTGGCCTACGCGGCCGAGAACGCTTCCGCGCTTTCGGCGAAATACGGCAACGTGACCAAGGCCAGCGTCGGCACCATCCAGCGCCAGCTGCTGACGCTGGACAGCCAGGGCGCCGCGCGGTTCTTCGGCGAACCCGCGCTGGAGATCCAGGACTTCATCAAGTGCGACGATCAAGGGCGCGGCTACATCAACGTGCTCGCCGCCGACCGGCTGATGCGCAGCCCCAAGCTCTACGCCACCTTCCTGCTCTGGCTGCTCTCCGAACTGTTCGAGGCATTGCCCGAAGTCGGCGATCCGGAAAAACCCAGGCTGGTCTTCTTCTTCGACGAGGCGCACCTGCTGTTCGACGATGCCCCCAAGGCCTTGCAGGACAAAGTGGAACAGGTGGTGCGCCTGATCCGTTCCAAGGGCGTGGGCGTCTATTTCGTGACCCAGAACCCGATCGACATTCCGGAGGACATCGCCGGGCAGCTCGGCAACCGCGTCCAGCATGCGCTGCGGGCCTTCACCCCGCGCGACCAGAAGGCGATCAGGGCGGCGGCGGAAACGTTCCGGATCAATCCCGCGCTCGACGTCGCGGCCGCGATCACCGAGCTGAAAGTCGGCGAGGCGCTGGTCTCCACGCTGGACGGGGAAGGCGCGCCGGGCGTGGTCGAACGCACGCTGATCGCGCCGCCACGTTCGCGGCTTGGGCCGGTCACGCCCAAGGAACGGGCGATCATCCAGTCGATCAGCCCGTGCCAGGGCAAGTACGATACGCCGGTCGATCGCGAGAGCGCCGGGGAAGTGCTCGCCGTCAAGGCGGTCGACGCCGCCGCCACGGCCCGGGAAGTGGCCGAAAAGGGCAGCGAGGAAGTCGGCAAGCGCGAACGCAGGAGCCCCAGCCTGTGGGACGGCATCGGCGGCAAGGTCGCCAAGGCGGCGGCCGGCGCGGCGGCAGGCAGCGCCGGCGCGATCCTGGCGCAGACCATCCAGGGCAAGACGAGCCGGGCCAACCCCAAGGCCTCCGCCGCGAGCGCCGCCGCCGGCACCATCGGGGACACGCTGGGCCGCGCCATCGGCATACCCGGACTCGGCCGCTTCGCTCGCAACCTCATCGGGGGGCTGATGCGCTAAGGCCTGTGGGGTTCCTGCGCCGCCTGATCCTCTCGGCCGCAATCGTCGCGGCGCTTCCCGGAATGGCCCGCGCCCAAGCCGGACCGGAGGGCGACGCCGCGCCCGAGACGGTCATTACCGTCTCGCCCGCCGGTTCCGTTCCGCTCGGCCGTCTCGGGGATGAGGTCCGGCCGCTTGCCTATCGCCTGGACGTGACGATCGATCCCGCGCGGCCGCGATTTTCCGGCCATGCCGAGATCGACGTGACGCTCGCCCAGCCGGCCTCGATCATCCACATGCACGGCCGCGACCTGACGGTCGCCCGCGCCGTCGCGATCTTCGCCGGACGCAGGCTCATCGGCCACTGGCGCCAGCGCGATGCCAGCGGCGTCGCCCGGCTTTCCTTCGATGAACCGCTGCCGGCCGGCGCGGTCACCCTGACGTTCGATTACGACGCCGCCTTCGCGAACGGCCCTGCGGGAATGTTCCACGTCGAAGTCGAGCATCAGTGGTACAGCTGGACGCAGTTCCAGTCGATCGATGCCCGCGCGGCCTTCCCGTGCTTCGACCAGCCCGGCTTCAAGACGCCGTTCACCCTCACGCTGCGCACGCCGCCCGGGCTCACGGCGATCGGCAACGCGCCCGAGCAAGGGGTGCCGGCTATCGAGAACGGCCTTGCGGTCCACCGCTTCGCGCCGACGCTGCCGCTGCCGACCTACCTGGTGGCGATGATGGTCGGCCCTTTCGCCAGCCTGGAGGGCCAGGCCCCGCCCAATGCCGCGCGCAAGGATCCGCTGCCGGTGGGAATCCATTCCACCCGCCAGAACGCCGGCCAGCTCGGCTTCGCGCTGGACGGTTCGCGGCAGATCCTGGGCCTGCTCGAAGACTATTTCGGCGAGCCGTTTCCCTTTCCCAAGCTCGATCAGGTGACCACGCCGGTGCTGCCCGGGGCGATGGAGAATGCCGGCGCCGATCTCTATCGCGACGATATCCTCGTGCTCGATGCCCAGTCGCCGGTGGTCCAGCAGCGCGACTTCGGGATGATCGTGGCGCACGAACTGGGGCACCAGTGGTTCGGAGACCTGGTGACGCCGGCCTGGTGGGACGACATCTGGCTGAACGAGAGCTTCGCCAACTGGATCGGCTATCGCATCGGGGACGCCTGGCGTCCGGACCTGGGGATCATGGGCGACGCGCTGAGCAAGGGCTACCAGGCCATGGAGACCGACGCGCTGCTCGCCGGCCGGCCGGTGCACCAGCCGATCGCGGCGAGTACCCAGGTGGATTCCGCTTTTGATTCCATTACTTACGGCAAGGGCGGTCATGTGGTGGGGATGATCGCGGCCTGGCTGGGCGACGAGAAATTCCGTGAGGGGGTGCGCAGCTACATCGCCGCGCACCGTTTCGGCAACGCGACCAGCGAGGACTTCTTCGCCGCGCTGGCGGATGTCGCCGGGGATCCCCGGCTGGTTCCGGCGATGCGCAGCTTCGTGGACCAGCAGGGGGTGCCCCTGCTGGCGATGCGGCAGAAGGGCGACAGGGTGACCGTCACCCAGCTGCGCTACACCACGGCCGGCGTCGCGCCGCCAGAATCGCACTGGGTCATCCCGCTGTGCCTGCGGCGGGAGGCGATCCGCCGATGCTACATGATGGACCAGCATACCCAGGCCTTCACCATCGAGGGAAAGGGGCCGGTGTTCCCGAACGCGGGCGGAACCGGCTATTATCGCTTCGAGCTGACCGCGGGGCACTGGAATGAACTGATCGCGGGCGCGGACCGGCTGTCCGGCGGCGAGGCGCAGGCACTGGTCGATTCGCTATGGGCTTCGATCCGGGGCGGGCGCGGCAACATCGGCGAAATGGCGCGGCTGGAGCGCAAGCTGATCCGGCACCCGGACCCGCATGCGGCCGACGCGCCGGACAAGGCGCTGAGCCGGCTGGTGCGCGAGGGCATCGTCAGCGCGCAGGGCCGGCGCGGTTTCCGCCTGTTTCGCGAACGGCTCTACATGCCGCTGCTCAAGCAATACGGCTTCGATCCGCGCGCCGGCGCCTATGCCCGCGAAGCTCCGGCGCGCGCGCAGCGCCGGGTCCAGATCGTTTCCGCGCTGATCGGCACCGGCGAGGGGAAGGACCTGCGCAAGCGGATGGACCAGGCGACCGGGGCTTACCTGGCCGGAGATTCCACCGCGCTCGATCCGGCCTGGTTCGACTATGCGTTCGACCTCTACCTGTTCGAGGGTGGGCCGGACGCGGCGCGGGGGCTCGTCGAACGGGCACTCGCATCGGAAGATCCGGTGTTCCGCCCGGCCGCGTTGGTGGCGGCCGCGCGCACCGGCGACAAGACGATGGCGACCTGGCTGCTCTCGCTGGACGATCCGCGCCTGCGCGAGACCGAAAAGCGGGAGTTTCTCGACGGCATCATGTCGCGCAGCGCCACGCGGGAGATCGGCTACGACTGGGCCGCCGCGCATGTCGACCGGCTGCTGGCCAGCAATGACGGCCAATTCTTCGCGACCCGTTTGCCGCAAGTGCTCGGCTCGTTCTGCTCGGTCGCCTGGGCCAACCGCATCGCGCGCGATTTCGCCGGCAAGCTGGCGGGCACGTCCGGTGCCCTGGAACTCGATCGCGCGATCGAGCGCGTGCGCAATTGCGGCCTGCTCGACGACATGATGGGCGAGCAGATAGACGCCGAGTTCATCAAGCTGCGGTAGCCGATACCAGGTCTCTCGGACGGAGACTCGTTTTCCCCTTTCGACAATTGCGAGATGGCGAAGGGAAGGGAAACGAGAGTTCCGATCAAAGAGACTTGGTATCAGATCGGTATCTCCAGCCTCGCCGTCAGGCCCTCGACCTCGCCCGTCGCCGAAAGGCGGTTCGCCAGCTTCAGCGCGCCGCCGTGCTGGTCGGCGATCGCGCGGGCCAGCGCCAGGCCGAGGCCGGCGCCGCCGGTGGCCGAATTGCGCGAAGGATCGCCCCGGGTGAAGGGGTTCATCATGTCGTCGATGGTGTCTTCGTGGATGCCCGGTCCGTCGTCGTCGATCAGCACCACGGCGCGCTGGCCTTCGCGCACCAGCGAAACGCGGGCGCGGCAGCCGTAGCGCAAGGCATTGCCGATCAGGTTGCGCAGCGCGCGCCGCAGCCAGGTGGACCGCAGTTCCAGCACGATCCGCACCGTATCCCCCAGCTCGACCGGCTCCTCCATGTCCTCGTATTCCTCGACCACCGAGGCGACCAGGGCGGAAAGCTCGGTGCGTTCGCGCGGATCGCTGGGTCGGCCGACGCGGGCCAGCGAGAGGATGTCGTCCAGCGTGCGCACGATATCCTCGATGGTGGCGGCCATGCGGGCGCGTTCGGTTTCGTCCTGCACCGATTCGATGCGGACCCGCAGCGCCGCCAGCGGCGTCTTGAGATCGTGGCCGATGGCGCCGAGCATGACGTTCTTCTCGTCAAGCATGGCGGTTATGCGGGCCTCCATCGCATTGTGGGCGACGATCAGGCGGTGCATGTCGTCGGGCCCGGAAGGCGTGAGCTGGCCTTCGGCGTCCGGCATGACCGCGAAACGCTCGACCCGCCGGGTCAGCGCCGCCAGCGGCCGGGTGATGCGGCGCAGGATCAGCGCGACGGCGCCGACCAGGACGATGTAGATGAGCAGCGTCTGCAGCACGAGCGGGGTCAGCAGGATGTTCATCGCCCGCGGCGAACGCACGCGCGCGATCAGCCAGCCCGAATCGGGCTGCGGCCGCACGGCCACCACCAGCAGGTGGCCGTTCATCATGTCGTCGATTTCATACGCGTTCAATCCGCGCGCCTTCGCCCGCTGTTCCACCCCCCGCCGCGCGACCGGGTCGGTGCCGACGGCGCGATGGACGATGGCGATTTCCGATTGCGGGAAGTTCTGGTCGGCCAGGATGCCTTTCAGGCGGGCTTCCGCATGGGTATCGCGCCGTTCGCTCTGGCCGACGGGCGACCGGGTGCTGAATTCGAGCGGAAAGGCGCGCGCCGGCGGACCGCCGATCGGGCCTCCCGGCGGGCGGCCCGCCGGGGAGAATGTGCCGGGGCCGCGGGTATCGGTGATAAGCCGGAAGGCCGCGACGTTGAGCATCCCGTTCTCATAGGCCTCGCGCTGGGCCTGGTAGACGAGGAACGAGCCGAGCCCCTGGACGAGCAGGAGCGCCGCCGCCACCGCCAGCAGCATCTGGCCCATCAGGCTGCGGGGTCGCGGTATCCTCATCCGGCGTCGAGCAGGACCCGCTGCACATCCGCGGCCAGCATGTAGCCGCCGCCCCAGACGGTCTGGATGAGCTGCGGATTGCGGCTGTCGACCTCGATCTTGCGGCGCAGGCGGCTGACCTGGTTGTCGACGGCGCGGTCGAACAGGTGCGCCTCGCGGCCCTGCACCATGTCGAGCAGCCGGTCGCGGTTGAGCACCTGGCGCGGGTGTTCGAGAAAGGCCATGAGCAGGCGAAATTCGACCGAGGAGATGGCGATGACCGCGCCTTCGGCGTCGGTCAGGCGCCGCCGCAGCGGATCGAGTTGCCAGCCTTCGAACATGAAAGCCTCGTTTTCGGCCGGAGCGGCGGCGCTGCGCGCGGCGCGGCGCAGCACGCTGCGGATGCGGGCGACCAGTTCGCGGGGCTCGAAGGGCTTCACCACATAGTCGTCGGCGCCGATCTCGAGCCCGACGATGCGATCGGTGGCCTCGCCGCGCGCGGTGAGGAAGATCACCGGCAGCTCCTGCGTCTCGACAAGGTGGCGGCACAGCGACAGGCCGTCCTCGCCCGGCATCATGATGTCGAGCAGCACGAGGTCGAACCGGGTCTCGCGCAAGCGGCTGCGGGCCTCGGCGGCGCTGGACGACTGGACGACGTCGAACCCCTGGCGGGAGAGGTAATCCGCCAGGGGTTCGCGCAGCGCCGCTTCGTCATCGACCAGAAGCAGATGGGGACGCGCGATATCGTTCATTCAGTTCCGTTCCCGCGCCTCTGGTTCGCATGCCATCGCGTCACGCCGTGTCGAGTTACTTGGCCGCCGGCTTGTCGGCCTGCCCCTGCGGCTTCATCTGCGCTTTCATCTGGGCCTTCATCTTTTCGCGCGCGGCCTGGTGCTCTTCCTTGGTGACCTGTCCGTCGTGGTTGGCGTCCATCATGTCGAAGTGCTTCGCCGCCGCCGCCGTGAATTCGGCCTGGGAGACGGCGCCGTCGTTGTTGGTGTCCGCCATCCTGGCCATCATCATCATGCCACCGCCGCGGCCATGCATGCCGTGCCGGCCGGGACCGCCCTTGCCGGGTCGGTCCGGACCAGCCATGTCGGGACCAGCCATGCCGGGACCAGCCATGTCCGGACCGCCCGGGCCATCCATGCCGGGGCCATCCATGCCGGGACCGTCCGGAGCTTCGCCGCCATGCTGGTGGCCGTCGCCCTCGGGACCACCCATACGACCGCCCATGGGACCCTTGCCGGCCATCATGTCTCCGGCCATGAATTCGGTCTTGGAGATCGAGCCGTCCTTGTCGGCATCGAGTTTGTCGAACATCTTGCCGCGCATTTCATTGCGGTGCGCGTCGCGGTCGGCCTGGTCGAGCTTTCCGTCCTTGTTGACGTCGAGCCTGGCGAACATCGCCGAAGCCGATTGCTGCGCTTCGGCGCGGGTAATCACGCCGTTGCCGTCCGCGTCCATGTCCGGCTTGCCGCCGGGCATGCCCGGCATGCCGGCGGGGCCTTGTGCATAGGCGATCCCGCCGATCGCGAGTGCAGCGGCCGAAAGGCCGAGCATCAGTTTTTTCGTTGCAGTCATCATGGTTATCTCCGCTCCCGGAAGAAAGGAATGAGAGCCGCAGGGAACGAGGGAAGGGAGGGGGAAGAACGTGCCCTGCGGCTCTCCGTGATTCGTTCTAGTCTTGTCTTGTCGCTCAGGTATGCCGCAAGACGGCGTTATTGTCGCCAATTGTCACAAGTGGGAGAGGGCATTCATGGCCGTGCAATTTGTATGAACGCCGTATTCAGCGCTGGCGGCCCCGGGTCCCTTCGCCGACGGTGACGAACAGCGCGGTGGCCGCCTGCGGGATATTCGCGGTGTGCTATACGCCGGCCGGGTTGACCAGGTACTGCCCCGCGCCGATCGTCTCGGAATGCAGGACGCCATCGGGCAGTTCCTGGATCAGCGTCATCTCCCCGGCCAGGCAGACCACCAGTTCGTCGCCGGCCGGATGCATTTCCCAGCCATCCCAGTCGCCGGTGAACTCATGCATGCTGACCAGCCTGCCTTCCGTGCCGTCGGCGGCGACGCGGCGGGCATAGTCTTCGTACCATTCCATTCCCGTGAAAGCGGGCTGCGCTTCGACCCGGCCGCCCATGCCGAGGTGGACGGGATAGGTCCCGAGATCGCGGGCGCGGCTCGTCATGGCACGCCGAGAGTACAGAAGGCGTTCAGCTTGTTGCCGTCCAGATCGCGGAAATAGGCGGCGTAGAAATCATCCCCGCGCGGCCCCGGCAGCCCTTCGCAAGTGCCGCCATGGGCGAGCGCCAGGGCGTGGAGGCGCTTCACTTGTTCCTCGTCCCGGGCTTCGAGCGCGACCATCACCCCGTTGCCCACCGTCGCGGCGTTGCCGTCGAAAGGCTTGGTCAGGGCGATCCCCGGCGCGCCGCCCAGTTCCCCCCAGGCGACGAAGCTGTCGAACTCCATCATCCGGCCGACGCCGAGTTCGGCGGCTATCGCGTCGTAGAACTTCACGCCGCGCTCCAGATCGTTGGTGCCGAGTGTGACATAGCCGATCATCTTCCCATACTCCTCGCGAATCGCTTCGAATAACGGAACATTACAGGAACAAAAGCGTTCTCACAAGGGTGCGCACTGGGCCTCCAGCCAGGCTTTCGCCGCGCCTTCGAGCTGCGGCCCGACGACTTCGAGCACGCGCGCGTGATAGGCGTTCCACCATTCCACCTCGCCGCGCGTGAGCAGGCCGCAATCGAGCAGGCGGCGCTCGATCGGCACGTGGGTCAGTGTCTCGAAGCCGAAATATTCGCCCTCGGCCCCGGCGATCGCGCGCGGTTCGACCAGGATCAGGTTCTCGATCCGGATGCCGTATTCGCCCGTCTTGTAATAGCCCGGCTCGTCCGACAGGAACATGCCGGGCAGCAGCGCCTGGTCGGTGCCGCCCTGCCCGCCGGCCGACTTGGCGATGCGCTGCGGGCCTTCGTGGACCGAGAGGAACGAGCCGACGCCGTGGCCGGTGCCGTGGGCATAGTCGAGCCCGGCCTGCCACAGGGCATAGCGCGCCAGCACGTCGAGCTGGCTGCCGGCGGTGCCCTTGGGAAACACCGCCATGGCTATGGCGATGTGGCCCTTGAGAACGCGGGTGAAGCGGTCCTTCAGCTCGGCGCCCGGCTCGCCCGGGCCGATCCAGACCGTGCGGGTGATGTCGGTGGTGCCGTCCGGATACTGGCCGCCCGAATCGACGAGATAGACCGAGTTCGGCTCCAGCGCGCGGTTGGTTTCCTCGGTCACGCGGTAGTGGACCACCGCGCCGTTGGCGCCGGCGCCCGAGATCGTGTCGAACGAGAGGTCGCGCAGGTCCCCCGCTTCCCGGCGGCAGGCGTGCAGCTTGTCGGCGGCGGAAATCTCCGTAACCCCGCCCTTCGGCGCTTCCACCGAGATCCAGTGCAGGAAGCGGGTGACGGCGGCGCCGTCGCGCAGCTGGGCGTTGCGGTGGCCCTGCTGCTCGACCGGGTTCTTGACGGCCTTGGGCAGCACCGTCGGGTCGCGCTCCTCGACGATCACCGCGCCGGCGCGGCGCAGCGCCGCGAAGACGGCGCTTACCGCGCGCTCGGGATCGACCGCGACACGCTTGCCGGCAAGCCCTTCCAGGCCGGGCACGAACCGCTCGCGCGGCACGATGTTCACGGAATTGCCCAGGTGCTGGCGCAGCGCGGGCGTGACTTTCTCCTCGGCGATGAACAAGTCGGCGGTGCCGTCCGCCCGGGCGATCACATAGGACAGCGCGACCGGCGTGCGTTCGACGTCGGTGCCCCGGATGTTGAGCAGCCAGGCGATCGAATCGAGCGCGGTAATCACCGCCGCGTCCAGGCCGTTGCGCGCCAGCCATTCGGAGATCGCGGCGCGCTTGGCCTCGCTCGCCTCGCCGGTGAAGGCATCGGGATGGACCAGCGCCGGGGCGGCCGAAGGCGCGGGACGATCCGGCCACACGGCGTCGACGGGATTGCCTTCCACCGCCACCAGCCTGCCGCCCTTGCCGGCCAGCGCCTTGTCCACGCTTTCGGCCCAGTTCGCGCCGTGCAGCCAGGCGTCGTAGCCGATCGCCGCGCCTTGCGGGGCATGCTCGCCCAGCCATCCGGCGACGCTGGTCTGCGGCACGCTTTCGTAGGCATAGAGCCGCCCGTCGACCTGGTCGCGCACTTGCAGGGTATAGCGCCCGTCGACCAGGATCGCCGCCGCCGGTTCGAGCGTGGGATCGGTCAGCACGATCGCGGTGCCGGCCGATCCGCCGAAGCCGGTGAGCCAGGCCAGGCGCTGGGCATAGGCGCCGACATATTCGCTCATGTGCTCGTCCGAAATCGGGATCACGAAGCCATCGAGGCTGCGCGTCTTCAGTTCCTTGCGCAGGGCATCCAGGCGCGCTTCATGGGTATTCATCAGCATGTTGGCAGTATCCGGCTTGCGGGGGTCATCGTGTGAACATAGATGCTAGGGATGGCAGATTCCACCCAGACCCTGATCGCTCCCCCGCTCGCGGCGAAGAAACCGCATTCGTTTTCGCATCATGGCACGTCGGTCAGCGACGATTACGCCTGGTTGCGCGACCCCGGCTATCCCCAGGTGACGGACCGGGAAGTGCTGGCCCACCTGGAAGCGGAAAACCGCTGGTTCGAAGCGCGCATGGCGCCGCACCAGGACCGGATCGAAGCGCTGTTCAAGGAAATGCGCGGCCGGATCAAGGAAGCCGACACGTCGGTGCCGCAGAAGGACGGCGACTGGCTCTACTGGATCGAGTTCGAGGAAGGGGCGCAGTACAAGAAGTGGTGGCGCCGGCCCGTCGCCGGCGGGCCGGACGAGCTGATGCTCGATGAAGTCGCGCTGGCCGAAGGGCAGGAATACTTCCGGCTCGGCGCGGTCTCGGTCAGCCCCAGCGGACGCTACCTTGCCTATTCGACCGATCTCAACGGATCGGAACGCTACACGATTCGTTTCCGCCAGTTGATTGGTCCGGGCGGCATCGCCGATGAAGTCCCCGGGGCTGCGGGCAAGTGGGGCGACAGCGAAGTAGAAGGCACGATCGGCAACATCGTTTGGAGCGCGGCCGAGGACGCCGTGCTCTATTCGTTGAGCGATGAGAACTGGCGGCATCGCACCATCCGCCTGCATCGGATCGGCAGCGATTCTGCCGAGGATGTGACGATCTATCACGATCCGGACGAGGCATTTTCCTGCGGCGTGGCGCTCGGCGCGCAGGAGAAGTGGATCATTCTCCATGCAGGAGACCACGAGACCAGCGAGGTCCGGCTGATTCCCGCACACGATCCGCTTGCCGAGCCCCTGCTGGTGCGGCCCAGGCAGAAGGGCGTCGAATACGACGTCGACATAAGGGGCACCGAACCGGGCCGGGAGGTGGTCTACATCCACACGAACGACACCCACGAGAACTTCCGCCTGGCCACCGCGCCGCTCACCGATCCCGGTGCGTGGACCACGCTGATCGCGGGTTCGAACGACTTCTACCTGACCGGCTTCGACCTGTTCCGCGATTTCTACGTGATCGAGGGGCGCCGCGCCGGGCTCGACCAGATCGAGGTGCGCTATTACGACGATCCGGCCCGCGTGGAGCCGATCGTGTTTCCCGAGGCGAGCTATTCGGCGGGGCTTTCGGGCAATCCCGAATGGCACACGGAAAAGCTGCGGCTCTCCTACGAATCGATGGTCAGCCCGGCGACCGTCTACGACTACGACGTTGCCGCCAGGAGCCTCGATACGCTCAAGGTCCAGGTGATTCCCTCGGGCTACGATGCCACGCTCTATGCCACCGAGCGGCTGGAGATCACCGCGCGTGACGGCACCGCGATCCCGGTCAGCCTGGTCTACCGGCGCGATCGCCGGGGGCCGGGGCCGCTGCACCTCTACGCCTACGGCGCCTACGGCATCGCGGTAGATCCCGGCTTTTCGACCACCCGCCTCAGCCTGGTGGACCGGGGCTTCGCTTATGCCATCGCCCATATCCGTGGCGGCGACGACCTGGGCCGCGCCTGGTACAAGGCCGGCAAGCTGGAGCGGCGCACCAATACCTTCAACGATTTCGTCGACGTCGCGAAAGGCCTGATCGAGCGCGGCTATACCGCGGCGGGCAGGATCAGCATCTCCGGCGGATCGGCGGGCGGCGAGCTGATGGGCGCGGTCGCCAACTCCGACCCCGGCTTGTGGGGCGCGGTGGTGGCGCACGTGCCGTTCGTCGACGTGCTGTGCACCATGCTGGACGAGAGCCTGCCGCTGACCCCCGGCGAGTGGCCCGAATGGGGCAATCCGATCGAGGACAAGGCCGCCTTCGACCTGATCCGCAGCTACAGCCCCTACGACCAGGTCAAGGCCCAGGCCTATCCGCCGCTGATGGTCACCGCCGGCCTCAACGACCCGCGCGTCACCTACTGGGAACCGGCCAAGTGGGTCGCCCGGCTGCGCGAGCTGAAGACCGACGGCAACGAGCTGATTTTCAAGACCAACATGGGCGCCGGCCACGGCGGCAAATCCGGCCGCTTCGAAAGCCTGAAGGAAGCGGCGGAGGAATTCGCGTTCATCCTGTGGCAGCTTGGCGTGGAGGGGTGAGCGCGCCCGCGCATTCCTCCCTGTCCCCGCAGGGGATGGGGAGGTGGCAGCCCCATCAGGGGCTGACGGAGGGGTTTCCCCCTCCACCGTCCGCTTCGCGGCCGGTCCCCCTCCCCATCCCCTGCGGGGACAGGGAGGATCGTTCCAACCCCGCTCCCCCGAAAGGTCCCTGATGGAATCACACGCCCAGGCATTTCCCTTGCAGGACGGGTTCCTGCTGCTGGGGACCGCGCTGGCCTTCGTGCTGCTGTTCCGGCGGCTGGGGCTGGGCGCGACGCTGGGTTTCCTGCTGGCGGGGGCGGTGCTGGGGCCTTACGTGCTCGGGCTGGTCGGCGATCCGGAAGGCAAGATCGGCGTCGCCGAGCTGGGAATCACGCTGCTGCTGTTCATCGTCGGGCTGGAGCTGGCGCCGCGCCGGCTGTGGCGGATGCGGCATGAGATCTTCGGGCTGGGCCTGCTGCAAGTGGCGCTGTGCGGCCTTGCCGTGGCGGCGGTGATCCATTTCGCCGCGGGTTTCAGCGTCGAGGCGGCGCTGGCGCTGGGCCTGCCGCTGGGCCTGTCCTCCACCGCGCAGGTCCTGCCGATGCTGCAAAGCGCCGGGCGCCTGCACACCCCGTTCGGAGAACGGTCCTTCGCGATCCTGCTGTTCCAGGACCTGTCGATCATCCCGCTGATAACCATCATCGCGGCGATGAACCGCAATCCGCACTTGCCCGATGGGCCGCCGGGCTGGCAGCTGGCCCTGATTACCCTTGCCGCGGTGGCCGGCCTGATCGCCGCCGGGCGTTTCGCGATCCGCCCGCTGTTCCGCCTGATCGGCAACCTGGGCGAGCGCGAGATGTTCGTCTTCGCCGCGCTGTTCACGGTGATCGCCGCCGCCGCGCTGATGCAGGCGCTGGGGCTTTCGACCGCGCTGGGCGCCTTCGTGGCCGGCGTCATGCTGGCGGACAGCCCCTATCGCCACGAGCTGGAGGCCGATGTCGAGCCGTTCCGCTCGATCCTGCTGGGTCTGTTCTTCATGACGGTGGGCATGATGCTGGACCTTTCGGCGATTGCCGAGCGGCCACTGTTCGTCGTCGGCATGGCGCTGGCGCTGATCGCGGTGAAGGCGGCGGTGATCTTCGGGCTGGGCCTGATCTTCCGGATGGACTGGCGCGGCGCGCTGGCGCTGGGCCTGCTGCTCAGCCAGGGCGGCGAATTCGGCTTCGTGCTGTTCGCCCAGGCCAGCCAGGCCTGGCTGGTCCAGCCCGAGGCGGCGAGCCTGTTCGGGGCCATCGTCACGCTCTCGATGGTGACCACGCCGTTCCTGATGATGGCGACCCAGCGCATCCGCGAGACGCCGGCCGCGACCGGCGAGCGCGAGGGCCCGAGCGAGGACGGGGCTAACGCGCTGGTCGTCGGCTATGGCCGCTTCGGCCAGACCGTGGCGCAGATGCTGATCGCCGCCGATATCGAAGTGACGCTGATCGACAACGATATCGAGATGATCGACGTGGCCGGCAGTTTCGGCGCCAAGGTCTACTTCGGCGACGGCACCCGCATCGACCTGCTGCGCCAGGCCGGCGCGGGCGAGGCCGAGCTGATCGCCTTCTGCATCGACGGGGACCAGCTGACCGAAGCGTTCCTCCACGCCGTCCACACCGCCTTCCCCAATGCCGAGATTCACGCGCGGGTGTTCGACCGGATTGCCCTGCTCCGGCTCAAGGACGCACCGGTGAAGTCGATCTCGCGCGAGGTGCTGGAATCGGCGGTGGCGCTGGCGCGCGGCGCGCTGGAGGGACTGGGCGTCTCGCTGGAGGACATCGACAAGGCCGAGGGCACTTATCGCACGCGCGACAAGGAGCGGCTCTCGCTGCAGTACGCGGCGGGAGACCCGCGCGCCGCGCGCGACCGCATCCTGACCCAGCCGGCACGCGCCACCCGTCAGCCCGGCACCGAATAACCGTCGAAGCGCTTGATCCGGCGCAGCGAAAAGCTGCTCTTCATCGCCGAGACCCCCGGCAGCCGCGCCAGGCAGTCGCGGTGGACGCGGTCGTAGTGGTCCAGGTCGGCGGCGGCGACGCGCAGCAGGTAGTCCGCCGCGCCCGACATCAGGTGGCATTCGAGGATATCGTCGAAGTCGCCGACGGCGCGCTCGAACCGGTCCATCGCCTCGCGGCTCTGGCTGGTGAGCGTGATTTCCACGAAGACCTCCACCGAAAGGCCCAGCCTGCGGGCATCGACCCGCGCCGCGTAGCCCAGGATCAGGCCCTGTTCCTCCAGCGCCCTAATCCGCCGGTGGCAGGCCGAGGGCGAGAGGTGCACCAGCGCGGCAAGATCGGCGATCGAGCGCGACGAATCGGCTTGCAGCGCCTCAAGCAGCGCGCGGTCTGTACGGTTCATGGGATTTTTTCCCGTTGATAGCGGTGGATCGTGGGAAATATTACAACAGGTCGCCGATGCAAGCTTCATTTTGGTGAAACTTTGCGGCCCATCCGGTGTATTTTCCCCGCAGCCCATTCCCGCCATCCGGAGACCAGCCATGCGTGTCGGCACCGTCAAGGAAATCAAGAACCACGAATACCGCGTCGGCCTGACGCCCGAGAGCGTGTGCGAACTCGCCGCGCATGGGCACGAGGTCTGGGTCGAGAGCGGCGCCGGCCTGGGCATCGGCTGCAGCGACGAGGACTATGCCCGCGCCGGCGCCCGGCTGGTGGCCGCCGCCGCCGAAATCTTCGCCGGCTGCGAGATGGTGGTGAAAGTCAAGGAACCGCAGGCGGCCGAGCGCGCGATGCTGCGCGCGGGGCAGATCCTCTACACCTACCTTCACCTCGCCCCCGATCCCGAGCAGACCGCCGACCTCGTGCGGTCGGGCGTCACCGCCGTGGCCTATGAGACCGTCACCGGGCCGGGCGGCTCGCTGCCGCTGCTCAAGCCGATGAGCCAGGTCGCCGGGCGCATGTCGATCCAGGCCGGCGCGACCGCGCTGGAAAAGGCGCACGGCGGGCGCGGGGTGCTGCTGGGCGGGGTGCCGGGCGTGATGCCGGGCAAGGTCGCGGTGATCGGCGGCGGCGTGGTCGGCTTCAACGCCGCGCAGATGGCGGTGGGGCTGGGGGCGGACGTGACCATCCTCGATCGCAGCCCCGACGTGCTCGAACGCCTTGGCATCCACTTCGAGGCGCGCGCCAAGACGCGATTCTCCAGCACCGCCAACCTGGCGGAAAGCGTGGCCGAGGCCGACCTGGTGATCGGCGCGGTGCTGATCCCCGGCGCCGCCGCGCCCAAGCTCGTCACCCGGGCGATGCTTGCCACGATGAAGCCCGGCGCGGTGCTCGTCGATGTCGCGATCGACCAGGGCGGCTGTTTCGAGACCAGCCATGCGACCACGCATGCGGAGCCGACGTTCGTGGTCGACGGGATCGTCCACTACTGCGTGGCCAACATGCCCGGCGCCGTCGCGCGCACCAGCACATACGCGCTCAACAACGTGACCCTGCCGCACGCCCTCGCCATCGCCGATGCCTTCGACGGACCGGGCGGCTGGAAGGCGGCGCTGAGGGCGAACCCCTATCTTGCCGAGGGCCTCAACGTCCATGCCGGCAAAGTGACCTGCGAGGCGGTCGCGCGCGAACTGGGCTACGACTACACACCGGTGGCCGAAGTGCTGGGGTAGCATCCTCCCCGCAAGCGGGGAGGATGCCTGCGTGCTCAGGCCGCCAGCTTGCGCAGCACGTATTGCAGGATGCCGCCGTTCATGAAGTATTCCACTTCGTTGGCGGTATCGATGCGGCACAGCGCGGTGAAGGTGAACTTCGAGCCATCGGCCCTGGTCACTTCCACTTCAACGTCCTGGCGCGGCTTGAGATCGGCGACGCCCAGGATGGTGAAGGCGTCGTCACCGGTCAGGCCGAGCGAGGTGCGGGTGTCGCCTTCCTTGAACTGCAACGGCAGCACGCCCATGCCGACCAGGTTCGAACGGTGGATGCGCTCGAAGCTTTCGACGATCACCGCGCGCACGCCCAGCAGGTTGGTGCCCTTGGCCGCCCAGTCGCGCGAGGAGCCGGTGCCGTATTCCTTGCCGGCCACGACCACCATCGGCGTGCCTTGCGCCTTGTAGCGCATCGCCGCGTCGTAGACCGGCAGCACCTCGTCGCCGATACGGCTCATGCCGCCTTCGATGCCGGGGACCATCTCGTTCCGGATTCGGATGTTGGCGAAAGTGCCGCGCATCATCACTTCGTGGTGGCCACGGCGCGATCCGTAGGAGTTGAAGTCCGCCTTGGCGACCTGGTGCTCCATCAGCCACTGCCCCGCCGGGCTGTCCGCCTTGATCGAGCCGGCCGGGCTGATGTGGTCGGTGGTGATCGAATCGCCCAGGATCAGCAGCGGCTTGGCTTCGACGATGTCGGAGACCGGCGCCGGGGTCATCTCCATGCCCTCGAAATAGGGCGGGTTGGCGACATAAGTCGAACCGGCGCGCCACTGGTAGGTTTCCGAACCGACCACGTTGATCGCCTGCCAGTGCTTGTCGCCCTTGTAGACATCGGCATAGCGGGCCTGGAACATCGCGCGGTCGACGCAGGCGGCCATGGTCTCGGCGACTTCGAGGTTGGTCGGCCAGATGTCCTTGAGGTAGACGTCGTGCCCGTCGGTGGCCTGGCCGATCGGGGTGGTGGTGAAGTCCTCCACCACCGTGCCCTTGAGCGCGTAGGCGACCACCAGCGGCGGCGAGGCCAGGAAGTTGGCGCGCACGTCGGGGCTGACGCGGCCTTCGAAGTTGCGGTTGCCCGATATCACGGCGGCGGCGACCAGGCCGTTCTCGTTGATCGCCTTGCTGATCGGCTCGGCGAGCGGGCCGGAATTGCCGATGCAGGTGGTGCAGCCGTAGCCGACCAGATTGAAGCCGATATTGTCGAGGTGCGATTGCAGGCCGGCCTTGTTCAGGTAGTCGGTGACGACCTGCGAGCCGGGGGCGAGGCTGGTCTTGACCCAGGGCTTGGGCTTGAGGCCGAATTCGTCCGCCTTCTTGGCGACCAGCCCGGCGGCGACCAGCACGCCCGGGTTCGAGGTGTTGGTGCACGAAGTGATCGCGGCGATCATCACGTCGCCGTCACCGATGTCGAAGTCCTTGCCTTCCACCGCCACGCGCGCCGGGGCCTTCTTGTAGGTCTGCGCCATGTCGGCGTTGAACACGTCGTCGACTTCGGGCAACGCGACCCAGTCCTGCGGGCGCTTGGGGCCGGCGAGCGAAGGGACGACGGTCGCCATGTCGAGTTCCAGCGTGCTCGAGAACACCGGCTCGGCCGCGGCGGGATCGATCCAGAAGCCCTGCTCCCTGGCATAGGCTTCCACCAGCGCGATCTGCTCTTCCTCGCGCCCGGTCAGGCGCAAGTAGTCGAGCGTCTTGTCGTCGATGCCGAAGAAGCCGCAAGTCGCGCCGTATTCGGGCGCCATGTTGGCCAGCGTCGCGCGGTCGGCCAAGCTCAGCGAGGCGAGGCCGGGGCCGTAGTATTCGACGAAGCGGCCAACCACGCCGTGCTTGCGCAGCATCGCGGTGCAGGTCAGCACCAAGTCGGTGGCGGTGACGCCTTCCTTGAGCTCGCCGGTCAGCTTGAAGCCGACGACTTCGGGGATCAGCATCGAGACCGGCTGGCCGAGCATCGCCGCTTCCGCCTCGATCCCACCCACGCCCCAGCCCAGCACGCCCAGGCCGTTGACCATCGTGGTGTGGCTGTCGGTGCCGACGCAGGTATCGGGATAGGCGACCAGTTCGCCGTTCTGGTCGGTCGAGGACCATACCGCCCGGGCGATGTTCTCCAGGTTGACCTGGTGGCAGATGCCGGTGCCCGGCGGCACGGCATAGAAGTTGGCGAGCGACTTGGAGCCCCACTTGAGGAAGTCGTAGCGTTCCAGGTTGCGCTGGTATTCGATCTCGACGTTCTGCTCGAAGGCCTTGGGGTGGCCGAACTCGTCGACCATGACCGAGTGGTCGATCACCAGGTTCACCGGCACCAGCGGATTGATCTTGCTGGTGTCTCCGCCCAGCTTGGCGATCGCGTCGCGCATGGCGGCCAGATCGACCACGCAGGGAACGCCGGTGAAGTCCTGCAGCAGCACGCGGGCCGGGCGGTACTGGATTTCCTCGCCGGTGACCGGGTTCTTCTGCCAGTCGGCGATCGCCTGGACGTCATCGGTGGAAACGGTGAAGCCGCCATCCTCGAAGCGGAGCAGGTTCTCGAGCAGGACTTTCATCGAGAAGGGCAGGCGCGAGATGTCGCCGATCTTCTCCGAAGCCTTCTTCAGCGAGTAGTAGGCGACGGACTTGCCGCCGACGGTCATGGTGCTGCGGGTGCCGAGCGTATCCTGTCCGACCTGAGTCATGGTGGGCAATTTCCCCTTCTTTGTGGAGCTTGCCTCCCGGGCTCGGCGATCCTTGGCGGTCTGGCCGTGCTGCGGTGCGACAAGCGGATTCGTCGGCCCCGCCGATGCGCGCTAAGCACCGCGAGGTCAAGGGGGGCGGGGCTAGCCGAGGGCAGGATGTTCGCGCTTTTTCGCGGCGATCCAGCAGCCCAGCACGATCAGCGCGGCGCCGCCCAGCGTCGCGGCGCTGACGCTTTCGCCGAACATCAGCCAGCCGAACAGCGCGGCCCAGAGGAAGCCGGTATATTCGACCGGCACCAGCACTTGCGCCTCGGCCCGGGCATAGCCCCAGGACAGGAACAGCAGCGCGCACGTCGCCAGCGCCGCGCCGGCCAGGATCATGCGCAGGCTCGCGGCATCGGGCCAGACCGCGAACCACGGGGCGAAGACCAGGAAGATCAGCGCCACGATGCCGCTCTGGAACAAGGTGATCTCCACCGGGCCGGCCAGCAGCGCCTGCTTGCGCTGGAGCACCAGGTTGATCGCGTAGAACATCGCCGAACACAGGATCGCCGCCGTGCCCGCGATCGCCTCGTCGGAATACGTGCCCGCGCCGAAACGCCCCGCCCCGATCACCAGCACGCCCGCCACGCCCAGCAGCGAAGCCGCGATAGCCTGGGGGCGGACCTTTTCGCCCAGCATCACCGCGGCGAAATAGAGCGCCGCGATCGGCGCGATGAACGAAATGGCGATGCCTTCCGCCAGCGGGATGCGCACCAGTCCATAGAAGAACAGCACCGCCATCGCGGCGGTGATCGCCGAGCGCTGGGCGTGGACCCGCAGCACCGCGCGGCCGGGCAGGGGCCGCCCGGCGGCCAACCACAGCGGCAGGATCAGCACGGTGCCGAAGAGGTTGCGCAGCAGCAGCGCGGTGAACACGCCCACCGCGATCGATGCACCCTTGATCGCGGCGTCCATTGCGCTGAACGCGCCGATCCCCAGAACCACCGAGAGCACCGGGCGATACCCGGGGGAAAGCGTGAACGATCGGGCGCGCATCATGCCATGCGTCTCGCCCCGGTGGATGTTGTGCGCAAGCAATTCATCGCAGCGACAGGACGAATCCTTGAAGAGTGGGCGCCGAAGGGGCAAATCGGGGCTCGATCGCCGCCGATCCGTTCGTTCGCGGCACCGTTTCCACGCACGCAGGCAATCTGGCAGGTCTAAGAGAATGGCGAGTATCAAGCGTTTCGGTCCCGCCGTCGTGTCGGCCTTCACGGCTCTTGGCCTGACGGCGCAGCCGGTGCTGGCGCAGAAGATCAAGGCCGAGATGCCCGAGGACATTCTGCCGCAAGCCCAACGCACGCCCCAGCCGGCATCTCCGCCGAATCCCGTGCCGAATGCCGCCCCCCAGGGCTCGCCCACCCCGATCACGATCCCCACGGCCATTCCGCCGATGGTCCAGCCGGTGGTCGTTCCAGAGCCGGTGATGAGCTGGTCGCTCGCCGATGCGAAGGCGCTGCTTTCCACCATCGAATATATCGGCAAGGAGGGGCTGGTCCCGGCGGATTACCAGCCCGCCGCGCTCAAGGCGGCGATCGCGAAAGGCGAAGGCGACGCGCTCGACGCGCTGGCCAGCAGGGTGTTCGGCTGGCTGATCGAAGACCTGCGCGACGGGCGCACGCCGATGGATGCGCGGGTGCAGTGGTTCGCGGTCGATCCCGACCAGGACGTGATGCCTACCGCGCAGGTCATGGCCCAGGCTCTGTCGGAACACGACGTGGCCGGCGTGGTGGACCGGCTCGCCCCGACCAATCCGGACTATGCCGCGCTCAAGGCCGAGCTTGCCGCCACGCCGATGGCCAGCAAGACCAGGCGCGCGCTGATCCAGGCCAACATGGACCGCTGGCGCTGGCTCGCCCGCGATCTGGGCGACGTCTACCTGATGACCAACGTGCCCGAGTTCCAGCTGCGCCTGGTGGTCAAGAACAAGATCATCCGCACCTATCGCACGGTCGTCGGCAAGCCGGGCCGCACCGCCACCCCGCAGCTGGCCGAGACGGTCTCGGCGGTGGTCTTCAACCCGACCTGGACGGTGCCGCAGTCGATCGTCAAGGGCGAGGGACTGGGGGCCAAGGTGCTTGCCAATCCTGCCTGGGCCAAGACGGCGGGCTACAAGGCCACCAAGGGGACGGACGGGACGATCTACGTCGTCCAGCAGCCGGGGCCGGGCAACGCGCTGGGCCTGATGAAGATAGACATGCCCAACCCGCACGCGATCTACCTGCACGACACGCCGTCCAAGGAATACTTCAACGCCGACGTGCGCGCCTTCAGCCACGGCTGCATCCGCACCGAGCGCGCGGTGGAGCTGGGCATGACGATGGCGATCCTGGGCGCCAGGATGCCGTCGGCGGAAGCGGCCGACATTTCCCGCTCGGGCGAATATACCAAGGTGGAAATGACGCGGACTTTCCCGGTCTACATCGCCTACTTCACTTATGCCCGCTCGATCGACGGCCAGCTCAAGGCGTTCGGCGACATCTATGGCCGGGACCAGCCGGTGCTCGCCAGCTTCACCGCCCCGCGCCAGCTCAAGACCACCCAGCGCGCCAGCGACGAGGCGATCATCCAGCTCGACAATCCGCTGTGATACCAAGTATCACTGATCGAAACTCCTGTTCCCTTCCCTTCGCCCGAGCAAGGCGGTGAGGTCTGCGACGCGATCCAGGGTGACAACGAAGGACAAGATCAGCGCATAGGCGATTCCCGCCCTTCAAGAGAAGGGTGAAGAGCGGCGATCGAGAACATCTGCCTAAAACCGCCGGATGACCGCCAGGAACGCATCGCCATAGGCATCAAGCTTGCGGGTGCCGACGCCGCCGATCGTGCCCAGTTCGGCCAGGGTGGCGGGGCGGGCCGTAGCCATTTCGCGCAAGGTCGAATCGTGGAACACGACGTAGGGGGGCACGCCGGCCGCCTGCGCCAGCTCGCGGCGCAGTTCGCGCAGCGCCTCGAACAGCGGGTCGCCGACCGGATTGGCGATCCCCTCGCGGCCGCCCCGCCGCTTCTTTTCCTGCTTGGGCGGCACCACGATCATCACGCTGGCCTCGCCCTTCAGGATCAGGCGGGCATCGCCGCCGAGCGCCAGGCCGCCGTGCTCGGTCGGCGTCAGGGCGCCGCGGGCCTGGAGCGCGCGCGACAGGGCCTTGAGCAGCGGCTTCTCGTCCTCGGCCAGGATCCCGAAGACCGAGAGCTGGTCATGCCCGCGCTGGCGCACGCGGTCGTCGGCGATGCCGGCGAGCACTTTTTCCAGATGCCCCATGCCATAGCTCTGCCCGGTGCGGAACACCGCCGAGAGCAGCTTCTGCGCCAGCCGGGTGACATCGACCACGTTCGCGGGATCGAGGCAGTTGTCGCAGTTTCCGCAGCGTTCGGGCGGCTGTTCGCCGAAGTGGCGCAGCAGCACGGCGCGGCGGCACTCGGCCGTTTCGACGAGCACGGCAAGCGCGTCGAGCCGCTGGCGCTCGCTTTGCAGGCGGTGCGGCTCGATCTCGGACAGGCGCTGGCGGGCCCGCGCGAAGTCGTCGGCACCCCACAGCATCACCGCCACCGCGGGATCGCCGTCGCGCCCGGCGCGGCCGGTCTCCTGGTAATAGGCCTCGATCGACTTGGGGATGCCGGCATGGGCGACGAAGCGCACGTCGGGCTTGTCGATCCCCATGCCGAAGGCGACCGTCGCCACCATGACCATGTCCTCGGAAGCGACGAACATGGCCTGGTTGCTGGCGCGCACTTCGGACGGGAGGCCGGCGTGATAGGGCAGCACCCGGCGCCCGGTGGCCGACGCGAGGCTTGCGGCAAGCTGCTCGACCCGGGCGCGAGTGGGGGCATAGACGATGCCGGGCCCCGGGTTCTCGTCGATCACCGCCTGGATCTGGCGTATCGCGTTGTCGCGCGGGCGGATCGTGTAGCGGATGTTCGGGCGGTCGAATCCGGCCACGATCAGCCCGTCTTCCGGGATGCCGAGCTGGGCCAGGATGTCGGTGCGGGTATGATGGTCGGCGGTGGCGGTCAGCGCCAGGCGCGGGACTTGCGGGAAAGCGTCGAGCAGGGGCCGCAGCAACCGGTAGTCGGGGCGGAAATCGTGCCCCCATTCGGAAACGCAGTGCGCTTCGTCGATGGCGAACAGGGCTATCCGCGCGCGCGCCAGCAGCTCGCGGAAATGCGCCTGGCTGGCGCGTTCGGGCGCGACATAGAGCAAGTCCAGCCGGCCCGCGCGGAACGCCTCGATGGTCGCTTCGCGGTCATTGTCGGCGCTGGTGAGCGCGGCCGCGCGGATGCCGTTGGCGCGGGCCGAGCGAAGCTGGTCGTGCATCAGCGCGATTAGCGGCGAGACGACCACGCAGGTCCCTTCCAGCAGCACCGCCGGAAGCTGGTAGGTCAGCGACTTGCCGGCGCCGGTGGGCATGACCGCCAGCGTCGAGCGGCCATGCAGCACCCGGTCGACGACCTGGTCCTGCACGCCGCGAAAGGCGGTGAAACCGAAGACGTCATGCAGCGCGCGGCCCACCTGCTCCGCCGAGGGCGGCTCCGCCGGCGCGAAATCGAAGGCGGACGCCGGGGCGTCCATCCCCTCGTCGTCGCCGTAGAAAGTCGTCTCGAAAGGCCAGTCGTCTTCGTTCACGGGCATGTTATGGCAGAGCCTTGGAGCACAGGCAAAGGCCGGGGCCCAAATCCCGGCACACCCTAAGGCACCAGCACCGTATCCACCGCCCCGGCATCGGTGCCGGGATAGTCGAGCGTGTAGTGCAAGCCCCGGCTTTCGTGCCGCCTGAGCGCGGAGCGCACGATCAGTTCGGCGCTCTGCAGCAGGTTGCGCAGCTCGATCAGGTCGGTGGAAACGCGGAAGTGGTGGTAATATTCCTCCACTTCGGTGTTGAGCAACTGGATGCGGTGCATCGCGCGCTCAAGCCGCTTGGTGGTGCGCACGATGCCCACGTAGTTCCACATGAAGCGGCGGATTTCGGTCCAGTTCTGCTTGATGACGACTTCCTCGTCCGAATCGGTCACGCGGCTCTCGTCCCAGGGCATGACCGGGGGAGGCGCCTCGAAACCGTTCCAGTTCGCCAGGATGTGCGCGGCGGCCGCGTCGCCGAACACGAAGCATTCGAGCAGCGAGTTGGAAGCCAGGCGGTTGGCGCCGTGAAGCCCGCTCTCGGTGCATTCGCCGGCGGCATAGAGCCCGGGCAGGTCGGTCCGCCCGTCGAGATCGATCAGCACGCCGCCGCAGGTATAGTGCTGCGCCGGCACCACCGGGATCGGCTCCCGGGTCATGTCGATGCCCAGCGTCAGCAGCTTCTCGTGGATGTTCGGGAAGTGCTCCTTCACGAAGGCGGCGGGCTGATGGCTGATATCGAGGTGGACGTAGTCCAGGCCGTAGCGCTTGATCTGGTCGTCGATGGCGCGCGCGACGACATCGCGCGGGGCCAGTTCGGCACGGGCGTCGTAGTCGGGCATGAAGCGGTGGCCGGTGACCGGGTGCTTCAGCCGCCCCCCTTCCCCGCGCACCGCCTCGGTAATCAGGAAGTTCTTGACGTCCAGATTGTAGAGGCAGGTCGGGTGGAACTGCATCATCTCCATGTTGGAGACCCGCGCGCCGGCGCGCCAGGCCATCGAGATGCCGTCCCCGGTGGCGCCGCGCGGGGCGGTGCTGAACTGATAGACGCGCCCCGCCCCGCCGGTCGCCAGCACCGTCGCGCGGGCGGTGAACGTCTCCACATCGCCGCTCTGCTCGTTGAGCGCGTAGACGCCCCAGACCCGGCCGGAAGGGCAATAGCGCAGTTCATGCCGGCCGGTGATGAAATCGATGCACGATCGGCCGGACAGCAGCGTGATGTTCGGGTTCGCCTCGGCCGCGCGCAGCAGTGCCTGCTGAACCGCCTGGCCGGTGGCGTCGTCGACGTGGACGATGCGGCGGTGGGAATGGCCGCCCTCGCGGGTCAGGTGGAGCGTGTTGCCATCCATGTTGAAGGGAACGCCGAGATCGATCAGGCGGCCGATCGCGCCGGGCGCGCGCGCGATCACGAACTCCACCGTCTCGCGCCGGTTCAGGCCGGCGCCGGCGACCATGGTATCGCGCACGTGATCCTCGAAAGTGTCGCCTTCGTCGAGCACCGCCGCGATCCCGCCCTGCGCCCAGGCGGTCGATCCGCCGGCCAGCCCGCCCTTGGCGAGAACCGCGACCTTGAGCCGGCCGGCCAGCGCCAGCGCCGCGGTCAGGCCGGCGGCTCCGGAGCCGATCACGATGACGTCGAAAGTACCGGTCGGCGGGGTTTCTTGCGGTTCCATGACGCCCCCATGCCGAGTGCGATCGAAGCCCGCAAGAAGTTACATCTGGCGACATTATGTGCATTGCAGCACACGGATCGGTCGAGTATTATGGAGTCATACGTAGATACGGGCGAAACGGGCTTGCTGCACTGCAAGGGGCCGTGCCATTTTCAGCAGAGTCGGAAACAATTGGGCATCGGGTGAACGCATGCTTTCAGTGATCCCATTGTGCCTGATGAACAGGCACAGTCCAGACCGGCGCCAGGTGACTTGGAACGGCATGCATTATGTCGGTCAATGCCGCCATTGCGGCACGTCGATCTGGCGCAAGTCCCACAACATCTGGAAAAAGCGGACCGACGACGGTTGAGCGGCGACGGTTGAGCGGGCGGTCTTTGCAGCGAAGAGCCCGAAATCCGCGCCCTCTCCCCGCTCGTCCTGAGCCTGTCGAAGGGTGTTGGCCCCGCGCCAGCGTCCTTCGACAAGCTCAGGACGAGCGGGCTTTGATCCTGATTCCGGGTACTGCGCTGCGAAGACAGCGGTCCGGGGGGCGAGCCCGGAGAGTCGCGATCAACACATTGATATCACGCTTGGGGTATCACCCCCGGGATATCACCCCCGGCAGCGCCTTTCAGGCCGCCGCATGCGCCTGGCTGGTGAGCGACACGAAAACGTCCTCCAGGTCGGCCTCGCGGGTGGTCACGTCGACGATCGCGAAACCCTGGGCCTGCACCGCCGAGAGGATCTCGCCGGCGTTGCTGCGGTCCTTGTCATAGGTGATCTCCAGGCTGCGTTCCCCGGTCCGGTCGCACTTCACGAAACCGGGATGGCTGGGCAGCTGCGCCATGTCGCGGTCGAGTGTCAGGACCAGGATCTTCTCGCGCGCCATGCCCACCAGTTCGCGGGTCGGTTTGTTGGCGATCAGCTCGCCGTGATTGATGATGGCGATGCGGTCGCACAGTTGCTCGGCTTCCTCGAGGTAGTGCGTGGTCAGCACCACGGTCACGCCCTCGCGGTTCATTTCGGAGACGAGTTCCCACAGCTGGCGGCGCAGTTCCACGTCCACGCCGGCGGTCGGCTCGTCCAGCACCAGCACCGGGGGCTGGTGCACCAGCGCCTTGGCGATCAGCAGGCGCCGCTTCATGCCCCCCGAAAGCGTGCGGGCATAGGCGTTGCGCTTGTCGGAGAGGTGGACCGCGCGCAGCAGGTCCTCCGACCGCCGCAAGTGCTTCGCGACGCCATAGAGCCCGCCCTGGATTTCCAGCACTTCGAACGGGGTGAAGAAGGGATCGAAGACGATCTCCTGCGGGACGATGCCGATCGAGCGCTTGGCGTTGCGCTGGTCGCGGTCGATGTCGAAGCCCCAGATGTCGACGCTGCCCGAAGTCTTCATCACCATCCCCGCCAGGATGTTGATAAGCGTAGACTTGCCCGCGCCGTTGGGGCCCAGCAGGCCGAAGATGCCGCCCTCGGGCACGTCGAAGGACACCCCTTTGAGCGCCAGCTTGCCTTCTCCATCGCCCGTCGGCGCGTAACGCTTGACGAGACCGCGGATCGAGATGGCGCCGGCGGGCTGGGAGGGGGCGGGCTGGGAGGGGCTGGTCATGCCCCGCATTTGGGGCAGGTTCGCGCCGGCGTAAAGGGCCGGCGTAAAGGGGCGCCGAAGGCCGAATGCCCCGGGCGCCGCGCTCAGCCGCTCCGGAAGGCATGGGTGATCGGGTAGCGGCGGTCCCGGCCGAAGTTCCTGGCCGTCAGCTTCACCCCCGGGGGGGCCTGGCGGCGCTTGTACTCGGCAAGGTGGAGCAGGCGTTCGATGCGCTGGACCGTCCCGCGCTCGAAGCCCTCGTTGACGAGCTGCTCGACGCTCTTGTCGTGCTCCACCAGGCCGAGCAGGATCGGGTCGAGCACCTCGTAAGGCGGCAGGCTGTCCGAATCGCGCTGGTTGTCGCGCAGCTCGGCGGTGGGCGGCTTGCTCAGGATGCGCTCCGGGATCACCGGCCGCTCGGGCCCCAGGCCGATGCGGGGGCGGTGCCGGTTGCGCCAGCCGGCGATGGCGAAGACGGTCATCTTGTAGGCGTCCTTGAGCGGGTTGTAGCCGCCCGCCATGTCACCGTAGATGGTGGCGTAGCCCACGCTCATCTCGCTCTTGTTGCCGGTGGTCATCAGCATCGGCCCGAACTTGTTCGACAGAGCCATGAGCGCGGCGCCCCGGATGCGCGATTGCAGGTTCTCCTCGGTGATGTCGCGGGCCTGGCCTTCGAAGCTTTCGCCGAGCATGGCGTCGAAACCGTCGACCGCCGCGCCGATCGGCATGATCGTGTGGCGAATGCCGAGCGCGGCGGCGCAGGCGGCGGCGTCCTCCAGGCTCTCGGCACTGGTGAAGCGCGAAGGCATCATCACCCCCCAGACCCGCTCGGCGCCCAGCGCGTCGACCGCGATGGCGGCGCAGGCGGCCGAATCGATCCCGCCCGAGAGGCCGAGCACGACGCCGGGGAACTTGTTGCGGTTGACGTAGTCCCGAAGGCTCAGGACCATGGCGCAGTAGATGTCCTCGGGGTGGGTGGCGAGCGTTTCCACCTGCCCGCGATCGCAGCGCCAGCCCTGCGCGGTCTTGGTCCAGCCGGTCTGGACGACCTGCTCCTCCCAGTCGCGGAGCTGGACCGCCAGGGTGCCGTCGCCGTTGACGACGAAGCTGGCGCCGTCGAAGACCAGTTCGTCCTGGCCGCCGACGCGGTTGAGATAGGCGAGCGGCAGGCCGGTATCGACCGCCCGGCGCTTCGCCACGCCTTCGATGCGCAGCGCGTCCTTGTTGATCTCATAGGGCGATCCGTTGATGCAGACGAACATCTCCGCCCCGAAATCGGCGAGGTGCCGGCAGACTTCGGGGCGCCAGATATCCTCGCAGATCGGCACGCCGATCATGGTGCCGCGCAAGATCACCGGTTCGGGCAGCGGGCCGGGCTGGAACAGCCGCATCTCGTCGAAAGTGCCGTAATTCGGCAGTTCGTGCTTCAGGCGCACGGCGGCGATCTTGCCCTGGTCCAGCAGCGCCACGCCGTTGTGCAGCGCGCCGTCGAGGACGAAGGCCGAGCCGACCAGCATCGCCGGACCGTCCGACGCACTGGCCTGCGCGAGCTGCTGGAGCTGATGGGCGGCGCGCTCGATCAGCGAGGGTTTGAGGATCAGGTCCTCGGGCGGGTAGCCGATCAGGTGGAGTTCGGGAAAGACGATGAGGTCGCTGCCCTTGGCCTTCTCCCGCGCATCGAGCACCCCCTGCGCGTTGCCGGAAATGTCTCCCACCGATTGGTTGAGCTGGGCGAGGGCGATCTTCAGCGTGTCCGGCATGGCCGGGTTGATGCCCCGCGGCAACCCGCAGTGCAAACGAAAACCCTCCGGCCGGAAGGGTCAATCGACGCGCGGAGCACAAACAAAAAACCCTCCCGCAGGGGAGGGCTTTCGTCCGCCCGGAGACGGACTTTCCGTTTGCCCCGCAGGCCTGCGGGACGGAAAGCGGCGGGGGCCGGCGTGCCGGGTGCGGCGGACGCCAGCCCCCAAAGCCGGATTACATCGCCTCGGACGGAGCGTCGGTCGGCACGTCGGTGGCATCACCGGTCATCATCTCTTCCGGAGCAGTCTCGACCGACTCGGTCTCCGTGGGAGCGGGTTCGCTGTTACAAGCAGCGAGCGACAGAGCAGCGGCCGACGCGAACGCGGCGAAAGCAATCTTCTTCATGCGAATCCCCTTGCATTGTTTGGCCCACAGGCCAACGCTTGCAGGCAAGCCTGCGGTGCCAATCTTTAGACGAGACGATGGTGCAACGCAAATAGGAAGTGGAGAGGTGGAAATCCGCTGATTCCCTGGGGGTTGCGAACATATAAAGATATCTTTATATGATTTCCCATGCGGATCGACCCCCTCCTGAGAGCGCTTTCGGAGCCGACGCGCCTGCGCATCATGCGCCTTTTGGCGCACATGGAGCTTGCCGTCGGCGAATTGGCGCAAGTGCTCGGGCAGAGCCAGCCGCGCGTCTCGCGCCACATCCGCATCCTGTGCGACGCCGGCCTTGCCGAGCGGCGCAAGGAAGGCAGCTGGGTGTTCCTGCGGAGCGCGGTGAACGAGCGCGACGGCCTTCCGCTCGGCGTCGCCGCCGCCCGCCTGCTGGCCGCGGCCGAGCGCGCCGATGCCACTTTCGCGGCCCGCTGCGCCGAGGATCGCCGCCACCTTGCCGCGATTCGCGCCGGTCGCGAGGCGAGCGCCCAGGCCTATTTCGCCCGCCATGCCGAGGAATGGGACACGCTGCGCCTGCTCCACGGCGCCGACGAGCCGGTGGAGGCGGCGCTGCTGCAAGCGCTCGACGGGCGCGACCTGGGGGCGCTGCTGGATGTCGGCACCGGCACCGGGCGGATGGCCGAGCTGCTCGCCGGGCGCGCCGGCAACGTCACCGCGCTCGACAAGAGCCCGGAGATGCTCCGAATCGCGCGGGCGCGGTTGCAGACGCTGCCGGCGGACAAAGTCGGCCTGGTGCAGGGGGACTTCACCGCGCTGCCTTTCGCCGCCGGGACTTTCGACACCGTGCTGTTCCACCAGGTGCTGCACTATGCGCAGGATCCCGGCGCCGTGCTGGGCGAGGCGGCGCGGGTGCTGCGGCCGGGCGGCCGCATCGCCGTGGTCGATCTCGCCGCGCACCAGCGGGAGGAGCTGCGCGAACGCCACGCCCACGCCCGCCTCGGCTTCTCCGACGAGCAGATGCTGGCGCTGCTGACCGGGGCCGGGCTCTTTCCCGACGCGCCCGTGGCGCTGCCGGGCGATCCGCTCACCGTGAAGATCTGGACGGCGCGGCGAGAATCCGCCACCGCGCCAGCCGCGCCGGACAACACTCCGCAAGACCCCGACGAACGAAAGACGACATGCCCATGACCGCCGCCGACCGACCGGCCGAACGCCCCCTTTTCGCGGGGTTGCCGGGCGATATTTCCGTTTCCTTCGAATTCTTCCCGCCCAAGACGGAGAAGATGGAGGAACAGCTGTGGGATGCGATCACCCAGCTTGCGCCGCTGGGCCCGGGCTTCGTCTCGGTGACATACGGCGCCGGCGGCTCGACTCGCGAACGCACCCACGCCACCGTCGCGCGGCTGGTGCGCGAGACCGATCTGGTGCCCGCCGCGCATCTTACCTGCGTGGGCGCCAGCAAGGAAGAGATCGCCGAGATCGCCGACCAGTACTGGGAAGCGGGCGTGCGCCACCTCGTCGCCCTGCGCGGCGATCCGCCGCCGGCGGACGGCGGCTTCGTGCCCCACCCGCAAGGCTACGCCAGCGCCGCCGCGCTGGTGGCGGGCCTCAAGGCGCGGCATGATTTCGACATCTCGGTGGCCGCCTATCCCGAAGTCCATCCCGAAGCGGTGAGCGCCGAGGCCGATCTCGACAATCTCAAGCGCAAGATCGACGCCGGCGCCGCGCGCGCGATCACGCAGTTCTTCTTCTCGACCGATGCCTACTTCCGCTTCCTGGACAAAGTGCTCGCGGCCGGCATCGCCGCGCCGGTGCTGCCGGGCATCATGCCGGTGACGAGCTTCGCGGCGATTCGCCGCATGTCGGGCAACACCGCGATCCCCGGCTGGCTGGAAACGATGTTCGAGGGCCTCGACGAGCGCCCCGGCCCGCGCGCGCTGGTCGCGGCGGTCGCCGCCGCCGACTTGTGCAAGCGCCTCTACGAGGGCGGCGTGCGCGATTTCCATTTCTATACCCTCAACCGCGCCGAACAGGCCTATGCGATCTGCCAGCTGCTGGGGCTCAGGCCGAAGGGTTGAAACGCGCCCGCTGCTTTTTCAGATCTTTTCCTTTTCCGATTTCCTTCAATTGATGGACTAGCCATGACCACCAGAGAAACCTTCCTCGCCGAGGCCGCCAGGCGCATCCTTATCACCGACGGGGCGTTCGGCACCGAGATCCAGAACTGGAAGCTGGCCGAGGCGGACTATGCCGGCGACCTGGGCCTGGGCCATGAGCAGAAGGGCAACAACGACATCCTGGCGCTGACCAGGCCCGAAGTGCCCGAGGCGATCCACCGCGCCTATTTCGAGGCCGGGGCCGACATTGCCGAGACCAACACCTTCTCGGCCAACCGCATCAGCCAGGCCGACTATGGCGCCGAGCATCTCGTACGCGCGATCAATGTCGAATCGGCGAAACTGGCACGCCGCGTCGCCGACGAGTTCCAGGCCCGGGACGCCGAGAACGGCATTCGCCGCCCGCGCTTCGTCGCCGGCGCGATCGGCCCGACCAACAAGACGCTTTCGCTCAGCCCCGACGTCAACGATCCCGGCTATCGCGAGATCGACTGGGACACGCTGGTCGACGTCTACAAGGAACAGGCCGCCGCCCTCGTCGAAGGCGGGGTGGACTTCATCCTGATCGAGACGGTGTTCGACACGCTCAACGCCAAGGCCGGGATCATGGCGGTCAAGCAGCTTGAGGCGGAGATCGGCCGCGAAGTGCCGATCATGCTCTCGATGACGCTGACCGACCTTTCCGGCCGCAACCTGTCCGGCCACACGGTAGAGGCGTTCTGGCACGCGGTGCGGCATGCCAGGCCGCTGACGGTGGGTCTCAACTGCTCGTTCGGCGCGACCCAGCTGCGCCCCCACGTGAAGACCCTGTCGGAGATCGCCGATACGCTCATCATGGTCTATCCCAACGCGGGGCTGCCCAACGAACTGGGCGCCTACGACGAGATGCCGGGCACCACCGCCGGCTTCGTCCAGGAATGGGCCCTCGCCGGGCAGGTCAACGTGCTGGGCGGATGCTGCGGATCGACGCCCGCGCATATCGCCGCCATCGCCAAGGCCGTCGCCGGCCTGCCGCCGCGCAAGCTGCCGGTGCTCGAACCGGTGACGCGCCTTGCCGGGCTTGAGCCCTTCATCATGGCGGCGTGATATCCCTATTTCATGATGCCCGCGCCGTTCGTGTCGAACAAAGTCGAGACACGTCCGCGCCGGCCCCCGATCAACGTGTCTCGAATTCGCCCGGCACGAACGGAGTTTTCCAAGTGAACACCCAGTCCTCCGCCCGTTTCGTCAATATCGGCGAGCGCACCAACGTCACCGGCTCGGCGAAGTTCAAGAAGCTGGTCATGGCCGGCGATTATCCCGCCGCCGTCGAAGTGGCGCGCCAGCAGGTCGAGAACGGCGCGCAGGTGATCGACGTCAACATGGACGAAGGCCTGCTCGACGCGGTCGAGGCCATGACCACCTACCTCAAGCTGATCGCCGCCGAGCCCGATATCGCGCGGGTGCCGGTGATGATCGATTCTTCGAAGTGGGAAGTGATCGAAGCGGGCCTGAAATGCGTTTCGGGCAAGCCGATCGTCAATTCGATCTCGATGAAGGAGGGCGAGGCGCCGTTCCTCGAACAGGCGCGCAAGTGCATGGCCTATGGCGCCGCCGTGGTCGTGATGGCCTTCGACGAGACCGGGCAGGCCGATACCAAGCAGCGCAAGGTCGAAATCTGCAAGCGCGCCTACAAGCTGCTGACCGGCATCGGCTTTCCGCCCGAGGACATCATTTTCGATCCCAATGTCTTCGCGGTCGCCACCGGCATCGAGGAGCATGACCGCTACGCGCTCGATTTCATCGAGGCGGTGGAGGAAATCCGCGCGGCCTGCCCGCACGTCCACTTCTCCGGCGGCCTGTCCAACCTCTCGTTCTCGTTCCGCGGCAACGAGACGGTACGGCGGGCGATGCATTCGGTGTTCCTCTACCACGCGATTCCCGCCGGGCTCGACATGGCGATCGTCAACGCCGGCCAGCTCGACGTCTACGACCAGATCGATCCGGCCTTGCGCGAAGCCTGCGAGGACGTGATCCTGATGCGCCGGCCCGGCCTGGGCGAGGATGGCAAGACCGCCACCGAACGCCTGATCGAGCTCGCCGAAAGCTACAAGGGCAAGGATGCCGTGGCCGAGAAGGCCGCCGAGGAATGGCGCGGCTGGGAAGTCACCAAGCGGCTCGAACATGCGCTGGTCAAGGGCATCGACGCCTTCGTGGTGGAGGATACCGAGGAAGCGCGCCAGGCCGCGTTCGATCGCGGCGGGCGGCCGATCGAGGTCATCGAGGGCCCGCTGATGGACGGCATGAACGTCGTCGGCGACCTGTTCGGCTCGGGCAAGATGTTCCTGCCGCAAGTGGTCAAGTCCGCGCGCGTGATGAAGAAGGCGGTCGCCCACCTGATCCCGTTCATCGAGGCGGAGAAACAGGCGGGCGCGAAGGCCAAGGGCCGGATCATCATGGCGACCGTCAAGGGCGACGTGCACGACATCGGCAAGAACATCGTCGGCGTGGTCCTGCAGTGCAATGGCTACGAAGTGATCGACCTGGGCGTGATGGTGCCCTGGACCCGCATCCTCGAATCCGCGAACGAGCACCAGGCCGACATCATCGGCCTGTCCGGCCTCATCACGCCTTCGCTCGACGAGATGGTGACGGTGGCCGAGGAAATGCAGCGCGCGCAGATGCACATCCCGCTGCTGATCGGCGGCGCGACCACCAGCAAGGTCCACACCGCGCTGCGCATCGACCAGGCCTACAAGGGCCCGGTGATCCACGTGCTCGATGCCAGCCGCGCGGTCGGCGTCGCCTCGCAGCTGCTGTCCGATACGCAGGCCGAAGGCTTCAAGTCCTCGGTCGCGCTCGATTACCAGAAAGTGCGCGAGGCGCGCGCCGGCAAGGGCCAGTCGGACCTGCTGCCGATCGCCGAGGCGCGGGCGAACGGCTACCAGCCGGACTTCGCGGACAAGCCGCCGGCGCCGGCGCGGCCGGGCCGGCACGTCTTCGCGGACTGGGACCTTGCCGACCTGGTCGAGATCTTCGACTGGACGCCGTTCTTCCGCGCCTGGGAACTGGCGGGCACTTATCCCGGTATCCTCCAAGACGAAGTGGTCGGCGAAAGCGCCCGTTCGCTGTTCGTTGATGCGAAGGCGATGCTGGACAGGATCGTCTCGGAAAAGTGGCTGACGGCCAAGGCGGTCTGCGCCTTCTGGCCCTGCCGGCGCGATGGCGACGACGTGATCCTGTCCCCCGGTTTCCCGGCGGGGGAGGAAATCCGCCTTCCGTTCCTGCGCCAGCAGTTCAAGAAATCGCGCGGGCGCGCAAATTTTTGCCTGGCCGATTTCATCGACACGCAGGATGACTGGCTGGGCGGCTTCGCGGTGGGCATCCACGGCATCGAACCGCATCTCGAACGCTTCAAGGCGGCGCATGACGATTATTCGGACATCCTGCTCAAGGCCCTGGCCGATCGCTTCGCCGAAGCTTTCGCCGAGCGGCTGCACCAGCACGTGCGCACCGCCCTGTGGGGCTATGCGCCCGGCGAGCAGCTCACCAACGAAGCGCTGATCCGCGAGGAGTATCGCGGCATCCGCCCGGCGCCCGGCTATCCCGCTTGCCCGGACCACTCGCTCAAGCCGATCCTGTTCGATCTGCTCAAGGCGCAGGAAAATGCCGGCATCATCCTGACCGAAAGCCAGGCGATGCTGCCCACGGCGGCGGTTTCGGGCTTCTACTTCGCCCATCCGGAAAGCCAGTACTTCGGCGTCGCGCGCATCGGCCGGGATCAGCTGGAGGACTATGCCGGGCGGCGCGGCATGGAACTCGCCGTGGCCGAGCGCTGGCTGCGCCCGAACCTGGACTGACCTGGACTGACCTGGACTGGCCCGGACTGGCCGCTTCCTTTCGCACTTGCAACATGGCGCGCGACGGGTAATCCAGGCCCATGACCACCGCGCGCATCGCCGCCAGGACGCTTGTCTACGACGGCTGGTACAAGTTCTTCCAGCTCGAACTGGACATGCCCGACGGCAGCCGCGCCCAGCGGCACCTGCTCGACAACGGCTCGGCGGTGGCGGTGCTGCCTTACGATCCGGTGCGGCGCGTCTGCACGCTGATCGACCAGCCTCGCGCCGGCGTGCTCGCGGCGGGCGAGCCGCCGCTGCTCGAAGTGATCGCCGGCAACCTCGATGGCGCCAGCCCGGAGGAGCGGATCGTCGAAGAGGCCATGGAGGAAGGCGGGCTGCGCCTTTCGCGGATCGAACACGTCACCCGGATATGGTCGCTGCCCCCGGTCTCGACCGAGCGGATCACGCTCTATCTCGCCCGCTACTCCAGCGCGGATCGGGTCGGGGGCGGCGGCGGCGCGCACGACGAGAACGAATGCATCCGCGTGCACGAGATCGGCCTGGACGACTTGCGCGGCATGGTCCTGTCCGGCGCGCTGACCGACGCCAAGACGCTGATCCTGGCCCAGGCGCTGCTGCTGCGCCGGCCGGAGCTATGGGCTGATCCCGACATGGGGTGATGGAAACGCAGCCAGGCCTCGCTCCAGAAGAGCCGGCATTGGCGCAATGAACCCCAAATCCAAATCGAGACCCGCTCGTCACCCTTCGACAAGCTCCGGACGAGCGGGGCGATTCAGATTTTCGGTTCGAAGTTCTAAATCTTGCGGAGCGTCGTCCCGCCGGAATGGTGCGCCTGATGATTGCGCGTGAAGCGCGGTGCGGGATCCTCTCCCACCCCGACCGGCGCGCGGGCGAGCTTGGGATCGATATCCTCGCGAAAGGCCACGCCGAACCGGTTGTCCTGCACCCAGGCCACCGAGCCTTTGACCCAGCCGACATTGCGGATGTTCACTTCGACGATGGAGCCGCGCACGATGCGCACCGGGCCTTCGCCCATCATGCCGCCGGCGGACAGATTGCGGACCTTGATGCGGTATTCGCCTTCAAGACCGTCGATGCGCAGATCCGCCATGAGGAACAGGCTGTCGCGCGCGATCTGCCGATTGTCACCTTCGTTCATGAGCTTCCGTCCGGTGTTCGAACCCACCCGCCCCGCGTTCACGCACGCCGCGTGACTGCGCGAGAACGCGCCACCACATCGGGATATATGCGATAATGGCAAACAAACACTTAACGGGCGCGGCAACGCCGGTGCGTTCCGGCCCGGAACCGGGCCGTCCGGCGTCAATCGTCGCGCGAAACCTTTTCCCGGCGCTCGTGCGCTTCCTGCGCTTCGACCGTCATCGTCGCGATCGGACGCGCTTCGAGCCGGCCGAGGCCGATCGGTTCGCCCGTCACCTCGCAATAACCGTATTCGCCTTCCTCGATCCGCCGCAGCGCCGAATCGATCTTGGCGATCAGCTTGCGCTGGCGATCGCGCGTGCGCAGTTCGATGCCCCAGTCGGTCTCGCTGGAGGCGCGATCGTTGAGATCCGGCTCGCGGATCGGGCCGTCCTGAAGCTGCTGCAGCGTGCCGGCCGCCGCGTCCAGGATGGATCGCTTCCAGGCCATCAGCAATTTGCGGAAATAGTCTTGCTGAGCCTCGCTCATATAAGGCTCGTCGTCGGCGGGAACATAGGCGCCGCCGATCGCGCGCCTCGCCTTGGCGAGTACATCAATTTCGTCAGTCAGGGTCGTTGCCATCCAGAGAAACTCCGCACGTGTCCTCCGCGGACCGCCAACGCCCTGCAGCCCCGGATTTTTCCGGCAACCGAACAACGATCCGTGGTTGCCGCGCCTATAGGTCCGCACTTTTCCGGGCACAAGCTTATATGCTCGGCCGTCCACAAAATTCCCCGGCGCGGTTTCGTTTCGGCGCATCCGGGCCGTGGTTTCGCAAACATTCCTAGACAGCGTTAACTGATTCTTGACTACCCCTGGCCCAGCGTGGCCGCATCGGAAGACCGATTAGGTGGTCGGAAGAGGGGGCAATACGACAAAGTAACACCACAAGGGGGTAACGAGAGATGGAAACTGCCTGGATCAAGGAATATCGATTCACACCCGCCACCGCGGCCGATTTCGCCGCCGAGGACCTGCTGGTCGCCGAATGCCTCGCTGCCGCCGCGCAGGGGGACTGTTCGGCCTACTTCGACCTCGGCGTCGCGTATTCGACCGGCAGCCACGGCGCCGGCTGTGACCTGATCGAAGCCCACAAGTGGTTCAACCTCGCTGCCGTCGCCGGCCACGAGGAGGCAGCCATCTGCCGCGCCGAAGTCGCCGACGAGATGACCGCCCGCGAAATCGCCGAAGCCCAACGCCGCGCCCGCGAATGGCTCGCCGCATCGAGCCGCAAGGCCGCCTGAACGCATAACCCGCCATCCCGGCGAACGTCGGGACCATCGGCGGTCTCCACGCGCAGAGATGCGAATCTGGATTGGGACCCCGCTCGTCCTGAGCTTGTCGAAGGCATGGTGCCAGCACCGCGCATGGGCTTCGACGAGCTCAGCCTGAGCGGGTTCGGTGGCATACCCTCCGGCGCGCCACTAAACTGTTGTCATCTCACAGGAAATTGCTTAGGCCAGAACAAGTCCACATAGCCTGCGAGTTGACCTTCTCCATGCATCAAAAATTCACGCTGGCAATGCTTTGCTCTGGCCTATGTCTTATCACGACCGGATGCGGAGGTGGCGGATCTTCGGGAACCAGCACTCCACCGACAGCGGGTGGGGGCGGCGGAACGCCAACACCTGCGCCTACAGGTGATGCAGGCACTACGGTTTTCGCAGCTTCCGCGATGGGGCCGCTGCTCGCTCGCATCAATTTTGACGCCAATGGCAACGGCACCTTCGGCGATGCCGGAGATGCGCTAAGCAGCACGGCGATAGACGGGCGCTTCGGTCGCTCGATCAGCGCGCTTGCTCCCGCAATCCATACAGGGACAATTCCCGCAAAAGCCACGGTCCGCATGGAGGCGACCGGGATCGACGCTTCGACCGCGCTTTTTTTCGCTCAGATGCGCGCACCCGCCGGCGCCACGGTAATCTCGCCGCTGACCGCACTGATTGATGCCGCCGGCTCCGAAGCGAACGTTCGCAGTGCGCTTGGCCTTGATATAGGCGCGAACGCCCTTCGCGGATCTATCGGGCTGACCACGTTCAACCCGGCGCTCGGACTTGTCAGCAGCGATGCTGATGCGCGCCACAACGCCATGCAATTGACCCGGCTCAATCTGCAGCTGTTAGCGATGGCCGCCGTTCTCAAGGATACAAATGGTGATCCGGTCGATTTCAACGTCACCCTTCTCGATAGTTCCCGTTACATGGCGCAGCAGATCGCCGCGACCGGCCGACTCGATCTGACCGACCCTGCAGCGATCCGCGCCCTGTTCGACCGAAGCCGATATCAGTTCGGAAGTCCTCCGGCTCAGCTCGACGCGATGGCTGGCCTGATGGCGCGCTACAATGCGGCGGTCCCCACCGATCTTGCCAATGCCGATACGGTGCGCGGTTGGGCGTGGGGCTTCCGTTTCGATATCATGGTCGACTTCAGAACTCTTGCCAGCAGTTGGCCTAATCCCAATGCATCGCGCATTGCCGTGATCGATGCGGCGCAAATGCGCCAGATCGCCGCCGGTTTTGCCGCCTTGCAAGCTCCCGTTCCCGCGCCCTTTATGGCTGCCCCCGATTATGCTGAAGTGCTCGTGCCCGACGATTCGACCATTCTGACAGGATGTAACAGTGCTTCTCGTCGTTATCCCAGCTGCAACGATATCGTGCCGTTCACCTTCGAATCCGCAACCAGAACCCTAGTCAGCGCGACTTCCAGCGAGCCGTCTTCGCTAGCCGTCGACCTTTCGGCAACGGCGGTGCCTGTCGAACCAGATTTTCTGCGCCTTCGCAGACTTGGCACGACATTCCGAGGACCAGTGCAGGTGCGCTACACAAGCAGCCTTGCCAACGGCCAGACATCCGAAGGTTACCTCTTCGTTCAAGTAAAGGTGCCGGGCACTTGAGCTGAACGCCAATCTGGCCAGACCCATGGGACTGCGAACCTCGAACTCTATTCTGATTGATTTCAGTTCCCGAAACTGACGAAGGGAAGGGGGAACAAGAGTTCCGATCAATCTACTGCGAGCGGGATGGACGGGATTCTTGGGCGCGATGCCCTAATCCTTGCGGAATGGCGAACGTTCGCCGAGCCAGATCTGGTCCCGGGCGATACCGGCGCGTTCCTGTTCAAGGTAGTCGGCGACCGCGGCCCGCAGGCCCTGGTTCACGATGTAATGCGCCGAAACCGTGCGCACCGGCTCGTAGCCGCGCGCCAGCTTGTGCCCGCCCTGCGCGCCGGCCTCGACGCGTGACAGGCCCAGCGCGATGGCGGCATCGATCGCCTGGTAGTAGCACAGCTCGAAGTGCAGGAACGGCTTGTCGACGCGCGCCCCCCAGTAGCGGCCGTAGAGCGCCTCGCCGCCGATGAAATTGAGCGCGCCGGCAACCGGCGCGCCGTCCGAAAAAGCCATGACCAGCAGGATCCGGTCGGCCATCGCCTCGCCCAGCAGCGTGAAGGCCGCCCGCGTCAGATAGGGCCGCCCCCACTTGCGCGCGCCGGTGTCCTGGTAGAACCCCCAGAAGGCATCCCAATGGCTTTCCGTGATCTCGGCGCCGCGCAGGCTGCGGATTTCCACCCCGTCCTGCGCCTTGGCGCGTTCCTTGCGCAAGTCCTTGCGCTTGCGCGAGGAAAGCGCCGCCAGGAAATCCTCGAAACCGGCATAGCCGCGATTTTCCCAGTGGAACTGGATATCCTCGCGCAGCAGCCAGCCGGCCTGCTCGAACAGCGGCACTTGCGCCGGTTCGATGAAAGTGGCGTGGGCGGAGGACAGGCCGCTGTCGCGGCACAGCGTCTCGGCCGCGCGCAGCAGCGGCAGGGCCAGTTCGCGATGGCGGGTGAGCAGGCGCGGCCCGGTAGCGGGCGTGAACGGCACCGCGATCTGCAGCTTGGGATAGTAGGACCCGCCCGCGCGGTGCCATGCATCGGCCCAGGCGTGATCGAACACGTATTCGCCCTGCGAATGATCCTTGAGATAGGCGGGAAGCGCGGCGGCCAGCCGGCCGTCCGGGCCGGCGATGACGATCGGCACCGGCCGCCAGCCGCTGCGCCCGCCGACGCTGCCCGATTCTTCCATGGCCGCCAGGAAGGCGTGGCTGACGAAGGGATTGTCGCCCGAAGTCAGCGCGTCCCACTCGCCGGCCGGAAGCGCGCCGACCGACGGGTGGATCCGCGCGGTGAATTCGCCCTCGCTCATGCCGGCGGCCCAACCGCACGATCCGCCTTCCCGCCTTCGAACAGATCGGCGTCGGCATGGGCGGCGGCGCGCGCGGCCAGTTCCGCGCCGCGCACGGTCCAGGCCACCACGGGCAGGCCCCGGCGGCGCTGCCCGGCGGCGAAACCGCTGGGCAGGTCGCGCACGTCATAGGCGAGGAAATCGGGCCGCGCGCGCCACAGCGCCAGGCGGCGGCGCAGCGTGCCCGGCAGCGCCCGGTCCTCCCCCTCGGAAACGACCAGCCCGCGCACCGTATGCGGCGAATGCTTCCAGTACCAGTGCGAGACGCGCGCATCGAAGCCCATCACCGCGTGCGGCCCGGTATAGCCTTCCAGCACGCGGCGCACCGCCAGGCACAGCGCGGCGACGTGGGCGTCACGTTCGGACTTGATCTCGATCAGCACCGGCGCGCGGCCGGCGACATCCGCCAGCACCTGGCGCAGCGTCGGGATCGTCTCGCCGCCGCCGGCCAGGGCGATGGCGCCGAGCTGCGCGGCGCTGCGCCGTGCGACCGGCCCGGTTTCGGCCGTCAGCCGATCGAGCACATCGTCATGGAACACCACCGGCGATCCGTCGCGCGATCGCCGCACGTCGAGTTCGATGCCATATCCGCCGGCGACGGCCTTCGCGAAAGCCGCGCGCGAGTTTTCCGGCACGCCGGGCCCATGCAGCCCGCGGTGGGCATAGTCGTGTTCGCCGATCCACCCGACCTTGCGCGGATCGGGCGGCGGCGAACGCCAGCGGTCAAGCAGGGCGAACAGCAACGACGGCGTCCACTTCGACGGCGGCGCCCAGCGGCAGGACCGGCACGCCGACGGCGCTGCGGGCATGCCTGCCCGCCTCGCCGAACACCGCGACCATCAGTTCGGAGGCGCCATTGGCGACTTTGGGCTGATCGGTGAAATAGCCGGCCGAGTTGACGAAGGCGCCCAGCTTGACCACCCGCTCCACCCGATCGAGCGAGCCCAGCGCCGCCTTGAGCTGCGCCAGGATCATCACCCCGCAGGCCTGCGCGGCCTCGATCCCCTCTTCCAGCGAGACGTCCTCGCCAAGCCGGCCGGTCACCAGCTCGCCGGCCACGAACGGCAACTGGCCCGAGACATGGGCCAGCCCGCCGGCGACCACCACCGGAACGTAGGCGGCGACCGGCGCGGCCGGTTCGGGCAGGATCAGGCCGAGAGCCGCGAGGCGATTGTCGATCTCACTCATTTCGCTTGCAGGTCCTTTTCTTCGCAGGTCAGGCTTTCGAGCAGCCACGGCAGGGCGTTTTCCCACTGGTCGATTCGGGCATGGGCATGGCCGGCCGCATGGGCGCAGGCAATATGGGGCGCGATCAGCGGCTCGGCGCAAAGATGCAGGCGGCGCACGTGCGGCGCGACTTCACGGACCGAGCCGTGGTGCTGCGACAGGTCATCGATGAAGACCGCGCGGACCGGCCGGTATTCGTCGAGAATCGCCTGGAGCGCCGGCCCTTTCGGCCCCTGGTTGGTGAAGACCCGCAAATCGATGCCATGCCCGGCCAGCTGCGCGCGGCGCGCCTCCCGGCGGAAATCGAGCAGGTTGGTCAGGACGACGACATCCGCGTGCTCGCGAATCGCCCGCAGCGCCTCGGCCGCGCCTTCCACCGGGGTCTGGCGGTGCATCTGGCCATCGAAGAACCGATTGAGCAATGCCCACATCTCCTGGTGTTCCAGCACCTCGCCGCTATCGATCCGGCGCATCGACTGGTGGAACTCGCCCCGCGCCATGTCGAAGGCAATCCCCTCGTCCTCGGCAAGCCAGTCGCGGAAGTGCGCGATCATGCGCAGCAGCACTTCATCGCAGTCGGTAATCAGCAGCGGCCGGTTCATGCGCCCAGCCTTTCGCGCGCGCCGGCAAGCTCCCGCGGGTCCACCCCCAGCACGTCGGCGGCGGCGACAAGGTCCGGCTCGTGCGCGCAGAGGAAATCGAGCACCGCGGCCAATGTCGCCGGCTGGCCCAGCGAGGCGCGCAAGGCATCGGGTGTCAGGCCGGTCAGCGCCAGGAACCGGGCGGCGCGATCACCGTCGCCCAGCACCCAGCCGAGCGCGCCGAGCGCCAGCGCCTGCGGATCCGCGCCGGGCGTCTTGCGGGAGGATGGGCCGGAGGACGGGCCGGGGGATGGCGGCTCTCTAAGAATTGTCAGCCTCGCTTGCCTGGCGCATAGGGCGGTTTGACCTCAACATGGTGCTCGGGCGTCGAATGGCAAAGCGAATCCTCGTTGTCGAGGACAACGATCTCAATCGGAAGCTCTTTTGCGACGTGCTCAGGAGCCAGGGCTACGCGGTGGAGCCGGTGGCCGACGGGCTCGACGCGCTCGAACGGGCGCGCCAGTTCGTGCCGAACCTGGTGATAATGGACATCCAGCTGCCCAACGTCTCCGGGCTCGACCTGATCGAAGCCGCCAAGAAGGACCCGGTGCTGCGCGCCATCCCGATGCTGGCGGTCACCGCCTATGCCGGCAAGGGCGACGAGGAACGCATCCGCGAAGCGGGCGCCGAGGGCTATCTTGCCAAGCCGGTTTCGATCGGTCCGTTCATGCAGGCGGTAAGGGCATTGCTGTAGATGGGACGGCGAACGGATCGCGATTCAGGACGACGCGCGCTTGACTTTGCCCCCGCGCGCCGCTTTTGCGCCGCATTTCCCGGCCAGAGAGCCATCCGAAGCTATCGGAGCTGACAAGACAATGGATCGCGAAGAGACCTCCGCCCGGATCGCCGCGCTGATCGCGCCCTTCAACAAGAAGGAGGTGGCGATCACCGACCGAACCCGCTTTACCGACGACCTGGAGTTCGACAGCCTGACCGTCATGGATTTCGTCGCCGCGATCGAGGACGAGTTCGACATCATCATCTCGATGAACCAGCAGGCCGAGATCGAGAACTACGGCCAGCTCGTGGACGCCGTAGTGAAGCTGCGGGGCTGAAGGACCATGACCGATATGCTCAGCGACAACATGACCGTCAGCCACACCGACCTGTTCAGCAAGTTCGATCCGCTGATCGAAATGCGCCGCAACCTGCTGGACTCGGGCGTCGAGGATCCGTTCGGGCTCGTCATGGAGCGCGTGCTCTCGCCCACCGTGGCGATGTGCAACGGGCGCGAGACGATCCTGCTCGGCACCTACAACTACATGGGAATGACTTTCGATCCCGACGTGATCGCCGCCGGCAAGCAGGCGCTCGACGATTTCGGTTCCGGCACCACCGGCAGCCGCGTGCTGAACGGGACTTACGCGGGGCACCGCGCGGTGGAGCAGGCGCTGTGCGAATTCTACGCCATGGATCATGCCATGGTGTTCTCGACCGGCTACCAGGCGAACCTCGGCATCATTTCCACCATCGCCGGAAAGGGCGATTACATCGTCCTCGACATCGACAGCCATGCCTCGATCTGGGACGGGTGCAAGATGGGCGACGCCGAAGTGGTGCCCTTCAAGCACAACGATATCGAGGCGATGGAAAAGCGCCTGCGCCGCATTCCCGACGGCGCCGGCAAGCTGGTGGTGCTCGAGGGCGTCTATTCGATGCTGGGCGATATCGCGCCGCTGAAGGACATGATCGCGGTCGCCAGGAAGTACGGCGCCATGGTGCTGGTGGACGAAGCGCATTCGATGGGCTTCATCGGGCCCAACGGGCGCGGCGTGGCCGAGGACCAGGGCTGCCTGGACCAGGTGGACTTCGTGATCGGCACGTTCTCCAAGTCGGTCGGCACGGTCGGCGGCTTCTGCGTTTCGAACCATCCCAAGTTCGAGATCATGCGCCTGGTCTGCCGCCCCTACGTGTTCACCGCCAGCCTGCCGCCGAGCGTGGTGGCCACCGCCCGCACCTCGATCCGCAAGCTGATGCACGCCGGGGCCAAGCGCGCGCATCTGTGGGAGAATTCCAAGACGCTGCACAAGGGCCTCAAGGACGCGGGCTTCCAGCTCGGCACCGATAGCCCGCAGAGCGCGATCATCGCGGTCATCATGCCCGATCTCGAACGCGGCGCCGCGATGTGGGAGGCGCTGCTGCACGAGGGGCTCTACGTCAACCTCGCCCGGCCGCCCGCCACCCCGGCGAACATGACGCTGCTGCGCTGCTCGCTCTGCGCCGAGCATTCGGCGGCGCAAGTGCAGCAGATCATCGGCATGTTCACCCGCGCGGGCAAGGCAGTGGGCATCCTGGGCTGAGATCGTGGCAGGCGGGCCGCGGAGCGTTCGCCTCTCGGTCGTCGTGGCCGGGCTGGCGCTGGGCATCGGCCTCTATCTCGCGATCGGCCAGTACCGGGCCTGGACGCGCGCCGGCCTGATCGGGCTGACCGAGCGCCCCTGCACCGCCGAGGGCGAGCCCATCACCGGGGACCCTTACGACGACTGGGCGGCGCTGTGCTTCTACCGCGAACGCAACGCCCGCCTGCTCGCCGCGGGCGCGCAGCCCGAAGTGGTGATGATCGGCGATTCGCTGACGATGGGCTGGCCCGGCCTCGGTCCAGAGGACCAGGACGGCGCCATCGTCAATCGCGGCATCGGCAGGCAATCGAGCGGGCAGGTCCTGCTGAGGTTCATGGCCGACGCGGTGCGGCTGCGCCCGCGCTTCGCCCACATCCTGGTCGGCACCAACGACGTCGCCGGAACCACCGGCCCGGCGGCGCCCGGCCAGCTGCGCGACAATGTGATCGCCATGATCGAGATCGCGCGGGCCAATCGCATCGGCGTGATCCTGGGCACCGTCCCGCCAGCGCGCGGCTTCGATTTCGGCGCGCGCGGCGATCCGCGCGAAGCGATCGCGCGGGCCAACGCGGAACTGGCGGCCATCGCGCGCGAACAGCCCGGGGTCGTGCTGGCGGACTACCACGCGGTCCTCTCCAACCCCGACGGCTCGGTACGGCAGGGCCTGTTCCTCGACGGCGTCCACCCCGACGCGGCGGGCTACGCGGCGATGCGCCCGGTGTTCGAACGCGCGCTCGGCCAGGCGATCAGTGGATCGAGATGATCCCGTCCACCGCGCGCCATTCCTGCGGGCCGATCAGGTGGTTGTGGGCGATGCGCACCGAATGCAGCGGCCCTTCGATCTCGCGCCGCCAGTAGTCGAGGAAATCGCGCAGCACCGGAAAGCGCGGGGCGATGTCGAATTGCTGGAAGGCGAAAAGCTGCAAGAGCTTGGGATGGTCCGGAAGGAAATAGTGGATCTCGATCGTCGTCAGGCCGTAGCCTTCGAGCTGCCTGAGAAAATCGGGCGATGCGCGGGAATCGGTTGAAGCCCGAAAACCTGACGAGGAACCTTCCAGTCGACCAGCCATAGTCCTCCTTTCGGCACCGCACGCTTATTGCGGTGCAGCAATCGAAAGATGACACACCAGCGACTACAGTCAAGTATCCGGCATTACCGGGAAATTCCGGAGGCGAGCGTTATCGCATCGTCATGAAACGGGCGGCGCCGGCAAGCGAGGATCGGCGGCCTCAGCCCATCGCCAGACTCGTGGCCGAGGCGCATTTTTCGCCGGTTTCCTTCGCGCCGCCGCCCAACAGGGCCAGGGCCAGGAAGCCGGCGACGATCAGGATCGCGAACGCCGCCGTCACCTTGCCCAGGTGCTGGTCGATCACCGCCTTGATCGGCGCGCCGAACAGGCGGAACAGCACGCCCACGATCATGAAGCTGATCGCGCGCGAGACGATCGAGGCGGCGATGAAGACCATCAGGTTCATGCCGATGAACCCGGCGGTGATCGTCAGCAGCTTGAAGGGGATCGGCGTCGCGCCCTTCACGATCAGGATCTCCGCCCCGTATTCGCGCAAGTAGCAGGCCGCCTTGGGAAAGCTTTCGGCAAGGCCCAGCGCGCGCAGCAGCGTCTGGCCGAAAGCCTCGTAGGCGAAATGGCCGATCGCGTAGCCCAGCAGCCCGCCGATGACCGAGCCGATAGTGGCGATGGCCGCGAAGCGCAGCGCCTTCTTCGGTTCGGCCAGGCACATCAGGCCCAGCAGCGGGTGCGGGGGAACCGGGAAGAAGCTGGCCTCCACGAAGGCGAAGGCGGCAAGCCACCACCCGGCGTGGCGATGCGCCGCCTTGGCCATGGTCCAGTCGTAAAGGCGGCGCAGCATCGATGTCTCCGGAAGACCCCCGATGCGGGGGGCTTGTGTCAAATCCCTTTGGCCGGGGCTCAACTCCCCTCCCCCGAAGGGGAGGAACGCGATGGGGCCCGCTCACCGTGCGCCGGTACTAATCGCCATGCTGCGTCGCGGCAAGGGATAACCTATATGGTTATTTGTATTGACATCGGCGCACTTTTTCGGTACATAACGGGAACATCGCGAAAGGCGGCGATTCGCCCTTCCCCGCAGGCTTCAGCAAAGGTCCAGCTCAGATGATCGATCCGACACCGGTCTCCGCGCGCAGGAAACAGGGCGGGAAACAGGAAAGGAAGCCGACGGGCCACTGGCGCACCTATTTCCTGGTCGCGCTGGCGGAAACCTCGAACGTCACTGCCGCCAGCGCCGCCGCCGGGGTCCATCCCAGCCGCGCCTACAAGGCCTGCCGCGAGGAACCGGGGTTCGCCCGCGAATGGCGCGCCGCCTTGCTTGAGGGATACGAGAGCCTGGAGCTGGAACTGCTCCACCGCCTGCGCTTCGGCGAGCCGAGGGACGGCGAGGTGAAGTTCGACAACGCCGCCGCGCTGCGCCTGCTGGGGCTGCACCGCGAAACCGTGGCGCGCGAACGCGCGATCCGGGAAAACGAGGATCTGGCGGTGGTGCGCGCCTCCATCCAGGCCAAGCTGGCGCGGCTGCGCGAACAAGTCCTGGCCCGCCGCGCGCGCCCGAAACGCACCAAGAGCGTGAAAACCGCGAAGAGCGCGAAGACCGCGAAAGGCGGGGTTCGTGGCTAGGCCGGAACGCGATCCGCTGCACTGGCTGAGCGAGGCGCGCGGCAGCGAACTCGAAGACTTCGCCGCCGCGCTCGATCCCGCCGAACAGCGCGAGTGGCGCTGGACCTGGGCGATCTGGGCGCGCAAGTCGCAGCTCGCCCCGCCGGGGGACTGGCGCGTCTGGCTGGTCATGGCCGGGCGCGGCTTCGGCAAGACGCGCAGCGGCGCCGAATGGGTCACTGCCGTGGCGGAGCAGCATCCCGAAGCGCGCATCGCCCTGGTCGCGGCCAACCTTGCCGAGGCCCGCGCCGTCATGGTCGAAGGCGAAAGCGGGCTGATGGCGATCGGCGCGCCGTGGCGCCGGCCGGTCTTCGAACCCTCGCTGCGGCGGCTGACCTGGCCGAACGGGGCGCAGGCCCTGCTCTATTCGGCGGGCGAGCCCGAATCGCTGCGCGGGCCCCAGCACAGCCATGCCTGGTGCGACGAAATCGCCAAGTGGGACAATGCCGGCGGCCGCGCCGTGGCGAGCTGGGACAACCTGATGCTGGGCCTGCGCCTGGGTGACCGCCCGCGCACCGTCGCGACCACGACGCCGCGCGCCGTCCCGCTGGTCGCCCGGCTGCTGGCGGAAGGAAAGGACGGCGGCATCGCCGTCACGCGCGGCGGCACGTTCGAGAACGCGGCCAACCTGCCGGCGGCGTTCCTGCGCTCGGTGCGGCGGACTTACGCGGGCACGCAGCTCGGCCGCCAGGAACTCGACGGCGAGTTGCTGACCGACATCGAGGGCGCGCTGTGGACGCGCGCGCTGCTGGAACAATGCCGCGAGACCGCGGCGACCGGGCCCTTGCCGCCAGAGCCCGCCCGTCCGGAACTCGCCCGCATCGTCGTCGGCGTCGACCCGCCCGCCTCGGAGGGAGGCGATGCCTGCGGCATCGTCGTCGCCGCCCTTGCGGCGGACGGCACCGCGCGGGTGCTGGCCGATGCCTCGGTGCGCAAGGCCAGCCCCGAGCGCTGGGCCCGCGCCGTCGCCCGCGCCGCCCAGGCCTGGCATGCCGACCGGGTCGTCGCCGAGGCCAACCAGGGCGGCGCCATGGTGGGAAGCGTGCTGCGCGCCGCCCAGCTCGCGCTGCCGCTGAAGCTGGTCCACGCCAGCCGGGGCAAGGACGCGCGCGCCGAGCCGGTCGCCGCGCTCTACGAAGCCGGCCGGGTGCGCCACGCCGGCACTTTCCCGGAGCTGGAGGATGAATTGTGCGGCCTCGTCACGGGCGGCGCCTACCAGGGCCCGGGGCGATCGCCGGACCGGGCGGACGCACTGGTCTGGGCACTGACCGAGCTGATGCTGGGCCGAAGCGCGCAGCCGAAGATCCGAATGACCTGAACGCCTCGTCCTCCCCGTGCCGGGGAGGACCGGAACACGAAAGGAATCCGATGTCCTTCATCCAAGCACTCGTCGCCGCCTTCAAGGGCGGGAGTGCCCGCGTGCCGCTGGCGCGGGGGGCAGCTTCCCCGTGGTTCTTCGCCGACGGCGGCGGCGGGCGCGCTCCGTTCGAGTACAATTCGGCGGTGCGCCGCGCCTACCTGGAGAACCCGGTGGCCCAGCGCGCGGTGCGCCTGGTGGCCGAAGGGATCGCCGGCGCGCCGCTGCGGCCGGCGGACGAAGCGCTGCGCGCGCTCGTGGCCGAGACCAGCGCCGGACAGTCGCTGCCGGAAACGCTGACCGCGCACTTGCTGCTGCACGGCAATGCCTATGTCCAGGTGCTCAAGGACGCGCGCGGCCGCCCGGCCGAGCTGTTCGCGCTGCGCCCCGAACGCGTTGGCGTGATCGCCGGGGAGGACGGCTGGCCTTGCGCCTATTCCTATGAAGTGGCCGGCCGCCGCCTGTCGATCCCGCTGCTGGACGAGGACGCCTTTCCCAACCTGATCCACATCCGCCACTTCCACCCGGCCGACGACCACTACGGCGCCGGCTGCCTGGCCGCCGCCGACGAGGCGATCGCCACCCACAACGCCGCCTCGCGCTGGAACCGCCAGCTGCTGGAGAACGCGGCGCGGCCCAGCGGCGCGCTGGTCTACGAGACGGGCGACGGCAATGGGCTGACCGGCGACCAGTTCGACCGGCTGAAGGCCGAACTCGCCAGCGCCTATGCCGGATCGAACAACGCCGGGCGGCCGATGCTGCTGGAAGGCGGGCTCAAGTGGCAGGCCATGGCGATGACCCCGGCGGACATGGACTTCGCCACGCTCAAGGCCGCCGCTGCGCGCGACATCGCGCTGGCCTTCGGGGTGCCGCCGATGCTGCTCGGCCTGCCGGGCGATTCGACTTACGCCAATTACCGCGAGGCCAACCGCGCGCTGTGGCGGCTGACGCTGCTGCCGCTGGCGGCGAAGATCTTCGCGGCGCTGTGCGAAGGCCTCTCGCCCTGGTTCCCCGGCGCGGTGCTGGCGGTCGATCTCGACCGGGTGTCGGCGCTCGCCGAGGACCGCGAGCGGCTGTGGGCCCAGGTCGGCGCGGCGGATTTCCTGGACCCCCAGGAAAAACGCGCGCTGCTCGGCCTGGACGCGGGTCCGTCGGGCGCGAAGCATCGGGAGAACATATCATGAACAATGGTGACATGCTGGCCGGGCTTCTCGCCCAGGCGACCGGCGACGGGGGCGATCTCGTCACCTTGCGCGCCATCGTCGAGGAAGCGAGCGAGATCGGCGCCCGCCGCATGCTCGAACGCATCGGCCTCGACGACGAGACCGCCCCGCGCGATCTCGGCGAACTGCGAGAGCTGCTGCAGGCCTGGCGCGATGCCAAGGCCAGCGCCCGCACCGCCGCGCTCGGCTGGATCGTGCGCGCGCTGCTGGCGCTGCTGCTGCTCGGCCTGGCGGTGCGCCTGGGCGTGACGGACCTGCTGCGATGACGGCGCGCGCGGACACCTGGGGCTTCGACAGGCTCAGCCTGAGCGGGAATTGGCCGAATGGAAATGGGCCGAGCGGAAACTGGCCGAGCGAAAACGGGAATCTCGTCCCCAACCCCGCTCGCCCCGAGCTTGTCGAAGGGCCACGCCCCCTCCGCTTCGCCGGCTACGCCGCCCTGTTCGGCCGGCGCGACGCCGGGCGCGACATCATTCGCCGGGGCGCCTTCGCCCGCACCCTGGCCGATCGGCGCGATCCGGTCCCGCTGCTGTGGCAGCATCGCCCCGGCACGCGCATCGGCTGGCTCGAAACCGCCGCCGAGGACGCGCGCGGCCTGCGCGTGATCGCTTCGCTCGGCAATCCGGACGGCGCGGCCGGCCTGGCGCTGCGGCGCGGCGCCGTCACCGGTCTCTCGTTCGGCTACCTCCCGCGCGCCAGCCGCAGGACCGGCGAGGGCCGAGAGCTGCTCGACATCGAGCTGCTCGAAGTCAGCCTGGTCACGCACCCGATGCAGCACGGCGCGCGCGTGCATCTGATTTCCTGATCCCCCACAAGAAAGGTGAATGCCCCATGGAATCCCCCATCCCGGTCGAAGCGCTCGATGCCTCGTTCGATCTCGTCACCCGCCAGGAAGCCACCGAGCAGGCCGTCGACGCGCTGCGCGGCGACGTGGAGGACGTCAGGACGCGGCTTGACCGCGTAAGCCGCGCCGCCGCCCGCCCGCTCATCGAAGGCGCGCCCAGCATCGAGGTGAAAGGCTTCGTCGACGGCTACTTGCGGCGCGGCCGCGAGACCGAATTGAAGTCGATCTCCGGCACCGTTCCCGCCGACGGCGGCTATGCCGTCCCGCGGGAGATCGACGCCATGATCTCGGCCCGGCTGAAGAACATCAGCCCGATCCGGGCGATCGCGCAAGTGGTCCAGACCGGCAGCGCCGGCTACCGCAAGCTTATCACCACCGGCGGCACCGCCTCCGGCTGGGTCAGCGAGACCGGCGCCCGCGACGAGACCGCCACCCCCAGCTTCGCCGAGATCGCCCCGCCCTCGGGCGAACTCTACGCCAACCCGGCCGCCAGCCAGGCCATGCTCGACGACGCGATGTTCGACGTCGAGGCGTGGCTGGCCGACGAAATCGCGATGGAGTTCGCCCGGGCCGAAGGCGCGGCCTTCATCAACGGCACCGGCACCAACCAGCCCAAGGGCTTCCTGACCGCCCAGACCAGCGCCGCCGGCGATTCCGCGCGCGGTTTCGGCACGCTGCAATATGTCGTCTCCGGCAACGCCACCGGCTTCGACACCGCGCCCGAACTCAAGCTGATCGACCTCGTCCACGCGCTGAAAGGCGGCCACCGGCAGGGCGCGAGCTGGGTGATGAACGCCAGGACGCTGGCGGTGGTGCGCAAGCTCAAGGCCGCCGACGGATCGTTCCTGTGGCAGCCGGGCCTGATGGAAGGCCAGCCCAACCGCCTGCTCGGCTACCCGGTGGTGGAGGCCGAGGACATGCCCGACGTCGCCGCCAACGCCTGCCCGATCGCCTTCGGCAATTTCCGCGCCGGCTACCTGATCGCCGAACGCAGTGCGACCTCCATCCTGCGCGATCCCTTCACCAACAAGCCTTTCGTCCACTTCTACGCAACCAAGCGGATCGGCGGGCAAGTGCTCGATTCGGACGCGATCAAGCTGCTCAAGATCGCGGCCTGACGCGAGTCGGATCCTCCCCGGCGCGGGGAGGTGGCAGGCGCATGGCGCCTGACGGAGGGGATTCGCGCCAAGGCGCTGCGCCGCCTCGCGGCATGAATCCCCTCCACCGCCTTCAGCGGTCCCCCGCGCCGGGGCGGACAGGCACCTTTCCACTCCCCCTATCGGAGACGCCCATGAACCGGGTCATACTCACATCGGCCGTGCTGCCCGCCTCGGCGCTTGCCGAACTCAAGCAGTGGCTCGGCATCACCACCGGCCGCGACGACGCATCGCTGTCCCCGCTGCTTGCCGCCACCCTCGACGTCTGCGAGTGGTTCACCGGACAGATGCCGATCGAGGCGGAATGCGAGGAAGTGATCCCCGCCGAGCCGGGCTGGCATGCGCTGGCGACCCGCCCCGTCCAGGCGATCAGCCGCGTCGAGGGCATCGCCGCCGACGGCACCCGCTTCAACCTCGATGCCGAGAGTTACGAGATCGAACTCGAGGCCGACGGCACCGGCCGCGTGCGCCTGCCCAGCTTCGGCGACGAAGCGCGCGTGGCGGTGCGCTTCACTGCGGGCCTGGCGACGGACTGGGACGCCCTGCCCGTTTCGCTGCGCCACGGCCTGGTCCGCCTTGCCGCGCACCAGCACCGCGAGCGCGAAAGCGGGGGCGCCGCGCCCTTGCCGCCCGCCTCGGTGGCGGCGCTGTGGCGGCCCTGGCGGCGGCTGCGCCTGGCATGAGCGGCACCATGATCGCGGCCCGGGCCCCCTTCGAACGGATCGCCGAACACCTCGCCGAACGCGCCCGCACGCTCGCCGCCGCACGCTTGCGGATGCGGGACGACGAACACCGCTGGCGCCGGGCCGACTTGCTCTGGCCGCTCTTCGCGAAAGGATAAGCCATGGAAATCGCCTTGCGCGCCGCGCTGCTCGAATGGCTCGCCGCCGATCCGGCGCTGAGCGGCGAACTCAACGCCATCACCGAGGAAGCCCCATCGCGCGCCAGCCTGCCCTGGCTCGCGGTGGCGGCCAGCGCCAGCACCGACTGGAGCTGCAAGACCGCGCGCGGCCGCGAAGTGCGCATCGCGCTGGAGCTGCACTGCCGGGGCGACATGCCCGATGCCGCCGCCGCGATCGTCGCCGCGATCGAGGCGCGCATCGAAAGCCTGCCGCGTGCCCAGCCGGGCTTCCAGCTCGTCACCGCCCAGTTCCTGCGCGCCCGCGCCGAACAGCGCGGCGAAAGCCGCCGGGCGATCCTCCTCGAATACCGCTTTCGCCTGCTGGCGAGCTGACCAGTTCCTCCCCGGCGCGGGGAGGAGAACCCAACCGAACCCAGGAGCATCATCATGACCGCCCAGAAAGGCAGCGCCTTCCTTCTCAAGATCTCCGATGGCGGCGCGCCCGCCAGCTACCAGACCGTCGCCGGGCTGCGCACCACGCAGATGTCCGTCACCGGCGATGCCGTGGTCGTCACCCACAAGGGCAGCGGCGGCTGGCGGGACCTGCTTTCGGGCGCGGGCGTGCGCTCGGTCTCGGTCAGCGCGGCGGGGATTTTCCTGGGCAGCGCGGCCGAAGCGCAAGTGCGCGCCAACGCCATGGCCGGCACGCTCGACGATTACGAACTGAGCTTCGAGGACGGCGAACGGCTGCGCGGCAAGTTCCTGGTCCAGCGCCTGGACTATGCCGGCGATTTCAACGGCGAGCGCAACTATACGCTCCAGCTCGAAAGCTCGGGCCAGGTCGTGCCGGCATGACCGGCGCCAATCCCCCGCACGCCAATCCCCTGCGCGGCGAGGCCCTCCTGCCGATCGGCGGCACCGCCCGGATCCTGCGCCCCAGCTTCACCGCGCTGGTCGCGGCGGAAGCGGAGCTTGGCCCCCTCTTCGCCCTCGTCGAGCGGGCCGGCACCGGGCAGCTTCGGCTGGACGAGATGGCGGCGCTGTTCTGGCACTGCCTGTCCGATGGCGATGGCATCCCGCGCGAAGCGGTGGGCGAGGCGATCATGACGCAAGGCCTCGCCGCCTGCGCCGCGCCGCTGCGCACCCTGCTTTCGCAAATCCTGAAAGGCGCGGGATGACGCGGCGGTTCGCGGAGCGTGCTGCTTGTCCGTTGTCTTCGTCATGGCGAGACGGCGAACCTGGGAAGGAAGCTGGGGGCGGGGACGCGAACGGCAGCTTCGCCCTCGCCGCGCTGGCGCTGTGCGGCCTGGCCGCGCGCGGGCTCGGCTGGCGGCCGCACGAGTTCTGGGCCGCGACCCCCGCCGAACTGGCGACCGCGCTGGGCCTGCCTTCACCCGGCGCGGTCCAGCCCGGCCTGGACCGCGAGACCCTGCAACGGCTGATGGAGCACGATCATGAACGATGAAATCGACAGCCTGCTGGTGGAAGTGCGCGCCGGCACCGACGGCTTCGCCCACGATATCGCGCGCATGCGCTCGGTGGTCGACGGCGACCTGGTCGCCGGCTTCACGCGCGCCGGCGACGCGCTGGAAAAGGGCCTGGCCGGGGCGATCCGGCAGGGCAGCCTGGGGTTCGACGATCTCAAGCACGCGGCCTTCTCCGCGCTCGACGAAATCGCCGCGCAGGCGGTGCGGACGCTGTTTTCCGCCGTCGGCGGCGGCGGAAGCGCGGGGGCCGGCCTGTTCGACGCGGCCGGGCTGTTTTCAAGCGCGCTCGGCCTGCCCGGCCGCGCGACCGGCGGCAATGTCTCGCCCGGACGCGGCTATGTCGTCGGCGAGCGCGGGCCGGAGCTGTTCGTCCCGACTTCGGCCGGGCGCGTCGAGGCCGCGGTCGCCGCCAGCCGCGACGTCCGCGTGGCGATCAACCTCACCGCCCCGCGCGGAAGCAGCGTCCCGCAATCGCTCCAGCGCTCCTCGCGCCAGGTGGCGAGCGCGGTGCGCCGCGCGCTGACTTACGGCTGACCCGCCATCGTCCGAGAGATTGGAGAACCTTCATGGCATTCTGGCTCGCCAACAAACGCGAAGGTCAGGCCGGCGACTGGATCATGCGCTTCGATCCGCGTTTCTGGACCGTCAACTTCCCGCGCCCGATGGTGGCGACGGTGGTTTCGACCGGCCCCAGTTCGCTGCGCGTCGAGGCTTCGTTCCTACGCCGGGCGGATCTTGGCGGACTGATCTGGGACAGCGAGGACCGGCTCGACCATCCACTGCTCGCCTACCGGACCGACCGCGACTATGCGCATACCTCGCTGCGGTTCCGCTGGCGCTCGTCCGGGATCGTCGCGCTCGACCAGGTGAACGGGCCGACGCTGACGATCGAGGGCAAGGACGCCGCCGGAAGCCCCCGCACCTGGTACGTGCGGCTGTGGAACTATGCGGCGGGGACCGGCGAGGACGCCGTGGTGACGCTCGATTTCGCGCGGCTCGACGGCGGCTATGCGCTGCCCGCCGATGCCGATCCGGTCTGGCCGCGCGCCATCGACCGGATGTTCGTCTCCTTCGCGCCGCCGGGCTATGACGGCGCCAGCACCGATCCCCTGCCCGCCGAGGCCGAAGGCTGGATCGAGATGAGCGCGATCGCCGCCGACGGCGCGCGCGCCATGCTCGAGATCGGCGATGTCCTGGTCCCTCCCCATGGGCTGGCGCTGGCGACCGGCTACGACGACCAGGGCGTGCAGACCCCGGCGCGGTTGCTGCGCAATGTCCGCCAGCTCGGCTATCGCGGCTCGGTGGTCCACTACGTGGGCATGAGCCATTACTTCCGGCTCGCCGAAACCGGCGGCGCCTTCCTCGCCGGCCAGACCGCCGACCCGCTCAACACGCCGAGCCGTTCCTGGCACCGCGCCTTCTTCGCCGAATGCGCCGCCACGGGTTTCAGTCCGGTCGCCTCGCTGTCTTACGAACTGCTTGCCCAACATTGCCCGGAAGCGTGGAAACAGCGCGACCACCTGGGCAATCCGGCGCTGACCGGATGGGATCCGCCCTCGACGCTGCTTTCGCCCGCCAGCGCGCAAGCCATGGCCTGGCTGCGATCGGCGGCCCGCGAATTCGCCATGCTGATGGCACAGGCCGGCGCGCCCCTGCGCTTCCAGGTGGGCGAACCGTGGTGGTGGACCTTCACCGACGGGCGCATCTGCCTTTACGACGAGGCGGCCGTGGCGGCCCTGGGCGGATCGCCACCGGTGATCGCGGACATGCGCGCGCCGCTGGGCGCCGCGCAAACCGCGCTGCTCGACGCGGCCGGCGCCCTGCTCGCGCAGTCCACCGCCGATCTGGTCACCGCCGTGCGCGCAGCCGTCGATCCCGAACCGGTCGAGGCGCTGGCGCTGGTCTTCACGCCGACCCTGCTTGCCCCCGACATGCCCGAACTCAAGCGCGCGAACCTGCCGCTCGGCTGGGCCCATCCGGCTTTCGACCGGTTGCAGGTGGAGGACTACGACTGGCTGACCGCCGGCGCCGAAGCCGCGCGCCGCAAGGCCCATGCCGAAATCGACGCGCGCCTGGGCTATCCGCCCGGCGAGCAGGACTATTTCGCTGGCTTCGTGCTCGATCCGGCCGGCAGCGACCAGTGGCGGCGCATCGATGCCGGGATCGACGAGGCGCTCGCCCGCGCCCCGCACGAGATCGTGGTCTGGGCGCTGCCGCAAGTCGCGCGCGACGGCTACGTGCGCCTCCCCTCCAGCCCCAGCCCCAGCCCAGGAGCCGACGACATGCAGGCCTTCGACGATATCCCCTATCCCCTCGCACTGGGCCGGGACGCGACCGTCACGCCCGAGTTCTCGACCAGCGTCGCGGTCACCGCATCGGGCTTCGAACGGCGCAACAGCCTGTGGTCGAACGCGCGGCTGCGCTTCGACGTGGGGCCGGGCGTGCGCTCAGAGGCGGAACTGGGCGAGCTGATCGCCTTCTACCGCGCCCGGCGCGGCCCGGCGCGGGGCTTCCGCCTGCGCGATCCTTCGGACAACAGCTCCAACGGCATGGTCGGCGTGCCCACCGCGCTCGACCAGGACCTGGGCACCGGCGACGGGCTCCAGACCCGCTTCGCGCTGGTCAAGCGCTATGGCGGCGGCGCGACCGCGCAAGTCCGCCGGGTGACCCGTCCGGAGTTCGCGACGATCCTCGTCTCCGTGGACGGCCTGGTCCAGGCCGGCAACTGGACGCTGGGCGAGGCGGGCACGATCCTCTTCGACGATCCCCCGCCCCAAGGCGCGGCGGTGCGCGCCGGCTTCCGCTTCGACGTGCCGGTGCGCTTCGCCGAAGACCGGCTGGAAGTCTCGGGCGCCGCCTTCGCCGCCGGCGAAGCGCCCAGCGTGCCGCTCGTCGAGATCAGGGAAGCGCCATGAGCAGGACCTGGTTCGCCGGCGACCTCGAGACGGTCGCCACCTTCTGGCGCATCCTGCGCCGCGACGGCGCGGCGCTGGGCTTCACCACCCATGACCGCGACTTGTGGTTCGACGGCGTGCTGCACCGCGCCGCGCCGGGCATGGTGCCCTCCTCGATCCGCAAGTCGGCCGATTTCGAGCCCGACAGCGCCGAAGTGCGCGGCGCCATCACCCATGACGCGATCACCGGCGAGGATCTGGCCGCCGGCCGGTTCGACCGCGCGCAAGTGCGCATCGGGCTGGTCGACTGGGAAAGCGGCGAGCGCGAGGTACTCTATGCCGGGACCATCGGCACCGTGAGCGAAGAGGATGGGCGGTTTTCCGCCGATCTCGTCTCCCGCAAGGCAGAGCTGCTGCGCGATCCGGTGCCGCGCACCAGCCCCGCCTGCCGCGCCGCCTTCTGCGGGCCGGGCTGCAACCTCAATCCCTTGCCCTTCACCCGCGAGGTTCGGCTCGCCGCGCTGGATGCGCTCGCCAATTCGGCGGCGTTCGAGGAAGCGCCCGACCCGGCGATCCACGCGGGCGGAATCCTTCGCTGGCTGGACGGCCCGCAAGCCGGAACAAGCATGGGGATCATGGGGGACGACGGCGCCGGCGGCCTGGTGCTCGATGTCCCGCTGGACCAGGACATCGCCGCCGGCACCCGCGCCCTGCTGCGCGAAGGCTGCGATCACACGCTGGGCACTTGCGCCTCGCGCTTCGGCAACGCGGTGAACTTTCGCGGCGAGCCGTTCCTGCCGGGCAACGACCTGCTCACCCGCTATCCCGGCCCCGGCCAATGACCGGAACCCTGATGACCGGAGCCTTGACCGGAGCCGCCCTGGCCGAGGCGGCGCGCGCTCTGGTCGGCGTGCCCTTCCGCCTGCATGGGCGCGACCCCGCACTGGGGCTCGACTGCATCGGCGTGCTGGAGGCGGCGTGCTCGGCCCGCGGCCTGACCGTGCGCCTTCCCGGCGGCTATGCCTTGCGCGGTCGCCGCTTGCCGCCGGTGGCCGGGATCGCCGCGCGGCTGGGCCTGCGCGAAGCGGCGGGTCCGATCGAGGCCGGGGACGTGGTCATGGTGCGTCCCGGCCCGTGCCAGCATCACCTGGCCATCGCCACCGCGCCGGACCGCTTCGTCCATGCCCACGCCGGCCTGCGCCGCGTCGTCGAGGGGCCGATCCCCGCCGATTGGCCGGTGGCAGGCCATTGGCGCGCCGATTCATCGAGGACTTGACATGGCGACACTCGTTTTCAGCACCATTGGAACTTACCTGGGCGGCCCCGTGGGCGGCGCGATCGGGTCGCTGGTCGGCCGCCAGGTCGATGCCGCGCTGTTCGGCTCGCCCGGCCGCCAGGGGCCGCGCCTGAAGGAACTGGCGGTCAGCACCTCCAGCTACGGCCAGGCACTGCCCCGCCACTTCGGGCGCATGCGGGTGGCGGGCCAGATCATCTGGGCCACCGATCTCGTCGAGCACAGCGAGACCCTGGGCGGCGGCAAGGGCGCGCCTTCGGTGACGGCCTACAGCTATACCGCCAACTTCGCGGTCGCGCTCGCCAGCCGGCCGATCCTGCGCATCGGGCGCATCTGGGCCGACGGCAAGCTGCTGCGCGGCGCGGCGGGGGATCTCAAGGTCGGCGGTACGCTGCGGCTCCACACCGGCGAGGGCGACCAGCAGCCCGACCCGCTGATCCTGGCCGCAGAAGGCGCCGAACGCTGCCCCGCCTATCGCGACCTCGCCTATGTCGTCTTCGAGGACCTCGACCTCTCGGAATACTACAACCATATCCCCGCCCTCGCTTTCGAGGTGATCGCCGACGAAAGCTTCGACCTGCGGGACGTGATCGGCGAGGTGATCGAGGATATCGACGCCGCCGTGGCGCTGGAGGAGATCGCCGGCTTCACCAGCGAAGGCCCGCTCGTCGACGACCTGCAAGCGCTCGGCCAGGTCATGCCGCTCCAGGCCGATGCCGGCGGCGAGCGCCTGGTGATCGCGCGCGCGCGATTGCAGGAGGACGCGATCGCCCTGCCCGAAGCGGCGATCGCCACGGGCGATGACGAATTCGGCGCCGGCACCGGCTATTCCCGGCACCGCGCGCCGCCGCCCGACCAGCCGCCCTCGGTGCTGCGCTACTTCGACGTGGACCGCGATTACCAGCCCGGCGCCCAGCGCGCTTCGGGCCGGGCGGCGCAAGGCGAACCGCGCGCGATCGAACTGCCGGCCGCCCTTGACGCGGCAACCGCCAGGGCGCTGATCGAGCGGACCGCGCGGCGGATCGACTGGACGCGGGATCGCGTATCCTGGCGGACCAGCGAACTCGATCCGGCCATCGCGCCCGGGGCGATCGTATCGCTTCCCGCCATCGCCGGGCGCTGGCGCGTGCTCGACTGGGAATGGCGGGAGAACGGCGTGGAGATTTCGCTGGAGCGAATCCCGCCCGCCGGCGCCGGCGCGACGCCGCAGCTGGCCTCCGACCCCGGCCGCGCCAACCCGCCGGTCGATCGACCGTCCGGCACGACCGCGCTCGTCGCCTTCGAGCTTCCGTTCGACGGCACCGGTGCCGGCCCGGATACGCCCCGGGCTTTCGCCGCCGCGTCGAGCCCGGACGCGAGCTGGAGCGGCGCGGCCCTCTACGCCGATCGCGGCGACGGCGAGTTGCATCCGCTGGGGCCGACCGGCCGGACGCGCGGCGTGATCGGCACCGCGACAGCACTGCTTCCGCCCGCCAGTCCCCTGCTTTTCGATCGCGGCTCGCAGCTGATCGTATCGCTTGTCGATCCGGCCATGCAGCTCGGCTCCGCGAATGCGCGGCAGCTCGCCTTCGGGGCCAATCTCGCGCTTGTCGGCGAGGAAATCCTGCAGTTCGCGCGGGCCACGTCGCTTGGCGGCGGAAACTGGCGCCTCGAGGGCCTGCTGCGCGGGCGCGGCGGCACGGAAACGGCGATCGGCGCGCACGCGGCCGGAGAGGCCTTCGCGCTGCTGGATTCGCGCCTCGTCGCCCTCGACGCCGCCGTGCTCGGGAGTGGCGGCGACCGGCAAGTCGTCGCCGTCGGCCGGGGCGATGCCGATCCGGTGACGGCGCCGATGCTGCTGGACGGGATTACCCTGCGCCCGCTGGCACCGGTGCATCCGCGCCGCGCCGTGCTCGCGGACGGCGCCTGGCGCCTGTCCTGGACGCGCCGCGCACGGGGCGGATGGGAATGGCGCGACGGGGTGGACACGCCGCTGGTCGAACAGGCCGAAGCCTACCTGGTGACGCTCGGGCCGATCGACGCCCCGATCGCGCTGTGGCGGACCGGCGAGCCCCGGCTCGACATTTCGGCGGCGCTGCTCTCCGAACTCTCGACGAGCGCCCCCGGCGAGATGCTGCGCGTCCGCCAGCAGGGGACCCACGGCCTTTCCCACCCGACGCCGCTTTGCCCCCTTCCTTGAAACCCGCCAGAACAGGAGTAGCCGATGAGCGATCCCGTGATTTTCGACAGCGCCAGCCCCAGGTTCGCGCTTCCGCTGCTTTACGCCGGACAGGCTCAGAAGGAGGCTTTCGTGAACGAAGCCTTCGCCGTCGCGGACGCCTTGCTTCACTGCAGCATAGAAGGCGAGGCGAGCGCGCCCCCGATGACCGCCGCCGACGGGCAGAACTGGCTCGTGGGGCCCGGCGCAACCGGCGAATGGGCGGGGCGGGAACAGACGCTGGCCTGCCGCCAGGCCGGAAACTGGATTTTCATTGCCCCCCGCGACGGGATGCGGATCTTCGATCTGTCGACCGGGCAGGAGCAACTCTTTTTCCATTTCTGGAGAAAAGCTTCCACCCCCGTGGAACCACTTGGCGGAACAACCGTTGATGGTGAGGCTCGAGCTGCGATCGGCGATCTGATCGCGGAACTTCGGGCCTTGGGTATCTTTCCATAAGTGTAACGGGGTGCAACGGGAGGGCGAAGTTGATGGTGTCGATTGCGCGAAGCAGTATCGAATACCATCTCCAATCCTTCAAAAGCGCGACTTTTTTGCAACAGTCGTTCACATTGTGCGCTTGCACCCGGTTTGCGGAGGGGTTAGACACTCGATGCACTCGGTGGCTCCAAATCTCTATTAGTAGGGGAAACATATGAGGAAACTCGTCATAGGACTGGCGCTGGCTTCTACAGCCTTCGCCACGCCCGCCTTCGCGCGAGACAAATCTTGGTATCTTGAACTCGATTTCGGCGCGATGATCGTCGAAGACGCCGACGTTAAGGTCGATGGTGAAACCGTCGGCACGGTGGAGTTCAAGAAGGGCTTCGACGGCGGCGCTGCCGTCGGTTACGACTTCGGTCCGTTCCGCTTGGAAACCGAAGCAAGCTATCGCCAGGCCCGGGTCAAGGATTTCGGCGGCGATGCCAGCAACCTGTCGTTCATGCTCAACGGCTTGCTCGACTTCGGCCCCGATGACGGCCTTCAGGGCTTCGTCGGCGGCGGCGTCGGTGTCGGCCGTGTCGATGTCGACTACGTCAACGATTCCGACACCGGGTTCGCCTGGCAGGCGATTGCCGGCATCCGCGCTCCGCTCAGCAGCCGCTGGGATGTGGGCGTCAAGTACCGCTTCATGAACGTCAACAATGTCGACCTGGTCGACACCGACGGCGTGGACATCAGTTCGCGCTGGCGCTCGCACTCGCTGATGGGCACGCTGGCGTACAACTTCGGTGGCGCCGAAGCGGCTCCGCCGCCTCCCCCGCCCCCGCCGCCGCCTCCCCCGCCGCCTCCCCCGCCCCCGCCGCCGCCGCCGGTGGTCTGCAACAAGGGGCCGTACATCGTGTTCTTCGACTGGGATAAGTCGGACGTCACGCCGGAGGCCGCCACCATTCTCGACAGCGCCGTCACTGCCTATGGCAACTGCGACAGCGTGCCGATCATGCTGGCCGGCTACACCGACCGTTCGGGCACGGTGAAGTACAATATGGGCCTTTCGGAGCGTCGTAACGCCTCGGTTCGTGCCTACCTCACCAGCCACGGCATTCCGGACGGCGCGATCTCGAGCCAGGCCTTCGGTGAAAGCAACCCGCGCGTTCCCACCGCCGACGGTGTGCGCGAGCTGCAGAACCGCCGCGTCGAAATCACTTACGGTCCGGGTTCGGGCATGTAAGCGAACCGGCAACGGTAAGAATTGGGGGCTCGGAGCGATCCGGGCCCCTTTTCTTATGTCAGTCACGGAGATCGGGCGTGGAGATCGGGCACGGAGATCGGGGCTCCGGCTCGCCTTCCGTTCTACCTCATACCAAGCCCCTTGAAGCGAGACTTGGTTTCAGGCCGCGTAGGGAGTGGGATCGAACAGTCCGGCTTCGGCGAAACCCGCCTTGCGCAGCCTGCAACTGTCGCACAGGCCGCAGGCACGCCCCTCGGGCTGGGGATCGTAGCAGGACCAACTCATCCCGGCATCGAGGCCCAGGCGATCCGCCTCGCGCGCGATGGCGGCCTTGCCCAGGAACTGGAGCGGCGCGTGAATGGCAATGCGCTGCCCTTGCGCACCGACCTTGGTCGCCAGCGCCGCGATATTTTCGAAAGCCGCGATGAATTCGGGCCGACAATCCGGATAGCCCGAATAGTCCAGCGCATTCACGCCGATGAAGATGTCACGGGCGCCAACCGCCTCCGCCCAAGCCAGGGTCAGCGACAGGAACACGAGATTGCGCGCCGGCACGTAAGTGACCGGGATATCCGGCCCCACCCCGTCCTTGGGTACGGCGATATCGTCCGTCAGCGCCGAGCCGCCGAACCGGCGCAAGTCCAGCGGCAGCACGACGTGGCGCAGCGCCCCGAGATGCCGCGCGATGGCGCCCGCGGCCTCGATCTCTCGGCGGTGGCGCTGGTTGTAATCGATGGTGAGCGCGTTGATCGCGAAGCCCGCCTCACGCGCGAGGCCTGCCGAAACCATGGAATCGAGGCCGCCGGAGAGCAGCACGACCGCCTGCCTCGCTTCTGAAGATGAAGAGTTCTGCATGGTGCCCGGCTACGCCGCCGCCTTTGCGCTGGCAACCGTCAGCGAAGCATCAACCGCGACAATTGCCGACCTGGCGACCTTCGGCGGCGAAAGCGAAGGGCAGGCCGTTGACGATGCCCTGGCTGTCGATCTGGACCAGGCCGTTGGTCTCGCGCCGGATATGCGTGCGGCCATAGCCCTGCCCCCGGCAGGTATACTGCACGGTAACCTCGTTCGCCGTATCCTCCACGATGGTCCGGTTGCACGACAGGCCGGGATGCCGGAGCTGGATCAGCTTGCGGCCATTGTCGAGGCAAAGCTGACGCACCGCCCCGTCACTGCCCCGCTCGCGCAATTCCCACCCCCCCGGACTAAGCTGGTCGAGCATGCCCAAAGACGGCTTCTGGCCATGGGCCGGAACCGCGAAGGCCGCCAGGGCCATCATGGACAAAGCCGCACGTCCGATCCTCACGTTCGTTCCCCCGACTGCAATTCCAGGCATTCCGGCCGCACCATTCCTGTATCATTGGACACATGCCGCAATTCAAGCATGGCACGGATGAAGCAGCGCTTAAGCAGGAATGCGCAGGATCCTTGAACAGAACGCGCAATCGACCGGAATCAAGCCGTCATCGTCGCGCATTTCAGCGCGCTGGTCTTCGGGAAACCGCGACAGCACGGCCTGATAGTGCGCAACCGTGCAGCGGCATCCACGCTCCAGGGGTGCGAGCTGCTCGACCCGCACTTCCTCCTCTTCGTGGAACAAGCGCCAGACCATCTGCTCCAGCGTGAGCACGGGATCGACGAGTTCCTCGGGCTGGATGCTGGCGGCAAGGATCGAGACGTGTTCCCAATCGGGGTGATCCTCACGGGCATGCAGCCGATCCTTGCCCTCCTCGCTGTCGGGCAGATGCTGGACGAGCAGCCCGCCCGCGGTACATCGCGGGCCGTTCGAGCGCACCGCGACGCGAATGAGGGTGGGCACCTGCTCCGACTGCGCGAAGTAGCTTTCACAGGCCTGCGTCAGCGATGCCCCCTCCAGCGGCACCACGCCCTGATAGCGCTCATCGCTGACGGCAAGATCGAAAGTGATCGCCAGATATCCCTTGCCGAACAGCGCGTCGAGCGAAGTGGCGCCGCCCAGGCTCGCCAGCGCCGCCTCGTCGTGGCGCACATAGCCGCGCACTTCGCCGCCGCGATAGTCACACACCAGCAGGTCGACCGGCCCGCCCTCCGACTGGGCCTGGACCGTCAGCTGCGAATCCTCTTCCTTGAGCAGCGCCCCCATCAGCGCCGTCAACACCAGCGCTTCGGCGAGAAGGTGCTTGATGACCGGGGGATAGTCGTGCGCCGAAAGCACGGTTTCAAGCACCGGCCCCAAGCGCACCACGCGCCCGCGCGCGTGCCGGACCGGCACCGAAAACGCCAGCACGCGATCGAAGCCGGTGTCGTCGATGCGGATCAGGTAGTCGTCGTTCACAGCCTGCCCAAAGCCCAAAGCAGGATCGACTTCTGCGCGTGGATACGGTTTTCCGCCTCGTCCCAGACCACCGACTGCACGCCGTCGATAACCTCGTCGGTCACTTCCTCGCCGCGATGGGCCGGAAGGCAGTGGAGGAAACGGGCACCCGGCGCGGCGGCCGCCATCAGCGCGGCGTTGACCTGGTAGGGGCCCATCGCCGCGACATGCTGTTCGCCGCCGGCCTGCCCCATCGAAACCCAGGTGTCGGTGACGACGATCTGCGCTCCGGCCGCCGCTTCGACCGGATCCTGCGTGAGGATCACTTCCCCGCCCGCCGCGCGCGCGCGTTCGATGAAGCCGGCATCGGGTTCATAGCCCGCCGGACCACCGATACGAATCGAGAACTTCATCAGGCCGGCCGCCTCGATCAGCGAATTGGCAACGTTGTTGCCGTCCCCCAGCCAGGCCAGTTGCAGGCCCGGCAGGGCGAAGCCGTGCTCCACCACGGTCAGCAGGTCGGCAACGATCTGGCAGGGATGCGACAAGTCGGTCAAGCCGTTGATGACGGGCACGTCGGCATAGTGCGCAAGCTCTTCGATCTTGGCGTGATCGTCGGTGCGGATCATGATCGCATCGACCATGCGGCTGAGCACGCGGGCGGTATCCGCCACCGTTTCGCCGCGCCCAAGCTGGGTGGTGCCCGATTCCAGGATCAGCGCCGAACCGCCGAGCTGGCGCATCGCCATGTCGAACGACACCCGCGTGCGGGTGGAGTTCTTTTCGAAGATCATCGCCAGCACGTGCCCGGCCAGCGGGGCATCCGCGTCCGGCCGCGCCTTCGGCCATGACCGGCGCGCCGCCTTGCGGTCGATCGCGTCGTTTATCATCGCGGCGACCATGTCGCCGCCGGCATCGGACAGGCTCAGGAAATCGCGCGCCATCAGCCCACCTCCTCGAGGTGGTAACTCGCCGCCGCGGCCGAAAGCTTTTCCATGAATTCGCCGATATGGCTGTCATCGATGACCAGCGGCGGCAGCACCCGCACGACGTCGTCCCCGGCCGCCACCGTCAACAGCTGATGATTGTCGCGCATATGGGCGACAAAGCCGCGCGGTTCGACCTTGAGCTTGATGCCGATGAACAGGCCGCGCCCGCGCACTTCCTCGAACAGATCGGGATAATTGCCGATGAACTGCTCGATCCGCGATTTCAGCCGCTCTCCCTTGGCGCGCACTTCGGCAAGGAACGCTTCGTCCGGAATCACGTCCAGGACGGCGCCGATCGCCGCCATGGCAAAGGGATTGCCGCCATATGTCGATCCGTGCGTGCCCACGACCATGCCGCGCGCCGCCTTTTCGGTGGCGAGGCAGGCGCCGACGGGAAAGCCGCCGCCGATGCCCTTCGCGGTCGCCATGATATCGGGCTCGATGCCGTACTGTTCGTAGGCATAGAAAGTCCCGGCGCGGCCGACACCGCTCTGCACTTCGTCGAGAATCAGCAAGAGATCATGTTCGTCGCACAGCTTGCGGAGACCTTGCAGGAACTCGTCCGTCGCGACGCGAATGCCGCCCTCGCCCTGGATCGGCTCGACCAGGAAACCGGCCGTATTCGGCCCGATCGCGGCCCGTGCCGCCTCGAGATCGTTGAACTCTACGTACTTGAACCCCGGCAGCAGCGGCAGGAAGCCCTTGTGCATCTTCTCCTGGCTCGAAGCGCTGATCGTGGCGAGGGTGCGGCCGTGGAAGGCATTGTTGAACGTTATCAGCTCGAACTTGCCGTCATTGCCAGCTGACTGGTGATAGGCGCGCGCGGTCTTGATCGCGCACTCCACCGCCTCGGCCCCGGAATTGGTGAAGAACACGGTATCGGCGAAAGTCAGGCCCACCAGGCGCTTGGCAATCGCCTCGCCCTGCGGACTGCCGTAGAGGTTCGAGACGTGCATGAGCGTTTCGGCCTGCTTCTGCAGCGCACCGATCAAGCCGGGATGCGAATGACCGAGGGCGTTGACGGCGATGCCGCTCGCGAAGTCGAGAAAGCGACGACCGTCCTCATCGATCAGATGGCAGTGCTCGCCGCGAACGGGCCGCACACCGCACCGGGGGTAAACGGGCATCAGCGGAGTGATCGACATGTCGGTTATCCTCGAAACAGATCGGTGAAGTCAGTGAAGTGAAGATCGCAAACGACAAATGGCGGCCCTGTCCGGACCGCCATTTGCGCGCATTTAAGCTTTTGCAGCCGCCCGGTCAAACCGCCGGGGGCAGTGCAGGCAGGATCAACCCTGGCGCGGCACAAGGTTGACCGCCGAGTACTTGCCTCGTCGATCGACCTCAATGTCGAATTCCACGCGATCACCCTCGTTGAGACCCGAGAGGCCCGAACGTTCGACCGCGCTGATGTGCACGAACGCATCGGGCTGGCCATCATCACGGGTGATGAAGCCGAAGCCCTTCATCGAGTTGAAGAACTTGACCGTACCGGTCGCCTTCTCGCCCGTGAGCTGGCGCTGCGGCGGCGCGGGTTCCCGCTTGGCCACCGGAATCACGTCGCCCACGACCACGAGGTCGCTGGCGGAGATCTTGCCGCCGCGATCGACGAGCTGGAATTCCAGCTGCTGCCCCTCGGCCAGGCCTTCCAGGCCGGCACGCTCGACCGCGCTGATGTGCACGAACACATCCTCGCCGCCTTCGTCACGCTGGATGAAGCCGAAACCCTTCGCCGCGTTGAAGAATTTCACGGTGCCCTTGCCCTGTCCGACGACCTGGGCAGGCATGCCGCCGCCTCCGCCGCCGCCACGGGGAGCGCCCCCGAAGCCGCCGCGACCGCCGCCGCCGCCGAAGCTGCCACCGCCGCTGCGAGCGCCTCCGCCGAAGCCGCCGCGATCATCGCCGCCGCCTCCGGCGAACCGGTCGCCGCCGCCGCCAAACCTATCCTGGCCACCGAAACGATCCTGTCCGGCAAAGAACGGATCGAACTCGTCCTCTCCGAACCGATCCCGCTTGTCGCGTCCCCTTCCGCGACGACCTCTGTCAAAACCCATTTTTACGAACGTACCTTCGCTGCGCCCCAAAAGCATTCGCCCGGACACGTGGACGAGCCGTGCCGGGCGTCAGGAGAAGCGACCGGGCAAGGCCCGACCCTATCCTGCGATCATGTGCCTTACACGAGTTCAAGGCCAATAGCGAACAGAAATACGGGCCCTTTCAGGGGATCCAGGCCTTCGCATTCGATTTCAACCAGCGGTTTGGCCGACGATTTGGCTTGCCTGTTCGTTCAAGTGGGTCTTGAAGACCGCCGGTCGGTGCTTCACCTGCCCCCGACAACTTTCGCAAACGGAGAGTGCCAAGCCATGTTCCGCCAGATCACCGAGACCGTATTCGCCAGCCCGCAGATCGGCAGCGACGCCGTCGCCGAGGCCAAGGCGCTCGGCATCGTGCGGATCATCAACAACCGGCCCGAGGGGGAAAGCGACGACCAGACCCCCGGCGCGGCGATCGAGGCCGCGGCAAAGGCGGCGGGAATCGACTATGTGGCGATTCCCGTGACTCACGCCGGCTTCAGCCAGGCCCAGGTGGACGCCATGCGGGAGGCTTTGGACAGCGCGGAAGGGCCGGTCCTGGCCTATTGCCGCTCCGGCACCCGCTCGACGCTGCTATGGGCGCTCGCGCGCGCCAAGGCGGGAGACAACCCCGCCGTGATCGCATCGAAGGCGGCTGCGGCCGGCTACGACATCACGCCGATCCGCCAACTGATCGAAATGCTCGCCGCCGGCGGCTGAACCCTGCGTCCGGTGGGGCTCGTCGGCGCGCCGCGCGCCTGCCGGAGCGATACCGTCACTTGCGCGGGTGACAGATCGTATTACTTGCGCGGTCCACCGAAGGCCGCAAGTAGGGCGCAAACCGCCAAGCCTCTCGACCGTCCGCCGCCGGGAGGCTAGGGGCGCAGCCATGAGCACAGGCACCCATTCCTCCCGGCGGACTTTCGCGATCATCTCGCACCCGGACGCGGGCAAGACCACGCTGACCGAAAAGCTGCTGCTGCAAGGCGGCGCGATCCACCTGGCCGGCGAAGTGAAGGCGCGCGGGCAGGCGCGGCGCGCGCGGTCCGACTGGATGAAGATCGAGCAGCAGCGCGGTATCTCGGTAACCAGCTCGGTCATGACTTTCGAGCGCGACGGCATTACCTTCAACCTGCTCGACACCCCGGGCCACGAGGATTTCTCGGAAGACACCTATCGCACGCTGACCGCGGTCGATTCGGCGATCATGGTGATCGACGCCGCCAAGGGCATCGAGCCGCAGACCCGCAAGCTCTTCGAGGTCTGCCGCCTGCGTTCAGTGCCGATCATCACTTTCGTCAATAAAGTCGACCGCGAGGGGCGCGCCTGTTTCGATCTGCTCGACGAAGTGGCCGACATGCTGGCGCTGGACGTTTGCCCGATGTCCTGGCCGGTCGGCATGGGCGGACTGTTCCAGGGCATCCTGGACATCGCCAGCGGCAAGGTGAGCCGTCCGGAAGGGCCCAGCAGGGAGTTCCTCGGCAAGGTCGAGGAAGGCGCGGTGCTGCCCGGCGAGGTCGCCGAGGAACTGGAACTGGCGCAGGCCGGCTATCCCGAGTTCGATCTCGAAGCCTATCGCGGCGGCGACCTGACGCCGGTCTACTTCGGCTCCGCGCTCAAGAACTTCGGCGTCGCCGAACTGATCGATGCCATCGCGCGGTTCGCGCCGCCACCGCGCCCGCAGCCTTCCGAGCAAGGCACGATCGCGCCCGATCGCAAGGAAGTCACCGGCTTCATCTTCAAGGTCCAGGCCAACATGGACCCGATGCACCGCGACCGCATCGCCTTCATGCGGCTGGTTTCGGGCACTTTCCGGCGCGGCATGAAGCTGACGCCGTCGGGGCTGGGCAAGCCGATCGCGGTGCATTCGCCGATCCTGTTCTTCGCGCAGGACCGCGAGATCGCCGACAGCGCCGAACCGGGCGACATCATCGGCATTCCCAACCACGGCACCTTGCGGGTGGGCGACACGCTTTCGGAACGGAACGACGTGCGCTTCACCGGGCTGCCCAATTTCGCGCCGGAAATCCTGCGCCGCGTCACGCTCAAGGACCCCACCAAGACCAAGCAGCTCCGCAAGGCCCTGGACGACCTGTCCGAAGAAGGGGTGATCCAGGTGTTCTATCCCGAGATCGGCTCGCAGTGGATCGTCGGCGTGGTCGGGCAGCTCCAGCTCGACGTGCTGATCTCCCGGCTGGAGGCGGAATACAAGGTCGAGGCGATGCTGGAAGCCTCGCCCTTCGATACCGCGCGCTGGCTCAAGGGCAGCGACGCGGCGCTGCGCAGCTTCGCCGAGTTCAACAAGATGAACCTCGCCAAGGACCGGGACGGCGATCCAGTGTTCATGGCCAAGTCCGCCTGGGACGTCGGCTATCAGCAGGAACGCAATCCCGACCTCACCTTCAGCGCTACCAAGGAGCGCTGAAACGGCGTAATCGAAGGCCATGGCTGAATTTACCGACCATCTCACTGACGATCACGCCGCGATGATCGCGCGCCAGCCCGTTTTTTTCGTGGCCACCGCCGCACCCGATGCGCGGATCAACCTGAGTCCGAAAGGCTATGACAGCTTCCGCGTGCTCGGGCCGAAGCGCGTGGCGTGGCTCGATCTGGCCGGTTCGGGTAACGAAACCAACGCCCATCTCCTGGCGGATGGACGCATCACGATCATGATGTGCAACTTCCAGCAGCCCGCGCTCATCCTGCGCATCTATGGCCGGGGGAGGCCGGTGCTGCCGGCCGATCCGCAGTGGCAGGACCTTTCGCGCCATTTCACGCTGCTCCCGGGGACACGGCAGATTTTCGACATCGCGGTGGAAAGCGTACAGACGAGTTGCGGCTGGGGCGTGCCGGTGATGACGCTCGATCATGAGCGGACGACGCTGACGAAGTACCACGCCCAGCAGGATCCTGAAGCCTGGGCGGCGAGGTACGCGGCCCGTGACCGGTCGATCGACGGATTGCCCGGCCGCCCGACCGACCGCTACATTGCGGGGGACTCGCTTGCCGACGGATCGGTTTGATCCAGGCCGTGAAGGTTACTGTCGCCAGCTACAATATCCACAAGGCCGTGGGGCTGGACCGGCGGCGTGATCCCGAACGCATCCTGACCGTGCTGCGTGAGATCGACGCCGATGTCGTCGCGCTGCAGGAAGTGGACCGCCGCTTCGGACGACGCATGACCGCGCTGCCGCTCGACGCGATCCACGAGACGACCGACTATCGCCCGGTCCCCCTCTCGATGAAGCCGGACAGCCTGGGCTGGCACGGCAACGCCCTGCTGGTGCGCAAGGGCATCGACCTGATCGAAGCCGCGCCGGTGCCCCTGCCCGTGCTCGAGCCGCGCGGCGCGATCCGCGCCGACCTGGCCGCCGACGGGCGACGCTTCCGGGTGGTGGGCATGCACCTGGACCTGTCCGGCCTGCGCCGCCGCCACCAGGTGCGCAGCGTGCTGGCGCATTGCGCCTCCTGCGACGATCACGTGCCGACGGTGATGATGGGAGACCTCAACGAATGGTCCCAACGCGGCGGTTGCCTGCGTGAATTCGGTGCCCCCTGGCGGGTTCTCATGCCAGGTCGCAGTTTCCCCTCGCGCTATCCCATCGCGCAGCTCGACCGCATCATTGTTTCATCGGAATGGCAGATTCTGGAAACCAACGTGCACCACAGCCCGTCGTCGGCGACAGGTTCTGACCATTTGCCGGTGTTTGCCTCGCTTACGGTGCCCAAAAAATAGGCATGTGCCCATGAATCGGGCGACGTATCGTGGCTTTCCTGCGATGACCGGGCGTGCAGGTCCTTGAATCTTGCCAATTGGTAAACTGGCACATCCCTTGCTTAGCGTAGCTCCAGCCGGCGCTGGGCCGGTGGCTAACAGGGGATAGGCATGAAGTTCATCATAGCCATCATCAAGCCCTTCAAGCTGGACGAGGTGCGAGAGGCGCTGGGCGCAATCGGCGTCGCCGGCATGACCGTGTCCGAAGTGAAGGGCTTCGGCCGGCAGAAGGGCCAGACGGAAATCTATCGTGGGGCCGAATATTCGACCAACATGCTGCCGAAGGTGAAGATCGAGGTCGCCGCGCCTGACGATCTGGCGCCGAAGATCGTGGAAACGATCCAGCAGGTGGCGAGCACCGAAGCCATCGGCGACGGCAAGATTTTCGTTCTCGACCTCGCTTCCGCAGTGCGCATCCGCACCGGCGAAGCTGGCGACACAGCGCTTTGAGGGGGGTATCCACGATGAACCGCAAGATTCTCAGCGGCGCCGGCGCTGCCATAGCGTCGCTAGCCGTGTCTTCAGCCGCATGGGCGCAAGCCGCCGGCCCGATCAAAGCCCCGACCGCCGAACAGATGGCAACCATGGTGAACAAGGGCGACACCACCTGGATGCTCATCAGTTCGGCGCTGGTGCTGATGATGTCCATCCCCGGCCTCGCGCTCTTCTACGGCGGCCTCGTGCGCGCCAAGAACATGCTCAGCCTGTGCATGCAGGTCTTCATGATCGTCTCGGTCGCCGGCCTGCTGTGGTGCTGCGTCGGTTATTCGATGGCGTTCACCTCGGGCGGTGAAAACCACTTCTTCGGCGGCTTCTCCAAGGCCATGCTGATGGGCGTGGACGGAACCACGCTGGGCGCCACGTTCAGCAACAACATCTATATCCCCGAACTGTGCTTCGTCGTCTTCCAGATGACCTTCGCGATGATTACGCCCGCCCTGATCGTCGGCGCCTTCGCCGAACGCGTGAAGTTCAGCGGCCTGATGATCTTCGTCGTGCTCTGGTCGATCCTCGTCTACTACCCCATGGCTCACATGGTGTGGTACTGGGCCGGCCCGGACTTCCTGGCCGACGCACCGACCGACTACGGCTTGCTCTGGGGCTGGGGCGCCCTTGACTTCGCCGGCGGCACCGTCGTTCACATCAATGCCGGTATCGCCGGCCTGGTGGGCTGCCTGATGATCGGCAAGCGCGTTGGCTACCCCAAGGAACCGATGCCGCCGCACTCGCTGGTGATGACCATGATCGGCGCCTCGCTGCTGTGGGTGGGCTGGTTCGGCTTCAACGCCGGCTCCAACCTCGAAGCGAACGGCGTGACCGCGGTCGCCTTCATCAACACCATGGTCGCCACTTGCGCCGCCGCGGTCAGCTGGTCGCTGGTCGAGCAGATCCACCACGGCAAGCCCAGCATGCTCGGTGCCGCGACCGGCGCGGTCGCCGGTCTCGTCGCGATCACGCCGGCCTCCGGCTATGCCGCTCCGATGACCTCGATCGTGCTTGGCTTCGTCGTTTCCCCGATCTGCTACCTCTTCGTCGTCAAGGTGAAGGGCATGTTCGGCTATGACGACAGCCTGGACGTGTTCGGCGTCCACTGCATCGGCGGCATCGTCGGCGCACTCGGCACCGCGATCGTCGCGGCTCCTTCGCTGGGCGGTCAGGGCGTGTTCGACTACACGCAGTTCCCGGCCGCGTTCGATCCGTCGAGCTACTCGATCGGCAACCAGCTGATTATCCAGGCCAAGGCCGTGCTGTTCACGCTCGCCTGGTCCGGTGTCATCTCCGCGGTCATCTTCTTCATCGTCGGCAAGACCATCGGTCTGCGCCCGGCCGAGGACGAAGAGAACCAGGGCCTCGACATCACCAGCCACGGTGAGCGCGCCTACAATATGTAAGTATCTCGAGTTTGGCGGCGGCGGGTACTTCCTCCTCTCCTCCCACCTGCCGTCGCCAACCGGTGTTCCTCCTGCGAACACAAACTCAATGGGCCGGAGCCAGCCGCTCCGGCCCTTTTTTCATGCCCGTTTCGCCCGGCCGGGCGCCAGCGATCAGTTTTCCTTTGTCTGCATGCCGCCAATGTGAAAAGCTGCGCGCGGCTGGATCGGAGCAGGGCTCCGGAAAGCAGGGGGCAGCATGAAATTCATCGTCGCCATCATCAAGCCGTTCAAATTCACCGAGGTGAAGGAGGCGCTCGCCGCGTCGGGCGTATCGGGACTGACAGTCACCGAAGTCAGCGGCATCGGACGCCAGAAGGGCCAGACCGAAGTCTATCGCGGGGCCGAATACGTCTCAAGCATGCTGCCCAAGCTCAAGCTAGAACTGGCTGTGCCCGACACGCTTGAGGACAAAGTCGTGGAGGTCATCCTCCAGTCCGCCAACAACGGGGAAATCGGGGACGGCAAGATCTTCGTGTTCGAACTCGCCGACGCGGTGCGCATCCGCACCGGCGAGCGGGGCGAACTCGCGCTTTAAGTATCCGTCCGGGCCACCTGAAAGCCGGCGAAGGACTGGTTTACCGGCATGATCTCCAGCGCGTTGATGTTCATGTGCGGTGGCAGCGAGGCCACCCACAGGACGGTCTCGGCGATATCGGCTCCGGTCAGCGGGTTCACGCCGGCATAGAGCTTGTCCGCGGCCATCCGGTCGCCCCCGTTGCGCACCAGCGTGAATTCGGTTTCGACCATTCCGGGCTCGATCGAGGTGACACGCACGCCGGTGCCCGAAAGATCCGAACGCAGGCCAAGCGCGAACTGGCGCACGAAGGCCTTGGTGCCGCCGTAAACGTTGCCGCCGACGTAGGGATAAGTCGCCGCGACCGAGGAGAGCATGATGACGGCCCCCTTGCGCGCGATCAAGACGGGCAGCAGCTTGTGGGTCAGCGAGGCCAGCGCAGTGACGTTGGTTTCGATCATCGTCTTCCAGTCGCCGAGGTTCGACTGCTGCGCCGGCGCGGCGCCGAGCGCGAGACCGGCGTTGTTGACGAGGCAGTCGATGCCCGCGAAGCCTTCCGGCAGCGCATCCAGCGCCGCGTCACGCATCGCCTCGTCGCGCACGTCGAACACGCAAGGGTGAAAGCAATCCGCGCCCAGATCGTCCACCAGCGCCCGCAGGCGATCGGCACGGCGTCCGGTGCCGACGACGCGCCATCCCGCCCCGGCGAAGGCACGCGCGCAGGCTTCGCCGATCCCGGAGGTGGCGCCGGTGACGAGTACGGTCTTCATCGCTGCTGGTCTCCTTCAATCGGCTGACAGGACCGTCACGTCCATGCGGAAACCGCGCGCCGCGCCGGGTTCCAGTAGGACCACCCCGGGCTTGTCCCGGAAATCGCCGGCGAAGCCCGCCGGGTCGGCATGGCCCTGCCAGGGTTCGATGCACAAATACGGTGCGCCCGGCTTCTGCCAGATGCCCAGCATCGGCGTGTCCGGGAAGGCGATGGCAAGCTGCCTGCCGCCGGGCGTGCCAAAGGTCAGCGAGCGGCTGTTCAGGCCGTCCCAGATCATCGCATCGGCTTCGAACAGCGATGCATCGAGCGCGAGGTGGTGCCCCTCGACCGGGGTCGGCACCGGCTCGGGCAGGAGCAGGCCGCTTTCCGCATCGATGCGGCGGATCGGCTGCGGCTCGGGCTCGGCGAATGCAATCACGTGATCGGCCTTCGCGGCCCCGCCTGGCAGCGGCCAGGCGAAAGCGGGGTGAAAGCCGATGCTGAACGGCAGCGGCGCCGCGCCGGGATTCCGGACCGTGGCCGCCATGTGAAGCGTGGCCCGGTCAAGGCGGAAGCCCATCTCCAGCTCGAATGCGAAAGGATAGGCCCCTCGCGTCTCGTCGCTATCGCGCAGCCGCAAGCGCGCATGGCTTTCGCCGGTATCGACCACCTCGAACCGCGAATGACGCGCGAAGCCATGCTTGGGCAGCGCGTACTCCCGCCCGTCCAGCCGGTAACGCCCGGCATTGAGACCGCCGACGATCGGGAACAACAGCGGCGCATGGCCCGTCCAGAACGCCGGATCGGCATCGGTCATGTACTCGCGCCCGAGCGCGTCCGTCAGCGACCATAGCTCGGCGCCGAAAGGATTGATCCGGGCGGTGAGTTCGCCGGAGGTGATCGCGAGCAGTTCGGTGTCAGCTGTCATGTTCCAGGTCCATTTCTCGCCGCGAGGCGATCGGAGAATGGGCTACGGCGAGTGCCGAAACAAGTTGAACAGGGATGGAACCTTCCCACGCCGTGGAGCATCGACTGGCTCTGGACGAGCGGGTCTTGTTTCGGACGTCGGGTTCCTCACCCTAGCCCCGGAGCACCGCACCCAGCTTCGCCGCCGCCGCCGTCACTTTGTCGGTGATCGCCTTGAGGTCCGCTTCCTGATAGCTCTTCTCCAGCGGCTGGAGCGTGACTTCGAGCGCCAGCGACTTCTGTCCTTCCGGCACGCCCTGCCCCCGGAAATCATCGAAGAGCCGCGCGGCGGCGATGTTCGCCTTGTCCGCGCCTTGCACCACGCGCACCAGGTCCCCGGCCGGAAGACCGGCGGGCACCAGGAAGGCGTAGTCGCGCGTCAGCGCCTGCAACGCCGGCGGCGCGTAGTGGCTGCGCGCGAAGCCGGCGGCACCCTTCCTGCCGGGGATCGCGTCGAGGTAGAGTTCGGCCACCGCGACCGGGCCCTCGACATCGAAATGCTTCGCCACCTGGGGATGCAGCATGCCGAAACGGGCGAGCACGTTCTTCGGGCCAAGCCGCAGCGTCGCCGACTGGCCGGGGTGGAATTGCGGTCCGGGCCCAAGCGCGTCAGGGATCATGACTTGCAGCTTTTCGACCGGAGCACCCGCCTCGGCGAGAAGCGCCAGGACTTCGGCCTTGGCGTCATAGGCATCGAAGGGCGCGGCCTTGCCGGTCACCCAGCCGCGCGGGGTCTTCTCGCCCGCCAGCACCAGGCCAAGGGTCAGCCGCTCGTCGCTTGTTCCGGCCTCGCCGCGCAAATAGCGGCGGCCCACTTCGAACAGCCGCAATGACGAAGCGCCACGATCGAGATTGCGCCTGGCCGCCGAAAGCAGTCCCGGCAGCAGCGAGGGGCGCATCGCCTTCATATCCTCGCTGATCGGGTTCGACAGCAGCCACAGGCCGCCGTTGCCGGGCGCGAACACTTCGGCATCGGCTTCCGGCAGAAACGACCATGTAACCGCCTCATGCAGCCCGCGCGCGGCGGCGGCGCGGCGCACGCGGCGCTCCAGTTTCTGGGCAGAGGTGGCGGTCGGCCGGGCGACGCCGTCCGCGCGCGGCAGCGCGACGCTCTCCACCTTGTCGAGCCCGTGGATGCGCACGACTTCCTCGACGATGTCCGGCGCGCCGTCGATATCCGGGCGCCAGCCCGGGACGGTGACCGCCCACTCCTCCTCCCAGTTCGCTTCCTCGCCCACCACCGTGAAGCCGAGGCTGGCGAGGATACGCTTCTGCTCGCCGGGCTCCACCCGCACGCCGCCGAGTTTCTCGACCAGCGCGGGCGCGAAGTGGACGATCCTGGGCCTATCCGGCGCCGTACCCGCGCGCATCACTTCCGAAGCTTCGCCGCCGCACAGCGTCTGGATCAACTCGGTCAGGTGGGCAAGGCCGGTGTCGAGAAAGCCCGGGTCGATCCCGCGCTCGAACCGGCTGCGCGCGTCCGAGGTGAGGTTGAGCTTGCGTCCGGTCGCGGCGATCCGCTCGGGATCGAAATAGGCGATCTCGAGCAGGACATCGGTGGTCTCCTCACCGCATCCCGAATGCGCGCCGCCCATGATCCCGGCGATGTCGTGAACCCCGCCGTCATCGGCGATCACGGTCATGCCGCTGTCGAGCGTGTAAGTCTTCTCGTTGAGCGCCGCCACGGTCTCGCCATCCTTCGCGCGGCGCGCGACGACCGGGCCGTTCAGCTTCGCGAGGTCATAGGCATGCGCCGGGCGGCCATGGGCCAGCATCATATAGTTGGTCGCATCGACCAGTGCCGAAATCGGCCGCTGGCCGGCGGATTTCAACCGATCCTGCAGCCACTGCGGCGAAGGACCGTTCCGCACGCCCCGGATAACTCGGCCATAAAAGGCGGGACAGCCTTCGGGATCATCGGTCCGGATTTCGACCGGGCAAGGATAGCTGCCGGAGATATCCAGTGCCCCGATCGGCTGAAGCGTGCCCAGCCCCGCCGCCGCGAGATCGCGGGCGATGCCATAGATGCCCATGCAGTCCGGCCGGTTGGGCGTGACCGCCACCTCGATCACGGGATCGGCGCCATGGTATTCGGCAAAGGCCATCCCGACCGGCGCGTCCGCGGGCAGTTCGATGATGCCGTCATGGTCCTCGCCCAACTCCAGCTCGCGGGTCGAGCACATCATGCCGTTGGATTCGACGCCGCGAATCGCCGACTTGCGAAGGACGAGGCCGTTGGCCGGAACCGTCGCGCCGGGCAGGCCCAGCACGCCGACGAGCCCCGCGCGCGCATTGGGCGCGCCGCAGACCACCTGCAACGGATCGCCTTCGCCGGTGTCCACGGTCAGCACCTGCAGCTTGTCCGCCTGCGGGTGCCTTTCAGCGGTCAGCACGCGCGCCACGCGAAAGCCGGAGAGCTTCGCCGCCGGATCCTCGATGCCCTCGACCTCGAGGCCGATGGCGTTGAGCCTGGCGGCGACCTGCTCGACCGTCGCTTCGGTTTCCAGGTATTGCTTCAGCCAGGAAAGCGAAAATTTCATGTCCTGCTTCCTTCCGCTCAGACCGGCATGCCGACGCCGCCCGAAAGGGTCGGCACGTCGAGGGCGGAGAATCCATAGTGGGACAGCCAGCGCACGTCGCCGTCGAAGAAGGCGCGCAAATCGTCCATCCCGTATTTCAGCATGGCGAGGCGATCGACGCCGGTGCCGAAGGCGAAGCCCTGCCACGCGTCCGGATCGAGCCCGCCGGCCTCTATCACCCGGCGGTTGACCATGCCCGATCCCAGCACTTCCATCCAGGCATGGCCCGGCGCGTCTCCCGAACCGCCGACCACGCGGCGGCCGCCCTCGTTGGCGTAGCCGACGTCGACCTCGACCGAAGGCTCGGTGAAAGGGAAGTAGCTGGGGCGCAGGCGCAGGACGATGTCGTCGCGCTCGAAGAAGGCCTTGAGGAACGTCTCGAGCGTCCACTTGAGGTGCCCCAGGTGGATGCCCTTGTCGATCACCAGGCCTTCGATCTGGTGGAACATCGGCGTGTGCGTGGCGTCGCTGTCCGAACGGTAGACCCGGCCCGGCGCGATCACGCGCAGCGGCGCGCCTTGCGCCAGCATCGAGCGGATCTGCACTGGCGAGGTGTGCGTGCGCAGCAGCATCTCACGCCCGCCTCCGTTGCGGTCGGGGAAATAGAAAGTATCGTGCATCGCGCGCGCCGGATGGCTTTCGGGCATGTTGAGCGCCGTGAAGTTGTGCCAGTCGTCCTCGATCTCGGGACCGGTGGCGACGGCGAAGCCCATGTCGGCGAAAATCTCGGCCAGTTCGTCCATGACCTGTGAGATCGGATGGACCGAACCTTTCGGCGCTTCGGGCGCGGGCAGCGAGAGGTCGATGGTCTCGGCGGCGAGACGGGCATCTAGCGCGGCGGCTTCGAGCATGGCTCTGCGCGCGGCAAGCGCAGAAGTGATTTCGTCCTTCAATCGGTTGAAACGGCTGGAAACGAACGGCCGATTTTCAGGCGGAACGGTTCCAATCAACTTCAGCCACTGACTGACTACACCTGCCTTACCGAGGCTGGCTATCCGTTCCCTCTCCAGATCGACGAGCGTTCCCGCTTCCTCAATCGCTTGCAATATTTTGCGCCGCGTGGAGTGATACTGTTCGGACGTGACGCCCAAATCAAGGATCTCGTCCAGCTTCCTGAGTTCTACGTCTTCCATAATACCTCGTCATTCCCGCGCAGGCGGGAACCCATCTCCTGCCCTATCCCCTGACAATCCGGTGCGATGACAGAGGATCGAAGCCCCAATCCACCGCCAGATCGCGCCAGTCCGGATTCGCCGCTTCGATCAAGGCAATTTTCCAGGCACGATTCCACTTCTTGATCCGTTTCTCACGAGTGATCGCGTGCTCCATTGTCCCATGCTGTTCAAACCAAACGAGGCGGTGGACGCCGTAGTCCTTCGTGAAGCCGTCGATCAAGCCTTCCCGGTGCTGATGCAAGCGCCGCAGCAGATCAGACGTGACACCGACATAGAGTGTACCTTGGCGGTGCGAAGCCAGGAGGTAGACTGTCGGCTGAAACGTATCCCGCATCCGCACCCTCCGAAGATGGGTTCCCGCCTGCGCGGGAATGCCGAAATCAAAGGGGATATTCACGTTACGCGAAAAGGGCGCGGACGGCACCCGCCATCCACGCCCCATTATTCGCGCCTAGAAACGAAACCTTCGTGTCGGCGTGATTACGCCGGCAGCGCCGCCTTCGCCTGCGCGATGACGGCGGTAAAGACCCCGCCCTCGTTCATCGCGAGATCGGCCATCGCCTTGCGGTCCAGCTCGATCCCGGCGAGCTTGGCGCCGTGAATGAACTGCGAATAGGTCAGGCCCTCGGCGCGGACGGCGGCGTTGATGCGCTGGATCCACAGGGCGCGGAAGCTCCGCTTCTTCACCTTGCGGTCGCGATAGGCGTACTGCCCGGCCTTCTCGACGGCCTGGCGGGCGACGCGGATGGTGTTCTTGCGGCGGCCCCGATAGCCCTTGGCCTGGTCCAGGATCCGCTTGTGCTTGGCGCGGGTGGTGACACCCCTCTTGATACGGCTCATGTGCTAGCGCTCCTCAGTTCAGCCCGTAGGGCGCCCACTTCTTGATGACCTTCGCGTCAGCGTCGGAAATCACTTCAGTGCCGCGATTCTGGCGGATGTACTTGCCGTTATGGCTGATAAGGCGGTGGCGCTTGCCGGCAACGCCGTGCTTCACCTTGCCGGTGGCGGTGAGCTTGAAGCGCTTCTTCACACCGCTCTTGGTCTTCAACTTGGGCATTTTCGTCTCCTTTTCAGGGACACGTCCGGTCAGCCCTGGCAGCCCTTTTCGCCAGGCCGACCCGCGAATCTCTTGAAAGACCCAACCGTGTCGATTGAAGGGCGCGCCTTTAGTGCGGGAAAGGCGGAAAGGCAAGGGCCTCGAACGGTTGCCGGCCGGTCCGGCGCAGCCAGTCGAGGAAATCGCCCCCCGCGATCATCGGAGATTTCGGCGGCAAGGCCAAGCGCCACCGATAGGCCTGCGCGCGCATCCGGCTGCCCCCGTCCATCCGCACCGGCAGCCAGACGCGCCGGTATTCGATGCCCTCGTAGCGGTCCAGCAGCACCAGTTCACCGGACGTGAGCATGAGTTCGCACAGGGTCCCACGCACCCGCGCGGCCGACCGCGCCGGCACCAGCGCCGGAAACCAGCCCCGGCCATCGCGGACGGCGAACAGCCTGCCGGGCACGCAGGCCGGCTCCGCGCGCGTCAGCCTCGCCGCGATCCACCGCGCCATGCGCGTGCCCGCCAGCGGCTGCAGCGTCCCGTAGACGAAGAGGCGCACGGGCTGCCGCACACCGGGCTCAATGATGGCAGGCAAGTGCTTCCACGACGTCTTCCAGCCGCGCCGGGTCGCCGATCGCCAGGACGTGACCGTCGGACCGGGCATTGAGCGGATCGCCGTTCCAGTCGCACATCGTCCCGCCGGCCCCCTCGACCACCGGAACCAGTGCCGCCCAGTCATGCAGCTTCAGCCCCGCCTCGCAGACCAGGTCGATCTGCCCGCTGGCCAGCAACCCATAGTTGTAGCAGTCCCCGCCCATCATCATCCGCCGATGATCGGTGCGTGCCGCCAGGGCCATGAAGTGCGCGCCCTGGTGATCGTCGAAATACTGGGGGCCGGTGGTCGCCAGCATGGCTTCCGACAGTTCCCGGCACGCACGGGTGCGCACCTCGCGGCCGTTGAAGGTCGTGGCCCGGCCGCTTGCGCCGATCCATCGTTCTCCCAGGATCGGCTGGTCGATGATCCCCAGGACCGGCCAACCATCGACCAGCAGCGCGATCAGCGTCCCGAAGATCGGCCGTCCGGCAATGAACGAGACGGTGCCATCGATCGGGTCCAGCACCCAGGTCCGGACGGAAGACCCCTCGTCCGTGCCGAACTCCTCGCCGATGATCGTGTCGCGCGCGGCTTCCGCTTTCAAAATCCGCCGCATGGCTTCCTCCGCCGCCTGGTCGGCGATCGTCACCGGGGTGGCGTCGGCCTTGCGCTCGGCGCTCAAGCCGTTGCGGAAATAGGGGCGAATCGCGTCCCCGGCGGCATCGGCAAGCCGCAGCGCCAAGGCAATGTCCTGTTCGATCTTCATGGCCGTCCTGTGCCCATCCGCGCTCGTTTTGGTCAAGGCGCCTCTCAACAATCGCACAACAATCGTGTGTTGTGTGAAATATGGTGGGCAACCACATGTCCATGGGGGTTTTCTGCCATTGCGGCGCCTCGCCTCGAACCGTAATGCAGGCTTTGGGGACAGCGGCAAGAGTGGGGGCATGAACCGAAAAAAACGCCCGGCTGTCGATTCGTCGATCGCGCCGGAACAAGGAGTCACGAAAGACGGGCAACCCCTGTCTTACAATCGCGCTCCGGCGCCTGATCTGGCGCCCTGGATCGCACGCCTCTATGTGACCAAGGTTGTCGCGCCGGATGACTACGTGCTGTCGTGCGGCCTGTTCAACGATACGGCCTGCGTGCGGATACAGCTCGCCGGAAAGTGGACGGCCCAAACTGCGACCGGACCCGAAGCGTTCGAACGCGCCGCGCTGTTCTTCGGCCCGCAATCGAAGCGCATGCCGATCACCGTGACCGGCAGCTTCATCAGCGTGGGCATCTCCATCCGCCCGGGGGCCTGCACCGCGCTGCGCGGACCGCGGCTCAGCGATTTCATCGACCGCCTGATCCTGACCAGCGCCGTGACCATTCCCTGGGAAAAGGTCTTGGAGAAACTCGAAACGGACGCCACGCCCGAGGAATGGCTGCGGACGATAGAGAACCTGGTGCGAAAACGCGTGGACCACATTGGCCGCGTGGAGCCCGATCCGATTGCCTCCCGCTTTGAGGAGATCACGTTCAGCAACCCCGGCATGACGGTGAGCGAAGCGGCCCAACTATGCGGGGTCGAGCGCCGCAAGCTGGAGCGGATCGTCAACCGCGACTTCGGCATGCCGCCCAAGCAGGTCCTGCGGCGGGCCCGCGCGCTCGACATGGCCAGCCACTTACGGGGTGTCGCCGATTCGGAGGAAGGCGAGGAGATGGTGCTTCGCTATTACGACGAAAGCCACCTGATCCACGAGTTCACCGAATTTTTCGGAATGTCGCCGCGCCAGTTCGTGGCGACGCCGCAGCCCATCCTTACGCTCGCGCTCGAATCGCGGCAGGCACGGCGGCTGGAAGCGCTTCACAGGATCGAGCCCGGCCAGGCCAGGCCCTGGGAATAGGGTGGAAGCCCCCGGGCCGCCGAAAGCCGGCGGCCCCGTCACGTCAATCGAACAGGCTGGAAACCGAACTTTCGTCGGCAATGCGGCGGATCGCCTCGCCGATCAGGGGGGCAATCGTCAGGATACGGATACGATCGGAATTCTTGGCCGCATCGGTCGCCTGGATCGAATCGGTGATGACCAGTTCCTTCAGCGCCGAGTTGCTCACGCGTGAGACGGCGGCGCCCGACAGCACGCCGTGGGTGATGTAGGCGGTGACGCTGGCGGCGCCCTCGTCCATCAACGCCTGTGCGGCGTTGCACAGGGTGCCGCCCGAATCGATGATGTCGTCGATCAGGATGCAGGCCCGGTCCTTCACGTCGCCGATGATGTTCATCACCTCGGACTGGCCCGGACGATCGCGCCGCTTGTCAACGATGGCCAGCGGCGCGTTATCGAGGCGCTTGGCGAGCGCGCGGGCGCGGACCACGCCGCCCACGTCGGGCGAGACCACCATCAGCGATTCGTCGCCGTACCGGGCCTGGATGTCGGCCGCCATGACGGGAGCCGCGAAGAGGTTGTCGGTCGGGATATCGAAGAAGCCCTGGATCTGGCCGGCATGCAGATCCACCGAAAGCACACGGTCGGCGCCCGCCTCGGTAATCAGGTTGGCCACCAGCTTGGCCGAGATTGGCGTGCGCGGCCCCGGCTTGCGGTCTTGCCGCGCGTAGCCGAAGTAGGGCACCACGGCAGTGATCCGCTTGGCCGACGCACGGCGCAGCGCATCGATGCCGATCAGCAGTTCCATCAGGTTGTCGTTGGCCGGATAGCTGGTCGGCTGGACCACGAAGACATCTTCGCCGCGCACGTTCTCGTGGATTTCGACGAAGATCTCCTCGTCGGCGAAACGGCGCACACTGGCATCGGTAAGCGGAAGTTCAAGATAGCCGGCAATCGCGCGCGCGAGCGGAAGGTTGCTGTTGCCGGACATGATCTTCATCGCGAATCCCCAAACGGCCGAGGTTGCTGGCTCAGGCGCCCGCCTCTAGCCATGAGTCATCCGATTGCAATAGAGCGCGCGAAGGTTTTCACCGGCGGGGCCATGACCGCGCGCAGCCCTCCCCCACCCCGGAGCGCATTGCCCGGGATGGGGGACGATTTCAGATCCGGTGTTCGCCCTTGATCCAGCGCACGGTGCCCGAGCTGGCGCGCATGACGACGCTTTCGGTGGTCATCTTGCCGCCCTTGAGCCGTTTGACGCCTTGCAGCAGCGAACCGCTGGTCACCCCGGTCGCCGCGAAGATGCAGTCGCCCTTGGCGAGTTCCTCGAGCTTGTAGACCTTGTTGAGATCCTCGATTCCCCACTTGCGGGCACGCGCCCGCTCATCGTCGTTGCGGAACAGCAGCCGGCCGTTGAACTGGCCGCCCACGCAGCGCAGCGCCGCAGCGGCAAGCACCCCTTCGGGCGCGCCGCCCGATCCCATGTACATGTCGATCGTGGTGTTCTCGTCGGTCACCGCGATCACGCCGGCGACATCGCCGTCGCCGATCAGGACGACGCCGCAGCCCAGGCCGCGCAGTTCGGCGATGAGATCGGCATGACGCGGCCGGTCGAGCACGCAAACGATGATGTCTTCGGGCTGCACGCCCTTGGCCGCGGCCACGGCCTTGACGTTCTCGGTCGCGCTCTTGTCCAGATCGATCACGCCCTCGGGATAACCCGGGCCGACGGCGATCTTGTCCATGTAGACGTCGGGCGCGTTCAGCAGGCCGCCTTGTTCGGCGGCGGCCAGCACCGCAAGCGCGTTGGGGCCGGCCTTGGCAGTGATCGTGGTGCCTTCGAGGGGATCGAGCGCGATGTCGATCTTGGGGCCCTTGCCCGGCGCGCCACCGACCTTCTCGCCGATGAACAGCATCGGGGCCTCGTCCCGCTCGCCTTCGCCGATGACGACCGTGCCATCCATATAGAGTTCGTCAAAAGCCTTGCGCATGGCTTCAACAGCGGCATGATCGGCGGCTTTCTCGTCGCCTCGCCCGATCAGGTGCGAAGCGGCGATGGCGGCAGCTTCGGTGACACGGACCATTTCGAGGACGAGAACGCGGTCGAGTACTTTACTTGCGGGAGTCGGTTTGTCGGGCATGTTCACTCCGGATTAATCCTGGGAGGAAAGGTTCAGACCGCTTAGACAGAGGAAATCGAATTGTCGAGAAGCTGGTCGGTTGTTTTCGCAATTGCAGCAATAGTGTCCGCTCCAGCGACCGCGCAGACGGCTGCTCAAGTCAGCGACGAGGACCGCGCCATCGCCGAAAGGATGATCCGTGGCGGGGTCACGCCCGACACCTCGCGAAGCCGCTGCTTCAAGACGATCAGGCAGGGCGAGATCGTGGTCTGCGCCCCCGACGAGGATGAATTCCGGGTCAAATCGACAGGCGATGAGGATCCCTATTCCGCCCAGGCCCTGAACGATGGACGGCCGCACGCGCCCGATGTAAGCGGCCTTCCCGATTGCCGCCCGGGCAGCCGGAAGGGCTGCATCGGCATCGGCAGCGTGCCGCCGCCGGTGTATCTGATCGATCTCTCCTCCATCCCGCTGGCCCCGGCCGGCTCGGATGCCGACAAGATCGCGAAAGGCGAAATACGCGCACCCTGACCGGGGCAGGGCCGGAAGAATACGAAGGCCGGCCGCGGCGTCAGCCCTCGATGATCTGCATCACCAGCGGCCGCGCGGTCAGGCTGTCCGACCCATCGAGGATGCGCATGGCCTCGGTCACCGCGCTCTCCGGTCCTTCGTGAGTGACGATGGCGAGGATCACCTCGCCGTCGTCGTCGGGATCGCCCTTCTGGATCATGCTCTCGATCGAGACATCGGCATCGCGCATGGCGGCGGTGATATCGGCCAGGACGCCGGGACGATCGGGAACCGTGAAGCGGATATAGGAGCGGCCGACACGGTGTCCGGTCGGCGCCGGCTCCATCGCTTCGAGTTCGCCCGCCGGCATCGAGAACGCCGCGCCTTTTTCCCCGCGAGCAATGTCGATGATGTCGGCCACCACCGCGCTGGCGGTCGGCCCGTCGCCGGCCCCGGCACCCTGGAACAGCAGCCGGCCCATGAAGTTGCCCTCGGCGACCACCGCGTTGGTGGCGCCGTCGACATGGGCAAGCGGATGGTTGAACGGCACCAGATGCGGCCGCACGCGCTGGAACAGGCGCGAGCCGCCGCCGTTGCGGTCGATCTCGGCCATGCCGATCAGGCGGATGACATAGCCCAGCGCCCGCGCCTGCTCGATATCGGCGGCCTTGACCCGTGAGATGCCCATTGTCTCGACCGCGTCGAAACGCAGGCGCGAACCGAAGGCGATCGCCGCCAGGATCGAAAGCTTGTGCGCGGCGTCCACGCCCTCGATGTCGAAGGTCGGGTCGGCCTCCGCATAGCCCAGGTGCTGCGCTTCAGCGAGCACGTCGGCGAAGTCCGCGCCCGTGTCCTCCATGGTGGAGAGGATGTAATTGCAGGTGCCGTTGAGAATGCCGTAGACGCGCTCGATCGCGTTGGCGGCGGCGCCTTCGCTCAGCCCTTTGATGACCGGGATACCGCCGGCGACGGCAGCTTCGAACTTCAGCGCCACCCCGGCCACTTCCGCGGCGGCGGCAAGTTCCAGGCCGTGATGCGCGATCATCGCCTTGTTCGCGGTAACCAGGCTCTTGCCCTGGGCGATCGCGCCGCGCGCCAGCGTCAGCGCCGGTCCGTCGGAGCCGCCGACCATCTCCACCACCACGTCGACATCGCCGCGCGCGGCCATCGCCGCGGGGTCGTCTTCCCAACTATAACGGGAAAGATCGACGCCCCGGTCCTTGCCGCGATCACGCGCGCTCACCGCGGCAATGCGGATCGGGCGGCGGGCACGACGCGCGATCAGTTCCGCGTTCGTCTCGATGAGACGGACGACGCCGGTCCCGACGGTTCCCAGACCAGCAAGCGCGATATTGAGCGGTTCAGCCATTATGCTCCCTTTCGGGAGCGCGCCCTAGGCCAGCCGCCGGCGAATTTCCAGCGCCTTGACGACTATCCCCGGGGCGCGGCCCGAGGGCGGGCCCGAGGCGGGATCGTCACGACAAGTTGCGTTCGCACACGCCCAGTTCTCCCAGCACCACGCGGTAATCGGCCTCGGCCTGCATTCTCGCGGCGTAGCCTTCCGAGACATTGACGCCGGGCGGCAATGTGTTCGGCAGGAAACAGGCGAGACGATACCATTCCAGCGTGTCATGCTGCGGCGGATTGCCGACGTCCGCGACGAGCTCCGAAAACGAGACGCCCCACGCCGCCGGCTGACCGGGATCGTGCCGCACCGTGATGGAGGCCGCCGAGCCATCTCTGGTCGTCAGAAAGATCTGCGTCTCGCCCTGCCCGGCCAGATTCCCCGGCACATAGAGCAGTTCGCGTACGCCCGTCACCCGCGCCGGCGCGTCGGGCGAGACCAGAGACTTGAGGATGCCGCGCAGGCGCGCCTCGCCTGACGCGCTCCACGGCTCCTGCGCGACGGGCGTGACCAGCTGCAGCTCGCCGGGCCGACCGGGCACGGCGCGAGCGAACAGGAACACGGCCTGCTTCTTGAGCTTCGGCGGCTTGCCCCGCGCATCGAGCGGCAGGTCGACGAGATACTTGACCGATTCGCCGAGCGGCGCGTTGCCCGTCAACAGCGCCTTGGTCCTCGCCTCGACATAGAAACGACCATGCCCCGGCCGCCTGCCGGGCGCCCGCTGGTCTTCCACGCGCATCACTTTCATGACTTGCGCGACGATCACCAGGCCGGCCGAATCGGACAAGTCGGCGATATCGGCATAGGTCGCCTGCGGGGCGCTTGGAACACCGGCCTGCGCGTGGACGGGAAGCGCATGAAATGTAAACGTTGTCCCGATCAGAGCCGCCATGAGGGGATTCGATTTCAAGGGCATGAAGGACAATCTCCGTGGAAATGCCGAGCGTTATACGCCGCGATGGGCCGGGTACAAATGATCCCCGGACGATTTCGCCAGACCTGCCCTGAATCGCCCGTTAACCTTTGCCTCGCGGATAAGGCGTTGCGCAGGGGGGGCATCGCCGCTAAGGAAACTCGCAAAATGGGGCAAAAATACAAAAATGCCTCACGGTCTGCCGGCCCGTCGCTTGTTTACGGTTGGCGGATTGTCAGCCGTCAGGGTGGGTAAATTCGATTTTCGTCATGGGCTCCGCTTCCGGGGAGTCCATGGGCGCCTTTGGACTTGTCCGCTTTGGACTTAGCCGGGGCTTGGTAATGGAGTGATGCGTCTGAATGGCTTACGCTGACCAGCAAATGAGCGGCAACAAGATTACCGCGCTTGTCATTGTCGCCTTGATCCACGTCTTCGTCGGCTATGCGCTCGTCACGGGTCTTGCCTATGAGGCGGCGAAGAAGGTCATGCAGAAAGTGACCACGGTGGACATCAAGGAAGAAGAGAAGAAGCCCGAGGAGCCGCCACCACCGCCTCCGAAGGAAGATACGCCGCCGCCACCCATCGTGGCGCCGCCGCCGCCGATCAACATCGCCCCGGCTCCGCCGCCGGTGCAGACCGTGATTACCCCGCCGCCGCCGCCGCCTCTGGTGGTCCCGACGGCCGCCCCTCCGCCTCCGCCGCCGCCCCCGGGCCCATCGAAGGCCAGGAGCGCGTCGCCCAAGGGCCAGGGCAACTGGGCCGGCCGTATTCAGGCCAACTACCCGACCCGCGCCGCGCGCGAGGAACGCGAAGGCCGTGTCGGCGTTCGTGTGACGATTGGACCGGACGGCAAGGTTTCCGCCTGCTCCGTCACCAGCTCAAGCGGGAGTCCCGATCTTGATGCGGCGGCTTGCGACGGCATGACCCGTTACGCGCGCTACAATCCCGCGCTGGACGATGCCGGGAACCCGACCACCGGGTCCGCTTCGACGGCGATCGTGTACAAGCTTGATTAACTTGACGGCTCGGCCGGTCCCGCGGGTTCCGGCTATATCCTGCATTCTTCTTGAGAGGTAAATCGCATGCTTATCGTTGATATCCTTGCCGCTGCCGGTGAAGCCGCGCCGCAGAACAAGTTCGGTTTCCTGGAAGCCCTCGAGCAGGGCGGCTTCATCGCCTATGCAACCGTAATCATTCTGGGCGTTATGTCGTTCGGCTCGTTCTACATCCTGTTCACCAAGTGGTTCGAACAGTCGAAGATTCTGCGCCAGTACCGCGAACTGCGCACCAGCTTCTGGAAGGCCCCGACCCTGCGCGAAGGCGTCACCAAGCTCGAGAAGAACAGCGCCTGGCGCCAGCTTGTCGACGATGGCATCTCGGCCGAGGACCAGCACGCGAAGATGACCGATTCGCTCGAAGCGCATGATTGGCTGCATGGCTCGCTCGCCCGCTCGGAAGCGACCATCAACGCCCGTCTCGCCTCGGGCCTGCCGTTCCTCGCCACGGTCGGCGCGACCGCGCCGTTCATCGGTCTGTTCGGTACGGTCGTCGGCATCTACCGCGCGCTCATCGCGATCGGCATCGCCGGTTCGGCCTCGATCGACAAGGTCGCCGGCCCGGTCGGCGAAGCGCTCATCATGACCGCGCTCGGCCTGCTCGTCGCGGTTCCCGCGGTGCTCGCCTACAACTACCTGCAGAGCCGCAACAAGCGCATCGCCGAGCTGCTGACCGGCTTCTCGAACGACGTCCTTGCGAACATCAATTCGAAGGGCGCCGTCAAGCCCGCGTTGACGTCCGCACCGGCCAAGCCCGCCGCGGCTCCCGCCAAGCCGGCTGCCGCTCCCGCCAAGCCGTAAGGAGCACGGGCCAGCGGAACCGGTCCACCCGGCTCCGCTCCCGCCGGGGATTCGGGACTGCGGCAAGATGCATGCGCAAGCCGCCGTCCCACCCCAGGGCAATGCAAGGATTAGGATAAGACTATGGCGATATCCACGGGCGGAGGCGGTGCCGACACACCGATGTCCGACATCAACACGACGCCGCTCGTCGACGTCATGCTGGTGCTGCTGATCATCTTCCTCATCGCGGTCCCGGTCGCGATCCAGACGATCGAAAAGCTGCGCATCCCGGTCATCCCGGCGGTCGAATCGAAGGACAAGGTGGAAAACCTGCTCCTCACCGTCTCGACCACCGACGACGGCGGTCGCAGCGCGGGCGAACCCGGCTTCACCGGCGCATCGCGCGGCGGCGAATGCCGCATCTACTTCAACAACATCACCCCGGTGAGCTCGGCCGAGCTGCGCGACAAGGCTTTCAAGCGCCTTGACGCGATCGTGAAGCGCGCGGGCGGTCCGCAGGCCCTGATGGCCAATCCGGAAATGATCCCACAGGTTCACATTCGCGGTGATGTCAACGCCCCGTGGCGCTGCGTGGCGGGCGCGATCTACAACGTCCAGATCTCGGGTTATCCGACGGTTGGCTTCATCACCAACCCGATCGACCCGAACGGCTGACGTTACGGCAGGAACAGGAGTAACTTTCCATGGCAATGTCAGGCGGCAAGGATGATGGCTCGCCGATGATGGAGATGAACACGACGCCGTTGATCGACGTCATGCTCGTGCTTCTCATCATGTTCATCATCACCATCCCGGTTGCGACCCACTCGATCGATATCGACCTGCCGGTGGCCACTCCCCCAACGGATACGCCTCCACCGGTCGACCCGGTCAAGAACAAGGTCGTGCTCACGGTGGACAACAAGATCCTGTGGAACGGCAATCAGATCAGTGGTCCGATGCTGATGGATCTGCTCAAGCAGTCGCTGACTTACTCGGTCGAACCGGAACTGCAGTTCCAACCCGAACCGAACGCCAGCTACGAGCTTTCGGCACAGGTCCTGCAGATCATCAAGGCCTCGCAGGTCACCAAGTTCGGCTTCGTCGGCAACGAGCAGTTCGCCGAATTCAACAAGTAGTCTGAAGAGCGGACCAAAGTCCCATCCGGGACCCAACAAGGGGCGGAGCAATCCGCCCCTTTTTTTTGCGCCGCGGCGAAAGCGCGCGGACTGTCTTCCAGCGTCAAATCAATCCTCTTCCCCGGCATCCAGCCGCATCGCCAGCGAGGCCAGCGTCTCCGCTTCGACCAGCAGATCCTCGTCCGCAGTGCCGGAAGGGAGACTTTCCCGGCCGATCATGGAAAGCGCCGGCACCGACAGCGGACTGATCCGATCGAGCCGCACATGGTCCACCTCGCGCGCGGCGCGGTCCAGCACATCGGCCACGCGGGCAACGTCGGTCATGCGCGCACGGGCATCCGCCCAGGCCGCCTCGATAAGCAGGTGGTCGGGTTCGTACTTGCGCAGCACGTCATAGATCAGGTCGGTCGAGAAGGTGACCTGCCGTCCCGACTTGCGCCCATGGTGGCCCTGGCCCGGCTGCTGGCGCTCGACCAGTCCCGAAATCACCGCCACTTCGCGAAAGGCCCGCCGCAGTAGGTATGATTGCTGCACCCAATCGACGAACTCATGCGTCAGGATATCGGGCGAAAGCAGCAAGGCCGGGTCCTCCACCGGCTTCAATCCCCAGACCACCAGCGTATAGTCGGTGGCGACGAAGCCAAGCGGGCCCAGCCCCCGGTCCTCCATGCGCCGGGTGATGAGCATGCCGAGCGACTGGTTCGCGGGCCACCCCTCGAAAGTGTAGTAGCTGGTATAGGCAAGGCGCTCGTGCGGGAAGCTTTCGACCAGCAGCCGGCCCGGCGCGGGCAGGTGCGAGCGACAGTCCTGCACCTCCAGCCACTCGCGCACGTCGTCCGGAAAGCGGGCCCAGCCGGCCCGGTCGGACAGCATTTCACGCACCCGGTCGGCGAGGTGCGTGGAGATGGGCATGCGCTGGCCCATGTAGCTGGGGATCGTCGCCGAGCGTTTCGCGGCGCGCACGACCAGCTCGAGATCCCGGAGCGCCTCGACCTCCAGATCCAGGCCGGCGAAGCGGAAGGTATCGCCGGGCTTGAGGCTGGCGCCGAAACCTTCTTCCACCCGGCCCAGCGAACGCCCGTTGCGGAAGCGCACGTCCAGCATCTCGGCATCGACGATGATGCCCGCGTTCAGGCGGTGGCGGGCGGCATGCTCGGGGTGGGTCAGACGCCAAAGGGCCCCGGATTCGCCGTTCTTCTCCCGCACGATGCGGTGGAACCGGTCGTAGGCGCGCAGGGCGTAGCCGCCGGTCGCGACAAAATCGAGCACGCGCGCGAAGATCGCCTCGTCGACCCAGGCATAGGCCAGCGACGAGCGCACCTCGGCCAGCAATGCCTCTTCGCGGAACGGACCGGCGCAGGCGACGGCCATGACATGCTGCGCCAGCACGTCCAGTCCGCCGGGGCGGAAGGCGTCGCCGTCGCGCTGGCCCTCGCGCACCGCCTGCTGCGCCGCGAAGGCTTCCAGGAACTCGAAACGGTTGCCCGGAACCAGCAGTGCCTCGCTGGCCTGGTCCAGCCGGTGGTTGGCGCGCCCGATGCGTTGCAGCAGGCGCGAGGACCCCTTGGGCGCGCCCATCTGCACGACAAGGTCTATATCCCCCCAATCGATCCCGAGATCGAGACTGGCGGTACAGACCAGCGCCCGAAGCTCGCCGCGCGCCATCGCGGCTTCGACCTTGCGCCGTGCCTCCCGCGACAGCGAGCCGTGGTGGATGCCGATCGGCAGGTTGCCCTCATTCGCGTCCCACAGCTCCTGGAAGATATACTCGGCCAGGAACCGCGTGTTGGTGAAGACCAGCGTCGTGCGATGCGCCGTGATCTGCTCGATCAGCTGGGGAATCGCCCAGGTCGCGGCGTGGCCGCTCCAGGGGATGCGTTCCTCGCGCGGCAGCAGGATCTCGACTTCGGGATCGGCCCCCGGTTCGCCCTCGACCAATTCGACCGTATCGATCTCTCCCCAGGGCGCGAGCCAGCCGCGATAGCTGTCGGGATCGGCCAGCGTCGCCGAGAGCGCGGCACGTTGCAGCCGCGGACCGAGCGCCTGCAGCCGCGCCAGCGAGAGCGCCAGCAGATCGCCGCGCTTGCCGGTGGCGAAGGCATGGACCTCGTCGATCACCACGCGCCGAAGGCCGGCGAACAGCACGGGCGCCTCCGGATAGCTGAGCAGCAGCGAGAGCGATTCGGGCGTCGTCAGCAGCACGTGCGGCGGCCGCGCGCGCTGGCGTGCCTTGCGGTCCGAAGGCGTATCGCCGCTGCGGGTCTCGATGCGGATGGGCAGGCCGATTTCCTCGACCGGCGCGATCAGGTTGCGCTGGACGTCGGTCGCCAGCGCCTTGAGCGGTGAGACGTAGAGCGTGTGCAGCCCCTCCGGCGGTCCCTGCCCGCCCAATCGCGAGGGGCAGAAAGCCGCAAGCGTGGGCAGGAAGCCCGCCAGCGTCTTGCCCGCGCCGGTATCCGCCACCAGCAGGGCGTGGCGGCCCGCGTCGGCGGCAGCCAGCATGCGGGCCTGGTGACGCCGCACCCGCCAGCCGCGCGCACCGAACCAGGCGGCGAGTTCCGGCGGCACCCCGCCCTGGTCCGTCATCGGGTTGGCCTGCCGGTGGGGCGACGAAACGGGGCGGAAGACAATGCCATGGCAGCGGTGGAGCACATCGCCGCGCGCGGGAAAAGCCCCGGGTCCAGGTAACTCGGTCGCGAGCGGGTGCGACGTCTTCGGAGCTTGCAGCAAGGCCCGCCTTGTCCGAAGAGCTTGACCAGAACCATCCGAAGGACCCGATGACCACGCTTTCCGACTTTTCCGGCCTCACCGGCATCGCCATGGCACTGGCGCTGGGCTTGCTGGTCGGTCTCCAGCGCGGCTGGGCGCTGCGCGAGCGGGCGGACGGCTCGCGCTTCGCGGGGATTCGCACGTTCGCGCTGATGGGGCTCGCGGGCGGCATCGCCGGCGTGCTCTATGACCATGCGCGCGGCCCGGCGACGAGCCTGCTCGCGGCCGCCATGGTGCTGGTGGTGCTCGGCTACGAACGCGTCTCGCGCGAGCGCGGGCAAGTCGACGGCACTTCGAGCGTGGTCGCCCTGCTGACACTGGCGAGCGGCTTCCTGGTGGGCAGCGGCGAGCGACTGGCCGGCACGGCGGTCGCGGTGGTCATGGTGCTGCTGCTGGCGATGCGCGAGCAGCTTCATCACTGGGTCAACCATCTCAGCAAGAAGGAAATGCTGTCGATCGCGCGCTTCGCTCTGATCGCGCTCGTGATCCTGCCGCTGCTGCCGGACCACCCCTACGGCCCTTACCAGGCGTGGAACCCGCGCAAGCTGTGGATGGTGGTGGTGCTGGTTTCCGGCTTTTCCTTCGCCGGCTACTTCGCGGCGCGGCTGCTGGGTCCGACACGCGCCGTGATCGCAACCGCGGCGGCCGGATCGATGGTATCCTCGACAGCGGTCACCGCTTCACTGGCGACGCGGATGAAGGAAGGGACCGCCCAGACGCCCATCCTCGCGGCGGGGATCTCGGCGGCATCCGCGGTCATGTACTTGCGCGTCATGGCCCTCACCGCGGCCATCGCGCCTTTCGCGCTCGTCTCGCTCGTGCGGCTGATGGTGCCGGGACTTCTCGTCAGCCTGGCCTTCGCCGCCTGGTACTTGCGCAAGGTGCCCCAAGGTCCCTCGTCCGAGCCGCAAGGCGAAGTGCCGATGCGCAACCCCTTCGACCTTGGACCGGCCTTCATGCTGACCCTGCTGGTCATGGTGCTGACCGTTGCCGCGCGCTGGGTGCTCGATCGTTTCGGCGACCGCGAACTGGCGCTGGTGCTGGCGGTTTCCGGCACGGTCGACGTCGATTCGACGATCATCACCATGGGCGGCCTGCCCGCAGGCACGCTCCACCACGTCAGCGCCGCGCTGGTGCTTGCCCTGTCGGTAATGTTCAACACGCTGTTCAAGGCTTTCGTCTCGGCCAGCGTCGGCGGATGGACAAAAGGCAAGCACGGCGCGCTTCCGCTCGTCGCCAGCGCCGTGGCGGTCGCACTGGGCGCGCTGACGCTGCTGATCTAGCCGGAAACGCTCACGTCCTGAGGCGCGCTCGTCCTTCGACGGGCTCAGGATGAGCGGGTCTTCATTCGCGTTTCGAGTTCTTCGCCCTAGGCTTGCCGCCCTCGCGAAAGGCCCGAGAGGGCCAGCTGTTCGTCGATCTGGCCGATCAGCCGCTCCAGCCCCTCGCGCGTTTCGCTTTCGGCGCGGGCGGTGAGAACCTCCTGCGTGTTCGAAGCGCGCAGCAGCCACCAGCCGTCCTGCGTAGTGACGCGCACGCCGTCGATGTCGACGACTTGGGCGCCGCTTGCCGCAAGGCGCGCCCTGACTTCCTCGATCGCGGCGAACTTGCGGGCCTCTTCGACCTGGAAGCGCAGTTCCGGCGTATTGACCATCTCCGGAATCGCCGCGCGCAACTCGGTCAGCGACTTGCCCAGCCTCACGGTCGCGGCCATCAGCCGTACCGCCGCGTAGAGCCCATCGTCGAAACCGAAGTAGTCGTCGGCGAAGAACACATGCCCGCTCATTTCCCCGCCGAGCGGTGCTCCGGTCTCGCGCATCCTGGACTTGATGAGCGAATGCCCCGATTTCCACATGAGCGGCCGCCCGCCCAGCCCGGCCACGGCATCGAACAGCGCGCGCGAAGCCTTGACGTCGGCGATGACCGTGGCGTTCGGTATCCGGCGCAGCAGATCCTCGGCGAAGATCGACAGCAGCTGGTCTCCCCAGATCACCCTGCCCGTGCCGTCGATCGCGCCGATGCGGTCGGCATCGCCGTCGAAGGCCACGCCGAAATCAAGCTTCTCGCGCAGGACGAGCGCGCGCAGGTCCGCAAGGTTCGCCTCGATGGTCGGGTCTGGATGGTGGTTGGGAAACCGCCCATCGACTTCGGTGAAGAGCAGATGATGTTCGCCCGGCAGCTTCGCCGTCAGCAGTTCGACCGCGGGGCCGGCGGCACCGTTTCCAGCATCCCAACCGATCCGCAAGCCGGCAAGCCTATCGGGATCGACACCGGCCAGTCCCTGGAGCAGCCTGTCGACGTAGCCTTCCAGGACCGCCCGGTGGCAGCAATGCCCGCCTCCGCGCTCCCAGTCCCCCGCCGCCGCCATGGTTCCCAGCCGCGCGATGTCCTTCCCGAAAAACGGCCGGCCGCGCAGCACCATCTTGAAGCCGTTGTGGTCGGGCGGATTGTGGCTGCCGGTCACCTGGATGCCGCCGTCCACGTCCTGGCCCGTGGCCTCGGCGAAGTAGAGCATCGGCGTGGGCCCGAGCCCGATTCGCACGACATCGGCCCCGCTCGCGGCAAGGCCCTCGACCAGGGCCTGTTCCAGCATCGGCGAACTCAAACGGCCGTCGCGACCGACCGCGACCTTGCGCCCGCCGGCGCGGCGCAGCACCGTCGCGAAGGATCGCCCGATCGCATGCGCGTCACGCGTGCCCAGCGTCTCTCCGACCACGCCGCGAATATCGTATTCGCGCAGGATCGTCGGGTCGAACCGATGGCCCTCCCCCATGCCCGCCTCAGCCCCGCGAGTCGGTCGGCAAAGCGGCCAGCAGCAGATCCCGCGCGGCATTGGCTTCGTGCACCTGCTCGTTGCTGCCGCCCCGGTCGGGGTGGACGGCGGCGATGCGGCGGCGGTGCGCCTCGAGGATATCCTTGCGGCCAGCCCCCGCCTCCAGCCCCAGGACCGCACGGGCCTGGGCCTGGGCGAAGCTTTTCCGATCGCGCGGCTTGCGCTGCCAAGGCCAGCGGCCAGCGAACACCCGCCAGGCCACGCAGCCCAGCGCGATCAACCAGAGCAGCTTCACGCCGGAGTGCCCATCATTCCGCCGCGATCGCCGGTTCCTGCTGCCCGCGCGCCGGTATCGGCAAGTTGAGCCCGGCAACCAGGCCGCGCAGCTCCTGCCGGGCGACCAGATGGCTGGTGCCCAGCTCGCCCAGGTGCGGCTTGTCGAGCAGGGTGAGCCCCGAAGGGAACAGTTCGCGGAAGATCACGCGTTCGGACAGGCCCCCGGCGATGCGGAAGCCGACCCGCCTGGACAGCTCCTGCAACGCGCCGTCGAGGCGGCGCATGTTGCGCGCCTCGACGTGCTGGACGCGGTTGCGCACCACCACCCAGTCCATCTCCCGACGGCCGTCGCTCAGGGTCTTCATCCCGCGCTGTTTGCGCGTTTCCCACATGAGCTCGGCATAGAACGACAGCTTCTTGACCTTGAAGGTCTCGCCTTCGACCTGGCCGATCAGGTCGAAGTCGACGAAACTGTCGTTGAGCGGAGTGACCAGGGTATCCGCGGTGGCCGCCACGTGACGGGCGAAGGGATCGTCGCGGCCCGGCGTGTCGAAGACCAGGAAGTCATAGCCTTCCGCGATCTGCTCGGCGAGTTCGTCAAGCTCGGCGATATCGTCGCCATCGTAGACCGCGAAGCGCGCGCCCGGCAGGGCGATCTCGCGCCGGCGCTCGGTCTCGACCCGGTTCTCCAGATAGCGGAACAGGGTGCGCTGGCGCGGATCGAGATCGATCGCGGCGACATTCGCACCCTGGTAGGCCAGGGCGATGGCGACATGGACGGCGGTGGTGGACTTGCCGGTGCCGCCCTTTTCATTGGCGAAGACGATACGATGCGCTGTCACGGGCCTGTTGGTCGCTTTCCTGCTGCGGGCCGGCGGGCCGGGCCCCACGAATTCAATTTCAATGCCACATTCAATTTCATTGCCGCTTGCGGCGCGCCGCCGCTAATGACTGGCGCACCTGCCGAGCAGGGCCATCATATCGGAGCTGCCCCAGCCAATGCAAACCGTTCACAGCCTTGATCCACTGCGCAAAGAGGTCGCCAGGCTGCGCGAGACGGGAACACTGGCGCTCGTGCCCACCATGGGCGCGCTGCATGAAGGCCATCTGACACTGGTGCGCGAGGCCAGGGCGCGCGCCGCCCACGTCGCGGTCTCGATCTTCGTCAACCCGCTGCAGTTCGGCGCGGGCGAGGATCTCGATGCCTATCCCCGCCAGCTTGAACGGGACTGCGCGCTGCTTGCGGCCGAAGGCGTCGACCTGGTGTGGGCACCAGGGGTCGATGCGATGTACCCGCAGGGCTTTTCCACCAACATCTCGGTAAGCGGTGTCAGCGAAGGCCTGTGCGGCGCGCAGCGGCCGGGCCACTTCGACGGCGTGGCCACGGTGGTGTGCAAGCTGTTCCACCAGGTCCTGCCCGACGTGGCCCTGTTCGGCGAGAAGGACTGGCAGCAGCTGGCGGTGATCCGCCGCATGGCCCGCGACCTGGACCTGACGCGGCCCCATGCCGGCGACATCATCGGCGTGGCCACCGTGCGCGAGGCCGACGGGCTGGCGATGTCCTCGCGCAATGCCTACCTGACGCCGCGCGAACGCACGCAGGCCGCGTCCCTCCCCGCCGCGATGAAGACGGCGATCTCCGCGATCGAGGCGGGCGAGGACGTGGCTGCCGCGATCGCATCGCTGGAAGCCGGCCTCGTCGCCGGCGGCTTCGCCTCGGTCGACTATGTCCGGTTGTGCGATGCGGAGAGCCTCGCCCCGCTCGAACGCCGATCCGCGCGACCGATGCGGCTGCTGGCCGCCGCCCGCATCGGCAAGGCGCGGTTGATCGACAACATGGCGGTCGCGCCGGCGGCCTGCTAGACAATCTCACAAGGATCGTCATTTGTCCCGGGGTCAATCCCGACCTAGGGTCGACGCGCCTTTGGGACTGGGCAGCCCGCGCACGGCAGCGCGGCAGCAAGGAGGGATGATCTGACATGAAGAGATTCGTTTGCGCGCTGGGCGCGCTCGCCGTTTCACTGACCGCGTCCTCGGCCCTTGCCGCGGACAAGTCTTCCGCTCGCAAGTCGCAGGAAAAGGGTACGCGGGAAATTCCGGTCTGCACCAGGAACCTGGGCACCGTGGCAATCGTCGAGCCCGACAACCAGTGGTGGCGCGAACTCAGCCTCGGCAGCCCGGAAGCGATCCTGCGCGTCTTCGTGCAGCAATCGCGCTGCTTCACGCTGGTCAACCGTGGCCGCTCGCTGCAGAGCAGCGCGATGGAGCGTGCGCTGGCCGATCAGGGCGAGCTGCAGGGCGGCTCAAACATCGGCAAAGGCCAGATCAAGGCGGCCGACTACTTCCTGCAACCCGACATCGTCAGCACCAACAACAATTCGGGCGGCACCAACCTGGGCGGCGTGCTCGGCGGGATCGGCGGCATGTTCGGCCGTGGAGTGGGCGCCATCGCCGGCGGCCTCAATATCAAGAAGGGTGAGGCGAATGTGACGCTTTCGATCGTCAATTCGCGCACCACTGTCGAGGAAGCGCTGGTCGAAGGCTATGCCCGCAAGTCCGACGTCAGCTTCGGCGCCGGTGGCGGCGGCTTCTTCGGCGGCACTTTCGCTGCGGCGGGCGGCGGCTATCAGAATACGCAGATCGGCCAGATCATCGTGCTCGCCTATCTCGATGCCTATACCAAGCTGGTCTCCCAGCTCGGCGGCCTGCCCACCGATGCCTCGGCGGCGGCACCCGTCGCCCACTGAGGGGCCCAAGAACCATCGTTCGCAAAGGGCGGGCCACGCGGTCCGCCCTTTGCTTTCCCGGCCGCAAGCCGACCGGCTCAATCTAGCAGGCCCAATCTGACAGGCCCAATCTAACAAGCATTGTCAGGGGACCTTGCCGGCACGGTGCTTTATTTCCGTCCAACGATCGATCCGTCGAACATCCGGGGGCTGGGGATGAAGCCATTCGAAGCGGCGTTTCAGGAATAGGTCTTCGGCGCGGGCACGATGCCGGCAGGGCGCGCAGGCGCCGATCCGAAGCGCATTCCGGCAAGAAGCGTCGCAATTGCACATACCAATCGGTTCGGGGGAACAGGCGCCCCAATCCCAGTCCCCTTCGGCGGCGCCCTGTAACCCCGCGCCTGGTGGCGGACATCGGGTCTGGCTGGTTCGCGGGTCGGGAGGAACCGCAAACCGGATCGGCTCCGAAGTCCGCCACCGGCAACCCTGCCACCCATTGCCATCGCGGGCGGGGAATTCTACCCACGACAACGACGGGCGCGGTACGCACCGATGAAGCAACGATGAACAGTGACGACGGCGTGGGCAATCACCAGGGGGGCGAAACCGGCATGAGCGGGCTCAACATCCTCTACATCGAGGACGATGCGCGCGCCGCTTCGCAGGTCGAGGAACTGGCAGCCCATTCCGGCGACAGGGTGACATGGGCACCGACCGGCAACGCCGGCCTCATGCGCGCCGGCGTGGAACGCTTCGACGTCATCGTGCTCGACCGCATGCTGCCGGATCTCGACGGCATCACCATCCTTTCCCGCCTGCGCGAAAGCGGCATCGGCACGCCCGTGCTGATGCTTTCGGCGCTGGGGCGCACGACCGACCGCGCGGAAGGTCTGGACGCCGGCGCCGATGACTATCTCGCCAAGCCGTTCGAGGGCCAGGAACTGCTCGCCCGCCTGCGCGCGCTGCACCGCCGCGCCTCGGGCCGCGAGCACAGCGCCGTGATCCTCTACGGCTCCTTCGAATGCCATGTGAAGGCACGCACCGCCTTCCGCGACAATCGCCACCTTCCGCTCAGCCCGAAGGAATTCGAGCTGTTCCGCTATTTCATGGAAAACGCGGGCGAAGTGCTGACACGCGAAATGCTGCTGCGCGACGTGTGGAAGATGAACTTCGATCCGCAGACCAACGTCGTGGACGTCAACATCGGACGCCTGCGCCGCAAGCTCGAGGAGGGTTTCGACCGGCCCGCGCTCGAGACGATCTGGGGATCGGGATACCGGCTGCTGGACGGCAGGTGATCCGGTTCATTGCCATTCGCCACTCGATCTTTGCCCAGATCGTGCTCTGGGCGATCTTCACCGCGGCGGAAATCACCTTCGGGCTCTGGCTGCTGACTGATACGACGATCCAGCGCACCAATCGCCTGGCGATGGAGCGCGCCGTCGACGTCGATCTTGCCGGCATGGTCGACATCTACGCCAGCGGCGGCGTCAAGGAACTTACCAAGCGGATCAACGATCGTCTGGTGCTGCAATCGCGCGATGGCAATCCGGCGCACTACCTGATCGCCGACGCCAGGGGCGAACGCATCGCCGGCGACATCAAGCGCTGGCCCGGATTGCGTGCGAAGCTGTCGGAAACCGCCGAAATCCGGCTTGACGGAAAGCGGCTGGCCTTTGCCCGCGCCACCCAGCTCGGCCCCAACCTACGGCTGCTGGTCGCACACGAGCACCGCGACCTTGAAGTCCTGCTCCGGCAGGTCGCGCTGGCGTTCCTGACCGGCGGCATCCTGGCCGTGCTGGCTGTCGCCGCCGGAGGCTGGATCGCCGCGAATCGCCTCGCCGGACGGATCGGAAGGATCAACGCCGCCTTCCGGCAACCCGACGACGCGGCGCTCGCCCAGCTCGAACGCGGATCGGCGGGCCACGACGAGATCGACGAGCTGACCAGCCATTCCGCCAATGCGCTGATGCGGCTCAAGCAACTGGCAGCGGCCCATCGCCAAACCACCGATCATGTCGCGCACGAGATGCGCACCCCGCTGATGCATCTCGACAACCGGCTGGTGCGGGCCCTGGCGACCGCGCCTGAGGCCGGAACCGCGGCGAGCATCGCCGACGCCCGTACCGAGATCCGCGGCATCATCCGCATGCTCGAATCGCTGCTCGACATCGCCGCGAGCGAAGCGCGGCGCGGCGACCGGCACGGCCTCGCTCCGGTCGACCTCAGCGCCCTCGCCGCGCGCCTGGGCGAACTCTACGCCGACAGTGCCGAGGAATCGGGCCATACCTTCAAGCTCGACATCGAACCCGGCGTCAAGATCGAAGGCGAGGAGATGCCCCTGACCCGGCTTATCACCAACCTGCTCGACAACGCCTTCAAGTTCGTGCCTGCCGGCGGCACGGTCTACCTCGGGCTGCGCAAGGGTCCGATGCTGATCGTCAGCGACGACGGCTGCGGCGTCCCCGAGGACCAGCAGGAGAATATCTTCGAAAAGTTCAACCGGGGAGGACGCTCGGCCGCGACCGAGGGTGCCGGACTGGGCCTCGCGCTATGCCGGGCCATCGCCGAGCGCCATCACCTGGAGATAAATCTGGTTCCGTCGGACAAGGGCGCCTGCTTTACCGTGACGCCGGAGACGAAACGACGCATCTCGGCGGAATAGCCCCGGCCCCCATCCCGGCCCCATCCCGACCATCGCCGGGACGAGGGAACCGGGAAAATCAAGCCGCCGCGTCGAGCCCATAGGCCGTGTGCAGCACCCGCACCGCGAGTTCGGTCTCGTCGGCGTCGATCAGCACCGAGACCTTGATCTCGCTGGTGGAGATTGCCTGGATGTTGATCCCGCGATCGGCGAGCGTCTTGAACATGGTGCTGGCGACGCCCGCATGGCTGCGCATGCCGACGCCCACGACACTGATCTTGGCGACCTTGTCGTCCGAGATCATGCGGTAATAGCCGATGGCGTCCTTGCGCTCCTCCAGCATCGCCTGCGCGCGGGCGAGGTCGGCCTGGGGCACGGTGAAGGTCACGTCGGTCTCGCCCTTGTCCTTGGCGACGTTCTGGATAATCATGTCGACGTTGATGTTCGCCTCGGCGAGCGGGGCGAAGATCGAGGCCACCGCGCCGGGACGGTCGGGCACGCGGGTGAGAGTGACTTTCGCCTCGTTCTTGTCGGCGGCGATGCCGGTGATCAGCTGGCGTTCCATATCGCTTCCTTCCAGTTCCTCGTCGCTGACGATCATCGTGCCTGGCAGCGTGTCGGCCGGCGGGTCGTTCCCGTCGACGAACGAGGAGAGCACCTGCACGCGCACGTTCTCCTTCATCGCCAGCGAGACCGAGCGCGTCTGCAGGACTTTCGAGCCTACCGAGGCCAGCTCGAGCATTTCCTCATATGTCACCAGCGGCAGCTTGCGCGCCTTGGCGACGATGCGCGGGTCGGTGGTGTAGACACCGTCAACGTCGGTGTAGATGTCGCAGCGATCGGCCTTGACCGCCGCCGCCACCGCCACTGCCGACGTGTCCGATCCGCCGCGGCCCAGCGTGGTCACCCGGCCGTGGGGCGAAAGGCCCTGGAAACCGGGGATCACCGCGATCTCGCCCGCCGCCATCGAGGCAAGCAGGGCCTGGGAATCGACCTCCTCGATACGCGCCTTGGCGTGGGCGTCGTCGGTCCTGACCGGCAGTTGCCAGCCTAGCCACGAGCGTGCCTTGCAGCCCATCGCCTGCAAGGTCAGCGCCAACAGCCCCGAGGTGACCTGCTCGCCGCTCGCGACGACGACGTCGTACTCGGCGGGATCGTAGAGCGCGTTGGCCTCACGGCAGAAGTTGACGAGGCGGTCGGTCTCGCCGGCCATGGCCGAGACCACCACCGCGACTTCGTGCCCGGCCTCCTGCTGGCGCTTGACGATCCCCGCCACGCGCCGGATGCGCTCGGTCCCGGCCATCGAAGTGCCGCCGAATTTCATCACGATACGTGCCAAGGTGCCGGTGCTCCCCTGTCGTTTGCCCTGCGCGCCCATCGCGCGAGTGGATAAGAGTCGGGCGCGCTGTTAGGGAGGAGTGATGGACAATGCAACCGCGACGATCGACCCCAAGGAAGCAGCACACTTCGGCGCCCTGGCCGCCGATTGGTGGGACCCGACGGGCTCATCGGCGATGCTGCACAAGCTCAATCCCGTGCGCCTGGCCTTCATCCGCGACGCGATCGACGCGCATTTCGGCACCGATTCGCGCACGCGCCGGCCGCTTTCCGGCAAGCGCGCGCTCGATGCCGGGTGCGGCGCCGGCCTGCTGTGCGAGCCGCTCGCCCGGCTCGGCGCGGCGGTGACCGGCGTGGATGCCGCGCCACAGAACATCGCGGCGGCCAGGGCCCATGCCGAAGCGATGGGCCTGGACGCCGCGATCACATACCGGCAGGGAGAGTTGGACGGGCTCGGCCTTGGCAGCTTCGACCTGGTCTGCTCGCTCGAAGTGATCGAGCATGTGGCCGACAAGGCGCTGTTCCTGGGTCAGCTGGCCGCCGCGCTGGCACCGGGCGGGCTGATGGTCCTGTCCTGCCCCAACCGCACCTTGCGCTCACGCGCGATGCTGGTCGAGGCCGCCGAGCGGCTCGGCCAGGTTCCGCGCGGGACGCACGACTGGAAGCAGTTCGTCACGCCCGGCGAACTGCGCGAGCTTGCGGCGGGCGCGGGGCTGGCGCTCGGCGAGCCGAGGGGCATCGCCTGGTCGCCGGCGAGCGGCCTGCGCCTCTCCGACGATCTTTCGCTCAACTACATCGTCACCGCGCACAAGGCCTGAGCGGCACGGCCAGCCGCGAGATCGCCGCCCTCGCCTGCGCCTCGCGCTCGTCCCACGAGCCGGCGATGCGCCGGAACGGCACTTCGGCGCGCACCAGCATCTCCTCCGCCAGCGCGGCGAAGCGGGCCCGCTGCGCGGGTTCGCCGAAGAAACGGGTGCCGTCCGGGCGCCAGGGTACGTCGGGGGCGAACAGCAGGTAAAGGTCGGCCTTGGGATATTCCATCAGCACTTGCGGCACTTCGCCGAACAGCATCATCGCCCAGGCCGCCGTCATCAACTGGTCGGTATCGAGCACCAGCAGCGGCGGCCGCATGGCCATCGCCGCGCGGTTCGCCGCCGCCTGGCCCTCCGCTATCGCCAGCAGGTCGCCCCGGCGCAGTTCGGTGCCGTTCCGCTCGCAATAAGTACGTCCGTATTCGGGCACCCAGGCGTGCCCCAGCTTGCGCGCCAACGTCGACTTGCCCGTGCTTTCCGCCCCGTGGAGGCAGACGGTCATCATGCCGGCTGAACAGCGCCTTCCGGCTCCGCCTTCGCCGCGCTGATCCACTCCTTCAGGCCCAGCAGCGACATCACCAGCATGCCGCCATAGAGCCCTGCGGTGGGGTAAAGGCCCCGATTGATGTAGAGCAGGATCGAGGCGATATCGATCGCGATCCACAGCAGCCAGTTCTCGATACGCCGGAAGGCCAGCAGGATCTGCGCCAGAACGCTGGCCCCGGCGATCGCCGAATCGGCGTAAGGCATGACCGCGTCGGTGAAGCGGTTCATGATCCAGCCCAGGTTCAAGCTCACCGCCAGCGTCGCCACGCACCACACCGCGCGGCTCATGGGATCGAGCCAACGCACCGGCACTCGGTTGTCCTCTCCCCCCACCTTGAGCCAAAGCCACCAGCCCCAGGCCTGCGCCAGGAAGAAGAACACCTGCAACCCGGCCTCGGCATAGAGCCGCTCCTCCCAGAACACCAGGATGTAGAGCGCCACCATCGCCATGCCGAACGGATAGTTCCACACGCTGCGCCAGATCAGCAGCGTGATGTTGATGACACCGAATCCCGCCGCGAGCCATTCCAGCGCGGCCAGCATCTGCAGACTCATGTCAATGCCGCCTCCCATTCGGCTTGCTTGAACCCCACCAGCAGCCCGCCGGGATGCTCCACGACCGGCCGCTTGATCGCGCTGGGATTGGCCGCCATGACCGCCACCGCCTTGGCCGCGTCGAGCCCGACCTTGTCTTCCTCGGGCAGCTTCCGGAAGGTCGTGCCCGCCCGGTTGAGCACTGTCTCCCAACCCATCGACGCGACCCAGCCTCCCAGCCTGGCCGGGTCCGCGCCCTTCTTCTTGTAGTCATGGAAGGCATAGTCAATCCCCCGCGCCTCAAGCCACTTGCGCGCTTTCTTGACCGTGTCGCAATTGGGAATGCCGAATACCTCGATCACCACAGTCACCTATGCTTGCATTCTTAATGCTGAATTTGAATAATAATATTCAAATTCGAACCGATCCGGATACCGCGATACACCGCTGTCCATGGATTGTGGATGCCGAACAAAGCGGACCATCCCACCCCTCACAATGTGACGGAGGTTTACACGATTTACACCAAATCTCGCCGATCGGAACGTTTGCACCCCTTCCCTTGGTCATCACGAGCGGCCGAAGCCGGTGCGGCAATCCCGGATTTTGGCCAGAATGTTGGCAGGGCGGTTTGGTGCCGCACCGGTGTGGCACGTGGGAAGTCGGACACTGGATCATGCGATGAAAGTACCGCATTGGCATATGTGTAGGAAAGTCCTGTTTGCGGTTATTCCTCGAAAGCGAACGTCCGCAAATCCTCCCCGCCACGGGGAGAAAGCGCCAGGTCACTCGCCTCGGTCCTCCACCGAAAACCGGCGCACGTCGGGCTCGTCGCAGGAATAGACCGTGTAGCTTTCGTAATACTCCGCCCTGCCCCGCCCTTGCACGGCCAGGTGCTCCGGGTTGCGGGCCCAGGCGCGGGCGTGGGCTTCGGTTTCCCATTCGGATATGGTGACCGTCTCGCCGTCCTCGGCCGAAAAGCTCTTGTAGGAAACGAAGCCCGGCTGCGCGGTCGCGAGCGCAGCCATGCGCGCGGCGTCGGCGCGATAGGCTTCTGCCTGCATGTCGGCCCGTTTGCGGCTGCGAAACACGTTCATGTACATCCGCCAGGCAATGCCGCGCGAATCGTGCTTCGACAAGTGCGGGATGAACGGGATGGGGCCAAAAACGCCAGGGTCCGCTCATCGCGCCGGTGTCGAAGGATGGACAAACCGCCCGCTTGGCGACAAAGCGCAGGCCATGAGCGTGAACAGCTTCGGCCGCCTTTTCCGTTTTACCACCTGGGGCGAAAGCCACGGGCCGGCGATCGGCGCCATCGTCGACGGGTGCCCGCCCGGCCTGGCCATCGACGAGGGGATGATCCAGCCCTTCCTCGACGCGCGGCGCCCGGGCCAGTCCAGGTTCACCACCCAGCGCCAGGAGCCGGACCAGGTCCGCATCCTTTCCGGCGTCTTCGAAGGCAGGACCACCGGCACGCCGATCAGCCTCATGATCGAGAACGTGGACCAGCGATCGAAGGACTATTCGGACGTCGCCCGCGCCTATCGCCCTGGCCATGCCGACTATGCCTACGACGCCAAGTACGGCTTTCGCGACTATCGCGGCGGCGGGCGCTCCTCGGCGCGCGAGACCGCCAGCCGGGTGGCGGCGGGCGCGGTGGCGCGGCTGGTCATTCCCGAAGTCTCGATCCTCGCCTATGTCTCCGAGATCGGCGGCGACGCCATCGACATGGCGAACTTCGACGCCGCCCAGATCGGCGCCAACCCGTTCTTCTGTCCCGACGCCGAAGCCGCCGGGCGGTGGGAGCGGATCGTCGACACCGCGCGCAAGGCCGGTTCCTCGGTCGGCGCCGTGGTCGAATGCGTGGCGACCGGCGTGCCCGCCGGCTGGGGCGCCCCGCTCTACGGCAAGCTCGATGCCGACCTTGCGAGCGCGATGATGGGCATCAACGCGGTCAAGGGCGTGGAGATCGGCGACGGCTTCGCCGCCGCGCGCCTGACCGGCGAGCAGAACGCCGACCCGATGCGGCCCGGCGCCGATGGTCCGGAATTCACCGCAAACCACGCCGGCGGCGTGGCCGGGGGCATCTCCACCGGCCAGCCGGTGGTCGTGCGCGCCGCCTTCAAGCCGACCAGCTCGATCCTCACCCCGCAGCCGACGATCACCCGCGAAGGGGAAGCCACCGAACTCTTCACCAAGGGCCGCCACGACCCCTGCGTCGGCATTCGCGGCGTGCCGGTGGTGGAAGCGATGATGGCGCTGGTACTGGCCGATCACAAGCTGCTGCACCGGGGGCAGTGCGGGTAAATACCCGCGGCTCGATCACACGACCCGGTATTGCGCTCCACCGAGTGCCCCTCCGGACAACGGGCGGTTCCGTCAGGCGTAAGGCGGCTTGTGCAGGCCCTTGGGGCTGAGCGTGAAGATTTCGCAGCCGTCCTCGGTGATGCCGATCGAATGTTCGAACTGCGCCGAGAACGACTTGTCGCGAGTCACCGCCGTCCAGCCGTCGCTCAGCAGCTTCACCGGCGGCTTGCCGAGGTTTATCATCGGCTCGATGGTGAAGAACATGCCCGGGCGCAGCAGCGGGCCGGTGCCGGCACGGCCGGCGTGGACCACCTCGGGCGCGTCGTGGAACAGACGCCCCACGCCGTGGCCGCAGAATTCGCGCACGACGCCGTAGCGGTTCGATTCGGCATAGGCCTGGATGGCGGCCCCGATGTCTCCCACGCGGTTGCCGGGCTTGGCCTGCGCGATGCCGATCATCAGGCATTCATGCGTGACGTCGACCAGCCGGCGCGCCTTGAGCGGCACGTCGCCGACAAGGTACATGCGGCTGGAATCGCCGTGCCAGCCGTCCAGCAGCGGGGTGACGTCGATGTTGACGATGTCGCCGTCCTTGAAGGTCTTTTCGGACGGGATGCCGTGGCACACGACATGGTTGATCGAAATGCAGGACGAGTGCGCATAGCCGCGATAGCCGAGCGTGGCCGGCACGGCGCCGCCCTCCAGCGTGAGTTCGCGCACTTTGTCGTCGATCGACGCGGTGGTGACGCCGGGCTGCACCAGCGGCGCGATCTCGTCCAGGATCATGGCGGCCAGGCGCCCGGCCTTGCGCATGCCCTCGAACGCCTGGGGACCATGCAGCTTGATGGTGCCGTCCCGCAGCAGGGTTTCGTTTTCGTGCTCGACGATCTGGTATTCGCTCATCGGCACGAGATAGCACCAGCCGGCGCGAATTGCGAGATCGCGCTGCCAGATGCTGTCTCGCCCGGAAATCCGTGGCGGAAATCCCTGGCGGAAATCCCTGGCGGAAATCCCTGGCCGGGCAATCACTGGGCGACGGAGAAGCTCGCGCGGTACTGGGGCCTCAGCGTGGCCATGATCGCGCCGGTCACCGGCAGCGTCACCTCATAGGTGCCTTCCGCATAGGGGCCCGCCTCGTAGGGGGCGACCAGGATGCCGATGCGATCGAAGGTCCGGCCGTTGGAGGACCCCAGGATCAGCGTCTGCGCCACCGGATCAATGCATTCGCTGAACATCTGCTCGCTGTCCCGCTTGACCGGCTCGCCGCGCCGTTTCGTCCGCTCCTTGTCGAGCGCGTCGCAGAACGAATCGCGGATCGCGCCGCGCAGCGCGTCGGTGCCGGTGAACAGGTCCTGCGGCTTGCGGGCGACCTCTGCACGCCGGTCCCACAGCAGGCTGTCGAAGTTGGACATGCCGTGCGCGCCGCCGGAGTACATGTAGAGATCGGCCGAGAGCGAAAGCCAGCCCGGCAGGTCGGTGACGACCGACCACTTGGCGCCATAACCGTGCGGCCGGTAAGGGAAGCCGTCCTTCTTCGCCGCCGCCTGGTCATCGCGCGCGGAGGAGGCCAGTTCCGAACGGGCGCCGGCGAGCCGCGAATCGAGCATGTCCTTCAGGCCGGGTATCGCGCCGGCGGCGTCGGGATAGGAATAGGTGAACTCGTAAAGGTCGTTCGCGACATCGATCGAGCGTCCGGTGCCCGGCGGCGCCTGGGACGCGGCTTCGCTCGGCGCCCCACTCGCGTCGCTATCGGCGAGCATGGTTTCGGGAACGGCCGTCGCTTCGGCGGGGGCGGAATCGTCGTGCCCGCCCTGGCAACCGCTTGCCAGCAGCAGTACCGCCAAGGCCCATCCGCCGTTTCGCATCACTTTTCCTCTCGCGCATTAGCTCGCCGCAAGGCTAGAGAACCTCACCATGAGCGACAAGAACGCATTGATCCAGCCTGATCGCGGCCAGAAGGCCATTGCCATCCACCTCGTCGACAAGGACGGGCTGGAAACCTTCCGCAAGGGCCTGTCCGCGCCCCAGCGCGCCGCGCTCGACGCCCACAAGTTCGTCGCCGACGGCTATCAGTACGCCGTCATGCCCGATGGCGAAGGCTGGGCCGTCGCGGCGGGCGTGGCGAATGTCGCCGATCTTTCAAGCTGGTGCATGGCCAAGCTGGCGGAGAAGCTGCCCGCCGGCACTTACCGCCGGATCAGCGGCGAGCCGGGGCCGGCCATGCTGGGCTGGATCACCGGCCAGTATCGCTTCGACCGCTACCTCTCCGATCCGGACGCGGAAGGCGCGCGCGTGCTGCTGACCGGCGAACCGGCCTCGATCGGCGCGGTGACGGCCGAGGCCGAGGCGGTCATGCTCGTGCGCGATCTCGTCAACACCCCCGCCGAGGACATGGGCCCCACCCAGATCGAGGCCGAGGCGGAAAACCTGCACAAGGCCTTCCGCGCCGAGATACGCGTGACGCGCGGCGACTTGCTGGAGCGCGAATTCCCGATGGTCCACGCGGTCGGCCGCGCTGCCGCCCGTTCCCACGCGCCGCGCATGATCGAGCTGGAGTGGGGCGATCCCGGGCATCCCAGGATCGCCGTGGTCGGCAAGGGCGTCTGCTTCGATTCGGGCGGGCTCGACATCAAGCCTTCCTCGGGCATGCTGCTGATGAAGAAGGACATGGGCGGGGCCGCCCACGCCCTCGCGCTGGCCCGGCTCATCATGCAGGCCCGGCTGCCGGTGCGGCTGCACGTACTCGTCCCGGCAGTGGAGAACGCGGTCTCGGGCAACAGCTTCCGCCCCGGTGACGTGCTGCGGAGCCGTGCGGGCATCTCGGTGGAGATCGGCAATACCGATGCCGAGGGCCGCCTGATCCTGGGCGACGCGCTCGCCCGCGCCGGCGAGAGCGAGCCCGCGTTCATCATCGACTTCGCGACCCTGACCGGCGCCGCGCGCGTCGCGGTCGGTCCCGACCTGCCCGCGCTGTTCACCCGCGAGGACGCCACCGCCGAGGCGCTGCTGGCGGCGGGCAAAGCCTGCGATGATCCCTGCTGGCGCCTGCCGCTCCACGAAGGCTACCGCGAATACCTCAAGTCCGAGGTGGCCGATATCAACAACGCCGGCTCCAGCGGCTTCGCCGGAGCAAGCACGGCGGCGCTGTTCCTGGACAGGTTCGTGCCCAAGGGCATCGACTGGGCCCACCTCGATACTTTCGCCTGGCGCCCCGCCGCCAAGCCGGGCCGGCCCAAGGGCGGCGACGCCCTTGGCCTGCGCGCGGCCTGGCACATGCTGAGACAGCGGTATGGCTGACCTTGCGAACCGGCCATGACCCAGCTAAGCGCGCCCATCTTTGCCTTTGGAGACGCATCCACGTTGGTCGCCGATGATTCCTATATCCGCCCGCCCCGGCTCGACGGCATGCTTGCCATGACCGGGCCGAGCGTGAAGGCGGATCCCGGCTGCCTTCCGGTGCGCGGCGACCTGGCGCACATCAAGCTCGCCGGGCTTTACTTCGTGCCGCATTACGCGGTGCCGATGCCCCATGCGATCAAGGCGGGCGCGGTCCTGCGCGTCGCCGCGCGCGGCGACGGCGAGGCGATCATGGACCTGCCCGAAGGCGATACCTTCAACGTGCTCGACATCGCCGGCGCCTGGACCTGGGGCCAGCTCGGCGAGGACGGCCCGGTCGGCTATGTCGCGCTGGGCCAGCTTGAGGCCCTGGCCTGATGGCTTTCAGCGTCTTCATCGACGGCGCCGCCGGCACCACCGGGCTCGAAATCGCCGAGCGGCTGGCCGGGCGGACCGAATTCGAACTCGTCATTCTCGATGAGGAGCGCCGCAAGGACGACACCGCCCGCGCCGAGGCGCTGAACCAGGCGGACTTCGTGATCCTGTGCCTGCCGGACGATGCCGCCAAAGCAGCCGTGGCGATGATCCGCAACGATCGCACGCGGATGATCGACGCCTCTTCCGCGCACCGCGTGGCGCCCGGCTGGACTTACGGCTTTCCCGAAGTGATCGGCCGCCAAGCCGTGGCTTCGGCCCGCTTCGTCAGCAATCCCGGCTGCTATCCCACCGGCTTCATCGCCCTCACCGCGCCGCTGGTGCGCGCCGGGCTGCTGCCGGCCGACTGGCCCTATGTCTGCCACGCGGTCTCGGGCTATTCGGGCGGCGGCAAGGCGCTGATCGCCCGTTTCGAGGCCGATCGCGACATCGCCTTTCGCGCCTATGGCCTGGCGCTGGGCCACAAGCACGTGCCTGAGATGCAGGCGCACGTCGGCCTCGCGCATGCCCCGCTGTTCGCCCCGGCCGTGGTGCCCGCCCATCGCGGCATGCTGGTCGAGGTGCCGCTGCACCTCTCGGCCATGCCCGGTGCCGGCACGCCCGACACGCTGCGCGCCGCGCTCGCCGAATTCTACGCCGGCAGCCCGGTCGTGAAGGTCGAGGCGGATGCGCCCGACGAACTGCTGCTGCGCGTCTCCATGGAACCGACCGACACCCTGACCTTGCGCGTGCTCGGCGCCGCGGACGGCAGCCAGGCCCGCCTCGTCGCCCTGCTCGACAACCTCGGCAAAGGCGCGAGCGGCGCGGCCGTGCAGAACCTCAACCTGATGGCCGGCCTCGACGAGACGGCGGGACTGCGACTCTAGAGGCTGGTCGCCCGATATACCGCCCTGCACAATTTCCAGGCACGCTTTGCCCGAATCTTGAACAGAACTTGCCCGAACGCGGCTCCGGACTTCCCACAGGCTGCTTACCAGGCTTGGTAAATCGTGCGATTCCGGTCTTTTCGCGACTGCACACATGCCCTACCACTAGGCCTACCGCATTGGCACGATTCTTGATGAGAGTCGCGCGCGAGGCATCTGGTTCCCGGACCGGAAAACCTCTTCGGAAATGTCCGGGGGCAAGTGCAGGGGTCTAGGCAGGCGTGAAAAAGATCGAAGCCATCATCAAGCCTTTCAAACTCGACGAAGTGAAGGAAGCGCTCCACGAAGTGGGCGTGTCCGGCATCACCGTTACCGAAGCCAAGGGGTTCGGCCGCCAGAAGGGCCATACCGAACTCTATCGCGGCGCCGAATACGTCGTGGACTTCCTGCCCAAGGTGAAACTCGAAGTCGTCGTGCCCGATGCCCTGGCCGACCGCGTGGTGGAGGCGATCGCCGATGCCGCGCAGACCGGCCGCATCGGCGACGGCAAGATCTTCGTCGTGCCCGTCGAAACGGCCGTGCGGATCCGCACCGGCGAACGCGACGACGACGCTCTTTGAATTCCGGCACGTGCCGGAAGGAAATCGCCCGGCCCCCGCGCCGGATCGGGAACGAGCCGGCAGGGGGGCCGGAAAGTTCTCACTTACGCAATACCCCTAGCCTCTTTCGGGATCGGAAGAGCATCACTGGAGAACCACGCTAATGGCTAGTGCAAAGGACGTCCTCAAGAAGATCAAGGACGAGGAAATCGAATGGGTTGACCTGCGCTTCACCGACCCCAAGGGCAAGTGGCATCACCTGACGATGTGCTCGGTCGTGATCGGCGAGGACGAGCTCGAGGACGGTCTGATGTTCGACGGTTCCTCGATCGAGGGCTGGAAGGCCATCAACGAATCGGACATGATCCTCAAGCCCGATCTCGACGCGGTCTACACTGATCCGTTTTCGGCCACGCCGATGCTGATCGTCGTGTGCGACATCGTCGAACCTTCGACCGGCGAACTCTACGCCCGTGACCCGCGTTCGACCGCCAAGCGCGCCGAGGCCTTCGTCAAGTCGGCCGGTTTCGGCGACACCGTCTATGTCGGTCCCGAAGCCGAGTTCTTCATGTTCGACGACGTGAAGTTCTACGACGGATACGACGGCAACGGCTTCAAGATCGACGACATCGAGCTGCCGACCAACACCGACAAGTCCTATGACACCGGCAATCTGGGCCACCGTCCGCGCGCCAAGGGCGGCTATTTCCCGGTCGCGCCGGTCGATCCCTGCACCGACATCCGCGGCGAGATGGTCTCCACCATGCTCGAAATGGGCCTGCCCTGCGACAAGCACCACCACGAAGTGGCGGCCGCTCAGCACGAGCTGGGCCTGACCTTCGGCACGCTGGTCACCACCGCCGATCGCATGCAGATCTACAAGTACGTCGTGATGATGGTCGCCCAGGCCTATGGCAAGACCGCGACCTTCATGCCCAAGCCGATCATGAAGGACAACGGATCGGGCATGCACACGCATATCTCGGTCTGGAGCGAAGGCCAGAACACCTTCGCCGGCAACGGCTATGCGGGCCTGTCCGAGACCTGCCTCTACTTCATCGGCGGCGTCATCAAGCACGCCAAGGCCCTCAACGCCTTCACCAACCCGACCACCAACAGCTACAAGCGCCTGGTGCCGGGCTACGAGGCGCCGGTGCTGCTGGCCTATTCGGCCCGCAACCGTTCAGCCTCCTGCCGTATTCCCTACGGTGCCGGCACCAAGGCCAAGCGCGTCGAATTCCGTTTCCCCGACGCGATGGCCAACCCCTACCTGTGCTACGCCTCGCTGCTCATGGCGGGCCTCGACGGGGTCAAGAACAAGATCCATCCGGGCGAAGCGATGGACAAGAACCTCTACGATCTGCCCCCGGCCGAACTGGCCGAAGTGCCGACCGTCTGCGGTTCGCTGCGCGAAGCGCTGGACAGCCTCGCCGCCGACCACGCCTTCCTGCTTGAGGGCGGCGTGTTCACCGAGGACCAGATCGAAGCCTACCTCGAACTCAAGTGGCCCGAAGTGCTGCGCTGGGAAACCACGCCGTCGGCCGTCGAGTTCGACATGTACTACAGCGCCTGATCCAAACACGATCGGGCGGCGACCAGTTCGCCGAGGGAGGGCGTCCGGAGCAATCCGGACGCCCTTTTCCGTTGCCGGCGAACACGCTTTCCTACATCGCCGCGATCATGGTATGAACTCTTCCTCCACGCCCCGAAGTAACGGCGGGATCGGTCGCATGATTGTTTCTATGTGAACGGATGCGAGAGGAAGTCCTGCCATGAACAAGAAGCCGATCTTCGATGCTGTCCGCGAAATGCTGGACCGTAGTTTCACCCAGGCCGAAGTCATCGCGCTGGACCAGGCCATAGATCTCGCCGCCGCATCGCTGCCGGCGAACACCGCACCGGCGCCCGGCCCCACATCCGCAACGACACCCTCGCCCGCACCCCCGCCTACGCCGACACCGACGCCCACACCGGGGCCAACGCCCACCGGCTGGAAACTGGGCGCGGCGGGAACCAAGCTCATCCAGAAATGGGAAGGCTGCGAGAAGCGCCGCGCCGATGGCCAGTTCGATGCCTATCCCGATCCCGGCAGCGCCGACGGCAAGCCCTGGACGATCGGATGGGGATCGACCGGGCCCGACGTGAAGAAAGGCGTGATCTGGACCCAGGCCCAGTGCGACGCGCGCTTCGACCAGGACATGCTCAAGTACGTGAAGCAGGTGGTCGACGTGCTCGGCAACGCGCCGACCACGCAGAACCAGTTCGATGCGCTGGTCTCATTCCACTACAACACCGGCGCGATCGGCACGGCAACGCTGACGAAACTGCACAAGCTGGGCAAGTTCGCCGAGGCCCAGAACGAATTCGGCAAGTGGATCTACAACAACCACAAGCCGATGAACGGCCTCAAGGCCCGCCGCGCGGACGAAGCGAAACTGTACGGGACGGGGTGAGCGAAAAGTTCAGCGAGCGCTTCCCGATCCGTGCAAGGCGGCGTTCGATAGGGCGAGTTCAGGTCGTCCGACGGCGTCCCACACACGATAGGGCGGCTGCGACCGCGAACCCGCCGAGGCTCAGCAGCAGCGCGGCCAGACTTATCCAGGCCGCCACGTACTGCTTGCTTGGCCATATATGGCCGAACGGACGGTATTGGCTAAATGCCTGGGATTCCCTTCGCTGCGCCGCAGTGAATTCATCGCCGGGATGGCAACTGTTCTCGGTCGGAAAGACATAGCATACCGGATTCTTGAGGTTGAGCAGTCCGCCTTTCACATCGTGCACCGGCCCGGCCCCCAGACGCCCCTGTCGGAACATTTCCATCCGATAGCCGAACATGGGTTCGTAGCAGGGGTAATCACTGATCCCGTCCACCAAGGCATCGTTGCGACTCGATCTATTCGGCTGCAGTCGGCCATCAACCAGCCAGGGATCCCCGATTCGCACGATCGGCGGCACCCCGCCGCCTGCGGCGACATGCGTATGAGCCGCTATCAGCGGGGCCGGATCATAAACCTGGTCAGCATAATAGCTCATGTCTGTTCCCGCAGCCTGCGTAATCGTCAGCAGCATCGCACCGCTCACCCACATTGAGCGCCGCGCAGGATCGGGCACGAGATAATCGATCAACAACGCGACCAGGACGCATAAAAGCGGTACATAGACGAACCAGAAGCGTAGCATCACCGACATCATCTTCAGGATGGGAAGGTGCAACACCAACCAGCGCAGCCCCAATGCATCCCAGTTGAGCAGGATCGGGATCGCGAGCAGCAGCACGATAGCAAGCACCAGCGGCCAGCGGCCCCCAGTAAAAGGCCGGATCAACTCGCCCCGTCGTGCCGCCACCCTCAATCCCACGGCCAGCACCACCAGCGGCACGATACCGACGCCGTATTCGAACTCCACCCGATCGAGCACCAACCTTTCGGACGGCAGCCAAGCCAGCACCTGCGGCACGAACAGCGACATGCCCGCCGCGCCGAGCAAGTCGAACAAGTTGCCGGTCATGCGCAAGCTCACCGGCCGCGTGACATTGCCGGCGAATGCGAGCGCCGGTAACAGCTTGTAAGCGCACATGGCCACACATAGCATTACCGCGATACCCACCAACGGGACGATTCCGGCGTGCCAACGTCCGCCATGCGCCACTAACAGGGCCAACACCGTCAGTGCCAGCATCATCGGCAGGATCGTGTTGGTCCCCCCACTATAAAACAGGTAGGCCAGCAACAACGCCGCCGAGAAGCAGCGCGCGGCAACTTCCGCATAGCGGCGCTTAGGCACGACGCCTTCGAGCGGGCGGGCAAATAGCAGCAACGCGATCAGCGGCAGCAGCATCACCCCGTGAAACGTGATGTGCCCGATAATCATCCGAGTCGTATAGAAGCCATTCAGCAGGAAAATCGTCGCGCTCAACAGCGCGGCAACTCTCGATACCCCGAACACACGCCGCACGAGAGCGTACATCCCTACAGCACCCACCAGCCCGAAGGTCACCCAAGACAGGATCAGGCTAGCCATCGGCGGCATCACCGCCATCAACGCCTGGGGCAGCGACCAGAATACTGACTGTGGATTGAACAGGAACGGCACGCCGCCACAGAACGATGGCAGATATTCAGGTGGAACCAGCGGCCCATTGACCGATTGCCAGAAATATCCGCCGATCAGCCACGGCAGAAACAGACCATAGTCATAGCCCAGCCCACCGTTATGGTTCGGGAAGAAACGTGCGATATTGCAGACGAACAGCACGATCGCGCCAAGCGCGATGATCCACGGCCCCTTCCGCAAGATGCCCCTCCGCCTATCCGTCATACGCGGCAAACATCGTGCCTGCTGCGATATTCCGCCCCGACGCTGGGCCGGCCCCCGCCCTCACCGCTTGGCGATGGAGAGCACGCCGTCCTTGCAGCCGGCTTTGCCGAGTTCATCCTGGCTGCGGGGACTGGCCGCGGCGGCGGCGATCAGGCGGTCCTGCTCGGCGGCGCTGATGCGCTCCCAGCCCGCGCGGCCCAGCTTTTCCATCGGGCGGTAGCGCACTTTGTACTGCATGCGCGGCGAGCCTTCGACCCAGTAGCCGAGATACACGTAGGCCAGGCCGATCTCCTGGGAACGGCGGATGTGGTCCAGGATGATATAGTTGCCCAGCCCCTGCCGCGCCGTGTGATGCGGATCATAAAAGCTGTAGATCATCGACAACCCGTCGCATTGCCGGTCGGTGAGGCAGGCGCCGACGAGCCGGCCCGGGGTGACGCCGTCGGCCGAAGGTTCGCGGTATTCGATGACGTAGCTGGTGACCGGCGTATGCTCGACCATGTCGGCGAAGTCGACCTCGTCCATCGAAGTCATCCCGCCTTCGGGGTGGCGTACCGAGAGATAGCGCTGCAGCAGGTCGAACTGCTCGCTGGTCGACCACGGACGGCACACGGTGGCGATGAGGTCCGAATTGGCCTTGAGCGTGCGCTTCTGCGTGCCCGAGGCCGCGAATTCCCCCGCCACCACGCGCACCGAGACGCAGGCGTTGCAATCGAGGCAGGACGGCCGGTAGGCCACGGTCTGGCTGCGCCGAAAGCCGATGCGGCCGAGGGCATCGTTGAGCGAGTCCGCGTGCGGCCCCTTGAGTTCGGTGAACACCTTGCGTTCGTTACGGCCCGGCAGGTACGGACACGGCGCGGGACTGGTCACGAAGAAGCGGGGAAAGCGAACCGGAGCCGTCACGGGGCTGTAACTTCCTCTTACGTTGCGACAGGCAAGCACTGCGTGGAAATGCGAATATGCATGCCCGGACCGAACCTTGAAAGCGTTTTAACTACAGAATCCGAACAACCCGTGGTGAAATGGCGCCGCCGTGGCCGCAACCGGCTGCCAGCGTGCCAATTCGGGGCGACCCCGCCAGCCAACCTTGCGCCGGACGCCGTCTATTCCGTCTCGACCTGCTTCACTTCATAGCCCTCGCGGCGCAAGGCGGCAACGAGGGCGTCGAGCTGTTCCTTGTCGCGCGCCTCACACTCGATCTCGGTGACGAGGCCCTTGGCGGGCAAGTGCGTGAAGATGCGCTGGTGGAACACCTCGATGATGTTGACGTTGTGCTCGTGGAACACCTTGGCGACCTTGAACAGCGCGCCGGCGCGGTCCTGCAAGCCGATCCGCAGGCGCGCGAGACGGCCCGAACGCGCAAGGTCACGCAGCAGCACGTTGGCAAGCAGGCGCGTATCGATGTTGCCGCCCGACAGGACCACGCCCACCTTGCGTCCGGCGAACAGCTCGCGGTTGTCCATCACCGCGGCAAGGCCAGTGGCGCCCGCGCCTTCGACCAGGGTCTTTTCGATCTGCAGCAGCAGCGCCAGCGTGCTTTCGATCTTCGGCTCGCTGACCAGCAGGAAATCGTCGAGCAGTTCGCGCAGCACTTTCGACGTGAACAGGCCCGGCGCGAACACCGCGATGCCTTCCGCCAGGGTATCCCCGCCGATCGGCAGGTTGGTGCCCTTGAGCAGGTTGTACATCGAGGGATAGAGCTGCGCCTCGACGCCGACCAGCTTGATCGCCGGGTTCACGGCCCGCGCCAGCGTGCCCATGCCCGAGGCCAGGCCGCCGCCGCCGATCGGCAGCACCAGCGTATCGAGATCGGGCACGTCCTGCAGCATCTCGAGCGCGACGGTGCCCTGGCCGGCGGCGACATGCGGATCGTCGAAAGGGTGGATGAAGGTCAGCCCAAGCTCGGTCTCGAGCTTGCGCGCATGGGCATAGGCCTCGTCGAAGCTCTCCCCCTCGAGCACCACCTTGCCGCCCACGCTCTCGGTCTGCATCACTTTCACCAGCGGCGTGGTGCGCGGCATGACGATGGTCACCGGCACGCCCAGCCGGGTGCCGTGATACGACAGACCCTGGGCGTGGTTGCCGGCCGAAGCGGCGATCACGCCGCGCGCCTTGCGGGTCTCGTCCAGCAGCAGCAGCGCGTTGAGCGCGCCGCGTTCCTTGTAGGCGGCGGTGAACTGCAGATTCTCGAACTTCAGCCAGATCTCGGCGCCGGCCATGGCGCTCAACGTGGAGCTGCGCATCGTCGGCGTGCGCACCACCTTGCCCGCAATGCGTTCCGCCGCCGCATGGACGTCGGCGGCGGTAAGGGCGGCGTTTCCGGTCCCTGGAGCGATCTTGAGCACTGGCTGTTCCATGGTGGCCGCGCCTAACGGAAACCGTGCCGAATTGAAAGCAAACTCCGGTCCGCCACGAAACCTACCCGGTTTGCTTTCCCGCAAAACCCGCTAGAAGTTCCCTCATGAACGAGAGCACAAGTGAACGTCGCCGGGTGTCCTTCCTTGGCCTTGGCGTGATGGGCGGTGCGATCGCACGGCACATCGCGCAGGCCGGCCATGAACTGACGATCTACAACCGTTCGCCCGAGCGCTCCAGGAAATGGGATGAGGACAATCCCGGGCTCGCGCACCGTATCGCCGCCAATCCCGCCCACGCGGCACAGGACGCGGATGTCGTCATCACATGCGTGGGCAATGACGACGATCTGGCCGAAGTCGTGCTCGGCCCCAACGGGGTGTTCCGCATGCTCCGCAAGGGCGGCGTGTTCATCGATCACACCACCGTATCGGCCCGGATCGCCCGGCAGATCTCGGTCGAGGCGCGCGATTTGCAGATCCACTGCGTCGACGCGCCGATGACCGGTTCGCAGATCGGTGCGGAGAAAGGCACGCTGACGCTGATGTGCGGCGGCCGCAACGAAGCGATCGAGGCCGCGCGGCCGGTGATGGAAGCCTATTCCAGCCGCATCGTCCACGTCGGCAAGTCCGGGTCGGGCCAGATCGCCAAGATGGCCTGCCAGATCTGCATCGCCGGCAATATCGCCGCCCTGGCCGAAGCGGTGCGCTTCGCGCAGGCCTCCCACCTGGACATGGCCAAAGTCTACGAGGCGATCTCCGGCGGCGCCGCGCAGTCCTGGCAGATGGACAACCGCTGGCATTCGATGGACGAGGATCGCTTCGACTTCGGCTTCGCGATCGACTGGATGCGCAAGGACCTGGGCCTCAGCCTGGAGGAAGGACGCGGCCTTGGCGTCTCGCTGCCGGTCGCCGCGCTGATCGACCAGTTCTTCGCCGAAATCCAGGCCATGGGCGGCGGCCGGCTCGATACCAGCGCGATCATCAAGCGGCTGCCGAAGAAGGGCAAGAAGTGAAGCATATCGCAGCGGCGGCGCTCGCGCTGCTTATCGCCGCACCGGCCCGGGCCGATGTGCTGGTCGACAATGTCGAGGGCATCACGCCGGACGGCAAGGGCGGCATCGAGCATTTCGAGGGTTTCCTGATCGGCCCCGACGGCCGGGTCCTGAACCTCTACCGCCACGGCGACAAGCGGCCGAAGAAAGTCCAGTACCAGGTCGACGGCAAGGGCCGCGTGGTGGTGCCCGGCATGATCGACGCGCACGGCCACGTCATGGCGACCGGCTTCGCCCGGATGACGCTGGACCTTTCGGCCACCCGTTCGCTGGACGAGGCGCTCTCGCGGGTCGCCGCTTGGACCGCCGCACATCCGGACGCGCCATGGATCCTGGGATCGGGCTGGAACCAGGTCCAGTGGGGGCTCGACCGCATGCCCACCGCCGCCGAGCTCGACCGCGTGACCGGCGGCAAGCCGGCCTGGCTCTCCCGCGTCGACGGCCATGCCGGCTGGGCCAACTCCGCCGCCCTGGCCGCCGCCGACCTAACCGCCGCGACGCCCGATCCGGCCGGCGGCGAAATCCTGCGCCTGGCGGGCAGCAAGACACCGGCGGGCGTGCTGGTCGACGCCGCCACAGCGCTCGTCGAAGCAAAGCTGCCCAGGCCCCGCCCCGAGGACCGCGACACCGCCGTGGGCGAGGCCCAGCTGGCATTGCTGGCGCAAGGCGTCACCGCCATCGCCGACATGGGCACCTCGATCGAGGACTGGCAAGCCTTCCGGCGCGCGGCCGACCTCGGCCGGCTGCGCATCCGCATCGTCGCCTACGCCGCCGGCATCGACGACATGGGCCTGATCGGCGGGCCCGGCCCCAGCCCCTGGCTCTATGACGATCGGCTCAAGATGAACGGGCTCAAGCTTGTCCTCGATGGAGCGCTCGGCTCACGCGGGGCCTGGCTCAAGGCGCCTTATGCCGACGATCCGCAAGCCATCGGCCTGCCCCAGATGAACCAGACCCAGCTCGGCAACCTGATGAGCCGCGCGGCGATCGACAATTTCCAGGTCGCCGTCCACGCCATCGGCGATCAAGCCAACAAGACCGTGCTCGACGCCATCGACGAGCTTTCGGCGACCTACAAGGGAGACCGGCGCTGGCGGATCGAGCACGCGCAAGTTGTCGATCCGGCGGACATTCCCCGCTTCGGCCAGCACGGCGTGATCGCCTCGATGCAGCCGCAGCACCAAGCTTCGGACCGGCTCATGGCCGAAGCGCGGCTAGGGCCGAACCGATTGGCCGGCGCCTACGCCTGGAAGTCGATCGCGGCGGCCGGAGCCCCCCTCGCCTTCGGTTCGGACACCCCGGTCGAGCCGGCCCATCCGTTCGAGGGGCTGGCGGTGGCGATCACCCGGCAAGGCGCGGACGGGCAGCCCCCGTCCGGCTGGCAACCGCAGGAAATCGTCAGCCGCGAAGCCGCGCTGAATGCCTATACCGCCGGCGCGGCTTACGCGATGTTCGCCGAAGACCGCCTCGGCCGCATCGCCAAGGGCTACCGCGCCGACTTCCTGTTCGTCGACACCGACCCGATGCAGGCGCCGCCCGGCCAGGTTCGCGCGACGAAAGTGCTGGAAACCTGGATCGGCGGCCAACTCGCCTGGTCCTCGGCGAAGGACCGGGTGATCCCGGAGAAGAAGGACGACAAGGGGCGGTAAACAGGGATTCGCGCGAAACGGAACGGGTTCAATGGAGAGCCGCCCGTTCGATCGTCAGTTGATAAGCACGCAGAGACGCGGAGACGCAGAGAAGATGGCTCCGCGCCGCAGGCGTTTCCCCCGCTTCCTGGTCGCGGCAAACACACCGTCAGGCAAGCGAGCGGGCTTCGCCCAAAGCACAACCTCCTCTGCGCCTCTGCGTAAATTTCCTCATCTTGCGCCTTCGCGCGAACCCTTCCCTCCGCCTGGCAACGACGAAGGAAACGAGTCTCGACCCACGAGACCGGAATCAGGCCGGAGGCGCCTGCTCCGCCACGCCCTCGGCAAGGGTTTCCTCCGTCACCTTCGCGCGCGCGTCGCGGCGCTCGGTGAACCACATCACCAGCAGCGTGCCTTCGAACAGCATCAGCAGCGGGATCGCCAGCAGCAGCTGGGAAACCACGTCGGGCGGCGTCGCGACGGCGGCGATGATGAAGATGGCGACGATCGCATAGCGCCGTGCGCCGGTAATCTGGGCGCGGGTGAGGATGCCGGCACGGTTGAGCAGCATCAGCAGCACCGGCAGCAGGAAGCTGATGCCGAAGGCCAGGATGAACTGCATGACCAGCGCCAGATAGTCGCCCGTCCCCGGCAGCGCTTCCAGCTTGAGGCCGCCCTTGTCGCCCTGGAAACCAAGGAAGAAATGGAAGGCCGTGGGCATGACCACGTAGTAGGCCAGCGCCGCGCCCATCGTGAACAGGACCGGCGTCGCGACGAGGAAAGGCAGGAACGCCTTCTTCTCCTTGGCATAGAGCCCCGGGGCGACGAAAGCCCAGATCTGGTTGGCGATCACGGGAAAGCTGACGAAGAACGCCGCGAACAGCGCCACCTTCACTTCGACGAAGAACGCCTCGTAGAGCTTGGTGTAGATCAGCTTGCCCTGCCCGGCCGGAAAGGCCTGGGTCAGTGGGCGGACCAGGAAGGCAAAGATGTTGGCGGAGAAATAGAAGCACACCGCGAAGGCCACCGCAAAGGCCGCGAAAGCGCGCAGCAGCCGGGTGCGCAGCTCGACCAGATGGTCGAGCAGCGGGGCCTGGGTCTCGTCTATGTCGGTGATGCGGAAAGCCATGGCGGGGCGGTTCAAGGTGGCGGCGGAAGGTGCGACGGCGCGGGCCGCGTTTCCTCGCCCGGTTCGTGAGCGCCCGTTTCGTCAGCCGCTTCCGCCTCGGGCGCGGGGCGCGGCGGCTCGATGGCGGAGGTCGAGGATTGCGGCGGCTGCATCTCCTCCGCGGTGGGAAGCTGCGGCGCGGCCTTCATGATCGCCTCGTTCTGCTCGCGCCACTTGCGCTCCATCTCCTCCAGCTCGGCCTCGCGCACCATGGCGTCGATACCGGCGCGGAAATGGTTGGAGACCTTGCGCATCTTGCCGATCCACCGCCCGGCCGTGCGCATCGCCATCGGCATGTCCTTGGGGCCGATGACGACGACCGCCACGATGACGATCATCAGCAGTTCTGATGCACCGACGTCAAACACCGGCCCGCAGCGCCCTCAAGCTCGCGAGGCTCAGGCCTGCTCGTTCTTCTGTTCGCTCGCGGCGGGGCTGGCATCGCCCGACTGCGAGGAAATCTGCGCGGGGGGCTGCGTCGAGGACTTCTTCTCGTCCTCGTTCATGCCTTCCTTGAAGCTCTTGATGCCTTTGCCGAAGTCGCCCATGATTTCCGAAACGCGGCCGCGTCCGAACAGCACAAGCACGATCACCAGGACGATCAGCCAGTGCCAGATCGAGAAGCTACCCATAATCTCAACTCCAATGCGTCACGGCCGAGTCAGGCCGCCACGCCTTCTCATCTAGGCGCTTTGTCCCGAACTTGCCACCCCGTCATCGTTCTGACCGGGCGCCGTCGCATCACCGTCATGATCGCTCCCGAGGGCGGCTTCGATCATGTCGTCGTCCACCGGATCGAGCAGGCCGGCGGCGCGCAGATCGTCGATGCCGGGCAGCTCCTTGAGCGACTTGAGGCCGAAGTGGGCCAGGAACTCCGGAGTCGTCGCATATATCACCGGGCGGCCGGGTACTTCGCGGCGGCCGGCGACGCGCACCCAGCCCGCTTCCATCAGCACGTCGAGCGTGCCCTTGGCGGTCTGGACGCCCCGGATCGCCTCGATCTCCGCGCGGCTGACCGGCTCGTGGTAGGCGACGATGGCGAGCACTTCGGTGGCCGCGCGCGAGAGGCGGCGCGGCTCCTCCCGCTCGCGGCGCAGCAGATGGGCAAGGTCCGGCGCGGTCTCGAAATGCCAGCGCCTGCCGCGCTCGACGAGGCGCACGCCCCGCCCCGCATAGTGCCGCTGCAATTCGTCGAGCGCGGCGCGCACCTCCGCCTGGCCGAGGTGCGCCGAAATCGCCTCGATCGTCATCGGCTGCCCGGCGGCGAACAGCGTGGCCTCCACCGCGCGGACGAGATCGTCGGGCGCGCCGGCTTCACTGGACATTATCGCCGAACCGCCTTCAGCCGCAGCGGTCCGAAGGTCTCCTCCTGCGCCAGTTCCGCCCGGCCGGTACGCGCCAATTCCAGCGCCGCCACGAAGCTGGAGGCCAGCGCGGAGCGGCGCAGTTGCGGATTGGCCCAGGCCTCGCTCGCGTGCGGCAGGAAATCCCGCAGGTCCATCCAGTCGATGGCGACGCCGAGCATCGAGGACACCCGCTGGATCGCGCTGTCCAGCGTCATCACCATGCGTTCGCGCACCATGTGGACCACCGGTTCGGCGCGGATCTTCACGTCGCCATAGGCACGGATCAGGTCGAACCACTCGCACTGCCAGCGGTTGCGGCGATCGACGCGCAGGCCTTCCGGCGCGCCGCGCGCGAAGACGTCGCGCCCCAGTCGATCGCGCCCCATCAGCCGCGCCGCCGCCTCGCGCATGGCGCCCAGGCGCTGGAGGCGCAGTTGCAGGCGCAGCGCCAGTTCCTCGGGGCTCGGGTCCTCCTGCTCGTCCTTGGGCAGCAGCAGCGCGGACTTGAGGTAGGCAAGCCAGGCGGCCATCACTAGGTAGTCCGCCGCCAGTTCCAGCCGCAGCGCCTCGGCCTGCTCGATATAAGTCAGGTACTGGTCGACCAGTTCCAGGATCGAAATCCGGCGCAAGTCCACCTTCTGCCGCCGCGCAAGGTCCAGCAGCAGGTCAAGCGGGCCTTCCCAGCCGTCGATCTCCAGGTAGAGCGCTTCGGTGCGCGTTTCGGCCGTGGCCGCGCCGTCCCATGCGATCTCGGCCGCGCCGAGCGGTTCGGGGGCGATGTCCGGCGGCAGGTCCACGGCTTAGCCCACGCCCAACGCCAGCAACGCATCGCGCCGGGCGACGAGTTCGGCCTGGTCGCCCCCCCGGTGCGCCGGGTCGATCGAGGCGAGGACCCGCTCCAGCCGTCCGGCAGCGTCTTCGCGCATGGTCGGCACGGCCTTCGCGATGCCGATCATGTCGTCCATCCTGGCCCAGCAGTTGAGCGCGATGTCGCAGCCCGCCGCGATCGCCCGTTCGGCGCGCTCGGGCACGGTGCCCGAAAGCGCCTCCATGTCGAGGTCGTCGGTCAGCAGCAGCCCGGTGAAACCGATGCGCCGGCGGATCACCTCGCCCACCACGAAAGGTGAAAGCGTGCCGGGCCGATCGGCGTCCCAGGCGGTATAGCGCACATGCGCGGTCATCCCCACCGGGGTGTCGGCAAGCGCGCGGAACGGCTGGAGATCGAGCTCCAGTTCCGCCTCGGAGGCATCGACGGTGGGCAGTTCCCTGTGGCTGTCGGCCATGGCGCGGCCGTGGCCCGGCATGTGCTTGATGCAGCCGACCACCCCGGCGCGCGCCAGCCCCGCCAGCACCGCCCGGCCCAGCGCCGCGACGCGCATCGGCTCGGAGCCGAGCGCACGATCGCCGATCACGTCATGCGCGCCGGGCCGGCGCACGTCGAGCGAGGGATGGCAGTCGGCGGTGATCCCCACTTCGGCAAGGTCCAGCCCCAGCGCCTCGGCATTGGCGCGCGCCGCCTCGATCGCGGAGGCCGGAGCGATATCGTAGAGCCGGTCGAACGCGTCGCCCGGCGGATAGGCAGCCCAGACCGGCGGCTTCATCCGCGCGACCCGGCCGCCTTCCTGGTCGATGCAGACGAACAGGCGGTCCCGCCCATGGATCGCCTTCAGGCCATCGACCAGGGCCCGCAACTGCTCGCGGCTTGCGACGTTGCGGCCGAACAGGATGTAGCCCGCCGGATCGGCATCGCGAAAGAAGGCACGCTCCTCGTCGGTCAGGGTCAGCCCGGAAAGGCCGAAAATCGCGGGTATCATCGCGATTTCGTCGCAGAAACGCGTGGGTTCCGCAAGGCAGCGACGACGAGAGGTGTGGATGACCTCCGCAAGCAGGCGCGCCGTATCGAGAACGGTTGAGAGTTGAAATCCTAGAGATTTGGCGCTAGATAGTGCTTACCAAACGACATTGGCTTTCGCCTTTGGACGACCCCTCGCCACGGCAATGGTGGGGGGTCAATCGTTTGGGGGACGCGCGGCAACGCGCCCCCCTCCCGTTGGCCTATTTGCGGGTTGCCACCTCAACCACCTTCAAAATAAGGGTGGCAAAGGCAAACAACGCCGCAAGGAAAAGGCACAAGTCACCAAACGACATTGGTCTTTCTCCCTTTGGGTCGACGGCAACAGTGCCGCCACCCACGCCCTTAGGCCGCTTTGAGGGAGATTTGAATCGCTCGGACTTGACAATGTTTGATAAAGCTCACTTCCGCGCGCCTGTTAGTCGACATGAACGGCGCTGCGAACAGCCCCATGTCCCTCAATCCTTCACCTGGCAGCTCAGCCCCGCGCCCTTCATCCCGCCGCACAGCGTCCGCGCCGCCGCGAGATCGCCGGCGACGGCCTGGAGACGATAGACGGTGCCGATGTCGGCCTGGCCCTGCACCACGCGGTGCGACACGCCCGACAGCGCCGAATACTGCGTCTTGAGCGCGTTCCAGCCGGCCTCGGCCGCTTCCTTCGAGGTATAGGCGCCGACCTGCACGCCGACACCGCCCGAGGACACGGGAGTGGCCGAAGACACGGGACTGGCCGAAACCTTGGGGTCGGGCCTTGTGATGACGCCGTCGAAACCCGGCTTGACCGCTTCGTCCTTGCCGTCGATCTGCGGCGGGCGGCTCTGCCCCTCCGCCACCGCGAAGCTGGTGTCGCCCGTCCCGGCGACGACTTCGCCGCCCGGGTTCTGCGGCCTGGTCTTGTAGGGTTCCTTGGGCGCCGTGACCACACCGCCATCGGCCACGAGCTGCTCATCCGGCTTGCCGCGCATCGCCCAGAACAGGCCGCCGACGATCACACCGATCGCGACCAGGCCCAGCAGGACCAGCAGCATGCCCTGGCCGACGCCGGAACCGCCCTGATCCTCGTACTCATCCTCATCGCCCTCCAGCCAGGGCAGGCGGGTGTCGTCGTCGCCGAGTTCGAGCTGCGGCGGCTGTTCGAAGCCGGTATCGCCCCCGAACGGCTCGGTCGCGCCGGCTTGGCCGCCGTTCTCCAGCGAGGCATCCGCCTCGGGGGCTTCGCGGCCCGTGTCAGAGATCGCCATGGCTTACATTTCCTCCACCGCGTCGACGCCCAGCAGCGCCAGCCCGTTACGCACAAGCTGCCCGATTTGTGCCGCCAGGAAAAGCCGCGCGGAAGTAAGATCACCATCCTGGGCGACAATGAAGCGCTTTTCGACGCGATCATTGCCCAGGTTCCAGTATCCATGGAAGGCGGCGGCAAGATCGCCGAGGAAGAACGCCATGCGATGCGGCTCGCGCGCCGCCGCCGCGCCTTCGATCACGCGCGGAAACTGCGCGGCGAGCTTGACCAGCTCAAGCTCCTCGTCGCCAAGCCGCTCGAGATGCGCGGCAGAGGGAGCGAAGCCTTCCGCCGCGCCCTTGCGCAAGGTCGAGCAGACGCGGGCATGGGCGTACTGGACGTAGAACACCGGGTTGTCCTTGCTCGCCTCCACCACTTTGGCGAAATCGAAGTCCATCTGCGCCTCGGGCTTGCGGGTGAGCATGGTGAAGCGCACCACGTCCTTGCCCACTTCCTCAACGACATCGGCCAGGGTGACGAAATTGCCCGAACGCTTGGACATCTTCACCGGTTCGCCGTCGCGCAGGAGCTGGACCATCTGCACCAGCTTGACCTCGAACGGCGTGGGTTCCCCGTCCGCGCCGGTCATGGCGGCGACGGCGGCCTTGATGCGCTTGACGGTGCCCGCGTGGTCGGCACCCCAGATGTCGACGAGGGCGTCGGCCTGCTGCGCCTTCTGGTAGTGATAGGCGAGATCGGCGCCGAAATAGGTCCAGGTGCCGTCGCTCTTCTTGATCGGCCGGTCCTGGTCGTCGCCGAATCGCGTGGAGCGGAACAGCGGCAGTTCCACCGGTTCCCAATCCTCGGGCGTCTTGCCCTTGGGCGCTTCCAGCACGCCGTCGTAGACGAGATCCTTCGCGCGCAGCCAGGCTTCCGCCTCGTCCGGCTTGCCGGAGGCCTGCAATTCCGCCTCGGACGAGAACAGATCGTGGTGGATGCCCAGCAGCGCGAGGTCGTCCTTAATCATGACCAGCATGGCCGCCACCGCCCTTTCGCGGAAAAGGTCGAGCCATTCCGATTCGGGAGCCTTCGCGTAGCGGTCGCCGAATTCCCCCGCGAGCGCCTTGCCGATCGGGACCAGGTAGTCGCCCGGGTAGAGGCCCTCGGGAATCTCCCCCACCTCCTGCCCCAGCGCCTCGCGGTAGCGCAAGTGCACCGACCGGGCGAGCACCTGCACTTGCGCGCCGGCGTCGTTGACGTAGTACTCGCGGATCACCTTGTGCCCGGCGAACTCGAGCAGCGTCGCCAGCGCATCGCCGACCACGGCGCCCCGGCAGTGCCCCATGTGCATCGGCCCGGTGGGATTGGCCGAGACATATTCGACATTGACCGTGGTGCCTCCGCCCATGGTGGAGCGGCCATAGTCGGCGCCGAGCGCCGCGATCGCGCGCAGTTCCGCCAGCCAGGCCGAAGGCGCGAGGCGCAAGTTGATGAAGCCGGGTCCGGCGATATCGGCCGAAGTGACGGCCTCCAGCTTCGAAATTTCCGCCACCAGCGCTTCCACAAGGTCGCGCGGCTTCATGCCGGCAGGCTTGGCCAGCACCATCGCCGCGTTGGTGGCAAGATCGCCATGCGAGGGATCGCGCGGCGGCTCGACCGTGACCGCATCTCGCTTCAACCCGCCCGGCAGCGTGCCCGCTGCTTCCAGCGCATCGAGCGCGGCGGAAAGGTGGCCGGTGAAGGCGGCGTAAAGGGTCTGGTTCTCACGCGTTTCAGTGTTCATGGGCGCGCGATTAGCCGAACTGCGCGGAAAGGGGAACAGGGCGGATGGCGCACGGAGACCGCAAGGCGGTGCGGTTGGCACTGTTCGGGGAGGGAAGCGCTTTCTCGGGAGGCAGCTTCGCGATAACCGCTATGGCAAGGACGAGATCAGGGCCGGACTTTCCGGACATGCCGGTGTTGCGGGCACACTATGCAATGGCAGCGACGCACTCATTGCAGCCATTCGCGCGCCCTCGACGCATGCCGGCCCCAACAATAATAGCCGACAGCCCCCGTCCACACCCCGCCCCTTCAAAACCTGCGCGAACGCGTGTATCGGCCCGCCGATGGACTCCACCCCCGCCCCCAGGACCTACCGCGTCAAGAGCTTCGGCTGCCAGATGAACGTCTATGACGGCGATCGGATGGCCGAACTGCTGGCCGAACAGGGGATCGCCCCCGCCGCCGCGGGGGAGGACGCCGACCTTGTCGTGCTGAACACCTGCCACATCCGCGAGAAGGCGGCGGAGAAAGTCTATTCCGACATCGGCCGGCTGCGGCGCGAGGACGGGTCGGTGCCGCTGATCGCGGTCGCCGGCTGCGTCGCCCAGGCCGAGGGCGAGGAGATCATGGCGCGCGCGCCTTCGGTGAAGATGGTGGTCGGCCCGCAGGCCTATCACCGCCTGCCCGAAATGATCCGCGCCGCCAGCGAAGGCCGGCGCGTGACCGATACCGACATGCCGGCGCGGACCAAGTTCGACGCGCTGCCCAAGCGCCGCCGCTCCGGCCCCACCGCCTTCCTGACGGTGCAGGAAGGCTGCGACAAGTTCTGCACCTACTGCGTGGTGCCCTATACGCGCGGCGCCGAAGTCTCCCGCCCGCATGCCGACCTGATCGACGAAGCCGGGCGGCTGGTCGCAAGCGGCGCGCGCGAGATCACGCTGCTGGGCCAGAACGTCAACGCCTGGACCGGCGAGGATGCCAGGGGCCGGACGATCGGGCTGGACGGGCTGATCCGCGAACTGGCGGCGATCCCCGAACTGGTGCGCATCCGCTATACCACCAGCCACCCCAATGACATGACCCAGGGCCTGATCGAGGCGCATGGCGAGGTCGAAAAGCTCATGCCGTTCCTCCACCTGCCGGTGCAGGCGGGCAACGACCGCGTGCTGAAGGCGATGAACCGCAGCCACACGGTGGAGAGCTACCTGCGGATTCTGGAGCAGGTGCGCGCGGCGCGGCCGGACATCGCGCTTTCCGGCGACTTCATCGTCGGCTTCCCCGGCGAGACCGAGGCCGAGTTCGAGGATACGCTCGGGCTAGTCGACACCGTGGGCTATGCCCAGTGCTTCAGCTTCAAGTATTCGCCCCGGCCCGGCACCCCGGCCGCGACGATGGACGGCCAGGTTCCGCTGGAAGTCATGGACGAGCGCCTGCAACGCCTCCAGGCGGCGCTGGGGCGCCACCAGCATGCCTTCAACCGGGCCTCGGTGGGCAGGACCTGCCAAGTGCTGGTCGAACGCAAGGGCAAGCATCCCGGCCAATGGCTAGGCAAATCGCCCTGGCTCCAGTCGGTGCACTTCACCGGCGAAGTCCGGGTGGGCGATATCGTCGACGTGGAACTGGTCGAGGCGGGCCCGAACTCGCTGGGCGGCAGGCTCACGCCACCCCGGACCTGATCCAGGACGGCGTCATCGCCCGCCCAGCTTTCCCGGAATGCCCGGCTTATACCAGGCCTCTTGGCCGGAGACTCGTTTTCCCCATTTCGTCGCCCGCGAGGCGGCGAAGCCGCCGAAGCAATCCAGGGCAGCGCCATCCGCCCTGGATTGCCGCACCGCCTTCGGCCGTTGGCAATGACGAAGGGAAGGGAAACGAGAGTTCCGATCAATGAGACTTGGTATTACCAGAAGAAGCCGGAATGGATGGTGATCGCGGCGCCCGTGCGGGTATCGATCAGCACGGCATCGTTGCCGTAGCGGATCCAGCGGGCGTTGGCGCGCGGGCGCGGCAGGCGGTAGGTGCCGTAGTCGTTGATCCAATAGCGGCTGGCGCGGTACTCGGGCGCGAAGCGATGGCCGACGACGACCGGGCGATACCGGTAGCCACGCGGACCCACATAGGCCGGGCGGTGGTAGACGCGGGCATGGGTGCGCTTGTAGTCGCGCCAGTCCTCGCGCAGTTCGCGGCGATCCTCGCGCGCTTCCTTGTAGTCGCCGCGGCGCACGTCGCGGCGGACCTCGCGCTGGTCCTGGCGCACTTCGCGGGCGCTCTGGGCCGAAGCGAGCGTGGGAACCGCCAGGCTTGGCAGGACGACTCCGGCGGCAAGGGCGGCCATGATGAGCTTGTTCATTGCAACTTCTCCTGTGACGATGGACCCTCTCGGGTCCGCGCCGTGGTCTCTGCACGCGGCCGGCTGAATTGCCCACGAACCGGACGTACAGCAAGTGCTCATCAATGTCGCACGGCTGCGACAAGTTCCCTGCCCGCGCGCCAGGCCGCGCGGTTATCCCCGACGAAGCGACACGCCTTCTTGAATGTCCCGCTTGCATGGCGCGATGCGGCAAGCCATCTATGATGAAGAAGCGAACAAGAGTTTGTCCGAAAGGAGCGCATGGCCCGCAAAGCAGCCCGTGCCGTTGATGCGGCGCAGTTCCGCCCCGAGACCCATCGTCGGGCGCGTGTCGAGATAGAATTCGACGAACCGACGCTGCTGGGGGCCTTGTTCGGACAGTTCGATGCGAACCTGGTGCAAGTCGAAAACCGTCTCGGCGTCTACATCGCCGCGCGCGGCAATCGCATCCAGATCGAAGGGCCGGAAGACGCCGTCGCCCGCGCCCGCGACACGCTCAAGGGCATGTACCACCGGCTCGAGATGGGGCAGGATCTTGACGCTGGCGCCGTCGAATCGCTGATCGCGATGTCCTCCGAACCGACCCTGGAGGGCATCATCGCCGGCGACCAGGGCACGCCGCCGATCATGATCCGCACGCGCAAGAAAACGATCGTGCCGCGCTCGGCGACGCAGATCGAATACATGCGCGCGCTCGCCCGATCGGACATGATCTTCGCGCTGGGCCCGGCCGGCACCGGCAAGACCTACGTCGCGGTGGCGCAGGCGGTCAGCCAGTTGATGACCGGCTCGGTGCAGCGCCTGATCCTCTCGCGCCCGGCGGTGGAGGCGGGCGAGAAGCTGGGCTTCCTGCCCGGCGACATGAAGGACAAGGTCGATCCCTACCTGCGCCCGCTCTACGACGCGCTGTACGACTGCATGCCGCCCGAACAGGTGGAACGCCGTCTCGCCAGCGGCGAGATCGAGATCGCGCCGATCGCCTTCATGCGCGGCCGCACGCTCGCCGACGCCTTCGTCATCCTGGACGAGGCGCAGAACACCACGCGCGAGCAGATGAAGATGTTCCTCACCCGCTTCGGCCAGAACAGCCGCATGGTGATCTGCGGCGATCCCAGGCAGGTCGACATCCCCGGCGGCGACAGGATGAGCGGCCTGGCCGACGCGGTCTCGCGGCTGGAGGGCGTGGAAGGCATCGAAGTCACCCGCTTCACCGCCGCCGACGTGGTGCGCCATCCGATCGTGGGGCGGATCGTGGAGGCCTATGAGGGGAAGGATGAATCCTGATCGGGCCGTTCCATGCGATCGCACAAATGGCTGGAGCAAGGAGCCCAAAACCTGAATCACGATCCGCTCGTCCTGAGCTTGTCGAAGGACGCTCACCCAGGGACGGCGATGTCAGTGGGGAAGAAGCGACGGGTGTCGACATGGAACTAGATGTCTCGATCGAATCCCCCTGGCCCGCCGGCATCGACTGGGCCGACCTGGCGCAACGCGTCCTCGAAGCGCTTCAGGAGGTTGCCCCGGAACTCGCCAATCCGCGCCTTACCGCCAGCGTGCTGTTCACCTCCGACCAGGAGGTGCGGGTTCTCAACCGCGAGTGGCGGGCCAAGGACAAGCCAACCAACGTGCTCTCCTTCCCCATGCTAAGCCGTGCCGAGCTGCTGGAACTCGCCGCTGACGGTGCGCCCGAGATGCTGGGCGACATTGCCCTTGCCCATGACACCTGCGCGCGCGAGGCGGCGGAAAAAAACGTGCTGTTTGATGAACATGCCAGCCACCTGATCGTCCACGGCCTGCTCCATCTGGCCGGCCACGACCATGAGATCTCCGATGCCGAAGCCGATGCGATGGAAGCACTTGAAACAAAGGCTCTTGCGATTCTCGGCATTGCCGACCCATATGGGGGCGCAACTTAGGCTTCAGGGGTAATCAGGCACAATGGCCGACAATGGCCGCCACACCGAGCCCGGCTCGGGAGATGGAGACAGTACCGGCACGCTCTGGCGTATCTTCAGGCGACTTTTCCAGTCCGACGGCGATCAATCGCTGCGCGCGCAGATCGAAGAAGTCATCAACGAGCACGAGGGTGAGACCGACCCCGGCGGCACCAAGGGCGACCTTACGCCGCTTGAGCGCCAGATGCTGCGCAACCTGCTGCACTTCAGCGAGCACGACGCCGACGACGTGGCGATCCCGCGCGGCGAGATCATCGCCATTCCCGCTTCCGCGAGCTGGGAGGAAGTGGTCGAGGCTTTCGCCGAGCACGGCCACAGCCGCATGCCGGTCTATGGCGAATCGCTCGACGAGATAAAGGGCATGATCCACATCAAGGACGTGTTCCCGATCCTGGCGCGCGGCGGCCGCGCCCCGCTGGACTGGAGCGATCTCCTGCGCCAGCCGCTCTACGTTCCCCAGTCGCGCGGCGCGCTGGACGTGCTTGCCGACATGCGCGCGCAGCGCACCCACCTTGCCGTCGTGATCGACGAATACACCGGCACCGACGGGATCATCACGATCGAGGATCTGGTCGAGGAGATCGTCGGCGATATCGAGGACGAACACGACGACGCACCCGAGGAACTGCTGGTATCCCTGGAGGACGGCCTGTGGGACGCGGACGCTCGCGTCGAACTGGACGAGGTGGCCGAGCGAATCGATCCCCGCCTTGCCGAAGTCGAGGAAGCCGTCGATACCCTCGGCGGCCTCACGTTCGTTCTTGCCGGGCAGGTCCCCCAGGTGGGCACCATACTGAAGCACGACAGCGGCTGGCGGATCGAAGTGACCGACGGAAATGAGCGCCATGTGACCCGCCTGCGTCTTCACCCGCCACTCGAAGACTTGGAAAACGCGCGCGATTAGCGCACAAGGTTGCATGATCTGCACGGCAGGTTGCATTATCGGCAACAACGACGAAAAGACCCCCATTGCCTGTACGTCGACTTCCCCCCCTGCGCGCGCTTGAAGCCTTCGTGCGCGTCGTCCGCCTTGGTTCGGCCAAGGCCGCCGCCAACGAGCTGGCGCTGTCCCCGTCCGCCCTTTCGCGCCGCGTCGCCGCGCTGGAGGACTTTACCGGCAAGCGCCTGTTCACGCGCCAGCACCAGGCGATGAAGCTCACCGAGGAAGGCCTGTCCTTCTACAATGCCATCGGGCCCAAGCTGGAGGAGCTGGCCGAAGCGGTGGAGGCCCAGGTCGATCGCGGCCAGGTGCTGCGCCTGCACCTGGGCGTGCCTTCGCTGTTCGGCGGCCAGCGGCTGTTCCCGCGCCTTCCCGAACTGCGCAAGCTGCACCCGCGCCTGCACATCGACATCGATACCGGCGCCCATCTGGAAGACCGCGTGGGCGACACGCTCGATGCCGCGATCGTGCTGGCCAAGGAACCCGACCCGGCGTTCTACCGTGTCCAGCTCGATCACAACAAGGTCTACGCCATCGTCTCGCAGGAACTTGCCGCCGAGATCGGATCGGTGCCCAACGAGCAGACGCTTTCGAAGCAGACCTTCCTGATCCACCAGGACCTGCCCGACAGCCTCGATGCCTGGAAGACGGCAATCGGCATGCCCGACCTGGAGCCCGCCGCGATCGACAAGTTCGATTCGGGCCAGCTGGTGCTGGAAGCGGCCGCCCAGGGCCTCGGCATCGCGATCATGCACGACGACCACTTCCGCCGCGCCCACGACGATCGCCTGGCCCGGCTGTTCGACACCGATGTGGAGAGCCCTTACCGCTACTGGTTCATCTGCAAGCCCAAGGCCCTGGAAACGCGCCCCGTGCGCATCTTCCACGAATGGCTGCTGCAAGCGGGGCTATAGCCCGCCGATTGTCACGGCCTTACGCTACGGCCCCGGACGGAGCGGAAGCCACGCCGATCCGATACGACGAAAGGAAATCCCATGCCCAAGTTCCTTGCCGCGCTGATCGCGCCGGCCCTGCTGTTGACGGCCGCGCCCGCGCTTGCCGCCCAGGCTCCCGGCGAAACCGAAGCCGCCACCGAAACCTCTATCGACCCCGCTCGCCTCGCTAGCGCGCGGCAGACCGTCGACTATGTCTTTCCGCTGGGCACCTATGCGCGGATCATGAACGGCACCATGGACAAGATCATGGATTCGATGATGGATTCGATGAGCAAGATGCCGCTCAAGGATCTGGCGGGCCTGAGCGGCGTCGATACCCAGAAGCTCGGCTCCGCGTCGCTGGCCGAAATCATGGAGATCTACGATCCGGCCTACAAGGAGCGCCTGAAAGTCACGACGCACACGATGATGGCCGAGATGATCGGGCTCATGACCGATTTCGAACCGGAAATCCGCGACGGCCTGGCCAAGGCCTATGCCGCCAAGTTCGACGCGAAGCAGCTGGGCGAGCTCAACGCCTTCTTCGCCACGCCCACCGGCAAGAGTTACGCCGCCGATTCGTACATCATCATGATGTCGCCGGAAGTCATGGAGAAAATGCAGGCCTTCATGCCCAGGATGATGCAGCAGATGCCCGCCATCGGCGAAAAGGTGAAGGCCGCCACCGCCGCCCTGCCGGCGCCGCGCAAATACGCAGATCTCGGCAAGGCCGAGAAGGCGAAGCTCGCCAAGCTGCTGGGCCTTGCCGAGGCCGAGCTGGAAAAACAGGAAGCCGCCAAGGCCAAGCAGGCGGATTGACGCCAGGCCCCGGTGACCGGGACCCGCGAGGCCTTCCCCCCATCAGGGGAGAAGGCCTCGCACGCCATATTCGGCGCGCAAGGGCGTGAAACGCCGACGAGCAGGAAACCGTCAGCCCTCGCCGACGGTCGCCTTGACGATGGTGCCGGGATTGCGCGGCGGTTCGCCCTTGGGCAGCGCGTCGACGTGTTCCATGCCTTCGACCACCTGGCCCCAGACGGTGTACTGCTTGTCCAGGAAGGTCGCATCGTCGAAGCAGATGAAGAACTGGCTGTTGGCCGAGTGCGGCGCGCTGGTGCGCGCCATCGAGCAGACGCCGCGCACGTGCGGCTCGGCGTTGAACTCGGCCTGGAGGTTGGGCTTGTCGGAACCGCCCATGCCGGTGCCGTGCGGGCAGCCGCCCTGTGCCATGAAGCCGGGGATCACGCGGTGGAACTTCACACCGTCGTAGAAGCCTTCGCCCACCAGTTCCTTGATCCGCTCGACGTGGCCTGGGGCCAGGTCCGGGCGCAGTTTGATCTTGACGTTGCCCTGGCCTTCGCCGGTATCCAAGGTGAGCGTCAGGTATTCGTCGGCCATTGCAAAATCTCCTTTCGACCGCTCCCCTTGGAGCCGGGCTCGGCGCCCGATATAGGCCGCGCGCCGGCAATGTCACGCGTGGGCGAGATTTCGTTCGGGACGGGCAGCGGCCGGTGCGCTCCGCTCGCTCCCCTGTTGCAATTGCGAAATAGGCGCTTAGACCGACGCTCATGAGCGAAGCGGACCTCAAGGAGAACCTGCCGGAAGACGAGGCCGCCGAGGCCGCGACCGAGTCCGGCAGCCTCGACGAGGAAAACCGCCTCAAGCCCGAATTCGTGCGCAACGTGAAGGACGCGCTCGACGAGGAAGATTTCGACCGCGTCTACGATCTGGTCGAGCCGCTTCACCCCGCCGACATCGCCGACTTGTTCGAACTGGTCGACGAGGACGAGCGCCTTACGCTCGCCCGCTCGATCCGCGACCTGATGGGCGTCGAGGTCATCGCCGAGCTCAACGACTGGGTGCGCGAACTGCTGGTCGAGGCGCTGCCCGCCGAAGTCGTGGCCGAGATCGCCGAACAGCTCGATACCGACGATGCCGTCGCCATGCTGGAAGACCTCGACGAGGCCGACCAGCGCGCCGTCCTCGCCGAGATGGAGCCGGAAGACCGCGCCGCCATCGAATCGGCGCTGTCCTACCCCGAGGAATCCGCCGGCCGCCTTATGAGCCGCGAGTTCGTCGCGGTGCCCGAGACGATGACGGTGGGCGATCTCATCGATTTCCTGCGCGAACACCGCGAACTGCCCACCGAGTTCTGGGAAGTGTTCTGCGTCGATCCCACCCACCGCCCGGTGGGCACTTGCGCGCTTTCGTGGATCCTGCGCTGCCCGCGCAACATCCCGCTCTACGACGTGATGGCGCGCGACCAGACGCTGATCCCGGCCGACATGGACCAGGAGGAAGTGGCGCTGCGCTTCCAGAAGTACGCGCTGATCTCGGCCGCGGTGGTCGATGCCTCGGGCCGGCTGATCGGCCAGATCACCGTCGACGACATCGTCCACATCATCCAGGAGGAAGCCGGCGAGGACGCCCTGCTGCTTTCGGGCGCGGGCGATGGCGACATCAACGAGCCGATCCTGCTGACGGTGCGGGCGCGGCTGAGCTGGCTGGTCGTCAACCTCGCCACCGCGATCGTCGCCTCGTCGGTGGTCGGCCTGTTCCAGGGCGCGATCGCGCGCTTCGCGCTGCTGGCGGTGCTGATGCCGATCGTTTCCGGCATGGGCGGCAACGCCGGCACGCAGACGCTGGCGGTGGTGGTGCGCGCGATCGCCACCAACCAGCTCACCGATTCGAACACCTGGCGCATGATCGTGCGCGAGTTCCGTATCGCCGTCGCGAACGGGACCGCGCTCGGCGTGCTGATCGGCGGCGGCACCGCGCTGCTCTTCGCCAATCCCCTGCTAGGCGCCGTGATCGGCGCCGCGATGGTCATCAACAACCTGGTGGCGGGGCTCGCCGGCATCCTGGTTCCGGTCACGCTCCAGCGCTTCAAGGTCGATCCGGCAGTTTCCTCCGCCGTGTTCGTGACCACGGCGACCGACGTAATGGGCTTCTTCTCGTTCCTTGGCCTTGCCGTGATTACCGGGCTGGCCTGAGCCGCCGCCGCGCCCTATCCTGGCGGCCATGCCGCTGCACATGACCAAGATCGCCTATTCCGCCGAAAGCCCGGGAAGCTTGCGCGACTGGCTGGAAAGCCACGCCGACGAGGCCCGCCTGACCACCCGCTACCTGCCCAAGCGGCACGAGGAGATGGAAGGCGGATCGCTCTACTGGATCTTCGAGCATGCGTTGATCGGGCGATCCCCGATCCTGGGTTTCGAACAGCGTGAGGACGGGCGCTGGCACATCCGCCTTGCCCCGGTACTGATCCCCGTCGTCACCAAGCCCAAACGCGCGCACCAGGGCTGGCGCTACCTGAAGGAGGAAGACGCCCCGCGCGACCTGGGCGAAGGGGAAAGCGCCGGCGACGCCATGCCGCCCAAGCTGGCGCGCGAACTGGCGAAGCTGGGGCTGGTGTGATCCCTGGCGCCGGGAACCTCAAATCCGCATCGAGACCCAGCCCCGAAGGGTAGGGGAGAAGACTCGCAATCAACGCATGTTGGTATCACGCCAAAGGCCGACGCGCCGCCGATGCCGGCTTCCCCCGCGATGCCATGGAACATGCTCACCCGCGCTCGACCCACCAGCGCAGCAGGATGTGGGCGATCGCCGTCTTCGGCGGCGCTCCGAAGGCACGGCCCATTTCGCCGCGCGCCACGGCCTCCAGCGCATCGACGATATCCTCGCGGCTAAACCAGCGCGCATCGTCGAGTTCGGTCTTGTCGATGGTGATCGCCGGATCGTCGGCGAAGGCATGGCAGCCGATCATCAGCGAGGACGGGAAAGGCCAGGGCTGGCTGGCGACGTAAGTGACGTCGCGGACCCGAACCCCCGCCTCCTCGAACACTTCGCGGGCGACGGCTTCCTCGATCGTTTCCCCCGGTTCGAGGAAACCGGCCAGCGCCGAGAAGCGGCCCTCGGGAAAACGCGGCTGGCGGCCGAGGAGGATGCGCCCCTCGTGCTCGACCAGCATGATGGTGACGGGATCGACGCGCGGGAAGTGCTCCGCGCCGCAAGTCCCGGAAGAACAGGTGCGCTGCCAGCCACCCTTGGCGAGGCCCGTCGGGCTGCCGCAGACCGCGCAGAAGCGGTGCCGGGAATGCCAGGCCACCAGCGACCGGGCGCCGCCGTAGCTCGCCAGTTCGCCGGCTTCGAGCGCGGACAAGGCGCTCCAGCTCCCAGGCCCGGCCTGGGGACCGGCCAAGGGATAGGAAGCCCTCACTTCGGCGAAGCAGCCGCGATCCCCGTCGAGCCCGAGGAAAACCAGTTCGCTGTCCAGCGCGGCATCGGCCAGGCTGCCCCAGTCGAGCGTGCCTTCCGGCGTCAGGACCGGATCGAGCCCGTTCATGCGCAGCAGCCGCGCGCGCCAGGTCATCAGCGCTTTCAGCGCCGCGGGATCGTTGCGGACCTGGTCGGCGCGGTCGATGTGCGAGCCGGCGAAGGCGATGACAGGGGCGGGGGCGTTCACGTCAATGTTTCTCCAGGATGGCCATGACATCGGCCTTCAGCGCGGTTTGGAACTCCGGCAGCAGGTCATAGGCATTGGGCGGCATGAACTGCACGAAGATCTGCGAGCGCAGCGCGTGGAGCATGTCCACCATGCCCACGGTGCCGGCCGCGCCCGACCAGCCATATATTCCCGCTTCCGCACCCTTGCCGACCCGGCCGCCGGCGCCGAAGCCGGCGGCTCCCCCGAAACCTGCCGGGATCGTCATGCCTGCCGGCAGGAGGTCCTGCGTGCCGGATCGCACGGCGGTTTCACTCAACACGCGCTGGCCGTCGATCGTGCCGAACTGCGCGAGCATGCGCAGGAAGCGGTCGTAATCGCACGGCGAACTGACAAGGCCCGCCCCGCCGAACGGGAACGGCGGCTTGTCCAGGAAGATCGAACTGTCACCGGGATCGATCGGCACCAGGACCTGGCCCAGCACGCCGTAATTGGTGGTGAGCCGGTGCGCGTCGGCAGCGGGCACCTGGAAGGTGGTACTGGCCATTCCGGCGGGTTCGAAAATCGTCTCGCGCAGATAAGCGTCGAAACGCTTGCCCGCGACCACTTCGATCACGCGCCCCATCAGGTCGAGCCCCATCGAATAGCTCCACCGCGTCCCCGGATCGCAGACGAGCGGCACTTCGGCCAGGCGGTCCGCGAAGACGTCCAGCCCATGCACCGGCGTTCCGCGCGACAGGCCGGGTATTTCCATGCGGCTGACCTGGCCGGCGACAAGCCCCTTGTCCTCCATCAGCGTCTTGATCGGGCCCTTCTGGACGATCGTGTAGCCGATGCCGGAAGTATGCGTCATCAACTGGCGGATGGTGACGGGCCGGGGCGCGGGATGCAGTTCGGTGATCGAACCGTCATAGCTGTCCTGCACCATCATATGCCGATATTTCGGCAGAATCTCGAACAGCGGCTGGTCCAGCCCGAGCTTGCCTTCCGCGATCAGCTGCATCGCCGCCATGCCGACGACCGGCTTGGTCATCGAATAGATGCGAAACAGGCTGTCGGCGGTCATGGCGTCGCCGTCGTTGAAGCCTTCCGAACCGCGCGCGACATATTCCGGCTCGCGGCCCGGCATGCCGAGCGAGGCGACGATGCCAGGAAACCGGCCGGGGCCGACCCAGCGCTCGACCAGGGCGCGGACCTGGGGAAGCAGGTCCGGATCGCTCGCCGCCAAAGCCAGCCTGGGCATCAGCGCCGCGCCCAGCCCGGCACCGGCGCCCATGCGCAGCAGCATGCGCCGGTCCACTGTCGCTGCAAGCGCTGCCCGATCCCGAATCACGCCAATTCTCCCGTCCCGGCCAGCGCCAACCGCGCCGCCTTGGCGAACAGCGTGGGCAGGCCGGCCTCTTCCAGCCGTTCCAGCGGCCACCATTCGCCGTCGCCGGGAACGAGACTAGCGCATTGGCCGCCGAGATAAACCGCCAGATGCAGTTCGAGCGAGAAATGCGTGAAGACGTGCCCCACCTTGCCCGCGCTTTCCCAGGGCCCGGCCAGCGGCCCCTCGCCCGACCCGTCACCGCGCGCGGACCAGCCGTCGTCGGGGAGCGCGCGCATACCGCCGAGCATGCCCCTGCCCGGGCGGCGGACCAGCCAGACGCAGGCATCGCGCTCGATCCAGAACGCACGGCCGCGGCGCTCCGGCTTGGCCTGCCGGGGCGCCTTGACCGGGAAGCGCCCGGGCTCGCCGGTGGCGCGCGCCCGGCAATGGGCGGAAAGCGGGCAGAGCAGGCAGCGCGGCGCGCGGCTGGTGCAGACGGTGGCGCCCAGGTCCATCATCGCCTGCGCGAAGTCTCCGCCGCGCGCATCGGGCGTGATCGCGTCGGCCTTCGCGCGAATCAAGGCGCGCGCGCCCGGCAGCGGCGCGTCGATCGCATAGAGCCGCGCCACGACACGCTCGACATTGGCATCCACCACCACCGCGCGCCGGCCGAAGGCGATCGCGGCCACGGCGGCGGCGGTATAGGCGCCCAGCCCCGGCAGGGCGCGCAGACCCGCTTCGGTATCGGGAAAGCGCCCGCCGCGCGCCGCGACCTCGCGCGCGCAGGCCAGCAGGTTGCGGGCGCGGGCATAATAGCCCAGCCCGGCCCAGGCGGCCATGACATCCTCGTCCGCGGCCACGGCAAGCGCCTCCACGCTGGGCCAGCGCCGGGTGAACAGGGCGAAGTAATCCTTCACCGCCGCAACGGTGGTCTGCTGCAGCATCACTTCGGAAAGCCAGACGCGATAGGGATCGGTGGCGGGCGCTCCCGGCCGGGCGCGCCAGGGCAAGTCGCGAGCGTGCGCGTCGTACCAATCGAGAAGGGCGCGCGGGATGGTATCGGAACTGGCGTCCATGCCCCCGCTATGGCATTGGAACCGGGACAATGGAACGGGATGACCGCAAACAATCTGGCTCTTCCAAGGTCGGCTCTTCAAGGGCCGGCTCTTCCGGGCTGAAGCGCTTCGAGCGGCCGCGCGGAGGGCAGGCGCGCGCTATTTCCGAGCTGATGCCCGAAATCGGCCGCACCGCCTTTCGCCGTTTCGGCTTCGTCCAGTCGAGCGTGGTCAGCCGCTGGCCGGAGATCGTCGGCGCCCGCCACGCGCGCGTCTGCTCGCCCGAATCGATCCGCTTTCCGCCCGGCGAAAAGAGCGGGGGCATCCTGCAGCTCGTCGTCGTACCGGCCCATGCCCCGATCATCCAGCACGTCATTCCCGAGATCATCGAACGGGTGAACCGCTTCTTCGGCTACAATGCCGTGGCCAAGGCGAAGATCCGGCAAGGCGAGGTTAAGGCGCCGCCTGCTTCCAAGCCGCAAGCTGTCGTGCCTGCGCTCAGGCCGGTGCCGCTTGAACTGGGGGATTCGCTGCGCGACATCGGCGACCCGGAGCTTCGCGCGGTGCTCGAATCGCTGGCGCGCAGTCTTGGCACCAAGGACAATCAGGAAGAGCATTAGTGATGCCCCCCAGGATCAAAGCAACCCTGCGCACCGTCGCGCTTGCGGCCTGCGCCGCGCTTTGCATCGCGGCGACCGGCAAGTCCGGCCGCAGCCTGGAAGCCCCCAGGGCGAACTGGAACGGCCAGGTCGCGGTGACCGACAACGGCAGCTACCGGCTCGGCAATCCCAATGCGCCGGTGAAGCTTACCGAGTATGTCAGCTATACCTGTTCGCACTGCGCGCATTACCAGCGGGAATCGGACCCGGTGCTGCGGCTGACCGTGATCCCCAAGGGGCAGGTCTCGGTGACGGTGACGAACCTTGTGCGCAACCCGGTCGACCTGACCGTGGCGATGCTTACCTATTGCGGCGATCCCAAACGCTTCTTCGTGCGGCACAACGCCTTCTTCGCCACGCAGGACGCCTGGCTCGCCAAGGCGGAAGCGGCGAGCCAGGAGCAGCAGCAACGCTGGTTCCAAGGCCGGATGATCGATCGCCTGCGCGCGATCGCCAGCGATCTGGGCTTTTATGCGACGATGGCCGGCTGGAACATCGACCGGGCGCAGGCCGACGCATGCCTGGATAATCCGGCAATGCTCGACAAGTTGCGGGCGCAGCAGGCGGAAGTCGCCAGTCTCGGCCTCGACAGCACGCCCAGCTTCACGCTCAACGGCCAGGTCCTGCCCGGGCATGACTGGGCCGCGGTTTCCAAGTCGATCACCGACAAGCTTGCCGAGATACACGCCGGAGCCATCTGAAATCGCCGAAAACCGAGGGTTAGTTGTGGAGAGATGGCCGCCACGCGCACCCTCGCGCTTTGTTCCGCCCATGGCATGGGCTAGCCTTTTATCGTCCTCGTAAAGGATTCGTCACGATGACCCGCATTCGTTTCCGTCACGTCGCGCTGGGCATGCTTGCCCTGCCGCTCGCCCTTGGCCTCGCCGCCTGCGACAAGAAGGCCGAGGATGGCAGCTCGACTTCCGGCCAGCCGATCGCCAAGATCGCACCGCCGGCCGGCAAGGCCTGGTCGGACATGGTCGAGAAAACGGCCGAGGGCGGCTATCGCATGGGCAATCCCGAAGCCCCGATCAAGCTGATCGAATTCGGTGCGCTCAGTTGCGCGCACTGTGCCGAATTCGCCAAGGAAAGCTTCGAGAAGCTGCGGGACGACTACATCGCCAGCGGGCGCGTCAGCTACGAGCTACGCTACTTCATGCTCAATCCCTACGACGTTCCCGCCTCGCTGCTCGCCACTTGCGGATCGACCGAGGCGGTGATCCCGCTGAGCGAGCAGTTCTGGGCCTGGCAGCCCAACATGTTCCAGAATGTCCAGGCCGCCGGCGATGCTAGGCTCAAGGCGGTCGGCGAAATGCCCAAGGAACAGCAGATCGGCGCCATCGCCGAGCTTGCGGGAATGACCGAGTTCTTCTCCGCACGGGGGATCGCCCGCGATCAGGCCAATTCCTGCCTTGCCGATACCGCCAAGGCCAAGGCTCTCGCCGACCAGACCGAGAAGGCGACCACCCAGTTCGACGTTACCGGCACGCCCACTTTCGTCATCAACGGCGCGTCGGTCGGCTCGATGAGCTGGGCGGAGCTGGAGGCCAAGCTGCAGCAGGCCGGCGCGCGCTGATGCGCCGGAACCTCTAAGGACGCCTGGATGCGCATAAGGCGGCTCAAGCTCACGGGATTCAAGAGCTTCGTAGAGCCTGCCGAACTGCGCATCGAACCGGGGTTGACCGGCGTCGTTGGCCCCAACGGCTGCGGCAAGTCCAACCTGCTCGAAGCGATCCGCTGGGTCATGGGTGAAAGCTCGCCCAAGTCGATGCGCGGCGGCGGCATGGAAGACGTGATCTTCGCCGGCACCGCCAATCGTCCGCCGCGCGCCTTCGCCGAAGTGGTGCTGCAAGCCGAAACCTCCCCGCACGATGACGGCACCCGCGACGAACTCGAAGTGGTCCGCCGGATCGAGCGCGGCACCGGCAGCGCATACCGCGTCAACGGGCGCGACGTGCGTGCCAAGGACGTCGCGCTGATCTTCGCCGATGCCGCCACCGGCGCGCATTCGCCCGCGCTGGTCAGCCAGGGCCGCATCGCCGCCGTCATCGCCGCCAAGCCCGCCGAGCGCCGCGCGATGCTGGAGGAGGCGGCGGGCATCGCCGGCCTTCACGTCCGCCGCAAGGACGCCGAGCAGAAGCTGCGCGCGACCGAAGCCAACCTCGCCCGGCTGGACGACATCATGGCCGGGCTGGACAAGCACGTCACCGCGCTGCGCCGGCAGGCCAAGGCGGCGGAGCGCTACAAGGCGTTGTCGGACCAGATCCGCCTCGCCGAGGCGCGGCTGGTCTTCGCCCGCTGGCGCGATGCCGCCGCCGCCGCCCAGGCCGCGAAGAAGGAAGCAGAGGCCGCCGAGGCCCGCGTTGCCGATGCTCAGGAGGCGGCGCGGACCGCCCAGCAAGATCAGGCCGCCGCCGCGCAAGCCTTGGCCGAAGCGCGGGAAGAACTGGCCGACCGCCGCGACGATGCCACTGCGCAAGGCCATCGCATGGCGGCGCTGACCAGCCAGCTGGACGCTGCCGAACAGCGGCTCAAAGACCTTGAACGCCAGCACGCACGGCTCGAGGAAGACCGCAGCGACGCCGATCGCCTCACCCGGGACGCTGCCGAGGCACTGGCCCGGCTCGAACGGGACCTGGCGGAGGGAACGCGGCAGCTCGAAGCCGACGCAGCTCGGCGCCCGCATCTCGCCAACGCCCTCGAGGGCGCCGAGCGCGCCGCCCGCGCCGCGGAACTCGATCTTGCCCGGGCCACCGCCACCCAGGCCGGCGTCGAGGCCGAATGGCGCATCGCCGAAGCCGAACTGGCGCAGGCACGCGGACGGCTCGAACGGCTGCGCGCCGATGCCGCGCGGTTCGAAGCGCAATTGTCCGCCCTGCCCCGGATCGACGCGCTCGACGCCGCCATCGCGCGGGCGCACGGCGATGCGCAAGCGGCCACGGCCGCGCTCGGCCAGGCGCGCGAGGGCCTGGACGCGCGGCAGGCGCGCAAGGCCGAACTGCTGGCCGAGCGCGACATCGCCGCCTCCGCCCTCGCCGGCGCCCGCGCCGACCTCACCGGCATCGAGCGCGAGCATGCCGCGCTGCTCAAGGACCGGGAGGCTCGCGCCAAGGGCGCCAGGGCCGCGCACGGGCTTCCGATGGCGATCGACGCGGTGCGCGCCGCCCCGGGCTATGAACGCGCGCTTGCCGCCGTGCTGGGCCGGGATGCCAAGGCCCCGCTCGGGATCGTGGCCGATGCGGACGGGCGCTTCTGGACCGGGGCCGAGGCGCCGATGCCTGTCGCCGAAAGCCTTGCCGCGCACGTCACGCGGTGCCCCCCGGAACTCGCGGCCCGGCTTGCCCTGGTCCATGTCACCGGCGACGATGACGGGCGCGTCCTGAAACCGGGCGAGTGGCTCGTCACGCGCACCGGCATGCTGCGCCGCTGGGACGGCTTTGTCGCGCGCGGCGAGGGCGCGGCCGAGGCGGCACGGCTGGAAGCCGAGAATCGCTTCGCCGAACTCGAGGCCCGGCTTCCCCCGCTGCGCGAAGCCGCCGCCCAGGCCGAGGCCCGGCAAGGCCAGGTGCAGCAGGAACTTTCCGCCCTCTCGGCTTCGCTGATCGCCGCCGAGCGGGCAATCGCCGAAGCAGCCAGTGCCGAGCGAAACGCGCTGCGCGCGCTCGATCAGGCCGAGGACGCCAAGGCGCGCGGGGAAGCGCGGCGCGCGGAACTGGACCGCGGCATGGAGGAACTCGCCGACCGGCACCGCGGCGCCGAGCACGATCTTGCCGCCGCCCAGGACAAGCGCGCCGCCCTGCCCGATCCCGAAGCCGGCCGCGCCGCGCTCGATGCCGCCCGGGCCAGGAACGAGGCCGCGAAAACCGCGATGCAGGCCGCCACCGCCGCGCTCGCCGCGCATGACCAGGCGCTCGCCGTCGCGCAGGAGCGGACGACATCGCAGCGCGGTGACATCAGGAACTGGCAGGCGCGCGCGGGCGATGCCGCCAATCGCCTTGCCCAGATGGCCGGACGGCTGGAGGAGATCGAGACCGAACGGGCCGTGATCGCCGCCAAGCCCGCCTCGCTGATGACGCAGATCGAACAGGGCGAAGCGGTCCGCGACCGGCTCGCCCAGGAACTGGAGAAGGCCGAAGCCTCGGTCGGTACGGCGGCGGAGGCCGTCCGCCGGGCCGATGCCGCGCTTGCCGCCGCGCAGGAAACGCTCGCCACTGCCCGCGAAGGTCGCGCGGGCGCGGCGGCGCGTGCCGAAAACGAGGACGAGCGCCGGGTCGAGATGACACGCATTTCCGGCGAGCGCTTTCAGTGCCCGCCCCCGGTATTGCCCGAGCGTTTCGCTTTCGCGTCCGCCGAAGTGCGCGCCGCCGCCGAGGAATCGGCGGTGATGGACCGCCTTGTCGCCGACCGTGAGCGGATCGGCCCGGTCAACCTCGTCGCCGCCGACGAACTCGCCGAAGCCGAAGCCCAGCTAGGCACCAGCATCACCGAAAAGGCCGAGCTTACCGAGGCAGTGAACCGGCTGCGCGGCTCGATCGGCAACCTGAACCGGGAAGGCCGCGAACGGCTGCGCGCCGCTTTCGAAGCGGTGGACGGTCATTTCCGCCGCCTGTTCACACGCCTGTTCCAGGGCGGGCAGGCACACCTGGCGCTCGTCGATTCGGACGATCCGCTCGAAGCCGGCCTGGAAATCTACGCGCAGCCACCGGGCAAGCGCCTGCAATCGCTCACCCTGCTTTCGGGCGGCGAACAGGCGCTGACCGCGGTGGCGCTGATCTTCGCCCTGTTCCTGACCAACCCCGCGCCGATCTGCGTCCTCGACGAAGTCGACGCCCCGCTCGACGACGCCAATATCGAACGCTTCTGCGACCTGCTCGACGCGATGACCAAGGAGACCGACACCCGCTACCTGATCGTCACTCACAATGCCGTGACGATGAGCCGCATGCACCGCCTGTTCGGCGTCACCATGGTCGAACGCGGGGTCTCGCGGCTGGTGAGCGTGGACCTGGTAGGGGCGGAAGAGCTGCTGGCGGCGGAGTAGGGATTGACAGTTTTTGTGGTTACATTTATTTAACAGGCGATCCACTCCAGTTTGTGCAATTCCGGCGTCCACGCCCGGAGTGGATTGTGCAGATCGAATTCGATGAAGCCAAGCGGCGAAAGATTTTGGAAGAGCGAGGCCTCGATATTGCCGACGCGAACCTCATTTTCGCTGACGACTATTATGAGATCGAAGACGATCGCAAGGACTATGGTGAGAGGCGCTACCGCGTTTGGGGCTTTCTGAACGGTCGTCGCGTCTCGCTCGTTTGGACGCCGCGTGATGGTAGGCGTCGCATTATCACGATGAGACATGCCCATGAGCAGGAACACAAAATCCGCTTCCGGTCCCTGGATTGACGCGGATGACGATGATGTCGAATGGACCGAGGAAATGTTCCGGATGGCCGCCATCTACAGAGGCGATCAACTGATCCGTCCGGCCACCGGCACGCTCAAGTCGATCGGCCGTCCCGTCTCGCCCAACCCCAAGAAGCAAGTCACGCTCCGCCTCGATCCCGACGTGATCGAGGGCTTTCGCGCGACCGGCAAGGGCTGGCAATCGCGGATCAATGCCGAGTTGCGCAAGGCGCTGGGGATCTGAACCGTCATTTCAACACGAAACGCGGCCCTGCCGAGACCATCCATGTCGGTGAAGAGGTGTTCAGCTACATCGCGGTCTATACCGATGGGCAACCGCGCGGGCGCTTCGCCAAGGGCGCGCCGCTCAACCACGTCGGGCTGGTGGTCGACGATATCGACGCAGCGGAACGCGTCGTTCTCGCTGCCGGGCTCGAGCCGTTCAACCATGCCGACTACGCCCCGGGCCGGCGGTTCTACTTCTTCGACTGGGACGGGATAGAGTTCGAGGTGGTGAGCTATGAATGAACCGCTGGGCACGCACGGCGCATGTCAGACGATGCCGGCGTTCCCCACCACCCAGCAGGCCAGCGCCATGACGAGGCCGGCATCGCGGTTCGAGCGGAACCGGACGAGTGCATTATCCCCGTCGTCCGGATCGAGCGTCAGCACCTGAAAGCCCAGGTGCACGGCCACCGGCAGCAGCGCGACGAGCGCCACCCAGTCGGGCCGCATCGCCCAGAACGCCAGCGCCCACAAGGCCACGGCGAGCCCGTAGAAGCCGGCGACGCCCAGGCGCACGCGCGTGCCGAGCCGCAATGCCGAGGAACGGATGCCGACCAGCGCGTCGTCCTCGCGGTCTTGCAGCGCGTAGATCGTGTCGTAGCCGATGCACCATGCGATGCTGCCGGCATAGAGCGCCGCAAGCGCCCCAAGGTGATCGCCGCGAATCTCGACCCAGCCCACCAGCGAGCCCCAGGTGAAGACAAGGCCGAGCCAGGCCTGCGGCCACCAGGTGACGCGCTTCATGAAGGGATAGGCGGCGACCAGCGCCAGGCTGCCGAGCGCGACGAGCTGCGCCTGCCAGCGCAATTGCAGGAGGACCACGAGGCCGACCATGCACAGCGAGAGCAGCCACGTCCACGCCGCCTGCTTCGAGACCCTTCCGCTCGCCACCGGACGGCTCGCCGTGCGGGCGACCTTCCGGTCCAGATCGGCATCGACGATGTCATTGTAGACGCATCCCGCGCCGCGCATGGCGATCGCGCCCAGCAGCAGCCAAAGCACCAGCCCCCACCGCGATTCGCCGCCGGCCAGCAGCACGCCCCAGGCGCAGGGCCAGAACAGCAGCCACCATCCGATCGGCCGGTCGAAACGCGCGAGCATCGCGTAAGGGCGCCAGGGCGACGGCAGCAAGGAAACGAGACCTCGGTGCTGCGTGTCGGGAACGCCAAGGTCCGATAGGGGGGTAGGCTCGGTCACGTCCCGAGGACTAGTCGATCATGCGGCTCGTGTCATGGCCGATCGCCAACTTCCGGCGTTGTCCATTGCCTCCATGGCGCGGTATCGACTATCGCCCGACCAAGCCGCCAACCTGCCAACAACCAGCCTGATGGAAGCCGCATTCATGGGAGCAACCCCCGCCTGGCCGCCACGCTCGGCGCCGCGCCTGTTCGTGCCAGGCCCGTTGGCGGCGGGGACGTCGATCGTGATTGAGGCGGGGCAGGCCCACTACCTGGCCAAGGTCATGCGCGTGGCGCCGGGCGACACCGTGGTGCTGTGCGACGACGTGACCGGGGAGTGGACGGCGCGGGTTGCCGCGGCCGGCAAGCGCGATGTCGTGCTCGAACCGCGCGAGCGGCTGCGCGGGCGCGAGCAGGTTCCCGACTTCTGGCTGTGCGCCGCGCTGCTCAAGAAGCCCAATTTCGACCTCGTGCTCGAAAAGGCGACCGAACTGGGCGTCCGCCGCATCCAGCCGATCGTCACCAGGCGCTGCGTCGCCGACAAGCTCAATCCCGAGCGTGCGCGCATGATCGTCACCGAGGCGGCCGAGCAATGCGCCCGCACCGCGTTGCCGGAGCTGGCCCCGGTGGCCAGGCTCGACGCGCTGCTGCGCGACTGGCCGCGTGAGCGCACGCTGTTCTTCGCGGACGAACAGGGCGGCGATCCGGCGGCGGCGGTCTTTTCCGCGCAGGCTGGACCGGCGGCGCTGCTGGTCGGCCCGGAAGGCGGTTTCGATGACGGGGAACGCGCCGCCGTGCGCGCGCACCCCGGCGCCCGCGCGATCTCGCTGGGTCCGCGCATCCTGCGCGGGGAAACCGCCACGATCGCCGCCTGCGCGCTGTGGATGGCCCTGGCCGGCGATTGGTCGCCGCCCGGAAATTGACCGCCGGATGAACAAATAACGCTGGCGTCGGGCCCCGGGGGCCACTACCTCCGCGCCCATGAGCACCCGCGAGGTTTCGGATCGCGACGATCCGCTGATCGAGAGCCTGGACCAACTCGCCGCGCCGATGGCCGCGGGCGAAAAGCCGCGTGACGCCTGGCGCATCGGCACCGAGCACGAGAAATTCGTCTACGATACGGCCGACCACCACGCCCCTTCCTATGACGAGCCCGGCGGCATCCGCGACTTGCTGATGGCCCTTACCGAATTCGGCTGGGAACCGATCGTCGAGGGCGGAAACGTGATCGCCATGAAAGGCGCGGACGGCACCGTCAGCCTCGAGCCGGCGGGCCAGCTCGAACTTTCCGGCGCGCCGCTGGAGAACCTGCACGAAACCTGCAACGAGACCGGGCGCCACCTCGCCCAGGTCAAGATCATCGGCGACCGCATCGGCAAGGGCTACCTGGGCCTCGGCATGTGGCCGGACAAGACGCGCCAGGCCCTGCCGGTCATGCCCAAGGGGCGCTACGCGATCATGCTGCGGCACATGCCGCGCGTGGGCTCGATGGGGCTCGACATGATGCTGCGCACGTGCACCATCCAGGTGAACCTCGACTATGCGAGCGAGGCGGACATGGTGCAGAAATTCCGCACCAGCCTGGCCCTGCAACCGCTCGCGACCGCGCTCTTCGCCAATTCGCCCTTCACCGAAGGCAAGCCCAACGGCTTCCTCTCCTATCGCAGCCACATCTGGTCCGACACCGACCCGGCCCGCACCGGCATGCTGCCCTTCGTGTTCGAGCAGGGCTTCGGCTACCAGCGCTATGTCGACTACATGCTCGACGTGCCGATGTACTTCGTGTTCCGCGACGGCAAGTACATCGACGCCGCCGGCCAGTCGTTCCGCGACTTCCTGAAGGGCAAGCTGCCCGCGCTGCCGGGCGAGCTGCCGCGCATGAGCGACTGGCAGGACCACCTGTCCACCGCCTTTCCCGAAGTCCGCCTGAAATCCTTCCTGGAAATGCGCGGGGCGGACGGCGGGCCGTGGAGCCGGATCTGCGCGCTGCCGGCGCTGTGGGTCGGCCTGCTCTACGACCAGGGCGCGCTCGACGCGGCCTGGGACCTCGTCAAGGATTGGGACATGGAAGGGCGCGAGACGCTGCGCGGCCTGGTCCCGAAGCTGGGCCTCGATGCGCCCCTGCCCCAGTCGGCCCCGGGGGGAAGCGGCACCTTGCGCGACATTGCCGGCCAGGTGCTGGACATCGCCCGCTCCGGCCTTGCGGCACGGGGCAAGCTCAACGCGGGCGGCGACAACGAGACCGGCTACCTCGAACCGCTGGCCGAGATCGTCGCTTCGGGCAAAGTGCCCGCACAGCGCCTGCTCGACCTCTACAATGACGAATGGGGCGGGGACATTTCCCGCGTCTACAGCGTGAAGAGCTTCTGACATGATCGTTGTTACCGGCGAATTCCGGATTCCCGTGGAAGCCCTTGGTTCCACGCTCGAAGCGCTTGAACGCGTGATCCTGGCCACGCGCGCCGAGGCCGGGTGCCTTTCCTACGCCTATGCCTACGATGTGCTCGAACCGGGCCTGTTCCGCATCAGCGAGGCATGGAGCGACCGCGAGGCCCTCGCCGCGCACTTCGAGCAGCCGCACATGAAGCGCTGGCAGGAAGAACGCGCCGCCCTCGGCATGACCGAGCGCCGCGTCGAGCTTCACGACGTCGCGGCGAGCGAGGTGCTCTGATCCCACTTTGAATGGATGGCATCACTCCGCCGGTTGGAGCGGGGCCCGGCGCGGCCGGATGCGGCCGGCGATCTGCGCGAGCGCACGAGTAATCGGTGCGTTCTCGGTCATCCAGGCATGATATTCGCGGTATTTGGGATCTTCGGCCAGGAGGTGCGCTTCCTCGGTCCTGGCGCGCCAGTAGTAGATGCCACTCACCAGCGCCAGCAGCACGGTGTTGCGCACCATGTCGGTCAACGACCCGTTGGTCACCAGGAACGGCAGCGTCGAAGTCCACCAGAACAGGTTCTTGGACAAGTAGGCCGGATGGCGGGTGAAACGATAGGGGCCACCCGTCAGCACGCCGCGATAGGTGAGGTTGGAAAAGCGGATGCCGAAGGCGAACGTCGCCCAGGCGTAGATCGCGGTCAGGAACACCATCAGCGCCGCCCAGCCCCACAGCAGCACATCGTGGCCCTGCATCCAGTAGGCCCAGCCGCCGGTGTTGACCTCGTAGCCCAGCACGTCGGCGCGGCCCATCGTGCCCCAGACGAAGGGCGGATAGCACAGCAGCGCCGCGACCCAGCCGGCCAGGAACGGATTGCCGCTGCGGATATGCGCGTCGAGCGGCCGCAGGGTGAGCAGGTAGCCGACCGTGCCGATCTGCACGTCGATCAGGAACAGCGCCTCGATCAGCATCGATCCGAGCGCCACCGGGTCGGCCGCGATCTGGCCGAAGTCGATCTCCACCACATGCGCGAAGCCCGGCGGCAGGATGGAGATCATGAAGGCACCGAAGAATGCCTTGATCCCCCAGGCGCGCCAATGCTTCTTCACTTCGTCTGCGCTCCAGGCCTCGCGCCCGATCAGCATGGCGCCGAAGTGCCAGGCATGATCGCGCGGGTTGACCATGTAGCGATCGAGCCAGAACACGTAGGGAACCGAGAGCACGAAGACCGGCACCGCCGCGACGCCGATCACTTCCATCGCGAACAGGTACTGTCCGTCCCAATACCAGCGCCCGACGCAATAGTAGAAGCCGATCGCCGCCCAGGTCGCCCACAGCCCGGCGATCTTGGTGATCGAAACGTCGAGCGTTTGCGACAGCGGGCGCGGCGCGCTCCAGTCGATGCCGGTGGAAGGCCGCAGATGAACCTTGTCGACCATGACCGACCACAGGCTCATCGCGGTGCCGGTCACGAACAGCGTCGCGACGGCGGCGTAAGGTCCGCTCATCGGCGCGTGCGGGCCCGGCAGCGCCAGGGCGCCGGCGATCACCGCCCAGTTGCGGCAGACCACCAGCCAGGCGAACAGCGCGACAAGCCCCGACAGGCCGACGCCTGCCGAAACATCACTGGCGGGCCTGCGGCTCGCGGCGGTCCGGGCATTGCTCATGCTCCACGGAACTAGCCGCAAATCGTTAATACCAAGTCTCTCGGGGCGAGACTCGTCTTCTCCCTTCGCCGCCGCGAGGCGCGCGGCCGACGAAGGGAAGGGGAAACCGCGTTCCGATCAATGAGATTTGGGATTACGACACAAAAAGAGGGCAGGGCAATTTGCCCCGGAAGCGCCTCGGCCCGCCCGCCCCGTCACCGATAGGCCGTGATCCGCCCCGAATCGTCGAGAACGTACAGCGTCTGGTTCGCCACCACCGGCGCCAGCGAGACGCCTTCACCCAGCTCCGTGAAGGGTGTCATCGTCCCGCTCGCGGGATCGACGGTGGCCACCAGGCCGCGCGAATTGGCGATCCACAGCTTGTTGCCGGCCAGCACCGGGCCCACCCAGAAGATCGGGTTCTTGCGCTTCTTCTCGTTCTTGTAGCGGGCCAGCCGGGTCAGCCAGCGCACCCGGCCGGTGGACCGCGCGATCGCCAGGATCTCGGCATGATCGTCCAGCGTGAAGACCCAGTCGCCCGCCACCGCCGGGGTGGAGATGCCGGCAAGGTTGAGCTCCCAGATACGCTGTCCGGTAACCAGTTCATAGGCCGCCATGCGTCCGCCCTGGCCGAGCGCGTAGACCCGGCCGCGATCGATGATCGGGTCGGCATCGACATCGGTGAGGCTGCCGACCTCGGTCGAGATCGAAGTGCGCGCCAGCGCGTCGGACCAGAGCTGGCGGCCGTTTTCATAGCGGTAGGCGACCAGCTCGCCCGAGGAATAGCCGGCGATCACCGTCCCCTGCCCGGCGGCCGGGGCAGCGACTCCGAACACGCCCGCCTGGGTCAGCGAGCCCGACTCGTTCCAGATCAGGCTCCCATCCGCGGCGTTGAGCGCGAAGATCTGGTTGTCCTGGGTCATGACATAGACCGCGTCGAAACCGATCGTCGGCGCGCCGCGCAACGGGCCGCCGGGCTTCTTCGTCCAGAGCTGGTTGCCGCTCGCGGCATCCAGCGCCGCCACTTCGCCGACGCCGGTGGTGACGTAGACACGGCCGCCGTCAAAGCTGACGCCGCCGCCGAACACCGACTGCGATCCATCGCCCTTCACCGCGAAGCTCTTGGTCCATAACTGCGAGCCCTTCTGCGCGTCGAAGGCATGGAGGACGCCCTCGGTATCCATCACGTAGAGCCGCCCGTCACCGATCACCGGCGCCGCCGCGAGGCGCTGCCGGTTGGTGGAGCCCGCGATCTGCACGGACCACGCCCGCGCGGGACTGGCCGCCAGCGAGAGGTGGCCGTAGGACTTGGACGCCGGACCACCGGCCTGCGGCCAATCGGCGTTGGCCGCGTCGGGCGGCAGGATCACCGCCACCGTGGCCAGCGTCGGGTCGACTTCGGCGCCGCTCTCGATGCGCGAGAGGATCGGCACGCGCTCACCCACCGTCGGTGTCTTGGGGCCGCCCTTGCCGCCGCCGAACATCTTGCAGCCCGACAGCCCCATGACCAGCGCCAGGGCGATCAACGGCACCACCTTGCGCGCGCCAAGGCCACGAACGGCCGAATGCCGGGTGTTCGAGACGGTTGTGTTCATGCGCGGATCCTCACCAGACATTCTCACTCTCCGCCGGCATCGGCCGGCTTTATGATTTTCGCGGTCAGCTTGGCGATCGGCTCGCCCTTCTCGTCGACCACATCCTGCACCGCGTCGACGCCCAGCACCGCCGCGAGCTGGCGCGCGCGGCTGCGCAGGCCGTCATCGACGTCCTCTTCCTTGGCGATGGCGGCGAACAGCGGGCCGGCCTGGTCCTGTCGGCCCTGCTTGAGGTAGGCCATGCCCACCAGTTCGCCGGCGGCGCCGAACCACGGATTGCCCGGCGCGGCGAGCGGCTTGAGGCGATCGACCACGTCCTGCGGCTTCATCGCATCGAAATTGGCGGCAATTTCTCGCACCAGGGCCAGGTCACGCAGGGGCTGCGGCGCCTTGGCATCGCCAGCGACCTGCCGATAGAGCTTGAGCGCGTCGGCCTTGCGCTGCTGCTCCAGCGCGATGGCGGCAAGCATCAGCCGGGCCGAGGTGGCATTGCCGTCCGATCCCTGGGCGGCGATCGGCGCCAGCCGGGCCTTGGCATCGTCAAGATTGCCGGCCTGCACTTTGTCGAGCGCCTGCACGAAAGATTCGGTGTCCGCCTCGTACTGCTTGGTCTGGCGATGATCCCAGTACAGCCAGCCGCCGAACGCGAGGAGGCCAAGCACGATCACGGCCAGCAACGGCTTGCCGTAGTTCTTCATGAACCCTTCGATCTGGTCCTGACGCAGCGCGTCGTCGACCTCGCGCAGGAACACGTCCTGCTGGGCGGCCTTCTGCGCGGCGGCTTTATCGTTGGATGAAGAAGTCTTGTCAGGAGGCAGGGCCAATGTGGGCGCTTTCCGCGGTAATCAGGATGGTTGCGGGGCTGTTTAGCGAATGGGCGGGGGTTTTCAACGGGGATGATCGCTGCACGTCCCGGGGTGAAGCACGGCTGAATGGCGTTTGCAGTCAGGGAAAGCGATCACGCCCCATGGCCCGGGCATAAGTCTCGCGATAGGCACAGATCATTGTATTCTCGTCGTAATTCGCCTGGGCACGGGCACGATTGGCTTCGCCGATCGCGGCACGCAAGGCATCGTCCGCCGCCAGGGCCGCCAGCGAAGCAGCCAGCGCCGCCTCGTCCCCGGCGGGGGTCACGAATGCGCGGTTATCCACCGATACCATGTCCGCCACGTCCCCGACGGCGGGCGAGGCGACCGCGATCCCGGCCGCCATCGCCTCCACCACCGAGATCGGGAACTGCTCGCTGTCGGAGGACAAGGCGAACAGATCGAACAGCCCGGCAACGCGCGAGGGATCGGCGATGAAGCCCGGCAGGTGGACGCGGTGGGCAATGCCCAGGGCCTGCGCCTGCGCCGCGATCGCGGCGCGCTCCGGCCCTTCGCCGATAATCACGAGCCGCCAGCGTTCGGGCAACGCGGCGAAGGCGCGCACCAGGCGCGGCAGGTTCTTGACCGGGCGCAGGCCGGCAAGCGTGCCCACCCACTTGTCGCCCGGGGCCTTGGCCAGGCCGGGCACCGCGTCGGGCGGGGGCCGGTGGCGATAGGCGGTGGTATCGATGCCGTTGACGATCAGGCGCACGCGCGCGCGCGGCTGGCGCCAGGGCCCGAGCGCGATCGCCTCCAGCCGCCGCGAAGGCACCACCAGCGCCGAGGCGCGCGCCAGCGCGGCGCGGCGGAACGCGTTGCGCCCGGATTTAAGGCCCTGTGCCTCGTCTTCGTTGAAGCCGTCCTCGTGGTGGACGAGCGGACCCAGGCCAAGCGAGGCGTCCAGCAGCCGGTGCGCCAGCACCGCGTCCATGGCACCCCAGTTGTACGTCAGGATCAGGTCGAACCCGCGCATGGCCCGCGCGATGCGCAGCAGCCGCCAGGGCGTGGGGCGGCCCTGCAGGCTGGGAAAATCCGCCGGGAACCGCACGCTCAGCGCGGGATCGAGCACGACCGAGGCGCCATGCGCGCCGGGCTGGGCCGAGACGACGGAATGTTCGATTTCCGGCCCGAAGGCGTTCATCAGCCGCGCCGCGCGCAGTTCCTTGCCGCCCGCCGCAAAGCTCGAGTGAAGGTGGAGGATGCGCAAGGCCGGTTCGTTCCCGCCGTTCAATCCACGCGCGCCAGCAGCCGCTCGACCGCGGCGACCGCTTCCGGCTCGTCGAGCGTCGGCGCATGGCCGACATTCCCGAGCGTGACTGCCTCCGTTCCCGGCAGGCGGCGCACCATTTCGGCCATGGTCGCTTCCGACAGCAGATCGGACAGCGCCCCGCGCAGGACCAGCACCGGCCTGCCCGCCAGGGCTTCCCACGCCGGCCAGAGATCGGCCTGGTTGTCGACGTCGAACTCCAGGAAGGGTTCGGCGATCTTCATGTCGTAATCGAAGACGATGCGCCCGTTGCTGGAAAGCGTCATGATCCGCTTGGCCATGCCGATCCAGAAATCGAGCGGCTGCCCGGGATGGGCAGCGCCCTGCGTACCCTCGATCCCGCGCGCGGCGTGAACCCAGGTGGCATAGCTGCGCCCCTGCCCGACGTAGTCCTTGATCCGCGCCAGCCCGGCAGGTTCGAGCCAGGGGCCGACATCGTTGACCACCACGCCCGCGATCCGCTCGGGGATCACTGTCGCCAGTCCCATGGTCATCAGTCCGCCCAGCGAAGTGCCGATGGCGACGAAGCGGTCGATCCCCTCTCGGTCGAGCAGGGCGAGAACGTCCTCGCAATACTGCATCGGCGTGTAGCTGGCCGAATCCTTCGCGTACTCGCTGTCTCCCCGCCCGCGCATGTCGGGGCAGATCACCCGCCACCTGTCGGAAAGGCGCGGGGCCAGTACATCGAAATCGCGCGCGTTGCGCGTAAGGCCGTGCAGGCACAGGACCGGCGGCCGCGCCTGACCGCCAGCTTCACCGCCTGCCTGACCATCTGTGTGTCCGGGGCCCGGGTAATCGCGAAAGTGCAGCTTCAGTCCATCGCGGCTCGACCAGAACCGATCTTCGAAATCCGTCATGCCGAAACGGCGACCTCCCAGTGCCGGCCAGTGCCGGAGAAACCCGCCCGGCTTGATCGGCGGGCAAGTGGTCCCCACTATCGCCTGATGCGAAGCGAACCGCAAGCAAGTGCCTATCGGCCCGACCCCCGTATCACGGCTATTTCCGAATGGATCGGCGATCCGGTGCCGCCCGCCGGCTTTCCCCGGCATGAACTGCGCTTCCGCAACGACCGGTGGGCGCGCGCGATCGGCCTCGGCGATCTGGACGAGGCGGCGTGGATCGCCCATTTCGGCCGCTTCGAACCGCTGCCGGACAACCTGCCCCGGCCGCTGGCGCTGCGCTATCACGGGCACCAGTTCCGCTCCTACAATCCCGACATCGGCGACGGGCGCGGCTTTCTGTTCGCGCAGATGCGCGGCGGCGATGGCCGCCTGCTCGATCTCGGCACCAAGGGATCGGGCCGGACCCCCTACAGCCGCGACGGCGACGGGCGGCTGACGCTGAAAGGCGCGGTGCGCGAAATCCTTGCGACCGAGATGCTGGAGGCGCTGGGCGTGAACACCAGCAAGACCTTCTCGGTGATCGAGACCGGCGAATCGCTGTGGCGCGGCGACGAGCCTTCGCCCACGCGCTCGGCGGTGCTGGTGCGCCTCAGCCACGGGCACATCCGCATCGGCAGCTTCCAGCGCCTGCTGATGCGGGACGAGCGGGACCACATGGCGGCGCTCGTCGCCTATTGCCTGGAGACTTATCCCGGCGGCGAGCCGCCCGCCGACGCGCCCGGCCGCGACGAGCCGGCGGTGATCCTGCTGCACCAGGTGGTGGAGCGGCTGGCCGATCTTGCCGCCGCCTGGATGGTCGCCGGCTTCGTCCACGGCGTGCTCAATACCGACAACATGAACATCTCGGGCGAAAGCTTCGACTATGGCCCCTGGCGCTGGCTGCCCCGATGGGACCCGCGCTTCACCGCCGCCTATTTCGACCACGGCGGCCTCTATGCCTTCGGCCGCCAGCCCGAGGCGGTGCTGTGGAACTGCGGGCAGCTTGCGGTGGCGCTGCGCCTGCTTGCCGATACCGAGCCGCTGATCGCCGCGCTCGACCGCTTCGGCCCGCTGTACCAGCAGGCCATGGCCCGCCGCTTCACCTGGCGGCTCGGCGTGGAACCGCGCGGGACCGAGGCCGACACGGCGCTGATCCGGGCGGCCGAGCGCGCCATGGCCGAAAGCGGCGAGGCGCCGGAGCGGTTCTTCTTCACCCACCGCGCCGGCCGCGCGTGCGGAGACGACGCCTTCGGGGAACTGCTGCGCGGCTATCGGCCCGCGGCCGACGCCGACGATCCGTTCTGGCGGCGCGGCGCGGCGCCCGATGCAGTGCCCGGCCTGCCGATAGACGAAGTGGAACGGCTGTGGTCGGCGATCGACGAACATGACGACTGGGCACCGCTCCACAAAAAGATCTCGGAGATTCGCGAACTCGGCCGTAGTATCGACACGCCGCCGGAGCCGCGGGGCTTACGATGAAGGGAAGCCTGGCGTTAGCACCCCGGTAGGGATAGCTGTGGCATAGACGTCCCAGTCTGGAATTCTCTTAGCTAACGGATCATTAGCCGTAATGGATGGTGCAGCGACAAGCAAAGCGGCGGCAACCAGCGACCGAGGACCTGTCAGCAACGTGAACACGGCGGAAATCATCTCCTGCGAACCCGCCACGGGCGCGGAGATCTGGCGCGGCAAGGCCTGCGACGTGGACGATATCGTCGCCCGCGCGCGCCGGGCCTGGCCGGCCTGGGCGGCACAGCCGCTCTCGACCCGCATGGAACTGGTCCGCCGCTTCGCCAACGAAGTCCGCAAGGAATCGGAAAAGCTGGCGACCACCATCGCGCGTGAGACCGGCAAGCCCATGTGGGAAGCCCGCGCCGAAGTGGAGCAGGTGGTCAACAAGGTCGAAATCTCGATTCGCGCCTATGCCGAGCGCACCAGCCAGCGCAAGCTCGATTCCGCGCTGCAGGGCACCATGGCCGTGCGCCACAAGCCGCACGGCGTGCTGCTGGTGCTGGGCCCCTACAACTATCCCGCCCACCTGCCCAATTCCCACATCGTGCCCGCGCTGATCGCCGGCAACGTGGTGATCTTCAAGCCGAGCGAGAAGGCCCCGGCTTCGGGCGAACTGCTCGCGCGGTGCTTCAACCGCGCCGGCATTTCCGCCGCGGTCATGCAGTTCGCCCCGGGCGGACCGGCGGAAGGCCAGGCCTTCGTCGCGCACGACGGCATCGACGGCGTATTGTTCACCGGCTCCGCCAACACCGGCATCACCATCAACCGCAAGCTGGCGACGCGTCCGGACAAGCTGGTGGCGCTGGAGATGGGCGGCAACAACGCGATGGTCGTCTGGGACACTCCCAAGCTGACCGACGCCGCCGCCCTGATCGTGCAATCCGCCTTCGCCACCAGCGGGCAGCGCTGCACCGCCACCCGCCGGCTGATCCTCAAGAGCACGATGTACGACGCGGTGATCGCCGAAGTGAAGGCGCTGGCCGACCGCATTATCGTGGGCGCCCCGTTCGACGAACCCGCGCCCTTCATGGGTCCGGTGATCGACAACGCCGCCGCAGACGGATTGACCGAAAGCTTCCTCTACCTGCTCAGCCACGGCGGCCGGGCGATCAAGCACCTTGTCCGCCTGCGGCAATCGCTGCCCTTCCTCAGCCCCGCGATCATCGACACTACGGCAATGAAGGACCGCCCCGACGTGGAACTGTTCGGCCCGATCCTGCAAGTGATCCGCGTCGAGGATTTCGACGAAGCCATCGCCGAGGCCAACAATACCCGCTTCGGCCTGGCCGCCTCGCTGATCGGCGGGACGCCGCAGGAATACAACAAGTTCTGGGCCAACGCGCGCGCCGGCATCGTCAACTGGAACCGCGCGACGGTAAACCCCAGCCACGCCGCGCCGGTGGGCGGCATCGGCCTATCCGGCAACCACCGCCCCACCGGCTACTACGCCGCCGACTATTGCGCCTACCCGGTCGCGTCCGGAGAGATGGAACAGCCCCGCGCCGTCATCGGGGTGGGGCTGAAGTAGAAGCTTCGCTGCCATTCGCGGGGATGACGAAAAAAGGCCAAGGCAGCGTGGTCGAAAATCTGTCTCCCCCCGCTCGTCCGGAGCTTGTCGATAGGGTGTAGGCCCAAATCCCCTTGATCGGAACGCCTGTTCCCCTCCCCTTGGTCATTGCTTCGGCGGCTTCGCCGTCTCGCAATGACCATGGGAGACGATGAGTCTCGCTCCAGGAGATTTGGTATCGGTTCGTTGGGATAGCCTGCCGCCAGCGGTTCATACCGGCATGCGTTTCATGCGACGCGGCCCGGCATCACTTCCCGCTGGTCACCAGGTCCACTTCGGTGATCCCGCCGTCCAGCTTGCGGGCATAGACGACGTAGGCTTTGCCCTCCTTCCGGCCGCCGAGCACGTGGTCGTTGCCGTCCAGCTTGTATTCGGCGCCGTAGCCGGCCCGGCTGGCCTTGGTGTAGTAGAAGCTGATGACGTCGCCAGGCGTGACCGGGGTGACGAAGTTGACCACGCGCAGCGCGCAGCCATCGCCGTCGATGCCGGCCGCTTCCTGCACGGCGCCGCGCGGATAGACCGGGATATCGGCGGGCAGCCTGGCAGCCCAGGTGTTCGAGTACTGGACCTTGGCCGAGCAATCCGCGCTCGCCGCTTTCGATGCCTGCGCCACTTGGGCGGCGGTGGCGGCGCTTTCGGCCAGCGCGGCGGCGGCGCCCTGGCCCGGCTGCGGCGCGGGAAGCAGCGCGCCGCCCACCATCTGCGCCGCTTTCGCCCTGGCGTCCGCGATCGCTTCGGGAGAGCGGTCCTCGGGCGGGAGGGTGATCTGCCCGCCATTGGGCGCGAGCGCGGCGCCGTCCTGCCCGGCCATTTCCGGATCGACCATGATCCGGTCGCCGAGCGCGCCGCTCAGCGCCGGATCGGTTTCGTTGCCGGTCGGGGCCTTGTCGGAGCCGCAACCGGCCAGCAGCAGGGTTCCGGCAAGTCCCAAAACGGTCAGGCGGGCACTGGCAGAAGTCTTCATCGTCGCGTTCCTTTCCCGCCGCGCGCGATCGCGCGGCCCGGATTCCGTGCGGCAGTGAAACGCGAAAACGGCGGCAAGCGCCAGCCGGAACCGGCCGGCGTCCCATTTCGGGAAAGGCGGGACGCCAAAGGTTGAGGGCGCCCGCGATAACGCGGACGCCCTCCCGCCCGGGGGCACATGGGCCGATGAACCGGCCCTAATGCCTGATTGGCACCGTGGCCGGGCGGGTCCCCCGCGCGTCGCCGTCCGCGCGGAGAACGGGATCGGTCAGCGGCAGCGCGAATCGCCGCGGTCGACCTCGCGGCCGAGCAGGGCCCCGCCGACGGCGCCGAGCACGGTGCCGAGCGTGCGATCGCGGCCGCCGTCGATCTCGCGGCCCAGCAGCGCGCCGGCCGCGCCGCCGACGATCAGGCCGGTGGTGCCGTTGTCCTTGCGGCAGTAATAGCGCCCGTCATCGCCGCGCCAGGCGCGCGAATCGCGGTAGACCGGCCGGTCGTAGCCGCGGTAGGAACCGCGATAGTCGCGGCCGTCGTCGTAGGAGTAGCGATAGCCGCGGCGCCAATCCTCGCGCGAATAGCGCTCGCGGCCATGATTGTAGCTCTGCTCGCCGGGCGCGCTGAACTGCGCGTCGTAGCTGGTCGCGGCCGAAGCGGGGATGGCGGCGGCCAGACTGGCGGTCGCGGCGGCCAGGGCGGTGATCTTCAGGAATGCGTTCATCTCGTCTCTCCTCGGTGGTGAGGGGCGGGCCGGCCGGGACGACTCGATCCGCTATGCATTCATCTTTAGGCGGATAAATATGAACAACATGCAACGGGGTTGTCAGAATTGGCGCGACCGGCGAAATGCCGGGCAAGCTTGCGGCGAACCGAAAGCCTTGCGGGACCAGCGGGGTATCCGTAGAGCCGCGTGACGTTACCTTGATCGCCAGCGCGCGCCGCGAGCGGGGCGGCCAACCGGGCCGACCTGACTTCATCCGCCCAACATGGCCCCCATCATGGCCCCAATCATGGGCGGTCTTCGCGCCGGTGCCCATATCCAGAGTGCTTCCATGCCTTCCTCTCCCTCCTCCCGCCTCGCTCCCCGCCTGAACGGCCTGCTCCAGGCCCTCGGCGCCAACCTGATCTGGGCGCTGTTCCCGCTCTATTTCGCGCTGCTGCGCGCGGTCTCTCCGTTCGAGATCGTGGCCTGGCGCGTGCTGTTCGCGCTGCCTTTCTGCCTCGCCATGATCCTGATGCTGCGCCAGGGCGGCGAGCTGCGCCGGGTGCTGGCCGATCGGCGCACGATCGGCGCGCTGGCGCTGAGCGGGCTGCTGATCGGCATCAACTGGCTGGTCTACGTGGTCGCGGTGATGCAAGGCCACGTGCTGGCGGCGAGCCTGGGCTACTATATCAACCCACTGGTCAACGTGCTCACCGGCACGATCTTCCTGCGCGAGCGCCTGTCGCGGCTACAGTGGATCGCCGTGGCGCTGGCGGCCGTCGGCGTCGCCCTGCTCGCCCGGGATGCGCTGCCGACGCTGTGGATCAGCCTGACGCTGGCGCTTTCCTTCGCCGGCTACGGGCTCACCCGCAAGCTCGCGCCGGTCGATTCGCTGCCCGGGCTCACCGTGGAGACGCTGGTGCTGCTGGTCCCCGCGCTGGGGCTGCTGGCATGGCAGGCGGCCGGCCCGGCGGGCCTGAGCATGGGCGCCGCGCCGGGCATCAGCCTGCTGCTGGCCTGCGCCGGCGTGCTGACCGGAACGCCGCTGCTGCTCTATGCCGGCGCCGCGCGGCGGCTCGATCTGTCGGTGCTGGGCTTCATCCAGTTCATGACCCCGACCGGGCTGTTCCTGCTTGGGCTGTTCGCCTTCCACGAGCCGCTGCGGCCGGTCCAGCTGTTCTGCTTCCTGTTCATCTGGACCGCGATCGCGGTGTTCTGCTGGGACCTGCTCTCGCGGCGCCGGGCGGCGGCCTGAAGGCCCTTACAGCGCCCCGCCGAAGCGCAGCGGCTCGCCCAACGCCTGGTTGGCGAGCTGGCCTTCCCACATCGCCGCGTGGCCGCGCACGATCGTGCCGACGACGCGGCCGTCCAGTTCCATGCCGGTGAAGGGCGACCAGCCGCAGCGGCTTTCCACCCAGTCCTCGGTCACGGTGAAGCGGCCCTTGCGGTCGATCACCGTGAAGTCCGCGTCATAGCCGGCGGCGATCCGTCCCTTGCCGACCAGGCCGAACACGCGCTGCACCCCGCTGGAAGTCATGTCGATCAGCCGTTCCAGCGTCATGCGCCCCTTGGCGACGTGGTCCAGCATCAGCGGCAGCATCGTCTGCACCCCGGGCATGCCGGAGGGACTGGCGGGATAGCTCCTGGCCTTTTCCTCCCGGGTGTGCGGCGCGTGATCCGATCCCAGCACGTCGGGCACGCCCTGGCGCAGCCAGTGCCACAGCCCCTCGCGATGCGCGGCCGAGCGGATCGGCGGGTTCATCTGCGCGAAAGTGCCCAGGCGCGGATAGGCATCCTCGGCGGCGAGGGTGAGATGCTGCGGCGTCACCTCGCACGTGGCGATGTCGCGGTGCCGGGCGATCAGCTCGAGCTCCGCCGGGGTGGTGACGTGGAGCACGTGGATCGGCCGCCGCGCCTCGCGCGCGAGGCGCAGGATCCGCGTGGTGGCGCGCAGCGCGCTCTCGTCGTCGCGCCACACCGGATGGCTGGAGGGATCGCCTTCCACCCGCTCGCCCAGCCTTGCCTGCATCCGCGCCTCGTCCTCCGCATGGACGGCGACGCGGCGGCGGCCGTGGGCCAGCACGCGGGCGAGCTGCTCGTCCTCGGCGACCAGCAGGCTGCCGGTGGAGGCGCCCATGAAGATCTTGACGCCGGCGGTGCCCGGGATGCGCTCCAGCTCGGCCAGTTCCCCGGCATTGTCGGCGGTGGCGCCGACGTAGAAGGCATGATCGCAGTACATGCGGTGACGCGCGCGCTCCAGCTTGTCGTGCACGCGCATCAGGGTGTCGGTATTGGGATTGGTGTTGGGCATCTCGAACACCGCCGTCACCCCGCCCATCACCGCCGCGCGGCTGCCGGTTTCGAGGTCTTCCTTGTGTTCGAGCCCCGGCTCGCGGAAGTGGACCTGGCTGTCGATGACGCCGGGCAGCACGTCCAGCCCGGCGCAGTCGATCCGCCGCGCCGCATCGGGATAGCTGCCGATGCCGAGTATCCTGCCGTCGCGCACCGCCACGTCGGCCACGCCCGCACCGCCGGGGGTATGGACAAGGCCGCCGGCCAGCACCAGTTCGGGGGCATTTCGGTTCATCTCACGCGCCTTTTTCCTGATCGAATCCACACGGTCCTGGAACAGGAAACCAGCCCGGCCGCCCCGGCTCGTCGAACGCCGTCCGGGGCTGGAGCCAGCACCCCAAGCCAGGTCCGGGGTGCGCGGATCTCGATTCGGATTTCGTGTTCCCTGCCTTGGACATTATCCGCTCATGCCATAGCCCCGGGCCTGTAGGACAGCATTACGCGCGGACTTTGCCCCGAAATCACCGCCCCAAAATCGCCGTCTTCGCATGGTCTGGTTCGCATCCAGCAGGAACGCCGGAGATCACCGTGCCCGCCACCGACGCACCGCCGCCGCCCGAATCCCGGCAAGTTCTGTCGGACTTCGATCTCGCCGATCTGCGCGGCAAGCCGGACGGGCCCGGCCTGACCGTGATCCGCCCGCGCTGCGCCCAGGGCAATCCGGGCGAAATCGTCGTCTGCGCGCGCGATCCCGAACAGAACCGCCTTCATCCCTTGCCCGCGACCAATGAAGGGCTGCCGCCGGCCCGGTTCAGCCTGGACGGAGGCGTGAAGGTGGATATCCACGTGGACAGCGCGACTGTCGGCGGCGCGCCCAGCAACCGGGTGATGATCGGGGCAAAGCTGGAATTCTGACGCGAGCCGGCTTTTACCAGTCGCGGCGGCGCCATGCGAGTGGCCGCCGGAAACGGGCCGCACGAAAAGCCGGCCCGCCGCTCGGGGGGAAGCGGCGGGCCGGCGCGCGCGGGCGTCAAGGGAGGAGGGAGACGACGCCCGCGGCGGGGGGTATCATGCCAGGTATCGTTGACCGGGCAGCATCTCCCTTCCCGTTCAGGGACAGGGCCATGACATATAGGCCGACCTTGTCCTTCATCGTCGCCCTGAAACAAGTTCAGGGTGACGACCTTGGGAAGAGAATCCCTACATGCGACGGCCCTGCCGCCGAAGCGAACAGACTTGATGCGCCCGGATCACCGGGAGTCTATATAGCGAACCAGTCAGGCGAAAGTTCCGGCCTTCACGATCTCCGAGACCGGCTTGCGGCCGGCCGGGGCCTCGCGCTCCTGGAGGAAGTCGGGGAGCACGTCCTTGGGCGCGCGCTTGCCGATCACGAAAGCGGCTTCCAGCCGGTGGTCGGCGGGGATGCCCAGCGCCGCTTCCGCCTCGCCGAACTTGATGCCGGTCATGCCGTGGGTGTCATAGCCCATGGCCCGCGCCTGCAGCGCCGCCAGCACCCAGGCCGCGCCGGCATCGAAGCTGTGGCTGTGGTTGTCCGAATTGCCCTTGTCCGAGCGCATCTGGCTGTCCGAGACGACATAGACCAGCACCGAGGCCTGCCTGGCCCAGCCCTGGTTGAATTCGACCAGCTGCGAAAGGAACACGTCCCAGTTGGCATCGCCCTTCTTCGCGTAGAGGAAGGTCCAGGGCTGGACGTTGTAGGCGCTCGGCGCCCAGCCGGCCGCTTCGAAGATCACGTCGAGATCCTCCTGCGGAATCTCGCTGCCGTCGAAGGCGCGGGGGGACCAGCGCTCGATGATGAGCGGCTGGACCTTGGGGTTCGCGTTACGTCCGGTCATGTGCATTTCCTTGCTTGATAGTGCGTGGGGGGAGAGGGGGGAGGAGAGGAAAGCGGATGTTCAGGCCGCGTCGACGAGGACCAGTTCGGCGTCCTCGATCGCGGTGACGGAGATCGCATCGACGCCGGTGATGGCAACGCCGTCGCGCGCGCCGGCTTCGACATCGCCGATCCGCACCTGGCCGCTCGCCGCGACCAGATAGACGTGGCGGCCCGGATCGGTCGGATAAGTCACGGTGTCCCCGGCGCGGATCGTGGCGCCGAGCACGCGGGCATCGGCATTGATCGGCAGCGCGTCGCCGTCACCCGCCATGCCGCTCGCCAGCGGGACGAAGCGGCCGGCGCGGTCCCCCTTGGGGAACGGGCGCGCGCCCCAGCCGGGTTGCTCGCCGCGCCGATCCGGCATGATCCAGATCTGGAACAGCGTGGTCTCCTCGTCCTCGAGGTTGTATTCCGAGTGGCGGATGCCGGTGCCGGCGCTCATCACCTGGACGTCGCCCGCTTCGGTGCGGCCGGTGTTGCCCAGGCTGTCCTTGTGCGTGATCGCGCCCTTGCGGACGTAAGTGACGATTTCCATGTCGCGGTGCGGATGCGGCGGGAAGCCGGTGTTGGGCGCGATGGTATCGTCGTTCCAGACCCGCAGGCGCCCCCAGTTGGTGCGCGCCGGATCGTGATAGTCGGCGAAGGAAAAGTGGTGGTGCGCATCGAGCCAGCCGTGATTGGCGGCGCCGAGGCCCTTGAAGGGGCGCAGTTCGATCATGAGGCTTCTCCTACGATGATTGCATCTGGTCTCGTATGACCCGTTGCACCCCAGATAGGGCTTGCCAGCCAATCGGAAAATTGAGATAAAATCGATTAAAATGTTCGGATTTATTGAATGCCTGATCTCGTTTCGCCCAGCCTGGATCACTTGCGCACGTTTCTGTGCGTGGTGGAGGAAGGCAGCTTCAACGCGGCGGCGCGCAAGCTGGGCCGCGCGATCTCGGTCGTCAGCTACGCGATCGCCCAGCTGGAAGCACAGCTGGGCGTGCACCTGTTCGACCGCGAAGGTTCGCGCAAGCCGCGCCTCACCGAGGCCGGCCGCGCGCTCCTGTCCGAAGCGCATGCGATCACCGACGATGTCGACGCCCTGCTCGCCAAAGTGCGCAGCCTGAAACAGGGGCTGGAAGCGGAGCTGTCCTTCACCGTCGACGTGATGGTTCCCGAAAATGTCCTGGCCCGGCTGCTGCGCGATTTCCAGGCGCGGTTTCCCACCGTCCCGCTGCGGCTGCATGTGGAGGCGCTGGGCGCTGTCGCGGCGCTGGTGCTGGAAGGCCGCGCAACGCTGGGGATCGCCGGGCCCGACATCCTCGACCTGGCGGAGATCGAGCGCGAGACCATCGGCTCGGTCGAACTCGTGGCCGTCGCCGCCCCCAGTCATCCGCTGGCATTGGCGCGGCGAATCGCGCCGGGCGAGGCGCGCAAGCACTTGCAGCTCGTGCTGACCGACCGCTCGCCGCTGACCGAGGGCCGCGACTTCTCGGTGTTCAGTCCCCGCACCTGGCGGCTGGCCGACCTGGGCGCCAAGCACGCGCTGCTCAAGGAAGGGATCGGCTGGGGCTCGATGCCGCGCCACCGGGTGCAGGCCGACCTCGAGAGCGGCGCGCTCGTCGAACTGCGCCTGCCCGAAAGCGCGACGATGGACTACGCGCTGGTGGCGCTGTGGCGCAAGGACTGCCCGCCCGGGCCGGCGGCGGTCTGGGTGCTCGACGAACTGCGCGAACGGCTGGCGAGGTGTGCATGAGGCATCGCGCTGACGAACCGCTCCGCCCGCGCTTGTCCCGATACGAAGCCTCGTCGACCCGAACGCATCGAGCGCGCGCCCAAGGGCGGGGTCGTCCCTTTGGAATGCTCACACGGAGACGCGGAGCGAAGAAGGATTTCGCGCCTGGACGCGAACGGACCTGATCTTCTTTCTTCCTCCAGCCGCGACGATGCGCCGCCGGCGCGACCCTGCCCCTTGCGCCCCGCCCCGGTCTGCCCCACTTTCCCGGCATGACCGCCACTCGCCTGTTCGACCGCGCCGTGATCCGCCTTTCCCCGCGCGAGGGATCGGGCGAAAGCGTCGCCGATTTCCTCCAGGGCCTCGTCACGTCGGACGTCAGGAAGCTGCTTCCGGTCTGGACCGGGCTGCTCTCGCCGCAAGGCAAGGCACTGTTCGATTTCGTGGTCTGGCCGGCCGGCGCCGACATGCTGATCGACTGCGAGGCCGCGGCGGCCGATGCCTTGGTGCGGCGGCTTTCCATGTACCGGCTGCGCAAGGCCATCGACATCGCGCGCGACGATGGCGTGTCCGTCCATTGGCGCGCGCACCTGGGCGACGCGGCGGCCGCCGACCCGCGCCTGCCGGGCCTGGGCGAACGCTGGATCGCCGCCATCGACGCCGCCGATCCCGATGAGAGCGAAACCGGCGCCGACGCCGCCTGGCTCGCCCACCGCCTCGCGCTCGGCGTCACCGAGGGCCGGGCCGAGCTGGGCGACGGCGAAACCCTGTGGCTGGAATGCAATGCCGCCGAACTTCACGGCGTCAGCTTCACCAAGGGCTGCTTCGTGGGGCAGGAGAACACGGCGCGGATGAACTGGCGGCAGAAAGTCAATCGCCGCCTGGTGGTGGTCCCCTTGGCGCGATCCGACGAAAAGCGCCGGCGGGTGGCTTATCCGGAGCTGGGGCTGGCGGTCGATCACCTGAGGATCGAGGATATCGCGCCCGAACTCGCGCCCGCCTGGCTCACGGCGGGGCTATCCTGAACCGTCCTTGGGCGCGCGGTCGAAGGCTGTTGGTCCCCCCTTGGTCCCCCGTCGGTCTCCCCTTGGTCAGGCGCTCAACTTTTCACCGGAACTATCGACGCGCGGCCATGCGCGGCGCTCCAGGTCGGCCACATAGAGCCGCGCCAGCGCTTCCCCGCCCCGGCCCGCGCTGTACCGCATGCGTTCGCTGCCGGAATCGCTGAAACCGGCGGCTTCCAGCACCCGAACCGAGGCATGGTTATCAACGAAGTGCTTGGCCACCAGCCGGCGATGCCCCAGCGCGCGCGCCTGGTCGACCACGGCGCGCAGCGCTTCGAGCGCATAGCCCCGGCCGCGATAGGCCGTGGCGATCCAGTAGCCCACCTCGACTTCGCCGCGATAGGGCCCAAGCCCGATGCCGCCCACCAGCTTGGCCCCGCGGGCGCCGCGCAAGTACATGAAAAAATGCGGCATTAGCAGGTCGCGCGGACGATCGAGGTACTCGCGCAGCGCATCGCGCGTGCTCGGCAGCTGCGCCATTGCCACCTGCCGTTGCAGCGTCTCGTCACGGTATGCCTCCAGCAGGTCGTCCAGATCCTCTGGCCAACCCGGTCTTAGAAACAGCCTCTCCGTGCGGATAAACATGTCACGATTCTCCGTCGCCCTTATTCCGCAGGCGCATCATGTACCCAAACGCCTGCAATTGCACGAAGGTTTCTGCGTGACGGGCACCGCGCGCGGCCAACTGTCTGACATTCCCGAATTAACAAAAGATGACCGGCCGGATAGGGACCGGGCATCAGGCGGCGCGCTTCCGCCCCATGGCATCGTCGCCATCGTCGCAGCCGCTGGGCGCTTCGAACACCAGTTCGTACTCGCGCGCCGGGCAGGCCATGCCGCGCCCCTTGCTGTCGCGCTCGACGATGCGCCCGGTGCGCCGGAAGCCGGCTTTTTCGAGGACCCTGCCCGATGCCGGATTGTCGATGAAGTGGCTGGCGACGATGCGGCCATGGCCAAGCATGCGGGCCAGGCCGAGCACCGCCCGCGCCGCTTCGCTGGCATAGCCGCGCCCCCAATGGTCGCGGGCGATCCAGTAGCCGAGGTTGACCTCGCCATCGAGCAGGTTCAGGCCGGCGCCGCCGACCACCCGCGCGCCCATCGCGCGCCCGCTCGCGCCGGGCACCGTAACCAGGAAGCGGGGAAACAGGCGGTCCTGCGGTGCATTGACGAAGCAGCGCGCGTCATCGCCGGTGTCATCGCCGGTATGGGGCCAGGGCACTTTCGACAGGTTGCGCACGATCGCCTGGTCGCCGATCAACGGCAGCAGTTCTTCCCAGTCCTCGGGCCAGCCGGGCCGCAGGAACAGCCGTTCGCTGCGAATGAACATCTTGATTCTCCACTCATCCGCCCCGCGCCCCGATATCCGGAGCGCGTGACATTGCGATTACGCAAGCGGACGTGGAGCGGAGCAGGCGGCCATCGCATTGTTCAAATACGACAGCTGCTCGCCACGGCGACACGCGCTTGCGGTGAACCGAGGGAGAAATGCAAAGAGGGAGACGGGTCTGGCCCTCTCCCTCGTTCAGCCGGACCAGCTGTCCGGCGGGGCCATCCCGTCAGGATGGCCCATCTATCGACCATCCGATCTATTCGGCGGCTTGTGCCATCATGTCGACCGACACGTACTTGCGGCCAAGCTTGCCCTCATGGAAACGCACGCGGCCTTCGGCCAATGCGAAGAGGGTGTGATCCTTGCCCATGCCGACGTTCATGCCCGGGTACACCCGGGTTCCGCGCTGGCGCACGATGATGTTGCCGCCGATCACTTCCTGACCGCCGAACTTCTTCACGCCGAGGCGGCGGCCCGCCGAATCGCGGCCGTTGCGCGAGGAGCCGCCTGCTTTCTTGTGTGCCATTTCAAGTTACTCCGAATGCGAAGGCTTCAGCCGACCGACACGATGCGCAGCAGCGTCATCTGCTGGCGGTGCCCGTTCTTGCGGCGATAGTTGTGGCGGCGGCGCTTCTTGAACACCACGACCTTCTCGCTCTTGGCCTGCGCGATGATCTCGGCCGAAACCGTGACATTCGCGGCATCCGCGATCTCGCCGTCCTTGCCGGCCAGAAGAACGTCGCCCAGCGTGATCGTTTCGCCGGCTTCACCCGCCAGCTTCTCGACCGCGATCTTGTCTCCGGCGGCAACCCGGTATTGCTTGCCGCCCGTGCGCACAACTGCGAACATGGTGCCCTTACCTAATTTCAATGTGCCCGAAACGAGCCGAAACAACCTTGCCCCGGCCGCTCTGGTCCGACGAGAACCGTGGAGCCTTGCGGGCGACGCGCCGACACCCCGCTAGAGGCGAGGGGCCGGAAAGAGTGCGTGCCGTTAGTGCAACACCCGATTCGTGTCAACCGGGGACTCTGCCGGGGGACTCTGTCGAGGACTCTGCCAGGGACTTCGCCGGCGCGGGGCTCTCGCATGTCGATGCTCTCCCAAGGTGCCATGCTCAATACCAAGTTCCTGGGAGCGAGACCCAGCTCCGCCCCTCGTCGCCCTGGATTGCCGCGCCGCCTGCGGCGGCTCGCAATTGTCGAAGGGAAGGGGAACAGAAGTTCCGATCAACGGAACTTGGGCCGAACGGCGAACGAACCCTGGGCCGCAGGCCTGCGCAGCCAGACGAGGGCGCAAGATCGGGGTCCGGAAGCCACGCGCGATGACGAAAGCCTCTCCCTTCGCCCGCGTGCCATGCTATGGCGGCGTCATGATCCGCGCGAAAGCCCGATTGCTGCCCGCCCTGCTGCCGATCCTGGCGGCCGCCTGTTCCACCGATGGCCACTATCCTTCGCTGGGATTGCGCGGCGTCGAGCGAAGCGGCGGCAGCGCGACGCCGGTCGCGGGCGAAGCCGCGCCCCCTGCCCCGGCCCTCCCTCCGGCGAGCGCCGATCTCGTCACCCGGCTGGACGGCCTGGTCGCCGTGGCAAGGGAGGCGGACCGGCGGTTCCAGGCCGATCGCGGCCCCGCCGAACGCGCCGTCGCCGCGGCCGGCAATGTCGCCAGCGATTCGTGGAGCAGCGCCGGCGTGGCGCTCGCCCGCCTCGAATCGAGCCGCTCCAACGCCATGGTCGCGCTCGCCGATCTCGACACGCTCTACGTCGATGCCCGCGTCGCCGCCCCGATCGCGGAATCGCCAAGCACCAGCGCCATCGCCGCCGCGCGCGACGAGGTGAGCGGCTGGGTCGCCGCGCAGGACAAAGTCATCGAAAGCCTGGCCGCGCGGCTGCGCAGCTGATCGGCCCACCCTTCAGCCGATCCATTCCCCGGCCTTGCGTCAGGCCGATCACGCAGGAGATGGGTTCCCGCCTGCGCGGGAAAGACGAGCGATGTGTTTGATACCAAGTCTCTTTGAGTGAGACTCATCTCCCCTCTTCGTCATTGCGACCCGCCGAAGGCGCCGCGGCAATCCAGGGGCGGTTCGTGCTGCCTGGATTGCTTCACCCGCTTCGCGGGCTCGCAAAGACGAAAGAAAAGCGGGTGAGTTCTTATCAATGCGGGTCAGTGTGATACTTGGTGTGGGCCGTTGATATTCGCCCCGAGCGGGCCTGATCCGGATTTCGGGTTCCGCGCTCAAGCGACAAAAAAGCCCCTCCCCCTTGCGAGGGGAGGGGCCCTCCGAACAGTGACCGTCTGCCCAAAAAGCCCCCCGGCTCAGGCAGAAGCGATCACGCGAAGCTGACGATGGCCGCGACCGCCAGGGTCTCAGCCCAGGATCAGCACGGGCAGCATGAGAACCCGTCCGGCCGCATCGCCCACCGTCAGCCTTCCGCCCGGAGTATCGATACCGCGTGCGCTGCGCTGCCTGGGCGCGAGTCCCGGCACGTCGTCGACGACGGCAAGATCCCGGAGATGGTCCCGATTCAGGTGCTGCGACATGGTGCTGATCTCCCAATGCGATCAGCAATGGCGCAATCGAGACGCCCCGGAATTGACGCGCGTCAAACGATCCGCCTTTTCTCGCCTATTCCCAGCGGGCGATATCCTGGAAATCCTGTTCGCGCGGTTCGATCCAGCGCCATGCCCCGGCGGACTTCTCCCGCTTCCAGAACCACGATTCGCTCTTAAGGTGGTCCATGGCGAAATCGGCGGCGGCGAAAGCTTCGCGGCGGTGGCGCGCGGCGGCGGCGACCAGGACGATCGGCTCGCCCGGCTCCATCACCCCGCTGCGGTGGATCACCAGCAGGGCGTCGAGGTCCCAGCGGGCGCGCACGCGCTCCGCCAGCGCCCGCATCGCCGGCAGGGTGAGCGGTTCGTAGTGCCGCAGTTCGAGCGCCTCCACGCCATCCCCGGCGCGCACCTGGCCCAGGAAACTCACGACGCCGCCCGCCTCCGGATACGCGGCGGTGAAGGCCGCCAGTTCGCGCGCCGGATCGAACGGGGCGGCCAGCAGGCGGACATCGGAGGCGGCCGCGTTCATTTCAGCCGCCCGAGACCGGGGGCAGGAAGGCGATCTCGTCACCATGCCTGAGCACGGGAGCATCGGTATCCCGCAGCAGGATGCCGTTGACCGCCAGCTTCACGCGCGGTTCGCGCAGCGCGCGGGCAAGCTCCGGCTCCAAATCGGCCAGGACCGCCTCGATGCTGGCCGCGAAGGGGACGGTGAGTTCGCCGGCGCCGGCCACGTCCTCGATCCGGCCGAGAAAGACCAGCTTGATGCCCAACGCCCCCTCCCGCGCGGAGGGGGAAGCGGCCCCGGTGGCCACTTCAGCCCCCCGTCATCGACATATGACGCGCAAGCGCCGGGACCGCACCGCGTTGCTCGATGGCGAAGTTGTGGCGGGCCGGCTTGATCCGCATCGCGGTGTCGAGCGCCTCGGTCAGGGCCGCTTGCGGATCGGCGCTGCGCAGCGCGGCACGCAAGTCCACCTGCTCGTTGCCGCCCAGGCAGGCATAGAGCTGGCCGGTGGCGGTAACCCGGATGCGATTGCAGCCTTCGCAGAAATTGTTGGTCAGCGGCGTTATCAGCCCGAGCCGCCCGCCCGTCTGCGCGACATCGAAGTAGCGCGCGGGGCCCCCGGTGCGATGATCGCTGGGCGTCAGCGTCCAGAGCTGCTCCAGCTGCTCGCGCACGGCGACAAGGGGCAGGTAGTGATCGAAGCGGTCCTCCTCGACTTCGCCGAGCGGCATCACCTCGATCAGCGTGGCATCGAAGCCCTGCCCATGCGCCCAGGCGACGATCTCCGGTATCTCGCGCTCGTTCATGCCCTTGAGCGCGACGGTGTTGAGCTTGACCTTCAATCCCGCCGCCTTGGCCGCCGCCAGCCCTTCGAGCACCTGGGGCAGCGAATCGCGGCGCGAGAGCCTGGCGAAAGTCTCGCGGTCGAGCGTGTCGAGCGAGACGTTGATCCGCCTGACCCCGGCCGCGACCAGGCCCTCCGCGAATTCGGCAAGGCGCGTGCCGTTGGTGGTGAGGGTCAGTTCCTCCAGCCCATCCCCCAGCTTGCGGCCCAGCGCATGGACCAGCTCCATCATGTCGCGCCGCACCAGCGGCTCGCCGCCGGTCAGGCGCAGCTTGGTGATGCCCCGGTCGATGAAGCCGAGCGCGAGATCGTGCAGTTCCTCCAGGCTCAGCACGTCCTTGCGCGGCAGGAAGGTCATCCGTTCCGGCATGCAATAGGCGCAGCGCAAGTCGCACCGGTCGGTGACCGAGAGGCGCAGGTAGGTGATGCGGCGCTGGAACTGGTCGACGAGGGGCGCGGGAAGGCCCGCTGGGAGGGGTGCTGGCTGGTTCATTGCTGGCAGCATAACACCATACCGGCGCCGGTTCCATCAAGGGGCAACAACTGTCCGGTGACGCCGGCGGCCCCCTCCAGCCACGCGGCGGCAGCCTCGGTCGCCGCCGGCGCGTCGCCCTCCAGCGCATTGACCCGCAAGGGCGCGAACCGGCGCGCGAGGCCCTGCACCACCGCGAGGCGCCAGGCGCGATGCGCGTGGCCGGCCGGCGGGAACACCAGGGTGAACGCGTCGCCGCCGCTCGAAAGGCCCGCCTCGATGCCCGGCAGCAGGCGCGCGTGGAAATCCGCCGCGGCATCGAGCGGATCGTCCGCCAGCGGGCCGATGCGCAGCAGCTCCATCACCGCCGCTCCCGCGACAGCGTCATCCCGATTCGTTCGCCCGCCTCGCTGATCGCCAGCTTGACGATCTTGACCGTCACCGCCTCGACCCGCGCGTCCTGCAGGAACAGCGTCTCGCAGATGTGGTCGGCGACCGCCTCTATCAGCTTGAAGTGCACGCCCTTCGGCAGCGCCTCGCTCGCCGCGAACTTCAGGTCCATGTAGTTCTTGCTGGCGCCCAGCGGCGTATCGGGCGCGTAGCGGTCGGCCGGCGTCAGGCGCACCGCGATCGAAAAGCGCAGCGGCTGCGGCTTGCCGGTTTCCTCGGAATAGATGCCGGTGAGGACATCCTGTTCGAAATCGGCGACTTCAAGGATCAGCGAATCGGCCATGGCGCCCTTTAGCGGGGATTGGACCAGCGCGCGAATATCGCGGTGGGCAGCAGCCGCCTGCGCCCGTCTTCGAAGATATCCTCGCGCACCGCCAGGTCGCCGTGCTCGATCGTGCCGGGCAGGTCGGCGAACAGCTCGTCCACCAGCCCGGCCAGCGCCAGCGAGGACATGCGCACGGCATAGACGGTCAGGAACAGGAAGCGGCTGTCCGCGTCCAGCAGCTTGCGGCAATCGGCGAGCAGGCCGGGCAGGTTCTCCTCCAGCCGCCAGGTCTCGCCATTGGGGCCGCGCCCGAACTTGGGGGGATCGAGGATGATCCCGTCATAGCGCCTGCCCCGCCGCACCTCGCGCGCGGCGAACTTGGCGGCATCATCGACCAGCCAGCGCACCGGGCGATCCTCCAGCCCCGCCAGCACGGCATTCTCGCGCGCCTGGGCCACCGACTTCTTCGAGGCATCGACATGCGTCACCGGCCCGTGCGCGGAAAGGGCGAGCGTGCCGACGCCGGTGTAGCCGAACAAGTTGAGCGTGGAACATCCTTCCCCACCGGCAGAGGTGGCAGGCCCGCCGGCGCCTGACGGAAGGGGGAGAGGGGAATCGCTCAGCATCGCGCGCATCCAGTCCCACACCGGCGCCATGTCCGGGAAGAACCCGAGATGGCGGAACGGGGTGCACTGGGCGGTGAAGGCAACCTCGTTCCAGGCCAGGCGCCAGCCCTCGGCCGGGACGGGCCGGGCGAACTGCCACCGGCCGCCGCCGTCCTCGTCGGAACCCGGCACGAACTCCCCCTGCGCATCCCACCTCGCGAGCCGGGGCGTCCACATCGCCTGCGGTTCGGGGCGGATGAAGCGATAGGGCCCATAGCGCTCCAGCTTGCGGCCCTGGCCGGAATCGACGAGGCCGTAATCGTCCCAGCCCTCGCCCGCGAGGATCACCGGCTGGGTGACGAGGTCAGCCATCGACCTGTTCCGCCTGAACTCCATCCTTCGACAAGCTCAGCATGAGCGGGACGTTCTTGGTGAGGGCCATGCTCCAGCGTCCGCTCGTGCCGAGCCTGTCGAGGCACCCCCGCCGCGCCATCGTCATGGCTTCGGACTGGCGTGCTCGGCCACGAACGCGGCGATCGCCTCGTATTCGCCCGGCAGATCGACGCACTTCTCCTCGCGGTCGAACAAGTCGCCGACGCGCGCGGGAAGGCTCGGGCGATGACCGGTCGCGCGTTCGACCGCCTCGGGGAACTTGGCCGGATGCGCGGTCGCCAGCGTGACGACCGGCGTGCCGGCAGCGATCCCGGCGGCGCGCGCGGCGAACAGCCCGCAGGCGGTATGCGGATCGATCAGTTCGCCGCACATCTCCCAGGCCCAGCGGATGGCCTGCGCCATTTCACCGGCATCGGCGCGGGCCGACTGGAACAGGGCGGCGGCGCCTTCCCGCTGGGCGTTGGTGAGTTGCATCGTCCGGGTGGCCTCGAAACCCGCCATCTGCTCGGCCATGGCCTTGCCGTCGCGGCCGCCCAGGTCGAACAGCAGGCGCTCGAAGTTCGAGGAGACCTGGATGTCCATCGAAGGCGCGGCGGTGGGCGTCACCGTGCCTTGCGAATAGTCGCCGCTCGAAAGCGCGCGGTGGAGGATGTCGTTGACGTTGGTCGCCACGATCAGCCGCGCCACCGGCAGCCCCATCCGCGCCGCGACATAGCCGGCGAAGACATCGCCGAAGTTGCCGGTCGGCACCGCGAAGGCCACTGCGCGGTGCGGCGCGCCAAGCTGCAGCCCGGCCGCGAAGTAATAGACCACCTGGGCCATCAGCCGCGCCCAGTTGATCGAGTTCACCGCGCCGATGGCGAAGCGATCGGTCATCGCGCGGTCGTTGAACATGCGCTTCACCATCGCCTGGGCATCGTCGAACGAGCCTTCGATGGCGATATTGTGGACATTGGGCGCCAGCACCGTGGTCATCTGCCGCCGCTGCACGTCGGAGACGCGGCCCCTGGGGTGGAGCATGAAGATGTCCACCTTCTCGCGCCCGGCCACCGCGTCGATCGCGGCCGACCCGGTATCGCCCGAAGTGGCGCCGACGATCGTCAGGTTGCGGTCCGAGCGGGCGAGGAATTCCTCGAACAGCAGGCCGAGCAATTGCAGCGCCACATCCTTGAAGGCGAGCGTGGGGCCGTGGAACAGCTCCAGCAGCCACTGCTGCTCGTCCAGCTGCCGCAGCGGCGTCACCGCCTTGTGGGCGAAGCGGCCGTAAGCCTGCGTGGTGAGTTCGAGCAGGCGCTCATAGGCCAGGCTTTCACCGACGAACGGCGCCATGATCCTGGCGGCCAGTTCGGCATATGGCAGGCCCGCCATCGCGGCGATTTCGGAGGACGAGAAGCGCGGCCATTCGCGCGGGACGTAGAGACCGCCGTCGGAAGCGAGGCCGGCCAGCGTCGCTCCTTCGAAATCGAGCGCCGGAGCGCCGCCACGGGTGCTGATATATTCCATGGCACGCGCGGTTAGCCCCGGCGCGCCGGTTAGGCAATCCTCAGGACGCCGACGGGCCCCGCTTCATGAGCGCGAGCGCATAGATCACCAGCGCCGTCGCCGCGAACAGGAACCATTGGACCGCGTAGGACAAGTGGTTGTTCGGAATCTCCGAGGGATCGGGAATGGCGTTGGCCTCAAGCCCGCCAAGCGCCGGATCGGCGACCAGGCGCGGGCCCGGGGCGATGATCCCGCGCACTTCCCCGCCCCGCCAGTGCGCCGCCGCATTGGGCTGGCGCGACCAGCCCAGCACGACGCGCGCCGTGACGCCGTCCGGCAGGGTGCAATCGGCGGTCTGCGCCATTCCAAGGTCGCCGGCGCGACTGCGGCCGGCGATGCTGCTGTGACCGGTCACGGCCGAACACGTCAGGCGCGCGCGGCGATAAAGCTGATTCTCGTCCACCCCCTTCGCGGTCCAGGCGATTTCCGCGGCCAGGCCCCGTGCCGCGGCGTAATGGGCGAGCAGCGCCTCCTTTTCATGGAGGCGCCGCAACTGCCAGAAGCCCAGCGAAATCATGATGCCGACCGCGACCAGGACAACCCCGGTGGCAAGGACGGGAATCCGGCGCCTCATTCGTCCTTGATCCGGCCTTCCCCGGCGCGGCGGCGATATTCGGCGCCGAGCAGCCAGGCCTTGGCGATTCGTAGCCCGCCGATCACCAGCGCGGTGGTAAACGGTATCCACAGCAAGGCGTGAACCCAGAACGGCGGTTCGACCGAAAGCTGCAGCCAGATCGCCAGCACCGCGACCACGGCGCCGACGATCAGCGTCAGGAATGCCGCCGGACCGTCACCGACGTTGAACTGCGCCAGGTCCAGGGCGCAGGCCCGGCAGCGCGGCGCGAACTTTGCCACGCCGTCGAACAGCGTGCGCGCGCCGCAGCGGGGACATAGACCGAAAAAGGCAGCCGAAGCGATGTCCGGCTGCCCCTTGGTGTCTTGCCCTTCGGTATCCTGGTTGCCGGGGTCCGGCATCAGTGCGTCGGGTAGCCCCAGCCGCCCCAGATATAGACCGCGACGAACAGGAACAGCCACACCACGTCGACGAAGTGCCAGTACCAGGCCGAAGCCTCGAAACCGAAATGCTGGCGCGGGGTGAAATCGCCCCGGTACGTGCGCACCAGGCAGACGATCAGCATGATCGTGCCGACGATCACGTGGAAGCCGTGGAAGCCGGTCGCCATGTAGAAGGCCGAACCGTAAGTGTTGCCGCCGAAGCCGAACGGGGCATGAAGGTATTCGTAACCCTGGATCGACGTGAACAGCAGGCCGAGCAGGATCGTTGCCCACAGGCCCTTCTTCAGGCCGTCGCGGTCGCCGTGGATCAGCGAATGGTGGGCCCAGGTAACGGTGGTGCCCGAGCACAGCAGGATCAGCGTGTTGAGCAGCGGCAGCGCGAAGGGATCCATCACCGCCTCGATCGCCTTGGGCGGCCACTGGCCGCCGACCGTCTCTGCGATCGTCGAGGGGAACAGCGAGAAATCGAAGAAGGCCCAGAACCAGCCGACGAAGAACATCACTTCCGAAGCGATGAACAGGATCATGCCGTAGCGCTGGTGAAGCTGCACCACCGGGGTATGGTCGCCCGCGTGCGCCTCGTTGACGATCTTGGAGAACCACGTGAACATCGCGGCGAGCAGCAGCGCCATGCCCAGCCAGGGCACGAAGTGCCCGCCAGGCATGCCGTGCATGAACAGGACCATGCCCGAGGTGAACGTGAAAGCGCCGATGGTGGTCGCCAGCGGCACGATGTCCGGCGGAAGAATGTGGTAATCGTGGTGCTTGGTCCCGGCCATGGTGCCTTCGTCCCCGTTTTCGAAACTGTCTTTGGCTTGCGACCCCCAAAGGGCGCCGCGAATGGTTTCCCGTGGGCCCTTAACCGCCCGTCCCGCTCTGGTCCAGTGCCTTTGCGTCACCGGTGGACGTGACGTGGAAAGTATAGCTCAGCGTGATCTGCTCCACGTCCTTGTTGTCCGGATCGTCCAGGATCGCCGGATCGATGTAGTAGATCACCGGCATGCGGGCTTCCTCGCCCGGCTTCAGGGTCTGCTCGGTGAAGCAGAAGCACTGGATCTTGTTGAAATACCGGGCCGCCTGCTCGGGCTCGACGTTGAAGCTGGCGGTGCCGGTGACGGTCCGGGCCGAATCGTTCCTGGCCCAGAACAGCGCCATGTCGCGCACCCCGATGGAAACCGTGTCGGTATGTTGCAGCGGTTTGAATTCCCACGGCATCCCGCGCTCGACATTGGCGTCGAAGCGGATCGACATCGTGCGCCCGCTGTCCTTGACGGTGGCGGCCTGCGCCTCGTCCACGCGCTGGGTGGTGCCGCCAAAGCCGGTTACCTGGCAGAACATGCGGTAGAGCGGCACCGAGGCATAGCCCAGCCCCAGCATGCCCAGCGCCGCCGCGAACGCCATGAGCGCGACCTTGCGGTTGCGGGCCTTGGGGTTGCCGGCCTTGCGGTTGTTGCCCGGGCTCCGTGGGGGCTGATTCGCCACTGCCGCCATCGCCTCAGCTCATCTTGGCGATCGAGATGAAGAAGACCAGGACGACGAAGGCCGCGAGGCTCAGCGCCAGCACGCGATTGCGGCTCTTGCGGATCTGCTCGGCGGTGCGGGAATCGCGGGGGCTTTCCATGGCGTGGTCTTTCAAATGACGATGAAGCGGTCCACCACCAGCGCGGCGAACAGCGCGAAAAGGTAGATCACCGAATAGGCGAAGAGCTGCTTTTCAGGCTTCATCCTGTCTTCCGGCCCGGTCCGCTCGCGAACGGCGACGCGGATCGCCATGGCCAGGAACAGGCTTGAAAGCACCAGTGCGGCGATGCCGTAGACGGCGCCGGCGTGCTCCTTGCCGGGCAGCCACCAGGGCAGCACGCTCAGCGGCAGCAGCAGCACGGCATAGGCGAGGATCTGGCGCCGCGTGGATTTCTCCCCGGCGACCACCGGCATCATCGGGATGCCGACTTTGGCATAGTCGCTCTTCACGAACAGCGCCAGCGCCCAGAAGTGCGGGGGCGTCCAGAAGAAGATGATGGCGAACAGGACCACCGGCATCAGCGTGACGTGCCCGGTCGCCGCCACCCAGCCGATCAGCGGCGGAAAGGCGCCGGCGCCGCCGCCGATGACGATGTTCTGCGGCGTGCGCGGCTTGAGCCAGATCGTATAGACGACCGCGTAGTACACGATCGAAACCGCGAGGATCGCGGCGGCCAGCCAGCCGATCGCGAATCCCATCAGGAACACCGATCCCGCGCACAGCAGGCCCGCGAAATCGCGCGCGGTGGTGCGGTCCAGCCGGCCCTGCGGCAGCGGCCGCCCGGCGGTCCGCTTCATCCCGGCATCGAGATCCGCTTCCCACCACTGGTTGAGCGCGGCGGCGCCGCCCGCGCCCATGGCGATGCACAGGATCGCGGTGAAGGCGAGCACCGGGTGAATCCGCTCGGGCGCGGCGATCAGCCCGCACAGGCCGGTGAAGATCACCAGGCTCATCACCCGCGGCTTGGTCAGCGCGAACAGGTCGCGCCAGTCGGCCGGCAAAGGAACGCCCGGCGCCGAAGGCGGCTGCCGGCAGTCTCCCCTCCCGCTTGCGGAAGGGGCCGGGGGGAGGGCCTGTTTCATCTTACCCACGCAACGCACAAAGGGAGGGCGGCATGCCCTCCCCCGCCCCCTCCCGCAAGCGGGAGGGGAGATTGAGGTGCCCGTTCCCCTGCGGAACGGGCGTGTCCCGTCAGTGGTGAGCCGCTTCCTCGATAACCGGAAGCGTCTCGAACTGGTGGAACGGCGGCGGGCTCGACAGCGTCCACTCCAGCGTGGTCGCGCCTTCGCCCCAGTAATTGCCTGCCGCCTTCTTGCCGGCGGCGAAGGCGTAGATGATGTTGACGAACCACACGACCAGGCTGGCGGCCATCACCATGTAGCCGATGGTGGCGACCTGGTTCCAGTGCGCATAGGCCTCCGCATAGTCCGGATAGCGGCGCGGCATCCCCTGCAACCCCAGGAAGTGCATCGGGAAGAAGATCATGTTCACGCCGATGAAGAAGATCCAGAAATGGACGTGGGCCAGGAACTCCGAATGCATCCGGCCGCTCATCTTCGGGAACCAGTAGTAGAACCCGGCGAAGAGCGCGGTCACCGCGCCCAGCGAGAGCACGTAGTGGAAGTGCGCGACGACGTAGTAGGTATCGTGCAACACGTCGTCGACGCCGCCGTTCGCCAGCACCACGCCGGTCACGCCGCCCACGGTGAACAGGAAGATGAAGCCGAGCGCCCAGATCATCGGCGACTTGAACTCGACCGAGCCGCCCCACATCGTGGCGATCCACGAGAAGATCTTGATACCGGTGGGCACCGCGATCACCATGGTCGCGGCGGTGAAGTACATCTTGGTGTTCACCGACATGCCGGTGGCGTACATGTGGTGGGCCCACACGATGAAGCCGACCACGCCGATCGCGACCATGGCATAGGCCATGCCGAGGTAGCCGAACACCGGCTTCTTCGAGAAGGTCGAAACGATCTGCGAGATGATGCCGAAGCCCGGCAGGATCATGATGTAGACTTCGGGGTGGCCGAAGAACCAGAACAGGTGCTGGTACAGGACCGGATCGCCGCCGCCCGAGGGATCGAAGAAGGTGGTGCCGAAGTTGCGGTCGGTCAGCAGCATGGTGATCGCCGCGGCGAGGACCGGCAGCGAGAGCAGCAGCAGGAACGCGGTGACCAGCACCGACCACACGAACAGCGGCATCTTGTGCATGGTCATGCCGGGCGCGCGCATGTTGAAGATGGTGGTGATGAAATTGATCGCGCCCATGATCGAGCCGGCGCCGGCAAGGTGCAGCGAGAAGATGCCGAAATCGACGGCGGGTCCGGGCGAGCCGGAAGTCGACAGCGGGGCGTAGACGGTCCAGCCGGTGCCGGCGCCCAGGCCCGTGCCGCCCGGCACGAAGGCCGAGAGCAGCAGCGAGCAGAAGCCCGCCACGGTCAGCCAGAACGAGATGTTGTTCATGCGCGGGAAGGCCATGTCCGGCGCGCCGATCATCAGCGGCACGAACCAGTTGCCGAAGCCGCCGATGATCGCCGGCATGACCATGAAGAACACCATGATGAGGCCGTGCGCGGTAATCAGGACGTTCCAGACGTGCAGCGTGGAATTGAAGTCCGGGTTCACCGCGCCGAACCACCTGGCGAAAGTATCCAGGTACTGGATGCCCGGCTGGGCCAGTTCGATGCGCATCATACCCGAGAAGGCACCGCCGATGATCCCCGCGAAGATCGCGAAGATCAGGTACATCGTGCCGATGTCCTTGTGGTTGGTCGACATGAACCAGCGGGCGAAGAACGCCGGCTTGTGATCGTGATCGTGCCCGTGGTCGTCCGCGTGGGCCTGGAAATGTTCAGCGGTGGTTGCCATGTTCTGGTGACCCTGTCCTTGAAATCGCGCTTATTCGGCTTCGGCGGTGGCTTCGGCGGCCGGAGCCTCCGACGCGCCGGCGGCCGGCACCGTCTCGGCCGGCACCACCTGGGCAGCGGCGGCGGGCTTGGCCTGGCCATCGACCACGCCGCCGGCGTGAGTCAGGACCCAGGCATCGTACTTGTCACGCGGGAGCGCTTCGACGGCGATCGGCATGTAGCCGTGCTTGGCGCCGCAAAGCTCGGAGCACTGGCCGTAATAGACGCCGGGCTTCTCGATCATCAGCACCTTTTCGTTGATGCGGCCCGGCACGGCGTCGAGCTTGAACCACAGCGAGGGCACCGCGAACGAGTGGATCACGTCGGCCGCGGTGATCTGCAGGCGGATCGGCTCGCCGGCGGGAACCACCATGCGGTTGTCCACCTCGAGATGCGAGGGGCCGTCCCAGGGCTTGGAGCCGACTTCGCGCACGCCGTTGTTGATGGTCGGCTGGCCAGGAAGGTTCAGCATGTTCGAAATGACTTCGAAATCGCCGTTGTCCGGGTAGCCGTAAGTCCAGAACCACTGGTTGCCGGTGATCTTGACGGTCAACGCGCCCTTGGGGGCGGGCTTGTACTGCTTGGCGATGAGGTCGATCGAGGGGACGGCGATGCCGATCAGGATCAGCACCGGCACCAGCGTCCACACCACTTCGATGAGCGTGTTGTGGCTGGTCTTCGAGGCGACCGGATTGGCGCGGCGGTTGTAGCGGATCGCGATCCAGACCAGCAGGGCCAGCACCAGCACGCAGATCGCGGTGATGATCGGCATCAGCACGATGTCGTGAATCCAGGCGCCGTATTCGCCGAGCTTGGAATACTGTTGCTGCAGGCCGATGCCGTCGGGCACCGGCATGCCGACGCCGGGGGTCGGCTTCATCGGCACGTAGCTGCCGGCCGCGGGTTCGGAAGCAGCGGCGGCCTGGGCAAGCGCGGGCGTGGCCGCGGCGGCAAGGACACTGGCGAGGGAAAGACCGAGAGCCTTCACGGACTGGCTCGCGGCGCTGGCGGTTTTGCCAAATATCATCGTTGTTGCGCTTCCGTTTTCCTTTGAACGCGCTAGCGAGTCGGCCCGCCTGCACGCACCCCTGATGCGGAGGCGAAAGCCCCCCGTCGGCGGGCCTATACGCGCGCTTGCCGCGTGTCTCAAGCGCCTCTAGGGGAATTTTTGACTGGGCGTGCGTCAAACGTGCGCCGGATCAATGCAAATCGCATCAGGGCAAATCGCATCAGGGGTTACGTTCGCAATGACCGACGAAGAGGTCCTCGCCGAGTTTCGCGCCAGCAAGGCTTTGCTTGAGGGGCACTTCCTGCTCTCCTCCGGCCGCCACAGCGCCCATTACCTGCAATGCGCGCGCGTGCTGATGAATCCGAACCGGGCCGCGCGGCTGGCGGTGGCGCTTGCCGCCAGGCTGCCGCACGATATCCGCAAGCAGGTCGGCAAGGTCGTCTCGCCGGCGATGGGCGGGGTCGTCATCGGCCAGGAAATGGGCCGCGCGCTGCAAGTCGACGCGATGTTCGTGGAGCGGCCGACCGGCACTTTCGAGCTGCGGCGCGGCTTCGCGCTGGAGCCGGGCGACAAGGTCCTGCTGGTGGAGGACGTGGTCACCACCGGTCTTTCCAGCCGGGAAGCGATCAAGGCGATCGAGGAAGCCGGCGGCAAGGTCATCGCGGCGGTCTCGCTGGTGGATCGCTCGGCCGGAGCGGCGGAGCTGGGCGTGCCGTTCTTCCCGCTGGTTGCGCTCAACTTCCCGACTTACGCCGCCGACGAGCTGCCGCCCGAGCTTGCCGGCACCCCGGCGGTCAAGCCCGGCAGCCGGGCGCTGTCATGACCCTGCGGCAAGCTCGGGGCGAGCGGGTCGACGCGCCCAAGCCCGGTCGCCTGCGCCTTGGCGTCAACATCGATCACGTGGCGACCATTCGCAACGCGCGCGGCGGCGCCCATCCCGATCCGGTGCGCGCGGCCGAAGTCGTCGCCCGGGCGGGCGGCGACGGCCTGACCGTGCACTTGCGCGAGGATCGCCGCCACATCCGCGACGAGGATCTCGAGCGCATCCAGGCCGCCACCGGCCTGCCGCTCAACCTGGAAATGGCGGCCACCGACGAGATGCTGGAGATCGCGCTGCGCCACCGTCCGCACGCCGCCTGCATCGTGCCCGAACGGCGCGAGGAACGCACCACCGAGGGCGGCCTGGACGCGGCCGGGCAGCACAACCGCCTCGCCCCGATCGTCGCGCGCCTCTCTGACGCCGGCATCCGCGTCAGCCTGTTCATCACGCCCGAACCGCGCCAGATCGAAGCGGCGATGAAGCTGGGCGCACCTGTCGTCGAGTTCCATACCGGCGAATACGCGCATGCCGGCGATGCCGAAGTCGCGGCCGAACTGACGCGCATCGCCGACATGGCCGCGCTCGCGGTCAAGAACGGCATAGAGCCGCACGCCGGCCACGGCCTCACATACGAAAACGTCCAGCCGATCGCCGCGATCCCCCAGCTCGCCGAACTCAACATCGGCCACTACCTGATCGGCGAGGCGATCTTCTGCGGGCTGGAGGCGAGCGTGCGCAAGATGCGGACGCTGATGGACGAAGCGCGATGAGCAGGATCGCGCGCGCATGATTATCGGCCTTGGCTCCGACCTCTGCAACATCGAGCGCATCCAGGCCTCGCTCGACCGCTTCGGCGCGCGCTTCGAGAACCGCGTCTTCACCGATCTCGAACGCGCCAAGGCCGATCGCCGGCCGTTCACCAAGGCCGGCACGCTCGCCAAGCGCTTTGCCGCCAAGGAGGCTTTCTCCAAGGCGGTCGGCACCGGCTTCAAGGCCGGCGTGTTCATGAAGGACATCGGCGTCGTCAACGCCAGGTCGGGCGCCCCCACCCTGGCGCTGACCGGCGGCGCCCGCGCGCGGCTCGATTCGCTCGTGCCCGCCGGCCATGAAGCGGTGGTTCACCTGACGCTCACCGACGATCACCCATGGGCCCAGGCCTTCGTCGTCATCGAAGCCCGCCCTCTTCCTCCGGAGCAGGCGGCCCAGCAGGCCGCCGAACAGGAACCGAGTTACCCCCGACCATGACCGATACCGCCGCGCCCACCGTTTCCGACGCCCAGGGAAAGGGCGCAAGGCCCCAGAAGGTCAACTGGCTGCACGAGATGCGCGGCCTGGCATTGATGCTGCTGGGCGTGCTGGCATTCCATTCGTTCGTGGCCAAGCCGTTCTACATCCCCTCGATCTCGATGATGCCGGGGCTGCTGGTGGGAGACCGGCTGGTGGTGTCCAAATACGCGTACGGCTGGAACTGGTCGTCGCTCAGCTTCCACCTGCTGCCGCGCGATACCTGGCGAATCCTGGGCCGCACCCCGCAATACGGGGACATCGTCATCGTCGTGCCGGGCAACCGCAAGGAAGATCTCATCAAGCGCGTCGTCGCGCTGCCGGGAGACCGCATCGCCGTGATCGACGGGCGCATCCGGATCAACGGCAAGTTCATCCGGCGCGAGGTGGAACCGCCGGTGCAGATCCCGGCCGACGATTCGCTCCAGTGCGAGGGACAGGCGCCGGGCGAATGCTATCGCGGCTTCGAGGCCTTCCGCGTGCGCCTGCCCAGCGGGCGCGAGGTCTACGAACTGCCGACTTATCGCGAAACGCTGCCCAACGGCGCGAGCTATCAGGTGATCGACTATACGGACCAGGGCCTCGACCACTACCCGGAGATCGCGGTGCCGGAAGGCCATGTCTTCCTGATGGGCGACGACCGCGACCGCTCGGCCGACAGCCGGGCCCCGTTCGACACCGACTTCCTGGGCAATCCGGGCGGCGGGCTGGACGGCCCGGTGCCGCTGTCCGACATCGGCGGACGCGCCGAACTCATCACCTTCTCGCTCGACGGCACGCAGACCTGGAACCCGCTGACCTGGTGGAACGCGATGCGCCCGGGCCGCACCTTCACCAGCCTGCGGCCGCCGATCGATCCGGCCCAGCCAGCGAAGCAGGCGGCGGGCCACTGAGCCACTTGGCCGCGATCACCCACCCATGCCCTTGACCGCGGCGCCCCGGCAGGCGAGACGCAGCGCGCATGGCCCGCAAGTTCCTTTACCTGATCGCCGTCTGTCTCGTGCTCTACGTCGGCGTCAGACTGGTCCTGACGTTCTATGCCGAACAGCTGACGGAATTGACCTTCGTGCCGGACGGCCCGTTCCGCGATCGCCAGGCGCTCGCCGCCAAGGCTTATGACGATCGCCGGATGTGGATCGCCCGGCCCGGCATGAAGCCGCTGGACGATCCGGCACGGTGGCTGCCCCCCGGCATCCGCCAGGCGCCCGGCCGGCTCGGCGCCGAGGCCTTCTTCATCCACCCCACCAGCTATATCGAGAAGGGCGACTGGAACGCCGACCTCGGCGACGCCACCTCGCGTGAGCGCGCCGCGCTGTTCGTCAAGGCGATGGCAAGCCCCTTCAACGCCTCCGAAGCCATCTGGGCACCGCGTTACCGCCAGGCGGCGATCGGCGCCTTCCTGACCGACAAGCCCGAAGCGGAACGGGCGATCGACCTTGCCTATCGCGATGTCCTGGCCGCTTTCGACGTCTTCATCCGCGACGTGCCCCGGGACCGGCCGATCGTGCTGGCCGGCCACAGCCAGGGCGCCTTCCTGCTGCGCCGGCTGCTGCGCGACCGGGTGGCCGGAACGCCGCTCGCGGGGCGCGTCATCGCCGCCTATGTGATCGGCTGGCCGGTCTCGATCGATCACGACCTGCCCCGGATGGGCCTGCCGGCCTGCGCCAGGGCCGGCGATTCGGGCTGCGTGCTGAGTTGGCTCACGGTGGCCGACCCGGCGGACACGGCGATGCTGACGAGGGCTTACGGACGCCGCAAGGGGCTGGACGGGAAGCCGGTGGGCGGCAGCGCCTTCCTGTGCACCAATCCGCTCACCGGGCAGCAGGGCGGCTCCGCCGATGCCTCGCAAAACGCCGGCACGCTCGTTCCGGACTTCAGGAGCGGAACCGGCGAACTGGTGGAACACATGGTGCCCGCCGCCTGCGCGCCGGACCACTTCCTGCACATCGGCCCGCCGCCCAAGCTGGACCTTGATGCCTACGTGCTCCCGGGCAACAATTATCACGTCTATGACATGACGCTGTTCTGGAGCAATCTCCGGTCGGACTACGAAAGGCGGGCGGCGGCATGGCAGGAAGCGCATCGCTGACATGAGCGCCGGAGCGAAGCACGGGCTGGTCACCACCGGCGCCATCGCCTTTCGCGAGGCCTTGCCCGACGCGGGCGCGCTGCTGGGCCTGGACCTTGGCACGCAGACGATCGGAACCGCGTTCTGCGATGCCGGCTGGCGCTTCGCCTCGCCCGGCAAGACGCTGCGGCGCGGCAAGTTCGGTGCCGACAAGGCGCTGCTGGAAAGCCTGATCCGCGAACGTTCGGTGAAGGGGATCGTGATCGGCCTGCCGCTCAACATGGACGGCTCGGAAGGGCCGCGCGCCCAGTCGAGCCGCGCCTATGCCCGCAACCTCGCCGTGATCGGCCTGCCGATCCTGCTGTGGGACGAGCGCTGGTCCACCACCGGCGCCGAACGCGACCTTATCGCCCAGGACATGAGCCGCGCCAAACGCGCCGAACGGATCGATGCCGCCGCCGCCGCGGTCATCCTGCAGGGCGCGATCGACGCGCTGGCGGGCGGGATATTCTGAAGAAAGGAAAGTCAGCCCTCGATATCCAATTGCCGCAGCACTTCCGCCACCACCGCCGGGGCTCTCGCGAAATCGAGGTGGGTGCAGCGGATCGATACCGCGCGGTCGCGTTCCTCCGGCCAGCCGCAGGCGGAGCGCGGGGCGATGATGCCGTCGCGCGGGCTCCACAGCGCGATCGTCGGCACTGGCGGCTTTACCGCGAAGTCGCAATCGATCGGCGGCTGGTCGACCGAATGCCCGGTCACCATCTGATAGGCGCGCCAGGCGTTGTTGGCGCGCGGATCGCCTGAAAAGGGCGTGCCCATGGTAATCACCTTGGCCACCATCCATGGCGCCCGCCGGGCGATCTCGCGTGCGAACAGCCCGCCCAGGCTCCAGCCCACCAGCGCCACCGGCGCCTTGTGCTGATGCGCGATCGCGCCCACGCGGCGCATCAGGAAAGCGAAATTCTGCGGGTTGGGACCGAAATTGAAGCCCAGGCCCCACTCGTGGACATGGTGCCCCGCCGCCGCCAGGGCATCGGCCATCGGCTTCATCCGCCGGGGGTGCGAGCCGAAGCCGGGCAGCAGCATCACCGGCATCGGGCGCGCCGCCGGTTCCACCCGCAGCCCCTTGTGGCGGCCCCGGTAGAACGAGCGCAGTTCGGCAAACAGCAGTTGCAGCGGCGGCTTGTGCACGCCGGCGGGATGCGGTTCGCGCGCGAAGGCCGCGCGCCGGGCAATCGCCTCGCGCAAGGAGCCCGGTTGCCGCCGCGCGGTGATGTTCACGTCCGCTTCCCGCCTTCCTTCCATGGCCCGCGCGTCAGGGCTTGCAATCGCCCAGGCGTTCGGTCGTCATGTGCATGGTCATCTTCATGGCGCCCGCCTGGCTCTTGGGGTTCTTCATGTCCAGGACCATGGTCACGTCGGACCCGGTGGATGCGACGGTGCCGGTCAGGTCGATCGTGCCGGTGCCGCCGTCGGGGCTGGAACACGTCATCCGCGCATCGATCGTGCCGCCGCCGACGTCGAAGCGTTCGTAAGTGCACGACTTGGCCGGCCCCGATTCATGGAACATCTCGCGAAAGCCCTTGTCCGCGTCTTCGGCAGTCAGGCAGGTCGTGCTTTGCTTGGTGCGCGCCATCATCGATTTCATCCGATCGGCCAACTGCCGGGGCGCGCCGGGGACCTCCACGTCGGTCACCTCAATGGTCTGCCGGTACTCGCCGGGCTCGGGCCGGTCGAGCTTCGCGGCTTCCTGCCGCACTTCGTCCGGCGTCTTGGGACCGGTGTCGGCGGTGGCCGCCGCCTCTCCGCCGGTGGCTTCGCCGGCCGGAGACTTGTCGGCCGAATCGCAGCCGGCCAGCAAGAACAGAGCCAATCCCGTGGCCGCGGCACTCCAGTATCGTTTCATCCCGTTCCCTTCCCATCGCCCGTTCGCCACGGGACCGGAGGGCTATCACCGGCTAGTCCGGCTGCCAACGACTCATTGCCCAGCCGCCAAATACTGATTTACGTACTGGCCCGATGCTTTCGCCAGCCCGAACGGGCCGACGGCAGTCTTGCGCCAGCGGGAATTCATTTGCGCCCGGCCAACATTGCGGCGGGCGGAGATATACTCCATATGTTCTCCCATGGCAGAACTCATCATCCGTCGCGGGCTGGAGGAACCCGATACCTCGGGCGGCTTCGTTCCCCACAAGCCGCAGCGCCCGGAAAAGTCCCTTCCCGGCAAGCGGTTCCAGATCATCTCCGAATACCAGCCCGCCGGCGACCAGCCCACCGCGATCGCGGAACTGGTCGGCGCCGCGCGGGAAGGGGAGAAAACGCAGGTCCTGCTGGGCGTCACCGGTTCGGGCAAGACCTTCACCATGGCCAAGGTGATAGAGGAACTGCAACGCCCGGCGCTGGTGCTCGCGCCCAACAAGATCCTGGCGGCCCAGCTCTACGGCGAGTTCAAGGACTTCTTTCCGGAGAACGCGGTCGAGTATTTCGTTTCCTACTACGACTACTACCAGCCGGAAGCCTACGTTCCCCGGTCCGATACCTACATCGAGAAGGAAAGCTCGGTGAACGAGGCGATCGACCGCATGCGCCATTCGGCCACGCGCGCGCTGCTGGAACGCGACGACGTGATTATCGTCGCGAGCGTTTCGTGCCTCTACGGCATCGGCTCGGTCGAAACTTATTCGGCGATGATCTTCGACCTGAAAGTGGGCGATACGCAGGACCAGCGCGAGATCATCCGCAAGCTCGTCGCCCTGCAATACAAGCGCAACGACGCCGCTTTCGCGCGCGGCAATTTCCGCGTCCGGGGGGACAACCTGGAGATATTCCCCAGCCACTACGAGGACATGGCCTGGCGCGTCAGTTTCTTCGGCGACGAGATCGAGGAGATCGCCGAGTTCGACCCGCTTACCGGCAAGAAGGGCTCCAGCCTGGAAAAAGTGCGCGTCTACGCCAATTCGCACTATGTCACCCCCGGTCCGACGATGAAGCAGGCGACCGAGGCGATCCGTTTCGAGCTGACCGAACGCCTCAAGGAACTGGAGGCGGAAGGCCGCCTGCTGGAGGCCCAGCGGCTTGAACAGCGCACCCATTTCGACCTCGAGATGATCGCCGCCACCGGCAGCTGCGCGGGAATCGAGAATTACAGCCGCTTCCTCACCGGCCGCCTGCCCGGCGAGCCCCCGCCGACGCTGTTCGAATACCTGCCCGACAATGCCCTGCTGTTCGTCGACGAAAGCCACCAGACGGTGCCGCAGATCGGCGCCATGTCCAAGGGCGACCACCGGCGCAAGATCACGCTGGCCGAATACGGCTTCCGCCTGCCGAGCTGCATCGACAACCGCCCGCTGCGCTTCAACGAATGGGATGCGATGCGTCCGCAGACGTTCGCGGTTTCGGCCACGCCAGGCTCCTGGGAAATGGAGCAGAGCGGCGGCGTCTTCGCCGAACAGGTGATCCGCCCCACCGGCCTGATCGACCCCCCGGTGGAGATCCGCCCGGTCGAGGATCAGGTGCAGGACTGCATCGTCGAGTGCAGGCAGACCGCCGCCAAGGGCTATCGCACGCTCGTCACCACCCTGACCAAGCGCATGGCCGAGGACCTGACCGAGTTCATGCACGAGGCCGGGGTGCGCGTGCGCTACATGCATTCCGACGTCGAGACGCTGGAGCGCATCGAACTGATCCGCGACTTGCGCATGGGCGTCTACGACGTGCTGGTGGGCATCAACCTGCTGCGCGAGGGGCTGGACATCCCCGAATGCGGCCTGGTCTGCATTCTCGATGCCGACAAGGAAGGCTTCCTGCGCAGCGAGACCTCGCTGATCCAGACCATCGGCCGGGCCGCGCGCAACATCGACGGCCGCGTGATCCTCTACGCCGACCGGATGACCGGCTCGATGGAACGCGCCATCGCCGAAACCGACCGTCGGCGCGAGAAGCAGCAGGCGTTCAACCTCGCCAACGGCATCACCCCCCAGTCGATCAAGCGCCGCATCGCCGACATCGTCGCCGACACCGCCAGCCGCGACGGCGTGCTGGTGGAGATCGACGACGGGGAGCGCAACAACCTCGTCGGCCACAACCTGCGCGCCTACATCGAGGAACTCGAGGCCCGGATGCGCGCGGCGGCGGCGGACCTGGAATTCGAGGAAGCCGGGCGCCTGCGCGACGAGATCCGGCGCCTGGAAGCGACCGAGCTCGGCCTGCCGGAGGGCGAGCACAAGGCGCCCAAGGTCGGGCGGAGCAACGAAGGCAAGCCGGGGACCCGCAAGGGCCGGTTCGGGCGGGAGAGCAAGCGCAAGTGGGGGCGGTGATGCTTGCATTTTGCATGTATTTTCCCTATGAAAATGCATGCATCCGGAGACATCCCATGGCTACGCTTACGGTCCGAAACATTGACGACAAGCAACTCGCCGGCCTTGCCGAGGAAGCGAAGCGCAACGGCAGGTCGGTCGCCGCCGAAGTGCGCGAGATGATCGCCGAACGCGACCGTCTGCGCCGACGCAAGCAGCTTTTCGGGGAAATGCACGCGTTCGTGAAACGCGATCCGCTCAAGCTGCCCGACGGCATGACCTCGCTCGACCTGCTGCGCGAAGAGCGCGACAGTTGGTGATCGTCGTCGACGCCAGCCTGGCGGTAAAGTGGTACTTGCGCGAAGCCCTGACTTTCAAAGCGCTGGACATTCTCTACGAACACGGCGGCGGCATCATCGTCCCGGACCTGTTTGTCTCCGAAGTCACCGGCGCGCTGGTGCGGCGCGCCAATATCGACAAGGCCCGACGCCCCGACAGCGAAATCGCCATCGCGCGCTTCATGGGCCTGTTCGAAACTGACGCTCTCACCGCGATCCGCAGCGCCCCGGAAACCCTGACCCGCGCCGCCGCCCTCGCCATGGATCTCGGCCATCCGCTGAAGGACTGCATCTACCTGGCGCTGGCGATGGAGCGGGAATGCCCGCTGGTGACGGCGGACGCTAAGTTCGCCGTGAAGGCGCGCGAGGTTTGGGAAGCGGTGAGGGTGTTGGGGGCGTGAGGGGACGGAGACGAACGGGGCGCGCGCAAGGGGCGGTCTTGGAAGAAGAGCAAGTGGCGGCCGCCCCCTTGCGGCGCGCCGCTTCGGCGTTACGGTACATGTCTTCCGGCACCCTCGCACCCACCCCCAATCCGAGGTCATCTTCCATGCGCTTCATGTCGCTTGCCGTCTCGGCATTGCTGCTTTCCGCCGCCGCTTCCGTCTCCCAAGCCGCCGACGGGCCCGGCGACGCCACGGCCGCCGAAAAGGCCGATGACGCGTTCGACAAGGACCTCGCCCCCTTCCCCGAACCCAAGTCGATCAGGCAATCGGCGGTGATCGGCGGCAAGACCGTCAGCTACACCGCCACCGTCGGTTCCATCCCGGTGAAGGACGGCAAGGGCAAGGTCATCGGCGAAGTGGTCTACACCGCCTATACCGTGCCCGGCGCGCCGGCGGACCGCCCGGTCACTTTTGCGTTCAACGGCGGCCCGGGGGCGGCTTCGGTCTATCTCAACCTGGGCGCGATCGGGCCGAAGCGCGTCCGTTTCGGGGCGCAGGGCGATGCGCCGTCGGACCCGGCGGTGCTGCGCGACAATCCCAATTCCTGGCTCGACTTCACCGATCTCGTCTTCATCGATCCGATCGGCACCGGCTTTTCGCGCACGCGTGAGGACGAGGAGAAGAGCAAGAAGGACTTCTACACCGCCGATGCGGACATCCATTACCTCAGCCGCGTGGTCTATGACTGGCTGGTCGCCAATGACCGGCTGGCCAGCCGCAAGTACCTGGCCGGCGAAAGCTATGGCGGCTACCGGGTGCCGCGCCTGGCCTACCACCTGCAGACGCAGGTGGGTGTCGGCATCTCGGGCATGACGCTGGTCTCGCCCTATCTCGACCCGCCGGCGATCGGCGAGGACGACGCGCTTTCGCCGCTGCCCTGGATGATCGCCTATCCCTCGATGGCTGCCGGCCATTTCGAACGCCAGGGCCGGCCGCTCGACGATGCGACCATGGGCCCGGTCGAAACCTACATGCGCACCGAGTTCGTGCAGGACTTCATCGCCGGCCCGCGCGACAAGGCGGCGACCGACCGGCTTTCCGCGAAAGTCGCAGAGCTGACCGGGCTCGATCCCGCGCTGGTGCGCCGCATGGACGGGCGGGTCGATGCCTCCACCTACTTGCGCGAGATCCGCCGGGACCTGGGGCAGGTCGGATCGGTCTACGATTCGAACTACACCGCGTATGATCCCTTCCCGGCCAGCGCCCAGCCCAAGTACGAGGACCCGCTGCTCACCACGCTGATCGCGCCGACCACTTCGGCCATGGTCGATTTCATCACCCGGCAGGTCGGCTGGAAGGTCGACGGCCGCTACAACGCGCTGTCCTACGACGTGAACGAGAAATGGGACAGCGACCATACCGACAGCCCTGTCACCGACTTGCGCAAGGCGATCTCGGTCGATCCCCGGATGACGGTGGACATCGTCCACGGCTGGGACGACCTGTCATGCCCCTATTTCGGCTCGCGGCTGATCCTGGCGCAGCTGCCCGGCTTCGGCGCCGGGCAGCGGGTGAAGCTGCACATGTATCCGGGCGGCCACATGTTCTATTCGCGCACCGACAGCGGCGCCGCGCTGCGCAGCGACATCATGGCAAGCTACCGCCAGACGGGGTGATATCACCGCCTCTCGGAATGAGCCGGCAAGTTCCGGATCAAGTCCGGGAAGACGAGACGATCGCCGGCCGCGCCGGCGCACCCTACAGCTTTCCGAATTTCGCCTCATAGGCGCCGGTGTCGCCGCTCGCCAGCAGCCTGGCCTGCTCTACCCAGTTGTCGCGGCGGGGGCGGCCGGCGAAAGCGCCGAGCTTGGTGTCGAGATCATCGAGATCGGCGTCGGTCCAGCCGGCGATCTGATCGAAGCGGGTAATTCCCAGCGTCTGCAACAGGGCAAGCATCTTCGGGCCCAGGCCCTTGATCCGGCGCAGATCATCCGCCCCGCCGATGGCGGGGGCGGGCGGCGGATCGAGATTGTCGACTTCTTCCTGCGCGGCGACCGCGATCACTTCGCCGATGCCGGCCATGGTTCCCGCCATCGCCGGCGGATCGATATGGGCGGGCGCATCGAACCGCGCGGCCGGCGGGGCATCGATCAGCGCCTGGTTGCGCTGCGCGGGCGCGGCGCCTTCGTCGAGCACATCCGGCCGATGCGATCGCCGGGCGGGCTTCGATCCATGGACGAAGACCCAGTACGCGACGACAATGCCGATCAGCAGCGCGGCGACGAAGATCAGCCAGTTGGCCTCGGTCATTTGCAGCACGATCTATCCCCTCCGGTTCCACAGCAACCAGCCGATGCCGAAGCCCGCTCCATAGGTCAACAGCACCGAAACGGCCATTTCAAGCCATAGCGGCATGTTGCGTTTCCTTCATAGTGCTCCCCGGCATAGTGTTCCCCGGCGAATTCATCCCGGCCCCGGCGTGTCGATCGGCGTCGGCTTGATCGGCGCCGAAAAAATCACCGAGAATTCGATGCGGCGGTTGGCCGGGTCGAGCGGATCGAGGCCCGCGATCGGATGCTTCGAACCCAGCCCGGCGGCGCGCAGCCCGTCGGCCGGGATGCCGCGCCCGATCAGGGCCCAGCGCACCGCCTCGGCACGGGCCATCGAAAGCGCGGTGTTGGTCCGCGGGTCGCCATTGCCGTCGGTGTGCCCGGTCACGGCGATGATGCTGCCCACGCACGGGCGCAGCGCATGGGCGACTTCGTCCAGCAGCTTCTCGCTCGCCGGGTCGATCCGCGCGCTCGCTTCGGTGAAACGGATCGTGCGGGTTTCGAGGATGCGCGCGACGTCGTCCTGGCAATGCAGCGGGGCGACCCGCATCCCATCGCCTTGACGCGCCCAACTGATGCCGCCGATCCCGGGGACGTGCGCCACGCGTTCGGCGACGCGGGTGCGGGTGGCGGAATCGAGCCCGGCGCCGCCTGACAGGATCGGATGGCGCGTCAGCCAGCCGTAGCGATCGCGAAAGGCCAGCTTCACCCCCTTGCCGCCGGCCGCGTCGCGCGCGGCGCGTGCCTGGCGGTCAAGCCCGGCGATGAATACCGGGCCATTCCAGTTGGTCGCCGCGAACGACAGCGCCAGGCACAAGGCCGCACCGGCGGCAACGATCGAGGCTCGGCGTGGATTCATGGCGCCAAGCCTAGAGTCTTCGGGCCGATATGTCATACCCAGTTTCCGGGGGAGAGGCTCGTCTGTTCCCCTTGGTCGCTGCAAGCCGTCGAACGACGAAGCGGCCGGAAGCAGGAGCACCGAACAAGCGATTCGGGATCGGCCATCGACGCGAGCAGCGGTCCGCTTGGTTCGGAGCCTGCGAAGCGGGTGAAGCAATCCAGCGCAGCACGAACCGCCGCTGGATTGCCGCGCCGCCTTCGGCGGCTCGCAAGGACGAAAAGGGGGAGATGAGTCTCACTCAAAGAGACTTGGTATCAGACGGTCTTGGTCTTCTGGAACAGCTTGCGGTCTTCCGGGCCGAACGCCTTCTTCCAGATCACCAGCAGGTAGGAGCCCAGGATCGCCGGGATGCCGAAGGCCAGTTCCGCCCATTCGGGCAGGAACCGCGTGGCCAGGTAGCCGAGCACCACCGCCGGCGCCGCCGCCCAGATCAGCGCCCAGCGCCAGTTGTTGATCGGCTGGCCGAGGAAGCGCGCCAGCATCCGCGACTTGACGATCGAGGCGAGCCCCAGCGAGACCATCAGCGCGGCGGCGGCGGTCGCGGCCTGGTACAGCGAATTGTAGCCCCAGCGCTGCATCAGCAGGATCCCCCCCAGTGTCAGCGCCGCCTGCAGGCCGATCGTCAGCAGCGATACGACCAGGTTCTTGACGCGCGCGACGTAGACCAGCGCCGCTTCGCTGACCACGGCGGTAGCCGCGACGACTTCGGCCGCGAGCAGCAGCGCCAGCGCGCCGGTGCCGCCCACGAACTCGCGCCCGACCAGGCCCATCACCCCTTCGCCGGGAATGGCCAGCGCCAGCGCGATGCCGGCTTGCGCGGCGGTGATCCAGAAGCCGACCTGGCAGACCTGCCGCGCGATCGCCCCGTAGTCCTTCAGCTTGAGGTTGCGGGTGATGACGGGCCCCAGCACCGGCTCGAAGCTGGTCTTGAGCTTCTGCGGCAGGCTCGCGACCTGCTGCGCGGCATAGTAGACGCCGACGGCGGAAGGCGGGGCGAGGAAGCCGAGCAGGAAGATGTCGACGCGGCGCGTGCCCCATTCGATCGCGTCGGCCAGCGCGATCGGCAGCGATCGCACCGCCAGCTTGCGCATCTCGCGCGGTTTGGGCCGCCAGCCCCTCGGCACCCCGTATTCGCGGAAGAACGGCACGAAGGCGGTGAGCGCGGCAGCCAGGATCGAGGCGATATAGGCCAACGAAAGGCCGCTTTCCGGCGCGATCCAGATCATCGCGCCGGCCATGATCGAGATCGTCCAGGGCTCCACGATGGCGCGCGACCAGACGGTCGGGCTGATCCGCAGGCGATAGGCGAGCGCGGCCAGCCATATCTCGGTCAACGTGAGCGGCGGAATGGCGATCACCATCAGCCGGTCGATCTCGGTAAAGTTTCCTCCGGGAAACATCGGCGCGGGCACCAGGTAGAACAGCAGCGCCGCGCCGCAGCTGGCGATCACTGCCAGGATCGTGCCGTCGGCGATGACGTTGGCCGGGTGGACATGCCCCTCGGCCTCGGAAAGCCGCTGGGCCAGGCCGCGCTTCTCGCCCATGGTGCACAGCATCGCGGTCAATTCGATCACCACCAGCGCCGAGGCGAAGCGGCCCAGCGCCTCCGGGCCATAGGCGCCGGCGCGGCCGGCGATGAACAGGAACGGGATGCGCGCGGCCAGACGCAGGAAGAAACCGAAGAGGTTCGCACGCCCCCCCTTGGCGAGCGCGGCGATATCGTCGTGCTCGCGGGTTTCCCGTACTGCCGCCTCGCGCGCCGGGGAATCGTTCAAAGAGCAGGCTCCTGTTCGGCCCGGAGCGGCCGCGACAGCAGCCGCGACACGACCGCGCCGGCCGGTGCCGCGCCGTCAAGCAGGAGGCGGACCGCCTCCACGATCGGCATCTGGATACCCTCGCGGCGGGCCAGGTCGGCCAGCACCGGCGCGGTGGCGGCACCTTCGGCGACGCTGTTCTTGCCGGCCAGCGCCTCTGCCGCCGTCAGTCCCTGGCCGAGCGCGAGGCCCAGCGAGAAATTGCGGCTGGAAGTGGACGAACAGGTCAGGACCAGATCTCCCAACCCGCAGAGCCCCGACAGGGTTTCCCCCCGTGCGCCGCGGGCGAGGCCAAAGCGCAGCATTTCCGCGTAGCCGCGTGCAATCAGCGCCGCGCGCGCGTTCTGGCCCAGCTTCAGCCCCTCCACCACGCCGCAGGCGATGGCGAGCACGTTCTTCACCGCGCCGCCGATTTCGGCACCGATCACGTCGTCCGAATAATAGGGCCGCAGCGCCGGCCGGGCGATCAGCGGCGCCAGCCGGTCCCACTGCGGCTCGCCGCCGGAGCAGGCGAGGGTGACGGCGGTGGGCAGCCCGGCGGCCACCTCGTGCGCGAAAGTCGGGCCGGAAAGCACCGCGAGGCGCGCGCCGGGCGCGGCATCGGCGGCGACATCGGCCATCAGGCGGCCGGTCCCGGCCTCGATCCCCTTGGCGCAGAGCACCAGATCGCGCTCGCCGCCGTCCTTCATGGCCGGCAGCCCGGCGATCACCGAGGCAAGGAACTGCGCGGGCACGACCACCAGCAGCACCGGCAGCGCGGCCAGATCGGCGAAATCCCCGGTGGCGCGAATGGAACCGGCGAGCGCGGCGCCGGGCAGGTAGAGGCTGTTGCGGCGCTCTGCGTTGATTTCGCCGACCAGCTCCGCCTCGCGCGCCCAGAGCACCACTTCGCTGCCGTCGCTGGCCAGCGCCTGCGCCAGCGCCGTGCCCCAGGCACCCGCCCCGATCACGCCGATTCGCGCCGCATTCATGCCTTCACTCCCGCGCCGCGCACCGTCTCGGCATCCGGATCGAGCGGCCAGCGCGGCCGCGCCGCCACGTCGAGCGGATCGGACTGGCCCAGTTCGAGCCGCTCGATACCGGCCCATGCGATCATTGCCGCGTTATCGGTACACAGCGTCAATGGCGGAGCGATGAACGGCAGGCCGTGTCCGGACGCCAGCGCTTCCAGCGCGGCGCGGATCGCCTGGTTGGCGGCGACCCCGCCGGCGACCACCAGCGCATTGACCGGGCCCACTTTCGCCAGCGCGCGGCGGGTGCGATCGACCAGGCAGTCGATCGCCGCCTGCTGGAACGAGGCGGCGATATCGGCGTCGGTATAGTCCGGCCCTTCGGCAAGCTCGGGGCCGGCGGCATTCCCGCTGAAACCGATCCCCTCCCCCGCGCCTGCCGGGCCGGTCGAGGCGCTTTTCGCCCGCATCACCGCGCTTTTCAGCCCAGCGAACGAAAAGTGCGGTTCGGCCGAACCCAGCAGCGGGCGCGGCAGCGGCACCTTGCGCGCATCGCCGGCAAGCGCCAGCCGCTCCAGCGCCGGGCCGCCGGGATAGCCGAGGCCCAGCACTTTGGCCGACTTGTCGAAGGCCTCGCCCAGCGCGTCGTCGATCGTGGTGGCCAGGCGGCGGAACCGGCCCACCCCTGTCACCAGCAGGATCTGGCAATGCCCGCCAGAGACCAGCAGCAGCAGGTAGGGATATTCGAGACCAGGATCGGCCAGGCGCGGCGAGAGCGCGTGGCCTTCCAGGTGATTGACCGCGATCAGCGGCTTGCCGGTCGCCATCGCCAGCGCCTTGGCCGTCACCAGCCCGACCATCACCCCGCCGATCAGGCCGGGGCCGGCGGTGGCGGCGATGGCGTCCACCGCGTCCAGCCGCATGCCGGCATCGGCCAGGGTCGCCTCGATCAATGGCGCGAGCCGCTCGGCATGGGCGCGCGCCGCGATCTCGGGCACGACGCCGCCATAGGGGCGGTGCGCATCGTCCTGCGAGGCGATGCGCTGGGCGAGAATCACGCGCTCGCCAGTGACCAGCGCCGCGGCAGTCTCGTCACAGGAAGATTCGATGCCGAGAACTATCCTCATCCCACCTTTCCCTGAACGACATTGACGGGTAGCACAAGCCGCCCATGGAAACGCAGACACATACCCAAGACCAGACTTTCCGCCTCGGCACCCGCCGCTCGCCGCTCGCCATGGCCCAGGCCGGGGAAGCGCGAGACCGGCTGGCGAAGGCGCATGGAATCGATCCCGCGCATATAGAGATCGTGGCCGTCACCGCCAGCGGCGATCGCATCCAGGATCGCGCGCTCGCCGAGATCGGCGGCAAGGCGCTGTGGACCAAGGAACTCGACGCCTGGCTGGCGAGCGGCGAGATCGACTTCGCGGTCCATTCGGCCAAGGATGTGGAAACGCTGCGGCCCGAGGGGTTCGCGATCGGCGCGGTGCTGGAGCGCGAGGACGTGCGCGACGTGCTGGTCGGCGCCGCCAGCATCGCCGCGCTGCCGCAAGGCGCGGTGGTCGGCACCAGCGCGCCGCGCCGCGCCGCGCAGTTGCTCCATGCCCGGCCGGACTGCAAGGTCGTCACCTTCCGGGGCAACGTGGCAACGCGGCTTGCCCGGCTGGCGGCCGGAGAAGCCGACGCCACGTTCCTCGCCGCCGCCGGGCTGAGGCGGCTGGGCGAGGCCGGCACCGGCCACCCGCTCGACGCCGAACACTGGCTGCCCGCGCCGGGGCAGGCGGCGATCCTGGTCGAATGCCGCGCCGACGATGCCCGCACCCGCGCCTTCCTGTCCGCGATCGACGATGCGCCCAGCCGTGACGCGGTCCTGGCCGAGCGCGCGCTGCTGGCGGGCCTGGGCGGCAACTGCCACAGCCCGGTCGCCGTGCTCACCCGCGCCGAAGGCGGCGAGCTGGTCATGCGCGCGGCGCTCTACAGCCCGGACGGGGCCGAGCATGTCGAAGGCGAAGCGCGTTTCGCGGCAGGCGACGCGCGCGGCCCGGCCCGCCTCGCCGCCGACCTGCTCGCCCGCGCGGCGCCCGCCATTGCCGTCCATTTCGGCGGTCCCGGCGGCTGACCATGGCGCTTCCGGTGCTCGTCCTGCGGCCCGAGCCGGGCGCCACGGCGACCGCCGGCAAGGCCCGCGCGATGGGCCTTGATGCCCACGCGTTCCCGCTCTTCGCGGTCCGCCCCCTGCCCTGGGAACCGGTCCCGCGCGGGGAGATCGACGCGGTGCTGCTCGGCAGCGCCAATGCCGTGCGGCATGGCGGCCCGGCGCTGGCGGCCTATCGCGGCCTTCCCGCCTATGCCGTGGGCGCGAAGACGGCCGATGGCGCGCGGGCGGCGGGCCTCGATGTCGTCGCCGCCGGCGCGGGCGGGCTGCAACCGCTGCTCGGCGCGCTCCGGCCGGACCACCGGAGGCTGCTGCGCCTTGCCGGGCGCGAGCGGGTGGAGCTGGACGTTCCCAAGGGCATCGGCCTGGTCACGCGCGAAGTCTATGCCAGCGATCCGCTGCCGCTGCCGGCCGGGCTGGCCGGGCTGCTGGCGCGGCCAGCCCTGGCCCTGCTGCATTCGGGCGAGGCCGCCGCGCGTTTCGCGAGGCTGTGCGACGAAGCCGGGATCGAGCGCGGGCGGATCCTGCTCGCCGCGATCGGCCCGCGTGTCGCCGCGCGCGCCGGGACCGGCTGGGCCATGCTGCGCGGCGCGCAAGTGCCCGATGACGCCGCATTGCTGGCCTTGGCCGTCCGGATGTGCGAAGAGGCGCTTTCGGGATCACAACTGCCAGAACAAGACTGAATGCAGGACTACTCCGCGACAATTTCGCCGCCCCCGCTCCGCCCGCGTTCGCGCGGCGTGACGCTGTTCGTCGCCCTGGTGGCTTTCGTTCTCGGCGCGGCGGTGTTCGCCTGGGCTTCGTCGCAAGGCTATCTTTCGAAAGTCCTGCCCCGGCCTGAAGCCCAGGAAACCGCCGCGGTCGTCCTCGCGGTTCCAACCGACGAGTCCGGCCAGGAGATCGTCCCCACGCCGCCGAAGTCCACCGCCGCGCAGATGGCGGCGATCGGATCGGTCGAAGGCCGGCTGGCGCTGCTCGAAGACCGGATTTCGCGCATCGATTTCCAGACCGACGCGGCATCGGGCAATGCCGCGCGGGCGGAAGGCCTGCTGATCGCCTTCGCCGCGCGCCGCATGATCGACCGGGGCGAACCGCTCAGCTACGTCGCCGACCAGCTCAGGCTGCGCTTCATGAACGCCCAGCCGCGCGCGGTGGAAACGATCATCGCGTTCAGCCGGAGCCCGGTCACCATCGACGAACTGACCGCCCGGCTCGAGGCGCTTTCACCGCAACTGACCGTGGCCGAGGACAAGCTGAGCCTGTGGGAACGGGCGCGTCACGAACTCGGCTCGCTGTTCGTGGTCCGGCGCGATTCCTCGGCGCTGATGACGCCCTCGGCACGCATCGACCGCGCCCGGGTGATGCTCACCGCCCACCGCATCGACAATGCCGTCAGCGAAGTCGAGCGCCTGCCCGGCGCCGAAGCCGCCGACATATGGATCACCGACGCGCGCCGCTATGAGCAGGTCCAGCAGGCACTGGACCTGCTCGAAACCACCGCCATGCTCGAACCCAGCCGCCTGCAGGACGCCGCCGGCCACAAAATCGACCAGCCCAGCCCCCTGGCGACGCCGGCACCGGCGCCGCCGAAGCCCGAGTAGCGCTGCCGCGCGAAAGCGCTTGCCAAAAACGGCGTGGCACTTTTTCCTTGACATGCGTAACCATATAGGTTATACATGTCCTCATCGACGCAAGACCATGACCCCTCGTTTCATCATTGCGAGCCACCGCAAGCGGTGTGGCAATCCCGGGCGTTCGGCGGCCGCCTTGGATCGCTTCGGCGGCATCGCGGCAATGGCGGGCGGGCAAGGGCGGGCGAGATGATACCAAGTCTATCGAAGTGAGACTCAATCTGCGCCCTTCGACGAGGGGGAGATGAGTCTCGCTTCAAGAGACCGGGTATGACCCATCCGATGGCCCACAGCCGGAAAGAAGATCAGGAGGCCGCGCCGGGCCCGTCCTGCCAGGTGCCGCCAAGGGCGCGGAACAGGTCGACCTGGGCGAAGGCCACCGCGCGGGTTGCCTGCGCATATTCGGCTTCGGACTGCGCCAACGTGCGCTGCGCGTCCAGCACGGCGAGGGCGTCCGCCTGCCCCCTGCTCTGGCGCGCAAGGCTTACTTTCGCCGCGCGATCGGCCGCATCGCGGGCAGAGGCCAGCCGGGCCTTGCGCAGCAGCGCATTGCGATAGGACGAAAGCGCGGTCTCGGTTTCCTCCAGGGCATGCAGCACGGCCCCGTCGAACGCAGCAAGGTCCGCCTGCGTATCCGCCTTCGCTGATCCGATGCGCGCGCGGATGGCTTCCTGGTTGGGGAAAGCCCATGAGATCAGCGGGCCGAACAGCCAGCGCAGCGGCCCGCCGCCCAGCACGTCGGTCGCGCCTATTGCCGTGGTGCCGATCGAGCCGCCCAGGGTGATGCGGGGATAGAGGTCCGCGGTCGCCACGCCGGTCCGCGCGGTGTCGGCCGCCAGGCGGCGTTCGGCCGCCCGGACATCGGGCCGCCGGGCCAGCAGCACCCGCCCGTCGCCAACCGGGATCGGCTGACCAACGTCCGGCGTGGTGGTGCGCAGGCGCGCCGCTTCCGGCAGCGCCTGGGGGGTACGGCCGGTCAGCGTCGCCAGCCGGAACAGCGCGGCATCGCGCGCCGCCTGCAACGCGGGGATCGCGGCGGCCTGCTGATCGCGCAACTGAGTCACGCGGATCACGTCGAGCCGTTCGTTGAGGCCGCGCTCGAACCGGGCATTGGTGATCCTGACCGAACGATCGAGCAGATCGACCGTGCGCCGTGCGACCGTGAGTTGCTCGGCAGCGCTGGTGGCATCGACATAGGCACGCACGGTATCGGCGACCACGGTCACGCGCACCGCGTCGGCATCTTCGCGCGTGGCTTCCAGATCGGCCCGCGACGCCTCGATCCCGCGCTTGACGCGGCCGAACAGGTCGAGTTCGTAGGCAACGGAGAACTCGCCGTCGATGGTCCGGCCCTCCCGGTCGGCGCCGGGCAGGACCTGGCTTTCGGAAGCACGGCCATAAGTGCCCGAAGCGTCTATTCCGGTTTGCGGCAAGGCGTTCGAGCGCGATCCGCGCAAGCTTGCGCGGGCCCTTTCGATCCGCGCCACCGCGACCCGGATATCGGTATTGGCGGCGAGCGCATCGGCGACGAGACCGTCGAGCACCGGATCGTCATAGAGCCGCCACCAGGCCGCCTGCGGCGCCGCGGTCGAAACGTCAGGCGACTGGCTCCCGGCGAAGGGCGCCTCGGCCGCCACCGGCGGGGTCGGCGCGACATAATCGGGGCCCACGGCACAAGCGGCGAGGCTGGTCGCGGCAAGCAGCGCCGCGACGAGGTTGCGCGTTTTCATGACGTCGTTTCCTCCTAATTATTCCGCCGGTTGCAGCGCATGGTCGCCGGGGCAACGGTGGGCGGGCCGCAGCCGCTCCGCGAGGCTGCGGCAGACCACGTAGAAGGTGGGCGTGAACAGCAGGCCGAAGCCGGTGACGCCCACCATGCCGAAGAACACCGCCGTGCCCAGCGCCTGCCGAAGCTCCGCGCCCGCGCCCTGGGCGATCACCAGCGGCACGGTGCCAAGGATGAAGGCGAAGCTGGTCATCAGGATCGGACGCAAGCGGGTACGGGCGGCATGAACGGCGGCCTCGACCGGGGACATGCCGCGTTCCTCCTCCGCCTGCTTGGCGAACTCCACCACCAGGATCGCGTTCTTCGCCGCCAGCGCGATCAGCACGACGAGGCCGATCTGGGTCAGGATGTTGTTGTCCATTCCCCGGATCTGGACGCCGGCCATCGCCGCGAAGAGACACATCGGCACGATCAGGATGATCGCCAGCGGCAGAGTCAGGCTCTCATACTGGGCGGCGAGCACCAGGAAGACGAACAGCACCGCCATGCCGAACACCAGGCCCGCGGTATTGCCCGCCGTCGACTGCTGGTAGGCGATGCCCGTCCACTCGTGGCCATAGCCCGCCGGCAGCGTCTGATCGGCGATCTTCTCCATCGTCGCCAGCGCCTGGCCCGAGGAGTAGCCCGGCGCGGCGCTGCCGTCGACCTCGACCGCCGGCTGCAGGTTGTAGCGCACGACGCGGTAGGGGCCGGTCTTGTCCTGGAAGGTCGCGACCGAACCGATCGGCACCATCGCACCCGAATTCGAACGGGTCTTGAGATTGGCGATGTCGGCGGTCGATCCCCGGTAAGGCGAATCGGCCTGCGCCGTGACGCGATAGGTGCGGCCCAGCAGGTTGAAGTCGTTCACGAAGGCCGAGCCGAGGTAGACCTGCAAGGCTTCGAACACCCGCTCGGGCGGCACGCCCAGCATATCCGCCTTGCGCCGATCCACATCGGCGTAGACGCGCGGCGTGTTCATGTTGAACAGTGTGTAGACCTGTTTCAGTTCGGGCGACTGGTTGGCCTGCGCGAGGAGCGCGCCGGTGGCCTTGGCAAGTTCCGCGTAACCGCGCCCTTCCTTGTCCTCGACGATCATGCGGTAGCCGCCGGGAGGGACGATGCCGTTGATCGTCGGCGGCGGGATCAGCAGCACCTGCGCCTTGTCGAAGCCCTGCATCGCCTGCTGCGCCTGCGCCATGATACCCGCATCGGTCACGCCCAGTTTCTTGCGCTCCTCGAAGCTCTTGAAGGGGAAGTAGACCGCGGCGGCATCGGGCGACGCGGTGCGGGAGGGGCCATGGAAGCCCGCGAACATCACGGCGCCGCGCAGCCCCTTGATGGGGAGGATGCGCCGGGCGACCTCCTGCGTCGCCTCGTCCGTGCGCGCAAGCGACGAGCCGGGCGGCAGGAAGATCGCGGCCAGGAAGTAGCCCTGGTCCTGCTGCGGGATGAAGCCGGCCGGCGTGGCCCAGAACAGCCCGCCGGTGGCCGCGATCAGGGCGCCATAAGTCGCCATCATCCGCAGCGGCCGCTTCACGAGCTTGAGCGTCAGCCGCGAATAACCGGCGCTCAGGCGCTCGAACCCGTGGTTGAAGCGATCCGCCGCGCCTTGCAGCACGCGCTTCCAGCGCGGAGCATCGGCGGGAAGGGCATGGCGCTCACGCAGCAGCACCGCGGCCAGCGCCGGCGAAAGCGTCAGCGAGAGCAGCAGCGAGATCACCGTCGCCGTCGAGATGGTCACCGCGAACTGCTTGTAGAACGCACCCGAGATGCCCGAGATGAACAGCGTCGGCACGAAGACCGCGCAGAGCACCAGGACGATGGCGACAAGCGCGCCCGAGACTTCGTCCATCGAGCGGCGGGCCGCCTCGATCGGCTTCATCCCGCCCTCGATGTAGCGCTCGACGTTCTCGACGACGACGATCGCGTCATCGACGACGATGCCGATCGCCAATACCAGGCCGAACAGCGAAAGGTTGTTGAGCGAGTACCCGACCGCCGCCAGCATCACCGCCGTGCCGATCAGCGACACCGGGATGGCGATGATCGGGATCACCGCCGCCCGCCAGTTCTGCAGGAACACCAGGATGACGAGGACGACCAGCACCACCGCTTCGAACAGGGTCTGGTACACCGCGTCGATCGACTGGCCGATGAACTCCGTGGGATTGTAGATCACCGAGTATTCAAGGCCGTGCGGGAACGACTTGGCCAGTTGGTCCATCTGCCCCCGGACCGCCTGGGCCGCATCGAGGGCGTTCGAACCCGGGCGCTGCATGACCGCGATGACCACGGTCGGCTTGCCCGACAGGTAGGTGTTGGTGGAATAGTCCTGCGCGCCGAGTTCCACCCGCGCGACGTCCCGCACGCGGACCTGGCGGCCATCGGCATCGGTGCGCACCACAACGTCGCCGAACTGATCGGGCGTGGTGAGGCGGCCCTGCATCTCGACGCCGATCTGATAGGCATTGCCGGTGTCGAACGGCGGCTGGCCGAGCGCGCCGGTGGAGACCTGGACGTTCTGCGACCGCAGCGCCGAGACGATCTCGCTCGCGGTCAGGTCAAGCGCGGCGGCCCGGCCGGGATCGATCCAGATCCGCATGCCATAGTCACGCGCGCCGAACAGCCGCACGTCGCCCACGCCGTCGAGCCGCGCCAGCTTGTCCTTCACTTGCGTCAGGGCATAGTTCGAAAGGTAGTCCCGGCTGAAAGTGCCGTCGGGCGACTGCAGGTTCACGACCATCAGGAAGTCGGGAGAAGTCTTGCGGGTGACGACGCCGAGCTGCTGCACTTCGGTCGGCAGGCGCGGCGTGGCCACCGCCACGCGGTTCTGCACGAGGACTTGCGCGGCATCGAGGTCGGTGCCGATCTTGAAGGTGACGGTGATCGTCACCTTGCCGTCGCCGGTCGACTGCGAATCCATGTAAAGCATGTTGTCGACGCCGTTGATCTCCTGCTCGATCGGCGCGGCGACGGTGTCGGCCACGGTCTCGGCGGAGGCGCCGGGGTACTGGGCGGTAACCGTTACCGTCGGCGGGACGATGTCGGGATACTGGGTGACGGGCAGGCCGAAGAACGCAAGCGCACCCACCACGGTGATGATTACCGCGATAACGCCTGCGAAGATCGGCCGGTCGATGAAGAACCGGGAAAATCGCATGGATATGTACCCTCGTGTGGGGAGCGCCCGCAGGGTGCGGACGCCGGCCCGTTACGGGTGGATCAGTCGGCGAGCGTTGCCTGCGCGGCCATCGGCGCGGCGGCACCGGGGGGAGCCGCGACCGTATGGGGATCGGCCGCAATCACGCCGCGCCGGGTCACGACCTTGGCTCCGGCAACGGCGGCCTGGTAGTTCGAGATCACGACACGGTCATGCGCCGACAGGCCGGACCGGATGACCCGCAGGCCATCGACCAGCGGCCCGAGCTCGACCGGCCTGGCCGCGACCGTGCTGTCCTTGCCGACAACCAGCACGACCTTGCGCGCCTGGTCGGACTGGATCGCATCGTCCGGCACCAGCAGGGCCTTGACCGTGCCGCCTTCGGCCATGCGCATGTTGCCGAACATGCCCGGCGTCAGGAAACCGTCGGGATTGTCCAGCACGGCGCGCACCCGGATCGTTCCCGAACGCGGATCGAGCCCATTGTCGGTAAAGTCGAGCTTGCCGTTCCAGCGATAGTCGGCCTCGTCCTGCAGGCGCACTTGCACGTCGGCGGCAGCCTTGCGTTCGGCCCGCGCCCGCTGCGTCTTGAGGAACAGCGCCTCGGAGGCATCGAAGGTGAAATAGATCGGATCGAGCGCGTTGATGGTCGTCAGCAGGGTCGCGTTGGCATTGTTGTCGCCCGAGACAAGATTGCCCACGTCGACGCGGCGGTCCGAAATCCGGCCGGAAATCGGCGCGCGGACGGTCGCGAACTCGACTTCGAGCGCGCGCTGGCGTTCGCGGGCCTGGGCTCCTGCCAGCGCGGCGGTGGCGGCGCGCAGCTTGGCACGCAGCTGGTCCACCTCGCTGGCGGCCATCGCCTCGTCGCCGGTGAGCCCGGCCACGCGGTCATAGTCCGACCGCGCCAGCGCCAGCGCGCTGCGCGCCGAGGCTACGTCCGCCTGGGCCTCCGCCAGCGCGGCGCGATAGGGGCGCGGATCGACCGTGAACAGCGGCTGGCCCTGCCGGACATAGTCACCGTCGCGGAAGAATATCCGGGTGACCGCGCCCGACACGCGTGGACGCACTTCGACCGTCTTGCTGGGGGCGAAGCGGCCGACGTAGTCGTCCCACTCCGTCACCTCGCGCGTCAGCGGCCGGGCGGTCTGCACCGACGGCAGCGGCATCGGCACGGCATCGGCGTCGGCATCGTGGAACAGGTTCCAGCCGAGGCCGGCGACAACCACGATGGCGATCACGGCGATCACGGCATTGCGGCGGCGCAAGGATCGCCGGCGCGCTTCGGGGATTTCCGGCGCATCGTAGGCCGGCAATTCGATCGTTGCGGGAGAATTCACGCGGCAAGCCTCCGGAACGGCGTGCGGGCACGATTGACGGCGTCTATGACGGCGCCGACCTGCGCCTCGCTGTAGCCCGCGTCGCGGGCTTCCTTCAGCGCGGAGCCCGGCAGCGCATGGCCCTTCCGCCATGCCTGGACCGCAAGCCTGCGCAGCGCTTCGAGCTTTTCGTTGGCAAGCATGGCCGCCGGCGCGGGCGGACCCAGGATCAGCCGGGCAAGCCATGAGCGCTTTTGCGGGGGGCGCAGCGTTTCGAGACCGTCGGCACGGGCCAGTTCGATGATCCGCTGCTCGAGCGCCGAAAGCTCGTCGGCTGTTTCGGAGGCGGTTTCGGAAATCCGGCCGTGGGCGGACACGTTGAAAGTGGGAACGGGCAGCGTCCGGAGCGCTGCCGCGTTGAAGTCGATGAAGGCCATGTTTCGTGCTCCCTGAAAGGCCCCGGCGCGCGCCCCGGGGGGTGGGGAGAGCGCGCGCGCCGGGGCGATCTCCGGCTGGGGGGACGCCGGAAAATCCGTAGGTGCAGCGGTAATGCCCGCAGGCGAAAAGCCCGACACGCAGCCGCGTTGATTCGTTTGTCAGCAGCCCCCGCAAAAACGGGTGGCGCCAGCCGTCGGCCGGTCAGGACCGGTACGGCGTGTTCCAGCATCGGACCTCCCGCAATGCGGTGATTCGGATGCCTTCATTCTGTACTGATCGGTATATATCGCATGCTGCGCCGCGTCAAGCGGGTTTCTATACTGATCGGTAAAATTAGCGTCCGGACGCCTTTTTCAAGAGCTTGAACGCCGGGCCGGCCAAATTTTTCCCGGCGCGGAAACCGGAACGAACCGATTCGGCCGTCAGCGACTCGGCCAGATCGCCAGGAAGGTATCGACGACGCCTTCCAGGTCTTCCCGGCTGGCACCGCTTTGCGCCTTGACCGAAATACCCTGGACGACCGCCGTAAGGCACTGGGTCAGCGCCCGTGGATCGACGCTTTCGGACAAGTCACCTTCGGCCTTGGCGCGTTCGAAGCGCGCAACCACAGCCGCTTCGGAAGAGGCGCGCCGGGCAACGACGTGTTCGCGGATCGAGGCCGCCTCGCTGGCGCAGACGACCGTGCTGATGACGCCCATGCACCCCTGCGGGTCGCTGCCGCCGCAATGCGTATCCAGCGCGCCGCGAAGCAGCCGCTCCACCACCTCGCGTGAGGTCGGTGCGTCAAGCGCGGCCTGGATGTAGCAGAGCTTCTCGCGCTCGTAGAGATCGAGCGCCTTCTTGAAGAGCGCTTCCTTGTTGCCGAAGCAGGCATAGAGGCTGGGCTTGGTAATGCCCATGGCCTCGGTCAAGTCGGCCATCGAGGCGCCTTCGTAGCCGTGCTGCCAGAACACGCGAAGCGCGCTCGCCAGCGCTTTCTCGGGATCGAATTCCCGAGGACGGCCGCGAGCCTTGATGGTGATCGGACATTCCATACCGACCGGTATATAGGTCCGCGCCGAGCCTCCGTCCAGTGCCGCGACAAGGTTCCGGGCGTCGCGGCGCCCCCGACGCCCGGAAACCGGTTCGTAAAGCGGGCAATGGAAAGTCCCGGCAAGCGGCGGCGGCGTTTCAAACGATCCCGTCGATAAACCGCGCCATCCGCACGTCCCGCGCGCTCAGGCCCCCGGCGTCATGCGTCGTCAACCGCACGCGGATCTTGTTGTAGACGTTGGACCATTCGGGATGGTGATCGGCTTTGTCGGCATATAGCGCGACCCGGGTCATGAAGCCGAAGGCTTCGTTGAAATCGCCGAATTCCAGGTCGATCTCGATCGCCTGGCCACCCTCGCCGAGGCTCCAGCCGGGCAAATCCTTCAGCGCTTGGTCGCGTTCGGCATCGGTGAGGCAGGGAATGGCCATTTCGCTCTCCTCCTTGGCAGTACCTGCGGTTTCCACTATCGCACGGCGCCATGCAAGGGGCCGCCGTTTCCGTCACCGATCTTGCCTGCCGACGCGGCGACAGGGTGCTGTTCCGGGGCCTTTCGCTGCGCCTGAAGCCCGGGGAAGCGCTGCAAGTGACGGGAAGCAACGGCATCGGCAAGTCGAGCCTGCTGCGTATCCTCGCCGGGCTGGCGCCGGCCTATGCCGGTTCGGTGGAGATCGCCGGCGCGGTCAGCCTGCTCGACGAGCGACCCGCGCTCGACCCGGTATTGCCGCTGGGACGCGCGCTGGGGTTCTGGCAGCGGATCGACGGAGCGGCGGACAACGAACTGGCGCGGCTGGGCCTTGCCGGGTTGCTGGACGTGCCGGTGCGCTATCTCTCCACCGGGCAGAGGAAACGCGCCGCGCTGGCCCGGCTGCTCGGGCAGAAGGCGCGCGTGTGGCTGCTGGACGAACCGCTCAACGGGCTGGACGGCCATGCGGCGGCGCTGGCCGAGACGCTTGCCGCCGGGCATTGCGCGGCGGGCGGGATCGCGCTGATCGCCTCGCACCAGGCTTTCGCCCTGCCCGGCATGCGGGCACTGGCGCTGGCGGACTACGCGGCATGACCGGGCGCGCCTGGCCGCTCCTGAAGCGCGACCTCGCCCGGCTGCTGCTGGGCGGGCGCGGCGGCGGGGCGTTGCTGCCGGTGCTGTTCTTCCTGGCGGTGGCGATGCTCTATCCCTTCGCGGTCGGGCCCGACGCGCCGCTGCTCGCCCGGACCGGTGGCGGGGTGATCTGGGTCGCCGCGCTGCTCGCCGCGATCCTGCCGCTGGACCGGCTGGTGGAGCCCGACATCGAGCTCGGCATGTTCGACCAATGGGCCCTGCGCGGCATTTCCGAGGAACTGGTGATCGCGGTGCGCGTGCTGGCCCACTGGCTGAGCTTCGGCCCGCCGCTGATGCTGGCGAGCCTGCCCGCCGCCGCCCTGCTGGGGCTGGACGGCGCGACGCTGCGCACGGTCGAGATCGGTCTGCTGGCCGGCACGCCGGGCCTGGCCGCGCTGGGCGTGACAGTGGCGGCGCTCACCGCCGGTCTGCGCGGCGGCGCGGCGCTGTCCGGCCTGCTGGTGATCCCGATGGCGGTGCCGGTGCTGATCTTCGGCGCCGGCAGCCTGGGCACGGGCGGGGAGAGCGGGCTTGCCTTGACCGCCGCCGCCAGCCTGGTGCTGATCGCGATCGCGCCCTTCGCCGGGGGCGCCGCCGTCCGCACCGCGCGCGGCTGAAGCTTCGTCGGGGGCGCGACTTTCCGCGCGGGTCTTTATCTACAAGGGGAAAAAATGGGCCGGGCGGCCTGGGGAGAGGTTGAAAGGCCGCCCTGGCCCAAGTCTACAGGAGGGAACCGACGCCCCATGACAAGCACCGGATCCGCGAGGGGCTTGACCAGGGAGCCAAGCCGCGTCACATAGCTATTGATAATCATTCGCAATTGCAACCCCCTCTGGAGATTCGGCATGTATCAGTACGTTGACCGCCCCTTGAACACCCTGGACGAGGGTTGCCGCTTCCTTGTCTGGTCGATGCGCGCCTGGGTCACCGCGATCGGGCACAAGCGCTGCCCGGCCCAGCTGCTGGCGCCGGCCTTCGCCAAATGGCAGATGATCGGCGGCCTCCAGCCCTTCCACCGCGCGATGATGCTGTTCAATCGCGACGCCCTGGAAACCTTCGCCTTCTGCGCGCTCACCTGCCCCCACGTTTCCGAACATGAAGCGGTGATCCTCGAACTCATCACCAGCCTGCGCGACCGGGGCGCCCAGGCCACGCGCGAGACGCTGGAAATGGTGATGGCCGAAGAAAGCGTGGGCGACATGCTGGAAACGCTTGCCCGCCTGGGCGCGGCCATGGCGATCGCCGGCATTTTCCCGGGTGAACCGGTGGAAGCCAGGAACGCGGGGGAATAGAAAGCCCATCCCGTCACCGAGCCGGTTCTGGTCGCGGTGTCTTGGCCGGATGCGTGCATTGCGAGGCGAGTCGCCGAAGGCGGGCTGCCCGCCCCGGTTCACAGGAGCTCCGCCACCCCTTCCAGGCTTTCGCGCAGCTTGGCGAGCGCTTGCGCCTTGAGCTGGTGGACGCGCGGGATCGAGACCTGGAGGACCTGCGCGATCTCGGCCAGGTTCAATTCCTCCACGAAGTAGAGCTGGACCACCAGTTTGAGCCGCTCGGGCAACTCGGTGATCGCCTCGATCACCGAACCGCGCAGTTCCTCGTCGGCCAGCAGCGAGAAGCTGTCGGGGGTCTCGTCGGCGAAGGCCATGTTCTGGTCGGAATAGACCTCGTCGATGGGATCGAAACGCAGCGGCTGGCTGGAATCGCGCAAGGCGGAAAGATCGGCCTCGTCGATGCCCATGGCCGCGGCCAGTTCATGCCCATGCGGATCGCGGCCGAGATCACCCCGCAGCTCGGTCTCCTTCTCGGCGAGCAGCCGGCGGCGCTCGCTGGCCCCGCGCGACATCGGCACGGTGCGGCGGATGAGGTCCACCATGGCGCCGCGCACGCGCATCTTCGCATAGGCGGCGAAGCCATCCTCGGTCGGCCCGGAATGCTTCTGCGCGCATTCGGTCAGCGCTACGAGGCCGGCCTGGACGAGATCCTCAAGCTCGATCCCGGGACGCCCGGTGCCATGGACATGCCAGGCGAGGCGCCGGACCATCGGCAGGAAGCGGCGGACCCGGTCGCCGACGTCGCCCTGATAGGCCCCGGCTATGCGATTTGGCCGGACGCCGGGAACCGGCGTGACGGGAGCCGTGGTGAAAACCCTGTGTTCTTGTCTCATGCGGCCATGCTCTCAGCTTGGTCATGGTGGTCGGGGCGGGTGGAATCGGGGTGCGGCAGGCCTGGCGGCTGATGGGCCGGGGGCGCCGCGCCTATGACATCGATGACTTCGATCGGCTGCGTCGCGGGCAGTTCGGCGATCGAGAGGACGAGGCACGAGGGCGCGCGCAGCCGCAGCAGCGCGGCCAGCGCCCGCCGCGCGCGCGGCTGCACGACCAGCGTGAGCGGGATCGCGCCGGGACCGCGCGCTTCGCCAAGCCCGGCGATCCTCTCGCCGATCATGCGCGCGAGGTCCGGTTCGATCACCGGCTGACCGGTGACCGGATCGTGCATGCCCTGGATGATCGCCGATTCGAGCCCGGCGTCGAGCGTGATGACCGGCAGCCGCTCGTGCGGGGGGCAGATGCGCCCGACGATCAGCCCGCCAAGATCGGCGCGGACCAGCTCGACCAGCCGTTCGTGGTCGACCGTCTGCTGCACCGCGCGCGAAAGGCTGGCGAGAATCGGCAGCGGATGCGCGATCGGAATGTGGTCCTCCAGCAGCGAGCGCAGCACCCGGGTGAGCGCGGCGAGCGAAAGCGGCTGCGGATGGATCGTCTCCACCAGCCCGCTCGCGTGTTCCTTCAGCGATTCCAGCAGCACCTTGACCTGATCGGGTCCCAGCAGGTCCTGCGGCCGTTCCGAGAGCAGCTGGTTGAGGTGCGTGGCGATCACCGTACCGGCATCGACAGTGAGGAAACCCTCGGCAGTGGCGTGGTCGCGCGCGGCGGGGTCGATCCACAGCGCGGGACAGCCGAAGCTGGGATCGCGCGTCGCCTCTCCCCGCAAGGTGTGATTGCGGCGCACTTCGCCCGCGTCGATGGCAAGCACCTTGTCGGCGCGGATCGTCGCGCCGCCCAGGTTCACACCGCCCAGCACGATGCGATATTCGTGCGGCGGCATGTCGAGCGCGTCGCGCACCCGGAACTGGGGGACGATGAAGCCAAACGCCTGGCTGAGCTGCTTGCGCACCCCGGTGATGCGCGTGACCAGCGGCGAGCCGCGACGATCGTCGACCAGCTGCACCAGGCCGTATCCCAGTTCGATGGTGACCAGCGTGTGGTCGGAAACGTCCTCCAGATCGATCCGCGCCGGATCGATTTCGGGCGGGGGGACGACAATCGGAATGGCGGCGCGCGCGGCCCGCTTGCGCAAGGCGTGCCAGAGCCAGAAGGCGAGCCCGGCGGCGGGCAGGAACACCGTCTGCGGCATGGCCGGGATCATGCCGATCGCGCCCAGCACGACGGCAACCGGCAGCCAGGTGCCGGGCGCGGCGAACTGGCCGCCGATCTGCCCGGCCAGGTCGCGACTGTCGGACACGCGGGTGACGATGACGGCAGCGGCGATCGAGAGCAGCAGCGAGGGCACCTGCGCCACCAGCGCGTCGCCAATGGCCAGGGTGATGTAAGTCTGCGCGGCATCGGTTGCCGACAGGCCGTGGCTAATCATGCCCAGGCAGAAGCCGGCGATGATGTTGACGCCCAGGATCAGGAGGGCGGCGATGGCATCGCCTTTCACGAACTTGGACGAACCGTCCATCGAGCCGTAGAAATCGGCCTCGGTCGCGACTTCGCGGCGCCGGGCCTTGGCTTCCTCGGCGGTCATCAGGCCGGCGGCAAGATCGGCGTCGATCGCCATCTGCTTGCCCGGCAAGGCATCGAGGGTGAAACGGGCGGAAACTTCCGAGACGCGGCCCGCACCCTTGGTGACGACCACCATGTTGATGATGACCAGGATCAGGAACACGAAGATGCCGACCGCGAAGTTGCCGCCGATCAGGAAGGCGCCGAAGGATTCGATCACCTTGCCGGCAGCCGCCTCGCCTTCGTGCCCGTGGACCAGCACGACGCGGGTCGAGGCGACGTTGAGCGCCAGGCGCAGCAGCGTCGCGAACAGCAGGACCGAAGGGAAGGAGGAGAAGTCCAGCGGCTTTTCGGCATTCATCGCCGCCATCAGGATCGCCACCGAAAGCGCGATGTTGAGCGTGAACGAGATGTCGAGGACGACCGCCGGAACCGGCACGATCATCAGCACGATCAGGATCAGGATGCCGGCCGGCAGCGCCATCGCGCCCGGATCGTTGATGCGCTTGAACGGGTTCACAGGTTGAACCTCGCCAGCTTGGCATAGGCATCACGCACGTGGGCAGGGGCGGCCTCGGCCGAAGTACCGAAAGTGCCCCGCAGCGTATCGGCCATGGACCGGGTCGCGACTTGCGGCGCCTGCGCCGTTGACGGGAGGCCGGCGTGGAATTCGCGGGCGATCGGCCCCATCGGCGGCTGCCAGGCCGCCGCCTGGTAGCCCGGCGCCTCCTGCTCGGCGGGCGCGCCGGAAATGTCCCGTGCGCCGCCGGCGCTGGCCCAGAGCGCGGCATCGCCGCTTTCCATGGCGCCGCTCACCTTGCTGCGCATCAGGTCCATGACGGCGCCGACGCTGCGCGGGGCACCCCCGGCATAGAAGATCGAGCGATTGGCGGCGGCTGCCTTGGGCAGGATCGCCGCGGCGCTCTGCGAAGGATCGGTCGCGAGCGCGGAAAGGAACTGGCTGGCGCCGGAACTGCCGAGGAAGTGGGCGAGGTAGAGTTCGGAAGCATCGGGCTCGCGGCCCAGCTGCGCGGTCAGTTCGGCCTTGTTGTCGCTGGCAAGCTCCGCCGCCATCATCGCCGAGGTATCGGCATCGTAGCGCAGCCCCATGACTTGCGCGCGAAGGCGCGGATCGGAGATGCGCCCGCCCTGGATGGCATCGTTGACCCAGGCCATGCCATGGCTCGAGCCATGACGGTCCAGCGTCTCCAGCCATGTTCCCTGAGTGAATTGATAGAGGCCCGCCGCGCTGGACGTAGCGGCGCGGGCGCTGGGATCGAGGCTCGATTCCAGCTTGGCCTGCGCCAGCAGGTACTGGAAGTCGACCCCGGTGGCCTCGGAGGCCCGGGCGATGGCGGCGCGCGCCTGCGATCCCCTGGTCGCAGCGGCGCCGCCCATCCCCCCAATGACTTGTCCCTCGCTCAACCCGAAGCTCCCGGTACAAATGCTACCGGTCAGGTTCTAGCAAGGGTCGTGCCAAATCCTTTCCCAAACGCTTTGGTGGATCAGGCGCGCCCTCCGGCGACGGCATAACCGGCCCCGGCCCGATAGAGCTGCGGCGCACCGGTCAGCGCATTGAGCCGCTTGGTGACGTTGGCGGCGATAATATTGCGAACCTGGCGGTTTACCTCGTTCAGGCGCCGCGCCGTGTCGAGCATCCCGCGGCATTCCTCGTCGAGCTGGATCGCATCGACCGTGTCGAGCGTGCCGCAAAGACGATCCTTGTCGTGGGTCGCGCCGATGATCGCGTCGAGATCCAGCCCGGCAAGCGCCTGCCGCTCCTCCTCGAGGACGGCAAGCATCTGCCGCAGGATTTCGCGAAGATCGGAAGGGGTCATTGCTTCGGGCTCCTCAGCAGCACGCCGGCTGCGATCATGGCATCGGCGATCTTTGCGGGGATCAAAGGGTAAGTGCCGGATTCGACAGCCTTGCGAATGTCCTCGACGCGTTCCGCATCGACCGGGGCTTCGCCCGGATCGAGCGCGCCCGAAGTCTCCACCGCCGGGCTGGCGGTGGCGCTGGCCTTGTTGGCACTGCGGTTCGCCGCGACGCCGTTGGCGCCAGGCAACGATTCACCGCCCGCCGCGCGGGCCAGCCTTGCATCGATCGCCGTTGCAGCGCGTGCAGGTCCCACTTCGATAGGTGGCATAATGCCGCTCCTTGAAAGTTCCTGCACTAAGAACGGAGCGGCGTGGAATTATTTAAGAGGGGCGGCAAGAATCTGCCATGAACCGGCAAAACACGCAAAAATCCGCCGCCCTACGGCAGCGGAAGCATGACCAGGCCCGGTCTTTCGATGCGTGCCCGCATCGGTTCGCTGCGGGAATTTCCGGCGGCGGCCGGCCGAACGCGAATCCATCCGCCCACCGGTCCTCCCTCCATGGCCTCTCCGGGTTGCGAAACCGTAAAGCCGTCACCCGTAATCGCAATCGCGATGGCATCGCCGCGACTGATCGCATTGGGCGCGGCTGCGGCCGCGGCGGTCGGAACCGGCCGCCGGACCGGCACGAACAGCCGCCAGCCCTGGGCATCGCCGCACTGGACGACGACGCTGTCCTGCGAAGTCGTGCGCCAGGACAAGGCAAGGCCGCTGCGACAAGGCTGCAAGTGCAGGCGCCGGTCGACCGGCGTCAGCGCACCGCCGACATCGCCGACGGCGGCGCCGGTGAACCCGGCCACCTGACGGTCTATGGCGTCGAGATCGGCGAATGTTCCGGATACCGCGGCCGCGGCAAGAAGGACAAGGCTGGGGCTCATGGCATGGACTTCCCGTCGATTGGACTTTCGCCTGGCGAATTTTCGCTTGAGCTAAGCAAGTCTTGTGCCACTTTTGCACCGGAATCCACGCCGCGCGGCGCATCGTAGGCCAGCACCACCCGTGCCGGCCCCTCGCCGGGTTCGACCACGACGCGCGCGGCGCGGCCTTGCGCGCCCGCCTGCGTCAGCAGCCGCGCGGCCTCGGCCAGCGCCCGGGATTGCCCCCCGGGATCGGAACCGTATCGCGCGGTGATGGTCAGCTGCTGGCGCGGATCGGCGGCCTGATCGCCGAGCCATTGGGCCAGCGGCGGCGCATCGGACGCGGCAAGGTAGACAGAAAGCGGCTCCGTCTGCGGCGAAGGCGCGGCCGAGGCCTTGTCTTGCGACGCTCTATCGGGCTGACGGCCGGCCGGCGGATGGCTGGCCGGCTGGCGGCTCACCGCGGCGGCGGTGACCATGAACAGGATCAGCGAGAGATCGGCCAGCGAAGTCTGCCAGCCATAGGCCCCGCGCTCGCTCATCGCCCGTGTCCCACCCCGTGCAGCTTGGCCGTCCCGGGCAGCGCGGCGCCGACCTGCTGCTCCAGCCACTCGACCACGCGCTGGCGCTCCTGCTCTTCCAGCGAGGCGCGCCGCGCCACTATGCGGCCGAGCGGCGCGAAGACGATATTGCCCAGCAGCAGGCCATAGAGCGTGGTGAGCACCGCCATGGAAATGGCCGCGGTGAAATTGCCGCCCGAACCGTCGCTCGCCGGCAGCTGGCTGAGCGAGATCAGCGTGCCGGCAAGGCCGAACACCGGGGCCAGGTCGGCCGCCTGGTTCAGCGTGCGCATCGCCCGCAGGTTCTGCCTGACGCGGCGGCGCTTGTGCGTGATGTGGGCACCGTGCAGCGCGGAGATCGAGCGGGTGCCGATCAGCGCATCGGTCGCCTCGTCAAGCTCCGCGTCGCCGAAGTGATAGGGCTCGGTGCGGATCACCCCGTCCTTCTGCATCTCGCGGACGTGAACGGCGAGTTCGGCGCGCGCGCGCGCGGCATCGAAGCGCTTGCCGCCGATACCCGCAAGGGCGGCCAGCGCGGCAAGGGCGGCACGGGTATCGCCCAGGCCGCAGCGCAGGACGGTGGCCAGGCACGTCCCGCCCACGACGATCAGGGCGCTGGTGGCATCGAACAGGTTTTGCAGCTGCATCGGCGCAGTTCTCCTTCAGCACGGAGAACGGCAGCGGCGGGCACGTTTCAGCCGGGGGCGCGCATTTGCCGTTTTCCGGCAAGCCTTTGCCGCCGCCGCCGGGGCCGACCGGCGCATCGCCCGGAATTCGGGCTACCGAAGGCAATTGGCACGATGCTTGCGAAACGGGTGGGCAGGCAATTGTGGAACAAGAAAGACATGGCCCACGACCTTTTCGGGATCAATGGCAAGGCGCTGGAACTGCGCTCGCAGCGCATGGGCCTGCTGGCCTCGAACATCGCCAATGCCGCGACCCCCGGCTACAAGGCGAAGGACATCGACTTCACCGCGGCGCTCAAGACGGCCGAGGGTGGCACCGATGTCTCGACCGCCGCCGAGCGCTCGACGCTCTACCGGGTGCCGGTGATGCCCTCGCTCGACGGCAACACGGTCGAGCTGCAGAACGAGCAGCTCGCCTTTTCCGAAAACGCCGTCGGCTATGCGGCCACGCTCCAGTTCATCCGCGCCCGCGTCGATACCGTGACCCGCGCGCTGAAGGGAGACTGACGGTGGCCGGCGACCAGCAACCCATGACCCTGTTCGGCCTGGCCCAGCGCGGGATGTCCGCGCAGCTGGTGCGCATGAACGCGGCGGCTTCCAACCTCGCCAACGCCGGCTCCGTCGCGGGCAGCGAACAGGAAGCCTACAAGCCGATCCGCGCGGTCTTCGCCGAAGACCTCGATCGCGCCAGCGGCCTTGCCACCGTTGAGGTGCAGGGCGTGGTGCGCGAACAGGCCGCCGCCGTGCGCCAGCACAACCCCGACCACCCGCTCGCCGATGCCAACGGCGATGTCTGGGAAGCTCCCGTCGATGAAAACGCGGAGATGGTCGAAATGCTCGAAGCCTCGCGCCAGTACCAGAACCTGGTCGAGGCCCTGACCACTGCCAAGCAGCTTATGCTCGACACGATGAGGATGAAATGACCGTCACTTCCGTAACCTCGACAAGCACCTCCACCGCCTCGTCCAGCACCGTCGGCCAGGGCCTCGGCTCGCTCGACCAGGGTGACTTCCTGAAGCTGATGACCGCGCAGATGCAGCAGCAGGACCCCTTCGATCCGGTCGACCAGAAGGAAATGCTGGCCCAGATGGCGCAGTTCTCGCAGCTCGCCGGCACGACGGAGATGGCCGACACGCTCAAGACCATCTCGTCGCAGCTCGATACGCTGGTGTCCGCCCAGACCGCCACGCAGCAGGCTGTCACCGCGCTCACCGCCGCCACCGATTCCCAGGCCGCTGCCTGATCCGCCCGCCCGATCCGCTCTCAAGGAGTAACGCAAGATGTCCTTCTACACTTCCCTCAGCGGTCTGAAGAACGCCCAGACCGACCTCAGCGTCATCTCGAACAACATCGCCAATGCCGAAACCGGCGGTTTCAAGAAAAGCAGCACCGCCTTTTCGGACATCGTCGCCTCCTCGATCATGTCCGATCCTTCGATGACCACCGGCATCGGCTCCCGCATCGCCGCGATCAAGCAGGACTTCTCGCTCGGCCCGATCGAGCAGACCGGCAACGCGCTTGACGTCGCGGTCAACGGCGAAGGCTTCTTCACGGTGGTCTCACCGCTTTCGGGCGATACCCAGTACACCCGCAACGGCTCGTTCACGGTCGACGGCGAGGGCTACGTCAAGAACGCGCAGGGCGCCCAGCTGCAGGTCTTCCCGGTCGATGCCACCGGCGCGGTCAGCGGCACCACCCTGCAGGCGGCGCAGATCCCCGCGACCAACGCCAGCGGCGCCGACTTCGCCGGGGTGACGATCGGCGAGGACGGCAAGCTCGTCGCCACTTATGCCGACGGCACCAGCGCCACGGTCGGCGTGGTGGCGCTCGCCACCTTCCTTTCGCCGACCGGCCTCAAGCAGCAGGGCAACGCCACCTGGGCGGCGACTGGAATCTCGGGCACCGCCACTTACGGCCAGCCGGGGACGAGCAGCAACGGCAAGCTGCTGTCGGGCGCGCTGGAGCGCTCGAACGTCGATATTGCCGAGGAACTGGTCTCGCTGATTACCGCGCAGCGCAATTTCCAGGCCAATGCCAAGGCCATCGATACCGCCACCCAGATCTCGCAGGCCATCATGAACCTGCGGACCTGACGCGCCGCATCCGGGGGCTGATCGATGGACCGCCTGATCTACACCGCCGTTTCGGGCATGAACGCCTCGCTCAACCGCGAGCGCGTGATCGCCAGCAACATGGCCAATGCCCAGACCATCGGCTTCAAGGCCGAGATCCTGCAAGCGACGCCGATGACGCTGGAAGGCCCGCAGCTGGAAGTGCGGGCGATGACCAGCACCGAAGTGCGCAGCGCCTCGATGAAGGAAGGCGCGCTGACCCAGACCGGCTACGCGCTCGATATCGCGATGCAGGGCGACGCCATGCTCGCGGTGCAGGCCTCCGACGGGCAGGAAAGCTACACCCGGCGCGGCGACCTTTCGATCACCGTGACCGGCGTGCTGCAGAACGGCGAGGGCCTGCCGGTGATCGGCGAGAACGGCCCGATCTCGGTGCCGCCTGGCTCGACCGTGACGATCTCGCCCGATGGCAGCGTGATGCTCGCCAACCCGGCCACGCCGGACCAGCCGCCGGTGCGTATCGACCGGCTCAAGCTGGTGAGCACCACCGGCACGCAGATCTCCAAGGATATCGACGGGCAGTTCCGCGTGCCCGGCGCCAATGGCTCCGGAGAAGGTGTGCTGCCGGTGGATGAGAATGCACGGGTGATCGCCGGCTCGCTCGAACAGTCCAACGTCAACCCGTCCGAAGTGCTGATCGAGATGATCTCGGCCCAGCGCCTCTTCGACATGCGTACCAAGCTTGTGCAGACCGCCGGCCAGCTCGACGAAGCCGGCGCCCGTCTCATGCGCATCGATAGCTGAGGAAGAACCAGACATGCCCAGTTCCGCTCTCCAGGTCGCCCGTACCGGACTCGAGGCCCAGGACACGCGCATGCGCGTGATCGCCAACAACCTCGCCAACGTCGGCACCACCGCCTTCAAGCGCGACCGCGCCAACTTCGCCACGCTCGCCTACCAGGACGCGCGCGTCGCCGGCGCGCAGTCCTCGAACGAGACCGCCTATGCCACCGGCCTGAACCTGGGCACCGGCGTCGGTGTCCAGTCGACCACCCGGATGGAGACACAGGGATCGTTGCAGACCACCGGCAATTCGCTGGACATGGCGCTCGACGGCGACGGCTATTTCCAGGTCGCCCTGCCCGGCGGCCAGCTCGCCTATACCCGCGCCGGCAACTTCACCCGCTCGTCCGAAGGCCAGCTGGTGACCGCGCAAGGCTACGTCGTGCAGCCGCCGATCACCATTCCGGAAGGCGCCACCGCGATCACGGTGTCGGAAGACGGCACGGTCTCGGCGCAGATCGCCGGCCAGAGCGATCCCTCGCAGCTTGGCCAGATCACCATCGCCAGCTTCACCAATCCCGCGGCGCTCCAGGCGTCCTCCGACAACTTCATGCTGGAGACCGCGGCGAGCGGAGCCGCCCAGATCGGCATCGCCGGCGAGGCCGGCCGCGGCCAGATCCGCCAGGGCATGCTCGAGGCATCGAACGTCAACATCGTCGAGGAGCTGGTCGACATGATCGAGACCCAGCGCGCCTACGAGATCAACTCGAAGATGATCTCGGCGGTCGACGAGATGCTCAAGAACGCCAACCAGACGCTGTGATGACGATGCACACCGCCTCGAACAGGTCCCCGACACCGCTCGTCCCGAGCTTGTCGAAGCAGGCCGGCCTGGCGCTGGCGGTGGGGGCGATCCTGGCCGCTTCCCCCGCCCTCGCCCGCAAGGCCCCCAAACTTTCCGGTTTCGAGCCGACCCTGCCGGTCGCGCAGCCGGTGCAGCCGCCGGCGGCCACCGGCGGGATCTTCAGCGTATCGACCGGATATGCCCCGCTCTACACCGGCACCCGCGCCGCGCGCGTGGGCGATCCGGTGACGATCCTGCTGACCGAGACGACCACCACGTCGAAGTCGGTCAGCTCCAAGAGCCAGAAGGGCGGCGGCGTTTCGATCACCCCGCCGACCGCCGGGCCGCTCGCCATCAACCCCAATGCACTTAATGCCAGCTCTTCCTCGACGTTCAATGGTCAGGGGAACGCCGCCCAGACGAGTTCTCTCGCCTCCACGCTTTCCGTGACCATCGCCGAGGTTCGCGCCAACGGCACCGCGCTCGTCAAAGGGGAAAAGAAGATGCTGCTCAGCCAGGGAGACGAATGGGTCCGGTTTTCCGGCATCATCCGCCTGGCCGACATCGACCAGGAGAACCAGATCCCCTCCACCCGTGTCGCCGATGCCCGCATCGAATACACCGGCAAGGGCGCGCTGCAGCAGGCGAGCAAGCAGGGCTGGCTCGGCCGGTTCTTCAACCTGATCTCGCCGTTCTGATGGGGGTCCTGATGAACCGCTGGCTGCCTTTCATTCTCGCCGCCCTGGTGGCGGTGCTCACCATTTTCATGGCCCCGGTCCATGCCCATGCCGAGCGCGTGCGCGATCTTGGGCAGTTCCAGGGCGTGCGCTCGAACCAGCTGACCGGCTACGGCATCGTCGTCGGCCTGCCGGGCACGGGGGACGACAACCTCGAATACCTGACCCAGGCGATGAAGGGCGTTTCGGGCCGCATGGGCCTGACCCTGCCCGCCGGCGTCGCGCCGGGCCTGAAGAACGCCGCCGCCGTCATGGTCACCGCCGACCTGCCCGCTTTCGCCAAGCCGGGCCAGCGCATCGACGTGACCGTCTCGACCATCGGCAAAGCCAAGTCGCTGCGCGGCGGCGCGCTGATCCTCACGCCGCTCTACGGCGCCGATGGACAGATCTACGCGATGGCGCAAGGCAACCTCGCGGTCGGCGGGCTCGATGCCGGCGGCAAGGACGGGTCGAAAGTCACGATCAACATCCCGACCGTCGGCCGCATCGCCGACGGTGCCAGCGTGGAACGCGCGGTCGCCACCGGGTTCGACAGTTCCGACGTGCTGCGCTGGAACCTGTTCGACGCCGATTTCCTCACCGCCGCCCGGGTGCGCGACGCGATCAACACCCGCCTGCCCGGCACCGCCTCGGTCGAGGACGGCGTGACGCTGGCCCTGCGCCTGCCGCTCGATTCCAACACCCGCGCCAGCGTGATGGCGGCGATCGAGATGATCGACGTCGATCCGGCGCAGACCGCCGCGCGCGTCATCGTCAACAGCCGCACCGGCACCGTCGTCATCAACTCGGCGGTGCGCCTCTCGCCCGCCGCGATCAGCCACGGCAAGCTGACGGTGCGCATCGACGAGAACCCCACCGTGGTTCAACCCGGGCCGTTCAGCCGGGGCCGCACCGCCGTGCAGCAGGATTCCACCATCTCCACCGACGAGGAGAAGCGTTCGGTCGCACTGTTCCAGCCCGGCGCCTCGCTCTCCAAGGTGGTCGACGCGCTCAACATGCTGGGCGTCACCCCGTCGGACCTCGTGGCGATCCTCGAGGCCCTGAAGCAGGCCGGCGCGCTCAAGGCCGAGATGGTGGTGATATGAGCACGATCCTGCCTTCGCTCCCCGGCCTGACCGCCGCGCCCACCGCAACCGACCGCGAAAAGCTCTCGGCCGTCGCCAAGCAGTTCGAGGCGATCTTCGTCCGCCAGATGCTGGCCGCGGCGCGCAAGACCGACTTCGGCGGCGACGACTTGTTCGGCAGCCAGGCGATGGACACCTTCCGCCAGTTGCAGGACGAGCATTTCGCCGATGCCGCCGTGCAGACAGGCGCGCTCGGCCTCGCTTCCATTCTCGAGCAGCAGATGGCGCGTTTCCTGCCCGCCGATGCCGCGACCGGCTCGACGGCCAGCTCGGACAGCAGCGGGGGGGCGGCATAAGCCATGGCCACCGACCTTCTCTCGATCGCCAGATCAGGCGCCCGCGCCGCCAAGGCCGGGCTGGACGTGACCGCGCAGAACATCGCCAACGCCTCCTCGACGGGGTACGTCCGGCGCAGCATCGCCGTTTCGGAACTTGCCGCCAGCTCGGCCAGCTCCTCTCCCACGGCGACCACCCTGGCCGGCGTGCGCATAACCGGCGTGGTTCGCAACGCGGATGTGTACCGCCAGGCCGAGGTGCGCCGCACCGGCGCCGACGCGGCCCGCGCGAATGCCGAAGTCGAAGGCCTCGAAAGCATCGAATCCGCCGTCGAACAGACCGGCGTCTACGATTCGATCGTCGATTTCGAGGCCGGGCTGCAACAGCTGGTCTCCGATCCCACCGACGGCAGCCTGCGCGCCGCCGTGATCGAGCAGAGCCGCACCCTGGCCCAGACCTTCAACACCGCCGCATCGAGCCTCGACGCAGTGGGAGAAGGCCTGCGCTTCGAAGCCCAGGACGGCGTCGACAACGTCAACCGCATCACCACCGAGCTGGCGCGCCTGAACCTGAGCCTGTCGCGCACCACCGGCGACCAGACCAGCCTGCTCGACCAGCGCGACGCACTGCTGGAGGAACTGAGCGGACAGGTCGGCATTTCCACCAGCTTCGATGCGAAAGGCGCCGTCTCCGTCACGCTGGGCGGTTCGTCCGGGCCTTCTCTCGTCAGCGGCAGCACCGCCGGAACGCTCGCGATGACGGCCGCTTCGGACGGTACGATCTCCTTCACGCTCGACGGCAACGCGGCAACGGTGGCCTCCGGCGCGATCGCCGGCAAGAGCCAGGCGCTGGCCGAAGTCGCCAGCACGCGCGGCCAGCTCGACGCCATCGCCGCCCAGATCGTCAGCGTGGTCAACGCCGCCCAGGCGAACGGCGTGGATCTCCAGGGCAACACCGGCCAGCCGATGTTCTCCGGCACCGGCGCCGCCGACATGGCCATGGTCGCGACCAGCGGCAACGCAATCGCCACGGCGCCGGCCGGCAGCGCCGCCAACAGCCGCGATGGTTCCAACCTCGCGTCCCTGCGCACCGCGCTCTCCTCCACCGATCCCGCCGGATCGATGGACACGCTGCTGTTCGGCATTTCCAGTGCCGTCGCCGGCCGCACCGTCACCCGCGACGCGCTCGATTCGGTCGCCACCACCGCCAAGTCAGCGCTCCAGGCCCAGGCCGGCGTCGACCTGGACGAGGAAGCCGTCAATCTGGTGCGCTTCCAGCAGGCGTTCCAGGCATCGGGCCGCGTGATGCAGACCGCCTCCGAAATCTTCGACTCCATCCTTTCCATCAGGTAGACCCGCCATGCCGATCGTCTCGACCAGCACCAGCGCCTTCTTCGACAGGGCCCGCGCCAACATGAAGAACCTGCGCGCGCAGGCCGAGACGTTGCAGACCCAGCTCGGCAGCGGCCAGAAGCTGGCGCGCTCCTCGGACGACCCGGTGGCCGCCTCGCGCCTGCGCGCGCTGTCGCGGCTCGATACGCTCTCGCAGGCCGATACCACCAACGCCAGCCGCGCCAACAACGACCTGACGCTGGCCGATTCGGCGATGTCCGAAATGTCCGACGCGATAATCCGCGCCCAGGAACTGGCGACCCAGGCCGCCAGCACCACGCTCAGCGACGACCAGCGCGGTGCGATCGGGGACGAGCTGAACCAGATCCACGGCTATCTGCTGACGCTTGCCAACGCGCGCGATTCCAATGGCAATGCGCTGTTCGGTGGCCAGAATTCAGGCGATGCCTATTCGCTCGACGCCTCCGGCAACGCGGTCTACATCGGCACCGGCGCCAGTGGTGACCTGCCGATCGGTGAGGGCCTGAGCGTGTCCACTTCGCTGTCCGGGCCGGATTTCCTGAACTTCACCGATGCGAGCGGCAACCAGACCGACGTGATGGCGACGATCAAGTTGCTCGCCGACGCGCTCAAGGGCGCCTCCACCGATCCGACAGGAGCGGCCAAGGACGCGCTGACTTCGCTCCAGTCCGGGCTCGACACGCTTTCCACCGCTCAGACCGTGGTCGGCACCCGGCTCGCCTGGATCGATCTCACCAGCGAACGGCGCACCGACCTGTCGGAACTGCGGACCGCCGAGGAATCGGAACTGGGCGCGACCGACATCGCCACCACCGTCACCCAGCTTCAGGAGACACTGACCGTGCTCGAGGCCAGCCAGGCCAGCTTCAGCAAGCTCGCCAGCCTCAGCCTGTTCGACAAGCTGGGCTGACATCATTGTTCCGGCCCATCGGCAAGGGCGGGGTTTTTCTTCGGGGGTAGTCCATCATGTTTGCAATCATCGGCGTCGTTATCCTGCTGGTGATGGTGTTCGGCGGCTTTGCGATCACCGGCGGCGCGCTCGGCCCGGTTTTCCACGCGATCCCGCACGAACTGCTCATCATCGGCGGCGCGGCCGTGGGCGCGATCGTGACCGGCAACTCGATGCATGAGCTCAAGGCGCTCGGCAGCGCCTTCGGCCGTGTCTTCAAGGGCCCCAAACACAACAAGCAGGATCACGTCGACGCGATCATCCTGACCACGCGGCTGATGAAGATCCTGCGCTCCGAAGGTCCGGTCGCGCTGGAAAGCCACGTCAACGATCCCAAGACCTCCTCGCTCTTCGCCGAGTTCCCCCGCCTGCTCGCCAACCAGGCGCTGGTCCACCTGATCTGCGACACGCTGACGCTGATCGTCGTTTCGTCCGGCACGCTCGAGGTTCATGCCGTCGAGGACGTGATGGACAACGCGATGAAAACCCATTTCCACGAGCTGCACGAACCGCAGCACGCGCTCCAGGGCCTGGCCGACGCGCTGCCCGCGCTCGGCATCGTCGCGGCGGTGCTGGGCGTGGTGAAGACGATGGGCTCGATCGACAAGCCGCCCTCGATCCTGGGGGCGATGATCGGCTCGGCGCTGGTCGGCACCTTCCTGGGCGTGCTGCTGGCCTATGGCATCGTCGCGCCGATGGCCGGCCGCCTCAAGCAGGTGAACGAGCAGGACGAGCAGATCTTCCAGGCCGTCAAGCAAGTGGTCATCGCCAGCCTGCACGGCTGGCCGCAGCCCCTGGTCGTGGAATCGGCCCGCTCCGGCCTGGGCCACGCCTTCCGGCCGGGCCTGTCGGAACTGCTCGATGCGATGAGGGGCCGCTGACGTGGCCGTGAAACGGGGCAAGAACGATCTGCCCAAGCCCATCATCGTCAAGAAGATCACCGTGGTCGCCGCCGGGCACCACGGCGGCGCCTGGAAGGTCGCCTACGCGGACTTCGTGACCGCGATGATGGCGTTCTTCCTGCTGCTGTGGATCCTGGGCGCCACCACCGAGAAGCAGCGCAAGGGCATCGCCGACTATTTCACGCCCACGCTGGTCAAGAACAAGGACGCCTCCGCCGGTTCGGCCGCCGGTCTGCTCGGCGGATCGTCGCTGACCGATTCGGACGACTACCCGCACCGCGCCGGCCAGACCGGGACCCGCAGCCTGACCATCCCGCGCGACGCCACCGGCGGCCCCAAGGAAGGCGGCTCCAAGATCAAGCGCAACGCGCAAACCAAGGAAGCGCTGGAAAAGAAGCTGCAATCGACCGAGCAGCTGCGCAAGCTGGCCAAGCAGGTGCGCCTTGTCGACACCACCCAGGGCGTGCGCATCGACCTGGTCGACGATGCCGACTTCTCGATGTTCCGCCTCGGCACCACGGTGCTCACGCCCGACGCCGCCCAGTTGATCGACGCGATCGCCCAGGCGGTGGCCGCGGACCAAGGCCGGCTGACCATCCGCGGCCATACCGACGCCCTGCCCTACAAGTCCGGCACTTACGGCAACAACTGGTCGCTCTCCGCCGGCCGTGCCGAAGCCACCCGCCAGGCACTGATGCGCGACGGCGTCGTCGAGGACCGCTTCAGTCGGATCGAGGGCGTCGCCGACAAGGAGCTGCTGATCCCCACCGACCCCCATGACCCCAGGAACCGCCGCATCTCGATCACCGTGCTGGACTGACACGGGCATGCCGCCGCCCCGACCGCCCTCGGACGGGTCGGCGCCTTTCGCCGGTCTCAGCAGCAAGATTGCGTGCACCGTCGCCGTAGCTCGACATGGCGTCAGGGGAATCGTTGGTCCTTGCTGTCGAGCGGCACCAGCGTTTCGAGCGAAGGTGGCGGGGCCATCGTAACGGTGTCGCCAAGCTCGAAGGTCATGCGATCCTCGCCGATGACAAGCGCCCCGGCGTAGCCTGCCGCGCGCGTTCGCGCGACGATCCGGTCTGCGGCCTCCGGCTCCGTCAGGTCCTTGGTCACGATGTGGGAAAAGACCATCAGTTTCGGTCTTGCCAGCTGAGCCATCCGGGCGGCCTGCTCAGGTGTGGTCAGCTTCGCGAGCACGCCCTGCATTTCGGGCTTGCCGTCCAACCGGTCACTGAAAGCGATCACGTTCTGGACCAGCAGGTCCGCGTCGCGAGCGGCAGTCACCAACGCTTCGCTGTACGTCGTATCGCCCGACAGAACGACTTTCCGGCCCTGCCACTCGACCGCATAGCCGAACGCCGGATTGCCCTCCGCATGCTCGACCGGGAAAGCCGTCACCTTGACGCCGTCATGCTCGAACACCGTGCCGGCCGCGACCTTGTGGACGCGAATGTCCAGGCCTTGCACCGGGTTGAACGGGTTGACGCGACGGGTAAGGTCGTGGCTGTACATGGCCCGCATCCCGGCGACCATTTCAGCGCTGCCTTCCGGTCCCCAAAGGTCAAAACCGTGGTCGCGCCCCAGCAGGAACCAAGGCGTCATCCACAGTTCGGGCAGGCCGTCGAAATGGTCGCCATGGAGATGGGTGAGGAATATGCGCGAGATATCCCTGGGATTGACCCGACTCTCGTACAGCCGCTGCCCTACACCTCGACCGCAATCGAAAAGCAGCACCTGGCCTCCCGCGACGATCAGTGTCGCCGGCCCCAGCCGATCGGGGAAATACTCGGGTCCGGCCGTTCCCAGAAGAATAACCTTCATGGGCGGCTCCCCGGCCATCGCCGGGATGGGCAGGCTCAGCAGCAGCAATGACAGCAGGCCAAACAAAGTGCGCACGACATCCCTTTGCGATGATGACAGGGTGGCAGTGCACTTATTTGATTATCTTCTCGGCCGCAAAAATTGAGCGCCCCGTCGCCGTAACCCTAATTTCGTTGGATATCCTGTTGCTGCTCCAGCAGAGGTGCGCATGTGCCGAACTTGCCGCACTGGCATGCTCGACGCTACCAGAAGCGTTTGACGGCGAAGCCGTCGAACAGCGCTTCATTCGATACCAGTATCATGTCCTCGGCCTGCGCCTGGGCGATCAACATGCGGTCGAACGGGTCCTTGTGGGCGATGTTCATCTCACCGGCGAGCCTGGCGTGGTGAACCATGATCGCCAGTTCGGTAAAGCCCTGATCGGCAATGATCGCCTCGAAGTCCCGCGCCAGCAGTGCCGCGTCGGGCAGCTTGCCGATGCGGAACTTGGTCGCGACCTCCATAGCGGAAGCGGCGCTGACGGCAACGCCGTTCGCCTCGTCGGTGATCGCCTCGCGGGCGCGATCGCTCAGGGCCCTGTCGCCCGCCAGCCACCAGATCAGCGCATGGGTATCGAGCAGGAGCCTCATTTCACCCCGCGCCGGGTTTGAGCGCCGTCACGCCGGATTCCAGCCACCGAGTTCCTCCTCGGGCAACGGCTCGTCAAAGCGGGCATCGATGGCGATCCTGCCCTGGAGCGCTCCGAAGCGGCGACGCCCGCGTGGCGCGACCGGCACCAGACGCACCACGGGCACGTTGCCACGGGCAATGACCACATCGCCGCCCGCCAGCGCATCAGCAATCAGACGGGACAAATTGGTCTTGGCATCGTGAACCGAGAACTGGGCCATGGGCGCCTCCTTGGCTAACTGTATAGCTAGGCAAGACCGCTCCGGGCAAGAACATATCCTCACCCGCCGCGCACAGCAAAAAAGGGCCCGGCGGTCTGGGGAAACCCGCCGGGCCCGAAGACCTGCTTGGTTAGGGCAGGCCTGGTTAAGCTGCTACCGGTTAACGCAGCAGCGAGAGGACGTTCTGCTGGCTCTGGTTGGCCTGGGCGAGCATCGCGGTGGAAGCCTGCGAGAGGATCTGGGCCTTGGCCATCGCCGTGGTTTCCGCCGAATAGTCGGCATCCTCGATCCGCGAACGGGCGTCCGACAGGTTCGTGACGTTGTTGGTCAGGTTGTTGATCGCCGATTCGAGGCGGTTCTGGCCGGCACCGAGCGAAGCGCGGGCGGTGTTGACGTCCGCCAGGGCGAGGTCGACGTTGTCGATCGTGGTCGAAGCGGTCGAGGCCGTGGACACGTCGAGCGCGCTGGCGTCGATGTTGGTGCCGTCGATCGCGGTCGAGGTCAGCGTGATCGTCTCGCCCGAGTTGGCGCCGGTCTGGATGTCGAAAGTGACGTCGGTGCCCGAGGTGGTCGAGAACAGCGTGTTGCCGTTGAACTCGGTCTGCGAGAGGACGTCGTCGATCTGCTCGGTCAGCGCGGTGACTTCAGACTGCATCGCGGTGCGGTCGGTATCCTGGTAGGTCGCCGAGGAACCCTGGACCGCCAGTTCGCGGACGCGCTGGAGCATGTTGCTGACTTCCGAGAGCGCGCCATCGGCGGTCTGGGCCAGCGAAATGCCGTCGTTGGCGTTGCGGATGCCCTGGCTCATGCCCTTGATCTGCGAGGTCATCGAGGTGGAGATGGCGAGGCCGGCGGCATCGTCCTTGGCCGAGTTGATGCGCTTGCCGGTGGACAGGCGCTCCATGACCGTGCTCTGCATCTTGCTGGCCGCGGTCGACGCGTTGGAAGCGCGGATCGCGCTGATGTTGGTATTGATGACTGACATGTAAAAGCTCCCGTTAAGTGTCCCGAACTCCGGGCACCCTTGCCGGCCCATCCGGCGTGGCTGCCAACGCATAGACCGGCAACGGACCGGCAAAATTAAGCCGCTTCGTTGCCGGATGCTTGCCGGACGCTTGCCGGATGCCCTGCAGACGCTTGCCGATTTACGGCAAATTTAGGGGTTAATACGGGGACTTAAATTTTCGATCCTTTGGACGTTTGGAACCCATAAGCGCCCTTGGAACTGGTTAATTCCACGGGGGACAATCGAGACATGGCCGCTCTGGCTCTTAACGATAAATTCGTGCGCCTGCATGGCCCGTTGGCCCAGCGCGCGGGGGCAATCGCAACTTCGCTTTTCGATTGTGGTGCAATCGAATTGCGCGACATCGCCGACGCTTCGCCGCTTCACCCGAAGATGCGCACCGTGCGGCTCGCCCGGGGACAGGCGACCGCGATCGGGCGCACCGGGCCGGAACAGGTCGATCTGACTTACGGCGATCCGGTCAGCGAAGCCTCGCTCGCCATGCTGCTCGCCGCGATGGCCGGCCCCGAGGACCCGATCGCCGCCGATCCGGAAAGCCTTTCCGTCTTCGCGCTGGCCGAGCGACTCGCCGCCAGCAACATCCCGGTGCTCATCAACGGCCCGACCGGCACCGGCAAGGAAGTGCTCAGCCGCTTCATCCATTCGCGCAGCGATCGCCGCGACCGCCCGTTCATCGCCGTCAACTGCGCGGCGATGCCGGAAACCATGCTGGAGGCGATGCTGTTCGGCCACCAGAAGGGCGCCTTCACCGGCGCCACCCAGGCGAGCGAAGGCTTCATGCGCGCCGCCGACGGCGGCACCCTGCTGCTCGACGAGATCGCCGAATTGCCGCTCCTGCTCCAGGCCAAGCTGCTGCGCGCGCTGCAGGAACAGGAAGTGGTGCCGATCGGCTCGACCCGTCCGATCAAGATCGACGTGCGGGTGATCGCCTGCGCCAACCGCGACCTGCCCACCGAAGTCGCCGAAGGCCGTTTCCGCGCCGACCTCTTCTATCGCCTCAACGTCTTCCCGCTGACGCTGAGCCCGCTGCGCGAACGCCCTGACGACATCGCCCCGCTGGCTTTCGCGATGGCGCTGCGCCACGCGCCCGACCAGGCCCGCGTGCCGGTGCTGTCGGAAGGCGCCCTGGCCATGCTCAAGCTGCATTCCTGGCCGGGCAACGTGCGCGAACTGGAAAACGTCGTGCGCCGCGCGCTGCTGCTGTCCTTCGGCAAGGGCGTGATCGCCCCCGAGCACGTGGTCTTCGACAGCCCCGCCCGCCTCATCAACGCCCCGACGGCCGGATTCGGAGCCGGGTTCGGAACCGGCGGCGCGGAAATGCCGGAAGCCGAAACGCCCCGCAGGCTTTCCAGCGTGGTGCAGATCTCCGAAGCCCGCGCGATCATGGAAACGCTCGATGCCTGCGGTGGCAGCCGCATACGCGCCGCCCGCGAACTGGGCATTTCCGAACGCACCTTGCGCTATCGCCTCGCTTCGCTGCGTGAGGCCGGGATCGAGATCGGCCGTACCGCCATGGGCGGCCGGCGATGAGCGGCATCTCCGGGATCGGCGGGGGCGCCGGCGGCATCCAGCAGATCATGGCCATGCGCCAGCAGATCATCCAGCGCAACGACCTGCTCAAGCAGCTCCATTCCACCCAGGGAACGGACGCCGCCGCCGGCGCCACCAATGTGCAGGCCCCGGCGCAGGGCTTTGCCGACACGCTGAAGAACGCCCTCGACGGCGTCAACGCGGTGCAGGACAAGGCCGATGGGCTGACCGAGGCCTACCAGAAAGGCGAAGTGACCGACGTCGCCAAGGTCATGCTCGCCCGCCAGGAAGCCGGCGTCGCCTTCGAGGCGACCCTGCAGGTCCGCAACAAGCTGCTGTCCGCCTACCAGGACATCATGCGGATGGGAGTCTGATAGGACATGTCCGATCTCGTTCCCGCGACATCCGGCGGCGCCCAGGGTTCCACGCTTCCCCCACGCTCCTCGATGTTCGCGCCCTTCACCGATCCGGCCGGCGGCAGCGTGCTCACGCGCCTGTCCGCCTTCACCGCCCAGCCTCCGGTCAGGAAGATGCTTCCCGTCTTCGTCGGTCTGTCGGCGGTCGGCGGCGCGCTGCTTGCCTGGAGCGCGATGGCGCCATCGCCGCAGCGCACGCTCTACGCGCAGCTCGGCGACAGCGAGCGCGCCGGTGTTGCCGCCGCGCTCGACCAGGCCGCGATCGACTATCACATCGACAGTTCGACCGGCGCGCTGACCGTCTCCGAGGGCGATTTCTACAAGGCGCGCATGCTGGTCGCTTCCGATGGCGCGCTGGCAACGCCCGAGACCGGCGACCAGATGCTCGACAAGCTGCCGATGGGCGCCAGCCGCACGCTGGAGGGCGAGCGCCTGCGTTCGGCGCGCGAGCGCGATCTGCAGCTCACCATCATGGAGATCGACGGCGTCGATTCGGTTCGCGTCCATCTGGCCCAGGGCGAAAAGTCCGTCTTCGTGCGTGACAACACACCGCCCACCGCCTCGGTCATGGTGCGCCTGAAATCCGGCCGGCAGCTGAGCGAAAGCCAGGTCAGCGCGATCGTCAACCTCGTCGCCGGGTCGGTCCCGGGCCTTTCGGCCGATGCGGTGCGCGTGGCCGACCAGCACGGCCGCCTGCTTTCCGAAAGCGGCGGGGCCGAATCCGATCGGCTCGACTTGCAGACACGCATGGAAAGCAAGCTGCGCGACCAAGTTTCCCAATTGCTGGGCCCAATGCTGGGCGACGGCAACTTCACGTCCGAGATCCAGGTCGAGCTCGACATGAACGAAGTGACCGCCGCGCGCGAAAGCTACGACAAGGACGGCGTGGTCCGTACCGAGACACAGCAGCAGTCGCAATCGACCGGCCCCGGACAGGCGGCCGGCGTGCCCGGCGTGCTCGCCAATACCCCGCCATCGGCGACCCAGGCGACGCCAACGGCGCCGCAGGGCACCCCGCCCGCGCCGGCCACCCCATCGAACAACGGTGAATCATCCACTTCCCGCACTTACGAGCTCGGCCGCGAGGTTTCGGTCTCGAACAGCGGCCCGGGCGCCATCAAGCGCCTCTCGGTCGCCGTCGCGATCAGCGCCGACGCCATGAAAGGCGCCAAGGCCCAGGATCTCAAGGACCTGGAAGCGCTGGTCAGCGCCGCGGTCGGCGCCAGCGCACAGCGCGGCGACCAGGTCAAGGTCCTGACCCGCAGCTTCGAGCAGGGGCCCGACGACGAGGCGCTGCCGTTCTACGAGACCGGCTGGTTCGCCATGATCGTGCGCAACGGCGCGGCGGTCCTGGCCGTGCTGCTGGTCCTGATGCTCGGCGTGCGGCCGATGGTCAAGGCGCTGCGCGGCGACAAGCCCGAGAAGGCCAAGACAGGGAAAGGCAAGAAGGCCAGCGGCGCCGATGGCGATGACGGGCCGGACGACGACGATCTGGGCGAAGCCCCGCCGCGCGGCCGCGAGGGCCAGCCGGCTCCGCCGCCGCCGTTGCCGCGCCGGTCCGAGATTCCGGGCGTGGACGGCGTCGATATCGAGATCAACCGCTCCGACGTCCTGAGCCGCCAGCTCGACCTTGCCCAGCGGCTCGTCGCCGAGCGGCCGGGCAGCGCCGTCGCGGCGCTGCGCCAGATGCTCAACGATCCTCCGGCCGAGGCCAATCCCAAGCAGGAAGCCGCCTGATGAGTGAAGTCGTACCCCTGCGCGCGGCGGACAATGCCGCGGTCATGATGATGCTGCTCGACGAGGACCAGACCACCCGGATCCTGGCCGAGCTGGAGCCCGAGGAACTGCGCCTGCTGGGCGAGAAGATGTGCGCCCTGGGCGAGATCGGGCCGGAAGTGATCGCCGAGGCGATCGCCGGTTTCGTCGACAAGACCGAGAAGCTCGGCCTGGTCGCGCACAACCGCGTCGGCCAGGTGCGCTCGATGATGAACCGCGCGATCGGCGAGGTGAAAACCGAGAACACGATGCGCTGGATCCTGCCCGACGAACCGCAGGGATCGACCCTGGAACTGGCGCGCTGGCTCACGCCCGAGGCGCTGGTGCCGCTGGTCAAGGGCGAGCATCCGCAGGCCATCGCCGTGCTGCTGGTCCAGCTCGACCCCGAAGTCGCCGCCGAAGTGCTGCATTCGCTTCCGCCCCAGGCGCAGCCCGAGATCGTCCACCGCATCGCCACGCTGGGTCCCGTCGCGCCCGAGGCGATCGAGATGCTGGAGGAACTGCTCGCTCGCCGCATCACCGAATGCCACGGCCAGCGCCCCTTGCAGATGGGCGGCACGCGCGAGGCGGCGGATATCATCAACGGCGCCGGAAAGGTTGCCGAAAAGCGCATCATGGGCGAACTCAACAAGCTCGACAAGGCACTCGCCAAGAAGATCGAGGAGGAAATGTTCAAGTTCGAACACCTCTTCGTGCTCGATCCGATGGCCATGGGCACGCTGCTGCGCGACATTCCCAACGACACCCTGATCGATGCCCTCAAGGGCATCGGCGAGGAGGAACGCAACGTCTTCTTCCGCGCCATGTCGAGCCGCGCCGCCGACGGCGTCAAGGACGAGATCGCCGCCCGCGGCCGTACCAAGCTGGCCGATGTCGTCTCCGCGCAGAAGGAAATCGTGATGATCGCCCGCAGGCTCGCGGCGGACGGCTCGATCGTGTTCGGTTCGGGCGATGACGACTATGTCTAACCTGGGGTTTCCGGTTCCCAGGCCCGGCTTCAACCTGCTCGAAGTGCTGGGACAGGCCGGCGGGTTCACGCCCGATACGCGTTTCGGCGGGACTTTGCCGATACCCGAGCCGGCGCCCCGGCCCGAACCGGTGGCCATCGAGGAAGAGGCACCCGATCCGGTCGCCGAGGCCTTTGCCGCCGGCTTCGCCGCCGGCCACGAGCAGGCGCGCGGCGAAGCCGAGGCCCGCGCCGCCGCCGATGCCGCCGCGCGGGAAGGGCTGATGCTTTCGTTCCACCGGTTCGACAACGCGCTGGAAGAGGAACTGCGCCTGCGCCTGCGCGATACCGTCGCCGCGCTGTGCGAGGCTTCGATCGCGCCGCTCGCGCTCGACGAGGAAGCGCTGCTGCGCCGCATCGCCCGCGCCGTCTCGATGCTCGCCCGCGCTGACGACGAGCGGGTGATCCGTCTCCATCCCGAAGATCTCGGCCTGGTCTCCCCGCGCCTTTCCGCCGAATGGCAGGTGCAGCCCGATCCGAAGCTGGAACGCGGCACGATCCGCATCGAAAGCGCCAACGGCGGCGTCGAGGACGGTCCCGCGACCTGGCGGCTGGCCATTGCCGAGGCGCTTCAGCAATGCTGAAGCTGTGGGAACCCATCCTCACCGACATGGCGGTCGAACGGGTCGATCTGGCGCCGCGCCGCTTCGGCCGCGTCACCGCCTGCGACGGCGGCCTGCTGGAAGTGAGCGGGTTGACGGTGCCGGTCGGCGCGATGTGCCGCATCGTCCAGGGCCGCAACACGACGCTGTCCGCCGAAGTCATCGGCTTTCGCAACGGCCGCACCATGATGATGTTGCTGGGCGACACCATCCTGCTGCGCCCCGGCGCCCGCGTCTGTCCGCAGGGACGGCCCGGCATGCTGCCGGTGGGCGAGAGCTTTCTGGGCCGCGCGGTCGACGGCGAGGGCCTGCCGATCGACGGCGGGGCGCCGATCCACAGCCGGCTCGAATGGCCGGCCGGCGGCGTGCGCACTTCCGCGCTGGACCGCAGCCCGGTGCGCGAATGCTTCGACACCGGCGTGCGCGCGCTCAATGCGCTCACCACCTTCGGCGTCGGCCAGCGCATCGGCGTGATGGCCGGCTCGGGCGTCGGCAAGTCGGTGCTGATCGACATGATCGCGCGCGGCTCCAGCGCCGATATCGTCATCGTCGGCCTCATCGGCGAGCGCGCGCGCGAGGTGTCGGACTTCGTCGAGCGGCACATGAACGCCGACAAGAAGGACAAGACCGTGGTGGTAGCCGTGCCTGCCGACCACGCCCCCAACCTGCGTCTGCGCGGGGCGATGCTCGCAACCTCGATGGCCGAGCATTTCCGCGCCCAGGGCAAGCGGGTGCTGCTCATCATGGACAGCCTGACCCGCGTCGCCCATGCCGCGCGCGAGATCGGCCTGCTGCTGGGCGAACCCGGCGCGGCGCGTGGCTATCCGCCCTCGGCGCTCGCCACGATCACCAAGCTGGTGGAGCGCGCGGGCAATTCGGCGGCGACCGGGGGCTCGATCACCGGGCTCTACACGGTGCTCGCCGACGGCGACAACCAGGACGACCCGGTGGTCGATACCGCCCGCTCGATCCTTGACGGGCATATCGTGCTCTCGCGCGACCTCGCCCAGCGCGGCCAGTATCCGGCGGTCGACATCGCCGCCTCGCTCAGCCGCGTGATGAACGACATCGTCCCGCCCCGCCACCAGCAGCTCGCCCGCGAGTTCCGCGCCCTGACCGCCAGCTACGAGGCCAACCGCGACCTGGTGCTGATGGGCGCCTACCGCGCCGGCGCCGACCACCAGCTCGACCGCGCCATCGCCATGCACGAATTGCTGACCGCATTCCTGTGCCAGCCGGCCCGCGACACCATCGACCTCGACGACAGCGCGGCGCAGCTTTCGGCGCTGCTGGGATGACGTCCGGCGCGGCATCTTCCCCGGGCGCGAGTCGGATTCCTTCGAAGTTTCACGCGGCGGCGCGGGCGCGCGGAACAGAAAAGGATTTCGCGCAAAGGCGCAAAGGCGCGAAGGGACCGTGCTTGCGGCGAAGCCGTTTTCCAGACATCCGCCCGCTTCAGGCACAACGTTTGGTCGGTATAAAAGCGCCTGCGGCGCAGCGCGACCCCTTCGCGCCTTTGCGCCTTTGCGCGAAACTCAAATTCTCCGCGTCTCCGCCCCCCCGCCCCTCCGCGAGGCCGGGGATATGAAGGAAGAGCGCAAGCGGCTCGCCCGGCTCCACCGGCTGGAAAAAATCCGCGACATCGCCAAGCAGACCGCCGCTGCGGAAGCGGCGCGGGCGGAAAGCACGCTTTCGCAGTTGCGCACCCTCTCCGATCGCACGCGGCGGCTCGCCTCCGACTATGCCAACCGCCGCGAAGCCGCGGACGGCGCCGCGCTGCACCAGCTGGGCAGCTTCGTCAGCGGCTTGCAGGCGCTCAGCCGCACCACCGACGGCGACGCCCTGCGCGCGCAGTCGATCGCCGATGCCAAGCAGCAGCAGCTCGCCGAGGCCGAGCGCCGCCGCGCCGCCATCGAGGAACGCGCCGCGCTTCAGGCGCGCCTGATCGCCAAGGCCGCGCACCAGCCCATCCTGAGCGGCAGAAAGACATCTGGCACGGGTCTTGAATAGAGTCCGGCGTCGCCACGACGAGGACCCCTGTCGCATGATCCAATCCACTGCCCCCACGCTTGCCGCCGGCCTCTCGCAGGTCATCGGCAATGCTTCCCCGGGTGCCGCGAAGGCGGTGGGAATGGGCAGCTTTTCCGCGATTCTGGGGGATACCGACAGCCCCGACACGATGCCTGCCGAGCCAGCTGTCGAAGCCGGCGCCGCGCTGGCCGCACTGCTGCCGCGCGCGGCCGGCAATGCCCTCGGCAAGATGGGCGGCAAGATCGACGGCAACATCGACGGCAAGGCGGGCGGCAAGATTCTGCCGGATACGGCCAAGGACCTGTCCGGCAGGACCGAGACCGAAACCGAAACCGATTCCGCTCCCGTGGAAGCGACCCCTGCCGACGTATCGCTGACGCTTGCCGGCATCCTGTCGCTTCCCGTCCCACCGCTGCCCGGGACCAGTCCCGTCACCATTACCCAGTCCCGGGCAGCGGGCCCCGTTTCCACCGCGAACACCGGCGCGCCGGCACTCGCTCAAGCGGCCGCCAGCGCGGTTGGCGCCGCGAGCGCAAACGTCGCCGCCATCGGCATGCCCGCCGCGCCGCATGGCAATGGAACCGCGAACGATCCCGCCATCACGCTGGCCCCGATCGAGATCGTCGCCGAAGGAACGGCGCCGGCAACCGGCGACCGGCCGGCCGCGACCGCCGCGCAGCTGGCCCTGCGCGCATCGGCGGGCGACGAGGCCGCGACGGCCGCGCCCATCGCGGTTTCGGCGAACGGCACCTCGCAGACCCGGTCCGAGACAGATCGTCAGCGCGGCGCCCGCGCGCTCGATCCCCGCGCTTCGCTTGCCGCCCCCGCCGCCAGCGCCGGGTCCGCCGTGCCAACCGCGCAGCCCGTTGCCGCCAGCGACAGCGCGCTCTCGCCGATGGCCGACCCCGGCCAGGCCCAGGCTTCGCAGGCCGCGGCTTCCCAGGCCCAGGCTTCCACCACCTCCGTGCCCACCGCCGCCGGGGCCGCATCCGCCGCGCAGCCGGCCGAAGCACCGCAGGACTTCGCCACGCTCGTCGCGCGCCTTGCCGAAGCCCGCGCCGAAGCCCGCGAGACGGCGAGCCCGCACCTGGTACGCACCGCCATCGCCCATGCCGAGTTCGGCCAGATCTCGCTGCAATTCCGGCATGAGGGCAGCGCCCTTTCCGTCACCATGGCAAACAGCGATCCGGGCTTCGCGGGCGCGGTGCAGGCCGCCGCCAGCGCCGCGCTGGCGAACGGTGCCAACGGCAACGGCGACAGCCCAGCGCAGCAGCAACCGCAGCATTACAGTCCGGCTTCGGCCCAGCAGCAGGCCGCCGCCAGCGGCACCGGCGCCGGAACCGGCCAGAACCAGAACCAGCAGACCCGCGCCGACCAGGCCGGACAATCGACGAACCGCGAGCAGGCAGCGGCATCCCGCCCGCAAGACCAAGAGGCGTCCGCGCCCCGCCAGACCCGGGACGGCACCCGGCGCGCCGGCATCTACGCCTGATCTTTCGAATACCAGGGGGAATTTTTGAATGAGTGAGAAACCTGCCAAGGGCGAAAAGACCAAGGGCAAGGGCAAGCTGGGATTGATCCTGGTTGCCGCGGCCATGCTCGTGCTCGGTGGCGGCGGGGTCTTCGGCCTCGTCATGGCTGGCGTGATCGGCGGCGGCCATGGCGAGGAGAAGAAGGAAACCGGCCCGCAGCTGATCCGCAAGGGCGAGGAAGATCCCTATCTGCCCAAGGCCAAGGAAGGCGAAGGCGATGGCGCGCTGGAAGTCGAGGGGGACGGCGGGGACGAATACCGCACCGTCTATTACACCTTCTCCGACGATTTCACCTCGAACCTCAAGAACTCCGACGCGCTGATCCAGACCAGCATCGCCTGCTCCACCCGCCGCGACGGCCGCGTGTTGCAGTGGCTGAAAAAGCACGAACTGGCGATCCGCTCCAGGCTGCTCCAGATCCTGGCCGACACGCCCGAGGATGAGATCTACACGATCCCGGGCAAGGAACGCCTGCAGAAGCGCATGACGGCGGCGATCAACCAGGTTCTGATCGGGAAGGAAGGCTTCGGCGGTGTCGATGCCGTCTACTTCCGCACCTTCATCATCCAGTGATCGGGCAGTGATCGGGCAATGACGATGAGAACCGCACATTCCGGCCAGCGGACCAGGGCAAAGCACTGCTCCGAGCTGCTGAACGCCGGCCCCACCATCGACGAGCTGGTGCCGGCGCTCTCGCTGCTGGGCGAAAAGCTGTCCCGCGCGCTGCCCGCCGGGCTGTCCCGCTTCTCCGGCGGTGAGCCGCCGCTGGTGCGCACCGGCATGCCGATGGACTGCACGCTCGGCTCGATCCAGGCCGAGATCGAAACGCTGGCCGCGCACACGCTGATGACGGTCGGCCCCAAGCGCCTGCCGCTGCTCGCCACTTTCGAGGCCGCGCCGGTGCTGCGCCTGGTCGATCGCGCCTTCGGCGGACGCGGCGTGGTGCCCGAACCCCTGCCCGATACCTTCCCGCTCTCCGCCGAACTGCTGCTCACCCGCATCGAGGAAGCCGTGGCCGACGCGCTCACCGCCGTGTTCGGCGAGCAGCACAAGGTCCGCACGCTGCGCCGCGACACCAGCCTGCGCCAGCTCAACCCCTTCGACAAGCGCGAGGAACTGCTGCAACTCTCGCTCGAAGTGGAAGAGCCGGGCGTCACCCCGTGGTCGCTCTCGCTCGCCTTTCCCCAGGCGACGCTTGCCGCGGTCATGGCGGTGCCGCGCCATCCGGTCCGGGGCCGCGCGCGTCCGGCCGCGCCCGATCCCGCCAGCGAGCCCTTCGCCTCGATGCCGGTTTCAGTCAACGCGGTGCTGGTCGACATGACGATCGGCTTCTCGCGCCTTTCGTCGCTGAAGCCGGGCGACGTGCTGCCCGTCGCGGTGGCGCGTTCGGTGCCGCTCCAGGTCGAAGGGCGCACGATCGCCACCGGCACCATCGGCGAAGTCGAGGATCGCGTCGCGGTCCAGATCCTTCAAGCATTCTGATACACGGAAAGAGCCATCCCATGACCATTCATCCCCGTGGCCTCGATTTCCTTCGCGATGTCGACGTCCGCCTCTCCGTCGAACTCGGCCGCACCCAGATGAAGCTGAAGGAGGTCCTCTCGCTCGGGCCGGAAAGCCTCGTCGTGCTCGACCGGATGACCGACGAACTGCTCGACGTGCTGGTCAACGGCAAGCCGATCGCCAAGGGCGAGGTCGTCTCGCACAATGGCCGCTTCGGGCTGCGCATCGTCGAGATGGTCGGCATCGAGGATTCCGCGTCGGCGGCCGCCCCGGCTGCCCTGCCGGACAGCGACGAGGCCTGATCGCCATGCTCTGGTACATCCTCAAGCTCATCATCCTGCTGCCGCTGATCGGCCTCCTGGCCTGGGGCTGCCTGAAGCTGGCCAAGAAGCTGCAGGACCGCGCCGGCATCGGCGCCGGCTCGAAATCGATCCGCATCGTCGAAACCACCATGCTTTCGCCCACGCTCAAGCTGGCGGTGATCGAGTTCCATGGCCGCGAGATCCTCGTCTCGTCGTCGCGCCAGGGCCTCACCCGCCTTGCCGAGGCCCCGGCGCGCGAAAGGCCCCAGGCGGAAGGCCTGCCCCGGTGAAGCGCCTCCTCTCCCTGATCGCGGCGGCGCCGGCGCTGCTCCTCCCGGCGGTGGCCTACGCCCAGGTCCAGGCCCAGACCCAGGCTCAGGCCCAGGCAATGGCCGCTCCCAGCGCCATCCCCGGCGCGCTCGACCGCGCCTTCGGCTCGCTGGGCGGGACCGAGGGCCCCGGCATGAACCTTTCGCTGCAGCTGCTCCTCATCATGGGGCTGCTGACGATCCTGCCCAGCCTGATCCTGATGATGACCAGCTTCACCCGCATCCTGGTGGTGCTGGCGATCCTGCGCCAGGCGGTGGGGCTGCAGCAATCGCCGCCCAACCAGGTGCTGATCGGGCTGGCGATGTTCCTTTCGCTGTTCGTGATGGCGCCCACGCTGGAGAAGGTGAACGCCAACGCCATCGCGCCCTACTCCGCCGACCAGATCAACGCCGAGCAGGCCATCGCCAATGCCGGCAAGGAATTCCACGCCTTCATGATCCGCCAGACCCGCGAGCGCGACCTCACGATGTTCGCGGACATGGCCAAGGCGCCCAAGTTCGCCAGCGCTGCCGAGGTGCCCTTCTCGATCCTGCTGCCCGCCTTCGTCACCAGCGAGCTCAAGACCGCGTTCCAGATCGGCTTCATGCTGTTCCTGCCGTTCCTGGTGATCGACCTGGTGGTCTCCTCGGTCCTGATGTCGCTGGGCATGATGATGATGAGCCCGATGGTGGTATCGCTGCCCTTCAAGCTGCTGCTGTTCGTGATGGTCGATGGTTGGGCCCTGCTGATGGGCTCGCTGGCGGCGAGCTTCGGATGAGGGACGCGGACGTGTCTGGACCGGCACGCGGCGCTCGCGGCGAGACCCCGCCCCTGACGGGGAGGGGAGCGAAAGCCTGACCATGGAAGACATCACCACCCTTCTCGCGCTGGCGGACAAGATGCTGTGGGTGACCGCGCTGGTGGCCGCACCGGTGCTGATCGCCGCGCTGGCCGTGGGCCTTGCCGTGGGCGTCGTCCAGGCGGCGACCTCGGTCAACGAACAGACCCTGACTTTCGTGCCCAAGCTGGCCGTCGTCGCGCTGGTGCTGGTGCTGTTCGGCAGTTCGATGATGACGCTGATCGGCGACTTCACGCAGGAAATCTTCGCGCAGATCGCCAGCACCGGCCAGGCCGAGCAGGTCGCCCCGTGATTAACCTGGACTTCGGCTTCGGTCCGCTCGAGGCCGAGTTCTGGCGGCTGCTCTTCGTCATGACCCGGATCGGCGCGGCCCTGGTCGCGGCGCCGATGTTCGGAACCGTTTCGGTGCCGCCGCAGCTGCGGGTGATCGGCGCCGGCGCGATCGCCGTGATGATCTGCGCCTGGACCGACGTCCAGGCCCCGGCGGCGCTGTTCTCGCTTGCCGGCATGCTCAGCGTCGCCGGCGAGGTGCTGGTGGGCCTGACGCTGGGCTTCGTGCTCCAGCTTTCGTTCGCCGCGCCGGTCGTCGCCGCCGAAGTCATCGGCGGCGGCATGGGCCTGAACATGGCGATGGCGGTCGATCCCACCTCGGGCACCCAGTCGCCCGCGCTCGGCCAGTACTTCATGGTGGTGCTGACGCTGATCTTCCTGGCGCTGGGCGCGCATCTGCAATGGTTCGCGCTGGTGGTGGACAGCTACCGGGCCTTTCCGCCCGGCCACACCTGGCTTGGCGCCGAGCGCTTCGCCACGGTCGCCGGCTTCGCCACGCAGATGTTCGTGACCGCCGTCACCATCGCGCTGCCGGTCAGCCTGGTGCTGCTGATCGTCCAGATCGTGACCGGCGTGCTCAGCCGCTCGGCCCCCTCGCTCAACTTGTTCTCGCTCGGCCTGCCCGCCGGCGTCATGGCCGGCATCGCCGCGCTGGTGCTGTCCGCGCCGGTGCTTACCGACCTCGTCGTGCGGCTTTCCGCCGACGCCATCACCGCCACATCGGAGATCATGCGCAAATGAGCGAGCAGGGCGGCGAGAAAAGCTTCGCGCCAACCGAAAAGCGCAAACGCGACGCCGCCCAGAAGGGCGACGTCATCCGCTCGCGCGAGCTGGCGACGGCCGCCTCCGTCGCCATCGGCGCGGCCTGGCTCCTCATTGCCGGGCCCTGGCTGCTGGGCCTGCTTGCGGACTCGCTGCGCGCCGGCTTCACCTGGGACCGCGCCACCCTGGACGACTTCACGCCCGGGCGGATGCTGACCGCCGCGCTGATCGGCATCCTGCCGCCGGTGCTGGTGCTGGGCGTGGCGGTGATCCTTGCCTCGCTGGTATCCCAGCTCGGCTTCGGCGAGGGGCGGTGGATCGGCGGCAACCTGGCGCCCAAGGGTTCGCGGATCGATCCGCTTGCCGGGCTCAAGCGCATGTTCGGGCCGAACGGATGGATCGAGATCGGCAAGGGCCTCGCCAAGGTGGCGCTGCTCGGCACCATTGCCTGGACCTGGGCGAACGGCCGCATCGCCACTTTCGCGCGGCTTGGCCAGGGAGACCTGCTGGACCAGCTTTCCTGGGCCTGGGACGCGGTGATCCTGCTGCTGTTCTGGCTTGCCGCCGGCCTCTTCGTGATCGCGCTGTTCGATCTGCCGGTGCAGCTGTTCCGCCGCCTGACCCGCCTGAAGATGACGCTGCAGGAAGTGCGCGACGAACAGAAGGATGCCGAAGGCGCGCCGGAGAAGAAGGCCGCGATCAAGGACCGCCAGCGCAAGATCGCCATGGGCGGCCTGGTCCCGGCAATGAAGGAGGCCCAGTTCGTCATCACCAACCCGACACACTTCTCGATCGCCCTCGCCTACGATCCAGGGAAGGCCTCCGCGCCGATCGTGCTGGCCAAGGGGCGCGGCGACAAGGCGCTGGCCATGCGCGAGCTCGCCGCCGAATACGCGGTGCCGGTGCTCGAATACCCGGCGCTCGCCCGGTCGGTCTTCTACACCACCCGCGAACGCCAGGTGATCCGCGAGGAACATTACGCCGCCGTCGCCGCGATCCTGGCTTTCGTGCTCGCGCTCAAGCGCGGCGAGAAGCGGACCGCGCCGCAAGTCTCGGTGCCGGTCACACTGCGCTTCGATGCCGACGGCCGGCTCGACCCGGCCAGCGTGTGAACCGCGGCCAGGGCACCCCGCAAGAACCCGCTATCCGCCCTTAACCTCCCCTCCCGGAAGCCGTCCTAGAACCCATGGCCACCACCACTTCAACCACCAGCACCACGTCCGCCAGCTCGACGCTGAAGACCACGTCGCTCGTGACGGCGCTGGGCGGCGGCAGCGGCATCGACATGGCGGCCCTGGCCAACAACCTGGCCACCGCCCAGTTCGAGGCCCGGTCCGCGCGGCTCACCGACAAGTCGGAAACGCTCACCACCAAGGTCTCGACCGCGTCCAACATCAAGTCGATGCTGCTCAGCCTCGACACCTCGCTGGGCACGCTGGTGCGCTCCGGCAGCCTCGCGCGCACGCCCAGCGTTGCCAACAGTTCGGTGGCCACCGCCACGCTCTCGGGCTCCAGCCAGCCCACCGGCAGCTATTCGCTCGAAGTCACCCAGGTGGCCAACGGCCAGCGGCTTGCCGGCAGCGTCTACGGTTCCTCCACCAGCACCGTCGGCGCCGGTACGCTCACCTTGCGCTTCGGCACGGTGGCGGGCAGCAGTTTCACCGAGGACACCAGCCAGTCGTCGATCGACATCACCGTCGAAAGCGGCGATACCCTCGCCGATGTCGCCACCGCCATAAACGCCTCCGGCGCCGGCATCACCGCCTATGTCGCCACCACCTCCAGCGGGGCGCAGCTCGTCCTCAAGGGCCAGGAAGGCACGACCAACGGCTTCATCATCGAGGCCGGCGATTCCAGCCTGTCCAATCTCGCCTGGTCCCCCGGCGCCTCCACCGGGACGCTGCTCGCCACCGCGCAGGACGCGACCTTCGAGATCGACGGGCTTTCCTACACATCGGCGTCGAACACCATCACCGACGCCATCCCGGGGGTGAAGCTCCAGCTTACCGGCACCAATTCAGGCACGCCCACCACCGTCAGCTTCAGCGACCCGTCCGACAGCATCGCCAGCTCGATGCAGGACTTCACCGACGCGCTCAACGAACTGATGACCGAACTCAACACCGCCACGGCGCTCGGCGGCGACCTCGTCAACGATGCCGGCGCCCGCTCGCTGAAACGCGCGCTCGCGGGGCTGGCCGGGACCACGGTCATGCCCAACGCGACAGGCGCCGCCAAGACCCTGGCGGACCTTGGCCTCTCGACCCAGCGCGACGGCACCTTCACGCTCGATACCAGCCGCCTCTCGGCCACGCTGGCGGCCGACCCGGAAGGCGTCGCGGCGATGTTCACCAACGGCGTCTACGGCGTCTACGCAAGTTACGACAAGATCTACCGCGCCGCCATTTCCACCACCAACTCCAATTCGCTGGGTGGGTCGATCACGCGTTACAACAAGCAGCTCACGCAGGTCACCGAGGACCAGAGCGACCTCGCCACCCAGCAGGAAGCCTTGCGCGCCCGGCTCGCGTCGCAGTTCACCGTTTCCGAAAGCAGGATCGGCGTGCTGAAATCGACGCTGACCATGATCGAGAACCAGATCGCCCAGTGGAACAAATCGAGCAGTTGACATGCTGGTCCAGCAATCCCCCCATGAAGCCTATCGCCGCGTCGACTTCGACGCCCGCGTGAACGGCGCCAAGCCGGCCGAACTCGTCCACTTGTGCTACGAGCATCTCGTCAGCGCGCTGGGCACGGCGATCCATGCCAACCGCAACGGCGACAATGGACTCAAGAGCCGTTCGATGACGCGCGCGCTGACCGCGGTCACCGCGCTGCAGATGGGCGTTTCCAGCGAGCACGGCGTGGCCACGGCGCTCAACCAGCTTTATGAAGGCGCGCGCCGCACCATCCTCGACAGCGCGTTGGCGTTCGATTCGCAGCGGATCGAGACACTGCGGGACGACTTCGCCGAAATCGGCCGCGCGCTCCTGGCTGGATAAATCCGCCGATCGGGCCGGATGTGGACCTTTCCGGCGCACGATTTGCACAAGATTACCACCGCGTTAGGCATTACAATTCCCGGCAGTCGGTCGATTCCGGAGCAGGTCGCGCGCGCGTTCGCGGGCCGATGCGAATATCTCCCTAGGCACAAACCGCAGGGAGCAGGCCCATGGAGCGCATCTCGAATCTGATCCTCATCGACAGCGACACCCGCCGGCGCGCGACGATCAGCCACGCGCTGTCATCGGCCGGCATCCACGTCGAACCCTTCGAGAACATCCTGGAGCTTGCGGGCGCCTGGCCGCGTTCGGGCGTGATCCTGATCCATGACCAGGCCGGTGCGATCGACGATCTGATCGAGAACATGGCCCATTACGGCGAATGGTTCCCGATCATCGCCTTCAGCGAGGACCCCGGCGCCCAGCGCATCGTCCAGGCCGTGCTGGACGGCGCGATCGACTACATCGCATGGCCCATCACCGCCGACGAGCTGACCACGACGCTCTCCCACGCGATCGAGCGCGCCGAGAACGTGGGCAACGCGAAGCTGCGCGAGGTCATGGCCCGCGCCCGGGTTGATCGCCTGACCCGGCGCGAGCGCGAAGTGCTGGGCGGCGTCGCCAGCGGCCTGTCCAACCGCCTGATCGGCGAGAAGCTTTCGATCAGCCCGCGCACGGTCGAAATCCACCGCGCCAACATGCTGAACAAGCTGGGCGCCAACCACACCTCCGACGCCATCCGCATCGCCATCGAGGCGGCGCTGGTCGGTTGAGGCGGTGCGGCAATCCAGAGTGCCGGCCAGGACGGTTTTGTACTGCCCTGGATTGCTTCGGCGGCGTCGCCGCCTCGCGGGCGACGGGGGGAGGAGATGAGTCTCGCTTCAAGAAACCTGGTATCAGCCCCGCGACCCCTCAGTGCAGCCGCGAGGTCGGGCGCTGGAAGGGGGTGGGCCCATTGCGGTCGAACCCGGTCAGCAGGCCCGTCGCGTAGGCGGCCAGCAGGGCCAGGGCCAGCGTCGAGCCTTCCGCCGCCACTTCCTCCACGCCGTCCGGACCATCCGGGCCGTCCGTCACGATCATCGTCACCAGGCAGGTGCTGCTGCCCCCGCGCGAAAGCATGAACACCGCTTCCGGGCCGATCAACGCCAGGACCGCGCTTTCGGCCGCGCCGCAGGCCAGCATCGCTTCCAGCACGACGGGATCGACGCCGCCGGCGCCGTCGCGCTGAAACAGCAGCGCGGCCTCGCGCACGCGCTGCAATTCCTCGCACGGCGTGCTCGCCACGCAATCCTGCACGAAGTCGCGCAGGCGCGCGGCCCATGCCTGGGGATTGGGAGCCTTGTCGTCCATGGTGCCCGTCATCAAGATGCCGCCTGTCCGCGTCGGGGGAGCGCCACAGTCCCGAACCAGCTCCAACTGTCAATCCGCACTACAGCGGAATGCGCTCAGGTTGAGGCAGATCCCGCTCCATTTGTTGTTTATTTTCAGTATTTTGGGAGTCGTCGGGCGATACCGCCCGACTTCAAAATGCTCTGATCCCGGAGGATAAGACCACATACCAGGTTGCTGCAAGCTGACCGGATGTGGTGAAGGCACCGTTCAGCTTTATCCCGGCGGGAACGCGCGGCTCACCGCCGCGCGGCGAACCAGGGCACCATCCGTTCGATCGCCTGCTCCACCAGCGGGGTCGAAACCGCGAAGCTGAAACGGATGAAGCGGTTGCCGTCGACCGGATCGAAGTCGATCCCCGGCGCGGCGGCGACGCCGGTTTCGCGCAGCAGTTGCCGGCACAGGGAAAGGCTGTCGTTGGTCAGGTCGCCGACGTCGGCATAGATGTAGAACGCCCCGTCCGGCGGCGCGATGCGCCCCAGGCCCAGGCGCGGCAGCGCGGCCAGCAGCAGCTCGCGGTTGCGGGCATAGGCGCGCACATGGCCTTCCAGCTCCTCGCGGCAGTCGAAGGCGACCAGGCCGGCATGCTGCGCCAGGACCGAAGGCGTCAGGAACAGGTTGGTCATGCGCGCCCGCGCCGTGGCCACCAGCTCCGGCGGCACCAACAGCCAGCCCAGCCGCCAGCCGGCCATGCTGTAGTACTTGGAGAAGCTGTTCACCACCAGGGCGTCGGCCGAATGCTGCAGGATCGATTGCGCGGCCTCGGTATAGCAAAGGCCGTGGTAGATCTCGTCCGAAACCACGCGGATGCCCTTGCGCGCGCAGACCGCGGCGATGGCGGCCAGTTCCCCCGGCGCGATGATCGTGCCGGTGGGATTGGCCGGGCTGGCGACGATCACGCCCTGGGGCACGGGATCGAGCGCGTCGAGCGCGGCGGCGGTGATCTGGTAGCGCTCGGCCGGGCCGCAGGGCACCTCCACCGGCTCGATGTAGAGCGCCCGCAGCGTATTGCGGTAGGCGACGTAGCCGGGCCGCGCTAGCGCCACCCGCGCGCCCGGCTCGAACAGGCTGGACAGCGCCAGCACGAAGGCCGGCGAGGCGCCGCAAGTGAGGAGCACCTGCTCGCTTTCGACCGCCACGCCATAAGCCTCGCCATAGTGGCGGGCGATGCGCTCCATCAGCGCGGTACTTTCCCAGTAGCCGCCGGGATCGCTGTCCAGCACTTTATGCGCCGCGGCGATCGCCGCGGCCGGGGCCCCGGTGGAAGGCTGGCCGTACTCCATGTGGATCACGTCCTGCCCGGCCTCCGCCAGCGCATAGGCGAGCCGGCCGATGGCGACCGCGTGGAAGGGTTCGACTTGAGCAACCATGCCCGCGTGCTAGGCGTGCGTAGAGCGATGCACAAGCGGGTCGCTGGGATGCCGGCTGTGTCGCGCCAGACCGCGTTTAGACCCCGGTGGGACCCCGGTGGGACCCCGGTTGGGTCGGTCGGGCCTGCCGCAGCAGGCGCTCGGCACGGGCGAGGTAAGGCCGGTCGAGCATGCCCCCCCTCCAGCCGATCGCGCCGGCGCCCGGGTTGGCGGAAAAAAGGTCAACGATTTCCTGCGCTTCCGCCACCTCCTCGGCCGTGGGGGTGAAAGCCGCGTTGATGACCGGCACTTGCGCCGGATGAATCGCCAGCATCCCGCGAAAACCATCACGCCGCACCCTCCCGGCCCGGATCGCCAGGGCATCGAGATCCTTGAAGTCGGCGCTGATCGTATCGATCGCCGTGACCCCGGCGGCGGCCGCGCCCAGAAGGGTCAGGCTGCGCGCAAGTTCGTAAGTGAAGGCATAGGAACCGTCGGCATTCAGGTTCGACGACGCGCCGATCGCATCCGCCAGGTCCTCCGCACCCCAGGTCAGCGCGACGACGCGCGGCGCGCCCTTGTAGTCGCCGGTGCGGAACATCGCCTCGGCGGTTTCGGTGATGAGCACGATGACCGGGGTCGAACCTTCCTCGATCCCGTTGGCCACCTCGAGCGCGGACAGGCAGTGATCCAGCTTCTCCACATCGGCGCGCCCATGGACCTTGGGCAGCATGATCCCGCCCGGGCTGGCCGGCATGATCGCGGCCAGATCGGCCAGGGTGTGGGAACCGTCGAACGGATTGACGCGCACCCAGAGCCGGCGGCGCTGCTCCGGGCGGGCCTGGATGAAATCGCGCACCATGGTCCGGGCGGCGGCCTTGTTGCCGGGCGCGACGGCATCCTCGAGGTCGATCAGGACGATATCCGCCTCGCCTTCCATCGCCTTGGCCATCTTCTTCTCGCTGTCCCCCGGCGCGAACAGCCAGGAGCGGGCGGAAACGGGTTCGTGGCGGTAGGGCATGAACGGATAGTCCTCTCGATCGGCCGCCGCGAGGCCTGCGCCGCGCGGAATCGCGAAACCGCTTCCTATCAACTTCGCCGCGATGCTGAAGCTGTTTCAAGCCCGCGACTTGCGGCGAAGGGGGGCTCGGACCGGCGACTCGGGAACCTGCCGACGCGGTTCGGCGCCCGCTCCGCATCCCCGCCCGGCCACGGCAGCCCCGCCCCGGGTGCACCGCACCATGACTTTGCGGCAAACGCGAAGAAATACGCCGCAAGGCGCGCGAATCCACGAGAAATCAACTTTCAGACTGGTTTTCGATTTGGTAACCGCCAACCACCCACCGCAACAGAAACTCGCCTCGTCGAGTTACCTCAACAATATCCTAACAGTGATCGTCATGTTGCCATGCCGTGATGGCGATGGTAGCTATTGCTGTGTGTAGTTGTGGTCGCTCAGTACTCTTACATAACTGTCACAATAACCATCGATTCGGTGCAAAATTGAGCCACTCTTCAACAATGAAGAGGGGAGAAGGAGAGTTTTGATGCCTATCGTACCGACTTATCCCGGCGTCTACGTCGAAGAACTGAGCAGCGGCGTGCGCCCGCTTGCCGGGGTCCCCACCGCCATTGCCGCCTTCGTCGGCTATACCGCGCGCGGGCTGGACAACCGGGCGACGACGATCTTCAGTTACGCGGACTACGAACGCGGATTCGGCGGGCTCGCCGCCAACAGCGAACTCAGCTACGCGGTCCAGCAGTTCTTCCAGAACGGCGGCGGCCAGGCGATCGTCGTGCGCGTGCCCAAGAGCGACGGCGTGGCCGCGAAGATCGACCTCAAGGAAGGCATCTCCAATCCCGCCAAGGTGAGCTTTACCCTCACCGCGACCAGCAAGGGCGCCTGGGGCAACAAGATCATCGCCGACGTCGACTATGACGGCGCCGCCGCGAACAACTTCAACCTGACGCTGACCGACCTGGGCACGGGCGAGACCGAGCGCTGGGCCGATCTCAGCGTCTCGACCGCGTCCACCCGCTTCATCGAGGCCATTCTCAACGATCCGGCCAACGGCTCGAAGCTGGCGACGGCGAAGATTCCCGCGGCCAATCCCGGCGCCCGGCCGGCGGAAAGCGGCGTGGTCGGCACCGACTTCACGGTGACCGGCGCCGGCATCACCGGCCTTGCCAACGACAAGGACTACAAGGTCCTGGTCACCGCCAATCGCCCGGCAGGGGCGATCGCCAACCTCAGCGTGACGCTCATCAAGCAGAACGAGACGCTGCCGACTTCGGTAGTCGCGCTGGCCCGCCTGCTCGAACGCCGCTTCAACGAAGCGCTCGGCGCGGCGCTGCCGGGGGCGGCGGTCAGGGTCGGCGTCACCGGATCGGGCAAGGGCCTGCGCATCGTGCCGACGTTCGATCCGGCGCTGCTGCCGGCCGCGACCGACACCATGCTTTCGCTGGCCGATGGCGCACCGGCAGGCGCGCTGGCCATGCTCAAGCTGCCCTCGGCCAACTTCAACGTCGGCCGCTACCGGCTCGGCACCGGCACGGCGGAAGCGGCGCAGCGTACTCCGGTCGCCGGCGCGGACGGCGTCCAGCTTCCCCAGAGCGCTGACCTGATCGGCAATGCCGCCGCCTTCACCGGCATCCATGCGCTGGAAAAGGCCGATATCTTCAACATCCTGATCCTGCCCGACGCCACGCGCGCCAGCCCGAGCGATCCCAACGCGCTCGCCAGCGGGCTCGATCCGAATGCGATCTACCAGGCCGCGCTCGATTATTGCGCGAAGCGCCGCGCTTTCCTGCTGATCGATCCGCCGCCGACCGTGAACACGGTGGACCGCGCCTTCGAGTGGATATCCTCCGGGCTGACCGTCAAGGGTCCCAATGCCGCCGCCTATTTCCCGCGCGTGCGCATGGCCGATCCGCTCAATGACTTCCAGCTGCGCACGTTCGGGCCTTCCGGCGCGATCGCCGGGCTCTATGCCCGCACCGACGCCGAGCGCGGCGTGTGGAAGGCGCCCGCCGGCACCGACGCCCAGCTGCGCGGCGTGCGCGGGCTGGTCTACAAGCTTTCCGACAGCGAGAATGGACTGCTCAATCCGCTCGGGCTCAACTGCATCCGCGCGCTGCCGGTCTATGGTACGCTTTCATGGGGCACCCGCACCCGCGTGGGCGCCGATGTCGAGGCGAACCAGTGGAAGTACGTGCCGGTCCGCCGCCTGGCGCTGATGATCGAGGAAAGCCTGTTCCGGGGCACCCAGTGGGTGGTGTTCGAACCCAATGACGAACCGCTCTGGGCGCAAGTCCGGCTCAACCTCACCACGTTCATGCACGGGCTGTTCCGCCAGGGCGCGTTCCAGGGGCAGACCCCGCGCGACGCCTACCTGGTCAAGTGCGACAAGGAGACGACGACGCAGGCCGACATCGATCGCGGCATCGTCAACATCCTCGTCGGCTTCGCGCCGCTCAAGCCGGCGGAATTCGTGATGATCCGCATCCAGCAGCTCGCCGGCCAGGCGACATCGTAAGAGAGGGGGTGCTCCAATGGCTCAGTTCAATGTCAACGCCCAGCGTTTCGACCCTTACAAGAACTTCAAGTTCCGGGTGAAATGGGATGGCCGGTATGTCGCCGGCGTCAGCAAGGTGAGCGCGCTCAAGCGCACCACCGAAGTGGTCAAGCACCGCGAGGGCGGCGATCCGTCGTCCAGCCGCAAGTCGCCCGGCCGCAGCGAGTTCGAGGCGGTCACCCTCGAACGCGGCGTCACCCACGACGTCGAGTTCGAACGCTGGGCTAACAAGGTGTGGAACTTCGGCTCCGCGCTCGGCGCCGAAGTCTCGCTGGCCGATTTCCGCAAGGACATCACCATCGAGCTTTACAACGAGGCCGGACAGCCCGCGATCGTCTACCGCCTGTTCCGCTGCTGGATCAGCGAGTTCCAGTCGATGCCCGATCTTGACGCCAATGCCAACGCGGTGGCGATCCAGCACATCAAGATCGAAAACGAAGGCTGGGAGCGCGACTATGCGGTGACGGAACCGTCCGAGCCGAGCTTCGTCGAACCGCAGTAGTGCCATGTTGGACAATCCGGTCGAGAACCTGCTCGCCCTTTGGGAGGCGGGCACGAACCCGCTCACCCTGCTTTCGGCGGCGCGCGTGGAGAGCGGCGACACCCCACTCGCCGCGCTGCCCCTGGGCGCGCGCGACGCCGCGCTGATCGAGGTCCAGCGCGGCCTGTTCGGCCCGGCGATCGAAACCACCGTGCCTTGCCCCGCCTGCGGCGAGACGGCGGAAGTCGTGCTCGACGCGGGGGACCTGCTGGCATCGGCCCGGGCGCCGGATCGGGGCGCCACCCTCCCCCGCGTTTCGATGGCGGGCTGGGAGATCGAGGCACGCCCGGCCGACAGCCGCGACATGGCCACGATCGCCGGGCTCGGTGACGTGGACGAAGCGGCCCGCGCCCTGACCAGCCGGCTGGTCACCTCCTGCCGCCACCATGGCCGCGAAGCCGACCCCGCCACGTTGCCCGCCGAGGTGATCGCGGCGCTGGGCAATGCCCTGGAAGCCGCCGACCCGCTTGCCGCCATCGCGGTCGAGATCGCCTGCCCCGGGTGCGGGGGGCCGATCGCCGCCCTGCTCGATCCGGCCCACCACCTCGCCCGCTCGGTCGCCGCCGAGGCGCACCGCCTGCTCGGTGAAGTCGCCACCCTGGCGCGCTTCTACGGCTGGCGCGAGGCCGATATCCTGGCGCTCAGCCCGATGCGGCGCGGCGCCTACCTGGAGCTGGCGCAATGAACGGTTATTTCGCCGGCATCGCCTCCCGCGCGCTGGGCCGCGCCACGGTGCTGACCCCGCGCCCGCGATCGCTGTTCGAGCGATCCGGGCCGGAAGCCGGCTTCGAGGAACTGGAGAACGAACGCCGCGCCGCGCCGGCATCGCGTTCGCCAGCGCCGCCGCCGCCGGAAACGATCACGGAGCCCGCCCCGCCGATGCCGGCTGCCGCCCTCCCGCGACCGACCCCGGCGCGCCGCGATGGGGCGCCGGCGCCGGAACCGGTGCCCGCCATCACCCGGATCTTCGTGACCGCGCCGGCATCGACCCCGCCCCGACAGGTCCATCCAAGCCCACCACAAGCGGCGATGGAAAGCCGGCCGGCAGCACAGACCCCGCAAGGCCCCGCGCCGGCCGAACCATCCGCCCCCGCCGCGATACCCGCCGCGCCGCCAGTACCCGCCCCTTCGCGCGAAGCTTCCGCGAGGCCAGCCGCCATGCCGGAGCACCGGGAACCGGTCCGCTCCAGGGACCTGGAAACCCGCACCGTGATCCGCGAGGCCGCCACCGCCAGGGGCGAACAGGACGTATCGCCGCAACGGCCCCCCGCGGTGCCGCCGCCCTCCGCACCCATGGCGACAGCCCGGTCCACGCCGGCATCCCTGCCCCCGCCCGCCACTGCCGCCACGCCTCGCCGCCCCGCGCCGACGGCGCGCGGCGAACCGCCGGTCGTGGTGCGGATCGAGCGGATCGACATCCACGCCGCTCCGCCCGCGCCCTCCCCCGAGCGTCGCCGGCCCGCGCCCGCCGCACCCGCCGCGCCGGGCCCCTCGCTCGCCGAATTCCTCGCCGCCGGGGATCGCCGATGAGCACGCCTTATGCCCTTGCCGCCGTCACCATGGTGCTGCGCCAGCAGATCGTCGAGGGCCTCGCGCTCGACAAGGTAGGCGACGCGGTCGGCACCATCGGGGTCAGCGCCGGCCCGCCCGACCAGGTGGTCAAGCCGAACCAGGCCGAACCGACCCGGGTCAATATCTATCTCCACCAGGTCACCCCCAACGCGGCCTGGCGCAACGTGGGCCTGCCCACCCGCGACAGCCGGGGCGACGTGATCTCGGCACCGCCGCTGGCGCTGACGCTGCACTACCTCGTCACCACGTTCGCCGCCGACATGTATGTCGCCGAAGTGCTGCTGGGGCACACGCTGCGCATTCTCCACGAGAACGCCGTGCTCACCCGCGAGGCGGTGCGCCGCGCACTGGTGCCGCCCAGCGCCAGCGCGCTCAACTCGGCGATCGAGGCTTCGGGGCTGGCCGACCAGATCGAGCTTATCAAGCTCACGCCCACGGCCATCGCGCTGGAAGACATGTCGCGCATCTGGTCGGCGTTCCAGGCGCACTACCGCACCACCGTCGCCTACGAGGCGACCGTGGTGCTGATCGATCCGCGCGCCAAGGCCCGGCCCGCGCTGCCCGCCGCTGCCCGCGCCGTCTTCGGCGAGACTTTGGCGCTGCCCGAGATCGCGCGCACGGGCGCCCCGGACGATCCGCAAGCGCCAGTGACCACCGAGGACATGCTGGCGGTGACGGGCGCGCGGCTGCTGGCAAGCGCGAATACGGTGGTGCGCATCGGCGATACCGACCGCGCGCCGGCGCCGGATTCCCGGCCCGACGAACTGCGCGTGGACCTTGCCGCCGCGCCGCGCCCGCGCGCCGGTGTGCAGAGCGTCACGGTCATCCACCCGCGCCAGATGGGCGAACCGGCGACCGCGCACGAAGGCGTGTTCTCCAACGCCGCCGCCCTGATCCTGCGTCCGGCGGTGACCGGCGTGGTGATCGCCAACAGCGCCACGCGCACGGTGGACGGCGTCGACTATGCCGACGGCACGCTGACCATCGATGCCGCCCGTGCGATCGGCCGCGACCAGCGCGTCGAAGTCCTGCTCAACGAACGCGGCGCCCCGGCCTCGCGCCCGCCGCGCGGCTATGTGATCGCGGCGCCCGCGGCCAATGGATTCGCCGCCGGTGTCGACGAGGCCTTGCAAGTCGCGGTGCCCTATGCCGCCGTGGCGCGCGGCGACTACCTCGTGCGGCTGCGCGTCGATGGCGCCGACAGCCTGCTGACGGTGGGCGGCGACGGCCGCTATGCCGCGCCGCTGGTGACGATATGACCGCCGATACCCAGCCGCTCGCCCGCGAGATGGCGGTGATCGAGGCCCGGCTCGCGCTCGCGGCGGCGCTGAGCGGATCCGAGGACGACATCGCTCAGGCCGATGCCCTGCTGGAGGCGGCGCTGGCGGGGCTGGGCGCCGGCGGCCCCGCGCGCCGGCTGGCCGAGCGACTGGGCCTGGGCGCTTTCGAGCGGGACTGTCTGCTGCTTGCCGCCGGCCCCCATCTCAACCCCCGCGTGGCGCCCCTGTGCGCCCGTTTCTCCGGAGACCCGCAAGGCCGCGTGACCGCCGCCGTCGCCATGGCCGCGCTGCCCGGCGCGCAGTGGTCGGCGCTGCGCCCCGACGCGCCCCTGCGCGCGCTGCGCTGCCTGCGCCTGGCCGATCCCGACCGCCCAACCTTGTCCGAGCTGCTCATAGACGAGCGCATGCTGCTCGCGCTCCTGGGCGAGGACGCGATGGACGAGCGGCTCGCGCCGCTGGTGCAGCCCGTCGGCGCCTCCGGGACCTTGCCCGATACCGGCCGCCAGGCGGTGACCCGGCTGGTCGAGCGCTGGTGGGCGGTGCGCGCGGGCGAGCAGGCTCCGGTGCTCCAGATCCGCCATGGCGAGGGCGAAGGCGCCGACGCGCGGATGATCGCCGCCGCCATCGCCGAGCGGCTGGGACGCCGACTCCATGCGCTGAGCCCCGCCAACCTGCCGCCAACGTCCGCCGAGCGCCATGGCTTTGCCGCGCTGTGGCGGCGCGAACAGCTGCTGGGCGGGCTCGCCCTGCTGATCGAGCTGCCCGACGATCCCTCTCCCGACCAGCTCGCCATGACCGCCGACATGGCCGACCGGCTCGACGACCTCGTGGTGGTCACCGGCCAGGGCGCCCTGCCCTGCCGCCGCGCGCTGGTCGGCGAAACGCTGGCCCGGCCCGACGTGCAGGAGCGCCACGCGCTGTGGGCCCAGGGCCTGGGCCGCGAAGCCACCGCCAGGCTCAACGGCGCGACCGAGGCGCTGGCCCGGCAGTTCGAACTCGGCGCCACCGCGATCGGCCGCCTGAGCGCGCTGGCGCGGGGAATGGAGCCGGACATCGCCAAGGACCTCCTCAACCGCGAGGCCCGCGCGCATGCGCAGTCGCGCATCGCCGCGATCGCCGATGTGATCCATCCGGCGGCGAGCTGGGACGACCTGGTCCTCCCCCCGGATCTCAAGGCGGTGCTCAAGGGCATCGCCGCGCAAGTCCGCCACCGCGCGCAAGTGCATGACGACTGGGGCTTCGCCGCGCGCGGTTCGCGCGGGCTGGGCATCGCCGCGCTGTTCGCGGGACCGAGCGGCACCGGCAAGACCATGGCCGCCGAAGTGATCGCCGGAGATCTCCGCACCGATCTCGTCCGCGTCGACCTGGCCGGGGTGGTCAGCAAATACATCGGCGAGACCGAGAAGAACCTCTCGCGCGTGTTCGCCGCCGCCGAGGGCAGCGGCGCGGTGCTGCTGTTCGACGAGGCCGACGCGCTGTTCGGCAAGCGCAGCGAAGTCTCCAGCGCGCATGACCGCTACGCCAATATCGAGGTGAGCTATCTGCTTCAGCGGATGGAGAGCTACACCGGCCTTGCCATCCTCACCACCAACCAGCGCGAATCGCTCGACGGGGCGTTCTTCCGGCGGCTGCGCTTCGTGCTGGGTTTCCCGTTCCCCGATGCCCCGCTGCGCCGCGCGGTCTGGGAACGCGCCTTCCCCGCGCAGACCGAAACGCAGGGGCTCGACCTGGAGCAGCTGTCGCGGCTCAACGTCGCGCCCGGCAATATCCGCGGCATCGCCATCAATGCCGCCTTCCTGGCCGCCGCCCAGGCGCAGCCCGTCACCATGCGCCACGTGCATGAGGCCGCCGTGCTCGAATGCCGCAAGCTGGAACGCCCGGTGACCGCCGCCGAGCTGGGAGGCTGGCTGTGAGCCGGGTGCGCATCGAAGTGGGCGAACTGGTGTTCCACGGGCTGGACCGCGACGCGGCGCAGGCGGCCGGCGCGGCCTTTTCGGCCGAACTCGAACGGCTGGTGACGCAGCGCGGCATCGGCCGTCCCGCGCCCGCGCCGCGTCTCAGCGCCCGGCCGGGCCCCGCCGATCTCGGCCGGGCAGCGGCGGCCCGGGTCCATGCCAGGATCGCCCGGGGAGCCAGCGTGTGAGCGAGCGCGCGCCCGACATCGTGCCGGAGGCACGGCACGAAGCGGCCCGCACCGCCGTTTCCGGGCTTGCGCCCGCGCTCGGCCTGGCGCCCGAGCATGTCGACCTCAGGCTCGATCGCGAGGGCGACCGCCTGCTTGCCGATGCCGGCGCGCGCGGGGCGGCGCGCGGCAATGTCGTGTGGTTGCGCGACTTCGATCCGCGGGCGAGCGCCAGCCGGCTGACGCTGGCGCACGAGCTGGTCCATGTTGCCCAGGCGCGCCTTCCTTCCGATCGACCGCACTCACGGCGCGCGGCCGAACGCGAGGCGGAGCGGCTGGCCGAGGCGCTGGTGGCGGGCGGCATGGTCCCGCTGCCCCGCGCGGCGGTGGGCGATGCGCTCCACTTCGACGGCGAGGACCCGCCCCGACAACGCTCGCTCGACGATCTGGTACGCGAAAGCTACCGCGATGAATGCGACGACATGGACCGGCTACTGGAGGACGAGGAACCTTCCAGCGGCAATGTGACGCGCGTGCTGGAAATCCTCGCCCCGCTCCAGTTCGAGACCGCCGCCGCGCTGGCGGGATGCCTCGCGGCGCCGCGCCTCGCCGCACTCGCCAACGGGCTTGGCGAGGACCATGCGCTCGGCAACCGGCGCGAAGTCCTGGCCGCCGCCAGCAATTTCACCGCCGCGATGCTGGCCGCCAACCGCAACGGGCTGCGCATCTTCGAGCACATGCGGATCGATCTCGTCTCGTTCACGCCGGCCGAGCAGCATGCCGCCGTCACCACCCTGCGCGCCATGCCCGAGGAAGACCTGGCCCGGCTGGATGCCAGCGACAACGGCCCCGCTTTCCGCACCCTGCGCACGTCCCCCTTGCCCGAATACGACCGCGACGAGGCCCAGGCGCGCGCCGCCCGGATCGAGGCGCGGCGGCGCGGGGTGGGCATCGACCTCAGCCGGCTGGAAGACGACCTGCACCAGGCGCTGTCCGCCGCGCTGGCGCGGATCGATCGCGCCCATGCCCAGCGCGCGCTGGAAATGCTCGCCGAGAATCCGGCGCTGGCAGTGCCGGACCCGCGCTTCAGCGGCGCGCCCGCGCCGGGCCGCGACGATCCGCTGCCCGCCCTGCCCGAGGCGAGCCTGCAGAACGTCATCGCCCGGCTCGACAATGATGGGCTGGTCGCACGCTGGATCGGCGCGCTCGAACCCGAGGACCGCGCGGGCGATGCCGCCGTGGCACGCGGCTTCGCCGCGCTGGTGCGCGCGCGCCGGCCGGACCGCAATATCGCCCGCCTGCGCCAATTGTTCAGCACCGGGTTCTGGGACTGGGCGGTGCGCGACTGGGAAGCGCGGCTCGGCTGGGACATCCTGCGCAACATGCCGCCCGCCGAGCAGGTGCGCTTCCAGACGCTCGACGACGGCCGGCTCTACTTGCGCCTGATCGAGGAACTGCCCGACGACTTGCGCGGCGAGGCGGGCATGGCCGGGCTGATCCTGGTGCGCGGAGAGGATGGTTCGCTGACCGACCTCACCGGCAGCGCCGCCGCCCTGCTGCGCGAGCAGGAAGACCTGATCCGAGCCTTCCGCGCCTTCGACGGCAGCCACGAGCAGGCTTACGAGCTGTTCGTCCGTCTCGTCGCGCTGGGCGCGCCCGCGCCGGCTTCCACCACCGAGACGGCGCGGACGGGCACGGCGGGCGGCAGCGCTCCGGGCAGCACCGCGCGTCCGGCGCCATCGATCACGGTGCTCCAGGCGGTGGTCCACCGGCTGGACGTGCTGGGGCTGATCGGACGGTTGTTCGAAGGGCTGTCCGACGGGGTCAAGCAGGACCGGCGCTATTGGAACGACATCGCGCTGGTGCTGGGCGCGCGCGATCCGGTGTTCAGCCGCGCGGACTTGCGCCGCCTGCTGCACGTCAGCAGCTTCCTGTGGATCTTCACCATCGATTCGGTGAGCTTCGAGGAAGCGCTGTTCGCCTTCCACGTCCTGCGCGTGCTGCCCCCCGACCAGCGCCACGCCTTCGAGCTGGAGGACGGCGGCTCCTACGCCGGGCGGCTGGCGGGCTCGCTCTCGCAGTCGATGATGCAGGAAGCCGGGCTGAGCTTCGCCTTCACCCGGCCGGACGAGCGCGGCGAGACTCCGCTGCGCCGCCAGCTCGCCGATCCCGCCGCCTGGTCGGGCGAGAACCCGCAGGACCTTGCGCTGATGATCCAGATGGACATCGCGGCGGGCGATTTCGACTGGGTGTTCGAGCAATCCCGCCGCCAGCGCGCCTGGACGGTCGAAGCGCTGGGCACGCTGGTCGATCGCTTCGCGCTCTACGATCCGCGCGTCGGCCGCACGTTCCCGCGCCCGCATACCGTCAGTGCCGCCCGCGCCAGCATGAGCTATCTCGGCATGCTGTTCGGCACCGGGGCCTACGAGCTGGAAATGTATACGCGCCCCGTCCAGGGCGTCGATCCTTTCACCGGCGAGCCGACCACCTATGCCGAGACCACCGGCGTGCGCATGACGGTGGATCTCGAACAGCTCGAACGCAACGCCGGCGCCCCGCTCTCGGCCGGCATGGTGCTGGCGCGCACTCCGGGCGAGCGTACCTCGATCGGCATGGACAATCGTGAGACGGCGCTTGGCCAGCCCAATGTCATCGACATCGAGCTGAACGAGCCGGCCGGGTTCATGCGGGTGCGCGCAAGCCGTATCAACCTTGCCCGCTTCGCCTCGGTCTCGACCGGCTCCACCCTGCGCACCGGCCCGATCTCGGTCAGCGATCTCGACTTCGAGCTGACTTTCATGCCCGAGGACATGCGCAGCCCGCGCGGCGGGCGCTTCCACATGAACAGCGCCTCCATCGACGAGATCGTCTATACCGGCGCCGGCCAGGCGGACGTGACCGGCCTGCGCCACCTGGGCATCGACGGGGTGGACGCCAGCGCCACGTTCCAGACCGCGCCGCTGCCCGATTCCCCGGTGCTGGGGCATGTCTTCGGGCTGCTCTGGGACCTGGTGCTCAACCGCGACCAGCTGACCGACAGCGTGCGGCACCGTTCCTCGCTCGGCAATGCGACGATCAAGGTGGGGCGGATCGACGCGCAAGGCCTCAGGATGGGCGACATCCGCCTGGCCAGCCTTTCGGTGCAGGGCATCACCGTGGCCGCCGCCGGCAATCGCGCGGCGCACCTTCGCGCGCAGATCTTCGTGCTCGACAGCCGCATCGAGCGCGCCCGCCGCGATGCGCCGGACAGCGTGGCAGACCTGCTTGCCGAACAGCAGCAGCTGCGCACGCGGCTGCGCGAGCTGGAGCCGCTGGAGACCGAGCTGCTGCTGCTGATGGGCAAGGTCCAAACCGGACAGAGACTGACCGAGACGGAGCAGCGGCGGCTCGACCAGCTGCAAAGCGAAACCGGCGTCGGCGCGGCGGGCGGGCTGGCGGTGTACATCGCCTCGTTCTCGATCGACGAGCTGGACGGGCCAGTCCGGCTCGGCCATGCCTCGCTCACCAATATCCACGGCGGCGGCGAGAGCGCGGCGCTCGCCTTCCAGCAGCTCACCAGCGCCGAGGCGATCCGCCGCTTCGTCACCGCCGGCACCCCGGCCCGCTCGCGCTTCGGCGCCGGCATGGCCGACCAGGGGATGAGCTTCACCGCCGACGACTTCTCCCTGCGCGACCTGTCGCTGCCGGCGACGATCCCGACGCTGGCCGAGATCGAGGATCGGCTGCGCGCCGCGCCGCCGCCGCCGCTCGCCGAACGCAACCACCTCCAGACCCTGCTGCCGCTGGTGCGGCGTTACGAGAGCCTGCGGGCGCTCTCGCTCGACACTTCCATCCACGGCGCCGCCGCCCGCTCGCCGCAGGACCAGCGCGAGCTGCTGGAAGTTTCCCGCCAGCTTGGCGAGATCCTGGACATCCGCGTGCGCGAGGTCACCGTCACGCATCCGATCGTCTCGATCGGCGAGAACGAGGGCATGGTCAGCGCCGGGGCGATCGCCGGGCGGATCGAGGCACGCGGCATCCGCGCCGGGGGCTACACCATCGATTCGATCGACGCGCTGCATCCCAGCGGCGCGCTGGTGCTGACCGCCGACAGCGTGGGCGACGTCACCGGCAGCCAGGTGGGCGAGCAGTTCCATGCCCGCATCGCCGCCACCGAGCTGACCATCCGCGGCATCCACGGCCCCGGCATCGCCGACCGCGAGGGCCAGTCGCTGACGCTATCGGGCATCCACGCGTATCTGCGCATGGATACCGACGGGCTGCATATCGAGGGCCTGGCGGTGCGCCAGCTCGACATCCAGGCGCTGGAATACAACAACGGCACCCACCACTTGTGGTCCACCAACCCGAGCAGCGCGCTGGACATCACCGCCGACATCCTGATCCGCCGCCGGGAAGACGGCGCGGCCGGCTTCGGCGGGCTGGACTATCGCAACATCCATATCGAGACGTTCCGCATCGGCCGCGTCGAAGGCGCCGGGCTGGGCTACGAGCGGCTGGAAGGCGGCACCCGCAAGTTCGTGGTGGAGATCGAATCGGGCGCGCTCCTGGGCATCGCGCTCAGCAACTTCGACATCGACATGCGCAGCGCCGAAACGCAGATCAGCGGCGGCGTCAGCATCGACGGGTTCGACCAGACGCGGTTCCGCTTCGCCATGCGCGACATGCTGGAGGCCCACGGGCAGCTCGACCGCGCCGTCACCAGCACCCCGGGCGTGCGCGTCGGCATGGCGACCGACGGCACCCAGACCATCGACCTGGACGCGCTGGTCGCCACCGATACCGACGTAACCTATCACGGCGCCGGCGGCAGCGGCGGCGGCCTGCACATCACCCGGGGCGACCTGTCCGGCCAGATCGTGATGCAGGGCAACGACATCCGGCTGAACAGTCTGAGGCTCGAATCGATCGAGTTCAGCCGCATCAACTGGCGCACCGCAGGCGGCACCACGATCCGTGCCGACGGGCCCACCACCGCGACCGGCGTGCGCTTTTCGGGGCGCTATTCGACCCTTGACGACACCCGCAGCGAATTCGCCATCGACAGCCTCCACGTCGATCGCATCACCGCCGCCCACATCGTCGTCGACGCCGGATCGCTGCACCTGGAGCTGCCCGAGCCGCGCCCCGGCGGCGGCTATGCGCCGGGCGACGCGGCGACGCTGACCGGCATCGACATCTCCAACCTGCTGATCGGCATGGACGGCGGCGCCACCCGCATCGGCCCGACACCCGGCAATGCCCGCGCGCATGGATCGATCGCCACCACGTCCGCCAACTTCCTGGCCCAGTACACGACGCAGCTGCGCGCCTCGGGCATGCTGCAGGCCGGCCAGATCGACTTCTGGTTCGATCCCGGCAACGTCATCGAGGCGCGCGCCACCGGCCTTTCGGGCGCCGGGGTGGTCCGCTACGGCAGCGGCGCGCTGCCCGGCACCGGCGCGCGCGACACCAGCGTGGAGACCGGCTTCGGCTTCAGCGGGCTGGACAGCGGGCTGATCCGCTATGCCGGCAACGTCGTGTCGATCGGCGCGAACGGCGGCGCGCCGCTGCACATGGACCGGCTGACGCTGTCGCAGCTCGAACTCGCCGGCCCGTCGATGGAGATTTACGCCCCCGACACCAGCGACATCACCGCCACCAACATCGGCGCCCGGATGGAAGTCCACCTCCATCCCGACGCGGCGGCGGCGGCGGCCGCCGGCACGCCTTACGAACGCATCGTCATCAACGAACTGACCGTGGGCAACCTCGCCGCCTCCGGCATGCGCATCCACCTCAAGAACCTGGACTTGTGGCTGGACCTGCCGATGGACGAGGTGTTCAACGTCGGGCCGATCCTGGTCGGCGGGCCCGCCGATCCCGTCACCAACGAACCGCTGACGATCGAGCCCGGCGCCAGCGGCACCGCGATCACCGGCCGGGTACGCGCCGAGGCGCTGCGCGGCGACCGGCTGCAAGCGCAACTGGTGGGCACGCTCAACGCGCGGATGAACTTCGCCGCCGATGCGCTGGAGGCGAACTTCGCCGGCAACGGCCCGATGTCCGTCGACCTGCTGAACTGGTCGGCAACCCAGATCTCCGGCTATGTCATGGGCGATCCCGACCAGCGCATCCGCCTGCGCGCCGGCCCGGGCGGCACCCGCCACGACCTGGGCGGCGATACGGCCGGCATCGGCGCCGACCGGCTGAGCTACAACGAGGCCGACGGCGGGCACGTCTTCGTCAGCGGCCTCAACGCGCGCGGCATGCGCTATGACGACGATGCCGCCGGCATCCACCTCGACATCCGCCGCATCGACGCGCCCGACGTCGCCGTCGACCTGGGCGGGACCAACGGCGGGCGGCGCATCATCGAGATTCCCTCGGCCACGATCACCGACGCGTGGTTCCGGATGGATCGCATATCCTCGGGATCGGGCAGCTCCAGCGCCTCGCGCTTCGCGGTCGGCAATGCCGCCGCCGCATGGCTCGCCGCCAACCACGCGCTGTTCCAGAACGTCAACGGCAACTTCGCCATGCGCGGCGCCTACGGCGTCGACGGCGCGATCGGCATTCCCGGCTTCGACTATACCTTCAACTTCAACGTGCCGATCACCAACGGCGCGATCAACTATCGCGACCTTGAAGGCCAGATCCCCAACCTGGTGGACGCCGCGGTCGATTTCCACCTGGAAGGCTCCACGCTGTACATCGGCGCCGGCTTCCATATCTACCCGCCGGGCGATCCCGAAAGCATGGAACCGCCGCCCGATCCGATCCCGGTCTACAAGAACTTCTTCGAATGGAACCTGGATTCAGGGCACCTGGCGCAAGTCCAGGGCGGCCAGATCGACTTCGACACCTTGCTGCGCGCCGAAGCCAGCGGCGCGCCGTCCGCACCGGGCGGGACCGATTACATCGCGCCGCTGATGATCGACCAGCTCTCGCTCGGCCTGTCGATCGACAACGGCGCCGACCTGCCGGTCAGCCTGGGCTCGATGGGCACCGCCACGCTGGCACCGCATGCGCTTTCCGGCCTGTCCGTCACCGGCGCGCTGCAACCGCTGCCGGACATCTTCAACGCCTACCCCAGCCTGCGCGAACAGGGGATCACCAATCCCAACCGCCCCGGCGGGCTGCTGGTGAGCCTCGATCACTTCAACCTCAGTTCGCTCGACCTGCGCTTCCCGACGCGCGGGCGCGGATCGCGCGATGTCCGCACCGGCGAAGTCCATGTCGGCCGGATCGCCAATGCCGAGATCGGTTTTTCCGGCCTTTCCCCGCGCACCGCCGAAGGCACCCTCACCGAGGCGAGCGTCTCCAACCTGGTGGTGACGATCAGCCCGGACCGCATCTGCCCGATACCCGAAACCCCGACGCCGCGCCGCGCCGGCGCCCCCGCGCTCGACAGCCCCGGCACGTTCCGGCCGCTCGACGACAACGGACGACCAGTGGAGAGACGGCCATGACCGCGCCGGGCCCGCACCCCTCCGGCCCCCACACCGCGGCCCAGAACCAGGTGTCGAACCGGGCGTCGAGCCGGGCGCCCGCCCGCAACACCCCGGTGCTGGAGGCGCGCGCCCGCGACACCGCCGTGCGCGGCCTCGCCTCGCCCGGGCTGCTGGGGCCGCTCCCGGCCGCGCGGCGCACCGCGCCCGACGCCGCCGGCCTGCTGCCGCGTGGTTCCGGCCGGCCGCTGCCCGAGGCGACCCGGCGGCGCGCCGAGGCACGGCTCGGCCTCGACCTGGCCGGCGTGCGCCTGCACACCGGCGCCCAGGCGGCCGCGCGCGCCGAGGCACTGGGCGCCAATGCCTTCGCGCTGGGCGACGACGTGGTCATGGGCGATGGCCGCTTCGCGCCCGAGACGCGCGAGGGCGAGGCGCTGCTGATGCACGAGCTGTCCCACGTCGCCCAAGCCCGCACCGGTGCCGCGACCGGGGCCGAGCCGCTCCATGACGATCCGCCCCGCCCGCGCGGCATCGGCGCGGCGCCGCCGCGCGAAGCCTTCGATGTCGGCGAGGGCGTCATGCCGGAGACCAACCACGTCCTGTTCGAACGCGACAGCGCCGATCTCGATCCGGGCGACCTCGCCACCATCGAAGCGCTGTTCCGCGATCGCACCCGCCGCCTGTGGATCGATGTCTACGGCTATGCCTCGATGGAGGGCGACGCGGCCTACAACGCCAACCTCTCCGCCCATCGCGGCGTCGCCGTGCGCCATGCGATCGAGCCGCTGATGCCGCCCGGCTCGCTGCTCGACGTCCATGCCCAGGGCGAAACGGGGGACTTCGGTTCGATCGAGGAGAACCGGCGCGCGGGCATCCGCGTGCGCGAGGCCCCCGACCTGCTCTCGCTGCCGCCGCTGGGGCCGGGGCTGCTGGGCGACTGGCGGTTCCGCCTCGATCCCGGCTTGCTGACGCCGCCGTCGCTCGATCCGGCGGCACCGCGCGACGGGGACGTGACGGCCGAACCGGCCGCCCCGGTAACGGCGCCGCAGTTCAACCCGTTCGTGATACCGCCGCTGTTCCCCGGCCCGTTCCTGACGCGCCCCGACCCGCTTGCCGCGCCGCCGCCGATCTTTACCGGCGAGGGTGTCGACTGGACCGCCTTGGCCCGCTCGGCGACGCTGCGGGGCGGTTCCGTCGATCCGCGCGACGCCGAGGCCGCCGACCGGCTGTACCTGGGCCTGTTCCCGTTCTGGAGCTGGCTGCTCGGCCCCGACCTTGGCGACACGCTCAGCCGCGGCTCCGTCTCCCGCGCCTACGAATCCTACCAATACCGCCAGAATCCGACCCAGTGGGACCGCTGGATGCAGGAAGACGAGGCGCGCGGCACTTCGGTGCGCGGGCTCTCGATCGACCTGCTCGATCCGCCCTGGGCCCGCAAGAAGAAGAAACCCTAGGACGATGGATATTCACCTCATCCCCAACCCCTTCCCCGAAGGGCAGGGCCCGATCCGCCCGAAGCGGCGCGATCCGGTTTCAGGCAGTTAGCAAAGGCGCGAAGATCATGGCCAGTTCCCCTCTCACGCCCCGCTTGCTCAAGGCCGGCCTCGTGCGCGTCGACGGCGCCACCGGAGCGCTGATCGAGGTGGTGCCCTTGCAGTACAACCCCGATACGCTCAGCCGCACGCTGCAACCGCGCGGCGCCGGGGACGGCGCGCCGAGCGAGGAGGCGACCCGGCTGACCGGCCCGCCGACCGAGACTTTCACGGTCGAGGCCGAACTCGACGCCACCGACGCGCTCGAAGCCGCCGGGCCAACCGACGATGTCGCCACCGTGGGCCTGTGGCCGCAGCTCGCGATCCTCGAACGCATGCTCTACCCCGGGGTGGAGGCGATGCGCGCCGCCAACGCGCAGGCCGCGCGCGGATCGATCGAAGTGCTGCCCGCGCCCGAGCCGCTGACCGTGTTCGTCTGGGGCCGCTCGCGGGTCATGCCGGTGCGGCTGACCGACATGACCATCACCGAGGAAGCCTTCGACACCGCGCTCAACCCGATCCGCGCCAAAGTGAAAGTGTCGATGCGGGTGCTGAACGCCAACGACCTCGGCTTTTCGAGCTGGGCGGCCTCGCTCTACCTTGCCTACCAGACGCGCAAGGAAGGGCTGGCCGCGCAGTTCGGCGGGCGGGCGCTGACCGACCTCGGGCTGGAGGCGCTGCAATGAGCGTGCCCGAACTTCCCAGCCTGACCGGTCTGATGCCGGGCGGCGAGCCGGCCTTCGGGCAGACCAGCCGCTATTCCGGCCTGCCGATCGCCAGCGTCACCCTGCCCGACGGCAGCGACGCCGCCTATGTCACCCGCCGGCTGATCCCGCCGCCCACGGCCTTCTCCATCGCCGGCACCGCCCAGGTCGAAGTGGGGGACCGGCCCGACCTCGTCGCCGCACGGGCCTATGGCCGCCCCGAGTTCGACTGGCGGCTGGCCGATGCCGCCGGGGCGAGCGATCCCGAAACGCTGACGGCGGCGCCGGGCACGCGCCTGGCGGTGCCGCTGCCCGGCCCGACGCATCAGGCGGACGGCGATGCTTAGAGGCGCCCAGCTCTCGATCCGAACCGGGTTCATCACCCACGACCCGGTGCCGCAGGCGCTGATCGACGCGATCACCGAACTGCAGATCACCCGGCAATCGCCGCGCGGCGGCTTCCAGATGAAGCTGCGCCTCGCCAAGGGCGGCCCGGTGGAGACCGAAATGCTGCCGGGCGGCATGTTCACGCCGGGCAAGCGCTTCATCTTCTCGCTGATGATCGACGGGGTGAGGACGGTGCTGCTCGACGGCTTCGTCGCCCGCTACGACGTCGCCCAGGCCAACGATGCGGGCAAGGCCACGCTCAGCGTCACCGGGGGCGACGTGACCCAGCTGATGGACCAGTACGACATCACCGGCCTGCCGATGCCGGGCATGCCGCCGATGGGGCAGGTCGCCTTCATCCTCGCGCGCTGGACGCCGCTGGGGGTGATCCCGGCGATCCTGCCGCCGCCGAGCTGGACCATTCCCAACCCGGTCAACGGCTGGCACATCCAGCAGGGCACCGACTATGGCCACGTCAACCGCCTGGCGCGCGCCTGCGGCTATGTGTTCCTGGTGGAGCCGACCGAGCAGGAAGGCGTCACCACCGCCTATTGGGGGCCGGACCTGGGCGGGCTGACGCCGGGCGGCAACTTCAACAGCCAGGGCCTGTCGATGCTGCCGGCGCTGACCGTCAACATGGACCAGGCCTCCAACGTGGAAACGCTCAGCTTCAGCTTCGACGGCACGCAGAAGCTGCTGCCCTACCTGCTCAGCCAGGAAATCCGCGCGACCGGCCTGACCATCCCGATCCCGATCCCCGGCGAAATCCTGAGCCCGCCGATGGGGCCGGGCTGGATCCCCTATGCGCGCTTTTCCAAGCTGGCGGACCTCGGCCGCAATTCCGACCGCGAAACCCAGGCCCGGCTCGACATTCCCGAGCTGGTCATGCGCGGCCTGGGAGAGGCGGCGCAGGCCAGCCGCGTGATCGGCGCCTCGGGCACGCTCGACCTGGCCCGCTACGGCCGGGCGCTGGTGCCGGGGCGGCTGGTGCCGGTGCGCGGGGCGGGGCCGCACCACGACGGCGTCTACCTCGTCAAGTCGGTGACGACCTCGATCAAGCGCGGCTCGCTCAAGCAGAACTTCCAGCTCTCCAAGAACGCCCATGGATCATACACACAGGAGGTGGCGGCGTGACCGAGACCCGGCGCTACTACGGAAAATATCGCGGGACTGTAATCAACAACATCGATCCCATGCAGACCGGCCGGCTGATGGTGCAGATCCCCGACGGCCCCGGCCTGGCGCCCTCCACCTGGGCCGAGCCCTGCTTTCCCGCGACCGGCAAGCAGATGGGCATGCACTGGCTGCCGCAGATCGGCGCCGGGGTCTGGGTGGAATTCGAGCAAGGCGATCTCAACTACCCGATCTGGACCGGCTGCTATTACCACAGCACCGCCGAAGTGCCGCCGCTCGCCATGGCCGGCACCCCGGGCCTTTCCAACTTCGTGATCCAGACCACCGGGCAGAACACGCTGATGATAAGCGACACCCCCGGACCCACCGGGGGCTTCCTGCTCAAGACCCTCACCGGCGCGATGATTTCCATCAACGACATCGGCATCACCATCACCAACGGCAAGGGCGCGACGATCATGCTCACGGGACCGACCGTGACCGTGAACCAGGGCGCGCTGGTGGTGACCTGATGCCGGGCCCCGTCCTTCACGTCGGTGCGGTGGGCATGTGCCCGCACGCCGGCCAGATGGCGATCGCGCCGGGCAATCCGCGCGTGATGCTCGGCGGCATGCCGGCCGCGACCATGGCCGACGTGGCGACCATCGCCGGCTGCGTGTTCCAGGTGCCGATCCCGGGCGGCACCAAGCCGCAGCCCTGCGTCACCGTGCAATGGCTGGTCCCGGCCACCCGCGTCACCGCCGGCGGACAGCCGCTGATCCTCTCCACCTCGCCCGGCCTGTGCAAGAGCGCGGAGCAGATCCCGCAAGGCCCGCCCACCGTCACCACCGTCCAGATGAGGGTCATAGCGCAATGACTCATATAGCCTTCCCGCTGACCTTCGATTCCGGCGGCCGCAGCGCCGCGACGGGCACCGAGGCCTATGTCCGCATGCTGATCGGACAATTGCTGCTCACCTCCCCCGGCGAGCGGGTGATGCGGCCCGAGTTCGGCAGCGGGCTGCGGCAGATCCTGTTCGGCGGCAGCGATCCCTCGATCGCGATCGCCGTCGAACTGGGGCTGCAAGGCGCGCTCAACCAGTGGCTCGGCGATCTCGTCGAAGTCGGGCAAGTGCAGGTGACGAGCGACGAGGCCACCTTGCGCGTCAGCGTCGCCTATACCTTGCGCGGCACCGGCGAGGGCAAGATCGCAACCATCGAAAGGCCGGTGGCATGAGCGCGCGCTATCTCTGCCGCGAGGCCCGCCGCGTCGCCGCCGTGCGCGATACGTTCGACAACCCGCAGCCGGACCCGATCAACGGCTTCGACTACCTGGAGGTGGTCTCCTCCGACCAGACCGTGCTGGACGTGTTCTTCGTCCACCCGCTGCCCGGCGAGGCCGGCGGCATCCCCGCCGCCCCGGCACTGACCGCGGCGAACTTCGTCATCACGGGCGGCGACCGGATCACCGGCATCAGCATCGAGGAAGTGGTCGAGACCGACGGCAACCGGATCCGCCTGCGCGTAGACGCGGCGGGGGATTTCTCGACTTATGTCCTCCACCTGATCCGCGCGAGCGGAGAGAGCGAGCCGCCGCAGTTCTTCGATCCGCGGCTCGCCGGGATCGAGTTCCTGTTCAAGGCCGGCTGCCCCAGCGACTTCGACTGCGCGCCCGTCCACCGCTGTCCGCCAGCGGCACCCGAAGAGCCGCGCATCGACTACCTCGCCAAGGATTACGAAAGCTTCCGCCGGGTCATGCTCGACCGGCTGGCGGTGCTGATGCCCGGCTGGCAGGACCGCTCGGCGGCCGATCCCTACCTGGCCATGGTCGAGACGCTGGCCTACCATGCCGACCGCCTGAGCTACGCCCAGGACGCCGCCGGGACCGAGGCCTACCTGGGCACCGCGCGCAGCCGCATCTCGCTGCGCCGCCACGCCCGCCTCGTCGACTATGCCATCGACGAGGGCGCCAATGCCCGCACGCTTGTCCACTTCACGGTCGCGCCGGCTTCCGCCGCCGACGGCACGGTGCTGCCCGCCGGTCAGCTCGTCGCCGGCTTGCAGCCAGGCGCGGGGGCGGTGCTCGATGCCGCCGCGCGCGACGCCGCGCTGCGCTCCGAGGCCGCCAAGTTCGAGACCATGGCCGACGTTTCGCTCTCCTCCGCGCACAACGAGATCGCGCTGCACACCTGGTCGGACACCGCGTGCTGCCTGCCCCCCGGCGCGCTCGGCGTCACCCTGAAGGACAATCCCAAGCTCTCGCTGGCGCCCGGCGACCTGCTGCTGCTGGCCCAGAGCACCGATCCCGAGACCGGCGCGCGCGCCGATGCCGATCCGCGCCTGCGCCACGCGGTGCGGCTCACCGCCGTGCGCTACGGCACCGATCCGGTCGATGCGACGCCGGTCTGCGAGGTGGCCTGGGCGGAAGCCGACGCGCTGCCCTTCGCGCTGCCGGTCGACAGCATGAGCGTGGACGGCGAAGTGCTCCGCTGCGCCGTCGCCATGGCCAATCTCGCCCCCGCCGATGCCGGCTACTGGGCGCCCGACGCCGCGCTGCTGCCCGACACGGTGCTGGAGGACGACCGTCCCTATCGCCCGCTGCTGGGGCATCGCGGGGTGGTGTTCGCCGCCGGGTTCGATCCCGAGGGACCGGTCGCGGAGCTGCTCGCCCCGCCGGCCGGCGCACCCACCCAGGCGGCGATCCGGGTGGCCAGCCAGGGCGACGACTGGGACGCCTTGCCCGACCTCTTCGCCGCCGACCGTTTCGCCCGCGCCTTCGTCCCCGAAGTGGAGCATGACGGCACCGTGGTGCTGCGCTTCGGCGACGATACGCTCGGCGCCCGGCCGGCACCGGGCACCAGCTTCACCGCCGCCTACCGGGTGGGCGGTGGCGCGGCGGGCAATGTCGGGCTGGACGTGCTGCGCCATGTCGCAACGCCGCCCAGACCCGGCATTGTCGCCGTCACCAACCCGCTCCCCGCGCGCGGCGGCCGCGATGGGGAGAGCGCCACGCATATCCGCCGCTTCGCCCCGGCCCGGGTGGCCCAGCAGGACCGCGCCGTCACCGAGGCCGACTATGCCGCCGCCGTGGAGGAACTGCCCGGCGTGCAGCGCGCCCAGGCCCGCATCCGCTGGACCGGCAGCTGGTACACCGTGTTCCTCATCGTCGACCGCATCGGCGGCCAGTCCGCCACCGGCGATCCGGCCTTCGCGGCAACCCTGCTCGAACACCTCGAACGCAAGCGCATGGCCGGCTTTGATCTGGACATCGCCGATCCGGTTCACGTCGCGCTCGACCTGGAACTGCACGTCTGCGTCCAGCTCGACGCGATCCGGGCCAACGTGCGCCAGCGGCTGGAAGAACTGTTCAGCGCCCGCACCGGCTCCGACGGCACGCTGGGCTTCTTCCATCCCGATCGCCGCAGCTTCGGCGATCCGGTCTATGCCAGCGCAATCCTGGCCGCCGCCGTGGGCGTGGAGGGCGTGCGATCGGCCGCGCTGACACGCTTCGGCCGCGCCGGGGCGCCGCCGGTCGATCCCGTGCTCGATGGCGTCATCACCCCGTCGAACACCGAACTGCTGCGGCTCGACAACGATCCGGACCACCCGGACATGGGCCGCATCCGCTTTGACCTGGAGGGAGGACGATGAGCGCCGATCCCGAATGCGCCTGCTTCGGCGGCGCCCCGGCATCCCCCGACCCGCAGCCGGGCCTCACCCGCATTCCCTGGCGGCTGGCGACCCACGGCACCTTCAACGGCGCCATGCTGGACCAGTTGCACAAGGCCCCGGCGCTCGCGCGGCTGACCACGCGCGATCCCTCCGACCCGGCGATCGCGCTGCTCGACGGCTGGGCGGTGACGCTCGACATCCTGGCCTTCTACAACGAACGCATCGGCAACGAGGGCTTCCTGCGCCCCGCCACCGAGCGCCGCTCGGTGCTCGAACTGGCGCGGCTGATCGGGTATTCCCCCGCGCCGGGGGTCTCCGCCTCGACGTTCCTGGCGGTGAACTGCGACACCATTCCCGGCTCGCCGGAGCAGGTGACGCTGCCCGCCGGGGCCGGGGTGATGAGCGTGCCCGGCCCCGGCGAGAAGCCGCAGATCTTCGAGACCGACGCCGAGATCGTCGCTCGCCCGGCCTGGCAGGATCTGCACGCCCAGAGCGTCCACTACGTCGCCCCGGCGGCGGGCGATACCCGGCTGATGCTCTATCCGCCCACCCAGCTCAAGACCGGCGACATGGTGCTGGTGGTAGGGGGCGAACGCATCGCCGATGCACAGAGCCCGCGCTGGCAGGCGCGCCGCGTCGCGGGCGTGGAGGACATTCCCGCCGACCCGATTGACCAGGTGCCGCCACGCAGCGAAGTGCTGCTGGAATCCGCGCTGGGCGCCGCTGCCACCATCCCGCTGCAATCGCCGCGCGTCTATGCGATGCGCCAGCGCACCAATATCTTCGGCCACAACGCCCCGGCCTGGGAATCGCTGCCGATCGTGCTGCGCGTGGGCGAGTTCCTGCCGATCGCCGTGGCCGCCCAGACGGTGCCCGCGCTCCAGGCGCTGGAGGCTAGCAAACAGTCCAGCAACGCGATCGTATCGTTCGCGCCGGGCGGACCATCCGGGGCGATGTCGGAGATGGCGGCGGGCGGCGGCACCGCGTCGCTCGGCTATGGCGGCATCCTGGACGACATCACCAACATCATGGAGTTCGACGCCACCCGCAAGCTGGCGCCGGGCATCTACGCCGGCCGCCGGACGAGCTGGGCCGACGCCCCGTTCCCCGCCGGCCGGGACTACATCGACCTCGACCAGGTCTACGACCGCTTCGTGGCGGGAAGCTGGATCGTGCTGCGCGCGGGCACCACCATGCAGGCCTACCAGGTGACCGAGGCGACCGAGATCAGCGTCAGCGACTTCGGCATGTCGGCCAAGGTCACGCGCCTCAAGCTGCGCGGCCCCTCGCTCTCGTCGTTCTCGCCGCGCTCGACCTCGGTCCATGGCGTCAGCGAATTGATCCCCTGGGGAATGACACCGATCACCACCCCGGTTGCAGGGCGCGAAGTCACGCTCAGCAAGCCGGTCGAGGGCCTCGCGGCAGGCCAGCGGGTCGCGCTCACCGGCAGCGAGGCCGCGAGCGGGAATGCCGCCGCGCGGATCCTGACGATCGAGCAGGTTTCCACCGTCCCGGCGGGCGGCGACGCGGCCCAGCTCGCCCCGCCCGCGACCATGACCACGCGGCTGCGCTTCACATCCGACATCGCCCCGGGGCTGGCGCCGCGCTCGGTGCGCATCAACGCCAATGTCGTTTCCGCCAGCCACGGCGAAACGCGCGAGGACGCGATCGGCAACGGCAACGCGGCGATCGCCTTCCAGACGGTGCCACTGCCCAGCAAGCCGCTCACCTGGGTCTCCTCGTCGAACCCGCCGGGCCGCGCGACCACGCTGCGGGTGCGGATCGGCGCGAGCTGGTGGAACGAGGTGCACAGCTTCGTCGGCGCCGGCCCGCGCGACCGTGTCTTCACCACCCGCACCGCAGACGACGGCACCGTCACCGTCCAGTTCGGCGACGGCGTGACCGGTGCCCGTCTGCCGAGCGGCAAGGGCAACATCATGGCCCGCTATCGCACCGGCACGGGCCTGGCGGGCATGCTCAAGGCCGGCCAGCTCAGCCAGCCGCTGCAACGCCCGGCGGGCTTTGCCGGCGTGGTCAACCCACTGCCGACCGGTGGCGCCGAGGACCCCGAAAGCCTCGATGCCGCCCGCGCCAACGCGCCGGTCACGGTGCGCGCGATGGAGCGCATCGTCAGCCTGGCCGACGTCGCCGACTATGCCCGCGCCTTCGCCGGGATCGGCAAGGCCGACGCGGCGCTGGTGCGCGACGGCACCTGGCGCAGCATCGTCCTGACGATCGCCGACACCGGCGGCGGCATGCCCGCGGCGGGCGACACGCTGTTCGACAATCTGGAGGAATCGATCGCAGCGGTGCGCAGCGGCGGCGACTATGCCGGCCAGCGCCATGGCTTGCCGATCACCCTTGCCGGATACCGGGCGCGGGGCTTCGCGCTCCGTTCCGAGCTGATCCTGGCGAGCGACGCGGTTGCCGCCACCGTGCTCGCAGCGGCGCGCGCGGCGCTGCTCCAGGCCTTCGGCTTCGCGGCACGGCAATTCGCCCAGCCCGCCAGCCTGGCCGAGGCATCGGCGGTGCTGCACGGCGTCGGCGGCGTGCGCGCCGCGCGCTTCACCCGCTTCCACCGGCTCGACCAGCCGGCCGGCGTCGCGCCCGTGCTGCCCTCGGCCATGGCCGGACGGCTGGGCAACGGCTGGCAGGGGGCGGAACTGCTCACCCTCGATCCGGATCAACTCGTGCTGACGCAGGTGCAATGATGCGCATGGATGGAGACCGCCTCTACACCGCCCTGCCCGCCTACTTGCACGAGGCCGACCTTGAAGCGGGCGGGGCCGTCGAAGCGCTGTTCGGCATCATGGGCGGCGAGGCCGACCGGCTCGGACGCGCCATCGACGCGATGGCCGAAAGCTGGTTCATCGAAACCTGCCCCGAATGGGCGGTGCCCTATATCGCCGACCTGCTGGCGGTGCGCGCGCTCACCCAGACCGACGGCTTTTCCGAACGCGCCTGGGTGGCGCAGACGGTGGCCCTGCGGCGGCGCAAGGGAACGCTCGGGATCATCGGCACGCTGACCCGCGCGACCACCGGCTGGCCGGCGCTGCCGGTGGAGATGTTCCAGCGGCTCGCCACCACCCAGTCGCTGAGCCACTTGCGGCCCGGCGCGCCGGCCAGCGCCCTGGTGCGCGAGCCGGAGCGGATGCGGCGGCACGATACCGCGTTCGACGCCCTGCCGCACACGCTGGACATCCGCTCCATCGCGCGCGGCCAGGGGCGCTACAACGTGCCCAACATCGGCATCTTCGGCTGGCGCCAGCAGGTCTATCCGCTGGAGGCGGTGGAAGCCGCGCCGGCCGGCGCCGGGCGTTTCCTGTGCGATCCGGCCGGGCGCGCGCTGCCCTTGTGGAACCCGCCCGGCCCGCTGGCCTCCGCCGCCCCGCGCGAGGCGGACCTGCCGGCCCTGCTCGACCGCCGCACGCTCTATCTCGAACTGGAGGCCCTGCGCGCCGACAGCGCCGCCGGGCGCACCCCCGCCCCCGCCTGGTTCGATGACGAACCGCCGCTCCGCCTCTGGGTGCAGGACGCGGACGGCGATCCCTGGACCGAGATCCCGCGCGAGGAACTGGCGAGCGCGGACCTGCACGACGTGGCCGACGCGCGCGGCTGGCGCCGTCCGCCGGCCTCGCTCGATTACCCCGACGCCGGCGGCAACCCCGTCGCCCGCGCCATCCGTGCCGCCTTCGATCCGGTACGCGGCCGCATCGCCTTTCCCGATGGGATCGCCCCCCACGCCGTGCATTGCAGCCACGCGCTCGCCGCGCCGGGCGACCTCGGCGCCGGCCCCTATGACCGCACCGCGACCGTCGCGGGCCTGCTCGCGGGCCGGTCGATCACCTGGCAGGTCGGCGTCAGCCGCCGCCGCGCGGCGGTGCCGGGGGTGATCTTCGCCACCGTGGCCGAAGCGGTGGCCGAATGGAACACGCTGCCCCCCGGCACCGTCGGCGCTATCGCCCTGCTCGACAACGACCGTTTCGACGAGGACTTGTCCGGCCCGCGGACGATCGTCGTGCCGCAGGGCAGCCTGCTGCTGCTGGTCAGCGCCGACTGGCCCGAGACCCCGCGCGAGGGCGGCGGCAGCGACCTGCTGCCCGGATCGCTCACCCCGCGCGATCGCCGCGCCGCGATCACCGGCAACGTGGCGGTCGCCGGCAGCGCCCCGGCCGAGGCGCTCGATCCCGGCGCGCTGGTGCTCGACGGGCTGCTGGTGGGCGGCGCGGTGCTGGCATCCCCGGATGACGGCGCCAACCTGGGCGAGCTGGTGGTCTCCAACTGCACCGTGCTCGGCGGCCAGGGCGTGACGATCGAGGGCGACCACGAACGGCTCACGCTTACCCTGCGGCGCAGCGTCTGCACCCTGGTCTCGGCCCCTGCCACGGTGCCGGGGCTGGAAGGGCGCGAAACGGTGGTGCTCGGCCCGCTGGCGATGCCGGGGGCGCGGGCCTCGCTCGCCGGGATGACCGTGACCGGGCTGGCGCAGCTGCAATCGGTCTCCGCCACCGACACCATTTTCGCCCGGACGCTGATCGCGACCCGCCGCCAGGTGGGATGCCTGCGCTTCTCTTACGTTCCCCCCGGCTCGTCCGGCCCGCGCCAGTTCCGCTGCCAGCCCGACCTGGCCATCAAGGAGGCGGGAGCCGGCGCCGACGCGGCCGCGATCGCCGCGCGGCTGGGCCTCGCCTTCGATACGCTGGAGCCCGGCGCGGCCGGCTTCGCCCGCCTGTCCTGGCGCTGCGATCCGGCCATCACCGCAGGCGCGGAAAGCGGCGGGGCCATGGGCGTCTGGCGTTTCCTCGAGGAAACCCAGCGCCGCGCCAATCTCGATATCGCACTCGACGAATACCTGGGCCTGGGCCTGGAAGCCGGACTGATACCGGCCAGCTGAACTTGCAGGAGAAAATAGGATGAAAGGCGATTTTTCCCGGCTGCGGTTCGATCCGACCCGGCAATACGACGCGGTCCTGCTGCAGCAGGGCCGGGTGGCGCTGGACGCCGACGCGAACGAGGCCGCCGTGATCGCGCTCGATCGCGACCGGCGTACCAGCGCCGACGTGATCGGCAAAGTCGGCGCCCCGCAGGACACCCCCGGCTTCGGCATCTCGGTCGAGCCCGCCGGCAAGCTCGGCGTCGGCGCCGGCACGCTCTATGTCGACGGCATCCGCTGCATTAACCCGGCCAAGTACCTGCACGACGCGCAGCCCTACCTGCCAGCCGGCGCCCCCGTCTTCGTCGCGCCGGACGGCACGCTTTCCGCCGCGCCCGCCGACGGCCGCTACATCGGCTTCGTCGACGTCTGGCACCGCCACGTCACCGCGCTGGAAGACGACGCGCTGATGGAGGAGGCGCTGGGCGTCGATACCGCCACGCGCCTGCAAGTGATCGAGCAGGTCCGCTTCCTGCGGGCGGGCAACGCCGGGGACGCGGCGATCACCTGCGACGCGGCGGTGCCGGCGTGGAACACCCTCGTCACCCCGCCCGACGGCACCATGGCCGCGCGCGGCAAGCCGGCCGATGCCGAGGCCAACCCTTGCGCGTTCCCCGAAACCGCCGGCTACCAGCGCCTTGAGAACCACTTGTACCGGGTGGAAATCCACAAGAGCGGCACCGTCGCCAGCGGCGCCACGTTCAAGTGGTCGCGCGACAATGCCGCCTTCGCCACGCGCTGGCTGGAAAGCAATGGCGATACCCTGACGCTCGCCGACACCGGCCGCGACGCCCAGAGCGGCCTCAAGCCGGGCCAGTGGATCGAACTGACCGACGACGACAAGGAACTGTCCGGCCGGCCCGGCACGCTGGTGCGCATCCTCAGCCTGATCGGCACCCGCGTGCGGCTCGACACGCCGACCGCCGACGGCCCGATCGCGATCGCCCAGTTCGGCCGCAACCCCAAGGTTCGCGCCTGGGATTCCCCGGGCGCCGTCGCCATCACCGTCCCCGCCGGCAACGACGGTTTCCTGCCGCTCGAAAGCGGGCTGGAAGTCCTGTTCGCGGCGGGCAGGAAGTACCGTTCCGGGGACTGGTGGGTGGTCCCGGCGCGCAGCGGCAGCGGCATCGACTGGCCTGAGGCCGGCGGCGTGCCCCAGGCCAAGCCGCCTTGCGGGGTCGAGCACTCCTACGCCAGGCTCGCGGTGCTGGACCGCGTGGCCGGCGTCTGGACGCTGATCGGCGATTGCCGGCCGCTGTTCCCGCCGCTCACCGCGATGAAGCAGCTCGCCATGCTCGGCGGCGACGGGCAGGAAGCGCTGCCCGACCCCACCCAGCCGGCACTGCTCTGCCCGCTCGCCGACCCGCTGCGGGTCGGCGTGTTCCGGGGCACCACCCCGGTGGCCGGCGCGCGGGTGCGCTTCCGCATCCTTACCGGGGGCGGCAAGCTCGATCCGGTGCTGCCCTCGGGCGGGGCCACCAGCGTCATCCGCGTGACCGACCCCCAGGGCGAGGCGACCGCGCCCTGGGCGCTGGACGCGACGACCCCCACGCAGCAGGTCCGCGCCGAGCTGCTCGATTCCACCAATACCCCGATCGGCCTCGCCGTGACCTTCGGCGCCAGCCTTTCCACTGCCGCGCATGTCTCGTTCGATCCCGCGCCCGCGCCCAGCCTGGCCGGAATCGTCACCGTCCAGCGCGCGATCGAGGAACTGGCCAAGCGCGTGGGCGGCGGCTGCGTGGAAGTGACGCTTTCGCCCGGCACCGACTGGGGCAAGATCCTGCGCGACCTGCCCAAGGGCGAGGATGCGACCATCTGCTTCCGCCAGGGTGACTTCACCACCGACGAGCCGGTGGTGATCGAAGGGCTGGGCCATGTCGTGATCCACGGCGGCGGCGCGGCCACCCGCGTCACCGGCACCAAGAACGAGCGCGTGCTGGAATTCCTGGACTGCGCCAGCCTGACGATGCGCGACCTGACGATCGCCGCCGTGCAGGATTTCCACGAGCACCTCGAGCACCGCGGCGGCGCGCTCACCGTCACCGGATGCCCGGTCGTCTCGCTGGAGAACCTCGTCGTCACTTGCGGGGCCTCGCTGGGGAACGAGCGCACGTGCGTGACGGTGCGCGGCGGCGACAACGACGGGCAGACCGTCCCGGTCGAGCACGTCGAGGTTTCCGGTTGCCGCTTCGTCGCGGGTTTCGGGCAAGGCGGGCTGCTCGTCACCGACGCGATCGATTCGGTGATCCGCGACAACAGCCTCGCGGTGGCGCCGCTGCCTTCGACGATCAGCTTCGAGGAACTGGCGACCGACCCCGAACGCATGGGCCTGCTGGCCCGCCAGCTCGCCCGCGACTTCGCGCCGGCGGACGCCGTCAGCACGGCGCCGGCCGGATCGGTGATCGTCGGCAACTATGCGATAAGCATGGCCTCGATGGTCGATACCAAGGACTGGCAGACGCTGATCGCCGCCAATCCGCCCGCCGAGGCGGAGGCCAGGAGCGTCGACGGTGTTCAATCCTACATGAAGCGCATCACCGACAAGGCCTTGTCGGAAACCTCGGACACCTCGGGCACGGCTCGGGCATTCACGTCCTCCGCCTCGCAGATGCGCAAGGTCATGGGCCGCCAGACCGGCTTCGAGATGTCCTCCGAACTGCTCGGCGACCTGATCCGGGGCGGCGACATGCAAGTGGTGGAAGTGCCGGGCGGCGCCAACGCGGCGGGCGGGCGGATCGTCATCCCGGTGGGCCAGTGGCGCGTGAGCTTCGAATCGGAAATCGGCCAGGAAGCCTGGACCCAGATCGCCCGCACGCATGTGGAGGAACTGACCGCCCAGAGCGAACAGGAGGCCGAGGAGGCGATCGACCGCCTCGTCAAGCGCTTCGTCACCGATGCCGAACTGCGCAAGACCTCCCCGGCGGTCAGCGCCTGGTTCAACGACCTGAAGAAGAACCTGGGCGTGGTCGGCGCCCAGGCGATCGTGGTCGCCGGCAGTCTCGGCCGCATGACCCGGATCGAGCGCAACGAGGCCGATCACTTCCTCGAAGGCGTCCACGTCGCGCTGGCCCGCCGGGGGGACGGCGCGGGCGACCACGTCGATTTCGGCAGCATCGCGGTGATCGCCAACCGCCTGCGCCTGCGCCTGCCGGTCGAGTACTTGTGGGGCGGCCACGGCATCTACGTGGGCAACGCGGCGCGCGTGCGCGTGAACGACAACGAGATCGACATGGCCACCGGCGATCCGCAGGCGCTGCGCTTTCACGAAGGCATCCGCATCTGGGGCTACCTCGGCAACTTCGTCCACGTCCTGGCCAACGCGATCACCCTTGCCCGCGTCGGCATCCGCGTCGTCGCCGAGCGCGAGCCGCAGGACTACAAGTCGCTGCAATGGCTCGCCGCCGACAACCTCGCGGTGGACGCCAGCACCACGGTGGATGCGCCGGAATGGATGCGCCTGCGCGACAACGCGCCGTGAAGGATTGATGCCACACCGCCTTCGCCGGCTCGCGGGCGACGAAAGCAAGGAGGACAAGAGTTCCGATCAATGAGATTGGGCATGACGCCAGGCCGCGCATGAAAAAGGGCGGCGCAGATCGCGCCGCCCTCCCGTCCGGGCCCGCCCCCCAGCGGTTCCCGTCCCCCCATGTGATTGGAGCTATGTTTCGATTGCCCGTCAGTCTTCCCTGGCGCGCGCGATCCGGCGGCGGCCCACGATCGTCGCGGCGGCGGCGCCGAACAGGATCAGCATCGGCGGCGCCGGCACGTCCGTGCCGCCCGAGCTGCTGGTGGTCGATCCGCCCGAGGACGAGGAGCTGGACGAAGAAGAGGACGAGGAAGAGCTGCTCGAAGTCGAACCGGAGCCCCCCGAACTGCTGGAGCTCGAGGAGCCCGAGCTCGACGAACCGCCGCTCGACGATCCGCTGGAAGTCGCTCCGCCCGAGGAACTCGACGACGAACTCGACGAAGACGAACTGCTCGAGGACGACGAGGAACTGGAGCTGCTGGTCACGCCGCCGGTGCTGGTCGAGACGTTGCCCGAAGTGCTGGTGACATTTCCCGAACTGGTCGAAGTCGTCGACGTCACGCCCCCGGTCGAGGTCGAAGTGGAACCGCCGGTGGTGGTGGAAGTCAGTCCGCCCGAGGAGGACGAGGTCGATCCGCCGCTGGTGGTGGAACTGATTACAACGTTGCCGCCGCTCGAACCGCCGCCGCCGAAGAACCCGCCGAAGAACCCGCCGCCGAAGCCGCCCATGCCGCCGCCGCCGATCACCACCGGAACGCCGCCGCTGCCGCCCTGGAAGGCCTGCGGGGGGGCCGGCGGGATGTAGGGCGGGGGAAGCGGGATCATCGCCATCTGCTGCTGTTCGCAGCAGGTGCGCTTGATGATCTTGCGCACGCGCTTGGTCATGCGCGGCTTTTCCTTCCGGACGATCCGCTTGACCGGCATGACCGGCTGCGCCGTCTTGGCCATCTTCACCTTGCGGTATTCGGTGGTCTTCGACTGCGTCTCCGCCACGTGAACGGCGCCGCCACCGACGATCGCGCAGCCCGCCGCGCAGGCAGACAGTTTCGCAAGGGCCATCCGAACCGACATAAGCGATGCTCTCTATTGTTTCCTTTTGGAAGTTCCGATCCCGCGAAGGGAGCTCGGGCATTCCATCTGCCAGAAACAACGCAGAGTCCGGTTAACGGGACAACGGTGTTAACCGTGAATCGAGCGTCCCGATGTGAGAAATCGGGTTAATTGATACAGCTTACCGATCGGGTGTGCCAAAACGGGACTTGCCGGTCTGTGGTTTGTAAACTGTACCGACACATTTCCAGTAATTTCAAGACTCTTCGTCAGGTCCGCTCGAATCGAACAGGCCGCCTTGCGGGGCCACCGGCGGGGTCATCCCCAGGTGCTTCCAGCCCCGGTCGTTAAGGCATCGCCCACGCGCGGTGCGCGCCACCAGGCCGAGCTGGATCAGGAAAGGTTCGATCACTTCCTCGATCGTGTCGCGCGGTTCGGACAGGCCGGCCGCCAGCGTCTCCACCCCGACCGGACCGCCCTTGTAGATATCCGCGATCATCCGCAGATAGCGGCGATCCTGCGCGTCGAGGCCCAGGCTGTCCACTTCCAGCCGGTTGAGGGAATCGTCGGCGATGGCGCGGGTGATCGTCTCGCTGCCGGCGACATGGGCGAAATCGCGCACGCGGCGCAGCAGCCGCCCGGCGACGCGCGGTGTCCCGCGCGAACGCCGCGCGATCTCGGTCGCGCCGCCCTTGTCGATGCCGAAGCCCAGCAGGCCCGCGCCGCGCGTCACCACGTGCTCCAGCTCGGGCACGGTGTAGAACTGAAGCCGCACCGGGATGCCGAAACGGTCGCGCAGGGGGGTTTGCAGCAGGCCCTGCCGCGTGGTCGCGCCGATCAGCGTGAAGGGCGGCAGGTCGATCCGCACCGACCGCGCCGAAGGCCCCTCGCCGATGATGAGATCCAGCGCACGGTCCTCCATCGCCGGGTACAGCACTTCCTCGACCACCGGATTGAGCCGGTGGATCTCGTCGATGAACAGTACGTCGCCCTGCTCGAGATTGGTGAGCAGCGCGGCGAGATCGCCTGCCTTGGCGATCACCGGCCCGGACGTGGCGCGAAAGCCCACGCCCAGCTCGCGCGCGACGATCTGCGCCAGGGTCGTCTTGCCGAGGCCCGGCGGCCCGAAGAACAGCACATGATCCATCGCCTCGCGCCGCGAGCGGGCGGATTCGATGAACACGCCAAGGTTGTCCTTGGCCCCCGCCTGCCCGACGAATTCGGCAAGCGTCTTGGGCCTGAGCGCGGCGTCGGCGTCCTCGGGCTGGCGGGAGGAGGTGAGGATGGGGTTGTCGGTCATGGGATCAGCGCGTGCGGCACGATGGGCCCTGAAACGAGTTCAGGGCGACGAAGCGAGGCGGGGAGAACAAGGCGTGTCACCCCGCCGCCCGCTTCAGCGCCACGCGCACGAGGTCGTTCAGCCCCGCCCCATCGCCCAGTTCGCCGATCGCCTGCGCGACGGCGGCGCTGGCCACGACCGGCTTGAAGCCCAGGTTCTGGAGCGCCGAGACGGCATCGGCGCTGGCCGAGCCGGCCGGCGCGGCAGCCACCGCGATGCCCGCCGCGTTTGGCAAGGCGCCGGCTTTGTCCTTCAGTTCATTGACGATGCGGCTCGCCAGCTTGGGCCCCACGCCGTTGGCCCGCGCGACCATCGCGGCGTCGCCGCCGGCGCAGGCGCGCTGGAGTTCATCGGTGGTCAGCGCCGAAAGGATCGCCAGCGCCACTTTCGAGCCGACGCCCTGGATCGCGGTAAGCAGCCGGAACCAGTCACGCTCGGCGGCGGAACCGAAGCCGATCAAGCGCTGGTCGGTCTCGGACACTTGCATCTCGGTATGGACCACCACCCGGTCCCCGCGAATGCCGAACCGGTCCAGCGTGCGCGCCGAGCAGTGGACGAGGTAACCCACCCCGTTGACGTCGATGATCGCCCAATCGGGGCCGGTATCGTCGAGCAGGCCTGTAAGCTTGGCGATCATGGTTTGTTCTATGGCACAGAGGGGAGTCGCAGAAAAGGGGGCAAACACCCGCCTGGCATAGCCCGGACCATGACAAGGCGATTCGCCTCGGCTAATGCAAAGCAATGGGGACAAGGCTCGAACGCGGCGTGGGGGACAGGCCGCCAGCATGGGTGATGCCCGCCGCGATGGCAGTGGCCGCGATGGGCATCGCCTTGCGGATCGCCGCCTTCTCCCCCCTGGACATCATGCATGCCGACGAGCTCATGCAATATCTTGAGCAGGCCAACCGCCTGGCTACCGGGTACGGAATCGTTCCCTGGGAGGCCCGGTTCGGCCTGCGGAATGCATTGATCGAGCAGTTCCTGGCGCCATTCCTGTGGCTGGGCGGCACGCTGGCGCCGGGCACGCTGCTGGGCGTTTATCTCGCGCGCGGTGCCTTCGCGGCGATGACCCTGCTGGTGCTGCCCGCGGCATGGCGGCTCGGTGCGCTCGCCTCATGGCGCCATGCCATGGTGGCGCTGCTGGTCGCCGCGGCATGGTGGGAAAGCGTGCTGTTCAGCGAGTTGCTCCTGTCGGAAAGCCTGGCAAGTGCCCTGCTGCTGCTCGCCGCCGCACCGCTGCTGGAGGAGCCTCGGAGCCGTACCGTAGATCAGCCTGCCTTGCGACTAAGCGGCTTCCTGCTCGGGCTCGGGGTGCTGGTGCGATTGCAATACGCGCCCTTCGCGGTGATGCTGGCGCTCGGCACGCTGCGGTTCGACCGGGCGCGCTGGCGGCCGGTCTTCATTGGCGGCATGCTGGCCCTGCTGCTTGGCGCGGCGAGCGACCTGGCGATGGGGCGGATGCCATTTGCGTGGATGCTGGTCAACGTGACCATAAACATCGGCCAGGGCGCGGCAAACCGGTTCGGCATCTCGGGACCCTTCGCCCACCTGGCAGGGCTTTATGTTCACCTGGCACCGGTCGGCGTCGCGGTGCTGATGGGGGCACTGTTCGCGCGGCGGCGCTACCGGCCGTTGCTGGCCGCCGCTCTGGTCAACCTGCTTGTCCACAGCCTCATCGCGCACAAGGAATACCGCTTTGTCTGGCTGACCACGCTCACCCTGCTACTGCTCGCCGCCGTGACCAGCGTCGATTTGGTAGACCGCATCGCGTCGCGGCGCGCCCGGCAGCCTGGCGGCGGCAGTCCAGCGGTCCTGGTGCTGCTGTGCCTGGTCTGGCTGGCCGCCTCGGCCATTTCCCAACATGTCAGCGGAGGATTCCGGGCATTTCGCGGCGGCGGCGGGGTGCCGAAGCTTGCGATAGAGGCCGTGGAAGACCCCGGGATCTGCGGCATCGGGCTCGACTTCGAACTCAGGGCCCACCTCGTACCCAGCCTGCTGACGCGCCGGGTGCCGATTGCGCTTGTGCCGCTAGGCCCGGCGCTGCACGGCGATTCGCTGCCACGCGACCTCGCGCCTGCGGTCAATGCCCTGATCCTGACCAGCCCGCCCAACGCCGCGGAGGGCTATCATGTCGCTTCGTGCCGCCCGCTGGGCGCAAGCCAGGTGTGCCTCTACCGCCGCGCGGGGACATGCCGGCCGAGCCAAGCCTGGGACTATCAGCAGGTGCTCGACAGAACCGACAAGTTATAGACAGTTATAAATGCAAATCCCGTGACTTTACCTGTGGCTGCCCAGCATGTTGGCATGGGTGATCGCCACCGCCAGCGCGTCCGAGGCGTCCTCGCCGGCCAGTTTGACGCCGGGCAGAAGCACCTTGAGCATGGCCTGGACCTGCTGCTTTTCCGCGCCGCCGGTGCCGACCAGCGCCTTCTTGATGACCTTGGTCGAATATTCCGCCACCGGCATTCCGGCGCGCGCCAGCGCCAGCATGGCGACACCCCGCGCCTGCCCGAGCTTGAGCGTCGACTGCGGGTTCACATTGACGAAGACTTCCTCCACCGCGCCGGCATCGGGGCGGTGGCGCAGGATCACGTCGGTCAGTTCGGCATCGAGTTCGACCAGGCGCTGCGCCATGCCCGCCTTGGTATCGGTGCGGATCTGCCCGTTGGCGACATGGCTGAGCCGGCTGCCGGCCTTGGCGACCACGCCCCAGCCGGTGCAGGTAAGGCCGGGGTCGAGGCCGATGATAATCATCGATCCTCCCCGTCCCGGGAAGGGGAGCCATGCCAGGCATGGGGGAGGGGGTCATTCTCCTCCAGGCGCGGCCCTTCCAGGCGCGGCATCGAGGCGAGAGCCCCCTCCACCGCCGTTCCGGCGGCCTCGCTCCCCGTGCCGGGAAGGATCAGGAGAGTTTCTCCATGACTTCGTCGGAGATTTCGTAATTGCCCCAGACGGCCTGCACATCGTCGTCGTCGTCGAGGGTGTCGACCAGCTTGAGCAAGGTCCTGGCGGTGTCCTCGTCGACATCGACCTTGAGACCGGGCCTCCAGGCAAGCTTCACGCCCTCAGCCTCGCCGAGCACCTTTTCCAGCTCGCGGGCCACGCCGTGGAGGTTCTCCACCGAAGTCCAGACCGAGTGGCTGTCCTCGTCGCTCTCGACATCGTCGGCGCCTGCCTCGATGGCGGCTTCCAGGACTTTGTCCTCGTCGCCCGCGGAACCGGGGTATTCGATCAGGCCGAGGCGATCGAAGCCATGCGAGACCGCGCCGCTGGCACCCAGGTTGCCGCCGTTCTTGGCGAAGGCGGTGCGCACGTTGGTGGCGGTGCGGTTGCGGTTGTCGGTCAGCGCCTCGACGATCAGCGCGACGCCGCCGGGGCCGTAGCCCTCGTAGCGCACTTCCTCGTAGTTCTCGCCGTCGCCCTTCGAAGCCTTGTCGATGGCGCGCTGGATGTTGTCCTTGGGCATCGACTGCGCCTTGGCGGCATTGACCGCGGCGCGCAGGCGCGGGTTCATGTCCGGATCGGGCATGCCCATCTTGGCCGCGACGGTGATCTCGCGCGAGAGCTTGGAAAACATCGCCGAGCGCTTCTTATCCTGCGCGCCCTTGCGATGCATGATGTTCTTGAATTTGGAATGGCCTGCCATGGGTCCGTTCGTCTTGCTGGTCTGGTGTGAAGTTCGGCGCCCTTACAACAGGCGCGGGCGCTAGAGCAACCGCTGCCACCAACCCACGTCACGCCAGGCGCCAAGCTTCCAGCCGACCTCGCGATAGATGCCCACCGGCGTGAAGCCCATCGCCTCGTGCAAACCCACGCTGCCGGCGTTGGGCAGCGCGATCCCGGCAAAGGCGGCATGGAAGCCACTGTCCTTCAGGCGCGGCAGCAGCGCGGCATAGAGCGCCCGCCCGATGCCCTGGCGGCCATGTGCCGGATCGACATAGACCGCGACGTCGCACGATGAAGCATAAGCGGCGCGGGTCCGGTGCGGGGAAGCGTAGGCATAGCCGATGACATGCCCCCCGGCCTCAGCCACGAGCCATGCGTGCGAGGCGCCGTATTCCGCGATGCGCCGCGCCATTTCGGCGGCATCGGGCGCCTCGGTCTCGAAGCTGACGAAACTGTCGCCGACAAAGGGCGCATAGATCGCCGCGCAACCGGACGCGTCGGCGCTCACCGCGGGGCGAATGACCGGAGACATAGGCCATGATAGCAAAATTCGTCTCCGGAACCAGCCCGATCGGGGTCACTCCAGCCCGAGCGCCGCCTTGTAGGTATCCAGCACCATTTCCATTTCGCGCCGGTCATCGGGCTTCATTTTCCGCAGGCGCACGATCTGGCGCATGATCTTGACGTCGTAACCCACTGCCTTGCCTTCGTTATAGACGTCGCGGATATCGTCCGAGATGCCCTTCTTTTCCTCTTCGAGGCGCTCGACGCGCTCGATCAGCAGGCGCAGGCGGTCGTCGGTGGTTTCGGCCATGGGGTTCGTGCTCCGGTCATGTCGTGGTGAATCGGTTGGCGGGGCTGATAGCCGCAGAGCCGGATTCGGGCAAAGCGCACGGCTGTGGAAAATCTCCGGCGCAAGGCGCGGGCACGAAAACCCCGGCCTTCCGCAGGAGAAGGCCGGGGTTTTATCCGAAGCGGGCGGATCGGCCGCCCGCGCCGCGTCAATCGGCGCCGACGCCCATCGGGATCGGCGTGCCCTGCTTCAGATAGACGCGATTGTCGTGGATCTTCTCGACGTCGGCCAGCGCGATGTAGTGGTGCGCGCCGTCCGAACTGTCGGACCGGGTCAGCTTGATCTGGTCGTCCTTGACTTCATCGACCGTGCCGACATGCTGGCCGGCACTGGTGGCGACTTCCATGTGCTCGTGGATGCGGAACTTCTCGAACATCGGGGTTCTCCATTGCTGTTCGGGGACGTGTAGCGAGTCAACGGGCCGGCCCGGCAAGTGTTCCGGGGCTGGTCTCAGCCCGGGCACGGTTCGTGGAAGTTGATCGACATCATACCATTTGCGACAAATTCCGGCTTGAGCGGGCGCCGTGGATGCGCTTGCGTTGCGTGCACGTGTCACGCCCGCCCGCCGGGCTTTCGGGAAACGGATTTCGACAAATGCGCAAATGGCACCGCTGGCTTTCGATCTTCTTCGGTATCTTCATGCTCTGGATCGCCGTCACCGGCGTGCTGAGCCAGGTCGCGGCGCTGTGGCCCGCCGGCGAGGCCGGGCAGGCCGTCGCCGCCGCCCCGCCGCCGGGCTTCGCCTGCCCCGAAGGCTGGCGCTGCATGCCCCCGCGCGCGGAGGGCGGGATGCGATCGCTGGTGGGGCTGTTCCACCATCTCCATTCGGGCGAGAGCTTTGGTCCCATCGGCACGGTGATCTCGGTGCTTTCGGGTCTGGCGCTGATCTTCTTCTCGATCTCCGGGCTCTGGCTCTACGTTCAGATGTGGCGCTTCCGCAAGGATCGCAGCCTGGCGCCGCGCTGGTTCTGGAAATGACCTGAACGGCGGCTGGAACCGCCCTCGCCTCCCCTCCGTACCCCTGTTGTCCCCCCTCTGGCCCCCTCGGCCGGGGCATGCTCGCGGCCGCGCGCCGCCGCGATAACCGCAATTGCTCCCCACCCCTTGCGTCCCCATATCCACCGGGCCGCAAGATATGCCCTCACACGCCTGTGGATGGTTGCACGGGGGTCACTGCTCTTGCGCCCGAATTTGGTTATCGTGAGGTTTCGCATCCAGAATCCTCGCGGTCGCGGATGCATCGCAATTCCTGCCGGAGCCGCCCATGCCTCTTCTCGAAGCCCGCAAGACCTACAAGCCCTTCGAATATCCCTGGGCCTACGACTTCTGGAAACGCCAGCAGCAAGTCCACTGGCTGCCGGAGGAAGTGCCGCTGGGCGAGGATTGTCGCGACTGGGCGCAGAAGATCAGCGAGCACGAACGCAACCTGCTCACCCAGATCTTCCGCTTCTTCACCCAGGCCGACGTGGAAGTGCAGGACTGCTACCACGACAAGTACGCCCGCGTGTTCAAGCCGACCGAGATCAAGATGATGCTGACCGCCTTCTCCAACATGGAGACGGTGCACATCGCCGCCTACAGCCACCTCCTCGACACCATCGGCATGCCCGAAAGCGAATATGGCATGTTCCTGGAATACGAGGAGCTGAAGGCCAAGCATGACTACATGCATACCTTCGGCGTCGATACGGACGAGGACATCGCCCGCACCCTGGCGATGTTCGGCGGCTTCACCGAAGGGCTGCAACTGTTCGCCAGCTTCGCCATGCTGATGAACTTCCCGCGCTTCAACAAGATGAAAGGCATGGGCCAGATCGTCAGCTGGTCGGTCCGCGACGAATCGCTGCACTGCGAAGGCATCACCAAGCTGTTCCACACTTTCGTGAAGGAGCGCGGCTGCCTGACCAAGGCGGTGAAGGAAGACATCATCGACTGCTGCCAGAAGACGGTGCGCCTGGAAGACGCGTTCATCGACCTCGCGTTCGAGATGGGTCCGGTGCCCGGCATGAGCGCCAAGGACATCAAGAAGTACATCCGTTACATCGCCGACTGGCGCCTGGGCCAGCTCGGCCTGCCCGCGATCTTCATGATCGAGGAACATCCCCTGCCCTGGCTGACCCCGCTCCTGAACGGCGTGGAGCACGCGAACTTCTTCGAAACCCGCGCGACGGAATACTCCAAGGGCGCCACCCGCGGCGACTGGAACACGGTGTGGACGAACTTCGACCAGCGCCGCAAGGCCAAGGCCAACGACGTCGACGAGGTGGACGACGGAAGCGAGCCGGACATGTTCGGCGGTGCCGGCGGGGCGCAGGCGGCGGAGTGACCCAGGCTTGCCCCGCGAAGCCGTGATACTCCCGATGCCGGGCCGGATACCGCGGGCGTGGAGAAGTGATGTATCCGGACCCCAGGAACGGAACGAAGTTTCAAACAAGCAATAGGGTCAACGCGCGGGCCAGGTCCATCGGAAGTGACAATCGTCATCGCTATGAACGCGTGTCTCGCCGCAGTCTTTTTCCAAACGGAAAGTTCGGGTGGCCCTGTTGTCGGCAAGGGCGGCGACCAGCCGTTCGCTATGGGACACCACCACGATCCGGCAGCTTTCCGACGCCTTGGTCAGAAGCCTGGCAAGGGGATCGAGCAGGGAGGGATGCAGGCTTGACTCCGGCTCGTTCAGGATAAGTATCTCGGGCTTGCTCGGCGCCAGCAATGCCGCGCACAGCATGATGTAGCGCAAGGTTCCATCGGACAACTCGCTGGCACGAAGCGGACGAAGCAGCCCGCGTTGCTGCATGGTGACACTACCATCTTCACCGCTGCCGACCCACGATCCTGGAAAAGCATCCCCGATCGCCTCTTCGAAAGCCTGGGCATCACCCATGATCCGGATGGTTGTTATCGCCGCCATCAGATCGGAACCGTCGTTGGCCAACGCCGGCGTATATGTAAGAATGTGAGGGCGCCGTGCAGGCGCATCCATGTCGGTTCGCAGGCTGTCGTAGAACCTCCAGTTGCGCATGCGTTCACGCATGAGGAGCATTTCCAGCCCATCTTCGCGATCGGATGAATGAGTGACCATGCTGTCGAAGGGGCGCAGGTCCTCCAGGCCGGTCCGCCATTCGCCGGTCGATATTCGGCGAAGGCGCACCATCTTGCCGCGACGCTCCGCAAACAGGTTCGATCGGCCCAGAAGGCCTCCGTTCCACATGGCTTCCACCTTGATCTCGGGATCGAGCCCGAAGGCAGAGCCGGGAGACGGCAATCCCAGATCGATCGCATAGCCCAGATCATCACCGGCGAAACCGAGGCGGAGGCTGACGCGACTGGACCTGACGGTGCCCTGGATGGGCGTTCTGCCGGTCCGCATGTCATGGCTGATGCGTTCGGGGCCGGCCCACAGCGTCGAATGCAGGCCGCCTTCCTTGGCCAACGAGTTGACCAGACGCCCCTGCGCGACATCGGCCAGGAGATGCAGGGCGCGATAGATGCTGGATTTTCCAGTGCCATTGGCACCCGTGATTATCGTCAGCGCGCCAAGCGGCAGCCTGATATCCCGCAGCGAGCGATATCCGGATATGGCCAGTTGCGAAATCAAGGACGAACTCCTCCGTTCAGATTCATGGATGTGTGCTTGCCTTTTCCTCGTACCAAGTCTCTTGAAGGGAGACTCGTTTTTCCCTTTCGTCGCCGCGAGGCGGCAAAGGAAAAGGAAACGACGTTTCGATCGATGAGGTCTGGTATCGGCTTCGCGCCTGAACGGGCAGGTGTCCGCTTGTTCCAGGGCAGCGCGCGCATAGTTCGCGTTTTCATCGCCCCCGGCGAAAAACGGTACAGGCGCCGATATCGTGGATCATGCTGCCGGCAATCATGATGATGATGGTGTGGGCGGTGCGCTGAAATCACGCCGCCAGGCGGACGAATCCCACGACAATGTCGCGCCCGGATGGCCCGTGGCGCCACGCCTCATCGGTGGCATCTTGTCGCCGCCCATATGCTTCAACTCCGGTCCGGATACCTGGCCAGCATGCCGTACAAACCGGCCCGGGAACACCCGCGATCATGGATCATGACGGCTGCGGGCCGGCCCAGCGTTTATATTGGCCCCGTTTATATTGGTCCCGTGGAGCGGCACGGTCAGCGACGCTCCATCGATTCCACGGCTTCCTTGGACTCCTGCAAGCCCATGCCGGTCGCCTCGCGCAGAAGTTTGATGGCGTCGATCTTGTGGCCGGAAGCGATCGCCGTTTCGATCTCCGCCCGTATGGAGGGGCCGAGCTGGTCGAAGGCGCGCGTCGGCCCGGCGAGGGGGCGCGGGCCGGACAAGTCGCGTCCGCCATAGCTGCGGCCGGCCACCCAGCCCAGCGCGAAGACCATCAGGGCGCCCAGCACGATCACCGCCCAGCTCATCGGCGCAGTTCCCGCGCCCTGACGCCCCGCATCTGCGCGAAGCCACCCTTGGGCAGGTCAAGCGCGAGCTGGAAGCGGAAAGGCCGCGCGCTGGATTCAGAAGACATTCCGATTCTCCCCAGGTTCGCACATGCAGCATAGCATGGAACGGAGAAAAGCCCCCATGAACCTATGTTCACGCCCGCGTCTTTTCATTTCGCACCCCCCTGAACGGATACTGCGAACGGACTTGCCGCGCACGGTGCGCCCCGAACCGCCGTCCCCTGGGGGGGGAGAGGGGACGGCGGCCGGCGCAGCATTGCGGCTGCGCCTGGGGGCGGGGCGATGGTCGGGGCGGGCGGGAAAATTGCCGGCGGCGCCATTCGCAAATTCATGTCGCGTTCGGAAAGTTCGATCAGCCGCCCGCCATCGGCGAGCATTCCGTCCACCATTCGCAAATCCTCCGGACAGTCAATCAAACTACCGGCATTTTGAACTTGGACAAGTTAAAATAGGTTAGCCCGTTTCCAGGCGAAATCGATTGACTCGATACTTCTGTGGATAAAGCACAAGTGCATGAATGACTACATAATTCTGGGCTCACCACAACTTCGCGAGGATGATTAGTCATGTTAGCTACAATACCAGATAACACCGATCGCGTTATGTGGTTCCAGCACCCGGGCATGATCGAACAGATCCGCCCCCAATGGCGCGGATCAGACGTGGTTCATGCAAGATCGGCCGAATTAAGATCCGCGGTATCAGATCGTCCAGGACCCCGGATTGGGCATCGGCAAGTGCTTTTGGGCATTGAGCAGGCTCAGCACGCTGCGCACGATCACCAGGATCGCCACGGCGGCGATCAGCAGGAACCCGATCAGCACGATCATCAGCAGCATTCCCGCGACGGTGCCGGCAATGGCGATCCAGAAGCTGTTGATGTGATACTGGTAATGCGAGACTTCCCAGTCCGCCCTGGGATCGCCGCGCCAGACGAAGGCGAGCACGACGCCGATGATGCCGGTCAGCCCGCCCGTTACATAGGAGGCGAGGTAGAGCAGACTGATAATCGTCGGATTGTTGAATTCAAACCCCGCTATCGGGGCCGGGCTCGTGGGCTTGCGGTCGGGATCGTCCATGACATGCCTCCCTGCCGGCGATGATTCCGGCCGGGGCGATGTTGCCTCCATTGCGCCGTCGGCGCAACCGGTTCCTCCTGCCCCCGGGCTCGGCTCAGCCCAGCCCCAGGAACAGCCCCGCCAGCGCCGCGCTCATCAGGTTGGACAGGCTGCCCGCCGCCAGCGCGCGAATGCCCAGCCGCGCGATCACCGGGCGCTGGTTGGGGGCCAGGCCGCCGGTGACAGCCATCTGGATCGCGATCGAGGAGAAATTGGCGAACCCGCAGAGCGCGAAAGTCACGACCGCCACGGTGCGGGGCGACAGCGCCGTATCCTTGCCCAGTTCGATGAACGAAACGAATTCGTTGAGCACGATCTTGGTGCCGAACAGGCCGCCCGCATGCATCGCCTCGGTCCAGTCGGGCGTGGCCAGGAGATAGAAGATCGGCGCGAAGAGATAGCCGAGCAGCGACTGGAAAGTCACGTCGTGGAAGCCGAACAACCCCGCGGCCCAGCCGACGACGCCGTTGGCCAGCGCGATCAGCGCGACGAAGGCGAGCACCATCGCGCCCACCGCCACCGCCAGCTTGACGCCGGTCTGCGCCCCCTGCGAGGCGGCCATGATGATGTTGGCGGGCTTCTCCTCATCGTGCTCGACGGCTTCGGGCTCGTCGACGTGGACGCCGGGCAGGTGGGTCACGTCGTCGCGGTTGAGCGCGGCGGCGGCCATGCCGGCGGGCGGAACCGTGCCTTCATGCACGCCGGTTTCGTCCGGATGCGGCCCGCGCGGATCGGGCATAATCATCTTGGCCATGAATATTCCCCCCGGCGCCGACATGAAGGCGGCGGCGACGAGATAGTCGATGCGAATACCCATGCTGGCATAGGCGGCCAGGATCGTGCCGGCGACCCCGGCCAGGCCCACCGTCATCACGCAGAACAGCTGCGACGGGTTCAGGCTCGCCAGGTAGGGGCGGATCACCAGCGGGCTTTCGCTCTGCCCGACGAAGATGTTCGAGGCCGCGCACAGGCTTTCCACCTTGCTGATCCCGGTCACCTTCTCCAGCGCACCGCCCAGCCAGCGGATCACCAGCGGCATGATCTTCAGATAGTAGAGGATCGAGATCAGCGAGGCGAAGAAAATGATGACCGGCAGCGCGGCGATCGCGAAGCTGTTGCCGCCGATCGCCGGCGTCGCGATCGGGCCGAACAGGAAATCGATGCCGGCATGGGCATAGCCGAGCAGGTTCTCCACCCCGGAGGCGGCGCCCCGCAGCACGTGATTGCCGAACGGCACGTACAGCACGAAGGCGGCAAGGCTCATTTGCAACGCGAAGGCCGCGCCCACCACGCGCGGACGGATCGCCTTGCGATCGGTTGAAAGCAGGAAGGCTGCCGCCATGATGAGAACGATGCCGATCAGGCTATAGGCGACATGCATCTAGGCGCGCTGCTCCGTGAACTGGGTCGAGAATCCGCGAAACCTAATGAGCCGCGCGCGAGACGGCTAGTGCAATCGTTCCGTGCCGGTTAGAGCATGGCCATGGAACAGCCCGCCTCCACCTTCGCACCCAAGTCGTCCGGCACCATTTCGCGCTCGCTCTTCGTCTTCGCGCTGCTGTACGGCGGGCTGGTGGTGCTGGCGGGAGTGCTGGGGACCAAGCTCGCATCGCTGGGGCGCTGGCCGCTGCTGGGTGATCTCGCGGTGGAATCGGGTATCTTCGCCTTCCTGCTGCTGGTCGTGCTGTCGAGCACGATCGCCGAACTGCACGGGAAGGACACCGCCAACCGGCTGGTGCGCTTCGGCTTCATTCCGCTCATCGTCTCGATGCTGCTGCTCACTTTCGTCATCCGCGCGGTGCCGCCCGCGCCGTTCTGGACCGATCAGGAGGCCTTCGCCCGCCTGCTGGGCCAGGGCGCCCGCATGCAGTTCGCGGGGCTGGTTTCCTACGGCGTGTCGCAGACGCTGAACGTCTACCTGTTTTCCAGGCTGTCCGCCGGAAAAGGCCGCCTGCTGCTGGTGCGCGCCTGGATCGCCAGCCTGCTTTCCCAGATCGTCGACACCGTGCTGTTCATCACGATTTCGTTCGCCGGACAGGACCTGCCGATCCTTTCGATCATGGAAGGCCAGATCATTTCCAAGCTGGTGCTCTCGACGATCATGGTGCCGCCGTTCATCTGGTTCTTCGTGAAACTCGGCCGGCGGCTGGACGCCCCTTCCTAAAGCCCCGCGAACAGCGCCCGCATGCGCTGCCAGGCCTTGTCCGCCGCGCCGGGATCGTAGGCGGGGGAATCGGGCACGCACCAGCCGTGGTCGGCGGGATAGACCTCGATCTCGGCAGGGCGCCGGGCGGCGTCGGCGGCCTTGCGCAGTTCGGTCTTCTGCTCGGGCTGGCGGGCATCGTCGTTGCGGGCGATGGCGAAGAGGAAACTCGCCCGGGTCTTGCCGAGCAGGCGGTGCGGGCTGTCGGGCGCGTCGGTGACCATGCCGGCGCCGTGCAGCGAGACGGCCGCGCCCACCCGCGCGGGGACCGCCGCCGCGGTGCGCACCGTGAACGGCCCGCCCATGCAGTATCCGCTGCTGCCGATCCGGCGCCCCTTGTCCACCTCATCCCGCTCGTCCAGGAACGTGACGAAAGCCTTGGCATCGCGGGTGATCGCATCGGGCGTGAGCATCTCGCGCATCGGCGCGATCTTCGCCTGTCCCTCTGGCGTGCGATATTCCGAGAAGCTCTCCATGATCGGCGCCGGGGCCGATCGATAGTACTGGTTGACCACCAGGACCGCATGGCCTTCGGCGGCGAGCGAGCGGGCGATGACCTTGAACGCCTCGCGCAAGCCGGCGATGTCCGGCCATACGATCAGGCCGGGATGCGCGCCCTTGGCGGGGTGGACGAAGAAAGCGTCGCACACGCCGTCCGCCATCGTGATCGAGACCATCCGCTCGCTCACCGCGCTGCCGCCGTCCGCCTTGACCACGCCGGAACAGCCGACCAGCGCGGCACCCGCGCCCAGCACGGCGAACCGGCGGCGGTCGAAAGTCGCCGAGGAAAGACCGGCCCGCGCGGGAACGGCCCCTTCCGCATCGGCGGTGAATTCGTCACACATATGCCCGTCTCCGAATCTCGACACGCCCTGGCCAAACCACCATAGGGAAGCGAGCCTATGGTTCACAGCCCATGTCCGCAAGATGAGCCGTACCGATGAACGATCCCGACGATATCGCCTGCTGGCAGCGCCTCGGCCCGCAGCTTACCACCTCGGGCCGGCTGGAACCGGCGGACCCGGCGCGGCTGGCAAAGCTCGGCGTGAGCCGGGTCATCAACCTCGCGCTCACGGATTCGCCGGGAGCGCTGGCGAACGAGCCGGAACTGATGGCGGCGGCCGGGCTTGCCTATGTCCACATCCCGGTGCCTTTCGACGCACCGGACCAAAGCCACTTCGCCGCCTTTACGCGGGCCATGGATGACGCCGGAAACGAGACGGTCCACGTTCACTGCATCATGAACTGGCGGGTCTCGGCCTTCCTCTGCCGCTGGCACCGCTCACGCGGCATGACCGATGTAGAGGCGCGCGCGCTGATGCGGCGCCAGTGGGACCCAGCAGCCAGCACGCACAAGGACGCGGCGGCCTGGGTGCGCTTTCTCGACGCCGGCTGACGCCGGCAGGCCTCCGCGCGGGAAATCAGGCGGGAATGAGGGCCGCGTGCGGCGGAGCAAACTCCACGCGATTGCGGCCCAGCCGCTTGGCGCAATAGAGCGCGCTGTCGGCATCCTGCACCAGCCCTTCCCAGTTGCCGTCCCGGCCCTCGAACAGGCTCATGCCGATGCTCACCGTGCAGTTCAGGTGGCCGCCGCCCGGCAGCGGAAATTTCAGGCTTTCAACGGCGCGCCGCAAGCGCTCCGCCAGGTTCACCGCGTCTTCCACGGCAATGCCGGGCAGCAACACCATGAACTCCTCCCCCCCGACCCGCGCCACCACCTCGTCCTCGCGCAGGCGCGATGCAAGCTCCGACGCGATGCCCACCAGCACTTTGTCGCCCATCGCATGGCCGAAGCCGTCGTTCACGGCCTTGAAGTGATCGACGTCGATCATCAGCAGGCAGACCGACCGGCCATCGCGCGATGCGTCCGCCAGCGCGCGCGGCGCCTGCTCCCAGATGGCGCGCCGATTGGCGACACCGGTCAACGCATCTTCGTGGGCCTGCCTCACCAGTTCGTAGTCGAGCCGCCGCGTGAGCATCCACAGATAGCTCGGCGTTACCACGAAGGTCAGCAGGATGCGGGCCGTCAGCGCCATCGGCGTGGTCGGATCCCAATCGATCTCCGCGTATCCGGCGAACTGCCACCAGGCCACGCGCACGAACAGCATCAGTACCCACAGGAAGTGGAATATCGCCGAAAGCGTCGACGCGGGGCGGAGTTGCGGTCCAGCGTTGTGCAGCAGCTGCCAGCCAGCCCCGAAGGTCACGATCGCCCGCCCGGTCGCGCCCAGCAGCACGATGTCGCTCATGTTGACGCCTTCGTGCATGAACAGGATGACCTCGACCGCCATCAACGCGACGCTGGGGACGATCAGCCAAAGCGCGTGCAGCGGCCGCTCGAGGAACCGGACCACCGCGACATAAGCAAGGATCGCGCCCACGTCGATCAACAGGTTCGCGCCAAGCACGTCGAAATAGTGCGACAAACCAATGGGATATGACAGCAGCATCGCGAAACCGGCGGCAAAGCACAAGTTGCTCCTCGCCCACCAGCGTATCCCGGCGGCCCGCCAGTTTTCCGAACGGACGACGTACATGACCAGTGCCGACACCCCGCACAGCAGGGCATTGACCGCGATCAAGGTGTTGCCATTGAGGACATTCGCAATTGAAAGCACTGTACGATCACCCGACGGCGCTGCCACGACGACCCGATACGATGTATTTCTAACCCAAAGATGTTAAGAGACTCATCCAGTCTTCCCGTGCCCGCCGCGTAACGCGGCATCAGCGCGAAATAAGCGACAAGTGCTTCGCGCCAAACTGCGTGATGGGAACTCTTGTTCCCCTTTCCTTCGTCAATTGCCGCGCCGCCTTCACCGCCTCGCAACGATCAAGGGGGGAGATGAGTCTCGCGCCAAGGGACTTGGCATCAAGCCGAACCGTTGTCAGTCCGCCGCGACAATGCGGTTGCGGCCCTGCTCCTTGGCCGCGTAGAGCGCGATATCGGCGGCCTTGAGCGCATCGCGCGTGGAAGGATATGCAAAGACGTCCGCGACGCCGCCGGAAAAGGTGATGGTCCCGATCGGCTCGTCGGTTCGCCGGTTTACGAAATTGCGCCCGGCAAAGCTTTCACGCACCGCATCCAGCCGATGCACCGCCTCTTCCTTGCGCAGCCCCCGAAACAGCATGACGAATTCCTCGCCGCCGTGGCGGGCGACATGGCAATTGTCGTCGCTGATCCGGGACAGCGCGCCCGCGATCGCCTGAATCACCCGGTCGCCGGTGTCGTGCCCATGGGCATCGTTGATGCGCTTGAAATTGTCGATATCGCAAAAGGCCAGGCTGAGTACGTCCAGATCCCGCTGCGCCTCCCGGTAATGGCGTTCGAGCAGCCCTTCGAAGGCGCGCCGATTGGGCAGGCCGGTAAGGTGATCGTGATCGGCGTCCCGCCGCGCCTTGGCCAGGCTGCCGCGCAGCGCCGCAGCCTCGCTCTCGCTGCGGCGCATTTCCTGCTCGAGGTACTGCGTGCGTTCCAGCATCGCCATGGCCAGCACGGTCAGGTTGCGGATTTCCTCCCGCTCCGGGTGTTCGCCGGCCTGCTCGACCTGAGCCTGCATCTCACTGTTGTACTGGGCAGCAGTGGCACGCGCGTCGCGGCTGGTGGCCGCGAAGCTCTCCAGCGAACGCTCCAGTTTGTCGGCGATACGCTCTACAGAGTCCTCGTTGCCGCGGCATTGCTCGTCAAGCCAGACCTGCGTCATCGGCAGGCCCGACGCGCGGCGGTCTACGACTTTCCTGGCAAGCGCGACATTGGTGCCGGTACATATGCCCAGCGCCATCGTCAGGTTGGCCTCGGAAATATCGAGCCCGTGAACGATGATGAAGGTCCCGATGTCGTCGATCAACTGCCGGCGTGCAAGGTCGCGCGCGGAAGACGCCTCGACCATGTCGGACGAATTGCCATTTCTCCGGTCGTCCGCCGCGGAATGACCGGACTTCCCGCCGGTAAAAAATCGAATCAAGCTCAACGAACTGCCCCCCGACCTTTCGTTCAAAGCTGATACGTTCGGCAATCGCCAAGTTCAACCATTCACCTGATGACTTCGCATAAAAGCGGCATCCAATTATTTCCAGTAAAGAGCGGCAACCTTTGGCGCATGAGCGCATACTTCACTTGATGCGGCATATTCGCACCCACATGCGGATTTCGGACGAGGAAATCGATCCGGCGCGGTTTCACCACACGTCACTGCGGCGCGAGCATCAGCTGCGGAATACCACCGTGCGCGAGCCGTTGAGCAGCACCCGGTCCTCCAGGTGGAGGCGCACCGCCTCGGCCAGTACGCGGCGCTCGATGTCGCGGCCCTTGCGCACCAGATCGTCGGGACTGTCGGCGTGGGTGATCGCCTCGACGTCCTGATGGATGATCGGCCCTTCGTCGAGGTCGGCGGTGACGTAGTGTGCGGTCGCACCGATCATCTTCACGCCGCGCGCATGGGCCTGGTGATAGGGCCTGGCGCCCTTGAAGCCGGGCAGGAACGAGTGGTGGATGTTGATGCAGCGCCCCGAGAGATACGACGCCATCTCGTCGGAAAGGATCTGCATGTAGCGCGCCAGCACCACCAGTTCGGCGCGCGTTTCCTCCACGATCGCCCGGATTCGCGCTTCCTGGCCAGCCCTGGTGTCCTTCGTTATCGGCAGGTGGTGGAAGGGGATATCGCCGATCATCGAGAGATTGAGCGCCTCGCGCGGGTGGTTGCAGACGATGCCGACCACGTCCATCGCGATCTCGCCGATACGCTGACGATAGAGCAGATCGACCAGGCAATGGTCGAACTTGCTGACCATCAGCAGCACGCGGCGCGGCCGGTCCCGGCGCAGCATCGACCAGGCCATGCCATATTCGTGGGCGATCGGGCCGAAGCCTTCACGAATCTCCTCGCGGTCGGCAGCCCCGGGATCGAAGGCGACACGCATGAAGAACTTGTCTTCGGCCAGGTCGTTGAACTGCTGCGCTTCGATGATGTTGCCGCCCATCAGCGCGAGATAGCCGGTCACGCGGGCGACGACCCCCGGGCGATCGGCGCAGGACAGTGCAAGAATCAGCGGTTCGGCCATGGTCCGTCCCCTGGCCGGCCCCTCAGGCCGCCACCGCGCCGCGCGTGGTGAGCGCCGCCTCGCTTTCGGCCATGAGCGCGGCGATGATCTCGCCGACCGGCTCTTCCTTCGTGACCATGCCGACCGATTGGCCGGCCATGACCGAGCCGCTCTCCACGTCGCCATCGATCACCGCGCGGCGCAGCGCGCCGGCCCAGAAATGCTCGATCTCGAGCTGCGCCTGGCCCATGTCGACAACGCCTTCGTCCAGCAGGCGGGCGACTTCGAGCTGCTTGGCGGTGAATTCCTCGGTGCCCTTGTTCCGCAGCGCGCGCACCGGAATCACCGGCAGGCGCGGGTCGACCTGGACCGAGGCCACGGCATCGCGGGCGGAAGCGCGGAAGAAGGCTTTCTTGAAATCGGGGTGGGCGATCGATTCGCTCGCGCAGGCGAAGCGCGTGCCCAGCTGCACGCCCGCCGCGCCCATCTCCAGGTAGCCCGCGATCAGTTCGCCCCGGCCGATCCCGCCGGCGACGAAGACCAGGTTGTCGGCGGCCAGGCTAGGCAGGATTTCCTGCGCGAGGACCGAAGTCGAAACCGGGCCGATATGGCCGCCGGCCTCCATGCCCTCGATCACCAGGGCGTCGGCGCCCGAGCGCAGCAGTTTCCGGCCCAGCGCCAGCGTGGGCGCGAAGCAGATGACCTTGGCGCCGCTCGCCTTGATCGCCTCGACACTGCCCTTGGGCGGAATGCCGCCGGCAAGGACGACGTGGCTGACGCCGTGCCTGGCGCAGACCTCGATCAGATCGAAGAGCAGCGGGTGCATGGTGATGAGGTTGACGCCGAAGGGCTTCGACGTAAGCGCCCTGGTGCCTGCGATTTCCGCGTCGAGCAGTTCGGGCGTCATCGCCCCGCAGGCGATCACGCCGAAACCACCGGCATTGCTGATCGCCGACACGAGATTGCGTTCGGATACCCACGACATCGCGCCGCACAGAATCGCGTATTCACTGCCGAAAAATTCGCATCCCCGCGCCATCAGCGCCGAAGTCTTGGTATAGGCGGCCATCGATGCTCCTCAGCCCGCTTGGGAAACAGGGCATGGGCCATAAGCGGACGTGCCCCGCCATACAAGCGGCGGGAACGCGTGGTGGACGCTGATTTCACGCATTCGAGCGCCGCGCCGCGCCGGCGACGGCAAACGTCGCAAGTGTGATCGTCCATGCCGATCATGTTAACAAGTTTATCCACTTTTACCGATTACGTCCGATCGACTACTTTCGCCTCATCGATCGGCGCGAGGCCGGAAGAATCGAATTGAAACTTGCGCGAGGAGAGCAATCATGAATGCCGAAACCAAGTGCCCGATGGGTCACGGAGCCAGCCGGGGCGCGATCACGCGCAGCCTGGCGAACCAGATGTGGTGGCCCAACCGGCTCGATCTCTCGGTTCTCAAGCTCAATTCGCCGACCGTCGATCCGACCGGCGGGCGCTTCGACTATGCCGAGGCCTTCAAGGCGCTCGATCTCGATGCGGTGAAGGCGGACATCTTCGCCTTGATGACCGATTCACAGGACTGGTGGCCGGCGGACTTCGGCCATTACGGCCCGCTGTTCATCCGCATGGCCTGGCACAGCGCCGGCACTTATCGCATCAGCGACGGGCGCGGCGGCGCGGGTGACGGCGCGCAGCGCTTCGCTCCGCTCAACTCCTGGCCGGACAATGGCAATCTGGACAAGGCCCGGCTGCTGCTGTGGCCGGTCAAGCAGAAGTACGGCCGCGCGATCTCCTGGGCCGACCTGATGATCCTGGCGGGCAATTGCGCGCTCGAATCGATGGGCCTGAAGACCGCCGGCTTCGGCGGCGGCCGCGTCGACGTTTGGGAACCGCAGGACGATATCTACTGGGGGCCGGAAGGCACCTGGCTGGCCGACGAGCGCTACAGCGGGGACCGTGATCTGGAGGATCCGTTGGCGGCGGTGCAGATGGGCCTGATCTACGTCAATCCGGAAGGCCCCAATGGCAATCCCGATCCGGTGGCGGCGGCGCGCGACATCCGCGAGACTTTTGCGCGCATGGCGATGAACGACTACGAGACGGTCGCGCTGATCGCCGGGGGGCACACGTTCGGCAAGACGCACGGCGCCGGCGATGTCGCGCTGGTGGGCCCCGAACCCGAAGCCGCGCCGATCGAGGCGCAAGGCCAGGGCTGGCTCAGCAGCCACGCTTCGGGCAAGGGCGCCGACGCCATCACCAGCGGCCTCGAAGTGACCTGGACCACGACGCCGACCCGGTGGAGCAACGACTTCTTCGAGAACCTGTTCGGCTTCGAATGGGAACTGACCAAGAGCCCGGCGGGCGCCCACCAGTGGGTCGCCAGGGATGCGGCGGAGATCATCCCCGACGCCTACGATCCGGCGCGCAAGCACCGCCCGACGATGCTGACGACCGACCTCTCGCTGCGCTTCGACCCGGCCTACGAGAAGATCTCGCGCCATTTCCTGGAGAACCCGGACGAGTTCGCCGCCGCCTTCGCCGAGGCCTGGTTCAAGCTGACTCACCGCGACATGGGCCCGCACATCCGCTACCTTGGCAAGGAAGTGCCGGAAAGCCTGCGCATCTGGCAGGACCCGGTGCCGGCGGTCGATCACCCGCTGATCGACGTGGCGGACGTGGCGGCGCTCAAGGCCGAGATCCTGGCCTCCGGCCTGTCGGTCCCGCGCCTCGTCGCCACCGCCTGGGCCTCGGCCTCGACCTTTCGCGGCTCGGACATGCGCGGCGGCGCCAATGGCGCGCGCATCCGCCTTGCGCCGCAGAAGGACTGGGCCGTCAATGAACCCCAGGAGCTGGCCAAGGCGCTCTCGGTGCTGGAAGACATCCAAAGCACGTTCAACGCAGCGCAGCGCGGCGGGAAGAAAGTCAGCCTTGCCGACCTTATCGTATTGGGCGGCACGGCGGCGGTCGAGAAGGCCGCGAAGGACGGCGGGCACGCGGTGACCGTGCCCTTCGCTCCCGGCCGCACCGACGCGACCGACGAACAGACCGACGCGGCTTCCTTTGCCGTGCTGGAACCCAAGGTCGATGCCTTCCGCAACTATGCGCGCGGGCCGCAAGGACGCTCTCCCGAGGATCTGATGATCGACCGGGCGCAGCTGCTGGGCCTGACCGCCCCCGAACTGACCGTGCTGGTCGGCGGCCTGCGCGTGCTCGGCGCCAATCACGGCGGCTCCGACCTGGGCGTCTTCACCGATCGCGTCGGCGTGCTTTCCAACGACTTCTTCGTCAACCTGCTCAACGCGAGCACGACGATGAAGTGGGAGCAAGGCGAAGGCGACGTCTACCTGGCGAAGGACCGGACAACCGGCGAGACGAAACTGCGCGGCACCCGCGTGGACCTGATCTTCGGTTCGAACTCGCAGCTGCGCGCGCTGGCAGAAGCCTATGCCACCGACGATGCCGCAGGCGCCTTCGTCGAAGCCTTCGTCGCGGCCTGGACCAAGGTCATGGACGCCGACCGCTTCGACCTGGCCTGAAAGACCCGGTTCCCCGCCGCGCGCCCTCCCTCACGGCGCGGCGGGCCCTGCCCCCGCCTCCGGCAACTGACCCGGAGGCGGGGGGTTTCGTTTCACTTGGGAACAACACGCATTGATCTCGCGGCGCGGCGGTGCGAGCCTTGGCCGCGATGGACGTAACGCAGCTCTATGCATCGAAGCTGATGACCGCCGATGCGGCGGCACGGCTGGTTTCCTCCGGCAGCGATATCGCGATGGGCATGGCGGTGGCCGAGCCGCCCGCCCTGCTCGCCGCGCTCGGGCGCAGGGTAGAGGCGGGGGAACTGGCGAATTTGCGCCTGTGGTACTTCCATTCGATGGACCACGCGGCAAAGGCCCTGCTGCGCCGCGATCTGCTGGACCGGGTGCGGCCGCGCTGCATGTTCCTGAGCGGTGTGGAGCGGGCGCTGATGAAGGCGGACCCGGCGGCCTGCGACAAGCTCATCGATTTCGTGCCCACCGCCTTCAGCGCCTCGCCCCGATTGCTGCGCGAAGACGTGGCGCTGGATGCTTGCGTGACCATGGTCTCGCCCATGGGCAAGCACGGCTATTTCACTTTCGGCACCGCCAACGATTATACCTCCGTCGCCGCGCGTGCCGCCGGGAAGTTGATCGTGGAGGTCAACCCGCTGATGCCGCGCGTCTTCGGCGAATCTCCGCTGCACATCTCCGAAATCGACGCGATCGTGGAGAACACTTCGCCGCTGATCGCGGTCGGCGAGCACGAATGCGCGCCCGAGGACGAACGGATCGCCGAAACCATCGCCGCCATGATCGACGACGGGGCATGCCTGCAGATGGGCATCGGCAACCTGCCCGCCGAAGTCTGCCGCCGCCTGGCCGATCGCAAGGACCTGGGCATCCATACCGAGCTGCTCACGCCCGCCATGGCCGCACTGATGCAGTGCGGCGCCGTGACCAACCGGCGCAAGGCGACCTTCCCGGGCCGCAGCGTGTTCACCTTCGCGATGGGCGACGCACCGTTCTACGCATGGCTGGACGATAACCTGGCGGTCTATTCGCTCCCGGTCGACGAAGTGAACGACCCGCGCCACATCGCCAAGAACGACAATGTCGTCTCGGTCAACGCGACGCTGCAGATCGACCTGTCGGGCGCGTGCAATTCGGAGCACATGCTGGGACACCAGTATTCGGGTTCCGGCGGCCAGCTCGATTTCGTGCGCGGCGCCAATGCCTCGAAAGGCGGGATATCGATCATCGCCTGCCGCTCGACCGCGAAACACGGCACGGTCAGCCGCATCGTTCCCTGTCTCGAGGGCCCGGTGACGACGCCGCGCAACGACGTGCACTGGATCGTCACCGAATTCGGCGCCGCCAACTTGCGCGGCAAGACACTGAAGGAACGCGCCGAGGCGATGATCGGCCTGGCCCACCCCCGATTCCGGGACGAACTGGCGCGGCAACTGTAGGGAAGCGCGCATCGCGCCGGCGAAAGCGCAAAGGTTCGTTTCCGGCACTAGCGGAAATTCCATAAAGTCCATCTTCACGGAAACCTAAGCACGGGGTGCTAGGGCCTTCCAGCGACTGTTTCCGCTTCTTTCGGGAAGCCTAAAAAAAGGGCCGACATGTCCCGATTTCGTCAGCTTTTCCGTAACGCGTCTCCTGGCGAAACTGGATCGGCTTCATGCAGCATCATGCTCATCGAGGATTCGGCCGCGATGGCGCTGATGCTCAAGTCCCGGATCGAAGCCGAGACGCGTGTTCGCGTGGACTGGTACAAGACTTATGCCGAGGCGAAGCAGGCCCTGGACACGACGCTGCCTACGCTCGCGCTGACCGGCATGAACCTGCCCGATGCACCCGACGGCGAGATCGTCGACCTGTTGCAGGAAGCGGACGTACCGACCATCCTCTTCACCGCGATGCTGAATCGCAAGGTCCGCGAACGCGCCGGCGCGACGAACGTGATCGACTACTTCATCAAGGACGCGACCGACACGGTCGACCAGATCATCCGCACGATCCAGCGCGTGACGGACGGCGATGTCTCGTCGATCCTGATCGTCGACGACACCGCCAGCGCCCGCAAGTCCCTCGCCGAGATTCTCGACCGGCAGAACTACCGGATCCACGAAGCATCCAGCGGCCGCGAAGCGCTCCAGATCCTGGAAACGGCCGGGGATATCCGCCTCGTCATCACCGATTACCACATGGCGGACATGAACGGGCAGCAGCTGACTCAGGAAATCCGTGCGAAATACCCGCCCGAGCAAATTCGCATCATCGGCATTTCGGCCAGTTCCGACCCCTTCCTGTCCGCCGCCCTGCTCAAGGCGGGAGCATCCGATTTCGTCTACAGTCCGTTCGTCGCGGAAGAAGTGCGGTGCCGCATCGGCGGCAACATCGAAACGCTGAACCAGATCAAGCGCCTCCAGTACCTGGCGGAACGCGATTTCCTGACCGGCCTCTACAATCGCCGCGCCTTCTTCGAACGGGCCCATGCCCAGATCGCCGCGTTGCGCGCCAAGGGACGCACCGCGTCGCTCGCCATTCTCGATATCGACCACTTCAAGAAAGTGAACGACACATATGGCCATGACGCCGGGGACGCGGTGATCCGGGCGGTGGCGAAAGTCACGCAGAACGAACTGCCGGAAACGGAATGCCTGGCCGGCCGCCTGGGCGGGGAAGAATTCGTCATGCTGCTGGGCGGGATGACCAACGATGAAGCCATCGACGTGTGCGAGGACGTGCGCGAAGCGATCGCTGATGCCGCCGTGATGCACGACAAGACGCTGCTGAAAGTGACGGCCTCCGTCGGGGTCGCGGTCATGCAGTTCGACGAATCGCTGGACAACAATCTCAATGCGGCCGACCAGATGCTCTACATGGCGAAGGACCAGGGCCGGAACCGCGTCTGCGCCGACGCGGTGTTCTATCGCACCACCTGATCCGAAGCCGATCGATACCCCATAATATCGACTGTCCGTTGGAATGCCGCCGCGTCTGGGGGGCGGATCCCGCTCTATCTGTTATTTGTTTTTCGCATTTTGCGGCGATACTTCCGGCCAGCGAAACAGGCGCCGCGCGGTGCGGCCGAGAATCCACGCCTTCTCATCCGGGGAAAATTCCGGATCGAACAGCAGATAGTTGAGCAATTCCGCCCAAGTGTACCGGCGCATCACGGTCTTGTCGCTGGCCCACATCAACCGGTCGGCGCCGAAAGCATCGATTGCGCGGCGCAGGTGCGGCCGCACTGCCTCGAACGGAAAGGCCCCGGCCCGCAGCAGCATCGGCGCATGGCTGATCTTTACCGCCAGGTTCGGAAATTCGGCGAGCCGCAGCACTTCATCGAAATAGGTGACGTCCATCGAGCGGGCCTGCTCGGCCTCCGCCCGTCCCGGCGGGTGATTGGGCATGCCCATCCCGATATGATCGAGCACGAACTGCAGGCGGGGAAACTTGCGCAGGTATTGCGGAAGATGTTCGACGTGGCCAGGAACGAACAGGCAGATCGGCAGCCCAATATCCTGCGCGATGCCGAAAACCTCGTCATAGCCGCCGCTGGCCAGCACCTGCGCTTCTTCCATCGACCAGGTCGCCAGCATCCGGAATCCCCGCGCGCCGGGCTCGGCCGCGATCAGGCGCATGACGCCTTCCAGGTCGGGATCGCGCCGATCGATCCGCACGACGTAGCCGAAGCGATCAGGGTACAGGATGCTGGCGCGCAGGGCGACGGGATAGACCGCGCGCCACGCGCCGTTGGGCAGCGAAAAGCCGGGCTTGATTCCGCCCTGCGGCCCCCTGCCCGGTTCGTCGATCCAGAATTCCTCGATCAGGACCGAGCGGATGCCCAGCGAATCCATCGCCTCCAGCGTCGGCTCGACGGGCCCGGGGCCGAGGTGGAGTTGAACATCGACGATATCCATGTTCGCCCAACTCCCCTTCGGCAGGCGCGATCAGTGCGACGTGGAGATGACCCCGCCGTCGACCGGCAGGTGCACGCCGGTAATGTAGCGCCCGTCGGGCCCGGCAAGGAACAATGCCGCGCGGGCGATATCCCAGGCGTCACCCTCGATACCCAGGCACGTCTTCTTGCCCAGGTTGAGCGACTCCTTGGTATGGCCGCCTTTGGCGATGGTGGCATCGCGCATGGGGGTATCGATTATGCCAGGGGCGACGCAGTTGATGCGGATACCCTGGCGGCCGAAGGAATCGGCGATGTCGATCATCAAGCCGTTCATCCCCGCCTTGGCGCTCGCATAGGCCGGGCACCCCTTGCCGCCCTGGCCGCGCAGCGAGGCGATCGAGGTGATGTTGATGATCGATCCGCCGCCGCGCTCGATCATGCTGGGGATTGCCGCCTTGCACAGCAGGAAGGGCGCCGTGAGGTTGACGGCGATGCATTTCTCAAGCTGCTCGGTCGTCGTTTCGAGCAGGCCATAGGGGCTGGTCAGCGCCGCGTTGTTGACCAGGATATCCACCCCGCCAAATGCGGCGACGCAATCGGCCATGACTTTCTCGATCGACGGGATATCGGAAAGATCGGCCTGGACGATGGCGGCTTCGCCGCCTTCGCTCTCGATCATCTCCAGCGTGTCGCGTGCGCGATCCTCGAACAGGTCGACCAGCACCACCTTCGCGCCTTCGCGCGCGAAAGTGATCGCCATGGCCTTGCCCGTGCCCACGCCCGGACCGCTCGATCCGGCACCGGTGACGACGGCGATCTTGCCTGCGAGTTTGCCTGCCTTGCTCATATTCTCTCCCATGCGATGCGGGCACCACCCCTGGGGCTGCTTTCCGCGTTTTCCTGCCGCCCGTTCTGGATGGAAACGGCCTAGTTGTTGAGCTCCTGATCGAAGTCGACGTGGATCTCGTCACCTTCGATCTTGATCGGATATGCGGGGATCCGGCAGGTCGGCGGACTGATACCCTTGCCGGTCGAAGCATCGATGATCCACCCATGCGCCGCGCAAGTGATGGTCGCGCCGTCGAACTGCCCTTCGACCAGCGGGTAATCCTCGTGCGGACAGACCCCATCGAATGCGCGCAGCTCCCCGAGCCGATCACGCAGCACCAGAACCTCGACACCGACATCCATCAGATAGAATGCATTGAAGCCACGCGGCCCCAACTCGTCGACACCGCATACCTTCACGAATGCCATTAATATACCTCATCCCCGGGTCGACGACTGCCAAACCACCGCTGGCGGCAAACTGCCACCGAACTGACAGTTTCGTCAATCTCCGCGCACAGGCAAAGTTCAGGAGATTTTGACAGGTTGCATTGCCAACCTCTGTCGGCCGCAAGGCGGTTATCCGGCTGCGTGGCCGGCCACGATCTTGCCGTAGATTGCCTCGAGAAGCGCGAATTTCTCCCGTATGAGGTCCGCGATCGGGGAATTCCTGGTGCCGTCGCGAAGCTCCTCGACCGCCTGCCGGTAGAGCATCAGGCCCACCAATGCCATGAGCGTGCATTCATCGTCGGGCTCGGCTAGTCCTTGCCGGGCGGCCAGCGCTTCGGCAACGCGGCGGGCGTTCTCGGCATGATGCATGTCGGACAGGCCGCGCAGGGTCACGGATGACTTGACGATCCGCTCGTAGCGGACAAGCGCGTCGCGACTGACGCCGGTCGCCAGCTTGACAAGCGTCTCGCACATCGCGTCCATCGGCGTAAGATCGGCCTGCTGCCGCTTGACCAGGTCGGAAACGGTTTCCGACCAGGACCGCTGACCACGGAACAGGACCTCGTCCTTGGAATCGAAATAGCGAAAGAACGTGCGGGTCGAGACGCCGGCTTTCGCCGCGATCTGATCCGTGGTCGTCATGTCGTAGCCGTTTGCCAGGAACAGCTCGAAGGCGGCGTTGCGCAGTATCTTTGTCGTCCTGAGCTTGTGTGCGCTCCGTCTCGACAAACTCTCTCCCAAGGATTTAGTAGCCGCCAAACTTGCCCCCGGGGTCTGGACCAGGTGAAATGCATGCAAGGAGGGCTGCAGGTCCTGCCACCCATTCTTCCCCACATTGGTTTCCTTCAACCTTGGCCCAGACAAGTCAACCGGCAATCCCGACGTCGACACTGCTCGTCACGCCGAATCCTCCCGGGGCAGCCCGTCAGGCGAGCATGCAACTCCACCCGCCATCGAGCGGAATCAGCACGCCATTGATGTAGGCGGCCCGGTCGGACACCAGGAAAGCCGCCAGTTCGCCGGCCTCCTCAGGCAGTCCCGCCCGGCCGAGCGGGTTGCCCGTGGCACGTTCCGGGTGGGCCTTGGCCGCGGCGATGCCCATGCCTTCGGTCAGAATCACGCCGGGACAGATCGCGTTCGAACGGATCTTGTACTTGCCCGCCTCGACCGCGAATTGCCGCGTCATCATCACCACCCCGGCCTTGGAAATGGCATAGGCGCCGCTGTTGGGGCTGGGGATCAGACCGGCCAGCGAGGACCAGTTGACGATCGCCCCACCGCCGGTTTCCTTCATCGCGCGAACCGCGTGCTTGGCACCGAAGAACATGCCCTTCAGGTTGACGTCGAGCATGCGCTGGAGGTCGCCGGCCTCCAGGGTTTCAATCGGGCCGCCCGCGCCGATCCCCGCAACGTTGAGCATGGCGTCGAGCCGGCCGAACTTCTCGACCGCAAGGTCGATCACCGCGCTGACTTGCGCTTCGTCAGAGATGTCGCAGCCCGCCGCGACGGCCTGCCCACCCAGTTCGGCGACGGTCTGTTCCTGCGCGCCGCTGATGTCGCAGGCCACGACCAGCGCGCCTTCGCGCGCCAGCACCGTTGCCGTGGCCTTGCCCATGCCCGAACCGGCGCCTGTAACGACCGCCACCTTGCCTTCCAGAAATCCCATGCGATCTTCTCCGTCAGGCCGTCACGCCGCTGTTTCGGCGACAGGCTGGGGCCGCGTATAGCGACCGATCATCTGCAACGCGCCGCCATCGACAGGCACTTCGAGGCCGGTGATGAAGTTGGATTCGTTCGACGAAAGGAACAGGACCGCGTTGGCCACGTCCTCGGCGCTGCCCATCCGATGCATTGGCACGTTGTTGCTGCCCGTGCGCTCGAGTTCCTCCCGGCTCGGCACCCAGCCGTGGCGGGTCAGGCCTTCAATCGAGTGCGGCGTCAGCACCCAGGCCGGCAGGACCGTGTTGCAGCGGATGTTGTCCCCGGCGAAAGTTCCCGCGAAGAAATGGGTGAGCGCGTTCACCCCGGCCTTCGAGATCGCATAAGCGAACATGCGGCCGCCGAGCGTCTTTGAGCCGATGGTCGAGATATTGGTGATCGCGCCGCCGCCGCTCTTGCGCATGAACGGCACCACGGTGCGCGAGGTGAGCCACTGCGAGCGCAAGTTGATGTCCATCATTAGCTGCCAGCCGTCGATATCCAGCGAGAGAGGATCGGCATCGACATGGTTGATCGCGACGTTGTTCACCAGGGTGTCGATACCGCCCATGGCGGCGGCCGATTCCTCGATGAGGCGAACGCAGTCATCGGCGTTGCCGACATCGGCGGTGATGACATGCGCGGTGCCGCCCGCCTGGCGGATGATCTCGGCGGTAGCCTCCGCGCGTGCCATGTCGCGATCGACGCAGCACACTTCGGCGCCTTCGCGCGCGAGGAAAGTCGCAATGGCGCGGCCGTTGCCCAGGAGATCGCTCTCCGGCTGCCCGGCGCCGACGACGACCGCCTGGCGGCCCTCCATCCGGCCGCTCACAGCGAAGGGCCCTTGAAAGCGTCGCACCGTATCGGATCGAGTTGATTTTCCAGCATTGGCATCCTTCCTCCTGAACTGTTGGCACGGCGGGGGCCGCACCGAATTGGGTCATACCCTCGCCGAGGGTGATTCTCGATTCATGCCGTTCCCGGGCCCGTGCAGGGATCGGTCCCATGACCGATACGCGCGATGAAACGGCCGTCATTGGCGGGAACATGGAATTCGGCCGTATTGAACGTACAGACCCGGCCCACGTCCGCTCCGACGCGCCACCGCGCGGTCACGCGCATTTCGGCGAAGACGTACCAGTCCTCGGCGATGCGGTCGAGCGGCTGGACCGACAGGACTTCGAAGGTCTCGAAGAAAGCGCGATAGTAGGCCCTGTGCGCCTCGATACCCTCCAGCATGGCGAGCGTGCCGGTCGGGTTCACATAGTCGCGGACCGCCGATGCGACGCCGGGGTTGAGCGTTTCGGCGATCGCTTCGGCGTCGTTGCCGCACAAGGCTTCGACGTAGCGGACATGCAGCTGAAACACCTGCTCCCGCTCGGCCGTGCCCGGCGGGCCGGAAACGAGTGCCCGCAACGGGTCCGCATCGACCGGCGGGGGCAGCACCCCGTCGCGCGCGCCCAGCATTTCACGCGGTTTACGCGCCCAGACCAGTTCGCCGGTAATGCCCGAATCCTGTCCGGTCGGAAACAGCGCCAGCGTCTGCGAAGCGCCATACCGGCCATTGTGGCGAAGCCGGGTGCGCGAGATGCTGTCCTGGAAGGTGTACCATTCGCCCCGCACCTCGGTCAGCGCCGAGACGCTCAGCAGTTCCGACATGCCGCGGATCATCTGATAGGCATCGCGAATCTGCTCGCGCGTGGTCAGGACCGGGAGCCTTACGCTCCCGTCGGGCCGAACCTCCGGCAGGATGGTGTAGGCATATGGCCCTTCCGGGCTGAGTGTTTCCATCAGCTCGGGAATCAGGCCGGCGATCTCGCCCTCGATGTGAATCCGCGTCTGTTCGCTGGCGTTGAACGATGCCTCCGCCACCTGCTCCAGCAGTTCGTCGCCGATCGCTATCAGTGGCATGAACCCGTCCCTTGCTCCCGACGCGCAAACGTCAGGCTGGTGTCGCGCCGATCGCGAATGCCATGAGCCGGCACCCTTGCGGACCGGGGCGCAGGCCGTGCGACGTGCCCGCCATGACGACGCAGTCTCCGGCCTGGACCGGATGCGCGCCATCGCCCAGCATCATGTCCCCACCGCCTTCCAAGAGGAAAATCAGGTCGATCGCATTGCGATAGTGCAGCTCCGTGGCTGCGGTCTCCTTCTCTCCGGGCCCGTAGGGCTCGTGATGGATCACATACCAGCTGACATGGCCCGGCGCGAGGCTGTCGGCGATCTTCTTGCCTTCACCCGGAGCAGAGGCCTGCGGCGGGCTTTCGCTCGTGCCGAACAGGCGCGCGATCGTCGTTCCCGGGACACCGGGAATGACGCTGAAATCAAGACTGTCCCGCTGCTCCGAAACGCACGAACGACCTTCGGCATCGACGCCGAGAACCAGAAGCCTCATCGCTTCACATCGCCCGTTCGTAAGTCGGAAGATCGGCGATTTGCTTGAGGAAGGCGTCGAGCACCTTGTTCGGGGCGTGGATCTTGCGCAGCGTGCGCGCCGGCCCGCCACCCTCGACGTAGGGCCGTCCGTGCTGCGCGAACATGTTGTCCCAAATCACCAGGTCGCCCGTGCGCCACTGGTGAGCCATGATGTTCTCGGGCCGGTACATGTGCTGGAACAACTGATCGAGCAGCGCGTCGCTCTCGGCCTTGGGCAGGCCGACGATCTCGCGCGTCTGCTGCTCGCAGATGTAGAGCATGGTCTCACCCGTGCGCGGGTGGGGCGTGGCGATAGGCTTCACCGTATCGCGCAGCTTTCCCCACTGCGGCTGGATCAGTTCGCCCTCGTATTCGGTGTCGCCCCGCCCCTGCTGACCGCTCTCGTGCCGGGCGCTGAGCCCTTTCAGGCGCTCCTTCATATCTTCGGGAAGCGTCTTCCATGCATGGACGGTATTGACGAAAATCGTCGGCGTCGCCGGCTGCTGCGCTTCCACCGCATAAAGCGAAGGCGTCTGGAACGCGATGTCCGACCACATCATGTCGGCATGGAAAAGCAGGCGGCCATAAGGCGCGCCGCCTTTCTCCTCCTTGTTGGAAACATAGGAGAAGCGTTCCGCATCGATGCCCTCGGGCGCCGACGTATCACCGCCGGCGTGGAGGATTTCGACGATCTCGTGCTGCCGCGCTACCGACAGGTCGATATTGCGAAATGCCAGCATGCCGCGTTCGTCGAACGTCTTGCTGAGCAGATCCCAGGTGTCCTGGTCGATTTCGGCATTCGGGTCGAAGCCGATGATTTCCGCGCCAACGGTCGGGCTCAGCTCACGGATTTCAAGCTGTTGCATAACTATGCTCTCCTCCCCCTGCGTCATTGGCAGAGGCATCGTTTGATCTCTGGGCGCTCGCCCTGGTCAGGCGGGCACCATAGCCCGGTTGCGGACGATCGCTTCGCCGACGGTGTGGGAGAAGCTGACCTTCGGCAGCTCGTCCGGCGTCACCGCAGTCGCCACTTCCTCCACCGTGGGGCCTACCCGGTCGGCGATCTTCTGCAGCTTTTCGAGATCGAAGCCGTAGAGCTTCGCCGCATTGAGCGAGGTCATCCGCCGCACTTCTTCTTCGGGCAGATCGTGGAAGAGCAGGCGCAAGGCGAGCTGGTTGTAGGGGAAGCTACCCTCGTGATGGGGATAGTCGGCGCCCCACATGATCCGATCGACGCCCAGTTCGTGGCGAACGTCCAGATCCTTCCGGACGAGCAGCGAAGGCGCGATATGCATGTTGGCATGCCAGTATTCCGACGGCAGCTTGTCCATCGTCTCGACCGCGCGGTGATAGAGCGGATAGGCGATCTCGCCCTTGGTCCGGCCCAGCCGCACCGACCAGTCGAGACGCTGCAGCTCCTGCGGGATCCAGGTGCAACCCACCTCGGTCATGACGAACTGGAGTTTCGGGAAGCGCTGGAAAACGCTGCCGAACATCAGGTGCGAGAGCGTGCGATAGAAGAACGAATACGTCTCATAGGCGCCAACGGCGATCGCGGCCGGGCCGGTTTCCTCGGTCTCGGGCGGGCCCACCGCGATCGAGTGGCGGTGGACCGGCATCTCCAATTCCTCGCAGACCGCCCAGAACGGATCGAGCCGGCGCTCGTAGAGACTGTGGAGGTGCAGCGCATGGTCCGAAGGGATCAGCACACCCGCCAGGCCCTGCTTCTTGGCCCAGCGCACTTCGGCGATGGCATCATCGAGATTGTTGAGGAACACCTGGACGAGGCCGGCGCGGCGACCCGGCGCCTTGGCGCAGAAATCCACCATCCAGCGGTTGTGCGCCTGCACGCCAGCCCATTGGCGGCGGTAGTCCTCCGCGCTGGTCGGCGCCGGCGCGGTCACCGCGCCCGAGGTGTAGAAGGGCGGCACGGTGTTGGGGAAGATGACCTCCGCGACGATGCCCTGCCCTTCGAGGATCTCGATCCGCTGCTCGCTTTCCCAGTTATAGGGAGAGGATGCCGAGGACACGCCGATGCGCAGTCCTTCATCGTCGGTATCGGCCAGTTCCTTGTCGAAATCGGCCCAGGGATCGTGGAATTCCTTGGCCCAGACTTCGAACTCCTCATGGAATTCCTTGGCCAGATAGGGTTTGTAGTCGCGGATGCTCGCGCCGGCATGACCGTCCGACGAGATCAGAAGATAACGACTCGACCCTGAACTTTCCGTTCCCATAACCTCTCCTCTATCGCGTTTCGCGCGATCTCCGCCTCCCGCAACCGAAGCTAATCGCGCGATGCTCCAGCCCCGGCTCCGAGTCCCGGGCAATGTCCGCATTCCAGTTTATAGTAATCGCTATGCATCGTGTGTCAAGCAATACGGATGGGCTCGCGCACCGTCACGGCGCTTGATGCCCTGGCCGATACCACGCTTGATAACCGGACCTCAGGTGACTTTCATTCCACGTTTTTGCGCTTCTGCGCGAATCGTTGCGGCCACGCCCTGGATCAGCAACCGGCGCTGAACCGCAGCCGCGTGGACGCCCGTCCTGCCCATCGGTTTGTTCAACGCGCCTTCGGGGAGCTTCGCGATGCGCCGCGTAAACGCGCTAGAGATCAGGAACCCCCGGAGAGCCAGGAACACGTAATAGACCAGATCCGGATCCGCGGCGACATCGCCGATCGCCTTGGCGACCAGGGGCTGGGCAAGCCGATCGAACGTGCCGCCGTTCTCGCGGTCGATCACGCGCTCGGCAAGCGCCGACATGCGCGGGTTCGCGGAAAGTTCGAGCAGTATCTGCATCTGGACGAGGTAGACATCCCCCTCATAGGTTTCGGCGAGAACGTCGAGGATATTCTCAAGCCGCTCTTCCAGCGTCCCGCCATCGACCCTGGCGGCGCCGACCGACGCCTCCATCTTGCCGGCAACGTAGTTGACGACATCCAGCATCAGCTGGTCGCGCGAGCCGAACAGGTGCTGGATAGTTCCCCAGGTCACGCCCGCGCGGCGGGCGATCTCGTTCGAGCTGGCCTTGTAGTATCCGATCTCGATCACGGTCTGAAGAACGACATCAAGAACCTTGCGCCGGGTATCCTCGGCGCTGTTCCGCCGCCGCACCGGCGGTTTAATCATGTTCAAGGCAGCGCCCCTTTGTTCCATTGCCATAGAAAGTCCGCGCATTCCCATTCGTAAATCGGGCCCATTCGTAAATCGGGCTACCCTAAGGACCGAACCGCGCATCGCACAAGCACAGAGTTTGCCGGCAGCTTCCGTCCATCGCGCCATCGCACGCTTATGCTTGACAGATAAACCATAGCGAGTACTATGCCAAACATAGTGATCGCAATGGCGATTCATGCCGGGCCGTGGGTGCGAAGGCGCCAGCGGCGAGAACGCAACTGACAGAATCATAACGGTGGAGGAACAGGCCATGGCAGAGTTGGTAGTCCGCGAACTGACCCCGACATTTGGCGCCGAGATCACGGGACTCGCTCCCAGCATCCCGCTCGACGACGAAACGCTGCGGCGGCTCAGGGAATTGTTCGACGAGAAGAGCCTGCTGGTCTTCCGCGATTTCCACATCGACCGGGCGTTCCAGTACTATCTTTCCTACGCCCTCATCGGCAAGGAGCCGCCGGCACAGGACCCGACGAACAATCCCAAGCGCGAATCGCTCATTTCCAACAAGGAAAAAGGCGCCATCGCACCGTTCGGCCGGCTGCTGTGGCACAGCGACATGATGTGGTGCGAAGACGCCTGCGAACTGCTTTCGCTCTACGGCCTCGACGTGGGGCAGCCGGCGCCGCCGACGCTGTTCGTCAGCGCCGCGCAGGCCTGGAAGACGCTGCCGGCGGATCTGCGCGCGCGGGTCGAGGGTCGCATCGCCGAGCATGTCCACGACATCAGCTACGAACGGTCCGGCGGCGATACCGATGTGCTGACCGCGAAGTTCGACGATGACGATTGCACGCGCCTGCCGGTCGCCCGTCGCCATCCGAGGACGGGCCAGACGCTGCTCTACGTCTGCCAGCAGATGACCAGCGCCATCGCGGACATGCCCAAGGCGGAAAGCGACGAATTGCTGGAGGCATTGTTCCAGCATCTCTACGATCCCCAGAACGTGTTCGAACACGCCTGGCGCAAGAACGATCTGGTGATCTGGGACAATCTGGCACTCCAGCATGCCCGCCCGAACGTGCAGGTTGAAGGGCCGTCCCGCACCTTGCGCAAGACTTTCGCGCCGATGCCGGATTCGCTCAAGACGAGGCTGCCGCAGTTCGCCAACGCCGGCGCGGTGTGAACCGATCCCGGCCGCTCCCTACCCGGTAGCGGCCGGTTCGAAATCGGGATAGCGGCTAAGCAGGGCGATGAGCAGCGCGGCGATCGCCACCGAGGGCAGCGTCGCCCAGATCGCCAGCGAATAGGACTTGGTCACGTCGTAGACATAGCTCGCGAGCACCGGGCCGACTCCGGCGGAAATCGCCGGTGCGATGCTGACGGTGCCGAACAGTGTGCCGAAACTCTTCGGCCCGAAATGGCGACTGACGAGGTAGACGATCCCGGAGTATTTGACTCCGCTCATCACGCTGCCGAACATGACCACGGCAAAGATCAGCGGGATGTTCCCCGGCTGCGTGATGTAGATCACCGGCACCGCCAGCGTGCACAGGGTCGCGCCGCAGACCAGCCACTTCGCGCGCATCCTGTCGAGCGCCCATCCGCCCATGAAGCGCCCCGCGATGCCGGACAGGCCTTGCGTTCCGGCGATGGCGGCGGCCTGCGCGGCGGACAGGTTGAACGATATCAGGATCGGAATGGTGTTCGCGGCCATCGCCACCCAGGCCACCGAACTAATCATCATGCTGCCGACGATGATGTAGAAATTCGGGGAGCAAAACCCTTCGCGTACCGTCATGCCAGGCAGGTCCACGGGGCCGCCGCCGGCCGACGCTTTTTCATGCGGGCGCTCCTCCGCGCCGTGCCAGGCGAACAGTGTCAGCGGCACGGTGATCGCGGCGAAGATCGCGCCGACCACGAAATAGGCAGCGCGCCAGCCATGGTGTTCCAGCACGTAGTTCGCAATGATCGGCAGCATCGTGCCGCTGATTCCCGTCCCGGCCAGGGTAATCGCGATCGCCAGCCCGCGGCTCTTGTCGAAACGGCCGGACACGGGCGTCAGCCAGACGGTCCCCGTCGCGGTCGCGGCCAGCGCGTAAAGCGTCCACAGGAACCACCAGTGCCAGATGTTGTCGGTGGTGGTTCCCAGCAGCATCAGAACGCTGCTCATCGTGACGGCGACGGCAATGCCGATACGGCGCGCGCCGATACGGTCTATCGCATAGCCGGCGGCGGTGGACAGCAGCAGTCCCAGAACGGAAACGATCAGCGATCCCGAGGAAATGCGCGCGCGGCTCCAGCCGAACTCGCGTTCGATCGGAACAATCATCACGCCCTGCATGATAATCATCGCCGCAGCCAGGGCCATGCCCATGCTGGCAGTCAGGACAATGGGCCAATGCGCGCGCAGTTCGCCGGCCGCCGAACTCTTGCCCTGGCTGTTCATCGACATGCCGCCTTCTGTTCTATTTCACTGGGAAGCGTGACGGCGATTACGCTTTCGCGATGGCCCCAATGTCAATGAGAGCCGATTTCGCCGCGCGGCGCAAGCGGCCACCGCGCGGCTGGAATCATTCCGAGCGGAAGACCACGGCCTCGCTACACCTTGTCGCAGGCGACGATGGCGCCGCGCAGTTCGTAGCCCTGGGTCTGCACGCTGAGCACCATGTCCGGCTTCCGCACCATCCGGATGCCCGGGACCCGCATCAGCCGGTCGAGGAACACGCGCGATTCGTGAAGCGCCACTTGCGAGCCCGGGCAGCGATGCGGCCCGTCGCCGAAGCTCATCCAGGAACCGGCGGCCTTCATGCGCTTGGGGCGATCGGGATCGAGCTGGTAGGGACATTCGCCGACCACGCTGGGGTCGGTATTCACCTCCCGCAAGTTGATGGCGAACACTTCGCCTTCGGTTACCGGCGTGCCGCTTACCGACGACGGAAGGTCGATGGTCGATTGCCGGTAGACGAAATTCGCCACTGGATCGAGCCGCAGGATTTCCTCCAGGATCGCGAACTGGTCCGCCTCGTCGCCCTCCAGGAAACGCTTCATGAGATCGGGGTGGTCGAACAGCTGCCAGGCGGCCAGGACGATGAACTCGCGCGTCGTCGAAACGCCCGCGCCGGCATAAGTCTGGCATTCGATAATCATGGCCTTCATGGAGTAGTTCTCCTTGACCATGTGCGACATGACGTCGTCCTTCGGCTCCTTGCGACGCGCCTCGGCGGCGGGGACGATATGATTGTAATAGAGATCCATCGTCAATTTCGCCCGCCGCTTCTCGTAAAGGCGCATGAGCAGCGGCTTGAGCAGCAACCGGGCGAACGGCGGCATGCGCAGGAAGAAGTTCGAATTCATCAGGTCACGGATGACCTGGGTCAGCTTCCGGTTATCGCTGTTGGTCAGGCCGACGATTTCCATCGCAACGTTGGAGGCAAGCTGCAGGCTCATCTCGTCAAGCACGCGCGAACCCTTGGCCTGCAGATCGGCGATCAGTTCGTCCATGGTGCGGTCCATCAGCGGACGATAGCGCGTGACCACCGCCTTGGGCGTGAAATAGGCCGCTACCGAAGCCCGGCGCTTGCGATGCCGTTCGCCGTCGAGAAAGAAGAACGATTCGTGATCGGGATTGTCCACGTTGGGTGCTGCCACCCCGGGACGGCCCTGGTTGATGCCCACCGTGCGCAGGATCTCGCGCGCGAAGGCGAAATCGCGCGCGATCCTGGTGACCTTGAACGGCTTGAGCTTGCTGGTGATGAATTCCGCGGTTTTGCGATCGTCCCGGCCGATCTGGCCAGCTCCGTTCGATATCCTGACTTCTGCGTTCATTTTCGTTCCACTCCCTCGACCATCGCGTTTCCTGCCGGACTCCGCATCGTCGCCTTGGGGAAGCGAGGGTATGCGCGTTCGACGGAGCCGCTATTCGCGACCGGCAAATTCAGGATCATGCCGCTACCTTGCGACGAGCATCACGACTGCGATCCTGATTGTCCATCGTAGTTTGGATCGCCGTCGCCATCAACTTATATTGTAACTGCTATGGAATTGCGCATTCCCCGGGACTCGCCATTTCGAGCCGATTCCTGCCGCCCGCGCCGTCCCCGGAACTGTCCGCCCGGCACGTTACATAGTTTCTACTATTGCATCGAAAACCAGGCAGGCTAGGATACCCGGCAAGCGCACGATCACGGGGCGCAGGGACGGGCGTCAGGCGTCGGCCGAACAGGAGAGGTGAGCGGGATGGAAGAGCAATCGCTGAACGAAGAGGCTGTTACCCATGCCCGCCTCGCCGAGCGGGCCGCCGAGCTGAGCTGGAAGCACATCTTCGCGGAATATACGCAGGACCCCGTCCAGATCGCCGCCACGCTGGCCACCGACGGGCCGATCGCCTGGACGCTGGCGCGCGAATCCGCCGCCGATGGCGGCGCCTATCGCTTCCTTGCCGGCACCACCGTCGATGAAGTGCGCGGCCAGTACGAAAACCTTCGCCAGGAACTGGAAATCCGCGGCTGGGAACCGCTGCTGGAAATCCGCTCCGGCTGGTACACGATGTGGTCCGGCGCCTCGAACATCAGGGTCGTGGCGAACGGATCGCAGCATAAGGGCCAGACCGTGGTCCTGTTTCCGATCGGACGTGACGGCATCCTGGGCGAACTGCAGATCGCAACCGTCGGCCGCCTGCCAGACGGCACCGCCCCGGCCGACGACGGACGCGTTCCGGAGCGCCGGCTGACCGCGCTTCACGAGCACGAAGCCCACCTCACCGCCTTGCGCGCGGGCGATGTCGACAGGATCGTGGCGGCCCACCGGGACGATGCCGCCGTCGCCATCCGCAGCTACCTTACCGACGAATCCAGCCTCCTGAACGTGGGCGGGACGCAGGCCATCCGCGATTACTACACCAGCCTGTTCGAACGCTTTCGCGTGATCGACCTGCAAGTGGTGAACCGCGCCGTCGACACCTGGTATCTCTTCGCCGAGCTGCACTGGATCGTCGAGGAGCGCGCGTCGGGCCGCCGGTGCGAGTTCTGCACCGCCGATCTCACTTCGATCGATGCCGATCGCAAGTACTGGGTACGCACTGGAGCGGGCACCGACCCCGTCGCGTGCAGGGGCCCCGCGTCCACCTCCACGCCGATCGGCGTGGAGGCCTTCGCCGGGTGACAGACCCCAAATCCCCGGCGGCCGACAGCGGCGGCGTGCGCTTCCTCGACGACGTGCGGGTGCTGGAGATCGCCAGCCTCTCTCCTACCCAGCTCGGCATGCATCTCGCCGACCTCGGCGCCGAAGTCATCAAGATCGAGCCGCCCGAACGCGGCGATGCCACCCGTCTGATCGGAACCCGGCCGGGATACACGGATTCGGGCCTTCATCGCCGCTGGAACCGAGGCAAGCGCAGCCTCGCGCTCGATACGCACAGTTCCGCCGGGCTTGACCTGCTGCGACGGCTGATCCCCACGATGGACGTCGTCATCGAAGGCCTGCGCCCGGGAACCCTCGCCAAGATGGGCCTGACCCGCGAGCTGCTGACTGAACTCAAGCCCAACCTGGTCACGGTCTCGCTGTCGGGCTACGGCCAGACGGGTCCATACCGCGACCTGCCGGGCCACGGCGTCGGCTTCGACGCCGTGGCCGGCCTCGCCGGTATCGAACAGGATGCGGACGGCCAGCCTTGCGTACCCTCGCGGCACGTCTATTTCGGAGCCTTGGTGGCGCCGCTGCTCGGCGCATCCGCGACGCTTGCCGCGCTATCATGGTGCCGCCGCACCGGGCAACCGGCGTTCCTCGACATCGCCCAGTCGGATGCCGCGGCTTTCGCCAACTATGCCATGGAAGAAGCCGTCGCCGAACAGCGCGCGGCCGCGGCCGGGACGGTAGCCCCTCCACCTGCTTCGCCCGCGGCAGCGGGTGAACGCGCGCGCGGCTCCACCATGCAGGCCTATCGCACCCGCGACGGCAAAGTGCTGATGGTCATGGCGCTGGAACGCAAGTTCTTCCTGCGCCTGGCCGAGGCCACCGGCCGCCCCGACCTGGCCGTGCATGCGGAGGGGAGCGGCCATGTCGTGCGCGGATCGCCGGAGATCGACGCGGCACTGATCGCGGCGATCGCCACCAGGGACATGGCCGATTGGATGGAAATCTTCGCCCGCGCCGACGTGCCGGTCGTTCCGGTCAACGAAGGCGCGGCAGTGGCGGACGATCCGCAGATGCTGGCCCGGATCGAATGGATCGAAGCCGATCAGGGCACCGTCACCATGAAAAGCCCCGTGCGTAGCGATCCGGCCATCGCGGCTCCCGCTCCGGCCCCGACGCTCGGCCAGGACACGGCGGAAGTGCTTGGCGCGATCAAGCTCGACCCCGCCGACCTGGATCGACTCGCCGCCGAGGGGATCATCCACATCGATGGCCCGGCCGGATCGCCATGCCGGACATCTTCACCGGCAGCGGATCTGGCCGGACCTATTCAAGCCACCCCTGACAGCAACCGAAGGAGAGAGCGATGGCCATCATGAAGACCCGCGCGGAAACGACCATCAGCAGGCCCGCCAGCGAGATCTGGGCCCGCATCGGCAATTTCGCCGACATCAGCTGGATTCCGGGCACCGAGCCGCACAACTGCCGGATGGACGGCAACATTCGCACCGTCACCAAGGACGCCTGGGACTTCAACCTGGTGCAGCGGCTGATCGAGCATGACGACACGCGCCACACCTACAGCTACGACCTTCCGCACGATGTGAGTTTCGAGGCGCTGGCCGGCCCCGGCAAGATCGCCAAGGTGCTCAACGGCACGCTCAAAGTCACGGAGACGGGCCCGTCGCAATCGACCGTGACCTGGGATCTGGAAACCGAGGATTTCATCTTCAAGGGCGCTTCGGTCGAATACCAGCACGCGCTCGATACGCTGAAGGCCGACATGGAGGGCTAAAATTATTGGGAAGGCTGAAATTGCTGGCCCCTTCGCTCGGAGCGAAGGGGCGGGCCCGGGGAAGGCGAAAACTATGCCCCGGGGACGCGCAGGACGAGGCCGTCGAGATCCTCGGTGACCTTGATCTGGCAGGACAGGCGGCTTTCGGACCGGACGTCTTCCGAGAAATCCATGGTGGCGATTTCGATGTCGGTCGGCGGGCCGACGCGATCACGCCACATGGCATCGACGTGAACGTGGCAGGTGCCGCAAATGCAGGCGCCGCCGCAATCGGCGGCAATGCCCGCGATTCCGACATTCCTGGCCGCCTCCATCACGCTGATGCCGACATCGGCATCGACCACCCGCCCATGCTCCTGCCCCGCTTCGATAAATGTAATCTTTGGCATTGCCTCTCAATTCCTTGCGTTTGACCGGCGCGTCTCGACGGCAACCGGCGACGGATCGCGTGATATCATCAGCCCGCACAGGCCCTGCCCCGCCCCCCGGATGAAGGGCGCGGCGACATCTTCAAAACCGCGCGTCATGCCAAACCTCATTGACCGGAACTCTTGTCCTCCTTCCTTTCGTCGTTGCGAACCGCCGAAGGCGATGTGGCAATTCAGGGCGTTTTGGTGCCGCCCTGGATTGCTTCGACGGTTTCGCCGTCTCGCAACGACGAAGGGAGAAGAGGAACCTCGGTCCGAGAGATCTGGTATTGCGAAATCTGATATCATACCAACGGTCTTAACTTCTGGTCTCTCTTCGTCATCCCCGCGAAAGCGGGGTTCCATCTCCCGGCCTTGCGTCAGGCCGGTCGCTCGAGAGATGGGTTCCAGCCTACGCGGGAATGACGAGCGATTCCTTTGAGCCGTTGATATCAGATATGAGCGGGCAGGGTTTCCCATCCCCGCACGGTCGCGGTCGAGGACATCTCCGCCCTGTCCATGTCGACTTCCCAGTCCGGGAAGCGCTTGAGCACTTCCTCCAGCGCGATACGCCCTTCGACCCGCGCCAGCGCATTGCCAAGGCAATTGTGGAAGCCGTAACCGAACGTCAGATGGGGGTGCCGCGCGCGGTGAATGTTGAACGTGTCGCCATCGACGAACTTCTGCTCGTCGCGATTGGCCGAAGCGACCAGCGACAGGACGATGCTGTTGGCGGGCACTTTCACACCGTGGAATTCCACTTCGCGCGCCGCAGTGCGGCCGATGTACGGCCCCGGCGATTCGTAGCGCAGGACTTCCTCGATCGCATCGGGAATCAGGCTCATGTCCTCGCGAATCGCACGCCGCTGATCCGGATGTTCGGACAACAGCTTGCCGGTCCAGCCGATCAGGCGATTGGTGGTTTCATTGCCGGCGCCGAACAACAGCGCGACCATGGTGAGGATCTCGGCACGGGTCAGCGTCCGGGTCACGCCGTTGGCGTCTTCGAACTCCGCCCGGATCAGGTCGGACATCAAATCGTCGGTCGGGTTCTTGATACGCGCGTCGACAAAATCCGCATAGGCTTCGCCGGTCATGCCCTTGCCCGATTCGGCAAGCGGCTGGCCCGGCTCGGTCCGCATATTGTCGTCGACCACGCGCTGCGCTTCCTTGAGGTGTTCCTCTGGAATGCCCAGCAGCATGCCGATCACCCGCATCGGCATTTCCGTACCGAGGTGCACGATGAAATCAAACTCCTTGCCACCGACCAGCGGATCCAGCGCCTGGGCACAGAAATCGCGGATTTCCGTTTCGAGCGCGCCCATCCGCTTCGGCGTGAAGATACGCGACAGCAGCCGGCGATGGATCGTGTGAAGCGGCGGATCCTCATAGATGAACATGCCCGAGGGCGCGCTCGCCTGCTGCTTCATGAACTCCAGCACGCCGCCTTTCGATGAAATGAAGTCATCCCGATTTCCCAGAACGCTTACACAATCATCGTAGTGGCTCAAGGCGTAAAAATCGAACTCCTCGTTATGATATACTGGCGATTCTTCCCGCAGACGGCGGAAAACCGGATAAGGGTTCGAAAAATAGGTGACATTATAAGGATCCCAATGAACGGGCTTCTGCTTCACTTCATCATCCGTGAAAATAGCTTCTGCCATTTTCTGTCTCCTATTTCGTTGGAACTCGCCAAATATACGTTCATAATTCACGCTGCGTGCGAATGAAGGCCCCACACCGTTTCACCGCGATCTCCGGCTTGCGCGCCATGCGCCGCCCGCGAACACGCGCCTCTCCGAATCTGACACTCGACCGTCATATGCATCTCGAATACCATAAATGAGCGAATATCAACAGACAAGTGACGTTCGCCCTGCGATTTCAGATTTGCGCCATGCCGCCATCCACTTGCAGATCGACGCCGGTGATGTAGCTCGATTCGTCCGATGTCAGGAAGAAGGCCGCGTTGGCGAGTTCTTCGGGAGTGCCCATCCGCTTCAGCGGCGTTAACGCCAAAGCGGCTTCGCGCGCCGCGTTGGCGATCGTCTGGGTGGCGAACTGGCCATCGAAAATCGGCGTGTCGGTGGAACCCGGGCTCAGCGCGTTCACCCGAATCCCCCTGGCGCTGAGATCCGGCACCAGGGCGCGGATCAGCCCGCGAGCGCCGGCCTTGCTGGCCGAATAGATACCCAGCGACGTAACGCTTTTCGAGATGCCGACGATCGAGGTGTTGACCAGGATCGAACCGCCCCGCGTCATCAGGGGCAAGGCCTTCTGGATGGTGAAGACCACGCCCTTCAGGTTGACGCCCATGATCCGGTCGTAATGCTCTTCGGTGATCGCATCGATCCGCACATGCTCCACCGCGCCGGCATTGGCGAAGACGATGTCGACCACGCCCTTTTCGGCCCGGACGGTCTCGTAGAGCCGATCGAGGTCCGCAAGGTTCGCGACATCGCCCTGGACGGGCGTGACGTTGCGGCCGATCTCGTCCCGCGCCTTGTCGAGTTCCGCCTGCCGGCGACCAGTGATGAAGACATGGGCGTCTTCATCGACGAATCGCTTGGCCGTCGCCAGGCCGATTCCGGTCGACCCACCGGTGATGACGGCCACTTTTCCATCCAGCTTCGACACTTTCTTCCTCTCCCGATGTCCGGCCTTTGTGGGTGCCTTAGGGGTGCCTTGTACCTACTTCGTGACCGTCTCTACTCCAGCTCAGCCAGCACTTCCTCGGTATGCTCGCCGACCAGCGGGGCGCGCCTGATCGCCTGCGGGATCGCCTCTCCGGCGAAAGGCAGGCCCGGATAGGTGAACGACCGGCCCAGCTCGGGATGCTCGACTTCGACCGGATAGCCTCGGAAGCGGAAATGCGCATCCGCCAGGGCCTCGTCCGGTGCATAGACCGCGCCGCAGGCGATGCCCCGCTGCTGGGCCTGGACGAAGAATTCGGGCGTCGTCAGCTGGGAAGCGATCAGGTACAGCGCCTCGCGCCCGGCGCGGTAGATTTCCGTCGCCTCGACATCCTGGCCCAGCACCTTCAACGAAACACCGCCGCGATCGATCCCCATCTGCAGGAAGAACGCCTCGGGGAATTGGTCCTCCAGCCCCAGTTCCCGCAGCCAGTCCAGCACCGCCTGGTAATTGCCGGCGGTGGTCAGGCCCAGCGGGTTGCTGGCATAGCCGCCGTCGCCGGTCATGGTCTGGATGCCCATGGTGTTGTGCTCGCTGGCATGACGGCCGGTCTGGCGCTGGTTGGTCGCGCGCCGATAGAGGAAATCGACCGAACTGACCTCCGTCGTGACATTGGTGGCGGCCAGCATGCTGACGTCGACATGCTGGCCAATGCCGGAGACATCGCGGTGAACCACCGCGGTGAGAGCGCCCATGACGGCAAAGGCGCTGGCCGTGTGCTGGGCATGGCCGCCGCTGGGGCGCACGGGAGGCAGGCTGTGATCGTCATAGCCGCAGTTCCATACGAGGCCGCCGGCGGCCAATATGGTAAGATCGGTGGTCGGCTCGTGCAGCTCCGGGCAGCGCCTTCCGTTCGGCGTGACCGATACCCACACTAGTCCCGGCAGATCGGCGCGGATCTGGGTATGATCGATGCCCAGCGCATCCAGCACGCCCGGATCCTCGCCTTCGAGCACGATGTCGGCGCTTCCGGCCAGGCGCCGGAAGTCCGCGCGGCCTGCTTCGGTGGCAAGATCGAGTACGACGCTACGCTTGGAGGTATTGTAGTTCCACCACCACAGGCAGCGATCGGGATCCGCCTTGTCGTCGACGAAGGGCCCATACCCGCGCGAGGCGTGTCCGCCCGGCGCTTCCACCACGATCACGTCGGCGCCCAGATCGCCCATCAGCTTGCCGGCATAGGCGGCACGGTCGCTGGCGAGTTCGACGACCCTGAGACCGCCAAGCAGCGCGGGCATCGCCGCGCCGGTCTTCGTCTGTGTTGCATCGGCCATGGTCAGATCACCTTCCGCGCTTTGAAGCCCGCGATCTCATCGACCGAAAGGCCAAGCAGCGAGCCGTAGACAAAATCGTTGTCATGTCCGAGGCACGGTGCCCCGCGGGCGATCGACCAGTCGGTTTCCGACATATGGACCGGGATGCCCTCCACGCGGACTTCCCCGATCTCGTCATGCTGGACTTGCGGCCACAAGCCCCAGGCCCGGGTGCGGGGGTCCTTTTCGATCCGGTCTTCCGGCCGCGCCACCTGGGCCACGGGGACACCCGCCGAGCGCACCAGCGCCTCGACCTGTTCGCGCTGCAATCCGCTGGTCCATGCGCCAAGCCGGCCATCGATCTCCTCGCGGCGCGCCATGCGTTCGGTGAACGCGCCCAGCACCGGATCGAGCGCCCAGGACTCGCCGATAGCCTCGGCAAGGCGCTGCCAGTCCGCGTCGCTGCGGCAGGCGATGGCGACCCAGTTGTCGCTCCCCGCCGCCGGATAGACGCCGTGCGGCACCATCGGCGGGAAATTGTCACTGTTCGAATTGGGCTTGCCCGGGCGGCGCATGGGCCGGCCGTTGACGGTCGAATCCAGCAGTTCGGGTCCGGCCAGGCCGATCCCCGCCTCGGTGCAGGAAAAGTCGATCCACTGGCCCTGACCCGTGCGGTTGCGGGCAATGATCGCACCCAGCACCGCGGTGGCCATCATATAGGCGCCATGGTGATCCATATAGGCAAAGCCCCAGCCGGCCGGGGGCTGGTCCGGCAGGCCCGAAACGAAGCTCAATCCGCTGACCGCCTGGACCACTTGTCCCACCGACTTGAAATCGGAATAGGGCCCGCTTTTGCCGAAGCCGCTGTTGGAAACGTAGATGATCCGTTCGTTGACCGAACGCAGCCAGTCGTAGCCATAGCCCAGGCGCTCCATCACATGCGCCGAGAAGTTTTCAGTCACCACGTCGGACACGGCGACCAGCTTCGCCAGCAGTTCCTTGCCTTCCGCGCTCTTGAGGTCGAGCGTGATGCTCAGCTTCTCGACGTTGTGGTTGTTGAAATTGCCGCCGAAATTGATGCCGCTACGCTGGCCGTCGGGGGAGAATCCGCCGCGCAGGAAGTCCCAGCGGTGCTTTTCGTGCGCGGGCTGCTCGACACGGATGACCTGCGCGCCGAAAGCGGCGAGGAAACGTGTCGCCCCGGCACCCGCGAGCAGGCCGGTAAGATCGCAGATGCGAATGTGCGAAAGCGCATTCGATCCCGATCGGGGCTGCGGAACATCGGCGGCCTGCGCCGCCTCCATCACACCTTGCGCCGTGTTCATGCCGCTCCTCCCATCACCGCTTGATTGGTCTTGACCGGTTGCCCGGGGCGTATTTCGCGATGCAGCCATTCAAGCCTGAGACTGCTGAGCCGCCAGGCGTCGCCCCGCTTCTCGTAGGTATTATGATAGTGGCCATAGGCATCGACCGACGAGCCGTCGGGTGTCTTGGCGAAAAGATGGACCGCCCAGATACCCGTCGCCGTGGTGGGCGATGTCAGCTCGATCTCCGGGAGCATCGCATGATGGACGGTCACCGCCGGGTTCGTGCCGACCCGGGCGATGAAGGCTTCGATCCCGGTCGTGGCGCCCTTGCCGCCGGCACCGGTATCGCAATGGAAACCATCCGTGACGGTCGGCCTTAGAAGGTCCCAGTTCCTGGTGTCGGCGGCCCTGCCATATTGGCCCTGGACCCGTTTGATCGCCTCGATATCGTCCATCGTTCTCTCCCGATAGCCTGCGCTTGTTTCAGCTCATGTTTTCAATTCTTCGCCACCTGTGCTCCAATGGCCAGGCCCATGAGACGGCAGCCGCCGGCATCGGGCCTGAAAGCATGTTCAGTGCCGGCCATCACGATGCAGTCGCCCGAACGCACCTGATGCGCGCCATCACCAAGCACCAACTGCGCGCTACCCTCGACGATCAGGATCAGATCGACGACGTCGCGATAATGAAGGTCTTTCGCCTGAGGCATCGGCAGATCCTCATCGCGCGGTGCATGGTCTATCACATACCAGTCGAGATGCCCCGGCGGAAGTACGCCGGGCCGATAGCGGCCAAGCCCCTTTGCCACCGGCGGCGGCGGGCTCTGGTCGATCGCGAAGAGCCTCGCGATCGACGCCCGCTCGAATCCCTCGATCGCGCTGGTGGCCACGGCGCCCGATTCGACGATGCAGGATCGCCCGCCTTCGTCGACTCCGAGCACCAGGCGCCGCATCGCCCTCAACCGGCCTGGATGTGACTCTTGAGGAATGCCACGGTTTTCGGCCAAGCTTCCTTCGACGAGGCTTCGTGATAGGAACTGCGGTCATTGCAGTGAAAGCCGTGATCGGCCTCGGCATAGCGGTTGACCTCGGTCGCCACACCGGCCTTGGCCGCCGCCTCGCGCAGCTGTTCCACTTCGGGAGTGGGGATCGACTGGTCGAGATCGCCGAAATTGCCCTGCCAGGGCGACTTGAGGGTCGGCGCCAGTTCCAGCATCGCCGGCAGGCCGAAACGGCCCTGCACGATACCACCCCCGTAATACGTCACCGCCGCGCCCAGTTCCCACTGCGCGCCCGCGAAGAACGAGATCGTTCCGCCCATGCAGAAGCCGATGATCCCAACCTGTCGGCCCGAAAAACCCAGCCCGGCCAGATAGTCGAAACAGGCCGTGAGATCCGCTTCGACATCGGTGCGGTTGAGCGCCATGATGTGAGGCATGACGTCCTTCATGTTCTCGTAGGAGATCAGCGGATCCCCGCTGCGGTGAAATACGTGCGGCGCCACGGCAAGGAAACCTTCGGCCGCGATTCGCGCGCAGATATCCATGATATGATCGGTAATGCCGAACGCTTCCTGGATGACGATCACCGCGCCCTTGGCCGCCCCTTCGGGCTTGACCTGGTAAAGCTTCATCTCGGCGCCGGCGCTGTCGACAACCACGGTTTCAGGCATCTCGATCCCCTTGCTTGCATTCACTTGCGAGTGACATAGTGCATACTATTTCAGTGCTTATAGCAGCCACTATGCTCGGCCCGTCAAGAGCCAAGTTAAACATTCGCCGCCTGACGAACATCGCTTGACGAAATCCCAACGCGGCCCCGAAAAAGGCGATCGAGAAAGGTGCCCCAAAAGCCCGTCCGCACCTGGACGGCGCGAAATGCACCTTCCGGGCGGGAGAGGCCATGACCTATTTCGAGGAACTACGGGCAAACTGGCGTCCGCTGCTTGCTGCGATGATCGGCCTGAGCACCGGCTTCACGGCCCTTGCCTTCACCAATTCGATCATGGGGCCGTATCTGCTTCGGGCCTTCGGCTGGTCGAAGGCGGACTTCGCCCTGCTCGGCATGCTAGGCCTGATGACGCTTGTGGGACTTCCCATCGCCGGACGGCTGGTGGACAGGTTCGACGTGCGGCGCACCGCCCTTGTCGGATTCGTCACCGGCCCGATCAGCTTCCTGGCGCTGAGCCGCATGTCGGGCGACTTCCAGTTCTATATCGCGGTCGTGGTCATCCAGAACCTGCTGTGCATGACCACGACATCGACGGTTTTCACCCGCACGGTGGTGCAGCATATCCACGGCGCGCGCGGGATGGCGCTGGCGATCGCGGCATCGGGGCCAGCCGTGACCATCGCGGTCGCGGGGCCCATGCTGAACAACTTCATCACCGCGCACGGCTGGCGCGCGGGATATATCGCGCTGGCGTTTTTCACCGCCATCGGCGGCTTCATCGCCATCGCTCTCGTACCGCCGCGCCGCGCGGCCCCTGCCCGGATCCCGCCGGCGAAGCGGAAGCCGGAAGGTGCATACAGGATGCTCGTGCGCATGCCGGCGTTCTGGATCTTGTTCGCCGGCATTACCTTGTCCAACGTCTCGCAGTTCATAACCAATACCCAGCTTGGCGTCGTGCTGCAGGCTTACGACGTGTCGCCGCAGCAGATTTCAGGCATGATCTCGATATTCGCCGTCGGCATCCTGGTGGGCCGATTCGCCTGCGGCCTTGCCCTCGATCGCTTCCCCGCGCCGGTCGTGGCGACAGTGGTCATGGCCATGCCGCCGATCGGACAGTTCCTGATCGCGGCCAACTTCGATGCCGCGGCGGTGCTGACCGGCGCCGTATTGCTTATCGGCCTGTCCTACGGCGCGGAGGGCGACCTGATCGGCTACCTGGTCGCGCGGTCGTTCGGGATCAGGATCTACGGGACCGTGCTCGGGCTGATGGCGGCATCGATATCGCTGGGCTCCGCCGGCGGCTCGCTGCTGCTCAGCATGACGTTGAAGGGCACCGGCGGCTATGGCCTGTTTCTGGTCGTCAGCGGCATCCTGGCGCTGACCGGCAGCCTGCTTTTCCTGTTGCTGCCCAAGCCGGCGCCACCGGAAGCCGAAGCCGCCGATCATGCGATCGCGGCATCGACTTCCTGAAGACGTCAGCTGCGGCTGGCCATTCCCACCTCGACATCGGCGGCTTCGGCCATGTCGGCGATACTGGCGATATTTTCTGCGATTTCCTCGACCGTCAGGTTCGCGCTGGTGAGGCCCTGGTTCTGCTTGAATCCCATGCGCATCACCTGCCCGCCGCCGCAAACGAGCATGGCCCCGTTGAGCGGACAAGCCTCATGCGCGAGATAGATCGCCGCGGGCGAACACAGTTCCGGCGGGAAAACATTGCCGAGCGGTGAAAAGCGCTCGGGCGGCAAGTCATGAACATGCCCCAGCACCGTGGGCGAAGACATGCGGCTGGCGACACGCGGCGCGAAGCCATTGACGCTGATCCCATACTTCGGCCCCTCGGCGGCGAGCGCCAGGGTCAGGCCGATCACCGCGCCCTTGGCGCCGCCATAGGCCGTCATCATCGGCAGCGTGCCCATCGCCCCTTCCGACACGGTGTTGACGATTCGTCCGCCGCCGTTTTGCATGAAATGGCCCCAGGCGGCCTGGGTGACGTAAACCGTGCCCAGGTAATGGACATCGATCATGCGCCGGAATTCATCGGCGGTGTGGACTTCGAATCGCTCCGGCTTGGCGATACCGGCATTGTTTATCACCGCATCGAGCCGCCCGAAGCTGTCGAGCGCGGCCTGAACCATGGCGGCGGCCCCCTGTTCCTCGCTGACGGATTCGTAGCAAGCCACCGCTTCCCCGCCCGCGGCCTTGATCTCGCTCGCCACCTCGTCGGCAGGGCCCGCCGAAAAACCCGAGCCGTCGATTGCCACGCCAGGATCGGCGACCACCACTTTCGCCCCGCGCGATGCCAGCGAGAGCGCATGCGAGCGCCCGGCCCCGCGTCCCGCGCCAGTTACGAGCACCACCTTTCCATCGAAGCGCAATTCTGCCATTTCATCCATCTCCCTACGTTTGACCGTCTGATCGTTCACCCGTCCCTGGGGGGCGAAGAACCCGGCGAACGGGCGGTGGCACGCTCGCCGGCAGGTGAACCGCACGGCCGAACCCGGGAATCGCCCGCGACCGTGCGAGCGGCATCATAGAGCGGCTTGACACTCCGCGCATAGTGATTACTATTTTTTGCCAAGGATACGTCCCGATCGGCCGGCACATGCGCGGCGCGGGAGCGCCTAGAGGGAAGGATGAATGAATGACCAATGTCGTGATCGGCGCCGCGTCTGGCATGGGGGCCGCGACAGCACGTAAGCTTGCGCCACGCGGCAGGCTCATCGTTGCCGACTACAATCTTGAAGGCGCCGAGAAGATCGCCGCCGAAATCGGTGGCGACATCAAGGCCATGGCCTGCGACATCTCCAACCAGGCGCAGATTGACGCGCTGATGGCGGAAGTGAGCGATCTCAAAGCCCTGGTCGTGACCGCCGGCGTATCGGGATCGCAGGCGCCGGGCCGGCGCATCCTCGAAGTCAACCTCGTCGGGCTCGAGCGCATCGTGCGTGCTGCGGAACCCCTCGTCCAGGAGGGCACGGTCGGCATCCTGACCGCGTCGCAATCGGGCTACATGGTTCCCGATACGCCCGCGATGTTCGCGGTGATCGACGATCCGCTGGCACCGGGCATGATCGATCGGCTGGCCGAATTTCTCGATGTCGACACCCCCAGCCTTTGCTACCAGCTTTCCAAGCGCGGGGTTCACCGCATGGCGCGCCGGCATGCCAAGGCATGGGGCCTGCGCGGCGGACGCATTCTTTCGGTTTCGCCCGGCATCAGCGATACCCCGATGGGCCGCGAGGAAATCGACGGTCATCCGGTGATGCTGGACATGATTAATGCCTGCCCGCTCGGCCGGCGCGGCACGCCCGAAGACATCGCCAACGTGATCGCGTTCCTGACTTCGGACGAAGCTTCATACATGACCGGAAGCGACGTGCTGGTCGATGGCGGCATGTCCAACGTCCTGCCGACCACCGCGTGGAACGGCAAGATCCGCATTCCCGAAAACGCCTGAGCCTGTCGCGCAGGACTGAAGAACCCACATTTAGAGGATCACGCCATGACTCACCTGGAGGTCAAGGATCTGGCCCCGGCATTTGGCGCCGAAATCATAGGTTTCGACCCCAAGGCCCCGCTGGACGATGAAACCCGCACCCTTTTGCGGCATGCGTTCGATACGCGCGGACTGCTGCGTTTCCGCGACATCGATCTCACCCACGCCGAACAGGTCGCCCTGTCGCGCATGCTGATCCGCAAGGAAGGCCTTGCCGAAGACGGCGAGACACCGCCCGAGGACAAGTTCTACGTCTCCAACCGCAGGCCCGATTCCGCGGCGCCCTTCGGCCGTCTTCAGTTCCACTCGGACACCATGTGGTGCGAACAGCCGTTCGAAGTGCTGTCGCTCTATGGCGCGCAAGTCGAGCAGCCCTCGGCGCCGACCACTTTCGTCAGCGCCGTCCATGCGTGGAAAACGCTGCCCGATGCCTTGCGCAAGCAGATCGAAGGGCTTGAGGTTCTCCACACCGCCGGCGTCGTCCGGCGCGGCGATCTCTCCGAAGTCCTCGTCACCGAGGTCGTCAATCCGCCGACGGCGATCACCAAGCTCGGCATGCGCCATCCGCGCACGGGCGAGACCGTCCTCTATGCCTGCGAACAGATGACCCGGGAAATCGTCGGCCTCTCGCATGAGGAAAGCGAAGCGATCCTGGAGCAGGTGTTCGATCATCTCTATGCCCCGACAGCACAGTGGGACCATGAATGGCGCGAAGGCGATTTCGTGGTCTGGGACAACATCGCCATGCAGCATTCCCGCAAGACCGTGACGGTCGAAGGGCCGACCCGCCACTTGCGAAAGGCCGCCAGCCCGATGCCCAAGCTTCGTCCCGATCAACGTCCAGTCTATAGTGCGCCCGCCCAATGAAAATGTTCTCGCTTGAAGGAAAAGTCGCCATCATCACCGGTGGCGGACGTGGCATCGGCGCGGCCATCGCGCGGATCTATGCCGAAGCCGGCGCCGCCGTCGCGCTGACGGCGCGCACCGTGGAGCAAGTCGAATCGGTCGCCGCCGAAATCCGGGCGGCCGGCGGGCGTGCCCTGCCGATCGCGGCCAACCTCTATGACAATGCCCAGCTACCGGCGGTGATAGACAAGACCGTGGCCGAGTTCGGCGGCATCGACGTGCTGGTCAACAATGCCGGCGCGGGCGGTTCGCCGTTGTTCATGGACACGCGCGCGGAACACATGCAGCAGGCTTATCAGCTGATGGTGGTGGCGCCGTTCGAACTCGCGCGCCTGGCCGCACCGTCGATGCTTCAGCGCCCCGGCGCCTCGATCATCAACATGACGTCGGTCGGTGCGTACCGCCACACGCGCGGGAACCTGGCCCATCATACCGCCAAGGGCGCGATGGCCCAGTTCACGCGGCTCCTGGCGGCCGACCTCGGGCCCAAGATCCGCGTCAACGCCATTGCCCCCGCCGCGGTGGAAACCCCCGGCCTGCGCGAGGTTTTCGATTCGCGCGCGCCGGGCATGCGCGAGACGATCATCGAGCATACGCGCCTGCGCCGGATGGGAACCCCTGAAGACATTGCCTATGCCGCGCTCTATCTCGCCTCGCCGGCGGCGTCGTGGATCACTGGAACCGTGCTCGACATCACGGGCGGCCCGGTCGACGAACTGTTCCAGAACGCACCCGACCTTTGACCCGGAACCGTGTCCCGCAAGAACCCAGCGCAGCGCCTGCCCGCTTGGCCCTTGCGGGACATGCGAATGCCCCCTGACGTGGGGGGAATTCATGACTCGCGCGAAAGGCCCATGGCACGCGAATGACGGTAGTCGAGGGCTGAAAATTGCTCCAGACTGTCGGCTTGGCGGGCAAGTTTGGAAATGCAGGGGCCCAATTTTGCGGAGAGGTACGAAATGAATTCCTATCTGGGCGAACTACGCACCCAGTGGCGCCCGCTTACCTCGGTCATCGTCGGTCTTTCGAGTGGCCTTGTGATGTCCAGCTACGTCATCGGCATCATGGGCCCCTATCTGGTCACGGAGTTCGGCTGGGCCAAGGAAGACATGGCGCTGGTCGGCATTCTTGCCCTGGGGGCAGTGCTCCTGCTGCCGTTGATCGGCCGGATGACCGACGTCTTCGGCGTCCGCAAGACCGCCATGATCGGCGTCATCGCCTCCCCGGTCTCGTACTTCATACTGAGCAGGATCGACTCGTTCGCGGCCTATGCGATCATGTTCGCCCTCCAGGCCTCCATCCTCGCGACAACCACGCCGCCGGTCTATTGCCGGATCGTGGTGCAATATTTCAAGCGCGCACGCGGACTGGCACTCGGCATCGCCGCTGCCGGGCCCGCCATGGCGGTCGCCGTGGGCGGACCGCTACTCAACAATTTCGTCGACGATTACGGCTGGCGCGCCGGCTACATCGCAATGGCGATCTATACCGCAATCAGCGGCATCCTGGCCATGGTACTGCTTCCGCCCGAGCGCCGGGACGGGCAAGCGAAAGCGGCCAAGCCCAAGCGGGCGAAAGAGGATTATCGGATGATCTTCCGTTCCTCGGCCTTCTGGATCCTGTTCGCCGGCATCCTGCTGTGCAACCTGCCTCAGTCGATCATGATGAGCCAGCTCAGCCTGATCCTCGCCGAAAACGGCGCTTCGGGCAAATCCGCCTCGATCATGATTTCCTCCTATGCCGTCGGGATGATCGTCGGCCGGCTGGTGAGCGGCGTGGCGCTCGATCGCTTCCCGGCGCCGCTGGTGGCGACGATCGGCCTGGCGCTGTCCGGCATCGGCTTGCTCATCATCGCCTCCGGGCTGGACGCACGCCCCGTGGTGTTCTTCGCCGTCCTTACCTTCGGCCTTTCGCTCGGTGCGGAAAGCGACGTGATCGCCTATCTGGTGGTGCGCAACTTCGGGGTGAAAATCTACAGCAGCGTCCACAGTATCCTCGCCACCTCGACCGCCCTCGCGGCCGTGCTCGGCTCGGTCATGCTCAGCATCACTTTGCGGTATTTCGTATTCTACGCACCGTTCCTGGGCGTTACCGGCGCACTGGCAGTGCTGGGCAGCCTGCTGTTCCTGTTCCTGCCACGCAATCCGCAAATGGAGGACGAACCGGCCGGGTCGACCGATCATGCCGAACGCGGCGATACGGCTCCGGTGGAAGGCAAGGTCGCGGCGGCCTGAGGCGCGCTGCGCATCGCGTGGAGTTCTTCTATGCTTCGACGGCCGCCGCAGCACTACTGCGCGCGCGGCCTGCGAAGCGGCGGGCGGCGTCCTCGAAATGCCGGCGCGGATTGACGATCTGCATCGTATCGACTTCATCCTGGGTGATCCCGGCTTCGAGCAGGGCGGGCACCGCAGTCTGCGGTATGTAGCAATAGCTGTGCTCGGGAAAATATCGCACGCGGTCTTCCTCCGATGGGAAGAAATCGCTCCAGCAGAAGCAATCGTGCGACAGCGTCAGGCGATCGACATAGCCTCGCCCGACCAGTTCCACGATCGTCGCCACCCGCTTCTCTAGCGGCAGCAATGTGTTCATGCCGAACCGGTCCATCGCCAGGATCGAACCCTCATCGGCCAGACGCATGAGATAGTCGATGTCGGTCGTGTCCCCGCAATGGCCGATGATGACGTCCCGCAGGTCGACCCCTTCCTCCTTCAGCACCCGCTGCGCCACCAGACCCATTTCCTGACGGGCAGCCGTGTGGACGGTGATCGGTGCCCCGGTCCGCACATGGGCATTGCCGACGGCACGCATCACGCGTTCCACCCCCGGCCGCAGGCCCGGCATATCGATCGCGCACTTGAGAATGGCGGCTTTCACCTGAGTGCCGTAAATTCCCTCCTCGATATCGCGCACGAACATGTCGGGCAGCGGATCGGGCCGGTCGAACATGAGCCCGGGGCCGACCTGGGCGAGCGGCCTTGGCACGTCATCGATGGTGTAGCAGCCGGTCGCGACGATGATGTTGACCTGCGTAAGCTTGGCGACCTCGACGATGCTCGGGACGTTCCGGCCAAGGCCCAGAACCGTGAGATCCATGATCGTATCGATCCCGCAAGCCTTGACCGCATCGAGCCGCCTCGCGGCCTCGACGATCTGCTGGTCCTCAACGAAATCGGGCCGGTAGTTGAGCGTGTATTCCAGGTCGTTGGAAAAAACATGCTCATGGACCAGCACGCGCCCCAGAGCACTTGCAGCGATCGGTCCCCTGGCCGTTTGAATGACGGTCATGCATCAGCTCTCCCGATGAACAACGCCGCCGAAATTTCGGACTTCGTGCCGCATTGATCCCGCGGCGCAGCGGCGAAATTCGCCATACCGCGCCGCGTATCGGAGCTTACAACGACCGGGGTTGGTTTTATACCGATTTCGGGCAATATCGCTACGCGGGCGCAAGCCGGAGCGACCGGTTGGCGCTGCCGGAACCCGGGCGCACTCGGCGCCGGGCGGACCGGGGCAAATTCTCCTAGGCGGCTTCCTTATTGCACAGGCTGCGCGGCCAATTGCCGGTTAAACCAAGGCTCACCTTGGCCTAGGGTTTTGATTGGATGGGGGCGCTTGTCGCGCGGTGGGCGCGCCATGTGAGCATGCGGTCGCTTTGGAATTGGGCCGCTAGGAAATTGGTAAGAAGCGAGGGGACGATGACAGGTACAGGACCGCTGATCTCGCTAGAGGGCAAGGTTGCCTTGGTTACCGGCGGCGGCGGCGGCATCGGGCGCGCGGCGGCGCTTTCGCTTGCCGGGGCGGGAGCCGACGTGGCGGTGATCGACGTCGTGCCCGAACGCTGCGACGAAGTGGTCGCACTGGTCGAGGGAATGGGCCGCCGCGCGCTCGGCATTTCCGGCAATGTCATGGACGTGGAAGCCGTCACTGCCGCGGTTGAAACCACCGCCGCTCACTTCGGGCGCTTCGACGTGCTGGTGAACAATGCCGGGGGCGTGACCTGGCGCCCCTTCGCCGAGTTGAAGCCCCGCAACTGGCAGCGTCATATCGACATGAACCTGACCAGCAATCTTGCCGCGACTTCCGCCGCGATCCCGCACATGATCGCGGCCGGCGGCGGATCGATCATCGCGGTCACCAGTATCGAGGCCAGCCGTGCCGCCCCCGGCTATGCGGTCTATGCCGCCTGCAAGGCGGGGATCAACAACCTGACGCGTACCCTGGCGCTGGAGCTGGCCGAGCATGGAATCCGGGTCAACGCCATCGCTCCCGACAGCACGGCGACGCCAGGCATGAACGGCGTCTTCGATGGCTCCGCCGATCCGGCGCGCTGGCCAGCACCCTCGCCCGAGCGCCAAGAGACGATCCGTCGCCGCATTCCGCTCGGCCGGCAAGGCACGGCCGGCGAATGCGGCGATCTGATCGCGTTCCTGGCCTCGCCGCTTGCCAGCTATATAACCGGCACCATCATCCCGATCGATGGCGGCACCTGGGCCGGGGGCGGATGGATCCGCGACCGCGCCGGCAAATGGGTGCTGCCGCCGGACCTGTCACCAGCCAATTAGAAGCGTTTCACGGAGAACAAGAACATGGTCTTTCCCGTCAGCGTCACGCTGCCTTTCGACAATATCAACCAGCCTGGCGAATTCGATACGATGGACGCGGTTCGCGACGTCGGCCAGGCGCTCGAAGAGGCAGGGTTCACCACCGGCACCGTCACCGATCACCCGGCCCCGAGTTCGCGCTGGCTGGATGGCGGCGGGCACTATGCGCAGGATCCCTTCGTCATGCTGTCGCTGCTTGCGGCGGTGACCACCAAGCTGCGTCTGCAGACCAGCATCCTTGTCCTGCCCTACCGCAACCCGTTCATCACCGCGCGTTCGGTCTCCAGCCTCGATGCCTATTCGCAGGGCCGCGTGTCGCTTGGCATCGGCGCCGGTTATCTCAAGGCTGAATACAAGGCCTTGGGCGTCGATTTCGATTCGCGTAACGCGTTGATGGATGAATACATTCAGGCCATGAAGCTGGCCTGGACGGGCGAGGACTTCACGTTCGAGGGCACCGGCTACACCGCGCTCGGCAACCGCATCCGCCCCGCGCCCGTGCAGACCCCTCATCCGCCGCTGCTGATCGGCGGCAACAGCCGCATGGCGATCCGCCGCGCGGTTGAACTGGGCGATGCCTGGAACCCGTTCTTCGCTCCCGCCGCGGTCCTCAGCATGGCCCGGACGGCTTCCATCGCCGAAGAAGAAGATGTGGATGCCGCGCTCGCCTATATGCATGCCCACTGCGAGAAGGTTGGCCGTGAAACTCCACCGAAGCTGTATTTCGCCGGCACGGGCATGATTAAGGAAGGCTACAGCCCGCAGGAATTCATCGACCAGATCGGTGCGTTCCGCGCGAAGGGCGCCGTTGGCGTCGGCGTGGGCATTTCCGCCGAAAGCCGGGCCAAATGGTGCGACCTTGCCCGCGACTTCGGCGAGAACGTACTGCCGAAGCTGGACTGACGGAAACAGGGTAAGGACGATATGACGACAAGCAACGAGGCCGCCCCTGAGCACCTCCACTACGAGGAGCGGGGCAATGTCGCGGTCATAACCTATGACCGGGCCGATTGCCGCAACGCGATGAACACCCAAAGCTATCGCGAGCTTGTCGCCGCCGTCGAGCGGGCGAATGCCTCGGAAGCCGTCGGCGCCATCGTGCTGGCGCACAAGGGGCCGGTATTCTGCGCCGGAATCGATCTCAAGGCCCAGCCCGAGCCCAAGGACCCCGTCACCGGCATCCGTCCGACAGTCGCCACCATGGGCATGGCCAACGACACCAGCTGGGTCCACCTGATGAAGCGCTCCAAGCCGACGGTCGCGGCGATCAACGGCGCGGCGATCGGGCTTGGGGCAACGCATGTGCTCGCCGTCGACATCCGCATCGGCACGCGCGCGGCGAGCTTCTCGTTCCCCTTCCTGACGCGCGGGTCGATGCCCGAATTCGGTTTTTCGGCCTTGCTGCCGCAGATCGTGGGCTTCGGCGCGGCGATCGATATGTGCCTGACCTCGGCCAAGCTCGATGCCGAGGCCTCGCTCGCCAAGGGCCTGCTGACCCGCTTGACCGAGGCCGACGATGCCCTGCCCGAAGCGATCGCACTGGCGTCGGAGATCGGCAAGCATTCGCTGCTGCAGGTCTCCCTGACCCGGCAGCTGATCTACGACAACGCCGGCGAAGGGGACTGGAACGTCATCCTCACGCGCGAGCGCGAAGCGTTCATCCAGCTTTTCCGCGCCCAGCGCGCCGCCCGCCAGGCGCGTGAAGCGGCGGCGGGCGGCGGCTGACTCAAACCGGCGGGGATCAGAGCCAGGCTTCGTCCGGCAACGGATTCTCGCCGGCCAGAAAGCGCCGCAGGTTGTCGATGAAAAGCTCCGTAATGCGCACGTGCCGCCCGTCGCCATGCCCCGCGCCATGCGGGCTGAGCATGATCTTGGGATGAGTCCAGAGCGGGCTGTCGTCCATTCGCTCCTTGCGATAGAGCCAGGCTTCCTCGACCGAATGCACATCGAGCACCGCATAGTCGAGATGTCCGCTATCGAGCGAAGCAAGTAGCGCCGCTTCGTCCGTCAACGCGGCGCGCGCGATATTGACGAACACCGATCCCGGCTTCATCCGCGCGAAAAAATCGGCATTGGCGATATTCTGCGTTTCGGGCGTGCTCGGCATCGAGAAGACCACGACATCCGCTCGCCCCAGGGTATCGAGGACCTGGGACGGTGCGATCATCTCGTCCACCGGCTCATTGCCGGTAGGGTTGCGGCGCACGCCGATGACGTGAGCCCCGAAGGCGCGCGCGCGTTCCGCGATGCAGCTGCCAATGGCGCCCATGCCATAGATCAACCATGTCGTGCGGTAGATTTCGCGAAAGTCGTCGCGCGGATATTCCTTGGCGGCGCGTGACATCCGGCGCTCGTCCGAGCGGTGAAAGCGCTCCAGCACGGTGCGCATGACGAATTCGGCGATGGAGATCGAGCTGACATGCGCCGTGGTGAGGCGCGCGCCCCGCTTCAGCACGTCCTGAAGAAGCGGTATATCGGTTCCCGCACCCAGCGATTGCACCCACTGCAGGTCAGGCGCGGTTTCCAGCAAATGCTTGAACGTGCGGCGCAGCGGGCCGCGCAGGGCCTCGATCGTAAGCCAGACCGCATTGGCGGGCACATCAGCCGGCGCCACTTCCTTGCCATCGAGAATGGCGACCTCTGGACTTTCGATCAAGGCATAGCGGACTGGCAGGTTGGCTGCGTCGAATGAAGGTTTCCAGACATCGTAGGCAGGCTTGGCAATGACTACGCAAGGTTTGTCCATAATCGTTCCTCTCGAATTGAATATTATCCCGGTCGCTTTGTACCCTCGGATAGTTTCTCAACTCGGTCGGCATCAAAATGATGTTTTTCACCATTGGCCATGTGAAACGTGATCGTTGACCGTCACAGCGTGCAAGGACAGGCTTTGGATACAAAGTCTTACGACCTGACGGCGCAATGCAATGGAGGCACGGCATGGGTTACGAAACGATTCGTTATGACATGACCGAAGGGATTGCCACCATAACGCTTGACCGCGGCGACGGCCTCAATGCGATGAACAAGCAGATGACGCTTGATCTGCTCGACGTGTTCGACGTGACCGACGACGACGACGCGGTGCGCGCCGTGATCGTGACCGGGGCGGGCGAGCGCTCCTTCTGTGTCGGAGCCGACCTGTCATCGGGGGGCGAAACTTTCGACTTTGGCGATGACGCAGCGTGGAGCGATGCGGGATCGCCCCTCCGCGCGGATGGCACGGTCGACTATTCCCACCCCGGCGCACGCGACGGCGGCGGCCTGATCGCCTTGCGGATATTCGCTTCGCGCAAGCCGATCATCGCCGCTTTCAACGGCGTCGCCGCCGGCGTCGGCACGACGATGACACTGCCGATGGACTTTCGCCTGGCCAGCGACAAGGCGCGTTTCGGCCTGGTCTTCGCTCGCCGGGGCATCGTGCCCGAAGCGGCATCGAGCTGGTTCCTGCCGCGCCTGATCGGCATCGGCAAGGCGCTGGAATGGTGCTATTCGGGCCGCATCGTTCCCGCCGACGAGGCGCTGAAGGCCGGATTGCTGCGCAGCATACATGCACCTGACGAACTGATCCCCGCCGCCCGCGCGCTGGCGCGCGAACTGACGGCGCATGGCGCGCCCGTCTCCATCGCGATGACGCGGCGGATGATGTGGGCCGGGCTTGCCATGCAGCATCCGATGGAAGCGCATCGCATGGACAGCCGCGCCGTCTGGATACGCGGCCGCTCGGGTGACGCCTTCGAAGGCGTGACGAGCTTTCTCGAGAAGCGAGACGCCAGGTTCCCGGACGCGGTCAGCCAAAAATGGGCCGAGTTCGCCGCCTTCTTCGACGAACCCGACTATTACTGAACGGAGGCACTGAACGGAGGCGCCCGCCTTATTCGGCGAGCTGTGCAACCTCGTGCGCGAACATCCGGTCGATGTCCTCTTCAGCCGGACGCGGCAGTTCGACGGCGGCCTCGCGGCTCGGGAGCAGGACCACGGCATTGCCGGGCGTCACCACCGTTCCCGCGTGGTTTTCCACCCAGACATTGAGGTGGACCTCGTTGCGGCCGCCTTCCTGCTTCTTGTCGGTGACCTTGCCCTTGATCCAGTAGGTATCGCCGAGATAGACGAACTTGCGGTGCTGGCAGCTCATCTTCCACAGCCAGCCGTCATCGCCCATCCAGTTGGTCAGGATGTTGGTGAGGAAGGTTTCACGCAGACCGCCGTAATCGTAAGGCAGCGGGATACCGAGTTCGTTGGCCCAGTCCTTCTCCCAGTGCAGCCGCTGCGCCGTGTCGGGCACGTTGAGCGGGTTGCGGGTATAGAAACCGGGAACCTTCTTGCGGATCTTCCACGATTCGCGGAACGCACCGGGAGGCGTGAGCTGCATGCCCCAGCCAACGTGCCAGACGATCAGGTCGCTGACCCGCAGCGGGCCGCGCACGATAGTCTGCAATTCCTCGCCGACCGTGACATCCTCGAAATAGCGAGTCTCGGCCCCGCGCAGCGTTTCCGCCTCGTAGGTCGCATCGATCCGTTCCAGATCCTCGTCGCTGTACGGCTTGGGCAGGTCGTATTCCTTCTTGCGCTCCTTGGAGGCATGGCGTTCGACCCGGATCCACGATCCGCGCTGGATGGCGACGAGTTCGTCATTCTGGTTGCGAAAGATGTAACCCTGGATTTCAGTGACGGAGCGCCCGCCGAACGAGCTCTTCTCGTTCACCTGCACGCCGACCAGCGCCGAACGACGCTTCAGCTTGTCGCCCAGGCGCAGCGGCCGCCACCATTCGAACGACATTTCCGCCTGGTAGGACCCAAGCCCGACCAGGGGATCGCCCTTGAGCAGCGCCTTGAGTTCCGGCGTCAGCTTGGCGGCGTCCTGTTCACCCATGGTGTAAAGGAAATTGGGCGGCGCGATCAGGCCGTCCCAGCGAGTCGACTTGCCGTACTCGGGATCGCACCACAGCGGGTTGCCGTCCCCATAGCCGTTGGCGAAGTGCCTGACACCGTCGATGGTCACCTCGTAATTGTGCGGCAGGGTGGGCTTGTTGTACTGCACGCCCACGCGCTGGCGCAGCCGGGCAATCCCTTCCTCGGTCAGAACGCCATAAGTGGAATCTGTCTTTTCAATGGTTTCCGTCGTCATCTCACTGAACCGATCAATCAAGGAGCCTGCGCCGGTGGTCCGGCCTTGGTCACGGCATACGCTTAAATCATCCAAAACGCTAGCGATATAAATTCAAGACACGCGAACGTTCCCGCGCCCGCCGCCATCGCATCCGCGATGGTCTCAGGCGGGAACGCCGAACAAGGCCTTGAGCTCCGGCTGGCTGACTTTCATCGACGGTGTGCGCGGAAATTCGTCAAGCCGCAGGAAGCGGACCGGCACCTGGTAGGCCAGCAGGTTCTGCTTGAGAAAGGCCTGCAACTCCTCCGCGCTCGGATCGGCCGCGTCGCGGCGCAGGACATAGGCTGCGGCGGGCACCTGCCCCAGCCGCTCGTCCGGCAAGCCGACGACGCAGGCCTCGCGAATGGCGGGGTGCGATTCCATCGCCCGCACGACGTCGTCGGGCTGGACCTTGAAGCCGCCGCGAATGATGGCGTTGTCGTGGCGTCCCTTGATCCACAGGTAATCGTCGGCATCGAGCACCGCGAGGTCCGAGGTGCGTACCCAGGCGGCCTCGTCGCCAAGCTGGGCGGAACGCAGCTCCAGCAGTCCGACTTCGCCGAACGGCAGCTCGGCACCCGTCTCGGGATCGACGATCCGCGCCTTGACGCCCCGGTTGATCTTGCCCACCGCACCCTTCTTCTCGGCGAAGCGTTCCTTGTATTCCGCAAGGGTCCAGCCGGCGATGGCACCGGCGAATTCGGTCGCGCCGTAGTTCTGGAGCAACGGCAGTTCGTAGCGGTCGTAGAGATCCTCGGCCAGCTTCGGATCGACCGGCGCCGTGCCGGTGCGCAGCGTGACCAGGCTTTCGAGATCTGCCTTGGGCACCCCGGCATCGAGAATCATGCGCAGGCCCGAAGGCGGCGCCCAGGCGACCTTGAGCTTGTGGCGGCGCACCGCATCGACCCAATCGTCTACCGTGAAGCGCTCCAGCAGGCACATCTGACGGCCCGAGGCCACGCAGTTCACGACGTTGAACACGCCGCTGAGATGGGTGAAGGGTCCGCAGACCAGCAGCACCCCGCGCCGCAGGCGAGGCGGCTCGCCGGGGCCGCGACCCTCGAACACGCCCGCCTCGTCGATGCCTTGCGCGAAGGACGTCGCCTTGAGCGGGATGCGCTTGGGCGTGCCGGTGGTGCCGCTCGACAGCATCTCGATGACGATACCGGGCGACGACCGAAGCAAGTCCGCGCCGCTCGCCTGTTCCAGCCCCGCCACCATTTCCGCCGGGGCGCCCGAAGGCCCGCCCAGCATGATGCCGGCGCAGCCATTGCCGGCCACCGCCGCGCGAACCGGCTCTCGTTCCCAGTCGCGTGCCATGCCGACAACGACCGGCACCTTCTGGGCAATGATGTCGGCGGCAAGGCGCTCGTCGGGCAGGTTGGCATTGAGCGTGACGATGCAGCGATCCGAAGCGACGATTTCAAGCAAGGCGGCGGCCGTGAGCACGTTGTTGCGCATCATCACGCCGACGCGCGTTCCCGCCGGCAGTCCCGCGCCTTCCAGCAGCGAATCGATCTGCGCCATGATCGCGGCGAGTTCGCCCCAGGTGGTCCATGCCTTGTGGAATTCGATCGCCGGCGCAGCGGGATCGAGCGCGAGGACGGCGTGAATCTGTTCGGAAAGAGTGCTCATGACAATCCCTGCAAGCTGTGCCGGTCAGTCCGGCTTGAATTCGTGTGCCTGTTCGACCAGCCGGGCGACATCCGCCATATCGGGGACCTGGCAGGCGGCGACATATTCGCGGCGAAGGCGGCGGATCAGTTCCGCGGCGGGCGGAATGTCGTCGATCAGTTCGATCCCCTGCCCCGCGCTCCAGATCGTGGCCCAGGGCCGCGCGCCTTCGGGCAGGTGGCCGCGCCGTCCGTCCGGCCCCGGCCTGGGCAGGTTGTCCGGATCGAGCCCGACGCGCGCCAGCGATGCCTTCAGCCAGTTCGCCGCCGTTCCCGCCACTCTTGGCGTAAAGATCAGGTCGCGCGCGGATTCGCTGACCAGCATCTGCTTGTATTCAGGTGCCGCGTTCGATTCCTCGGTGGCAATGAAGCGCGTGCCGAGATAGGCCAGGTCCGCCCCCAGGATTTCCGCCGCGCGGATCGCCGCGCCGGTGCTGACGCAGCCGGCCATGACGATCGTGCCATCGAACATCGCACGCACGCGCGGAACGAAGGCGAGATGGCTGATCTGTCCGGAATGACCGCCGCCGCCCGACCCGATGCAGGTCAACCCGTCGGCACCGGCGGCAATCGCCTTCTCCGCGAAGCGGATGGTCGTGACATCGTGGAACACCTTGCCGCCCCAGTCATGAACCCGGCGAATCAGCTCGGTAGGATCGCCCATCGCGCTGATGATGATCTCCACCCCGTGCTTGCGGCATACAGCAAGGTGATCCGCCATCTGGTCTTCGGGCAGACGCGAGAGATTGACCGCGATCGGGCCGATCCGGGCGGAAGGGTTCTCCTCCGCATGCGCGCGCAGGGCCGCTTCGATTTCCGTGAGCCAGGCATCGAAGGTTTCCAGATCACGCGCGTTCTGGCGCGGCAGCGCGCCGACGAGGCCGCCCTTGCAAGCCTCTCGCACCAGCGCCGGGCTCGACACGCGGTACATCGGCGCACAGACGGCGGGGAGAACCAGACGGACGCGAATTTCAGGATCGAGGCTCATTCTCAACTCTCAGCAAGCTGCCCGGCACTGCCGGCACCTTGCAGACCGCGGCCAGCCGAAAACCCGACTTTCCTCGTGTAGGGCTGGCCTCGTGTCGGGCCGGTGGCCGCATGCATGTTCCGAACTGGGGATCGTCCGTTTACATGCCCGCCGCATGAATGGCTAGCAAGCGCATGAGGTCAGGGTAACTAGCCTGACCTCATGGGAATTCATTCGCCGGCTCAAACGATCGCGCTTACCAGCCGTTGGATCTGCGGGGCGATCAGGCCGTCCTTGCGATCGCGGAAATAGATTTCGTTGGCGCGATCGGCACTGAGGTGCTCGATCCGGCTGAACCCGGCATTTTCCAGAAGACCGGTCATTTCCGCCGGCGAGAAATAAGTCAGCCTTCCCAGTCCGGACATGACCCCGGCCTGCAGGTGCAGGGCCTGTTCGTTCTCCTCCAGGAAGGTCAGTACGATCTCGGAGCCCGCCGGCCGCGCCGCGGCCCAGGCCAGGGTCCCCTTGACGGCGTCGGGCGTAAGATACTGGGTAACGCCCAGCCACGAGATGAAGCAGGGCTGGTTCGGGTCGAAATCGCTGGCGGCAAGCGCGTCTTCCAGGGACGTCACCTCGAAATCGCACGGCACGTAGTGCAACTGGGCGGGCGCCGTCAGCCCCAGCTCCGCGGTCCGCTGGCGCTTCCATTCCTGGAACGGCGGATCCTCGACTTCGTAGACAGCGAGATCGCCGAGACCATCGCCCTGCCGCAGGGCAAAGGAATCGAGCCCGGCACCGAGAATGACGTACTGGCTGACCCGATCCCGGGCGGCAGCGAGCCGGTCCTCGGTAAAGCGGCTGCGCAGGATGCAGGTCGATGCGCTTGCGGGCGATACCCGGCCCATCATCGCCACGGCATCGGCATCGGGCATTCCAGCCAGTCGCAGCGCCAGTTCGTCACGGAATATCTTGGGTTCGTCGCCGCAAAGAGTATGCGCGCCGCGCAACGCCGCCGAAGCCAGCGCCGTCTGGTGCACGCCCGACAATTCGATTTTCTGCGCCGACGCCATCCCAATTTCCTCTCAATATTCGCGGTTCGGTCCGGCCGCGCGAACACTCGTCCGCTTTCGAGGCTCAAGCCCCTGCCGATGACAACTTGCCGCTTTGCATAGTTGCTTTTGCGATTCCGGCAAACGCAATGCCTCTGCCCGAGGGCGCACGGCGCTTGTGACATGGAACGAATCGGAGTCTGGTTCCGTTGCGTTGCCATGATGGATCGGCGATCAAGGTTCCAGAACCCGAGCACCCGGTCAACCGCAGGCTCTCGCCCTTTGCCCGTGAAGCGCCCGCGACAAAAATGTGAAAAATCATGCCCTCCCGATCAGCCGAGACCGCCGCGCCGGCGACAAGCGAGGCGGCTTGCTCCCGCCGGGTCGATCGCCGCAGCGCCGCTCGACTCATGGGGATCGTTTTGTTCCAGATTCATCTGTATCCAGTTGATTTCAGCATAGCCGCAAGCGAGCCGCCGTTGGGAACCGACAAAGAGAACCGAGGCATGCGCGCGAGGATTTACGGCGAAGTCGACGCGAGATTGCACCGTATTGGGTCGAACCGGAAACTCGGACGAGAATCCGGCTGGCGACGCGGCTCGGTCCAAAGCGATTCGGAACAATTCGGGGCGAGGCCTACGGGAATACGACCCGGATTCCGGCGCGACGAACCCAGCCAGGCGGGGCGAACCCGCATGACCTGCCGCCAGACCACACGTCCGCGCCGTTTGCCGTTGATTTTCTGTCAGTCCACTGGCAGAAACCGGGAGGACTGCAGAGCACACGAGATGCGGCGGGCCGCCATGCCACCGCGATGCCGGCTCGGCACATCTTTAGAGAGGATATAATGAGCACTCAGGTAATCGAAAAAGGTGGCTGTCCCGTCCACGCCGGTCGCGACGATCGCAAGACCGGCGACTCGTTCAAGGCAGGGCTGCCCGTCTTTCCCAATTCGCGCGTTTCGAAAAGCTTCCGCTTTGCCCGCGAAGTGCTGCGTTCGCCCGAAATGCGTCAGGCCGCGAGCAGCGCGGACTCGATGGACTACAGCAAGCCCGACGAGATCTCGTTCTTCTTCCTCTATGGTGAGGAGCACAAGAAGCGGCGGGCGTCGGTTGCCGCCCATTTCGCGCCCAAGGCGATCGTCAGCCGCTATCATCCGCTGATGCAGGCGACGATGGACCGCCTGATCGCCGACTTCCAGAAAAAGGGGTCGGGCGTGCTGGACGAGATGACCCTGCAACTGGCGTCCGACGTGACCATGGAAATCGTCGGGCTGACCAATACCGATCGCCAGGACCTCACCCGGCAGATCAAGGCGATCATGGGCAGTCACAACAGCTTCGACAAGCGCCCACTCTACCGCTTCATGCATGACGTGGTGTTCGGCTGGTTCCACAAGGCGGTCTATGCCTCGCGCGTGATGAAGCTCTACAAGGAGCACATCGCCCCGGCAGCCGAGGCACGCCGCGCCAATCCCGGCAACGACGTCATGACTTACATGGTGCAGAACAACTATTCGATGAAAGGCATGATCGTCGAGGTCATGACTTATGCCGGCGCCGGCGTCTCCACCACGCGCGAATTCATGGTCATGGCGACCTGGCAGCTGTGGGATCACCCCGACATCAGGGAGCGCTTCCTTGCCGCGAACGAGGAGGAGCAGTTCGCGATCATCGAGGAAATTCTTCGCCTCGATCCCATCGCCGGCTACCTCTATCGCAAGCCGGTCAGCGACATTCCCGAAACCACCGAAGGCGCGGTTCCGGCCGGCCAGTTGCTGGCCGTCGATATCCGGGGGGTCAACAGCGACGAAACGGTGGTGGGCGAATGCCCGTTCCAGATCGATCCCGACCGTGCCAAGCGCCAGAAAGTCGCGGGTTCGTGGCTGAGCTTCGGCGACGGGCCGCATCGCTGCCCGGGCGCGCAAGTCGCGCTTCACGAAACGCGCATTTTCCTTGACCGGCTGCTGCGCGTGCCTGGCTTCAAGCTTGCGAAGCCGCCGACGGTCGGCTGGAGCCTTTCGACCCAGGGCTACGAACTGCGCGAAGCCGTGGTGACCTGCGACAAGGTCTGATCCATCTTTCGGCGGACCTTGTGGCGAACCGATGCCGCAAGGTCCGCACGATCGACAAGGGTTTCGCGCAGGCCTGGGCAAGGCACGCGAAGCTCCAATAAAATGGGCCGCGATGGACGGCCACAAGGGAGAGAGCAGGCACGATGGCAGTGATCGACAGCCAGGTTCACGTCTACGAGGCCAACCGACCCGAACGCCCCTGGGTGAGCACGATCACCGGGCCCGCGCACGTGACCGGAGACGAGCAGGTCGCCGCCATGGATGCGCTGGGCATCGATGGCGCAATCATCGTCTCCACGTATACGACTTATCGCTATGACAGCAGCTATGCCCAGGAGGTTCACACCCGCCATCCGGGTCGCTTCGCACTGGTCAAGCCAGTCGACACCACCGATCCCGCCGTTGCCGAGGACATCGCCCAATGGGCAAGCGCGCCGGGCGCCGTCGGCATCCGGGTGATGCTCACATTCGCGGAAACCAAGGACCCGCTCGATCCTGGACTGAACCTCGCGCTGACCGCAGGGGCCCGTCACGGCATGGCAGTAAACCTCTTCGCCTGGCACCACCTCGACGAAGCCAGGGCATTGGTCGCCCGCCATCCCGATACACTGGTCGTCATCGACCACGTGGGTCTGCCCCAACCCTATCGGCCCGATGGCCCCGACATCTGGGCGGATCTGCCCAAAGTGCTCGCCCTCGCCGAACATGACAACGTCCGGATCAAGCTGAGCGGCGCGGGCACCATGTCGGCACAGGCCTTCCCCTATGACGACATCTGGAACCCGCTCCTGCGCATCATCGATGCCTTCGGTGTCGAACGCTGCCTGTGGGGCACCGACTGGACGCGCGCGGTCAAGTCGCTGAGCTACGAGCAGGGAGTCGAAGCTTTCCGCACCACGCCACATCTCTCCGACAGCGACCGCGCCATGCTGATGGGCGGCGCGGCGGAGCGGACCTACGGCTGGTCGCCAAGCCCGGGCGCTTGATGAAAAGCCAAGACGAACACCAACCAACCGGGCTACGCTTGGATCCATTGCAAACTGAAAGGACATGGGATGAGTGAACTGCGCTTCGATGGCAAAGTCGCCATCATCACGGGGGCCGGCCGCGGTGTCGGCCGCACGCATGCTATCGAGCTGGCGAAGCGCGGCGCGCGCATCGTCGTCGTCGATCCGGGCGTCGCGCTCGACGGGTCGGGCGCTTCGGCCGCTCCCGCCGAGGAAGTGGTCAACGAGATCAAGGCCCTTGGCGGCGAGGCGGTCGCTTCCTTCGAGAAGGTCAACGATGTCGCGGGCGCCGCGCGCATGGTGGAACTGGCGCTCGACAGCTTCGGCGGACTGGACATCCTCATCAACAACGCCGGAACCAGCGTTCCGGAGCTGTTCGACATCCAGACGCTCGACCAGTTCCGCATGCTCAACGAAGTGCATTACCTCGGCACCGTCTATGTAACGAAAGCCGCCTGGCCGCACCTTTGCAAGGCCCGGAACGCCCGCCTGGTGAACACCATCTCGGAAGGGCCGCTTGGCATCCACGAGCGGGGCACCGGCTATGGCGGCGCCAAGGCCGGGGTCATCGGCCTGACCCTGACGCTGGCGGCCGAGGCAAAGTATCACGGCGTCGGCGTCAACGGCTTCGCACCGCGCATCGCCACGCGCCTGTCGGCGCCCGATGTCCTCGCCCACGTGTACGATCGTCCGGCCGCGCTGTTCGAGAAGAACATGGCGATGTTCCCGCCCGAACTGTCATCACCCGCGGCGCTCTATCTTGCGCACGAATCCTGCAAGCTGAACGGCGTGCTGCTGGCTGCTGGCGGCGGCCTTGTGCTGCGCATGTCGATCATGGAAAACGCCGGTTACAAGACGGACGACATCAGCGTGGAATCGATCGCGGCAAATATCGACCAGATCCTCGACATGTCGAGCGCGACGCAATTCGGGATCGGCGCCACCCCCTTCCTGCCCGAACCCGTAAAGGCCTGAAACACGAAGGCCTGAAACGGGCAGTCCGAAAGCGAAAGAGGCGGTCGTTCAGTCCAGCCGAAGCTGGCCGACCGCCTCCATGAAAACGCGCACGTCCGCGTCCGGCAGCAAACCGTAATTGTAAAGCGACAGTTCGCGCACGCCGACGTCGGCTGTCGCCTGCAAGTTCTGCAGCATCTTGTCGACCCCGGATTCGGCCACTTGCGCGGCGCTCGTCACGGTCGGATTGCGGATCGTGACGTAAAGGGCGGAAAGCGGGCGCGGGCTCTCCACCGCCGCATTGAGAGCGGCGACCAGCCGGTTGCCCGCAGGATTGAGCACGTTGAGATCGACTTGCGTGCCGGCTGTGATGAACCCGGTCAGCAAAGCATCGTCACGCGCATCACCCAGCAGCGAGCGATAAGGCGTAATGGCGTTGGCCGAAACCCGCGCCGCGTGGCCCACGCGCGCCGCCACTTCACCCACCAGTTCGATCGAGGCGCGCGCATGACTTTCGGCGAAGGCCATCAGGTCCGCATCGAGAGCAAGCGCGGCCGCCCGTTCGTCACTGTTCGGTTCACCGACAATCTCCGCCTCGATCGTGCGGACCACCCGGGCCTGCAGCGCCGAGACATCGATGCCCGCCGCCTTCCCCCGCGCCTTGCAGCTGCCGCAAAAACACAGGTTCGAAAGCGTGCGCGCCAATGCCGATATCCGCACCAGCGCGCGCGGACGCAGCCAGTCAAGGTCGAAGGTGTGCGGCAACACGCCTTCAAGCCGGAACAGGTCTATGCCGAACTGGTCGGCCAGGTCGGCGCAGAGTTCGACGATGTAGGTCCTGACGTCGGGGTTCGCCGCGCAGACGCCCGAACCACTGCTATCGCCCCAGGGCAGTACCCGCGCGCAATCGGGATGGGCATCGCGGATCCAGGGCTGGAACAAGGTGATCGTCCACGAATTGAGCCCCAGCCCGATCCGCGCGGCCTCTTCTGCGGCCAGCGACCAGGCCCCCGCGATCTCGGGCGAATGAATCAACGGCTTGATCCGGCCATAGCGCCCGGCCCGCGCGGGGAAATAGACCGCGCCGCGCGCGTCACTGAACAAGTTCACCCCGCCGCGCGGGGAAAGCGCATCGATCGGGTGATAATTGGCCGCAAGGTCGATCGCCTGGATACCGTGCCCGGCAATTTCACCCAGGGCCCGCGCAACCCCCAGCCGCGCCAGGTCCCAAGGGTAGCAATAAGTCGTCGTGCGCATCAATATCTCCCCCTCGCGCGGCATCGGCTTGGTCCGCAAGGCGCTACGCCGAACGCAGCTTGATCTTGGGAAGCAGGGCCGTGGAAAGCAGAATGGCCACGCCGTAGAAGATGAACGGCGTGGCATACGAGCCCGTCACATCGCGCAGCTTGGCGAACAGCACGGGCGATATCACCGACAGGACCATGGCGATCGACATCACGAGCCCCATCGCCTTGCCGACGACCGCCCGGTCGAAAGTCCTGGCGATCAGCACGCCCCACAGAGGGTTCAGCAGACCCGAACCAAAGGAAAACAGGGCTCCACCGGCAAACAGCCCCGGAACCGACGCGGCCGAGGCAAGCGTCAGCAGGCCCGCAGTGCTCAACACCATGCTGGTAAACTGGATCAGGCGAATATCGAACCGGTCGCCTACGAATGCGAACATCAGCTTGCCCGACGCGCTGCTCACCGCGATGGTCGACATGGCGAGCGCGGCGATCTTCGCCTGAATCCCAAGATCGCCCGCGAAAAGAACGATGTTGCTGGTCGTCCCCGTGCCGGACGACATCGGGATGCCCAGCGAGAAGGCGACCAGCCAGAAATTGAGATCGCCGACCACTTCGCGAATCGAAACCGGTTTGCCCTTGGTCCGGGTAGAGGGCTGTTCCGGCGGCGGTTCCGAGGCGCCGTCGGGGTGAAGACCGCGATCCTCCGGCCGACTGACGATCAGGAACAGCCCGGCCGGGATCATCGTGAGGGCGACGAACAACGCGAGAATGCGCAGCGCCATGCGCCAGTCGAGAACTTCGATGACCTGCTGGACCACCACCGGGAAAACGAAGCTTCCTGCTGACAGACCGGCGATCGCGATGCCCATGGCCAACCCGCGCCGCTTCACGAACCAGCGCATGATGAGCACCGATGCCCCCATCGGCCCGCAAACCGAAATCGGAATGGTCATGAACACCGCATAGACCGCGATGACATGCCACATCGTCTGCACGAACGAGAGCGCGAATAACCCGCTCGCCAGCAGCACCGCCGCGGCGGTCGTCAAGACCTGGAAGGGAAAGCGATCCATCCACCCGCCGATGATCGGCGACATGACCACGCCGAACAACAGGATCGCCCCCATGCCCATCATGGTCATGGTATGCGTGGCGTGGAATTCCTTGCCGATCGGCGCGGAAATGATCCCATACGAACTGAAGACGATGCCGCTGGCCAGCGCCAGCATGAAGAATATGGTGGCGACCTGCCGCCAGCCGACCGCGAAATTCATTGGATCGCACTTTCGATTGGCGCAAGCCGGGGATCGAACGATCGTGAACCCCGACGGGCCATGCTCAACTCAACAGGCCGAGATTGCGGTTCCAGGTGTAGCAATCGTCCAGCGCCTTGAAATCCTCGGGCTCAAGCCGCACCTCCAGCGCGCCGATCGCGGAATCGAGATGGCTCAGCTTGGTCGCGCCGGTAATGGGCGCGGTCACGCCGGGGCGGGACATCAGCCAGGCCAGCGCGATCTGCGCCATGGGCTTTTCGTGCCGCTCGGCCACTTCGATAAGGGCATCCAGGACTTTGTAGTCGGCGGGCTTTTCATAGGCCTTGGTAACGTAGAAGCCCGTCTCGCGCGTGCGCTCGGAATGCTTTTTTTCGGTCTTGCGCCAATCGGTGGAGAGGAATCCGCCGCCCAGCGGCCCCCACGGGATCAGGCCCACGCCGGTCTGGACGCAAAAATCGTTCATCTGCCGCTCTTCCTCGCGCCAGAGCAGATTGTAGAGGTTCTGCATCGAGATGAACTTGGTCCATCCGTTCATCTCGGCGACGTACTGCATCTGCACGAACTGGAAAGCATACATCGATGAAGCGCCGATATAGCGCACCTTGCCCGCCCGCACGAGATCGTCGAGCGCGCGCATGGTTTCCTCGATCGGCGTGCCGCGATGGAAACGGTGGATCTGGTAAAGGTCGATGTAGTCGGTTCCCAGGCGCCGCAGGCTGCCGTCAACCGCTTCCATGATGTGCTTGCGCGACAGGCCGACGCCGTTCGGGCCCGGCTTTTCCGCCGCGGGATTGAACACCTTGGTGGCGATGACGGCCTGATCGCGCGGCATGAATTCGCGGATCAGCTTGCCGGTCACTTCCTCGCTCACGCCGAACGAATAGGTATCCGCGGTATCGAAGAAATTGATGCCCGCCTCGATCGCCTTCTGGAAGAACGGCCGCGCCTCGTCGATTTCGAGGATCCAGCTGCGCTGACTCTTGTCACCATAGCTCATGCAGCCGAGGCAAAGCGGGCTGACCCTGAGCCCGGACTTCCCGAGGCGCTTGTATTTCATGTTCTCTCCCGCGAAATCGATCTGCAAACCGGCGTCACTCCGACAACCGGGGCCGAAAATCTGCGCGCCCCCGGCCGCGAACGGCCAGGGGCGCCACCTGATGCCTGGTAGCTTACGCCATTACGGGCGTGGGAGTGGGAGCGGGTTGCCGGCCCCGGATCAGGCGGCCGGGCAGGCGCCCCGTTTCCTGATCGTTGAGCCGGGTGATCTCTCCGCTCACGATCGTCGCGCGATAGCCGGTGGTGGGCATGATGACCCGGCCGGCCCCGGCCGGCATGTCCTTGACCAGCAGCGGCCGGTAGAGCGTGATGTTGTCCATGTCGATCACGTTGAGATCGCCTTTGTAGCCCACCTTAATCACGCCGCGATCGAGCATTCCCGCAGTGACGGCAGGATCAAGCGTTATCATCTTGATCCCCTCGGTGAGCGAGATCGAACGCCCATGACGGCCCTTGATCCAGCGGGTGAGCATGTAAGTCTGCGCGCTGGCGTCGCAGATCTGCGTCGAGTGCGCACCGCCGTCGCCCAGCGCCAGCACCGTGTTGGGGTGCTTCATCATGCGTTCGATGGCATCCATCGCCACGTCGATCATCGATGTCGAAGGCAGCATGAACATGGTCAGGCCATCGTCCGCGATCAGCCGATCATAGGCATATTCCTTGGCCGGAACGCCCAGCTTCTCGGCGATGGCGGCAAGGCTGTTTTCCTTGAACGGTTCAAGCTCCGGCTCGACCGCCTTGAGTTCGTAGATGCGATCGAGCATGGTGAACGCCTTCGACGCGCGATGCTCGGTGATGGTCGGGAATTCGTCGAGGATCGCCTTGCGCACCTCGGGCTTCTTCATTTCCGCGACCCGTTCGGCGAGCGGCAGATGCGCGATCGCCTGATAGCTGGGGCTGAAAGTGAAAGGATGCCCGAAGACGGTCAGCCCGAACAGGGTCGTCGTCGGCCGGCTCAGCACCTGGCCGCGAATTTCCAGCCCTTCCGCATTGGCCTTCTCGATCATCTCCATCGTCTTTTCGTGACGCTTCAGGTTGTCTTCCTTCTGCGTCATCGTGAAGGATACCGAGCAGCCCGATTCGCGCGCCATGGCTTCGATCAGCGCGAACTCGCCCTCATGGTCCTTGAAGTCGGTGATGAGCTGAATCGCCCCGCCACCGCCGCGCTGCACGCCCTTGGCGATGCCCACCAGCTCTTCCTCGGAAGCGGTAAGGCCGGCGGTGTTCTTGCCGTCGCGGCTCTGGTGGTGCGAGGTGCGCGAGGTGGAGAAACCGATCGCTCCGGCGCGAACCGCATCCTCGACGATCCGGCCCATCTCCTCGATTTCCTCGGGAGTCGCCGGTTCGCGGTCGATCCCCCGCTGGCCCATGACGTAGGCGCGCAGCGGGATGTGTCCAATATGCGCGGCGACGTCCATGTCGAGATGACGGTCGGCAACCGCATCGAGATATTCGGGGAAGCTCTCCCAGTTCCAGGCCAGGCCGGCTTCCATGACTTCCTTGGGAATGTCCTCTACACCCTCCATGAAGTTGAGCATGGCCGGGCGCGTTTCCGGCTTGCACGGCGCGAAGCCGACGCCGCAATTGCCGATCAGCGCGGTGGTGACGCCGTGATTGGACGATGGCTTCAGATGCGTGTCCCACAGGACATGGCCATCGTAATGCGTGTGCAGGTCAACGAAGCCCGGAGTGACGATGCAGCCCGTGGCATCAAGCTCTTCCTTGGCGCTGCCGCTGACTTTGCCGACCGCGATGATCTTTCCGTCCTTGATGGCAACGTCGCCGGCGTAGGGTTCCCCCCCGGTGCCGTCGACGATCAGCCCGTTACGCACGATAAGATCGGCGTCGGAATTGGACTGGGGCATCGATCTGTTCCTTTTTCGCTGACCGTGCACTGACGCTGGCAGAGGAGCCTTCAATCCTCGTCCGCCGTGGTTCTGCGCCACGTGCAGGTGTGGTCCCAATGTGAATATCACGTTTGCGGCGCTTATATAATCCGCTGGCGAAGTTGTCTATTAAATTGAACCGTCACGGCGCCATTCGCGAAGCGGCCCACGGGGCGGATGGCGCTTGCGCCAGGCACCATTGGCGACGGCGCCGATTCGCCGAATTCTTTAGCCTTGTTAGCGATATTTCTGCTATGCAGCAGCCAATATGCCGTGGGGTTTGGAACCGTGCGGCACGGGGCCGCGCCCGGACGCTGCGACATACGAATTTACTGGTGCCAGGATGCTCTTTCCGAACGAATCCGAATCGATCCGAGTCCCCAAGGCGGCCGAACTGGTCGCCAATCGCATCCGCCGCGCGATCGTAACCGGTCATCTCAAGGACGGCCAGAGCCTGCCCTCGGAAAGCCGGCTGATGGAGGAATTCCAGGTTTCGCGCCCGACCGTGCGCGAAGGCATCCGCGTGCTGGAATCGCTGGGCCTGGTCAAGGTCGGCCGCGGCGCACGCGGCGGCGCACGCGTGACGCGGCCCGATTCCGGCGTTGTCGCCAGCGCGGCGGCCATGGCGCTGCAAACACGGGGAGCGACGATCGCAGACTTGTTCGAGGCGCGCGCCCTGATCGAACCGCGCGCCGCGCGGCTGGCCGCACAGCGCCGCCCCAAGGCGGCCGCCAGTGCCCTGCGCGCGCATATCGAACTCGAACTGAGCGTGATCGACGATTTCGTCGCCGTGACACGCGCCATCGCCGAGTTTCACACGCTGTTGATGGAAGAGTGCGGGAACGAGACCCTGGCGGTATTCGGCACGGCGCTGAAAAACCTGTTCGAACGCGCGATGCTGGCCGCCCAGTCCGGCATCCAGCCGCTCGACGATACCGAGCGGATGGCCTCGCTGCGCTACGGCCTGCGCTCGCACGGCAAGCTCGCCGACCTGATCGAAGCCGGAGACGCCGACGCGGCCGAGGCGCATTGGCAGGTGCACGTGACCAGGGCAGGCCGGGTGTGGCTCAAATCAGTCGGCGCGACCGAGGTGATCGACCTGTTCCGATAGGAATGATCGACCCCGGCGCACCAACCCGCCTCAACGCTTCATGTATTCATCGACCATCCGGTGAAGGTTGCGGCAACGCACTTCCAGATACTGGCTGAAATGGACAGGTTCGTCGCCCATGGAGGTGAGTCCCTGCTGAACCGGCCCCATGTTGGAGTAGTCCTGGTCATAGACCGGAGCGAGCGCGCCCAGTTCGGGCACGCCGGTCCAGTCCTCGTCCTCGCTCAGCATGCGCAGCTGGGCGGGCTTGGGCCGGGGGCCGTCCTTGGGGGCAAGCGTGAACAGGAACACTTCCATCAGCGTGCGATCATGGCTTATCGGACGGAAACGGTATGAAATCTTGTCCTTGAAGCCACCCCAGAGGTGGAAATTGGGGAAGATGTCATAGCCCTGCCCGTCAAGCATATCGGCATCGGAATATTCGCTGAAATCATAGCCGGTACGCTCGCCGACCATCTTGCGCACCGATTCGGCGGCGAAAGCCCGGGCGCTCATGCCTTCGGGCAGTTCGATCTTCTTCGACGTGTCGAACGCGCGGTTGCCTGCGGCGAGCATCAGCGACAGGCGGCGCTCATCGTCGATACCGCGATCGAGGAACGGCCCCGGCGTGATCCCGTTCGGCGCCAGGAACCGCGTCACGTGATCGGAGAGCACGTCATGCTGGCCCGAATCGTAGCCGGAGAACAAGTTGTATTCCGGATGCGTGCAAATGACGTGGTGCGCTTCCAGGAAAGCCTCGGCACAGACCTTCCAGTTGGCATGGGCGATCTTGGCGACGTGGGCGGACTTGTAGCAATTGTCGATCTTCCAGTGCGCGAAGTGCTCGGGCATGGGAGCGATCACTTCAAGCAGCGGCGCGGCGGCGTGATCGAAGTTGATGAAAATGAACCCGCCCCAGCTCTCGCAGCGCAGATCGAACAGCGGAATGTCGTCCGCCCCCAGTTGCGGGAAGTCCCAGGCGAAGGGATTTTCGATCAGCTTGCCGTCCAGGCCCCATGTCAACCCGTGATAGGCGCAGCGGAAGCTGGTCTTGCAGCCCGAAGCGTTCACCAGTTTGCGGCCACGATGCCGGCAGATGTTCTTGAAGGCGCGAACCTGGCCGTCCTTCTGACGAACGATCAGCACCTGCTGATCCAGCAGTTCATAGACATAAGTATCCCCGACCTCGGGAATATCCTCATCGCGGCAGGCCATCTGCCAGGTCTTCATCCAGACCTTCTCCACCTCGCGGGCGAAGAATTCCGGACTGGTGTAGCGACTTGCGGGGACCGGCTCGATACCCAGGTCGCGGGTCATCGGCGCGTAGAACGCGGGCGAGGGCCGGGTATCGCGGGCCAGCAGCTCCTGGTAGGAGATGACCGGCGGCTCACCCATGCGCACTTTCTGATGGACCGTCATTCTCAGTTCCTCCTCAATCCGGGTCACGGGCAGAGCCCACGTGAACCGGGACAATGGCAATATGGGGCCACAAGCCAACCATGCTCATACCAAGCATAATCCATATGATGACTTTTTGACTTCACGCAAATTCGCACGAGAAATCGAAAGCGCGGTCGACCGCATCCTCATCTATATCTCAAAGATAGCGCCGCGCCGACTTTCGTCAAATCGCAATGGACGTTCGTAGGACGTATCGCGGCGATCACGGCTGGCATGAACCCCCGCGTTCAGCGCGAGGCGCCCCTCCGGCGAAAGCCATGCCTCGCCCGGCTTGCCCCACCAGTCGCTCACAACCTTGCGCAGCACGATCCCCCAGCGCCCCCCGCGCCGCTCGAACCGGTCGATATAGCGTCCGCCCGACAGCGTCAGCGGCGCGCCATCCCGGTTCATCGCCGCGAACATGTAATACGTTTCGGCATGCGCCACATCGCCGTCCAGTTCGCACACATGATTGGTAATCACATGCTGCGTCGCGTGCTGCGCGCGCGCGTGAAAAGCGATCACCCAGTCGGCAAAGGCCTCTCGATCACCGACGAAGACACCGTGATCGTCGATCGCGTCCTCGTGATAGACGCTGAGCAGGAGTTCGCGATCGAGCCGGTCCACGGCGCGGCAATACGTCATCAGGCAGTCGCGGATGGCCTGCCGGTCCGCCAGCATTCGAACCGTCGCCGCAAGACCGGACATATCGTCGACATCGGACATGGTCACACTCCCGTTTCCATCGCCCGCGCCGAGTCCGGTCATCCCCTGTCCGTCACCCCCGCGGCATGCCCAGGCCGCGTTCGGCGATCAGGTTGCGCATGATCTCGTTGGAGCCGCCCGAAATGGTCATGCCGAAGCTTTCGAGATATTCGTACATCGGCGCGCGCCAGGCGGGATCGATGAACTGGCTCGACAGCCCCGCCGCGCGTATGCGGAAGGAATGGATGCGGTTGTTCAGCGTGGTCTTGGCAACCTTGATGAGCGAGGGCAACATCGACCAGGTCGGCGCGTCCGCCGGCTCGCGCAGCAATACGCGGATCTGCTGGCGCAGCGACTGAAGTTCGCCGAACAGGGTCATGAATTCGCGTTGCAGCTCGGGATCGTCAAGCCAAGCCGCACGCTCGTGCCGCGCCTTGGCATAGTAATCGACCAGGAACATCATGTCGCGTTCGGCATAGTTGAAGCTCAACACACCTCGTTCCGACGCCAGGGTCGACTGCGACACCATCCAGCCGGTGTTCTCTTCCCCGATGCGGTTCGCCACGGGAATGCGTACATCGGTGAGGAATATTTCGCCGAAATTCGATCCCCCCGTCGATTTGCGGATCGGCCGCACCTCGACGCCGGGGGTATCCATGTCCATGATGAGGTAAGTGATGCCCTGGTGCTTCTTCACGGCCGGGTCGGTACGAACCAACAGCAGGCACTGGCTGGCATACATGGAGTTCGTGGACCAGATCTTCTGCCCGTTCACCACATAGTGATCGTCATCAAGCACCGCGCGGGTCTTGAGGCCCGCGAGATCCGAACCGGCCGCCGGCTCGGAGAAACCCTGACACCACAGGGCGCCCGCGGCCACGGCGGGAAGATAAGTCTTCTTCTGCGCCTCGGTCCCGTGGGGGATCAACGTGGCGGGCACGTGGTTCAGGCTGATGACGAACATCTCGCTGCCCGGCGAATGGCCGCGCGCGAATTCGTCCTCCATGATGATCTGGTGTTCAAGCCCCAGTCCCGCGCCGCCGTATTCCACCGGCCAGTGCGGTGTCGCCAGGCCCACCTTGCGGCGTTCGTCCATCCACCACTTCTGGACTTCGACCAGTTCCGGCCCCTTGGCCCGCTGCCATTCATGCGCGCGCTCGGGCGGCGCCGTCTCGCGCGTCCAGGTCCGCACCGCCTCGCGAAAGGCCTTCAGATCGTCCTTGTGTTCGAGGATCACGCGTTCAACTCCGTTGTCGTGCGGCCTTCGTCGAGCGCCTGATTGAGCAGGCCCATCGCCGCTTCGCGCAAAGCGCGGTTGCTGCCCAGCAGCGCCTCGTTGAGCCGCGCGCGTTTGATGTAGATATGCGGATCGTATTCCCAGGTATGGCCAACGCCGCCGTGCAACTGGATGCAGTCGGCCGCGACGAAGACGAAAGCCTCGCTCGCTCCGGCCTTCGCCAGCCGCGCCCACATGTCGGCATCAGGCGATCCGTTGTCCAGGCATTGCACCGCCTGTTCCAGCAGCGATTCCTGCGTCGCGATCTTGATGAACAGATCCGCCGCACGGTGCCGCAACGCCTGGAACGAAGCTATCGGCCGATCGAACTGGAAGCGTTCCTTCATGTATTCGATCGTCCTGAGCGCAATGCCCTTGGCCGCGCCGACGCTGTCCGCCGCCAGGGCGAGCGCGACATAGGATCCCAGCAGCGCACCCGCCTTGCCGTCCCCGTCCGGGATCAGCGCCACCACGGGCGCGTTGCTGCACTCAAGGCGGGAAAGGTTGCGAGTCAGATCCCAGGCCTCGATCGGATCCAGCCGCGCCGCGACGCCGTCGACATGCACGATGGCCCAGCCCGAAGCCACCGGGACAACCACGTAAGTCGTTCCGGCCGCTTCCGGCACCCCGCCCAGGACCTCCAGCGAGCCGCTGACCGTCCCGCCATCGGCGGACTGCGCCAAAGGCTTCGCCTCTTCGAGCAGCGCCGGCACGGCAAAGGCGGCTTCGCCCGAAACGACTGCCCCCAGCAAGGCCTCGCGCTGGTCGAAACCGGACACGTGGGAAAGCCACTGCGCCACGCACAGCGTCGGGATGAAACCACCCGGTGCGGCGTGCGCCCCCAACTCGGCGTTGAGAAGCTGCAAGCCCCTGGCCCCCAGGCCCAGGCCGCCATCGGCTTCGGGCAGCGACAGGCCCAGCCAGCCCAGGTCCGTCGCCTGCCTCCAGAGCGAGGACCCCAGGTCGTTTTCCCGATCCAGCCAAGCGTGCACCGCCCGACTGTCACATTCCGAAGTCAGTACATCCGCAATGCTCTCACGCAGCGTCGCAAGCTCCGCTTCGTCCAGCACCATCTCCGACCCAGCGCTCATATCCGCCTCTCACCGGGGCCCACAGGCCCAAACATTCCATTCGCTCTTGATCGAGCGATGGGTCGTTTCTTCGGCCAAGCTCTGACGACACGCCAATGACGATCAAACATGGCCCCATGTGCGCAGCTTGCGCCCGCGCGATGCGGCCAAAGCGCCCGCCGCCCATCAATCGCCGCGAAACTGGCCCTTGCGTTTGCCAATCATCGCCTGGGTCGCTTCGCGGAAGTCGTTGGTGCGCATCGTATAGATTTCGTAGCCCAGCGACATTTCAAACGCGGCGCCGGTCATCTGGCGCATCGCCACATTGAGCGCCGCCTTGGTGTAGTTCACCGCGTGGGGCGGCAGGTCCCGCAACCGCTCGGCCAGCGCCTGGACATGCGCATCGAGCTGGTCGTCCGGGATGCAGCCATTAATCAGGCCGATATCCGCCGCCTTTTCCGCCAGCACCGGCTCACCCGTCATGAGGTACTCCTTGGCCCGGTGCATGCCGACCAGCAAAGGCCAGAGCAGCACGCCGCCGTCCCCGGCGACCAGCCCCGCCTTGACATGCGAATCGCAGAAGCGCGCACCGGGGGCCGCGAAGACCATGTCGCAGGCCAGCGCCAGGTTCACGCCAAGACCATAGGCGACACCGCGCACTTTGGCGATGATCGGCTTTTCACATTCCAGGATGCCGTAGACGTGCTTCCGTGCCTTGCGGAACGTGGGGTTCACCGGCTTCACGCGAACGTCGGGATCTCCGGGCTGCTCCGCCCGGCGAACCAGCCCGGAAACGTCCGCTCCCGAACAGAAGTCCCCGCCGTCACCGGTCAGGATGATGACGCGCACGTCAGGATCTTCCCAAAGATCCTCCCAGATCGTGACCAGCTCGTCGCCCTGCAGCGTGGTAATGGCGTTCTTGCGTCCGGGATTCGACAGCGTAACCGTCATGATCCCATCGGACAGCGAAAGGCCAAGGCCGCTGTAGCGCGAATAGTCGTGGCGCGTTGCGTCCGCGTTGTCGGACATCGATCTTCTCCGCTTCTATCTTGAGCCGGTGATTATCTTGAGCCGGCGATCGGGGCGATCAGTTGGAGCCGGTCCAATGTTCGACGATCTCGTCCAGCACCGGCCGCGGTCTCTCCTCCAGCGGAGCCGTGCCCGTGCCGATGTAGATGAAGCCGGCGATCTTCTCGCCTTCCGCCAGGCCCAGCTTCTCCGTGACGAGTTCGTCATAGGCGCACCATTCGGTCAGCCAGTTAGCGCCAAAGCCCGCCGCTGCCGCCGCGACCAGCACCGTCTGGCATACCGCGCCGGCGGAAAGGCGCTGTTCCCATTCCGGGATCGGCTTTTCCGTTTTCAGCGAGGAAATGACGGTTACGATAACCGGCGCCCTGAGAAAGCGATTGCGCTCGAACCGCTTCAGCGATTCGCCAACCCCCGCGTTGCGGACCACCAGCGCCTCTTCAAGCACTTCACCCAGCTTGGCCCGCGCGTCGCCTTCGATGACCAGGAAGCGCCAGGGGAACAGCTTGCCGTGATCGGGAACCCGACTGGCGGCCTGGAGTATCTGGCGAAGCTGCCCGGCATCCGGCCCGGGTTCTCCCATGGCCTTCGCCGAAGTGGAACGGCGGCGGTGCAACAGGTCCAGCGTTTCCGGAGAGCTGCCCTGGAACAATTCAATCATGTGGTTTCCTTCCTGGCGATGCCGGCACGGAGCCGGCATGCGCGATGGTTATGATCCGTTCGGCGAATGCGCCGGCAGTCCCCCGGCCGACAACAGCCCGCGATGGCGAGCCCCCAGGCAATTCCGCTCCCACGGCCGTGATCCACGGCAGGACCACCGGTCCACCATTGCACCGGTGGTCCCGAAACAATCAGGCCTTGGCGTAACGGGGAGCTTCCGCCTTGATATTGGGGATGGGCGCGATGACCTTGCGCAAGGTCCGGGTCGGACCGTCACGCTCCACATTGCCGCGGGCATGCTGCATCGCGATGTTGTCGAACACCAGCAGATCGCCGTTCTGCCATTCGTGTTCGTACACCATGTCCGGTGCATAGAGATGGTCGAAAACCTTGAGCAGCAGTTCCTCGCTCTCGTCTTCCGGCAGCTCGACGATGTTGTGCGTCATCTGCTGGCTGACATAAAGCAGGGGCTTGCCTGTGCGGGGATGAATCTCGGGAATCGCCTTGACAGTGGACTGTTCCACCGAGCGCTGCGGCATCAGCAGATCGTCCCCGCCGCGGTGATAGACCTGCCCGGTCTGATGGCGCGCGTGCTTTCCTTCGATCCGCTTGCGCAGATCCTCCGGAAGGGTTCGCCAGGCATATTCGGTGCTGGTGAGCGACGTCGTCGCCGAACCCGGCTCGACATTGATCGCGTAAAGCGAAAGAACCTGGAAGGGCTTCTCGTGCCACATCATGTCCGCGTGGAACATAAGCCGGCCGCTGGGCGCAAGTCCGTCGTCCTCCTTGTTGGAAACGTGATTTTCCTTGCGAGTCTCCGTCGATCCCGGCGTCTCGTCACCGATCAGCATCCGGCACAGGCGATCCTGCCCGGCAAAGTCGATGTCCAACTTACGGAACAGCAGGGCACCACGTTCATCGAATGCCTTGCGCAGCGCCTGGCGCGTTTCGGCATCGATCTCGCCGGTTGTCTCGAGGCCGATCACTTCGGCGCCGAAGCCTGCGCTGAGATTGCGAATCTGGCAGCTTACCATGTCCATCCTTCCCTCGATGCAGCCCGAGGCGACTCCGGCCGACCATCGTTACGGTGGTTCGTGTCAGCGCCTGCCCCGTTGTCCCATATTTAGGTGAACAACGCGTCCAAGCAACCACCCGAACCGATTCTGTCACTCAAGTGACACGTTTAAATTTTCCAATGCCCAGCGTCAATCGGTTCGCTCGGGCGCAGACGATTTGGCTTTACCGCGCAGCATGGCATCGAAATGCCGGGCCGCTCCACAGCCGGCGAGGGATCGATCAGGATCCGGCCTGGCCAAACAGAACGACGAGTTCGTCCGCGCTCAACCGCCGATCGTTCGCGTCGCGACCGAAACCTTCCAGGCATTTGAGCATGCTCTTGTACCGCCCGACCACCGGCACGCGCGAATCCAGGGCGGACCTGCCCTCGAACATCGGGAACAGCTCCATGCGATCGGTCATGAACCGGGCAATGCTCTTGTAGTTCGCCTCTTCGGCGCTACTCCAGCCCGGGAATTGCGGATCGCCGGAAAAGCCGGCCTCTTTCCGGACCCGCTCTTTTTCCGGAACCGCGAGCTGATCGAAACTCTCCTCGATGCGCTTCCACATCGAAAGGACGCGGACCACGAAGTCCGCCGTTACCTGCGAATTGATATGTCCGTGCGACAGGCTGGGATGCTGCCATTCGATCGCCCAGTTGTGCCCGCCCTGGATGGCGGCCTCCAGGAAGTCCGAATCGATCATTCCTTCGCCGCCGACCTTGCGGTTGATCTCGCACAGGATGGTCAGTGTCAGTTTGTCCCCCAGGGACAGGGCGGAACTCGCCGAGCCGCGCAATCCGGCCTTGATGAGCTCGACGACCGCTTGCGAGCGGGTCGGGCGCGCATCCTGCACGCTGCGCCAGGCATCGATTCGCCCCAGCAATTCCTCGCCAAGGGCGAATTCAGACTCCGCGTGAGACAAACCTAGCTTCCTTGCATCCTGCGATAACGAAATAACGAAAAGGCGATGACGATCGAGGCGCAGCCATCGAACCTCTTCTCCGGCTACGCCTCCTGTGACCGCCCATTCAAGTCAAGATTTTATTTCCGCGGAATCGGGCGAGGCGCCGTCAGATGCGAAAGAACCTGCCCCGTGAAACGAGCAGGCAGGGACTGCGGGAGGCAGGGCGATCCCGGAAGATCGCCCTGCCCATTCCCTCAGTTCGAAATGCCCTCGCCGAAGCGGACACGCAGGCGCGCGCCGAACATCCGGGGCTCGCCAAGCTGGCGGGCGTCGAAACCGAGGACATTGACCAGGCCGTTCACGGTAACGACCGTGACTTGCTTAGTCAGGTTGCTGACGAACATCGACAGGTCGACGGGAGCACCGCCCACATTGGTCCAGTCAAGATTGAGGTCGACCTGCTTGACCGGCGTCGCGCGAACCGAGGTGATCGTCGGCGGGGCCACCTGGTAGCTCGACTGGAAGCGATAGGTGGCGGAAAATTCCACCTTGCCTGCCGATTCGGGGATCGGCAGCTTGACCGCGCCGCCGACCGAGCCCGACCACTTCGGCGAATACGACAGTTCACCGCCCTCGATCGCGGTCGGGATGATGGTGGCGTTGGACACCGTCGGCACTTCCGCCTTGAGCAACTTCGTATTGAGGTAGTTCACCGCACCGTTCACGCGGAAATACTCGCCTATGTTCACGAGCGCTTCGGCTTCGGCACCATAGATACGCGACTTGCCTGCATTGATGATCGACGTGCGGCTGGACGTATTCGAATCCTTCGGCACGAAAGCATATTGCAGCTGCTGGTCGCGCAGCGTGTTGTAATAACCCGCCGCGTTGAAGTGGCCAGAGAGGCCCGAACCACCGAAGCTGGCCTTCACGCCGCCTTCGAACGCATCCACGGATTCCGGATCGAAGGTGTTGAATTCCGGGCTCGCCGCCGGGTTCGCCGCACCCTGGCGATAGCCTCGCGACCAAGTTCCGTAGATCATCACATCGGGAATCGGATTGTACGCAAGGTTGAGAGTCCAGGTGGCGCGTCCGCTCGAAGTCTTCGCGGTCGTCGTGCAATCCGTCTCCGCGCTGAAACCAGCCTCGCATTGTTCCGGCCCGGCCTGCGAAAGACCCGCCGGGTTGAGCAGGAACGGGAAGTACCGCAGCTTCGCGATCGCGGTGCCGCGCGACCGGTCATAAGTATAACGCAGCCCGGCAGTGGCCTTGAGCTGATCGGTCAAGGCATAAGTGCCCTGGGCATAAGCGCCCATGTTGATGTACTTGACCTTCGCCGACGGCAGGTTGATCGACGCCAGGTTTGACGGGTTCGCGGAACGGCACAGCAGGTCATCCGCCGTCTCATAGGGCTCGAGCGAGCAGAGCGCGCCGGTCGATGGACCGGTGGTCCGGGAGAACGTGACGGGCGAGCTGTTCTCATAATAGAGGCCCGTCTGCCAGTTCAGCTTGCCTCCGGCCGAAATACCCTGGACCTGGATTTCTTCGGTGACGTTGCGCTGGTTGTTGAGCCAATCGCCCTTGGCGGTGAAACCGCCGGAGGTATAGACGACGCGGTCAGGGATCGGAGGGAACGCAAAGGCAAGCGCCCCGGTGAAGTTGAACGGTCCAACGAAATTGCCGCCGAAGATCGAAGCCCGAAGCTTCTGCTGCAAGCGCGAGTAAGACGCGATGTTCTTGATCGTGAGCGAGTCGGACGCGAGCCAAGTGGTCGTGTTGATGATCTGCCACTGGCGCGTCCAGGCGCTCGCGTTGGGCAGGCTGAGCTCGGTCTGGTACGGGTCGGAACTGGCGCGCAGCCGATCGACCTGCGGCTTGGCCAGGATGCCGAGGCCAACCGACAGATTGTAGTCATAGACCTGGTAGCCGGCCGGTGCGTGATCGGAGAGCATGTAGCTTCCGATCGTGTAGTTCTCCAGTTCCGGAGTAAGGTCCAGGACCAGCGCGGCACGCGCGGCGGTATAGTCGACGTCCTGATAATCCCTCGGCCCGGTCGCGGCGACATTATGGATGTACCCTTCGCGCGTCATCCGGTCGACGCCGATCCGCAGGCGCGCCCACGAGGCGAGCGGAAGGTTGAGCACGCCCTGGACGCGGAACATGCTGTAATTGCCGTAGGAGCCTTCGAGGTAGCCCTCGAGGTTGTCGGTGGGCTTCTTGGGAACCAGCAGCACCGCGCCGCCGGTCGTATTCCGGCCGAACAGCGTGCCTTGCGGGCCCTTGAGAACCTGCACGTTCTGGAGGTCGAACATATAGGCCGGGCCGGCGCCATCGCCGCCCGAAATCGCCGCGCCGCCGCCGCGCGGCGCCACCACGTCGGCGAAATAGGTTCCCACCGAGGATGAGGTGCGCAGCTCCTGGGTGAAGCCGCGAATGGTGAAAGTCGAACTTTCCGGCGTGTAGCGCTGGTTCGTGGTCAGGCCCGGGACATGCTTGGCCAAGTCATCGGAATTGACGATGTTCAGCCGGTTCAGGTCGTTCGAACCCAGGACCGTGACCGAAATCGGAACATCCTGCAGACGTTCCTCGACGCGGCGGGCGGTGACGACGATGTCGTCCCCCGGGACGTTCGCGCCGCCTTCCGATTCTTCGGCGGCAGCAAATGCTGGCGCCGACGCCAATAACGCTGAAACTCCAACCGTGAGCTTAATAAAAGACTTATAGCCAACTCTCATCCTCAATATCCTCCCAAAATCTAAAATTAAGCAAACTAATACAAAACGATATTAGTCCATCTAGACTAATCGCGCTTAGTCAACCACCAACGTTAGCGCAAGTGAGCGCACAACTTCCGATCACGTTGAATTATTTATCGTGCTGTTTCGGAGTGATGATTCATATCGGATTCGATAAATCCCTTGCAGACCCTTGGCAGGATCATGCATCTCCTCTCGCACCGTTATCTGGCACTCCAATGCCAGTTTTTGCCGCCGCGCGCCATAGCCGAACGGGCGCTTCAAGCACGAAGTTTACGAACTGTTACTTCTTAGCGACAGGTGATCGCCTCTGCCCGTCACCGTCGGATCGCCAGTGGTCGAATGAAACAGCAGGTTTCCGGCTCGCCGATGAGGTTCCCGCACGCATAAAATCCCCCCCCGCCATGCGAACACGACACATCGCTTGCTCGGGGAATACCGTACAATGCGGCGCGCCCGACATGCCAGGCCGATATGCCCGGCGGAACGCGCCGGGCGGCTCGTGAGGGAAGGACATGCAAGAGATTCGTTGACCTTGGCCCGAACGAGGGCGCTGATGCGGCGCGCGAACCAATTTGAAAGAGCGAAAATTAGTTTATCTGCTTGAGGTGAGCAGAGTAGCTTGACGCGCGAATTGTCAAATTCGAATGTTCATGATTTTTCGTTCTGAACGCTTCGTGGAATTTCTACTTTTGGGAGGATGCTCTGAGATGAATGTTGGTTATAAGTCTATTATCAAGACAACGGTTGGACTTTCAGCTTTATTGGCAGCCATGCCGGCTTTCGCGGACGAAGATTCCGGAAGCGGCGGGAACGTCGCCAGCGATGACATCGTCGTCACCGCCCGCCGCGTCGAGGAACGTCTGCAGGATGTTCCGATTTCGGTTTCGGTGGTCAGCCAGGACCGCTTGACGACGGCGAACATCACCTCCGCCGAGGATCTCAAGAACGTCGTTCCCGGCCTGAACGTGCAGTCGCGCTATTCGCCGGAAAACGCCAATTTCTCGATTCGCGGCTTTTCGCAGGAACTGCGCACCTCGGCATCGGTTGGCACCTACTTCGCCGACGTGGTGGCGCCGCGCGGCGGTGGCGTTTCGCTCCAGGGCGGCGACGGGGCCGGCCCGGGCAGCATGTTCGACCTCCAGAACGTGCAGGTTCTCAAGGGCCCGCAAGGCACGCTGTTCGGCCGCAACACGACCGGCGGCGCGGTGCTGCTGGTTCCCAAGAAGCCCACCGACAACCTCGAGGGATACCTCGAAGGCTCCTACGGCAACTACAACATGTTCCGCATCCAGGGCGTGCTCAACCTCCCGCTCGCCTCATGGGCGCGCCTGCGGCTCGGCGTCGATCGCCAGACCCGCGACGGGTTTGAACACAACGTCTCGGGCGTCGGTCCCAAGGACTTCGGGAATGTCGACTACGTCGCGGCACGCGGCAGCCTGGTGCTCGATCTGACCCCCGCCCTCGAAAACTACACGATCGTTTCGTATTCGCATTCCGACAACTACGGCACGCTGCCGCAGATCTGGAAGGCCAATCCCTCGGCCGGATTGGGCGCCTTGCTTCAGGGCCAGGTCGCCCGCCTGAATGCAAGCGGCGATCCCTATCAGATCGAGCAGAAGCTGGCCAATCCGCAGTCGCTGACCAAACAGTTCCAGGTCATCAATACGACCACCTGGCTGGCGACCGACAACCTGACGGTCAAGAATATCTTCTCTTTTTCGCATATCCAGCAGCGGCTGCGGCAGGACATCTTCGCCTCGGCGATCAAGGATCCCTATGCTGGCATTGCCGATCCCTTCGGTTTCGTGCATCCGGCCGATTCCTATATCATGACGTCATTTTCGTTCAGCCCGAATGGCGGCTGGACCAACGACCAGAAGAATGTGACCGAGGAACTCCAGATCCAGGGCACCGACGGCACCCAAAAGCTGAAGTACCAGGCAGGCCTCTATTTCGAGCACAGCACTCCGGGCTCCGAAACCCAGTCGCTCTCGCCCGCCGTTGGCGCGTTCTGCTCGTCCGCCCCGCTCACAGGTCCCGCCGATTTCAAATGCTTGCAGCCTGGCCTCGCAACCGGCGCGGGCACGTTCAATTTCTCGACCGGAACGCTCGAGTACATCAACCTGGCCGCCTATGCCCAGGCAACTTATGCGCTGACCGAGCAGCTGAAGCTGACGGGCGGCCTCCGCTATACTTATGACCGCACGCGGGGCACCTCCACAGGCCTGCTGTACCGCTTCTCCAGTGGTGGATCGGGCAACTATGGCACGGCCTCGTTGGCGGGATGCCAGCCCAAGTATGCGACTTTCGCTGGCTGCTCGACTCCCACCGATCTGCTGAAGACTTCGACCAAGCGCCCGACCTGGACCGTGAATGCGTCCTATACGCCGTTCGATGAGGCGATGTTCTACGCCAGCTACTCGCGCGGCTACCGTCAAGGTTCCGCCGCGCCTTTGGCGGTGGGCGGAAACCTGACGTTCGAACCGGAATCGGTGGATTCCTACGAACTGGGTGTGAAGACCAGCTTCCAGGGCGCGATTTCGGGCTATGTGAACCTCGCCGGGTTCTATTCGAACCTGAAGAAGCAGCAGCTCCAGATCGGCCTGTTGTCGACCCTGCCTGGAACCGCGGGCCAGACCGCTACGTCGATCTTCAACGCCGGCAAGTCCCGGATCTATGGCCTGGATATGGACGGCATGATCCGCTTCACGGACTGGTTCCGGGTGACGGGTTCGGCAACTTATCTGAACACCGAGGTCAAGTCGCTCGATACCGCGCTTTTCGACGCCATCGTCGCCGAAGGCATCTACAACGTCATCCAGCCTTCCGCGGGCGTGGGCGATCCGCTGCCCTACTCGCCGAAATGGGGCGTGAACATAACGCCGGCCGTCGCGTTTCCGATCGGCGAGGATTACGGAAAGCTGGAGCTGGCGGCGACTTACAGGTACAGCTCTTCGTACTCGACCGAAGCTTCCGTCGGCAGCGATGCAAAGGCTTCCGCTGTGAAGCAGCTCGATCTCAGCCTCAACTGGTCCGACGTCGGCGGGCAGCCGATCGACATCTCGGCCTTTGCGACCAACGTGACGAAGCAGGTCACCTACACGCTGCAGCAGACGCTTTATACAAGCTTCGGGTTCAACCAGCGCTATCTTGGCCAACCCCGGATGTATGGCATGCGCCTGCGCGTCCGCTTCGGCGACGGCGTTTCGAACTAAGATATCGAAGTGAAGCGACGGCGGGGCAATCTTGCGGATTGCCTCGCCGTTGCAATTTGCCTCCCTCGATCTCGGGGAGGCAGAATATTCCGGGCGGGCAGGGCAGGAGAGATCGGCCTCGCGCGCCTACAAGGCTGGGCCATGGGCAATTTTCACGGCATGTGAAGTTCTACAAACGCGTTGCGATTTTAGCATCGCGCTGGGGGTGACGCCGCCCGGCTGCCAGCCACGACGCCGCATGCTGCCTTTATCTTCGATCCTCACGTCTGGCCGACTCAAGCCGAATCCTGTCGCGGGGAGGGGATTGGTCGATCGCTCTTGCGCGTCGCCGGCTCCATTGCCACGGCAACCCGCCAGGCGGGATCGGCTGGGAAACCAGCGGGATTCAGGAATTGCGCTGCGTTCCACGATCGGGCACGCATGAGGGGCCGGCGGGCCTCCGGGCTATATCCAGGGGATAAGCCGCCCTCGATCGCCCTGCCTATTCTGGCGCAAGGGCCAGGGTTCGTGGGAAACAATCCGGGGAGCAGGACCGGACAAGGGGAGAGCCATGTCGTATCGCAGCGAATTCCGGTTGTACTGGATCAACTTGCTCGGCGCCGCGATCGGGCTCGCGACCGGCATAACGCTCAACTTCTTCACCCTCAACATCTTCGGCCCCCGGCTGATCGCCGACCTGCACTGGACCAAGGCGCAGTTCGCCCTGATCGGATCGCTTCCCATCTTCATGATCTTCGCCATGCCGGTCGGCGGCTGGCTGGTCGACCGCTATGGATCGCGCCTGGCCGGCACGATCGGTTTCGTCACGCTGCCGATCGGCTTCATCTCCCTGTCGCGGATGGACGGCGACTTCACGGAATTTTTCATCATCAGCCTGGTGATGAACACGTTCGGGATCCTGACTTCCGCGCTGATCTTCTGCCGGGTCATCATCGACCGGTTCGACAAGGCGCGCGGCACGGCGCTGTCCCTGATGATGTGCGCATCGCCGCTGACCGGCATGGTCATGCCGCTGCTGATCGGCGAGATCGTCAACGATCACGGCTGGCGGACCGGCTACCTCGCGCTGGCCGCGATCTCGGCGGTGGGCGGCGCCGCTTCGCTGCTGATGATCGGTCCTTCGCGCAAGCCGCAGGCCGATCCCGCAGGCGACGCGCTTCCCGAAAAGACCGGCGCGCGGATGATGGCCATAGCGCGCAACCCGATCTTCCTGCTGCTGCTCTGCGGCATGTTCCTGGTCAACATGCCCCGGACTTTCGCGACAAGCCAGTTGAAGATCGCGGTGCTCGAATACGGATTCCCCGACCGGGTCGGCACTATGATCGTCTCCCTCTATGCGTTCGGGACGGTCATGGGGCGCTTCCTGTCCGGCCTGGCGCTTGACCGCCTGCCCGCCCATGTCGTGGCGATGGTCGCCCTTTCGTTTCCCGCCGTAGGATATCTTTATTTCGCTTATCCGCAGGACATGACCTGGCTGCTGATCCTGGCCGTGTTCACCATCGGCATCGCGTTCGGTTCGGAGTTCGACGTGGGCGCGATGATCCTTTCGCGCAATTTCCCGGCACGCGATTTCAGCAAGCTCTACAGTCTTCTCGACATCGCGCTCGGTCTCGGCTCATCGATGGGATCGGTGATCCTCAGCGCCACGCTGACGGAAACATCGGGCTATCGGACGTTCATGTTCATCGCCTTGGTCGGGACACTGATCGGCGCCGCGCTGGTGACGGCGACGGGGCGCCACCGTCCGCTGGGCAAGACCGCCGAGCCGGCCTGACCGCCCCGCCCCCAGCAAATTCACACCCCGTTCCGGAGTTACCGATACAGATGACAATAAAGCGACCCCGCCCTCGCCTCGACGAGGAAAACCGCGCCTTCTGGACAGGCGGCGGCGAAGGCAAGCTGATGATCGCCAAGTGCGGCGACTGCGGTGAACATACGCATCCGCCGCGGCTGCTGTGCCGCCATTGCCTGTCGGAAAACATCGCGCCGCAGCCCGTTTCGGGCAAAGGCAAAGTCGATACCTTCACGGTCAACTACCAGTCCTGGGCGCCGGGCATGGAAGTGCCCTTCGTCATCGCGCGGGTCCGGCTGGACGATGCACCGGGCGTGATCCTCACCACCAATATCGTCAACTGCACGATCGACGCGGTGCATTTCGACGACCCCGTTCAAGTCACTTTCGAGGAACAGGACGGCATCTTCTACCCCCTTTTCGAGAAGGCAGACTGAACCATGGCCCGCGAAGCCTATATCACCGGGATCGGCCAGTCCGAAGTCGCCATTCGCACCACCCGCCACCCCCTTCTCCTGACGCTCGACGCCGTGCGCGAGGCGCTCGACGAGGCGGGACTGACGATCGACCAGATCGACGGGGTGGCCACCTTCCCCGGCAAGTCGAGCGGCAACCTGGGCTTTTCCCCGGTCGGCGCCGACGAAGTGATCGAGGCGCTGGGGATCAAGGCGAAGTGGTATGTCGGCGGCATGGAGCAGCCGGCGCAGCTTGCCTCGATCGCCAATGCCGCCCTGGCGGTGAAGCAGGGACTGTGCCGGCACGTCATCTGCTTCCGCACGGTCTATGAAGCCGCCGCCATGGCCCGGCCGGAGGAGTATTCCCGCCCCCGCGCCGATGTGCTCGACGGTTTCGTGCAGTGGACCGTGCCGTTCTGGGCGATGTCGGCCGCCTGCTGGACCGCGCAATATGCGATGGCCCATGTCGTGCACTACGGGATGACCCGCGAACAGCTGGGTCAGGTGGCGATCAACGGATCGAAGAACGCCATGCTCAATCCGCGCGCGCGCGCGATCACCAAGGAAGCGCTCACGCTGGACAAGTACATGTCGGCCCGGATGATCTCCTCGCCGCTGTGCCTCTATGACTGCGACCGGTTCAGCGATTGCTCGACAGTCGTGATCGTCTCCGCCGGCGACGCGCTCGACGAAGTCAAGTGCACGCCCATTCGCATCGCCGCGATGTCCGGCTCGGTCGATCGTCCGTCGTGGGACCAGGTCGACTGGCCGGCCGCCTACGAGACCGGAGCCGACCTGTGGCGCCATACCGACTACCGGCCCAAGGACGTCGACACCGTCCAGCTCTATGACGGCTTCGCCTTCCTGCCGATCAACTGGCTGGAAGCGCTGGGCTTCTGCGAAAGGGGCGAGGGTCACCGCTTCATCGAGGGCGGCACGCGCATCGCGCTGGACGGCGAGCTGCCGATGAACACCCACGGCGGCCAGCTGGGCGCGGGGCGGCTCCACGGCTTCGGCTTCGCGCACGAAGCGGTGACGCAGCTTCGCGGCCTTGGCGGGGCGCGGCAGATCGCGGGCGACCCGAAAGTGGCGATCGCCACTTCCGGCGGAGGACCGATGGCGGCTGCCTTGCTGCTGACGCGCGACTGACAATGGCGCCGCCGTGTCCCAACCGGGGCGCGGCGGCGTTGCCGCTACCCCTTGGCCTGCTCGATCAGTCCCGGCCGGGGCAAGGTGACGAAAATGGCGCTGCACAGCAGCGTGACGATGATGGTCAGCATCATGAAGCCCGAATAGTTGCCATGCGTATCGAAGTTGTACGAGGCGACGATCGGTCCCAGCCCCGAGCCCAGCGACAGCGACAGCAGGATGCAGCCGAACAGCGATCCGATCTTGCGCATGCCGAAATAGCGGGTGGTCAGGTATCCGAAGATATCGAGTTCGGCACCCATCGTCAGGCCCAGCATGATCGCGGCGGCAAGGGCGCTTCCCGTACCGACCCCCTGCGTGAGCAGGACCGCACAGCCGATCGACGGCAGCAGGAAGGCCACGGCACCGACCCGCGCGGCATTGAAATGGTCGATCAGGAACCCCGTGGTCAGTCGCCCGACAACCGAGGCGAACCCGATCGCGGCGGCGGTCTTTGCCGCGACGATCGTATCGATCCCGCCGTCGGTCTGGATGGCCATGTAGTTGTAGATCATCGGCGGAATCACGAAAGTATACATCGCGCCGGCCAGCAGCAGGCGCAGATAGACCGAAGAGCGCAAGGCCTGCGTCAGCGTCATGCCCGGTTCCGCCGCCGCCGCCGCGACGATCGGATCCGTCGGATCCGTCCGTGCGACATCGCGCGCACCGCGGAAGAACAGCAACATCACGGGATACGTCACCACGATCCAGATCAGGGCCTCGTAAAGGATGGCCCGGTGCCAGCCGTAATGCTGGATCAGGACGGCGCCCAGCCAGGGAAACAGCGCGGACGCCAGCGACGTGCCGCACATCGAAACGCCCAGCGCCAACCCGCGCGAGGCCTGGAACCGGCTTGATATGGCACTGGTCCAGATGGTCGACTGGACCGGCAGGGCCACGATGCCCATGATAAACCACAACACGATCCAGTTGGTCTGGTCCCCGCTCGCCGAACCGATCAGCGCGAAGCCGAGCGGCGCGGAGATCATGCCGACCAGCCCGATCCGGCGCGAGGCGAAGCGATCAACCAGCAAGCCGATCGGAATACTGCCAAGCGCCTGAATCAGGAGGATGATGGTCAACCCGAACGTGGTCAGCGTGCGCGACCAGCCGAATTCCTCCGAGACCGGTACGATGAACGGGGAAAAGCCGTTGATGTGGAACACCGCCGTCGCATGGCCGATCAGTCCGGCAATCGGCAGCATCGGCGCCCGGCGCCACTCCTGAAGGACGGTTGCCGAAGGAGCGGCACTCGATTCCGGAATTTCACTCACCCTGTTCCCGCCTGTTCTACCGCGTTGTCGCCATCGTATCGATCGGACGGCGATGTGCACGGATTTTTTGCAAGTTTCCTGGCGATGCCGGCCACGCTGCCAGAAATAGGACGGGCCGCCGCCCGGGAAATTCGCAAATGACCTGAGCGTGCGGCAAAATCCCATGGCAGCCCTGTTTGACAAGCACTTGCGGCCATGTTCGTAGTCTCGTCAAACAACTCCGAAGCAAGGCATTTCCCGCAACCGGGCGGGAATGGGCGAAAGGCCTTGGCAATGAAACCCGAAATTCTCATGACCGCGCGAAACGCTCGCATCGAAGAACGGCTCGACCGGCGGTTCGAGCTGCACTTCCTCACCGACTACGCGCACCGGACCGAATGCCTCGCGGCCATCGGGGACCGGATATCCGGCATCTTCTATGCCAACAGTGGCGGACGAATCGGCGAATCCGTGTTCGACCGCGTTCCCAAGCTGGAAATCGTTTCGGTCATCAGTTCCGGCGTCGACTATGTTGACCTGGTGGCGGCCAGCGACCGGGGGATCGTCGTGACCAATGCCGGCGGAGTCAACGCGATCGACGTTGCCGAATTCGCCCTGGGGCTCCTGATCGGCGCCGGGCGCAATATCAGCGGCGGCGTCTACCACGCCCGGTCCGGCCAATGGGAGGAACGCCGCATGGGGTTGACCCGCCGGATCAGCGAGCGTCCGCTTGGCATTCTCGGCCTGGGCAACATCGGGATGGAAGTGGCGCGGCGCGCCGAAGCCTTCGCCATGCCCGTGTTCTACCACAACCGGCGGCACCGCATCGATGCGCCCTATATCTATGTCGACAATCTGCCCGAACTCGCCCGCAAGGTGGATTTCCTGATCGTCACCGCGCCGGGCGGCGAGGAAACCCATCACATGGTCGACCGCGCCGTGATGGACGCACTCGGCCCTGAAGGCGTGCTCGTCAATCTGGGGCGGGGCACGATCGTGGATACCCAGGCTCTGGTCTCGGCGCTGAGCGAAGGAACGCTGGGCGCCGCCGCGCTTGACGTGCTGGAGGGAGAGCCGGTGGTGCCGTCGGCGCTGCTGGCATTGCCCAACCTGATGCTGACCCCGCACATGGCGAGCCTGACCAAGGACGCGCTGCGTTGCGGCTTCGACCTCGCCGCCGCCAATCTAGAGGCGCATTTCGCCGGCGAGCGGGTGCTGTCCCCAGTGACGCTGTGAGGCGGCAAGCCCTTGGATGAGAGGGCGAAACCCGCCGGCCTCGCCGCGATTCCTTCCTCATTGACCCCGGCCGGGCAAGCTGTCAGTTGCCTGCCAAAGTTCGACCTTCACGATGGATTCCAGACATGAACACCCAGGACCGGCCCCGCCGCAGCGCGCTCTACTTCCCCGCCACCAATGCCAAGGCCATCGCCAAGGCCCGGACTTTGCCGGCCGACATCGTGATCCTGGACCTGGAGGATTCGGTTGCCCCCGAGCTCAAGGTGGAAGCCCGCGCGGCGGCGCTCGCGGCCGTGAAGGAAGGCGGTTTCGGAACCCGCGAAGTGGCGATCCGCGCCAATGCGCTGGACACCGAGTGGGGTCTTGACGATCTGGCGGCCCTGGCCGGGTCCGGCGCCGACGCGGTGCTGGTGCCCAAGATCTCGTCGCCGCAGGACATCGCCACCTGCCAGGCCGCGCTGGCCGCCGCGCCGGAATCCATGCAGCTGTGGGCCATGATCGAGACTTGCCGCTGCATCCCCCACCTCGATGCCATCGCCGCCATGTCCGCCACCACGCGGCTTTCGCTGTGGGTCATGGGCGTCAACGACCTGGCCAAGGAAATGCGCGCGCGCCTGACGCCGGAGCGCACGCCCTTCCTGCCGGTGCTGACGCTGGCGGTGGCGGCCGCCCGTGCCCACGGCGTCGCCATCCTCGACGGCGTGTGCAACGAATTCCGCAACGTCGATGCCTTCCGCGCCGAGGCCGAGCAAGGCGTGCTGTTCGGCTTCGACGGCAAGAGCCTGATCCACCCCGACCAGGTTGTCCCCTGCAACGAAGCCTTCTCGCCGGGCGAGGAGGAACTGCGCTGGGCCCGGGTCGTGATCGAGGCCTTCACCCAGCCGGAAGCGGCGGGCAAGGGGGCGATCAAGGTCGAAGGCAAGATGGTGGAACTGCTGCACCTCTACCAGGCCAAGCAGCTGGTCGCCGTGGCCGACAAGATCGCGGCCGCCGCCGGCTGACGAGGCGCAAGCAGGACCCGCCGCCCGCAAGTCCGGCCCCGAACGGCCGGGCAAGCGTCATTCCGCCCCGGCATCCACGGCGCTCGTCACCGCCACGTCCATCGTCACATTGCCGACGGTGCGCATGATGTCGGGCAGCATCTCGACCGCGACCAGCACGCCCAGCGGCCAGAGCGGCACGCCCATCGCCGCCGCGATCGGCGCGGTCGACGCGATGAAGCTGATGGTGCCGGGCAGCGAGACCGAGCCGAAAGTGGTCAGGAAAGCCACCAGGCCGCCCGCAGCAAGGGCGCCGACCGGCAGATCCACGCCGGCGATATGCGCGGCATAGATGCATGCGCCCAGGTTCATCGCCGGGCTGGTGGCGCGAAACACGGTGACCGCCAGCGGCAGCACGAATTCGGCGCTCGTCGTGCGAACCTCCAGCTTGCGGCAGGCGGCAAGCATCGCCGGCAGGCTCGCCAGCGAGGACTGGGTCGAGATGGCGACCACCTGTACGGGCAGGACCGCGCCCGCGAAGGCGCCCAGTCGCTTGCCTCCGGCCAGCGCCGCCAGCGGATAGGCCAGGACCAGCAGCACCAGGCCGCAGCCGCTCACCAGCAGGATGTAATGCGCCAGCGCGCCGATCGCGGTCGCGCCGCTTTGCGCGGCGAGCGAGAGGCCGAGCGCGAAGACCCCCAGCGGCGCCAGTTGCAGCACCCAGCCGATCAACACCATCATCGCCCCCGTAAGCCCCTCGAACAGCAGGGCGAGCTGGCGGCGCGGCGCCTCGGCGAGCCGGGTCGAGGCGACGGCGAACAAGGCGACGAAGACGATCACCGGCAGCAGCGCGTCGTTCGCGGCGGCGGCCACCACATTGCCGGGCAGCAGCGATCGCAGGAAATCTCCCAGCCCCGGAACCCGGGCCGGCGCCGCTGACGGGTGGGCAAGGGCCAGCCCCTGCGGCGGCGCGAAGATCGAGAGCAGCAGCGGCATCACCGTCACGCCCACCAGCGCCGAAAAGGCCAGCATGCCGACGATGAAACCCAGCGTGCGCCGCGCCATGGCCCCCGCCCGCGCGGCGGCGGCGGTCTCGACGATGCCGGTGAACAGCAGCCCGGCGACCAGCGGCAGGATCGTCATCCGCAGGCCCTGGAGCCACAGCGCCCCGATCGGTTCGGCGATCGCCAGCACCCGGTCCATCGCCGCCGTTCCCGCCAGCAGCAGGCCGCTCGCGAGGCCGGCGACAAGGCCCAGCAGGGTCAGCAATCCCGGAACCTTGATTTCCGGCATTCCGCTGGCGCTTTTTTCGGGGGTCATCGTGCTCCTTGCGCGTCGGCTGGGGCGTGACATTAGCAAGCCGGCGCGACATAGCAATTTCTCTCCGATTCCCTTGATGGTGTCCTCATCATGAGCAAACAGTTCTTCGGCACCGACGGCATCCGCGGCCGCACCAACCAGGGCGCGATGACCGCCGCGACCGCGATGAAGGTCGGCCAGGCGGCCGGCACCCGCTTCCTGCGCGGCAGCCACCGCCACCGGGTGGTGATCGGCAAGGACACGCGCCTGTCGGGCTACATGCTGGAAAACGCGATGGTCGCGGGCTTCACCAGCGTCGGCATGGACGTGGTGCTGCTCGGCCCCATGCCCACCCCGGCGGTGGCGCTGCTGACGCGTGAACTGCGCGCGGACGTGGGGGTGATGATCTCGGCCAGCCACAACCCTTACGAAGACAATGGAATCAAGCTGTTCGGCCCCGACGGCTTCAAGCTTTCGGACGAGGACGAGCTGGGAATCGAGGCGATGCTCGGCCAGGATCTCCCGCTTGCCCCCTCGGCCGACATCGGCCGCGCCCGCCGCATCGACGACGCGCGGGGGCGCTATATCCATGCCGTCAAGGCGTCGCTGCCTGCCACGGTGCGGCTCGACGGCCTGAAGATCGCGGTCGATTGCGCCAACGGCGCCGCCTATCAGGTCGCACCTTCGGCGTTCTGGGAACTGGGGGCGGAGATCGTCGCGATCGGCGTCAATCCGAATGGCAAGAATATCAATGACAAGTGCGGCTCCACCCATGTCGGCCTGCTGCAAGAGACGGTGGTCTCATCGGGCGCGGACATCGGCATCGCGCTCGATGGCGATGCCGATCGCCTGATCGTGGTCGACGAGAAGGGACAGACGGTAGACGGCGACCAGATCATGGCGCTGATCGGCGGCCAGCTCGCGGCGCGCGGGGAACTGCGCGGCGGCGGCGTGGTGGCTACGGTCATGTCCAACCTGGGGCTGGAACGCTACCTGAACGGCCTTGAGCTGACCCTGGAACGTACCCAGGTGGGCGATCGTCACGTGCTGGAACGCATGCGCGAGGGCGGGTTCAACGTGGGCGGCGAACAGTCCGGACACATGATCCTGCTCGACCATGCGACCACCGGCGACGGCACCGTGGCCGCGCTGCAAGTGCTGGCCGCGCTGGTCCAGTCGGGCAAGCGGGCAAGCGAGCTGCTGCACTTGTTCGATCCGGTCCCCCAACTGCTGCGCAACGTGCGTTTCGCCGGCGGCCTCAAAGGCGGCAAGGGGCCGCTGGAGACGGAGCGGGTCAAGGCCGTCATCGCCGATGCCGAGGCTTCGCTGAACGGGCGGGGCCGGCTGGTGATCCGTCCCTCCGGCACCGAGCCGGTGATCCGCGTCATGGCCGAAGGCGATGATGCCGGCGAGGTGGAAGCCGCCGTCGCCGCGATCTGCCAGGCGGTGGAAGAGGCGGCGGCCTGATGCTGGAAATGCGCCCCGACTGCGAACGCTGCGGCACCGACCTGCCGGCCGAGGCCCCAGGCGCGTTCATCTGCAGCTTCGAGTGCACCTTCTGCGCCACTTGCGCCGATGACCTCGACGACAGGTGCCCCAACTGCGGCGGTGAACTGACCGACCGCCCGACGCGCGCGAAGAAACACCATGCCGCGCATCCGCCTGCGACGGAGCGGCGGCATAAAGGTGGGGCCATAAGCTGAATCCTCCTCCTCCGTTCGTGTCGGGCGAAGTCGAGACACGTTTAGGCGGCGACGTGCCTCGACTTCGCCCGACACGAACGGATGGGGCTTTGTGATAGGGTATTGTCATGTCGAATCCCGCCCCGCCCCCACGCATCCTCTCCATCGCCGGATCGGACAGCTCGGGCGGCGCCGGCATTCAGGCTGACATCAAGACGATCACCATGCTCGGCGGCTATGCGATGACGGCGATCACCGCCATCACCGCGCAGAACTCGCTCGGCGCCACACTGGTGGAAGCGCTCTCTCCGGAGATGGTCGGCGCGCAGATCGATGCCTGCGTTTGCGACATCGGCGTGGACGCGGTGAAGATCGGGATGCTCGGGTCCGCCGCCATCGCCCATGTCGTCGCCGACCGGCTCGAAGGGCTGGGCGTGCCGATAGTCTTCGACCCGGTGATGGTGGCGACGAGCGGCGCGGTGCTGGCCGATGCCGAAACGGTCGCCGCGTTCGATCGGCTGATGGCGCTCGCCACGCTGACCACGCCGAATGTACCCGAACTCGCCGCGCTGGGCGGGGCGGATGCCATGGCGGCGCGCGCGGTCGCTTACCTTGCCAAGGGCGGCGATGCCGAGGGCGATGTGGTGGAGGACCGGCTGGTGGTGCCGGACCGCGAGGCGCTGGCCTGGACCGCGCCGCGGATCAGGACACGCCACACCCACGGCACCGGCTGCACGCTGTCGAGCGCGATCGCCGTGGGCCTCGCTCGCGGCGAATCCCTGGCGGAAGCCATCGGGAACGCCCGCCGGTTCGTCCGCGCCGCACTCGAAAGCGCGCCCGGCTTCGGGGCCGGCCATGGCCCGATGGGACATCAGGCGGTGCGTTGAGCTTCCGGCCCGGATTCAGCCGAGCCATCGCGACAGGTCCGATCGCCCGCTTCCCGGCAGGTCCGCGCTTGCGGCGACCAGTTCCTCGATGAAGACCCGCTGAACTTCGGTGGGCCGCCAGGAAGCACGGCAGGTCAGGCCGATGGTGCGCCCGAGGCCGGGCGGCAGCGTGGCCAGCTGGACCAGCCATCCCGCCTCCATCTCCACCTTCACCTGATCGGGCGAAAGCAGCGTCAGGAAATCGCTGTCGATCAAGATCTGGCGCAGCATCATCACCGAACCCGATTCGATCGGAACGGCCGGCGGCTCGGCGCCGGCATTGGCGAAGTACCGCTCGAAACTGTCGCGAAGCGGGGCCCCGCGCGGGGGCACCACCCAGCCGTAGCGGGCGAAGCCGGACGGATCGGGAGCCACACCGGCGAGCGGATGGCCGGCGCGGGCGATGACGACCGGAACGTCCTCGAACAGCGGCACCTGCACCAGTTCCTCCTCCAGCAGCGGAGTGCGGAGCGCACCGATCATCATGTCGAGCGTGCCGTGCCGCAGCGGTTCCACCAGTTCGGCGCGCGAACCTTCGGAGATTGCCAGCTTCACCCTGGGATGGCGGCGAATGAAGCGCGTGACCGCGCGGGGCAGGACGCGCGCACGCGACAGCGGCATCGCGCCGACCGCTATGCGCCGAATCTCCTGCCCTTTGAGCGCAGCCACTTCGGAAAGGCCGGTCTCCAGTTCCACTTTCGCCAGGCGAAAGGCATTGGCCACCTGCATGCCGGTCTCGGTCAGCACCACCAGCTTGCCGCGCCGCTCGGCCAGCTTGCGCCGCATCGCCAGGCCGAGATCGACGACGGCGCGGTGGAGCGAAGGCAGCGACAGCCCGGTGGCCTGGCTGGCACCCGCGTAGCTGCCGACATCGGCCAGCGCCAGCAGCGCCCGCAGCCGCGACATGGTGACATGCGGGCTGGAGATACGCGCCATCGCCGCATCGACGCGCGGGGCCAGCACCAGCGCCGCGGCGGTCGGCACCATGCCATCGTGCCGGCGCTCGAACAGCGGCACGCCGATCTGGGCTTCAAGCCGGCCCAACGCCTGGGTTATCGCGGGCTGGCTGAGGTTCACGGCGGCGGCAGCGGCGTTCACCGTGCCAAATTCCACGATTTTGGCCATCGCCTTGAGGTGGCGCAGATTGAGGGCCCAAATCTCCATGATATCGGAATTAGCGAAATCCTATCACCTTGCCACCGTTTTCTCTTTCCCCCGTGCGCCGCGGACCGGCATCAGCGCTGGAGCGGAACAAGGAGAACGGGCCATGGGCGGCATCGTCGTGCGGAACATCGAACGGGCCGATCTGGCGGTCATCGACGGCCTTGCCGCCTGCGGGGTGGCCACCGTGCATGAAGCGCAAGGCCGAACCGGCCTGCTTGCCAGCTACATGCGCCCGATCTATCGCGGCGCGCGCATCGCCGGTTCGGCGGTGACGATCAGCGCGCCTCCGGGCGACAACTGGATGGTCCATGTCGCCATCGAGCAGCTCCGGCAGGGCGACATCCTGCTGCTTGCCCCGACCAGCCCGTGCGAGGACGGCTACTTCGGCGACCTGCTCGCCACCAGCGCGATGGCGCGCGGCTGCCGCGGCCTGGTGATCGATGCCGGCGTGCGCGACGTGCGCGACCTTACCGAGATGGGCTTTCCCGTCTGGTCCAAGGCGATCTACGCACAAGGCACGGTCAAGAACACGCTGGGTTCGGTCAATGTCCCGGTCGTGTGCGCCAATGCCGCGGTGAATCCCGGGGACGTGATCGTCGCCGACGATGACGGCGTATGCGTCATACCGCGTGCAACGGCCGCCGATGTGCTTGAAAAGGCCCGGGCCCGCGAAGCCAACGAAGGCGAAAAGCGCGAAAAGCTCGCCGCCGGGATCCTCGGCCTCGACATGTACAGGATGCGCGAAAGGCTTGAGAAGGAAGGGCTCAGATATGTCTGACCGGCCCGGGCCGGACGCCGCGCGCTGCATGTGGATGCGCGGCGGCACGTCGAAGGGCGGATACTTCCTGAAGCAGGACCTGCCCGTCGACATCGCCGCGCGCGACGCCTTCCTGCTCAAGGTCATGGGTTCGCCCGATCCGCGCCAGATCGACGGCATGGGCGGCGCCGACCCGCTTACCAGCAAGATCGCGGTGGTCGGCAAGTCCCGGCGCGAGGGGATCGATGTCGACTACCTGTTCCTGCAGGTCTTCGTCGACCAGGCGATCGTCACCGACGCGCAGAACTGCGGCAATATCCTGGCCGGCATCGGCCCCTTCGCGATCGAGCGCGGGCTGGTCGAGCCAGCCGGCGAGGAGACCCGCGTCGCCGTCTTCATGGAGAACACAGGCCAAGTCGCCATCGCCACGGTCCAGACGCCCGGCGGCGTGGTTACTTATGCCGGCAATGCCACGATCGATGGGGTTCCCGGCACCCATGCCCCGATCCCGCTCGAATTCCGCGACACCGCCGGCTCTTCCTGCGGCGCGCTGCTGCCCACCGGCAACGCGGTCGACATGGTAAACGGCGTTCCGGTCACCCTGATCGACAATGGCATGCCCTGCGTGGTGATGAAGGCGAGCGACCTGGGCATCACCGGCTACGAGGACCGCGACAGCCTCGATGCCGATGCCGCGCTCAAGGCCAGGATCGAGGCGATCCGGCTGGCCGTGGGCGAGCGCATGAACCTGGGCGACGTCGCCGAAAAGTCGGTTCCCAAGATGATGCTGGTCGCGCCTCCCCGCAACGGCGGAGCGGTGAGCGTGCGCAGCTTCATCCCCCACCGCGCCCATGCCACGATCGGCGTGCTGGGCGCGGTCTCGGTCGCTACCGCCTGCCTGATCGAGGGCTCGCCGGCCGCCGAACTGGCCAATATCCCCGAGGGTCGCCGCAAGACGCTTTCGGTCGAACATCCGACCGGAGAGATGTCCTGCGTCCTGGAAACGGACGAGGGCGGCGCCGTGACCAGCGCCGCCCTCCTTCGCACCGCGCGCAAGCTGATGGATGGGATCGTCTATGCCTGACCGCATCGTTTCCTGGCACCCGAGCCCATCAAAGCCGCGCTACACCCCGCCCGCCGGCGCGGTGGATGCGCATTGCCATGTCTTCGGCCCGATGGCGCGGTTCCCGTTCAGCGCCAAGGCGAAATACCTGCCCGGGGATGCCGGGCCGGACATGCTGTTCGCCTTGCGCGATCACCTGGGCTTTACCCGCAACGTGATCGTCCAGGCGAGCTGCCACGGCACCGACAATGCCGCCACGCTCGATGCCATCGCCCGTTCCGACGGCAAGGCGCGCGGCGTCGCGGTGGTCGATCCGGCGATCTCCGAGGCCGAGCTTGCCGCGCTGCACGCAGGCGGCATTCGCGGCATCCGCTTCAATTTCCTCAAGCGCCTGGTCGACGATGCGCCCAAGGACAAGTTCCTCGAGGTCAGCCGGCGCCTGCCGGCGGGCTGGCACGTGGTGATCTATTTCGAAGCCGATATCCTGGAGGAACTGCGCCCTTTCATGGACGCGATCCCGGTGCCGCTGGTGATCGACCACATGGGCCGCCCGGACGTGAGCCAGGGGCCCGGCGGCGCCGATCTCAAGGCCTTCCGCCGCCTGCTCGATGCGCGCGGGGACATCTGGTTCAAGGCCACCTGCCCGGACCGGCTCGATCCCTCGGGCGATCCGTGGAACGCCTTCGCCGATGCCGTCGCCCCGCTCGTCGCCGACTACCAGGACCGCGTCATCTGGGGCACCGACTGGCCGCACCCGAACATGCAGGACCAGGTGCCCGACGACGGCCATCTGGTCGACATGATCCCCCGCATCGCGCCCACCAGGGAACTCCAGCACAAGCTGCTCGTCGCCAACCCGATGCGGCTCTACTGGCCGGAAGAACCCTGAATCCCGAACGGCTTCGGTAACGGCAAGTGCGGGCGCCGGAGTTAGGGAATTGGCAAGGCGCATCGCGTTAGGCTTGGCTGCCATGGATGCGACTCCGAACAGCACGGGCGATCCCGGGGACGCGGGCGGCGATCCGCCCCGCTTCGGCGCGCGCCCGCTCGGCCCGGATCCGGCGAGCGCGCTCGGCATGAAATGGTCGGCGCTCCACGATGCCGCCAGCGCCGTCGCGGCCATGGCCGGCACCGAATGCGCAGCGATTTCGTCCGATATACGCAATTTTCCAGCGACGGTGCGCAATGCCGAGGGCTGGCGCCGCACGCTTGTTGAACAGGGGATCGAGGATCTGTCCGCGATCATGCAACCGGCCGTTTCGGCGCTGCTTGCGGCCCTGGCGCACGGCGCCGACCCGCGCCCGGCGGCGCTGGCGCTGTGGAGGGAATTCGTCGCTGCGCGCGACGCGCTGCTCGGCCTCGCCCCGTGCGGCGCCGGCGGACCGCACCGCACGGCGTGAATGCCGTCTTGCGAGTTCCCGGTATGTTCTTATGATAAGCCATGGCCGAAACCGATTCTTTCCCGACCAGCCTTGCCGCGCCGGACGTTGCCCGCGGCATCGGCCGCCTGTTCGCGCGCAACGACATCTGGTGCCTGGCCGAGATGCCGCTGCGCTGCGGCCGGCGCGCGGACCTGATGGGGATCGACGCGAAAGGCCATGTCGTCATCGTCGAGATCAAGGTCAGCCGCGCGGACCTGCTCGGCGACGGCAAGTGGACCGACTACCTGGAATATTGCGACCGCTTCTACTGGGGCCTGCCCCCCGCGCTTGACCGCGCCCCGCTGGAAACCGAAGCCTTCCTGCCCGACAGGTGCGGCGTGATCGTCGCAGACGGTTACGATGCGGAGATCCTGCGCCCGGCGCCGCTGCGCCAGATCGCCGCCGCGCGCCGCAAGGTGGAGACCGAACGCCTCGCCCGCGCCTCGCTGCGGCGGCTGGTGACGCTGGGCGATCCGCAGACGCTGCAATGGAGCCGGGCGGAATGATTCAGCCGCTCAGCGCGAGCCGCCCCTGCGCGCCACCAGTGCCAGGACGGCGCGCCTGGCTTCGGACGAAAGCCCGGACCAGCCGGCGATTTCCTGTATCGTGCGGCGGCATCCCAGGCACCAGCCGGTCGTCCGGTCGATGCGGCACACTCCGGTGCAGGGAGACGGTGGCTCGTTCATCCGCGCCCCTCAGCAGACCCGCGTCCGCCAGGCAAGCCCGTCATCCCGTCCAGCATGCGCAATTTTCTTGCGTTCTGCTGCAATGCACATTAAAGGGCCCGGCAGCAACCGGCGCGCGGGATCAATTCCCGCCGCAATCCGAGAGCAGCGTGAGGTCTGGGTGCACAGCGCCTGGACCGGCCCGGACGAGCGGTTGCCATCGAAACCAAGCTTCCTTCTTCACGCAGGGTCGCCCGAAACGAACCCTTGCCGTGTTCGCGGGCCACATGAGCCCGCGCGCCCCGCACTTATTGAAAGTGACGTATGTCCTATTTTTCCGAACTTGGCCTGGCCGAGCCCATTTTGCGCGCACTCGAGGTCAAGGGCTATGCCGATCCCACACCGATCCAGCGCAAGGCAATCCCCGCCCTGCTCGAAGGCCGCGACCTGCTTGGCATCGCCCAGACCGGCACCGGCAAGACGGCCGCGTTCGCGCTGCCTTCGCTGCACCGCCTCGCAAATGATCCCAAGGCGCGCAACAATGCCGGCTGCCGCATGCTGGTGCTTTCGCCCACCCGCGAGCTGGCCGCGCAGATCGCCGACAACATGCGCGGCTATGCCAAGTTCCTGAACCTCTCGGTCCAGTGCGTGTTCGGCGGCGTGCCGGTCGGCAAGCAGGCCCGTGCGCTGGAGCGCGGCTGCGACGTGCTCGTCGCCACGCCGGGCCGCCTGCTCGACCTCATCGACAGCCGCGCGCTGACGCTGCGCCATGTCGAGATCTTCGTGCTCGACGAGGCTGACCAGATGATGGACCTGGGCTTCATCGTGCCGCTGAAGCGCGTTGCCGCGCTGCTGCCCAAGGCGCGCCAGAGCCTGTTCTTCTCGGCCACCATGCCGCAGGCCATCGCCGAGCTGGGCAGGCAGTTCATCAACAACCCGGTGCGTGTCGAGGTTGCCCCGCAATCGACCACCGCCGAACGCGTCGAGCAGTACGCGACTTTCGTCAACCAGGCCGAGAAGCAGGCGCTGCTGACCCTGCGCCTGCGCGAAGGCCTGGCCCCCGATGCCGCCGACCGGGCCGAGCACGGCGCGATCGACCGCGCGCTCGTGTTCACCCGCACCAAGCACGGCGCCGATCGCGTCGTGCGCCACTTGACCGCCGCCGGCATTCCCGCCGCGGCGATCCACGGCAACAAGAGCCAGGGCCAGCGCACCGCGGCGCTCGGCGGCTTCCGCCAGGGCACCGTGCGCGTGCTCGTCGCCACCGACATCGCCGCGCGCGGCATCGACGTCTCGGGCGTGTCCCACGTCTACAACTTCGAGATCCCCAACGTGCCGGAACAGTACGTCCACCGCATCGGCCGCACCGCGCGCGCTGGCGCGGGCGGCGTCGCGATCAGCTTCGTGGCGCCGGACGAGAAGCCCTACATCCGCGACATCGAGCGGCTGACCCGCGTCAAGCTCGATCTTCGGGGCCTGCCCGAGGATTTCATCAAGCTGGCCGCGCGCCTGCCCGCGCCTTCGAACAAGGCGCCCGCGCAGCCCCAGGGCGGCGGGAACAGGGATCGCAGGCAGGGCGGTGGCAAACCGAACGGCCAGCAGCCGCGCAGCGGCGGCAAGGAACAGCGCGGCGGCGATCGCCCGCGTCATGACGGCCAGCGCGGCGACAGGCGCGAAGCCGGCGAGGATCCAGGCCAGGGGGCCAAGCGCCACTTCCGCCCGCGCGGCCCCAAGGGCGCCGGCGCGCACAAGGGTGCGGTGCGCCGGACCGGCTAGTATCCGGGCCCAGGCGGAGTCATAAGGCTCCGCCATGCCAGCCAACCTCGGTCCCGGCGCGTGGGCGGCGGCCGCCTCCGCTCTCGCCATGACGGCGATCGTGGGCCTGCGCTATCTCGCGGCATCGGGCCTGTTCGCCTGGGTCACCGCACGCGTACGGCCCGGGCGCTACACCGGGCTCGGCCGGCAGATTCGGCGCGAGATCGGCTGGTCGCTGCTGTCCGCCGCGATCTACGGCGTGCCGGCCGGCATCGTCGCCTGGGGCTGGCGGGAGCACGGCTGGACCCGGATCTATGCCGATCCGCTGGCGCTGCCGCCGTGGTGGATGCCGCTTTCGCTGTTCGTCTACTTGTTCCTTCACGATACCTGGTTCTACTGGACCCACCGCTGGATGCACCGTCCGGAGCCGTTCCGCCTGGCGCACGCGGTCCATCATGCCAGCCGCCCGCCCACCGCATGGGCAGCGATGAGCTTCCATCCGCTGGAAGCGGTGACGGGCGCGGTGGCGATCCCGGCGCTGGTCTTGCTGGTGCCGGTCCATGCCGGCGTGCTGGCCCTGGTGCTGACGATCATGACGATCATGGGAACCGCGAATCACATGGGCTGGGAAATGTTTCCCCGCCGCATCGTCGAATCGCGCCTAGGCCACTGGCTCATCACCGCCAGCCATCACCACCGGCATCATGAATTCTACCGGTGCAACTACGGCCTCTATTTCCGCGTCTGGGACCATCTGTGCGGCACCGACCGGGGCCTGTCCCCGCCCTGATGCGCGGTACGCAGCGGAGAGGGCATCCCCATCCACCGGCGATCGACTGCAAACTCTTCTCCCGCCAGGGGCTTGCCGCAGGCGCGCGCGCGCCCTAGGCCGATGGCGTGGCGCGAGAAGAGAGCCTTGTCGAGGAAGTCGTTGGGGAAGTCGTCGAAGTGACGACGAAGGGCTTTGTCCCGCACTCGCATGGCAGCACCTTCTCCCCGTTCCGCTATCCGATTTTCCGCGCGATCTGGATCGCCAACCTGTTCTCCAACCTGGGTTCGACACTGCAGGGGGTAAGCGCGGCCTGGCTGATGACCGAACTGACGACCTCGCACCAGATGGTGGCGCTGGTACAGGCCTCGGCAACGATGCCGATCATGCTGTTCGGCATGTTCGCGGGCGCCATCGCCGACAATTACGACCGCCGCCGGGTCATGCTGGCGGCGCAAGTCGGCATGCTGCTGGTTTCGGCGCTGCTCGCCGCGCTTGCCTATGCCGGTTTGATAACACCGTTCCTGCTGCTTGCCTTCACCCTGACGGTGGGCACCGGCTCGGCGCTCAATTCGCCCGCCTGGCAGGCGTCGGTCCGCCAGCAGGTGGAGCGCAAGGAACTGCCGCAGGCGATCGCGCTCAATTCGATCTCGTTCAACATCGCCCGTTCGATCGGTCCGGCGCTGGGCGGGCTGCTGATTTCGATCTGGGACGTGTCGTTCGCTTTCGCGATCAACGCGGTCAGCTATATCGGGCTGATCGGCGTGCTGCTGTGGTGGCAACCCGAAGCGCGCCAGTACGAGCCCCGCCCCATCCTGCCGGCCGTTGCGATCGGCATCCGCTATTGCGCGAACAACGGCCCACTGCGCCGAATCCTCCTGCGCGGGCTCGCGCTCGGCTTCAGCCTCTCGGCTTACCAGGCCCTGCTGCCGACAGTGGTCAGCGGCCCCATCCGCGGCAACGAGCTGGACTTCGGGCTGATGCTGGGCCTGTTCGGCATCGGCTCGATCGTAACGGCGCCGTTCATCAGTACGATCCGCCGCAAGCTCGGGCTTGAAGGCATCCTCGCGCTGGGCGCGGGAATGTTCGTCTTCACGATGTCGCTGATCGCGGAGGCGCATCAGATCCTCCATGCCCTGCCGGCCGCCTTCGTCGCCGGCATGGCATGGGTGATGATCCTGACCACGCTCAACACCGCGGTGCAGATGCGCTCGCCGGACGAGATCCTCGGCCGCTGCCTGTCGATCTACCAGGCGGTGACGTTCGGCGGCATGGCGATCGGGTCCTGGGCCTGGGGCATGATCGCCGACTGGAAGAGCCTGCCTTTCGCGCTCCATGCCGGCTCCGTGCTGCTAGTCGCCTCCTTCGTCGTGCTGCGCCTGCTCGCCCCGCTGCCGCGCCCCGGCGAGGGCGTGCTTCGGCATCCATAGCCATCTTAGCCATTGCGAGGTTTCAGGGCCGCGCGCACCTCAAGGACTCTACCGGGCGCAACTTAAACTTTAATTCACCATGTTGCGCCAGAAGGGAGTCGATTGGGTTTAGTGGGGAAGCCACATGGATACTTTGCGCGGTCCGCTGTCCAGCCGGGATGAACCGGAAGCGACCTCTTTCGGCGAGGACGAGACAAGCGCGGGTTCACCACCGGCAGTGATCGGCAACGACGAACGGCGCATGCAGGTGCGCGCCTACAATTTCTGGGCCAGCCTGCTGGAAAACCGCACATTTCCCGACATCGAAGCCCTCCATCCCGACGAGTTGCACGACTTCGGCCCCTATAGCGTCCTGCTGGACTTCACGGACGGGATCGACAATCCGGCAATCGGCTACCTCGGGGCGCAACTGGCCGAGGAATGCGGCACGCACGGCGAGATCAACTGGCTGGACGACGTTCCCAGCCGCTCGCTGCTGTCGCGAATCACCGATCATTACATGCAGATCCTGGCCAACCAGGCGCCGATCGGATTCGAGGCCGAGTTCATCAACCAGCGCGGCGTGACCATCCTCTATCGCGGCATCCTGCTGCCGTTCTCACGCGACGACACCACGATCGACCACATCTACGGCGTCATCAACTGGAAGGAACTGGCCGACCAGTCGAGCACTGACGCGCTGATGAAGCAGGTCGACGAGGCGGTGGACACGCGCCGCGCGCCGTTCCCGGCGATGCTGCGCGAAACCGCACCGATGAACGAATGGGCCGATGGCCCGGCCGATCTCGATTTCGGCCAGTCCGCTTGCGATTATACCCCGGTCGACCTGCCGCTCGCCGAATTCGGGACGCATGACGACTACTTCGACGAGATCGCGGTTCCCCCGCGTTCCCGGGACATGTCGCTGGGCGACTGGCTGGCCGCCGCGCGCGAACAGGCCCTGAACGCCCGCAACAGCGAGGACCGGTCCCGCAAGGCGCTCTACGATGCGATCGGCCACGCTTACGATTTCGCGCTGGCCGCCGCCGAGGCGCCAGAGGATTTCGCCGAGCTTGTCGAGGACGCCGGTCTCAAGGTGCAGGAACGCGCGCCGCTGATCCCGCTGGTCAAGCTGGTCTTCGGGGCCGACTACGACAAGACCCGGCTTACCGAGTTCGCCACCGTCATTACCCACGGCCAGCGGCTCGGCATCGAGCGCGGCGCGCTCGCCATGCTGCTTGTCCGCACTCCAGGCGGGCTCAAGGGGCTGCTTCGCGAGGAGCGCCGCCTGCGCCGCGAGGAATCGAGCCGGACGGCCAGCCCGCGCACCGTTCGCCAGACACTGGTCGAAGGCCTGCGGCAGCTCGAGCCCCGGACACTCGATTCGGTTGGCAGGGGCAGCGAGTTCACCGTGTTGGTCGCGCGCCGCCTGGACGACGGCCAGTTGGTCCTGCTGGGCGAAGTGGCCGATGACGCGGCACTGCTGGATCGCGCCGCCCGGCACTTGCTCGACTGACCCCGCTCGCGCGGCGCCCCCTTGCAACGGGGCACGCTATGACTAGGCTGATGGCGCACCGGCACTTCAGCGCCGGTTAAGGCCGCACGGTCCCAAGAGGCACGATGCCGAAGTTGCGAATTCCCGCCGCCATCCTGGCGTTCCTGGCATTGCTCGGCTGGTCGACCGCTCCGGCGGCGGCGCAGTCGATCCTGCGTGACGCCGAGACCGAGGCCTTGCTGCACGACATGGCGACGCCGCTTATCAAGGCGGCCGGGCTCGATCCCGCCAATGTCGACATCGTCCTGGTCAACGACGGTTCGGTCAACGCCTTCGTCGCGGGCGGTCAGGCGGTCTATGTCAACTCCGGCCTGATCGACGAGGCTGACACCGCCGCCGAAGTCCAGGGCGTGATCGCGCACGAGCTTGGCCACGTCACCGGGGGCCATGCCGTGCTCAACCAGGGTGCCGGTCCCGCCACCAGCATATCGCTGCTCTCGCTGCTGCTCGGCGCGGCGGCGGCGGCGGCAGGCGGGGGCGAAGCGGCGATGGGCGTAATCATGGCCGGGCAGCAGGCCGCCATGGGCAAATACCTCGCCTATACCCGCTCGCAGGAAGCCTCGGCCGACGCCGCCGGCGCGCAGTACCTTTCCACCGCCCGGATCAGCGGGCGCGGTTCGGTGGAATTCTTCAAGAAATTGCAGAACCTGGAATACCGTTACGGCTACCGCCCCAAGGACGGCGACGAGTTCTATTCCACCCACCCGCTGACCGGCGATCGCATCGCCACGCTGGAAGACACTTACGCGAAGGACCCGGCGTGGAACAAACCGGACGATCCCGTGCTGCAACAGCGCTTCGTGCGAATGAAGGCCAAGCTCTATGGCTACCTCGCCGAGCCGCGCAACGTCTATCGCCGCTATCCCGAAACCGACAATTCGGTTCCCGCCCGTTATGCCCGCGCCTATGCCTACAACCGCGAATCGAAACTGGACCAGGCGCGCGCCGAAACCCAGGCGCTGGTCGCCAGCGATCCCGGCGATCCCTACTTCCTCGAACTCGAAGGCCAGATCCTGCTCGAATCGGGGCAGCCGGCCGACGCGATCGAGCCGCTCCGCCGGGCGACCCAGCTCACTGCCAACCAGCCGCTGATCGCCACGCTTTTCGGCCATGCGCTGATGGCCACCGAGGATCCGGCAAACTTCAAGGAAGCCGAACGCGTGCTGCGCGCGGCCGTGGTACGCGACCGCGAGAATCCGTTCGCCTGGTATCAGCTCGGCACGATCTATGCCGCCAATGGCGACATGCCGCGCGCGCGCCTCGCCAGCGCGGAGCAGCAAGTGCTCTCCGGCAACATGACCGAAGCGCTGATGAGCGCGCAGGCCGCCGAAGCGGGGTTGCCCACCGGCTCACCCGACTGGCTGCGCGCGCAGGACATCGAGATGCAGGCGCGCGCCGAACTGGAGCGCGAGAAGAAGCGTCGCTAGATTTTGCTTTGTTCTTCATGATTTCCGAGTCGCCAGGCAATTCCATCCTGCTGGAAGTTGCTCTGACGCCAAGTCTCTCGGAGCGAGACTCGTCTTCGCCCGCGAGGCGGCGAAACCGCCGAAGCAATCCAGAGCGGCGCCATCGATCCTGGATTGGCGCGCCGCCTTCGGCGGCTCGCAATTGACGAAGGGAAGGGGGAACAAAAGCTCCGTTCAATCGGATTTGGAAAGTGCCAACGGTCAAAAATTCGACCTTTCTTCGTCATTCCGCGCAGGATCTGTCTCCCGGCCTTGCGTCGGGCCGATGGTTCGGAAGATGGTTTCCCGCCGACGCGGAAATGACGAGTCATTTGTTCGATCCGCCCATATAAGGCGGACGAGACACGAATTGCAGGAAAACACATGGGTAGTGGCACGAAGTTCGCAGTGATCGCCGGGTGCCTCGCGCTGGTGGGTGCGGGCGGATGGTATGGTGGGCGCAAGGCGGTCGAGCAGGTGGTGCATGACTATATCCTCAAGCACCCCGAAATCCTGCCCCAGGCGATGGACGAACTGCAGCGCCGTCAGTCGGCGCAGCAGCTTGCCGGCGTGCGCTCGACGGTCGAAACGCCCTTTCCCGGCGCCGTGCTCGGCAATCCAAACGGCAAGGTCACCTTGGTCGAATTCACCGACTTCGCCTGCGGTTACTGCCGCCAGAGCCTGCCCGACGTGCGCGGCCTGATCGCCGCCAACCCGGACCTGCGCATCGTCATCCGCGAACTGCCGATCATCAGCCCGCACAGCCCGGCGGCGGCCCGGATGGCGCTCGCCGCCGCCGAGCAGGGCAAGTACGCCGCGTTCCACGACGCCATGTTCGCCGCCGGGCAGCTCGACCAGCAGACCATCGAGGCGGTCGGGCACACCATCGGGCTCGACATGGATCGCGCGCGCAGGACCGCCGCCAGCCCGACTGTGACGGCCGAAATCAACCGCAACCTCGATCTTGCCAACCGGCTCGGCTTTTCCGGCACCCCCAGCTGGATCGCGGGCGACCGGCTGATCGCCGGGGCCGTGGGCATCGGCCAGCTCTCGGAAGCGGTCCAGGCCGCACGCGGAGGTTGACAACTCGGCACGATGATCCTCGCGGCATTTCAGCTCCGACGTGATTTCGGCTAGACCAGTGCCCATGCGCGTCCTGCCGATCCAACCGATCCCGTTCTTCGCCAACAAGGACAAGGCCTTCTGGCGGCTCCAGTTCGCCGGCTGGGCCGGCGCGATGCTGCTGCGCGCGATGTCGCAGGTGGCCAACAACCTGCCGATCGCCGCGCTCGTACTGGTGCTGATCGCGACGATCACCGGCTTTTCGATCTCGCTGGTCCTCTCGGTGATCTACCGCGCGCTGATCGCACGGCGCGCGCTCGTCACCTGGAGCCTGACGGTGCTGATCCTGCCTTTCGCCGTGGGGCTGCACGCCTTCATAGACGCCTGGGTCTATTCCCTGTGGCGGACCGACGGCGACGCGAGCTTCACCCAGCTGTTCCTGGGCGTGTTCTACCTCGACGCGACGCTGCTGGGCGCTTGGACCGCGCTTTACTACATGGTCAATTTCTACCTCCGGGTGGAAGAGCAGAACGACCAGCTGATAGCGCTGGAAGCCCAGGCGACGCAGGCGCAGTTGGCGATGCTGCGCTATCAGCTCAATCCCCACTTCCTGTTCAACACGCTGAACTCGATCTCCACGCTGGTGCTGCTCAAGCAGACCGAGCCGGCGAACGCGATGCTCAGCCGCCTGTCCTCGTTCCTGCGCTACACGCTGGTCAACCAGCCCTCGGCGCGGGTCACGGTGGCGCAGGAGGTGGAAACGCTGAAACTCTACCTCGACATCGAGCGCATGCGTTTCGAGGAACGGCTGCGCACCACTTTCCAGATCGATCCCGCCACCGAAACCTGCCTGCTGCCCTCGCTGCTGCTGCAGCCGCTGGTCGAAAACGCGATCAAGTACGCGGTGACGCCGCAGGAATCGGGCGCGGAGATCACCATCGCCGTGCAACTCGTCGGTCCCATGCTTCGCATCACCGTCTCGGACACCGGACCAGGCTTGCAAAGTCCCACCACCGATAACAGGTTATCGGGCATGACCTACGATGGAGGGGAACCGGTATCCACCGGTGTCGGCCTGTCTAACATCCGCGATCGCCTGGCCCGGGCCTATGGAGAGCAGCACCGGTTCGAAACGGTCGAGCCGGCCGAAGGCGGGTTCGCCGTGTTGATAGAGATCCCCGTCGACCGCCGCGACACCAGCGAGGCCAGTCCCGAATCGCAGGGCCCCGAAACGACGCGCCAGCCGGTGCTGACCGCGCGCTGAAACCATTTTGGGCCGCGCGCGTTTGCCGGTCCGGAGAACACGACAGATGACCATCCGCACGATCCTTGTCGACGACGAGAAACTGGCGATTCAGGGCCTGCAACTAAGGCTTCAGAAATACCCCGATGTCGAGATCATCGACACCTGCTCGAACGGGCGCGAGGCGATCCGCAAGATCAAGACCGAAAAGCCCGATCTCGTCTTCCTCGACATCCAGATGCCGGGTTTCGACGGTTTTTCCGTCGTCAAGGGCGTGATGGAGATCGAGCCGCCGCTGTTCGTCTTCGTCACCGCCTACCAGGAACATGCCGTGCGCGCCTTCGAGGCCAATGCGGTGAACTACCTGATGAAGCCGGTGGAGGAAAACAAGCTGGACGATACCCTCGCGCGGGTGCGCCTGCGCATCGCCGAGAAACGCTCGGCCGAGGAAGCGGAAAAGCTCAAGACGGTGCTCGCCGAAGTCGCGCCCGACGCCATGGAGGCCATGCCCGAGGAAACCGATCCCAGCGCCGATCGCTACGAAAAGCTCATCAACATCAAGGATCGGGGCCAGATCTTCCGCATCGATGTCGACAGTATCGAGCATATCGAGGCCGCTGGCGACTATATGTGTATCCGCACCGCCGACAACTCGCTGATCCTGCGCGAAACGATGAAGGACCTTGAACGCCGGCTCGACCCGCGCGTGTTCCAGCGCGTCCACCGTTCGACCATCGTCAACCTCAACCAGGTGCGCCAGGTCAAGCCGCACACCAACGGCGAATGCTTCCTGGTGCTGGACTCCGGTGCGCAGGTTAAGGTCTCGCGCTCGTACCGGGACGTCATCGCGCGGTTCGTGCACTGATCCCACGGGGGTCCCGAGGGGGGCCCATGGGGGTCCCGCAAGGGTCAGGACGGGGTCCCAACCACCTCCGGCAGCTTGCCCGAGAGCGCATCGGCAAGCCGCGCGCTGTCGAGCTTGCCTTCCCAGCGGGAGACCACCACCGCGGCGACCGCGTTGCCGATGAAGTTGGTGAGGGCGCGGCATTCGCTCATGAAACGGTCGACGCCGAGGATCAGCGTCATCCCCGCCACCGGCACCGAAGGCACGATCGAAAGCGTCGCCGCCAGCGTGATGAAACCCGCGCCGGTCACCCCCGCAGCGCCCTTGGACGAAAGCATGGCGACCCCCAGCAGCAGCAACTGCTCGCCCAGCGAAAGATGCACGTCGCAGGCCTGGGCGATGAACAGCGCCGCCAGCGTCATGTAGATGTTGGTGCCGTCGAGGTTGAAGGAATAGCCGGTGGGGATCACCAGGCCGGCCACGGAACGTGGACAGCCGGCGCGCTCCATCTTCTCGATCAGCAGCGGCAGCGCGCTTTCCGAGGAGGACGTGCCCAGCACCAGCAGCAGTTCCGCCTTGAGATAGGCAATCAACCGGAAGATGGAGAATCCCGCCCACCGCGAGACCGCGCCAAGCACCACCACCACGAACAGGATGGCGGTAAAGTAGAAAGTGCCCACCAGCAGCGCCAGGTTCGCCAGCGATCCGACGCCGTACTTGCCGATGGTATAGGCCATGGCGCCGAACGCCCCCAGCGGCGCGACCCGCATCACGATGGCGACCACGCGGAACACCACCAGCGACAAGTCCTCCAGCGCCGTGACGATGCGATCGCCGCGCGGACCGACCAGCGGCAGGGCGATGCCGAAGAGGATCGCCACCAGCAGCGTCTGCAGGATATTGCCATCGGTGAGGGCGGAAAGCAGGCTTTCGGGAATCACGCCCAGCAGGAAGCCGATCAGCGTGCTCTCGTGCGCCTTGACCGCGTAGTCGGCGACTTTCGAGGCATCGAGCGAAGCGGGATCGATGTTGAGCCCCGCGCCCGGCCGCACCACGTTGGCGACGATCAGTCCAACGAACAGCGCCAGCGTCGAGAAGGTGAGGAAATAGGCGAAAGCCTTGGCGGCGACGCGCCCGACCGCCCCCAGATCGCGCATGCCGGCAATGCCGGTGACGATCGAGAGGAAGATGACCGGGGCAATAATCATTTTGACAAGATGGATGAACCCGTCGCCCAGCGGCTTGAAGGCCTCGCCCGTCGCCGGGAAGAAGTATCCGAGGAGCGCGCCCAGGACGATGGCGATCAGCACTTGCGCATAGGTATGCGCGTACCAGGGCCGGGCGCGTTCCATGCGGGGATCTTCGGCGGCGTGTAGCAATTCCGGGTGCATCGCGCGAAGGCTAGCGTGCCGCCGCCATCGCGGCAATCGTCTTGGGAAAGCCGCCACGGACTGGATCCTCGCAGACCTTATACCGAGTCTCTTGAAGCGAGACTCATCTCCCCGCTCGTCGCCCGCGAGGCGGCGAAGGGAAGCGAACAGAAGTTCCGATCAGTGGACTTGGTATTGCTCGACAATTTCCTCCGAACGCGCGAAGGACGCTGGCCATGAACGACTTTTCGATCCCCGGCTTCGATCTCGACGCGTTCGTGGCCGCCACCCTCGCCGAGGACCTTGGCCTCGGCCTGCCCGGTGGAGGCCATGACGTCACCTCGGAGAGCGTGATCGATGCGGATGCGCGGTTTGGCGGCACGATGGATTCGCGTGACGCCATCACCGTCGCGGGCCTGCCGATCGCCGCGGCGTTCTTCCGCAAGCTCGATCCGGCCATGGAAATCGAGATTCTCGCCAGCGAAGGCGAGCGGGTCGCGCCGGGCACGGACCTCATGCGGCTGACCGGCAATGCCCGCGCCATGCTGACCGCGGAACGCTCGGCGCTCAATACCGTGCAGCACCTTTCCGGCATCGCGACGATGACGCGGGAGTACGTCGACGCCATGAGCGGCGCGAACGGAAAGCCGGGAGCCGTCCTGCTGGATACCCGCAAGACCATCCCGGGCCTGCGCCACCTGGAAAAGTACGCAACCCGCATGGGCGGGGCGCAGAACCACCGCATGGGCCTGTGGGATGCGGCGATGATTAAGGACAACCACGTGGCCGTCGCCGGCGGCGTCGATCCGGCGGTGGCGCGCGCCAGGGCCGCGGGCGTGGCGCGGATCATCTGCGAAGTGGACCACCTCGAACAGATCGAACCCGCCATCCAGGCCGGCGCGCATCACCTGCTGCTCGACAACATGGGTCCGGACATGCTGCGCGAGGCCGTGACCCTGGTCGCCGGCCGCGTCCCCACCGAGGCTTCGGGCGGCGTCAACCTCTCGACCATCGCCGCGATTGCCGCCACCGGCGTCACTTACGTCTCGGTCGGCCGGCTGACCCAGAGCGCGCCGGCGGCCGACATCGGGCTGGATTTCACGCCGCTTTGAAAGCTTTGGCGGCCCTGGTCGCGCTGCTTCCCGCGCCGGCATTGGCGCAGGCCTATCAGTGCGCCCTGCCTCGCCACCTCGTTCCGGTCGGCCCGGTGGCGCCCGACGGGCCGGTTCGCAAGCTGCCGGTTGCCGGCTATACGCTCGCCGCGAGCTGGTCTCCCGACTACTGCAAGACGAGCGGCGACACGCGCTCGATGCAGTGCTCGCGCCGCTATGGACGCTTCGGCTTCATTCTCCATGGCCTCTGGCCCGAGTCGAGACGCGGGCCTTCGCCGCAGTGGTGCGCCGCCGCGCCGGTTCCGCCGGCGAACCTGCTGCTGCGGCATTTGTGCATGACCCCTTCGCCCGGCCTGCTCGCGCACGAATGGGCCAAGCACGGCAGCTGCATGACGAGCCGGCCGGAAACCTATTTCAAGGTCAGCGCGATCCTGTGGAACGCGATCCGCTGGCCCGACGCCGACCGTCTTTCGCGCGAGCAGGACCTGACCGTGGGCGACTTGCGCGAGGAGTTCGTCGCGGCCAACAGCGGCTGGCGGCGCGACGCGGTGGGCATCGAACTCAGCCGCACCGGCTGGCTGCGCGAAGTGCGGCTATGCTACGCCAAGAACTTCCGCCCGACACGCTGCGCACCGTGGCAATTCGGACCTGCCGATACGGCGCCACTGAAGATCTGGCGCGGGATATGATGATGAGGGATCACGCAGAGACGCGGAGGCGCAGAGATGTTGCTTTGCGCCGCAGGCCCGTTTGCTGTTCACATCGTGGGCCAAACGCACCGTAAGAGGAAATGGGGCGGCTTCGCCGCGTAGCTTCTCTGCGCCTCCGCGTCTCTGCGTGATCCCCGAATATCACCGCCGCTCGCGAAAGAACCCACGCAAGAGTTCCGCCGATTCGGCTTCGCCGATGCCGGGATAGACTTCGGGCCGGTGCAGGCATTGCGCATGCTCGAATACCCGCGCGCCATGTTCGACCGCGCCGCCTTTGGGATCGGAGGCGCCGTAATAGAGCCGGGCGATTCGCGCGTGGGCGATCGCGCCCGCGCACATCGCACAAGGCTCCAGCGTCACCCATAGCTCGCAGCCGTCCAGCCGCTCGTTGCCGAGCACACGGGCGGCGGCGCGAATCGCCTCGATTTCCGCATGGCTGGTGGGATCGTGCCGCTCGCGCGGCCCATTGCGGCCGATGGCGATTGCCACGCCGTCCTTGACCACGACCGCGCCGATCGGCACTTCACCCGAATCGGCGGCCTCCCGCGCTTGCGCAAGGGCAAGCTGCATATGTTCGGGGAGCGGCCAACGGATCATGCGGGACGCGCTAGCGCGCCAAATTCCGTCGCGCAACTTGACCTTGCCTGGGTGAATCGGTAAGGGCGCGCCTTCCCGTTCCGACGGCCACAGATTTTTCGAGCGAGAGTAGATATGTCCCGCATCTGCGAACTGACTGGCAAGAGCCGCCAGGTCGGCTGCAACGTCAGCCACGCCAACAACAAGACCAAGCGCGTCTTCCTGCCCAATCTCCAGAACGTCACGCTGATGTCGGATGGCCTGGAGCGCAGCTTCAAGTTCCGCGTTTCGACCCACGGCCTGCGCTCGGTCGAACACAATGGCGGCCTCGACAACTGGCTGCTCAAGGCCTCGGACGAGAAACTGTCCTCGCGCGCGCTCAAGGTGAAGCGCGAACTTAAGAAGAAGCAGGCCGCCTGATCCACTCGCTCCCAGCCGGGAGCGTCGATCGGTGAGCGCGTGAACAAGGCGTGCGGGGCTTCTCGCGCGCCTTTTTGCGTGCCCGGGATCAATTTTCCGGGATCAATTGTCCGGCCAGGGCAGGCGGCGCGGATCGACCGAAAGCTTCCAGAGCAGCGTCCGCTGCAGCCTGCGCATGCGGTTGTCGTCCGACATGAGCCAGACGGCGACCCTGCCGTCCGGTTGCGGCACGAGGCCGATCGCCTCGAAATTGTCGACCGGGAGCACCGAGGCGAGCGAGGCCAGCGGTATCGAGTGCCAGACATGGCCGGGCCGGATCCGCGCGGTATCGGCAATCACGATTCGCCCGGCGAAGCGCATCGGCAGCGGCCACAGCAAGCGACGCATGAGGATGAGCGCGCGGCCATCGGGCAGCAGCGCCATGTCGACGACCGAGAAATTGTCCGGGCCGTCGAACAGGAACTTGCGGCCATCGGGGTGCAGGATCGGATCGCCATCGAACACGACCGCCTCATGCAGGCGCGAATCCCGCCACGATCGGGTGATCTCGCGAATCGTCACGAAGCGTCCATCGGGCAGCCGGGCCAACGCCTCGGGTCCCGTGTTCAGAGCCCACCCGGCCATGGCGGGGGACTTGATCCTGGCTTCCTCCACCAGTCTCGCATTCAGCCGGAAGATGGCGTTCCGGCCCTCCAGGCCCAGCCAGTACCGGCCGGAGGCGGGATCATGCGCGACCGATTCCACGTCGTGGTAGGAGTTGTCGCGCCCATGGGGCCCGAACTTGATCCAGCGTAGCTGTGGAACCGACGGCTTTGCGCCAGGCGGCGAGAACCGCATGTATCCGCCGGCGTCGTTGATCGCCAGGATGCGGCCGTCCGGCAGCGGAACCATCGAGGAATACCCGAAGAACTTGCTATCGCGCGATTCGAGCTGCCAGGCCCCTTCGAGGTGGAACGGCCCGAGAAAGGGCGCCAGCATGCGCGCGGGCGGCATGGTGAGCGGCACGACGCTGACGCGGGGATCCCTGCAGATCGGCGCAGGAGGATCACGCATCCAGGTGATCGCCAACAAGGCCAGAAACGGGAACAGGAGAGCTATGTTGCGGCGCACAATGCGTGATTAGACCGTTCCAGCGCCGCCGCAAGTTCCCAGAACGACGACCCGCGCGTTCAACGCATCGGGCCGGTGAACAATAGCGGATCGAGCCGCGCGTCCTGCCACTTGATCGACCAGTGCAAGTGCGGGCCGGTGGCGCGCCCGGTCATGCCGATCCGGCCGATCACCTGCCCCTGCTTCACATGCTCGCCCTCCTTCACCAGGATTTCGGAACAGTGCAGGAAGGCGCTGTTGAGGCCCATGCCGTGGTCCAGCATCAGCAGGTTGCCTTCCAACGTGAAGGGTTTCTCCGCCGCCAGGATCACCACGCCGTCGGCCGGCGCGACGAAGGGCGTGCCGCTGGCGCCGGTGGTGACGTCGATGCCCGAATGGTATGCTCCCGGCTCGCCCCGATAAACGCGCTGCGAACCGAAACGCCCGGAAATCCGCCCCTTCACCGGCCAGATGAAATGCTGGCGCCAACCTTGCGCGCCCGTCACCAGGGCCCGCGCCACGTCGACCCGGGCCAGTTCGGGCCGCCGCAGCGCCATGAACGCCTCGGTCGGGCCGCCGGGCTTGCGCGGGATGTTGACGTTCTCGATCTGCCAGGCGCGCGGCGCCACGGCGAGTTGCTGCTGGCGCGCGGTGCCATCGGCCATCGTCACGCTCAGCGTCGCCTGCGGGCCGGCGTCGCGATCGAAGGCGGCGAACCAGGCGCCGTCGCGCGCCACCGCCACCGGCCGGCCATCGAGGGAAAGCGCCTTGGTGCCGGCGGGAGCAGTGCCGCGAATCCATCCACCCTGCGTCACTTCGCCCGAGAACAGGAGATGCGCCGGACGCGGTGGCAATTCCCCGGGAACGACCGGCGCCGCGCCGGCAACCGCGAACAGGATAGAAATCGCCGCGAGCCCGCCTGTCGCCGGCGAAATGCCGGTTCGCCTCATGCCTGCCCGAGCAGGCGCCGGGTGGCGATCTCCGCGCTGGCATAGGCTTCCTGCAGGTCGACGCTCCAGTACCGCAGCGCCTCGAGCGGGATCCTTTCGCCGGTCACGGCGCAATTCACGTAGTGCCCGGGGCTCACCACGCGGAATCCGTTGGGGCCGTAGCTGAGCGTCGCGGGGCGATCGGTGGAGGACATGAGCATTGGCGGCTCCTAGCAAAGCCTTGCGGTCAGAACAAATCGCCCTGTCGCGGCGCGTCGGGCTTTGGCCGCGCCGGCTTGCGCGGGTGCCCGGCATCGGGCGCCATCGCGCCTGAACCGGTCGTGACCGCAAGCTCGCCGTCGTGGAACTCCAATACCAGCGCCGGTTCCAGGGCCGCCCGCTCGCGACTGGTCAGCGCCTGTCCGCCGGGCATCTTGACCAGCGCATAGCCGCGCAGGAGGGGCAAGCGGGGGTCCAACTGGGGTAGAACCCGGGCGACCGGTGCCAGACCGTCGCGTGCCAGCGTCCAGCGCCGGCTGAGCAACCGTGACGTCAGTCCCGCGTGTCGCAGGCGCTCCCGGCTGGCCTGCACCCGGTGACGCAGCAGCGGCAGCGACAGCTTCGCCGCAGTGTGGCCGAGACGCTCGCGCTTGGTACGCTCCTGCTCTCGCAGGCCGCGCCGCAAGCGTTCGGAAAGTTCATCGAGCTTCTGCGCCTTCGCCTGGAGGATGGTTTCGGGCCTGGGCAGGCGCTGCACCCGCGCGTCCAGCCGCTCGCGCCCGAGCGTGACCGGACGCAGCGCGCAGCGGCGCTTGCGCAGGGCCAGTTCATCGAGCTGGATTTGCAGCTCGGCGCGCACCGGCACCGCGATTTCGGCAGCGGCGGTGGGCGTGGGCGCGCGGCGGTCGGCGGCGTGGTCGCACAAGGTGGTATCGGTCTCGTGCCCGACCGCCGAGATCACCGGAATACGCGATTCGGCCACCGCGCGCACGACGATTTCCTCGTTGAAGCTCCACAGGTCCTCGATCGAACCGCCGCCGCGCGCGACGATGACGAGGTCCGGACGCGGGATCGGACCGCCGGGAGCAATCGCGGAGAACCCGCGCACCGCGTCCGCGATCTGCTGCGCCGCGCCCTCGCCCTGGACCAGCACCGGCCAGACCAGCACCCGGCTGGGGAAGCGATCACCAAGGCGGTGGAGGATGTCGCGGATCACCGCGCCGGTGGGCGATGTCACCACGCCGATCACATCGGGCAGGAACGGCAGCGCGCGCTTGCGCTCGGGCGCGAAGAGCCCCTCGGCCGCCAGCCGCAAGCGCAGTTTTTCCAGCAGCGCCAGCAGGGCGCCTTCGCCCGCGATCTCCATCGATTCGATGACGATCTGGTATTTCGACCGGCCGGGATAAGTGGTGAGCTTGCCGGTGGCGATGACTTCGATGCCATCCTCCGGCCGGAACGCCAGGCGCTGCGCGCCGCCGCGCCACATGACGCCGTCGATCACCGCCTTGTCGTCCTTCAGCGCGCAGTAGAGGTGGCCGGAAGCCGCGCGCTTGACCCCAGAAAGCTCGCCGCGCAGGCGCACGAAGCCGAAGCGATCCTCCACCGTGCGCTTGAGCAGCGCCGAAATCTCGCTGATGGTGAGCGGCGCGGCGTTGTCCCCGGCGGTTCCCTTCGCTACCAGCCCCCCCGATCGACCGTTTTCGTATTCGTCGTCTTCGAAAGATTGATTGAAAGGCACGGGGTAATGAACATCCTTCTTCTGGGCTCGGGCGGCCGCGAACATGCGCTGGCCTGGAAGCTGGTGCAATCCCCGCTTTGCGGCAGGCTCTGGGCCGCACCCGGAAATCCGGGGATTGCCCAGGACGCGACGTGCGTTTCGCTCGACGCCGCCGATCACGCCGCCGTCATCGCCTTCTGCGAGGAAAAGACGATCGGCCTCGTCGTCATCGGCCCCGAGGCACCGCTGGTCGACGGGCTTGCCGATTCGCTGCGCGACAAGGGCTTCGCGGTGTTCGGGCCGAGCCAGGCGGCGGCCCAGCTCGAAGGTTCGAAAGGCTTCACCAAGGACTTGTGCGCGCGGGCCAATATCCCGACCGGCGGTTATGTGCGCGTCTCCAGCGAAGCCGATGGCATCGCGGCATTGGAAAAGTTCGGCGCGCCGGTGGTCGTCAAGGCCGATGGCCTGGCCGCCGGCAAGGGCGTCACCGTCGCCATGACCATGGCCGAAGCCGAGGACGCGGTGCGCGACATATTCGCCGGGCGCTTTGGCGAGGCCGGCGCCGAAGCCGTGATCGAAGAGTTCCTCGAAGGCGAGGAAGCCAGCTTCTTCGCCCTCACCGACGGCGCCACCATCGTCGCGTTCGCCTCGGCCCAGGACCACAAGCGCGTGGGCGACGGCGATACCGGGCCCAATACCGGCGGCATGGGCGCCTACAGCCCCGCCCCGGTGCTCACCCCCGTGCTGGAAGCCGAGGCGATGACGCGCATCATCGCGCCGACCGTCAAGACCCTGGCGGACGAAGGCATGCCTTATTCGGGCGTGCTGTTCCTGGGCCTGATGCTGACCCGCGACGGCCCCAAGCTGATCGAATACAACTGCCGCTTCGGCGATCCCGAATGCCAGGTGATGATGATGCGGCTGGAAAGCGATCTTGTCGAACTGCTGCACGCCTGCGCGGAGAACCGGCTGGGCGCGATCCAGCCCCCGCGCTTTTCCGACCAGACCGCGCTGACCGTGGTCATGGCCACCCGCGGCTATCCCGGCACGCCCGACAAGGGCGGCGCGATCGACGGTCTCGCGGCCGCCGAGGCAGAGGGCGCGAAAGTGTTCCACGCCGGCACCGCGCTGAAGGACGGCCGGCTCGTCGCCAGCGGCGGGCGCGTGCTCAACGTGACGGCCTGCGGGGCTTCGGTGAGCGAGGCGCAGCACCGGGCCTATGCGGCGGTCGATGCGATTTCCTTCCCCACCGGCTTCTGCCGGCGCGACATCGGCTGGCGCGAAGCGGCGCGCGAATCCAGTGTTGTTTAGGCACTCGAACGCCGTCCTGAAGCTTTCGCTGGCGCTGGCGGCACTGCTCGCCGGCGGCGGCATCGGCTTCTACTATGGCATCTTCCTGCCCTCGCAGGAGGTGCGCCGACAGGCCCGGGAGCTTGCCGACAAAGAGGCCGCCGCCGCGGCCGCCAGCAGCGCCCTGGCCGAGCAGGCGCGCCGCCAGCAGGCCGCCCAGGCCGAATACGAGGACTGCGTGAACTTCGCCGAGCTGTCGTACAAGCAGCGCTGGGCCCAAAGCTGCCAGAACCTGCACGACGCGGACCAATCAGCCTACGAGGATTGCGCGGACGACGTGTTCAGCACCGAAGCCGGCTGCCGCGCCAAGCACCCGATCCGCCCCGAACACGACTGCGCGCTACCCGCACAAGTCGCCCAGGGACTCACCGGCGCGCGCGACCAGCGCAAGGCGGAATGCCTGGGCCGATTGCAGGCGCTGCAAGGCGGTGGGGCCCGCCAGGCGGCACCGTCGGCGGAGGGAACCGGCGCGCTGTTGGAGTGATTTCAGGCGGCTGGAACCAGTCGGCGAATTGGCGGTTTTCGTTGCGTTTCGATCAGGGCTCGAACGAGCCCGGCAGATCGCGGCAGGCCAGCACCATTCGGGCGATCTCGATGACGGGTACTTCCCACGGATGGACCGAGAGCAGGCGATCCACGGCGGCCAGCAATGCCGGATCGTCCGGCGCGCAAGGCGCATGGACCGAAACGGTCACCGTCGGCGAGAGGCTGGCCTTGCCGGCCTTGCCCAGGATCGGCCGGGCATCGGCGCCGGGCCGAAAGCTTTCCCAGCCGATCCCGATCTCCATGTCATGCGGTGCACCGCATGACATGGATTATGCGTAGTGCGCTATTATGCGGAGTTACGCGTTGAGGACGGCGGTTTTCCGCCCGATCTGTTGGCTCGCACGCCGCATGATAGTATACCCGCAACAGTGGCCAACTTGCCTGATAAGGCCGGATGAGCTAATGAGGGACGTCCGCGTAACTGGCGAGAAAGATGGGGCACCATCGGGGAGCGTGGGCATTAGCCGCCGCTCGCCTGGGCATCTTCACTGAGGAGGCCCGCATGCTTAAACTTATCATCGGCAACAAGAATTACTCGTCTTGGTCGATGCGCGCTTGGATGCTGCTCAAGTTCGCTGAACTACCGTTTTCCGAGATTTGTATCGACTTGTATACGGCTGGCTCGCGGAAACGCGTGTTAGATCTGGGCGGGGAAACGGGTTTGGTGCCCGTGCTCGTTGTGGATGATCGCGCCATCTGGGACACGCTGGCTATTACCGAGTTTGTTTACGAGTTGCGGCCCCATATATGGCCTTCGGACGCCTTCGAGCGAGCGAAAGCTAGAAGCTACGCCGGAGAGGTGCATTCGGGCCTGACCGCTGTTCGTGCATCGATGCCGTGCAACACCCGGGCGCGGGAGCGCGTCGTCGAGATGTCAGAGGAAGTAGAACTCGAAATTGCTCGGGTAGCAGAAATCTGGTCGCGCGCTTCCGGCGATTGGTTGTTCGGAGATTTCTCGGCGGCTGATGTCATGTTCGCTCCAGTCGCCGCGCGTTTCCGGACGTATGGGGTGGCCCTTAAAGATGGCAGGGCCGTGAGCTACTGGGAGAGACTAATCGCGCACCCGCTGTGTACCGAGTGGTTCGCGTTAGGTGAGGCGGAACCTGTGATAATCGAGCAGTTCGAGCTGCCTAGGCGTATCAAATAGGCGATCTGGTCGCGGTAACGGCAGCCCCAGTATTATGCGGAGCGATCTGGTGCATAAACAGCAGATATCCGCCACGCTCAACCAACGACTCCGCATAATAACGCGCTACGCATTATCCGCGACGCCGGCGTAGAGGCCATAATCTCCGAGCGGATTGTCATCCCGGATCACGCCGAGCACCCGCGCCAGGACCGGATCGCGCTCCCCGGCCTGGCCGTCACCCGCCAGCATGGCCGCCAGCGTCTGCTCCGCCACCGGGACATGGACGCGGACCAAGGTGATTTCGCGTGTCCTCATGCCTGTGGCGGTTCGGCCAGCAACAGCTTCACCACCAGCGCCAGCCGCTTCGCGTCCTCGCGGGCCAGGTGTTCCTTGGGCAAGCGCCGCTTGGCCTCTTGCAGCGCCGCGACGACCTGCGACCGGGTGTAGCCGCGCTTCTGGATGAACTCGCCAAGATAGCGCACGGGAAACGGCAGCCTGGCACCCACCGCCTGGCACAGCACCTCCAGCCAGTACGCATCGAGATCGGCGTCGGCATAGACGTTACACTCTCGCGCGAATTCCGCCATTTCGGCAAGAACCTGCGCGGGCGGCTGGCCCTTCTGCGCAAGCAGTTCCCGGCTGATGCCATGGAGGTTCTCGGCCTCCTCCGACCAGTCCCAGTATTTCCAGGCTTCGCAAGGCCGGATCAGCCAGGCGCGGCTGAGCCCGTCGATCCGGGCAATGGCGACCTCGATGGGGAAGGACTGACCGTATTCGGGCAGGCAGCTCGCCTCGAAGTCGATCAGTGCCGGGCAGGTCAATATCGCTTCCCCCTGTAGGTCAGCCTGCTGGTCGGTCCTCCAGTCAGCCCATCCGCTCGGCGACGAACGCCTTGAGGTCTTCTTCGGGACGGGCGCCGTAGTGCGAGATGATCTCGCTCGCGCAGATCGCCCCCAGCCTGAGGCAATCGGATACCGTCATGCCACGAACGTGCCCGAAAAGGAAACCGGCAGCGAACAAGTCCCCGGCGCCGGTGGTATCGACCACTTTGTCGACCGGCTCGGCGGCGACCTGCGAACGCACGCCGCCGGCGACGGCTACCGCGCCGTCCTGGCTGCGCGTGACGACCAGCACCGGGATTTTCGGCGCCAGCATGGCGATGCCCGCCTCGAAATCGGCTATGCCGGTCAACGCGGCCATCTCATGCTCGTTGCAGAACAGCACGTCGATCTCGCCCGCGTCGATCAGCGAGAGGAAATCGGCGCGATGGCGATCGATGACGAAGGATTCGGACGGGGTGAAGGCAATCTTGCGTCCGGCCTTGCGCGCCGCCGCGATCGCCTTGCGCATGGCCGCGCGCGGCTCTTCCGGGTCCCACAGGTAGCCTTCGAGGTAGAGCACCGCCGCGTCCGCGATCACCGCTTCGTCCAGCGCTTCGGCGGGCAGGTAGTGCGAGGCGCCAAGGAAAGTGTTCATGGTGCGCTGGCCGTCGGGGGTGACGAAGATCAGGCAGCGTCCGGTCGGCGGATCGCCGGCCCGTGCCGGCACTGGAAACTCAATCCCGGCGGCGCGAATGTCATGCGTGAAGACTTCACCCAGTTGATCCTGCGCGACCTGGCCGACGAAGCCGCACCGGGCACCCAGGGCGGCGAGGCCGGCCAGGGTGTTGGCCGCGGAACCGCCGGAAATCTCGCGCGCGGGGCCCATCGCGGCATAGAGACCATGCGCCTGGTCGGCGTCGATCAGCGTCATGCCGCCGCGCGCCAGACCCAGTTCCTCGATCGCGGCATCGTCGCAATTGGCAATGACGTCGATGATGGCGTTGCCGATGGCGATGACGTCCAGGCTCGGTTGCGTCATGGGAGATGGTGTCCTTGAAACGTGGGGGAAATGGCGATGGACCGCGAGTAGCGCGCGGCCTGTCGCTCCGCAAGCACTCGGCGAGCCGCCCCCCGGTTGACAGCATGGCGGCGGCACGCAATGCGATGGACCAATCATGGCAAAGATGCATCGGTGGAATACTCTTATACCAAGGCGCGGTGAGCATGACCCGGCGTCCCGGCGAATGTCGGGCCTGCGCATGTTGGGCCTGCGAGTGTCGGGACCGCTGGCCGCCTGCTCGCTGGCGCTGCTGCTCGCGGCCTGCGCCGGCGGCGCCGCCGGTACGCCCAAGCCGCCCGGGAAGGCATCGATGGTGCCGCCGGTGCGCCAGCCCACGCGCACGGTCCCGCGCGATCCCCAGTTCCAGTCCATCCCCGGACTGGAAGGCGTGGTCGGCGCCACGCGGAGCCAGCTCGTGCGCCAGTTCGGCGAACCCCGGCTCGACGTCTGGGAAGGGGATGCCCGCAAGCTGCAATTCACCGGTGCGCCTTGCGTGCTGGACATCTATCTCTATCCCACCTCCAGCTCGCGCGAACCGCTGGCGACCTATGTCGACGCCCGCCGCGCGTCGGACGGGCAGGATGTCGACCGCGCGGCCTGCACCGCGGCGCTACGGCAGAAGTGAACGGGTGACGGAAGCAGGCGCTTAACCGGGAATTAGACTTATTCTGCCACGCCGTTCCCGATGATCCTGTTGGGAACCGCGACAAGATGAGCATGCACTTCAGCCAAATCGCCGAGCAGGCACTCGCCGATGGCGATATCGGCGCCGAGGACGTCCTCGCCCTGCGGCGCGCCGGATGGGCCGATGGACGGATCGAACCGGACGAGGCGGAGATCATCTTCGCGATCAACCACAGGCTGGACCATCCGGCCGTCGAATGGGCGGACTTCTTCGTCGAGGCGATCGGCGAATATATCGTCAACCAGGTCGAGCCGCGCGGCTACGTGACCGAAGGCAATGCCGAATGGCTGATCGCCCACATCGAGCACGACGGCCGCCTCCATGCGATGACCGAGCTGGAACTGCTGGTGAAGGTCTTCGAAAAGGCACTGGGCGTGCCCGAGGCGCTGCGCAGCTATGCGCTGCGCCAGATCGAGGAAACCGTGGTCACCGGCGAGGGCCCGACCCGCTGCGGCGGCAGCCTGGAAAAAGGCAACGTGACCGAAGCCGAGGCGGGGATCATGCGCCGCATCCTGTTCGCCTCCGGCAGCGATCGTCCGGCCGGCGTGAGCCGCCGCGAGGCCGAGCTGCTGTTCCGCATCAAGGACGAGACGCTCCATGGCGACAACGCGCCCGAATGGAAGCGCCTGTTCGTGCAGGGCGTGGGCAATTACCTGCAAGGCTTCAGCGCACAAGCCCCGCTCTCGCGCGACCGGGCCGCGCAGCTCGAAAGCTTCATGAACGACCGCACCTCGTCGGTCGGCAACTTCATGGGCAAAGTCGTGCGCAGCTTCGGCGCGGCGAACCGCGCGGGCGTGGTGTTCGGACGCAAGCAGGTCCGGCCGGAGCTGGGCACGCTGGTCGAAGCGGCCCGCGAAGTGACCCATGACGAGAAAGCCTGGCTTGACGAGCGGATCGAGGCCAACGGCGTGATCGACGAATACGATCAGGCGCTGCTGGACTTCCTCGGCGAAGAGGGCTTCGCGGGCTGAACCGGCCTATCCGCCCAGCACTTCGGCCTTGAGCGTCTTGCGGTCGAGCTTGCCGACCATGGTCTTGGGCAGCGCGGCGCGCAGCACCACCCGGTCCACCCGCTCGTGCTTGCCGAGCCGCGCGTTGAGCCAGTTGGCGATCGCCTCGGCACTGGCATTGCTGGTGGGATCGAGCACCACGAAGGCGCGCGGCACTTCACCGTGATAGACGTCGGGCACGCCGATCACCATCGCCTCGCTCACCCCCGGATAGCCGAGCAGGACGGTCTCGACCTGGCTGGGAAAGACCTTGAAGCCGCCCACCGCGATCATGTCCTTACTGCGGTCGACGATCCGCACGTAGCCTTCCTCGTCGATCGTCGCGATGTCGCCGGTGCGCAGCCAGCGCTTGCCATCCCGTTCGACGAAGGCCTGGGACTCGGCCTGCGGACGGTTCCAGTAGCCCAGCATGACCTGCGGGCCGGTGACCGCCAGCTCGCCGGGTTCGCCCGGCGGGGCATCGCGCCCGGGGTCTTCCTTGTTGAGCAGGCGCAAGTCCGTTCCCGGCAGCGGATGGCCGATCGACCCGGGCAGTTCGCGCCCGTCGAACGGATTGGTGGCGACCACCCCGGCGGTTTCGGTCAAACCATAGCCCTCCACCAGCTTGGCCCCGCTCGCCTTCTCGAAGCGGGTCTTGACCGGGCCGGGCAGCGGCGCCCCCCCCGAGATGCAAGTGAACAGGCTGGAGAAATCCGTCCGCGCCATGGCCGGATGGTCGAGCAGGGCCTGGTACATCGTCGGCACCCCGGGCATGGCCGTGGCCCGGACGCGTTGCAGCGTCGAGAGCACCTGGCCGGCATTGAAACGCGGCAGCATGGCGATCATCCCGCCGTCGTAGACCGTTCGATTGAGCACGCAGGCATTGGCGAAGACGTGGAACATCGGCAGCACCCCGACGATCACGTCCCGCGCATGGGCATGCGGGTCGATCGCCTCTATCTGCCGGGCATTGGCGGTAAGATTCTGGTGGCTGAGCATCGCCCCCTTGGGCGTGCCGGTGGTTCCGCCGGTATACTGCAGCAAGGCGAGATCGGTCAGCGGAGCTATCGCGACCGGGGCGGGATCATGATCCAATTGCAGCTCGGACCATTCCAGAACATTGGCGGCGGCCGGGATCGGAACGGTGCCGCGCCGCCGGAACAGCCGCAGCCCGATACGCTGCCACAACGGCAGCAGCGGCGCCAGCCGCGCGACCACCAGCCATTCGAGGCCCGACGCCGACAGCACCTGCTCCGCCGGCGGCAGCAGCAATGGCACGTCCAGGGTGACGAGCAGCCGGGTTCCCGAATCGGCGACCTGCGCCTCCAGTTCGGCAACGGTATAGAGCGGCGAGAAGTTGACGACCGTCGCTCCGGCCATCATCGCACCGAAATAGGCGGAAAGGTAGGTCGGCACGTTCGGCAGGTAGAGCCCGATCCGATCGCCCTTGGCGATCCCCAGCGACTGCAATCCGGCGGCGAAGCGACGTGCCTCGGCGCCAATCCGCCGATAAGTGAACTCGCGCCCGAGAAAGTCGACGAGTACGCGATCACCGTAAGCCGCGACGCTCGCGGCGAACATTTCTGTCATTGCCAGCGGAGCGAAGTCCTGGTCCCACTTGCAGGGGTGGACATAGCACTCTTGCCAGGCCCTTCGGCCCATCCTCTCGATCATGGGCCGACTGTGCGCCCAAGCCCTGCACCGAGCAAGAAACTTGTGTTCAGTTGTTAACTCAGCCGACAGGGCAGGGCTTCGCATCCTTGCCGGTCAGCCGGAAAAGCGCGGTTACTGGCCGCGCTCCTCCGCCTCGGCGGCGCGCTTGGCCACGAGCCAGGCGGCGGCTTCGGCTTCCTGCGCCGCCTCGCTGGCGGCCTTCACGGCAGCGTCGCGCTCGGCGCGCAGTTCCTCGATCAGCGCCTCGCGATCGTCGATCAGGCGCTCGTCGCTCTGCACTTCGTCCTCGATGCCGGCCTTCTTCGCCGCCTTGGCGACGATCATGTCAAGCTCGCGCTGCGAGCACAGGCCGAGCGTTACCGGATCCTTCGGCGTGATGTTGGCGATGTTCCAGTGCGAACGGTCGCGGATCGCGGCGATCGTATTGCGGGTGGTGCCGATCAGCTTGCCGATCTGCGCATCCGACACCTCCGCGTGGTTGCGCAGGATCCAGGCGATGCCATCGGGCTTGTCCTGGCGCTTCGAGACCGGGGTGTAGCGTGGGCCCTTGGTGCGGCTGACCGTCACCGGCGCCTTGTGCATGCGCAGGCGATATTCGGGATTTGCCTGGCCCTTGTCGATTTCGTCCATGGTCAGTTCGCCCGCGCGCACCGGATCGCGGCCGGTGTACTTGCTGGACGCGAGGTCATCGGCCATGGCCTGGACCTCGAGCATGTGCAGGCCGCAGAACTCGGCGATCTGCTCGAAGGTCAGGGCAGTGTTGTCGACCAGCCAGGAAGCGGTCGCGTGCGGCATCAGCGGAGTGGGCTGGCTCATGTCTCTATCTCCGGCGGAAACAATAAGGGCCGCCCCTTCGCGGAGCGGCCGTTCTCGCCCGATTTAGGCCAAGTTTGCCGATTGGGCAAGCACAAGCCGCGATTTTTGCGGGATCGGCCGGCCCCCGTCCGATCGGTGCGTCTCGATCGGCACACCCTAATCCATGGCGACGTAACCGGAAAGCCCCGCCACACGATCGAGCCACCCGCAGATCGCCGGGTAGTCCCGCAGCCGGAAGCCGCCCGCCTCGCAGACATGGGTATAGGCGTAGAGCGCGATATCGGCGAGCGTGACCGAATCGCCGACCAGCCAGTCGCTTCGCGTCAGGTGCTCGTCCATCACCGCCAGCGCCGCCTCGCCGCCCGCGCGCTTGGCGGTGATCTGGCCCTTCTGGAATTCGCTGAGATTGGCCTCGCCCACGAACAGCAGCCAGAAGCGCAGGGTGGCGACGTTGGGTTCGTGATTGTACTGTTCGAAGAACATCCAGCGCAGCATGTCCGCCCGCGCGAACCGGTCCTGCGGGATGAGCGGCGAGCCTTCGGCCAGGAACCAGCAGGCGGCATTGCTTTCGGGCAGGAAGCGCGGGCCGACCTGGAGCACGGGAATGCGCCCGTTGGCGTTGACGTCCCGCAGGAATTCGGGCGTGCGCGTCTCACCCTTCATGATGTCGTACTGCCGGCGTTCAAGCGGAATGCCGAGCAGCGCCGCCGTCAGCCGGATCTTGAAGCAATTGCCGCTGCGCGGATCTTCGTGAAGGACCAAGTCTTCCATGAAGGCATTCATTGCACGCACGCCCTCACACCTCCAGCACGATCTTGCCCACGTGCCGGCCCGCTTCCATCCTGACGTGCGCGGCGGCGGCTTCCACCAGCGGGAAGCGCCTGTCCATCACTGGCCGCAAGGCGCCCTCTTCCACCAGCGGCCAGACGTTGGCGCGGATTTCCTGTGCGAGAAGCGCCTTGAACTCATCCGAACGCGGCCGCAGGGTCGATCCGGTAAGGGTGAAGCGACGGGTCATCACCACGGCCATGTTGATCTCCGCCCGGGCACCGCCCTGGACGGCGATGGTGACGTGCCGGCCGTCCACGCCAAGGCACTTGAGATTGCGCGCGACATAGCTTCCGGCAACCATGTCGAGCACCAGGTCCACGCCCCTGCCGCCGGTCAGCCGGGCCACTTCCTCCACGAAATCGCTCGCGCCATAGTCGATCGCATGGGCGGCGCCGATCTCCAGCGCCCGCGCGCACTTTTCCGGCGAGCCGCACGTGACGATCACTTCCAGCCCGAACAGGCGGCCCAGCATGATCGCCATGGTGCCGATGCCGCTGGTGCCGCCATGGACCAGGATCGTCTCGCCCTCCCGCGCGTAGCCGCGTTCGAAGACGTTGTGCCAGACGGTGAACAGCGTCTCGGGCAGGGCGGCGGCCTGTTCCAGCGGCAGGCCTTCGGGCACCGGCAGGCAATGCCCCGCCCCGGCCAGACAATACTGGGCATAGCCCCCGCCCGAAACCAGCGCGCAGACGGCCTGGCCGATGGCCGGCGCCTCCACGCCCTGGCCCAGGGCGACGACGGTGCCGGAAATCTCCAGCCCGGGAATCGGCGAGGCCCCGGGCGGCGGCGGATAATCGCCCTTGCGCTGGACGACATCGGGCCGATTCACGCCGGCGAACGCCACTTTGACCAGGACTTCGCCCGGTCCGGGCTCGGGCACCGGCAGGATCACGGGTCGCAGCACGTCGGGTTCGCCGGGCGTCTCGAACCCGATGGCGGTCATGGTCGCAGGGCAATTAGCTAACATGGGCCCCTGTTGCCACAGCGCCCCACCGGAGGGGAACCATTTTCGGACCATTGACAGCGACGATTTACCGTCCGATGCTGCATTGCAATGGACGATGACGATGGACCGCGGCGGCGGTCGCCCGAGGGCAACTTCGGAGCCGCCAGCCTCCTCGCCAGCGAAAGCCTGGAGCGCTATTCGCTGGATGAACTCGACGCGCGCCTCGCCCTTCTCGATCAGGAGATCGCCCGCATCCGGGCGTATCGGCAGAAATCCGCGGCCCACATGCTCGCGGCCGATGCTTTGTTCAGGCCCAAGACACGGTGATTCCGGCAGGATCGCCCTCAAGCAATCGCTCGGGCAATCGCATCGGGTCGATCCCCACGCGGCAGCCTCTACGGATACCTCGCAAGCGCCCTAAGCGATCCTATATGGAAACTGAAACCAAACTGCGCGTACAAACTCCCGCAAGGAGAGTCTTTCCTCCCAACGAAAGTGTCCTAAATGCCTAGTTTCGCCCAAAGCCTCGAAAAGACCCTGCACTCAGCGCTGTCCCAGGCGTCCGAGCGCAGCCACGAGTATGCGACTCTCGAGCATCTGCTGCTTGCGCTGATCGACGATCCGGACGCGGCGCAGGTCATGCAGGCCTGCGGCGTCGACCTTGGCGATCTGGGCGATGTGGTGCGCCAGTACCTGGACCAGGAATACCAGTCGCTCAAGACCGAGGAAAAGGGCGATCCCGCCCCGACCGCCGGCTTCCAGCGGGTGATCCAGCGCGCCATCCTCCACGTCCAGTCCTCCGGCAAGGACACGGTGACAGGCGCCAATGTCCTGGTCGCCCTGTTCTCCGAGCGGGACAGCTACGCGGTATACTTCCTGCAGCAGCAGGACATGAGCCGTCTCGACGCGGTCAGCTATATCAGCCACGGCATCGGCAAGGGCGGCAAGCGGATCGAGGATCGCACGCCCAAGGGCAGCGAGGAGAACACCCCCACGCCCGAGGACAAGTCCGAGACCAAGAGCACCGGCAGCAAGAAGGATTCCGCGCTCGACCAGTTCTGCGTCAACCTCAACGAAAAGGCGCTGAACGGCAAAGTGGACCCGCTGATCGGGCGCGGCCCCGAAGTGGACCGCACGATCCAGATCCTGTGCCGCCGCTCGAAGAACAACCCGCTCTACGTGGGCGATCCCGGCGTCGGCAAGACCGCCATCGCCGAGGGGCTGGCGCGCAAGATCGTCGAAGGCGAAGTGCCCGAAGTGCTTTCCGAAGCAGTGATCTACTCGCTCGACATGGGCAGCCTGCTGGCCGGCACGCGCTACCGCGGCGACTTCGAGGAGCGGCTCAAGCAAGTCGTCTCCGAACTCGAGAAGATGCCGCACGCGATCCTGTTCATCGACGAGATCCATACCGTGATCGGCGCCGGCGCCACCAGCGGCGGGGCGATGGACGCCTCGAACCTGCTCAAGCCGGCGCTGTCGGGCGGCACGATCCGCTGCATCGGCTCCACCACTTACAAGGAATTCCGCAACCACTTCGAAAAGGACCGCGCCCTCCTGCGCCGGTTCCAGAAGATCGATGTCAACGAACCGACGATCGAGGACACGATCAAGATCCTGCGCGGCCTGCGCTCCGCCTTTGAGGAGCACCACAGGGTCAAGTACACGCCCGACGCGATCAAGACCGCCGTCGAGCTTTCGGCGCGCTACATCAACGACCGCAAGCTGCCCGACAAGGCGATCGACGTGATCGACGAGGTGGGCGCGATGCAGATGCTGGTGCCGCCCAGCCGCCGCAAGAAGACGATCACCTCCAAGGAGATCGAGGCGGTGATCGCGACGATGGCGCGCATCCCGCCCAAGTCGGTCAGTTCCGACGACAAGCGGGCGCTCGAAAACCTGGAGCGCGACCTCAAGCGCGTGGTGTTCGGCCAGGACAAGGCGATCGAGGTGCTTGCGACCGCGATGAAGCTTTCCCGTGCGGGCCTGCGCGATCCGGACAAGCCGATCGGCTCGTTCCTGTTTTCCGGCCCCACCGGCGTCGGCAAGACCGAGGTCGCGCGCCAGCTCGCCTCGATCATGGGCATTCCGATCCAGCGCTTCGACATGTCCGAATACATGGAGCGCCACTCGGTCAGCCGCCTGATCGGCGCGCCTCCGGGCTATGTCGGGTTCGACCAGGGCGGCCTGCTCACCGATGCCATCGACCAGCAGCCGCACTGCGTCCTGCTGCTCGACGAGATCGAGAAGGCGCACCCCGACTTGTTCAACATCCTGCTGCAGGTGATGGACAACGGCCGGCTCACCGATCACCATGGCAAGACCGTGGACTTCCGCAACGTGGTGCTGATTATGACCACCAATGCGGGCGCATCGGACATGGCGAAGGTCGGCATCGGCTTTGGCGACGTTTCGAAGCAGGATGCCGGCGACGAAGCGGTGAAGCAGCTGTTCACGCCGGAGTTCCGCAACCGCCTCGATGCCATCGTGCCGTTCGCCTATCTCGGCAAGGAAACGATCAGCCGGGTGGTGGACAAGTTCATCCTCCAGCTCGAACTGCAGCTGGCGGATCAGAACGTCCACATCCAGTTCGACTCCGACGCGCGCGAGTGGCTGGGCAATCGCGGCTACGACAAGCTCTACGGCGCCCGCCCGATGGCGCGCGTCATCCAGGAGAAGGTCAAGCAGCCGCTTGCCGAGGAACTGCTGTTCGGCAAGCTGGCGCATGGCGGCGAAGTCCATGTCTCGATCAAGGAAGACGCGCTCAGTTTCGAGCTGACGCCCGCGGCGCCGAAGCTGTCCAAGTCCGCGAAAAAGAAAGTGCCCGCGAAGAAGACGGCGAAGAAAGCCGGAACCCAGCCGGAAGAAAGCACCGACGACTGACAGCGGGCACGACCGATCGGAAAAGGGACGGGGACCGGCCGGTTCCCGCCCCTTTTTCGTGAAGTCACCACGCCCGGCCCGCGATTGACCTCGATCAAGTTCGACACGGGGCACGGGGGCTAGGAAAGCTGCTTCCCTCATTGTCTTCCGGAAGAGGCCTGATCGTGACCGTCGAAGCCGAAGCCCAGCCCGCCGATACACCCGACACGCCGTTCCACCGGATCGGCGGCGCACCGGTGTTCGCGGCGATCTGCAACCGCTTCTACGACCTCATGGAACAGGACCCCGCCTATGCCGAACTGCGCGCCATGCACGCACCGGACCTGGCGCCGATGCGCGCGGCACTGCCGAAGTTTCTCGGCGGCTGGGCGGGCGGCCCGCGCGACTGGTTCGAAGCCAATCCCGGGCGCTGCATGATGAGCGTGCACAAGTCCTTCGCCATCGACCAGGCCGTCGCCGGCCAATGGGCGGAAGCGATGCGGCGCGCTTTCGCCGACGTCGCGCCGGAACCCGCCGACCTGGCCGCCGCCATCGGCGACATACTGGCCGACCTCGCGCGCGGCATGGGGCGCGAATGATGCCCCGTTGCCCTACTCCAGCCATACAAGCGTAATAGACGGCAACCATGAAGCCCAAATTGTTGACGACGCTGCCGACTTATAGCGGCCGGCTGTTCCTTGCCGACACGATCGCCGGCGTCACGGTGGCGATGGTGGCGATCCCGCTCAGCATCGCCATCGCCATCGCTTCCGGCACCGATCCGGCCAAGGGGCTCATCACCGCCATCATCGGCGGGTTCATGATCTCGCTGCTCGGCGGCAGCCGGGTGCAGATCGGCGGCCCGACCGGGGCGTTCATCGTCGTCGTCTACGGGGTGATCGCCCAGCATGGCTACGACGGGCTCGTGCTCGCCACGCTCATGGCGGGCGCGATCCTGGTGCTCGCCGGATTGTTGCGCGTGGGCAACCTGATCGCTTTCGTGCCCGAGGCCGTGGTCAACGGCTTCACCATCGGCATCGCCGTCATCATCGCCAGCGGCCAGCTGAAGGACTTCTTCGGATTGCAGGTCGATCATATGCCGGCGGAGTTCACCGGCAAGATGGAAGCCATGTGGGCCGCGCGGGCGACGATCGACTGGATCGCGACCGGGGCCGGCGTCGCCACTCTCGTCCTGCTCGTCGTGCTGCGCCGGCTGTTCCCGCGCGTGCCCGGTCCGATCTTCGTGCTGGGCGGGATTTCGCTGGCGATCGCGATGTCGCACCAGCCGATCGACACGATCTTCTCGCGCTACGGCAATCTGCCGAATCACCTGCCGCTGCCGGCGCTACCCACGATCACCCTGACGCGCGTGACCGAGCTGCTGCCTTCCGCCCTCGTCATCGCCTTCCTGGCCGCGATCGAATCGCTGCTTTCGGCGATGGTTGCCGATCGGATGATCGCGGGATCGCACCGGCCCAATGCCGAAGTCCTGGGGCAAGGCTGGGCCAATATCGCCTGCTCGCTGTTCGGCGGCCTGCCCGCGACCGGCGCCATCGCACGCACCGCCACCAACGTGCGCGCCGGCGGGCGCACGCCGGTCGCCGGGCTGGTCCACGCCGCCATGATCCTGATCGTGATGATGGCCGCCGCGCCGCTCGCCGGATATCTCGCCATGCCGGCGCTGGCGGGACTGCTCATCATCACATCCTGGAACATGAGCGAGCCGCACAAGTGGCGCGGCTACTGGGCCGCCCCCGTCGCGGACCGTGTCCTGCTGATCCTGACTCTGGTGCTGACGGTATTGGCCGATCTCACCGTCGCCATCGGCGTCGGCGTCGGCCTGGGCCTTGTCCTGCGGCTGCGCGACAGCAAGGCCAAGCCGCCGGAATGGCATACGCCGGATCGCTGACGGCCGAAACGCCGTTCGACTGGCGGGTTGTTTCGAAATTATGCGCGCGGTGTTTTCACCCCACCCGGAACTGCTTCTCGCGCGAAGTTGCGCCGCGCAACAATTCCAGCCGCGAGGGCGCCAGTTCGAGCGCGGCGGCCAGCAAGGCGCGAACCGCTTCGTTGGCCTTGCCGTCCTCTGGCTTGGCACGGACTTTGGCGGAGAGCCGCCCATCGGAGATTTCCAGCATCTCCACTTTCGCGCCGGGCGTCACGCGCACCAGCAACCGTCCTTCCCCATCGACCAGCGCACGAACCGCCTCGGCCGGGGGCAGCGGCGTCTTCGGCCTTGCCATCAGCCCCGCAGTCCGAGCGCCTCGGCATGCAGGCGGCCATTGATGACGTAGTTTTTCACGCCGGCCTGGTTGGCCGCGACGGCGGCATCGTCAAGGTCACGCGCGTACTTGGCGGGGCGGCCCATCCAGAGCTGGCGCGCGCCGATGCGCTTGCCGGTAAGCTGGGCGCCGGCGGCCAGCATGCCGTCCGATTCGATCAGGCTGCCGTCCATCACGATCGCACCGAGGCCCACGAAGGCGCGGTCTTCCAGCGTGCAGCCGTGGATCATCGCCATGTGCCCGATCAGCACGTCGTCCCCGATGATCGTCGGGAAGCCGTCCGGATTGCGGGGCTTGGGGCTGTCGCAATGGACGATGGTGCCGTCCTGGATATTGGTGCGCGCGCCGATCACGACGCGGTGGACATCGGCGCGGATCACGCAGTTGTACCAGATGCTGACATCGGGCCCGATCTCGACATCGCCGATGATCCGGCATCCCGGCGCGATGAAGGCGCTGGAATGGATACGCGGCACCTTGCCATTGAAGGGGGCCACGGTGATGTCGTGGCGGGTGATCTCGGTGGTTTCGCGGGTCATGTCCTCTCCCTGCCCTGCCACGCTTCGCGCGTGATGGAATAGGCGATGGTATCGCACAGCGGCGGCTCGTAGCGCGGATCGACGAAATCGAGTTCGGCGCGGCGGCGCATGCCCAGCCGTTCCATCAAGCCCCAGCTGGCGCTGTTCTCGATCACCGTGATGGCGAAGATCTCCCGCGCCCCGAACCGGTCGAAACCGGCACCGAGCGAGGCCGTGGCCGCCTCCTTGGCATAGCCCTTGCCCCAGGCTTCCTCGCGCAGGCGCCAGCCGATCTCGAATTCGCCGGCAAAACCGGCACCCGGCGCATCGATCTTCTTGAGACCGCAGAAGCCCAGCATCTCGCCCGACAGATGGCCGCCGTCCGCCTTGCGTTCGACCAGCCAGAAACTGTGGCCGAAAGTCACCTGGAAGGCCATCGTCCGGCTTTCCAGCATATCGATCTCCGCAGTATCCATCACCCCGCCCAGCCAGCGCATCACCGCCGGCGTGTTGGTAATGTCCACGAAGCGATCGATGTCGCCCGGCGCCCATTCACGCAGGATCAGGCGCGCGGTCTCGATCCGGAAGGGGGTGGTCAGCTCAGCCATTCAGCAGCCGCGCGGCATGGGCCGCATGGTAGGTAAGCACCCCCGAACAGCCTGCCCGCTTGAACGCCAGCAGCGTCTCAAGCACCAGCGCGTCGCGCTCGCCGGCCCCGGCCGCCACAGCCGCCTCGATCATCGCGTACTCGCCGGAGACCTGGTAGGCGAAGACGGGAACCGCGAAGCGCTCCTTCACCCGGCGCACGATGTCGAGATAGGGCAGGCCCGGCTTGACCATCACGCTGTCCGCGCCCTCGGCGAGGTCCAGTTCGATCTCTCTCAGTGCCTCTTCGGTATTGCCCGGGTCCATCTGATAGGTCTTCTTGTCGCCCTTGAGCAACCCGCGCGAGCCCACCGCGTCGCGGAACGGGCCGTAGAAGGCGGAGGCGTACTTGGCCGCATAGCTCATGATCTGGACATTGACATGGCCGGCACCCTCCAGCGCGTCGCGGATCGCCCCGATGCGCCCGTCCATCATGTCCGACGGCGCGATGATGTCCGCCCCGGCCGCCGCCTGGTTAAGCGACTGGCCGACCAGCATCTCCACCGTCTGGTCGTTGAGCACGTACCCCGCCGCGTCGATCAGCCCGTCCTGTCCGTGGCTGGTATAAGGATCGAGCGCGACGTCGGTGAGCAGGCCGATCGAATCGCCCAGCGCATTGCGGATCGCGCGGATCGCGCGGCACATCAGGTTGTCCGGGTTGAGCGCTTCGCGGCCATCCTCGCTGCGCCGCTCGGGCTGGGTATTCGGGAATAGCGCCAGGCACGGGATACCGAGGTCCGCCGCCTCCTTCGCACGCAGCACGATCCAGTCGACCGACCAGCGCGACACGCCCGGCAATGAGGCGATCGGCTGCTCCACGCCTTCCCCCTCGGTGACGAACAGCGGCCAGATCAGGTCGGCGGGGGTAAGCAGGGTCTCCCGGTGCAGGGCGCGGCTCCAGGCGGCGGCGCGTGGGCGGCGCAGGCGAGTGCGAGGGTAGCTTCCGATCATGCCAGGGTGATTGCCGGAAAAAGCGGGGCGGTTCAACTTTGTCCGGCGCGCACGTCACATCCGCGACCAGCTTGCGGCACCGGGGAAGATCGGATCGAAGCTTCTAGCCGATCTTCCCCGGTGCCAGCCGATCGATCTCGCGTTCGGCTTGCGCGTGCCTGCTCCCGACAGGGGCGATCGAACCCAGCGCCGCACCCGGCTCCACGGTCAGCAGCGCCTTGAGCCGCGCCTTGAAGGCATCGCGTTCCTTGTCGTCGATCTGCGGCCGCGCCAGAATGCGGATATCCGCGGGATTGATGGCATGGCCGGCCCGGTAGGCCTCGAAGTGCAAGTGCGGACCCGTGGAAAGCCCGGTCGAACCGACATAGCCGATCACCTGTCCGGCGCGGACATGGGTCCCGAACGAAACCACGATGCGGCTCATATGGCCATAGCCGGTGCCGAGTCCCCCGGCATGTTCGATGCGCACGTAGTTGCCATGGCCACCGTGACGCCCGGCATAACGGACGGTGCCATCGGCCACCGCGTAGATCGGCGAGCCATAGGCCGCGCCGAAATCAATGCCGGCATGCATGCGCACATAGCCCAGGATCGGGTGCCGGCGCATGCCGTACGTCGACGTGACGTATCCCGCCACCGGCTGGCCGACCGCCACGCTGCGCGGCTGGCCGATCCCGGCGGCGGCGAACATCTGCCCGTCGCTTCCCCAGCGCAGCAACTGGAGGCGCGGCTTGCCGTCCCGCTCCACGCCGGCATAGAGCAGATCGCCGACCTGGCGCTCCCCCTTGGCGGAGCGCTTGTAAGCCACCACGAGATCGAATTCGTCGTTCGCGCCGATATCGTCCTCAAGGCTGAGATACTTGTCGACCGCGCGCAAGTAGGCCTGGATCGCGCCGATCGGCGCGCCGGCATTGCGTGCCGAGCGGTAGAGGCTGGAACCGATGGTGCCGCGAATGCGCAGCGGTGTGTCGTCGACGCCGATGGGGCGGCGCACCAACGCCAGGTTGCCGGCCTTGCCGCGTTCGATCGAGAGATCGAGATCGAACCGGGCGCGAAAGTCCAGGGAGTCGAGCGCACGCGGCGCGTTCGGCGCGGAGCGTTTGCCCAGGGTGATGTCGAACTGCGTGCCCGAGGCGATGTCGCCCACCGGCACCGCCTGCTGGACCAGTTGTGACACGCGCGCGATGTCGCTGCCCCCCAGCCCCGCACGCTCCAGCATGCGGCCGAAGCTGTCGCCCTGGCCCAGAGTGGAAACGAGCTGGATGGTCGGGCGTTCCGGCACGCTGGCCAGCGGACGCACCAGCGGGCTGGCCCCCATGTGACGCCCGCTGTCGGCGCCAAGCGCCAGGGGTGCAATGGTCTGGCTGCGGAATTCGTCGCGCTCGGAGCTGGCGACCGGCATCGCCGTGGCCGTTTCCACCGCCGAGAAATTGGGCCACAGGGCGATGGCCGCGGCGCTCAGGCCAAGCAGCGTCGCAAGGCCGCGCATCCATTTGCGGCTGCCGATGTCGCTGGCAAGATCCGGCGCCAGGTCCACGTGCGCGCACCATGCCTCGAATTCCCGCAGGCGTTCGGCGAACCTTGCGGACGGACCCGGCCGATCAGGCAGGGTCGCCGCCGCCACGGCGGTGCGCCACGGCAATGCCTCGGACGCGGAGGGTTCGGCGGGTTGCTTTTCGCGCAGCACCTGCGCGTGCGACAGCGCCGCCGCATGGGTAACACCCACGCCGGCATCGCCGCAATTCTGCTCCAGCGCCTTGAACAAAACGCCCCGTCCCTCGCACTGATCGGCGTTGCAACCCGTGAGCCCGGCAGGGAAACCCCGCAGGCCGAGATCCCACCCCGGGGCCTCTCCCAAAAATCCTGCCCGCTCAAGGTTAACACCCCCCTAAGCCTGTGGACTTCGGGGAGGTTTTTCGGTGAGCCGATACTTGCGAGCGGCCGGCGGCAGTGCCACATTCGCAGGCGGAATGGTTCACGCGCCGCACGCCCCGACGCGACAGGCCCTTCGGCCGGCCGGTCACGCCGGCCGCTCGGGACAGGCTTCGCCGCGCAACGACGCCCCCGGCGGGGTGAAGGCCGTGCTCGGGCCGACCAATACCGGCAAGACCCATCTCGCCATCGAACGTCTCTGCGCGCACTCCAGCGGCATGATCGGTTTCCCGCTGCGGCTGCTGGCGCGCGAGGTCTATGACCGGGTCTGCAAGATCAAGGGTGAGAAGAGCGTCGCGCTGATTACGGGCGAGGAGCGGATCGAGCCCAGGGAAGCGCGCTATCTGCTGTGCACCGCCGAGGCCATGCCTGTCCTGGGCGGCTCAGCCGAAGGGCCCGTGACGGATCGCAGCATGGCCTTCGTCGCCATCGATGAAGCGCAGCTCGGCGCCGACCGCGAACGTGGCCACGTCTTCACCGACCGCCTGCTTCACGCGCGCGGACGCGAGGAAACGATGATCCTGGGCTCCTCGACGCTCGAACCGATGGTCCGGGCCCTGGTGCCCGAGGCCGAGATCGTCACCCGCCCGCGCTTTTCCACGCTCAGCCACGCGGGCGCCAGGAAGCTGAGCCGTATTCCGCCGCGAAGCGCGATCGTCGCCTTCTCGGCCGAGCAGGTCTATGCCATCGCCGAAATGCTGCGCCGCTTCCGGGGCGGCGCGGCAGTGGTGATGGGGGCGCTCAGTCCGCAGACACGCAACGCCCAGGTCGCGCTCTACCAGTCGGGGGAGGTCGACTACCTGGTTGCTACCGACGCCGTCGGCATGGGCCTCAATCTCGATGTCGAGCACGTCGCCTTCGCCGGCCTCGCCAAGTTCGACGGGCAGCGCCATCGCCGCCTGACGACCAGCGAGATGGCACAAATCGCGGGGCGTGCCGGCCGGCACCAGAAGGACGGCACGTTCGGAACGCTGGCAGGGTCGGGGGCCAGTTCAGGGCTCGGCTCGGGCGCCGGTTCGAGTCGGCCCGATTCCGAATTCGCGCCCGAGGAGATCTACGCGATCGAGGAGCATCGCTTCCCGCCGCTGACCCGGCTGTTCTGGCGGGAACCCGAACCGCGCTTCGACAGCCTGGCCGCGCTGATCGCCGATCTCGAAGCCCCGCCTGACCGCCCGGAACTCGTGCTTGCCCCGCAAGCCATCGACCTCGCCGTGCTCAAGCGCCTCGCGGAGGAACCCCAGGTTGCCGAATCCGTGCGCGGCGCCGCGCAAGTGGAGCGCTTCTGGGAAGTCTGCCGGCTCCCCGATTTCCGCCAGCAGGGCGCGGAAACCCATGCGCGCTTCGTTGCCCGGCTGTGGCAAGACTTGCGCCAGGGCGAACTGGGTGCCGACTTCGTAGCCGCCCAGATCGCCCAGCTCGATCGTACCGGCGGCGATATCGATACGCTGCAAGGCCGCATCGCCGCGATCCGGTCATGGGCCTACATCGCCCAGCGTCCCGACTGGGTGTTCGCCCGCGACGAGATGGCCGCGCGCGCCCGGGCGGTCGAGGCTCGACTTTCCGATGCGCTTCACGGCAAGCTGACCGAACGCTTCATCAACCGCAGGACCGCCGTACTCATGAAAAAACTGGGACCCGATGCCGGGCTGCTTTCAGTCCGGTTGGAGGACGAGGAAGTCATGGTCGAGGGCGAGCACATCGGTTCCCTGCGCGGCTTCGCCTTCAAAGTCGATCCCGCCGCGCGGCTCCCGGACCGCAAGCTGCTGCTGGCGGCGGCGGAAAAACATCTCGCCGCGCTGCTGCAGACCCGTGCGGACGCGCTGGTGGACGCGATCCATTCCGGCGGCGCGCCCGCCATCGCCCTGGTAGACGATGCGCTGGTCTGGGACGGCGAACGAATCGCAACCCTGGGTGCCGGCCGCTCGCTCCTGGCACCGGTGCTCGTGCCTGACCGGTCGCTCGATGCCGTTCCCGGTCCCTCGCGCAAGGCTCTGGTGGCCGCGCTCGAAGTCTGGCTCGAAGCCGCCCTGGCCTCGCTCGAACCCTTGCGCAAGCTCGATGAGGCCAGCCGCACGGCGGATGCGGGCCCCAACTTGCGCGCCTTGCTGATCGCGCTGGTCGAACACGGCGGCATGACGCCCCGCGAACAGTCGGGGGTGGACATGCTGGACAAGGAACGGCGCGGCATGCTGGCCCGGCTCGGCGTTCGCGTGGGTGCGCTCGACGTATTCGTACCGGCCCTGCTGCGGCCCGGACCGATCGCGCTGTGGTGGCAGCTTGCGCGAATCGCCGGCAAGTCTCCGGGCGGCACGCCATTGCCCGATATGCCTCCTGCCCTTCCCGCCACCAGCCACGGGCACGCTCCCGGTTACCGGAACCTGGGGAAGCAGATGGTGCGGCTCGATATTGCCGAAAAGCTCCTGCGCGAAGCGCATGAAGCGCGCGGGAGCGGCCGCGAGACGGGAAAGGCGCGCGATTTCAAGCTCGATCCGGCACGCGCGATCTCCATGGGCCTGACGACGCCGAGCTACGCGCGCCTGCTGCGCCTGGCCGGGTTCCAGCCGATCGTTCCGCGCCCATTGGCACAGGACGCGTACGGCCCGCCCGCCCCGGTGCGCTGGCGCTGGCGCCCGCCACGCCGCCAGGCCGAGCAGGAGCGCCCCGCTCCGCTCCGTGCGGATAGCGCCTTTGCCGCATTGGCCGACATGGTGAGATAGCGATGCCAGGGGTTTTCCGCATGAGGGCAGCGTGAGAATCGACAAAGTGCTGTGGTTCCTGCGGCTGGCAAGGACACGCGTGATCGCGCAAGCGATGGCCGAGGAAGGCCACATGCGGCTGAACGGACGCCGCGTGGACCGCGCCCACCAGAAAGTCGTGACGGGAGACGTGCTGACGCTGCCGACCGCCGGCGGGGTTCGCGTGATCGAGATCCTGGTCCTGCCCGCGCGGCGCGGCCCGGCGCCCGAAGCGCAGTCCTGTTACAGAGTGCTTGACGTAAGGGCCGATGATCCCATAGCAGCGGCCATCCGTAATGACGCCTGAGAAGAGGAATTCCCAACCATGACCTATGTCGTCACCGACGCCTGTATCCGGTGCAAGTACATGGATTGTGTTGAAGTCTGCCCTGTGGATTGCTTCTACGAAGGCGAAAACATGCTCGTTATCAACCCCAGCGAGTGCATCGACTGCGGCGTGTGCGAGCCCGAGTGCCCGGCCGAGGCGATCCTGCCCGATACCGAAAGCGGTCTTGAGCAGTGGCTGGAACTCAATGCCAAGTATGCAGCGGAATGGCCCAACCTCACCACCAAGAAGGATTCGCCGCCCGACGCCGACGAGTTCAAGGGCGAGGACGGCAAGTTCGAGAAGTACTTCTCGCCGGAACCTGGCGAAGGCGACTGATCCGGCGATTCGTGCGGGGCACCAGCCACTGCCCCAACCGGAACCCGTCCCATTTCGGCATGTCTCGGAGGCGTGAGGCGGAAACGCTCTCTCGCCTCTGGCAATATTGTCACATCGATGCTATATAATGATTTAACTGCCCGGGCTTCCTGCCCGATCGGCAGGCATTTTCATTGCGAGGCGGGGTTCGAAAGCAAGCGGTTGGGAGAGTAATCTGACCGGGCGGCGAGGGTGTCTTTTGCCCTCATGTCGCACCTCCCGGGCATCTCCCTTACGCGTGGCTGGCAGGAACCCCGCAGGTGAAAGGACGATACATGGCAACCAAGGCCGATGCCTTCGATGTTGGAGATTACGTCGTTTATCCGAAGCACGGCGTGGGCCGTGTCATCGAGTTGCAGAAGCAGGAAATTGCCGGGATGCAGCTCGAACTCTATGTGCTGCGTTTCGAAAAGGAGCGCATGACGCTCCGCGTTCCGGTCAATAAAGTCGAATCGATCGGCATGCGCAAGCTGTCCTCGGACAAGACGCTGCGCGAAGCACTCGATACGCTCAAGGGCAAGCCCAAGGTCAAGCGCACCATGTGGTCGCGCCGTGCCCAGGAATACGAAGCCAAGATCAACTCGGGCGATCTCGTTTCGATCGCGGAAGTGACGCGCGATCTGTTCCGTGCCGACGATCAGCCGGAGCAGAGCTACTCCGAACGTCAGATCTTCGAAGCGGCATCGTCTCGCCTCGCGCGCGAACTCGCGGCGATGGAAAAGACCGATGAGCCCGCCGCGCTCAAGAAGATCCTCGCGATCCTCAACGAGCATGCGCCGAAGTACTACGAAAGCGCCGAAACCGCCTGATCTCCGGGCGGGACTCGGGTGTTTCCAGGCCTGAATTCAAGGAGGCCGCTTCCGCAAGGAGGCGGCCTTCCCTGTTTGGCGGCCCTGTTCGGCGGGAAGACTATTCCAAACGTCTGATTGACCGGAACTCTCGCCCCCTTGGCCATTGCGAGGCGCCGAAGGAAGAAAATGAGGCCCGCTCCACAAGACCTGGCATTATTCATTGTCTTGTCAGCCATGGCGTGAGAGCATCGCTCTCGTGATGCCGACCCGATTTCTGCCCGCCTTGGCCCTCTGCGCCCTGCCTCTCCTATCAGGATGCATCGCCAGGACCGCCGCCAGCCTGGTGACCGCACCCGTGCGCGTCGCCGGCAAAGCGGCCGACATGGCGACGACCAGCCAGTCCGAAGCCGACGAAAACCGCGGGCGAGAAATTCGCCATCGCGAGGAAAGGCTCGGCAAGCTTGAGCGGCAATACCAGAAGCATCTGCGCGAATGCGATGACGGGAACGAGGATTCCTGCCTCAAGGCACGCAACGACCATGCCGAGATGCAGTACCTGATGCCAAGCGTGCCGTACGAACCGAAGTAAGCGCCGTCAGGACGCGGCGCGGCGCAACCGGTCGTTGATGGCCTTGCCGATCCCGTCACCGGGGATCGGCGCCACCGCAATGCGAGGCTGCCCGGCGGCGGCGGCTTCGTGCAGCAAAGCATAGAGGCGCGTGGCGGCTTCGGTCAGATCGCCCGAAGCCGACAGTGTGACATCGCCGCCGACCTCCCCGAAACCGATGTGAAACTCATCCGCTTCCGCAGTCGGGGCCTCGAGCCGCACCGGCTTGCCCGGAGCATAGTGGCTGGCGAGCTGGCCAGGCGCCTCGATTGCCCGCAATGTCACCGCGTCGCTGTGACAGCCGAGCACGGCCGCGATCTCCGCCTCCGGAATCGGTCCGGGGCGCAATACCTGCCAGCGACCGTGCTCACGCAGCGCGACGATCGTCGATTCCAGCCCGGCCGCGCAGGCACCGCCATCGAGCACGGCATCGATTCGCCCGCCCAGCGAGGAGACGACATGCGCCGCGCTGGTCGGGCTGACGGCGCCGCTGCGGTTGGCCGAAGGCGCCGCGAGCGGCAGACCGGCTTCGGCGATCACCGCGCGCATCACCGGATGCGCGGGGCAGCGCAGGGCAAGCGTCGGCAGGCCGGCGGTCACCGCCGCGGCGACCGGGGCGCCTTCGCGGAGCGGCAGCACCAGGGTCAGCGCACCCGGCCAGAACGCCTCGCCAAGCGCCAGCGCCCGTTCGTCGAACACGGCCAAGGCGCGCGCCGAGGCAAGATCGGCGACGTGGACGATCAGCGGGTTGAAGCTGGGGCGGCCCTTGGCGCGGTAGATCGCGGCCACCGATTCGTCCCGGTCGGCACGGGCGGCCAGGCCATAGACGGTCTCGGTCGGCACCGCGACGAGCCTGCCTTCCCGCAGCAGCCGCGCGGCCTCGGCAATTCCTTCCCGATCGGCGGAGAGAATGGCGGGTCGGCTGGCGCGGTCCATGGGCCGCCGCTATAGCCGCCGGCGACGAAAGCCAAGGAAAAGCGCGCAATGACTTCCATGTCGTCCGATCCGGATGCCCTTCTCTCCCGTATTGCCGATGCCCTCGAAAGGCTGGCGCCGCCGCCCGCACCGGACACGGGATGGCTGACCCATCCCGCCTATGTCTGGACCGGCAGCACCGCGCGCGCGGTGGAACGCCTCGATGCTCCCGCGCTCGACCTGCTGCGCGGAATCGATACCCAGAAGGAGCGCGTGGTGACCAACGTCGCACGCCTCGCCGCCGGCCACGCGGCGCACGACATGCTGCTGTGGGGTTCGCGCGGGATGGGCAAGTCGGCGGTCCTGCGCGCTGCCGTCCGGGCGGCGCAAACCGCGAACCCCGGCCGCGTTGCCCTGGTCCAGGTCGCACAGGAAGCACTCTCGGGCGTGACGTCGCTGTTCGCGACGCTGGGCGAACAGGATCGCCGCTTCCTGGTCTTCATCGACGATCTCGGCTTCGAGGAGAACGACGGCGCCGGCCCACGGCTGCTGCGATCCTGGCTTGAAGGCGGTGTCGAGGCCCGGCCGGCCAATGTGCGGCTGGCGGTTACTTCGAACCGGCGCGCGATCGTCTCGCGAACGATGTCCGAACAGGACGACCCGATCAATCCGCGTGACGTGGTTGACGACCGCCTCGCCCTCGCCGATCGCTTCGGCCTCTCGATCGGCTTCCACAATTGCGATCAGCCCTCCTACCTCGCCATCATAGCAGGCTATGCGCAGGAATTCGGGCTTGAATGGGAACCCGGCGACGCACTTGAATGGTCACGCCGCAGGGGTGCGCGTTCAGGCCGGGTGGCGTGGCAGTATGTCAACGAGCTGGCGGGACGCGCGGGCAAGGCAATCTGAGGCAGCGGCCGTCGTCCCGGGAGCGGCCCACGCTCCGGGGCGACGTTTCGCCTCAAGGCAGCAGCTTGTCCTTCTCGTCGCGAAAGCCGGCCTCCAATCCGCCTGCGGCGCCCGGAACGGTCGGGTCCTTGATTTCCTTCAGCGGCTTCAGGTGCTGGGTGACGACCGGTTCGATCGCGGCGGCAGGCTGGGCCCCCGGCGCGATCACACGCCAGACGATCCCGGCGGTATCATCGCTGACCAGCAGGGCCCCGGTCTTGTCCCAGGCAACCCAGGTCGGCCGGCCATGGGTCTTGCCGTCCTGCATCAGGAAGCCGGTGAGCACCGGCCGGGGCTTCACGTCCTTCGGGTTGCCATTGACATCGAAGGGTACGAAGACAACGTCGTAACCCACGGCCGGGCGGCGATTCCACGAACCGTGGCGAGCGATGAAGGCCCCGTTCGCGAACGGTTTGCCCATGCGGTTTCCGCCTTGCGCGAAAACCAGGCCGAGCACCGCGGTGTGCGCGCCCATCGCGTACTCGGGCTTGCGGGTATATTCGAGCATGTAGGTCTGCATCGGCCATTCGACGCGGTCGTCGAACGTGGTTTTCCAATAGACCCAGGGCCAACCGTACTGCGCGCCCACGGGCACGTTGGTGAAATAGTCGGGTACGAGGTCGGGGCCGAGCATGTCGCGCTCCTGGACCGTCGCCCACAGTTCTCCGGTCGAGGGATTCCAACCCATGCCGTTGGGATTGCGCATGCCGGCGGCGAACTGCCGACGGCGGCCGGTATCGATATCGATCTCCCAGATCGCGGCGCGGCCGGCTTCTGCCTCCATGCCATTGTCGGCGATATTCGTGGCCGAGCCCACCGCGACGTAGAGGTGGTTGCCATCCTCGCTCAGCAGCACATTGCGCATCCAGTGATTGCCGCCCGGCCAAAGGTCCATCACCTTCCTTGCCCGACCCTCCAGTTTCGTCGCCCCCGGTTTGAACGGGAATTCCAGAATGGCGTCATGATTGGCGATGTAGAGCTTGCCGTTGCCATAGGCCATGCCGGACGGCGAGCGCATGTCGGCGGTGCGGAAATCGAACTTCTGCTCGGCCTTGCCGTCACCATCGGCATCGCGCAGCAGCACGATCTTGTCGGGCGAAGGCCGACCGGCGCCGACCCTGTTCATCATCCAGCCGATCACCGCGCCGGTAATCCCGCCCGCCTTGGCGCTGGCCGGGGTATCCGTCTCTGCGACGAGCACATCGCCATTGGGAAGCGCCAGCATCGTCCTCGGATGGTCCAGGCCTTCCGCGAAACGATTCACGGCCAGGCCCGGCGCTGCCTTCGGCGCTTCTCCCGCGGCCCAGCCCACCGGCTTTACCAGCTTCACGCTGGGGATCGATTGCGGGTCCGGATCGACCAGTTGCGGATCCTTGCCCGCCGTCGCATCGCTCGGCAGGTCGGACGTGTTGGAATACTGGGCCCAGGCGATCACCCCCACCACGGCGAGGACGACGGCGAGCAGGGCCAGGGCGGCCTTCTTGAGGATCGAGCGCATGGCCACGAGATAGGGCCGCGCCGCCTAGGCGGCAACCACGAGTTCGGCTAACGCATCGGCCATGCACGACTTTGCCCCCCAGCCCGATCTCGCGAAGCCGGAACTGTACGAAACGCTTGCCCGCGCGGCGAATGCACTGGTGGAGGGCGAGCGCGATGCGATCGCCAACATGGCGAACATGGCCGCGCTGATCTGGCAATTCGTTCCTGATCTGAACTGGGCGGGTTTCTACCGCGCCGTGGGCGATGAACTCGTGCTCGGCCCCTTCCTCGGCAAGCCGGCCTGCATCCGCATCCCGTTCGGGACGGGCGTATGCGGAACCGCGGCGGCGCTGGCGGCGACGCAAGTCGTGCCCGATGTCCATGCCTTTCCCGGCCACATCGCCTGCGATGCGGACAGTCGTTCGGAGCTGGTGGTGCCGGTCGTTGTCGGCGGCCGGGTGGTCGCGGTGATCGATCTCGACAGCCCGACACCGGGCCGCTTCGATGACGAGGACGCTGCGGGAATGCAGCTTGTCGCACAGGTCGCCTCGCGGGCAATTTGACGCCCGGACTGCTCCGAATCGGGACACCGCTTCAGCCAACCGGGCAAAGCGCTTGGTCTTGTACGGGTTACGATGCTAAATTTCGTGTTAACTGACCGAACTAACCGTCCGGCTCTCGCGAAAGGGTGTTCCCCATGCGTCTTCGTCTTTCCGCTGCCACCGCCGCGGCTCTCATCCTGGTCGCCAATCCGGCGCTTGCCCATGACGGCGCCCATGACGGGCACGCAATGCCTGATCCTCGCGAGATGCCAGCACCCTATCCCGGCGGCCCTCGCCACGGCGGGTACGACCCGGCCGCGCGCGATGCCTGGCTCGCCGATTGCCGTCACCGCCTGTCCTCGCGCGATTCGGGCGTGGGCGGCGCGGTAATCGGGGGCGTGGTCGGCGGGATTGCCGGCAATCGCATCGCCGGCAGGCACAACCGCACGGTCGGGACCATCGCCGGCGCAGCCGTCGGAGCGGTAGCCGGCGCGGCGATCGACAAGGCCGAAGACGCCGGCAGGAACCGCGACGAGTGCGAGGCCTATCTCGACGACTACCATGCCCGCTACGAGCAGGGCGGCGGCTATCCCGGCTATGGTTCTGGCTATGGGTACGGCTATCCGCAGGGCTACTATCCCGCCTACGGCTATCCGGCGCAGGGATGCTGCATGGCCCAGCCGATGATGGCCGTTCCCATGATGATGGTGCCGATCGTCCAGGCCCAGCCGCATTGCACGGAAACCGTCGAATACGTCTACGAAGACGTGCCGGTGCGTCCAGCCCCGCGCAAGCGCTACATTCCCAAGACCACCAAGATCGTACCCGACAAGCGCGTGAAGGTGGTTCCGATCAAGTGAGCGGGGTGCTCGTCACCCCGGAGCACGTCTCCGAGGCGACGAGCCGTCAGAACAACGAGCTGATCCCCAGGTGCGGGTCGATCCAGCCATCGTAGATCATCTTGCCGGCGACATAGAGGATCACCACGAGGCCCAGGTAGGCGATCCAGCGGTAGCGTTCGATATAGCGGGCAATGAAGTTCGCCGCCACGCCCATCAGGACCACCGAAAGCAGCAAGCCGACGATGAGGATGCCGGGGTGCGCGCGCGCCGCGCCGGCGACGGCGAGCACGTTGTCTAGGCTCATCGACACGTCGGCGATCGCCACCGCCCATGCGGCACCGGCGAAGCTCTTGGCGGCACGCACGCCGCTGTCCTCGTCACCCTCGATCTCCGGCGAGCCTGCGCTTTCGCCGCCGTGGTGAAGTTCACGCCAGAATTTCCAGGCCACCCACAGCAGCAGCAATCCGCCCGCGAAGATCAGCCCGACGATGCCCAGCAGCCAGGTGACCATCAAGGCGAAGGCGATGCGCAGGACCAGCGCTGCGCCGATGCCGATCAGGATCACCTTCTTGCGATCCGCCACCGGCAGGCCGGCCGCCAATGCGCCGACAACGATGGCATTGTCGCCGGCCAGCAGGAGGTCGATCATCAGAACCTGGCCGAAGGCGGCCAACGCCGCCGGCTCGGTGATGTTCGAGAAATCGGCAACGATGTGCTGCCAGATTTCGGCCGGGCCACCCAGGGAAGCCGCAGCGACAAGCGTTACAAGGATAGTCAAGCCTCAATACCCCGGTTACTGGTTCATCGTCGCGAAGAAGTCCTCGTTGGTCTTGGAATCCTTCATCTTGTCGAGCAGGAACTCCATCGCATCGATCGTGCCCATCTGCATGAGGATCCGGCGAAGCACCCACATCTTGCTGAGCTGGTCCTTCGGAACCAGCAGTTCTTCCTTGCGGGTGCCAGACTTTCCGACATCGAGTGCCGGGAAGATGCGCTTGTCGGAAACCTTGCGATCCAGCACGATTTCCGAATTGCCGGTGCCCTTGAATTCTTCGAAGATCACTTCGTCCATGCGGCTGCCGGTATCGATCAGGGCGGTGGCGATGATCGATAGCGAACCGCCCTCCTCGATGTTGCGGGCGGCGCCGAAGAAGCGCTTCGGGCGCTGCAACGCGTTGGCGTCGACACCGCCGGTCAGGACTTTGCCGGAACTGGGCACCACGGTGTTGTAGGCGCGGCCGAGGCGGGTGATCGAATCGAGCAGGATGACCACGTCGCGCTTGTGCTCGACAAGGCGCTTGGCCTTCTCGATCACCATTTCGGCGACCTGGACGTGGCGCTGCGCCGGTTCGTCGAAAGTCGAGGATATGACCTCGCCCTTCACCGAGCGCTGCATGTCGGTGACTTCCTCCGGACGCTCATCGACCAGCAGCACCAGCAGGAAGACTTCCGGATGGTTGTCGGTAATGGCCTTGGCGATGTTCTGCAGCAGCACGGTCTTGCCCGTGCGCGGCGGCGCCACGATCAGCGCGCGCTGGCCTTTGCCCTGCGGGCTGATGAGATCGATCACGCGCGCCGACTTGTCCTTGACGGTGGGATCGCTGGTATCGAGCTTGAGCCGCTCGTCGGGATAGAGCGGCGTCAGGTTGTCGAAATTGACGCGGTGGCGCACCACGTCGGGATCATCGTAGTTGACGCTGATGAGCTTGGTGATCGCGAAGTAACGCTCGCCGTCCTTGGGTGCGCGGATTTCGCCTTCCACGGTATCGCCGGTACGCAGGCCCCATTTGCGAACCTGGTTCGGCGAGACGTAGATATCGTCGGGCCCGGCGAGATAGTTCGCCTCCGGGCTGCGCAGGAAACCGAAGCCGTCGGTAAGCACTTCGATCGTGCCCTGGCCGATGATTTCCTCGCCATCCTCGGCCACTTCCTTGAGGATGCCGAACATCAGGTCCTGCCGGCGCATGGTGGAAGCGCCTTCGACGCCGAGTTCCTCCGCCATTTCGACCAGTTCGGCCGATGATTTCTTCTTGAGTTCTTTCAGGTGCATTTTGTGGATTCCGGATGGAAATTGAGAAGCGACCGGCGGATCGGTGGGCTTGGGGAAAGCAGATCCGGGCATGCGAACGGGCGTCGCAGCCCTGTGCCGGAACAGCGCTTCAGATAAGCGCTGGCGGGCCTGGGGTCAACGTATCATCTGCGGGACGACGGCTGAGCGGGCCCGACGGAATTCTTGCGATCATAACAGGAAGGCCGGCCACGCTCCGTGAAGAGCGAAGCCCAAGCTGGGGAGCCGTCTACCCTGGACGGAATCGTTCACATCCACCGCTGCTGCCGCAGCCGGCGCTTCGGCGCGAGGGAATACTTTTCCGGCAGTCCGGACGGCATCGTTGGCGATGCCGTCCGGACTGCCGGGGCAAATATCCCCGCGCCCGGCCTTCAGGCCAGCGCCGCCTGCAGCGCGTCGACCAGGTCGGTGCGCTCCCAGGGGAACAGGTCGCCTTCCGGCCGGCGGCCGAAGTGACCATAAGCAGCGGTCTGGCCATAGATCGGCTTGTTGAGACCCAGGCCCGTGCGGATGCCACGCGGCGTCAGGCCGCCGAGGCGATCCTTCGCGACCCTGGCGATAGCCGCTTCGAGCACGTCGTCGGCGACAGTGCCGGTGTCATGCGTGTTGACGTAGAGCGAAAGCGGTTCGGACACGCCGATCGCGTAGGACACCTGGATCGTGCAGCGCTTGGCAAGACCGGCGGCGACCACGTTCTTGGCCAGATAACGCGTGACGTAGGCGGCCGAGCGATCGACCTTGGTCGGATCCTTGCCGGAAAAGGCACCGCCGCCATGCGGGGCCGCGCCGCCATACGTGTCGACGATGATCTTGCGGCCGGTTAGGCCGGCATCGCCGTCGGGGCCACCGATCACGAAGGAACCAGTGGGGTTGATGTGGAACTTCGTCTCATCGGTGACGAAACCTTCGGGCAGGATCTCGGTCACGACCTCGCGCACGTAGTCCCGGAGTTCGGCTTCCTGCTCGCCGGTGTCGTAGCCTTCCTGATGCTGGGTCGAGACGACGATGGCGGTCGCGGCGACCGGCTTGCCGTCGTGGAAGCGCAGCGTGACCTGGCTCTTGGCATCAGGCTCTAGGAAAGGCGCGGCGCCCGAGTGACGGTCGTCGGCGAGACGCTGGAGGATTTTATGGCTGTAATCGAGCGTGGCCGGCATCAGGTCGGGCGTCTCGTCGCAGGCATAGCCGAACATGATGCCCTGGTCGCCCGCACCTTCGTCCTTGTTGCCCGAGGCGTCCACGCCTTGCGCGATATGCGCGGACTGACCGTGCAACCGGTTGATGAACTCGAAAGTTTCCCAATGGAAGCCATCCTGCGCATAACCGATCTTCTTCACAACCGCGCGCACCGTCCGCTCGATCTCATCGAGGGCGCCCGGCGCCCATTCACCATTTTCGTAGACGCCCTTACAGCGAATCTCGCCCGCCAGAACCACCAGCTGCGTGGTCGTGAGCGTTTCGCAGGCGACCCGCGCCTCCGGGTCCTTGGACAGGAACAAATCGACGACAGCGTCGGAAATCTGGTCCGAAACCTTGTCGGGGTGGCCTTCGGAGACGCTTTCGGAAGTGAAGACGTAATCGCTGCGCATAGGAGACATCCGTCATATAAAGGAATCTTTATGTGACGGATGTCTAGCGATGCCGACGGCCGAGCGCAACCATGGAAAAGGCCCCGAGCAAAAGCAGTGCGGCGAAGGCCAGCGGCAGGGCGTTGCCGTAACGGGCGAACGCGGTCGGCTCGTGCGGCGGCGGAATGCGACCATCGATGCGGCCGGCGGTGTGGCGGGCCAGCGCGGCGCGAACGATACCGTCCGCATCGACCACCGCGCTGATGCCGGTCGTGGTCGAACGCACGATCGGCAGACCTTCCTCGATCGCCCTGAGGCGCGCTTGCGCAAGGTGCTGCGGCGGCCCCCAGGCCCCGAACCAGCCATCGTTGGAAGGATTGTAGATATAATCGGGACGGTTCATCGGATCGACCACTTCACCGCTGAACACGATTTCGTAGCAGATCTGGATACCGGCCTTGCCCCAGGTGCCGAAATCGTAGCTGCGCGGGCCCGGCCCAGGCCAGAAGTCGAGCGCGCCCGCGACCAGCCGCGAGGCACCCAGCGGCTCGAGCAGCCAGCGCAGCGGCAGATACTCTCCATAAGGGACGAGATGGGCTTTGGAATAGCCCGCCAGGATATCGCCGCCACCGTCGATGGCGGTCACCGAATTGCGCGCCGCAATTTCTTCGTCGTTCTTGATGACAAGATCGACCCCGCCCGTGAGCAGCAGGCCGTAAGCACCGATTACCCGGCCGATCCGTTCGCGCGCGATCACCGGGTCGCCGGCATAAGTGTACATCTGGTAGAAATAGTCCGGGTAGCCATCGCGCAAGTAGTCGCCGAGGCCTGATTCGGGCCAGAACACGACGCGCTTCTCGCCCGCGGCGCGCGGCAGCGAAAGGCGTGCCATCTTGATGAAGTTGGCTTCATAGTATCGGGGATCGTCAACGATCTCCTGGCGCAGGTCGGGTTGGATCAGGGTAAAGCGAATCGCCCCCTCCTCGCGCCGCGCCCAGGGGTCTGGCAGAACCATCAGCGCGCTCAGCGCCGCGGCGATGACCAGCACCGGCACCGCCCACAGCCAGCGCCGCATGCCCGCGCGCAAGCAGGTTCCCGGCAACCCGGCCAGCAGGACCAGCAAGCCGGACAGACCGTATGTGCCGATCCAGGGCGTCACCAGGGCCAGGCCGCGTGCATCGAACCGCCCGAGCAGCGCGACGCCCAGCGGGTTCCACGCAAACCCGGTAAAGACCCAGGCCCGCATCCACTCGGTGACGATCCAGGCCGCCGCGAAGGCCAGGACAAGCGCGAGGAACCGGCGCGGCCGCGCGTTCCCGGCGCGAGCCCGGTCCGGACGGATCAGCAACCAGGCCGCAAGCGTCGCCAGTGCCGGGTAGACCGCAAGGTACAAGGAAAGCAGCACGACCGCTATGCCGCCCAGCCAGGCAGGCATGTTCGCCTGATAGGTGAAAGCCGTGGCGATCCAGTTGTTGCCGAGAGTGAAATGGCCGAGCCCGAAACACCAGCCGACCAACAAGGCACCGCGGCCAGTGACGCACCGCGCGACCAGTTCGAGAAGGCAAGCGATGGCCAGTAACGTGAGCGGCCAGAGCGAAAGCGGCTGGAAACCGCAGGCGGCGGCGGCGCCGACGGCGATCGCGGCATTAGCCATTGCCAGGCGCGGGTGGCGCGCAAACAGGTTCAGGGCGTGGGGGAAAGGCACGGGGCGCCGAGGAGATTGCATCGGCGCCGGTTTGTAAGCCCGGCCGGCGGCGACGCAAGCGAAGTCACGCCGCACCGGGCAGGTTGTCGTATCGCGAACCTCGGTATCTTAGCCGTTCACCGCTTCCGGCGCGGCGCCAGCCTCATCGGCGGGCGGGCTGGCCTTGCGAGCCCGGCGGCGGCGCGGCTTTTCTTCCGCGACTTGCTCCTTGTCGGCGGCAGCGCCAGTATCAGCAGCCTTTTCGGCCGGCTTGGCCGAGATCGAGGGCGGCAGGACAGCCGGATCGAAATCGCTGTTCGGCGCTTCCGGCTGACCGGCGTCGCCGCCATCCTCGTCGTGCGAGCCGCGACGCGGCTTGCGCTGCTTGAGGCCCCGTACAACGCGATTACCGCGCACGAAGGGATTTTCGACCGGTTCGTAGACCGGGCGTTCGCCTTCCGCGGCTTCTACGTTATCGTCAGCCGGTTCGCTGCTCTCGACAGGGGCTTCGACCCGTGTCTCACGTTCAACCCGCGGTTCGCGTTCGGGGCGTGGTTCGCGCTCGGGGCGCGAAACGCGATCCATGCCGCCGTTGTCGCCGTAGAAATCGTCATCCGCACCGTAGTCGTCGCCATAGTCCTGCGACCGGTCATCCCGGCGCGGCTGACGCGATTCTTCCTGGCGTTGCTTCTGATCGGCAATGACGCGGAAGTAATGATCTGCGAACTGGAGGTAATACTCCTCCGTTACCCGATCACCATTGAGATGCGCGTCATGCGCCAGCTTCCTGTACTTCTCCAGCAACTGTGGCGCATTGCCGCGAGCCCTGCTGTCGATACGGTTCACTTGCTGGCCGCCCTGTTGGCGATTGTTACCGCGGCCACGCCTGCGGTTATTACCACGATTGTTATTCAAGGATAGATTTCCTCAAAACCCCTGGCATGCGCCCGAACCCTTCAGGCCGGACTGCCGTGCGTTATATGATCCGGCTGGCCCCCCGGCTGCCGAGACTTCCACATCTGCCTGCCGAGGCATTCTTGCCGCGACCGCTTGCAAATGATGGAGACAAACCGGGTATGGGAAATTCCGTCCATAAGCCGGTTCCATGCAATCCTTAGGCATTCCAGAGCCGGATTCCAAGTGAAATCTTACACAGCTCCACTCTTTCCGGCGGAAAAGACAAGAACACGGGGCCGTCCGGCAAGATCGCGATGAAGGTGGGCGGCCAACCCCGCCGCCGCACCGATGGCGCCCACCGGCTCGGCCTGGCGATGCCCGATCTCGACCACGGCAACGCCGCCTGGCGCCAGCAAGGCGGGCAGTTGCGGCACCAGCACGCGGTAGGCATCGAGCCCCTCGGGCCCCGCGAAAAGCGCGCCGTGCGGCTCGTGATCGCGCACGGCAGCTTCCAGCGGCGCATCGTTCTCGACATAGGGAGGGTTCGCCAAGATGAGATCGAAAGGCCCCCCGAGGTCTTCCGACCAGCCCGGCCGGTCCCAGTCGCGCAAGTGGAACGCGGCGCGCCCTTGCATGCCGAGCCGCCCGGCATTGCGCGCAGCCACGGCGAGCGCCTCGGCGCTGCGGTCGATCCCGATACCGACGGCCTGGGGAAACAGGCCAAGCGCGGCGAGCAGCAGCGCGCCGGAGCCGGTCCCGCAGTCGAGCATCCGCGCCGGCGCCCGCGCGGAGAAATACATTCGCGCCGCCTCGATCGCGGTTTCCGAATCGCCACGCGGGATCAGCACCGCCGGGGTCACTTCCAGCTCCAGCCCGTGGAATTCGGCCACCCCCAGAATATAGGCGACCGGCTCATCCGCCAGCCGCCGCGCCATGAGCGCCGCGAAGCGCTGCGGCGCCGAATCGCGCATGTGCCGCAGCAGCAGCGTGGAGCGCGAGACGCCCAGCGCCGCCGCCATCAGCAATTCGGCGTCGAGCCGCGCGGTGGTACTGGCTGGACCGAGCTGTTCGGCGGCCTCGCGAACGGCCTGCGCGACGGTGAGAGGCGGGCTCGCGGCGGCCGAGGCCTCACCCATCGATCGCCGCCAGGCGCTTGGCCTCGTCCTCGGCGATCAGCGCATCGATTAATTCGCCAAGGCCTGGCCCTTCGAGTATCTCGGGCAGGCGGTGCAGGGTGAGGTTGATGCGGTGGTCGGTGACGCGCCCTTGCGGGAAATTGTAGGTGCGGATCCGCTCGGAGCGGTCACCCGATCCGACCATCGCCTTGCGCGCCTCGGCCTCCGCCCCTTGCGCCTCGTCGCGCATCTTTTCGTAAAGGCGCGCGCGCAGGACCTGCATCGCCTTGGCCTTGTTCTTGTGCTGGCTGCGTTCGTCCTGGCAGATCACCACGAGCCCGCTGGGCAAGTGGGTGATGCGCACCGCCGAATCGGTGGTGTTGACATGCTGGCCGCCCGCCCCGCTGGCGCGGTAGATGTCGATCTTGAGATCCTTGTCCTCGATCTGGACGTCGACCTCGCTGGGTTCGGGCAGCACCGCCACGGTCGCCGCCGAAGTATGGATGCGCCCGCCGCTCTCGGTCACGGGCACGCGCTGGACGCGGTGGACGCCGCTCTCGAACTTGAGCTTGGCGAAGACGCCGGTGCCCGCGACATTGGCGACCACTTCCTTGAAACCGCCGAGGTCGTTGGCATTGGCCGAGATCATTTCGACCTTCCAGCCCCGGTCGGCGGCATAGCGTTCGTACATGCGATAGAGATCGGCGGCGAACAGGGCGGCCTCGTCCCCGCCGGTGCCGGCACGGATTTCCAGCATGGCCGGCCGCTGGTCCGCCGAATCGCGCGGCAGCATGGCGACGGAGAGCTTGCGTTCGGCCTCGGGCAGCTCGGCCTTGATCCGCGCCACTTCCTCGGCGGCGAGGGCGCGCATGTCCGGATCGGGATCGTCGAGCTGGTGCAGGTTCTCCAGCTCCTCACGCATGGTCATGACCTGCGCCGCGACCTGCGCCACCGGCTCCAGCTCGGCATAGTCGCGGCTGGCGCTGACGAAGGCATCCCCTTCGAGGGTGCCCGAAGCGAGGCGCGCTTCGAGTTCGGCGAAACGCGCCGCGATCTGGGCGAGGCGCTGGTCGGAGATGGTGCTCACAGGCCGTGCTCTTCCTTGCGGGGGAAGAGAGGGTTCACGCGGAGGCGCGGAGACGCGAAGAGGAAGGGAAAAATGGGCTCACGCAAAGGCGCGAAGGCGCAAAGAGGGCGCGCTGCGCCGCAGGCGCCTTTCACTCGTTCCACGTTGCGCCAAACGAAATGCTGAGAATGGAAAGCGGCTTCGCCGCAAGCGTGTCCCCATTGCGCCTTTGCGCCTTTGCGCGAGTCAATCTTCCTCTCTTCTCTTCTCCGCGTCTCCGCGCCTCTGCGTGAAACTCCCGAAAGGCCCCACGACGCCAAGACCGATGGCCCGAAGCGCGAAATGGACCCTGAAACAAGTTCAGGGTGACAGATCTTGGGGGAATTAGTCGAGACCACGATATGCTCTGGTAAATTCCATGAAGTCATTCATGAGGCTGTCCCGATCCGGCCCGTCCGATCGAACATTTGCCATTTCGCCGAACCCCTTGATCGAGATGATGGCGTCCGCGCCCTTTTTTACCGCCTTGTCAAACCTCTTCCGAAGCGCTCCAGTCGCAAGCAGTTCGCAGCTCCAACCCTTTCGCCGAAGATAAGCAATCGCGCTGATAGCCTTCTGCATTTCAGCGTCATCCTCAAGCACCACGATCACTTGCGCATTGGCGTCTTCCACACTCCCGACCAGCATCGCCAGCCGCTCGATCCCCGCCGCCCAGCCGACCGCGGGGGTCGCGGGCCCGCCGAGCGCTTCCATCAGCCCATCGTAGCGGCCGCCGCCGAGCACCGTGCCTTGCGCGCCCAGCCGGTCCGTCACGAATTCGAACGCGGTGTGCCGGTAATAGTCGAGGCCGCGCACCAGCGAAGGCGCGCGAATCCATGCGACATCCGCCGCGTTGAGGCCGGCAGTCACCGCGCCGAAGAAGTCCTGCGCCTCGCCCGATAGGAAATCGTCGATCCTTGGCGCGTCGGCCACGAAGGCCTTGTCACGCGGGTCCTTGGAATCGAGGATGCGCAGCGGGTTGCGCTCCAGCCGGTCCTGCGAATCCTCGGAAAGCGAAGCCCGGTGGTCGCGGAAGTATTCCACCAGCGCCGTCCGCCAGGCATCGCGGCTTTGCCCGTCGCCCAGCGTGTTGAGCTGCAAGGTCACGCCATCGGCAATGCCCAGTTCCTTGAGCAACTGATCGGCCATCACCAGCAGTTCCACGTCCGCCATCGGCTCGGCCGCGCCGATCACCTCGGCGTCGATCTGGTGGAACTGGCGGTAGCGGCCCTTCTGCGGGCGCTCGTAGCGGAACAGCGGCCCGTGCGTCGCCACCTTGAGCGGGGCGTATTGCTGCCAGCCGTCGGTAAGATAGGCCCGCGCGATGCCGGCGGTGAATTCGGGACGCAGCGTCAGCGAATCGCCGCCGCGATCCTCGAAGCTGTACATCTCCTTCGAGACCACGTCGGTGGTTTCGCCCAGCGAGCGGGAGAACACGGCGGTCTTCTCGAATACCGGCATCTCGACGCGGCGGAAGCGGTAGAGCTTGCGCACGCGCTCGAAGGTCTCGACAACATGCGCGAAAGCCTCCGCATCGGCACCGAAGATGTCCTGCGTTCCGCGAATGGCCTGGGGCGTCGATTGTGGTGTGCTGCTCATGAGGCGCGCGCTTAGCCCGAATGCGCCCGCTGATAAAGTGGCCGCTGGGGAATTGCCCGTCCCGACGGTTGCCAAGACGGGCAACAAGTCTAAACTGGCCCGCAATGAAATACCGGTTTGCCGCCGCGCCGCTCGCCGCCTTCGCCCTCTTGTCAATCCCCGCATCCGCGCAGGACGATCCCGCGCGGACGAAACCGATGGCGCCGGCCCTGCCGCCCGCGGTTCCATCGGCGCGGGATGTTGCCTATCCGGGCACCGTCTCGCTGCGGATCGATGCGCGCGATGTCGATCGCGGGGTCTATCGCGTGACCCAGACTTTCCCCGTGGCCGCGGGCACCCGCCGCCTGACCCTGCTGCAACCGGGCTGGCTGCCGGGCAATCACGCACCCACCGGACCCTTCGCGCTGCTGGCGGACATCCACTTCTTCGCGGACGGCCGGGAAATCCCCTGGGTGCGGGATACCGTGGCGGTCAATGCCTTCCACCTTGATCTGCCGGAAGGGACCAAGGAGGTCGCCGCGCGGTTCGTCCATACCTCTCCGCAGCAGAGCCTGGAGGGGCGGATCACCATGACGCGGGAAATGCTCAACCTGCAATGGGAGAAGATGAGCCTCTATCCGGCCGGCTACTACACGCGCGGCGTGACGGTGAAGCCGGCCGTGGTCTTTCCTTCGGGCTGGACCGTCTTCACCGCGCTGGACGGCATGGCGCGCTCGGCCGACACCGTGACCTGGGACACGACCGACTACGAACGGCTCGTCGATTCGCCGATCTTCGCCGGCGTGAATGCCAAACGCTGGGATCTTGGCCGCGACGTTTTCCTCGATGTCGTGGCCGACGAGCCGGAACTGCTCGCCATAACGCCGGAACATCTCCAGGCCTACCGCAACCTCGTTTCCGAAGCACTGATGACATTCGGCGCGCGGCATTTCGATCACTACGATTTCCTGCTCGCACTGACCAACCGGATGGGCGGCATCGGCCTGGAACACCACCGGTCGAGCGAGAACCAGATGGAGCCCAAGACCTGGACCGACTGGGATGCGATGACGTGGGACCGCAACGTCGTGCCCCACGAATTCGTGCACAGCTGGAACGGCAAGTACCGCCGCCCGGCCGACTTGTGGACGCCCGATTACCAGCAGCCGATGCAGAACACATTGCTGTGGGTTTACGAAGGGCAGACGCAGTTCTGGGGCTACGTGCTGGCCGCGCGCTCGGGCGTGCAGGACAAGCCGGTGATTCTCGGCGCCCTTGCCGGTGCCGCCGCCAAGTATGCCGAAGGCACGCCCGGCCGGGGCTGGCGCTCGGTGGAGGATACCACCGCCGCGCCGATCCTCAACGAGCGCCGTCCGCTCCCCTATGCCTCGCTGACGCGCGGCGAGGATTACTACGTCGAAGGCGCACTGACCTGGCTCGAGGCCGACCAGATCATCCGCCAGGGCACCGGCGGCGCGAAAGGCCTGGACGATTTCGCCAAGGCCTTCTTCGGCCTGCGCGATGGCGACTGGGGCGAACTGACATACGATTTCGATGAAGTGGTGAAGACGTTGAACGCCGTCCATCCCTTCGACTGGGCGAATTTCCTCCGCACCCGCCTTTACCTGACCCGGCAACCCGCGCCGCTCAAGGGCCTGGAAATGGGCGGCTACAAGCTGGTCTGGAAGGACCAGCCCAACCCTTACGACAAGGGCGTTTCCGATTTCCGCAAATCGCTCGACCTCACCTATTCGCTGGGGATCTCGCTGGACGACGACGGGGCGATCACCGCCGTCCTGTGGGACGGTCCGGCCTACAACGCCGGGCTGGCGAACGGCACCAAGATCGTCGCGGTGAACGGCCGTGCCTACGACAAGGACGTAATCAAGGACGCGATCACACGGGCCAAGCCCGGCAACGCCTCCGCCGGCGCTCCGATCGCATTGCTGGTGCGGCGCGGCAACCGCTACCAGACGGTGGAGATCGACTATCACGGCGGGCTGCGCTGGCCCTGGCTGGAAAGCACGACTCCCGGCCAGGCGAATGGATTGGATCGGCTACTGTCGCCTCGACGCAACTAAATTTCGCAATCGTGAGAAGGCTGTTGCGGCGCAATAAAGTGGAGGCTAAGTCGCGCGCATCTTGATCCAACCGGCATCTCTTCACCGTGCCAGTATAAAAGGACCACCATGCGCATCGACATGATTCCCATCGGCGACAATCCGCCGGAAAGTCTCAACGTCATCATCGAGGTTCCGGTTGGCGGCGAACCGGTCAAGTACGAGTTCGACAAGGCGTCGGGCGCACTTTTCGTCGATCGCATTCTCCACACACCGATGCGTTATCCGGCCAACTACGGCTTCGTGCCCCACACGCTTTCGCCCGACGGCGACCCGCTCGACGCACTGGTCGTGGCGCGTTCGCCGTTCGTCCCGGGCTGCGTCGTTCGTGCCCGCCCGATCGCCGTTCTCAACCTTGAGGACGAGCATGGCGGCGACGAAAAGCTGATCTGCGTGCCGGTCGATTCCACTTTCCCGTACTATACGAACGTGAACGAGAAGGACGATCTGCCCGAAATCGTCTTCAAGCAGATCGAGCACTTCTTCACCCACTACAAGGATCTCGAGAAAGAGAAATGGGTCCGTATCGGCACCTGGGGCGGCGCGGAAGACGCGCGGCAGATCGTGCTCGAAGCGATCGAGCGCTACAAGGGCGCGGCTTCGGCCTGATTCGGCCGATCATTGGCGAGGTCCACTCCCCCATGTGGAACGGGGGCCGGCGGTGCGAATCGCCGGCCCCTTGACGTTTAAGGGCGCCGTTTGAGGGCAACGGTTTAGGACGAATGGCGGCATGGAAAGCGCCGCCGCGGGGCTTTCCAAGGTGTGTTTTCGGCGGGTCCATGTCGTACCCCAGGGCTTGATTGACAATCGCCCAGGGTCCAGCGTGAGCCGATGGATACGCAGACTCTTCCTCCGCCGCCGCGCTGCACCGCCAACCCGGCGCCGATCCGCCCCTCCGGTTCGATACGCCGCACCACCAGCATCGACGTTTCCTGGCCGGATGGAATCGACGGAGAGCGCCTGTTCATCGGCACCGCGCGCGATCTTGCGACGCCCAGCGGCACCGGCGAGGCGCGGGTGCTTGCCGAGGCCCGCTTCGAAGCGCGGCTTACCGACGACAAGACGATCACGGCGATCAGCGCGGAGCCCTCGCCGCCGGGGCTCTCGCGCGTGGTGGGCGCACGCGCGGGCGGCCATCTGCGCATGCAGCTGCGGGAAATCATACCCGAACTGATCCAGCAGGGGCATCCCCTTTACCTGATACTCGATGACCTTTCGGGCTCGGCGCTGGTTTCCACCTTCGCATGGTTGCAGTGGCACCCGGACCATGTCGAGCTTCTGCGCCAGCGCCTGGGCGGGGAAGATCCGATGGCGCGCCTGAGCCAGCGCATCGATATCTGCTGGGGGCTCCAGGAAGGTAACACCGGGGTCCGCCCCGGCGGCAGTCGCCAGCACGGCGTCGCCGATGCCGCCGCCGGGGACTTGCGCAACCCGCTTGACCCGCAGGGATGGCATGCCCTCCCGAACGGCCATGGGCCGGGCTTTCGCCGCGCACGCCGGATCGACGTGATGCGCGACGAGGCGGCCGGCGCGCTGCGCATCGATTCCGCCTTTCAGGACAGCGCCGCCATGCCGGAAGGCGGACGGATCGCGGTCCACGAATATCTCCTGCGAGCCGCCGTGAACCTTGCCTCGCAGGAAGTGCTTTCGATCGAACCCGAGGCACGCATCCTGCCCTTTCCCGAATGTCCGGGAGCGATCGGGAATACGCAGCGGCTGCTTGGTCGCAGGCTTGGGGACATCCGCGACGATGTGCTGGAACGGCTGCGCGGCCCGGACGGCTGCACGCACCTCAACGACGCGCTGCGGGCGCTCGCCGACGTGCCCCGGCTGGCGGCGATGCTGACGGCCTGAAGACGGCCAGGTTTAATTTCCCGAGCGGTTTCAAGCGCGTTACACAGGAATTGCAAATCAGCCGATCCGGGGAAAGAGGGAATGCCCTTCGCAGCATCAGGAATGAAACGGGCATGAGCGGGCCCACCCTCCAGGCCAGCGTCGACCTGGACAGCCCCGAAGCGCAGGCACGGGCCATGCACAACCGCGCGCTGGCGGACGAACTGCGCCGGAAGGTGGCCCGGGCCGCGCTCGGCGGCAGCGAGGCATCGCGCCAGCGCCATGTCAGCCGGGGCAAGCTGCTCCCGCGCGAGCGCGTCGAGCGCCTGCTCGATCCCGGCTCGCCGCTGCTCGAACTGGGCCAGCTCGCCGCGGGCGGACTCTATGGCGAGGAGATTCCGGGTGCCGGCCTGATTACCGCGATCGGCCGCGTTTCAGACCGCCAGTGCATGATCGTGTGCAACGATGCCACCGTGAAGGGCGGCACTTACTATCCGATGACGGTCAAGAAGCACGTCCGGGCGCAGGAGATCGCGCGGGAAAACAGGCTGCCATGCATCTATCTCGTCGATTCGGGCGGCGCCAACCTGCCGCACCAGGCGGAAGTCTTCCCGGACAAGGAGCACTTCGGCCGCATTTTCTTCAACCAGGCCCAAATGAGCGCCGCAGGCATCGCTCAGATCGCCTGCGTCATGGGTTCCTGCACGGCGGGCGGCGCCTATGTCCCGGCCATGTCGGACGAGACGGTGATCGTAAAGCAGCAGGGCACGATCTTCCTTGCCGGCCCGCCGCTGGTGCAGGCCGCGACGGGAGAGATCATCTCCGCCGAGGATCTCGGCGGCGGCGACCTGCACAGCCGCAAGTCGGGCGTGGCCGATCACCTCGCGGACAACGACGAGCACGCGCTGACCATCGTGCGCGACATCGTCAGCCATCTCGGCCCGGTCCACCGGCATGGCCTGCCGGTGCAGGAACCACGACCGCCCAGGTACGATCCGGAAGAGCTCTACGCGATCATCCCCGAAGACTTGCGCGCATCCTACGATGTGCGCGAAGTGATCGCCCGGATCGTCGACGGCAGCGAGTTTCATGAGTTCAAGGCGCTCTACGGCAGCACGCTGGTCTGCGGCTTCGCGCATATCCACGGATTGCCGGTGGCGATCCTCGCCAACAATGGCGTGCTGTTTTCCGAATCGGCGCTGAAGGGCGCGCATTTCATCCAGCTGGCCTGCCAAAGGAAGATTCCGCTGCTGTTCCTCCAGAACATCTCCGGCTTCATGGTCGGCGGCAAGTACGAGGCGGAAGGCATCGCCAAGCACGGGGCCAAGCTGGTGACGGCCGTCGCCACCGCGACCGTGCCCAAGCTCACGGTACTGATCGGCGGCAGCTTCGGCGCGGGCAACTACGGCATGTGCGGGCGCGCCTATGCCCCCCGCTTCCTCTTCACCTGGCCCAACGCGCGCATCTCGGTGATGGGCGGCGAGCAGGCGGCCAGCGTGCTCGCCGCCGTCCACCGCGACGCCGACAAGTGGGACGAGCGCGAAGCCGAAGCCTTCCAGGCGCCGATCCGCCAGAAGTACGAGGACGAAGGCAACCCCTATTACGCGACGGCGCGGCTGTGGGACGACGGGGTGATCGATCCGGCGCAGACAAGGGATGTGCTGGGGCTGGCGCTGATGGCGAGTTTGGAAGCGCCGATCCCGGAGGCACCCCGTTTCGGGGTGTTCCGGATGTGAGGATGCATCATATCCTCCGCCGAGAGCCTTCGGCCCCTCCGCCCCTGCGGGGCACCTCCCCGTTCCGGGGAGGAATCGGAGTAGCCTTCCTCCTTGTCACCAATCCTCCCCGGAACGGGGAGGTGGCAGCGCGTAGCGCTGACGGAGGGGCCGAAAGCTCTCGGGATCGGCCCACGTGAGCGACGAAGCGCCTCGTTCCCTCCACCGTCCTACGGACGACCCATCACCCCATTCCGGGAAGGACTTGGGGCGCGTACGGCATCGGACCGTGGGAGCGTCCGAACAGAATGTGCGATTAGCCCGGAAATTGCGTAAGGAAATGACGCTTCCCGAAGTCCTGCTCTGGCGCGAACTGCGTGGAAAACCGAGGGGCCTCAAATTTCGACGCCAGTTTCCGATCGCCGGTTATGTCGCCGATTTTGCCTGCGTCGAAGTCCGCCTGCTGATCGAGGTCGATGGTATCGTGCATGATATGGGCGAACGGCCCGCTCACGATGCTCGCCGCGATGCGATCCTGGACGCCAGCGGCTGGCAGGTCATGCGCATTCCGGCAACGACCATACTCGCCGATCTGACCGGCACCGCGACCTCGATGGTCGCGTTCGCCGAGAGCCTTCGGCCCCTCCGCCCCTGCGGGGCACCTCCCCGTTCCGGGGAGGAATCGGAGTAGCGTCATGATAGGATCTCTCCTCATCGCCAATCGTGGCGAGATCGCCTGCCGGATCATCCGTACCGCGCGGCGGCTCGATATCCGCACCGTGGCGGTCTATTCGGATGCCGATGCGCAGGCGCTGCATGTGCGGGAAGCGGACGAGGCCGTGCACATCGGCGCTTCGCCCGCGCGCGAATCGTACCTGGTCGGCGAGAAGATCATTGCCGCCGCCAGGCAGACCGGCGCCGAGGCGATCCATCCCGGCTATGGCTTCCTGTCCGAGAACGCGGAGTTCGCGCGCGGCGTGATCGACGCCGGCATCGTCTGGGTGGGCCCCCACCCCGCATCGATCACCGCGATGGGCCTCAAGGATGCCGCGAAGAAGCTGATGGCCGATGCCGGGGTTCCGGTGACTCCAGGCTATATGGGCGCGCAGCAATCGGCGAGCTTCCTTGCCGAAGAGGCTGCGAAGATCGGCTATCCCGTCCTTGTCAAGGCGGTCGCGGGCGGCGGCGGAAAGGGCATGCGCCTAGTCGAAAGCGAGGACGATTTCGCCGACGCATTGGCTTCGTGCAAGCGCGAGGCCGCTTCCAGCTTCGGCAACGACCGCGTGCTGATCGAGAAGTACATTGCCTCCCCCCGCCACATCGAAGTCCAGGTTTTCGGGGATACCCAGGGCAACCTCGTCCACCTCTTCGAGCGCGACTGTTCGCTGCAACGCCGCCATCAGAAAGTGATCGAGGAAGCCCCCGCTCCTGGCATGGATTCCGCGACCCGCGCGGCATTATGCGGCGCAGCAATACGCGCAGCAAAGGCGGTCGACTACGTCGGCGCCGGAACGATCGAATTCATCGCCGACGGTTCGGGCCCGCTCTCGGCGGACAGGATCTGGTTCATGGAAATGAACACCCGCTTGCAAGTCGAGCATCCGGTGACGGAGGCGATCACCGGCGTCGATCTCGTCGAATGGCAGCTGCGTGTCGCATCGGGCGAGCCGCTTCCGCTCGCGCAGCATGATCTGGCGATCGATGGCTGGGCGATGGAAGCGCGCCTCTATGCTGAAGACCCAGCCAGGGGCTTCCTTCCCAGCATCGGCAAGCTTGAATTGCTGCACTTCGGCGACGCGGAATACGCCCGCGTCGACACGGGCGTCCATGAAGGCGCGGAGGTCTCTTCGCATTACGATCCGATGATCGCCAAGATCATCGCCTGGGGCGAGGATCGCGAGGAAGCGCGCGAACGACTGGGCGAAATGCTGTCCGACAGCGCCGTCTGGCCGGTGAAGACCAATGCCGCGTTCCTGGTCAAGGCGCTGCGACATCCGGACTTCGTTTCGGGCAAGATCGATACCGGCCTGATCGGCCGCGACGGCGAGGCCTTGGCCGCGCCGCCGGTGCCTTCGGATGAAGCCTTGCAAGCCGCGGCATCGTCGCTCCTGCCCGTCACCGCCATGGCCGGTTTCCGCCTCAATGCTGCACCCGCGCGTGCAGCATTGTTCCTGCTCGACGGCGAGCAGGTGGAGATCGGACTGACCGGCCAGGCGAGCGAGAAGCCCACTTCGGGCGTGCTCGTCACCGAGCAGGGGCAGGCGTGGCTGCTCTCGCCCTGGCGCAGGGATTCCGCGCCAGGCGGAGCCAAGGGTTCGGGTGCGATCCTTGCGCCGATGCCAGGCAAGGTCATTGCCGTGGACGTCGCGCAAGGCGATGTGGTCACCAAGGGCCAGAAGCTGCTGACGATCGAGGCCATGAAGATGGAACACACGCTCATCGCCCCGTTCGACGGGGTGGTCGCCGGGCTGGATATCGCCGCCGGCGCGCAAGTGCAGGTCGACGCCCTGCTCGCGCGCATCGAGGAGAAGGACACGTGAACGATCTTGTGATGCGCGATGCGCGCGAAGCCGATCTGCCCGTGATCGTCGCGCTGCTGGCCGACGATCAGCTCGGCGACGCGCGCGAGGACCCGAGCGTTCCGCTCGATCCTGCCTATCTCGCGGCCTTTCGGGCCTTGGAAGCTTCCCCCCACCAGCGGCTGGTGGTGGCGGAGCGCGAGGGACACATCGTCGGGACGCTGCAGCTCAGCTTCATTCCGGGCCTTTCGATGCGCGGCGCATGGCGCGGACAGATCGAGGCCGTGCGCATCGACCGGAGCTTGCGCGGCCAGGGTTTGGGATCGTGGATGATCGCCTGGGCCGTCGACCAGTGCCGTGACCGGGGATGCAGGCTCGTGCAGTTGACCTCGCACTTTTCCCGCATCGACGCGCACCGGTTCTACGAACGGCTGGGCTGGGAAAAGAGCCACGCGGGCTTCAAGCTCAAACTCGCCTGAAACGCGAAGGACCGATACGGCATGCCTGGAAAGTACTTCGATGAATGGCAGCTCGGCGATCGCATCGTCCACCAGCTCAGCCGCACCGTGACCGAGACCGACAACCTGATGTTCTCGGCCATGACGCACAACATGCAGCCGCTCCATCTCGATGCCGAGTTCGCCAGGCAGAGCGAGTTCGGCCGGATCCTGGTCAACTCGACTTTCACCTTCAGCCTCGCGGTCGGCCTTTCGGTCGGCGACACCACGGTGGGTACGCTTGTCGCCAATCTCGGCTTCGATAAGGTGGTGACGCCCGCGCCGACCTTCATCGGCGATACGCTCACTTGCGCCAGCGAAGTGGTGGAAATGCGCGAGTCCAAATCACGGCCGGGGCAGGGCCTTGTCGTGTTCCGGCACGAATTGACCAATCAGCGCGGCGAAGTAGCGCTGACGATGCTGCGCAGCGTACTGCTCCGGAAAAAGCCGAGCGCGGCCTGACCGAGGAACACCTGAGTGAAGGCGGCCGCCGACAATGCAGCCAATGCCGAACGCGCTTGCTTCGTATCCATACGCCGCAGCCTTCGGCGCATGGATAGCAGCCGCTGGACGGCAAAACCGTTCGAATCGGGCTACGAGCCCAGCAAGCTCTTTCTAAACAGCGCCTTGACCAGCCTGTCTTCGAGGATCCGCCCGACGACATAGAGAGCGGCGAAGATCGCCGCGAAGACATAGGCGGACGTGGGCGAGTGTTTCTTGTCCTGGTCCTTGGCCTTGTCCGCGCCTTCTTTTTCAGGCTTTTCGGGTGCGGGTGCGCCCAGGGCTTTGTCTATCGGGTTCATCGGCAGTTCCGCGTCCTTCTTGGCGGGCTTTTTCGACGCGTCCGAAGCTTTCCCCCTCGTGTCCTCGGCTTCGGTCGATGCCTTTTCAAGCTTGCCCAAAGCTATGGTAAGCTGGGCGAAGCCCAGAAACAGCAGCGGCGCCAGAAAGCAGAACAGCAAGGCCCGGCTGGTCAGATGATAATGCAGCACGGACCCGGCCATGCCTTTTTCGATCCGCAAGACGCCGCCGTCGAAAACGGCCATCTTGTCCTGGGCCGCCTGGTCCTTCTTGCGGAAGATCAGCGTGTCGTTCGTCCGCTCGTGGCTGGTTCCGGTCTGACCGAACAACGGGGCGAGCCTGTCAAAGGCATCATCGCTCGATTGCTCGGGGGCGAGTGCCAGGCTACCCCTGACATGCCAGATCCAGTCGATGAAACGCGGGTTCACGTGACCTCCTTTTGCGAGAGCCTTGCCGCCCCGGGCCGGCAAGGCTCAAGGCGGGCCGCTCATGGCGGCTCCGGCCCGGGCATGACGAATGGATAAAGGCGGGCTATGCGGGCGGCGCGGTTCCCATCATTCGGCCGCTCGGCCGGCCGAATCGTTCCTTGAGCGCCTTCCAGCCCTCGGTGAAGGGAAAGGTCATCTGCTCGCGGATCGACATGCGGCGTCCGCCTTCCATGCCCAGCAGTTCGGCCTCGCCATCGATGCAGGTGCCGAAAATACGGTCAATGAAGATATAGGACCCGGCATAGTTGCTGCGCGTGGATTCGAAATCCTGCGAATGGTGCAGGCTGTGATGCTCGGTGGTGTTGAACAGGAAGCGCCACCAGCGCGGCGTGTTGAAGCGGACATTGATGTGCTGGTAAGTGCCGATCGCCATGCCGAAAGCGCCGGCGAGGAGGGCGGCCCTCGGCAGGAAGTCGAAGAATCCGCCGATACCGAGGCCGATCAGGAAAAGCTCGACCGGATTGCCGACCGCGCCTTTGTTGATGTTCAACTGGGTGATGTAGTGATGCACCGAATGGGGCAGCCACAGCGGATACCAGTTATGCATCCCGCGATGCATCCAATATTGCCCGAAATCGAAAATGAACGAGATCAGGAAGGCCTGGACCAGCAGAGGCAGGCCCATGAACCACGTGAACTTGTCCCAGTCAAAAGAGTGCTGGACGGCTTCAACCATCGCGCCGTCGCCGATGTAGTTGTCGACCATGCGGAGCAGCGTATAGCCCAGCCCGACATAGAACAGGTCGGTGGCCAGTTCCTTCCAGGTCAGGCGCCAACTCTCGTAACGCGGGTTCACCCATTCGAGCGCCAGCAACAGCACCTTGAAGCCGATGCCGATGCCGATTGCGGTCGATGCCTTGGCGATGGAATTGGGTGCGTAGTACCAGAACGCGATCAGCGCGAACAGCACGGTGGGCTGGAACCAGGTAAAGACGAACTGCTTCACCGGGCCGCCTTCCACCCGGGGTATGTTTTCCCACCCCACGGTGACCGGGGCCTGGGTGCCTATCAGCCTATTACCTACGCGAACTCCGTCCATACGCCTGCCCTCGTAATGCTCGTTCACCCATTCTGGTAATACTAATCCAAGGTATAGTAATACGGACTGCCCGCGCCGTCTACCTCATATCGTAGATGTTGCTCTCTGCTTTCCACGGGAGAGGTGGCCGTGCTGGTCTGGGCTCAGCCACGCCAGGGCGTCAAAGAAGGCCTCGAACACGCCAGCCCTTGCTCAGCCGCCGATCAACTCGGCAAAGTTGCCGTTTGGCGCAAGGCTTCGCCAAGTGCGATCGCCGCTGATGTGGCAAGATTCATCGAGCGTACCTGCGGCCGCATCGGAATCCTCACCCGTGCATCGCAGGCGTCGGCTATGGCAGGCGGTACGCCCGCGCTTTCCTTTCCGAAGAGCAGGACATCGTCGGCCATGAAGCTGAATTCGTAAGCCGATTGAGCGCTCTTCGTGGTAAACAGCACCAGCCTTCGCGAACCGATAGTCGTCCTGAAGGCGTCGAAGCCAGCATGTCGCGCAATGGCGACGTAATCGATATAGTCCATGGCGGCCCGGCGCACTCGTCGATCATCCCACGCGAAGCCCATCGGCTCGATAAGGTCCACAGCCGCCCCCAGGCAGGCACCGAGCCGTAGAACGGCGCCGACGTTTCCAGCAATTTCCGGTTCGAACAAGGCAATGCGCATCGAGGCTGATTGGCGCCAGCGAGCGAGCCGCGCAAGCCCGCGGTGCTTCGCTCAGCGCCATACTCCCTCCCAGAGGGATGTGGTGCTGTTCCTACGGCATGAAGCGGCTGACGAGGGCTGCCACGATCAATGATGCCGCAACGGCAACGACCGTCTCCGAGATGGAGTGCGCGTTCCATTGCCAGACTTCCAGGCCCGCGTAGTCTGGCATGTTTGCACGGCGGCCATCGCCGAATTTCTCGATCCATTGATATTCGCGCTGAGTGATCTCGCGCATGATGCACACCGCAGCCGCGGCGAAGCAGCCCATCCAGATCGCGGCTTTGTTCGACGCTCCAAGACCGTGGCCAATGGCCCAGCATACGAGTTGAATGCCGAGTGCGACTGGAACATGAGCAAACATGCTCACTCAACGCGCGCCGACTCGCCGAGTTCCCGGGCCCCAGTCACATGGCCAGCGACGCGGACAAAGCGCAGCGGCGTGCGACGAACCGCGATTCGTGGCGGTGAGGGGCTCGAATAAGTTATTTAATATACTGAAATAAAAGCGTTTTTCGGCAATCAGTTTTGAGACATGCCCCCAAAAGGGCCCCGACCCGAAATTGCTGAAATATGAAGGCGAAACAAAGGGCTCACATTGTATCCGACGGGGCCCTAAGAATCGGCATGATGATCCGTATTCATGACTGTGATGACGGAAGATCCGGAAGGCGGGCTCCGCCGCCAAGGCTGCCGTCCGATGCCGATTTGCCGCTGCCTGAAAGCGGCCGTCCATTCTGGCAGCAACTTCAATTATGCAGATAACTTTACAATGTAGAGTAATTTGCGTATGCGATCACCATGAGTGACATAGAATCGGCTCTGAACGACATTGCGCGCATCCGGGACCAGCTCGCGGCGAGCACGCGATTCCAAGGTTTTGCGCCACCGATTGTCGCGCTGACTGGCGGCTTGGCCGCACTGCTGGCGGGTTGGCAGACGGCACGGGCAGAAAATGACCTGTACGTCTGGATCCTGCTCGCGGCGGTCTGTGTACTTATGATTGGTACCGAGGCGATCGTTCGCGCGCGCCGGGTGCATCGTTCGATGGCAGACCGGCTGATCAACACCACGCTGCAGCGTTTCATGCCGACCGCGTTGGCCGGAGCGGTGCTGGCTGCGGTGGTCCTCATGCGCGCGCCGGACTTCGCCAGGTACCTGCCCGGCCTCTGGCAGTTGCAGATCGCCGTGGGCGTGTTTGCCGTGCAGGGGAACCTGCCGCGGTCAATGGCCTGGGCGGGTGCGTTCTACTTCGCAAGCGGAACCGCAGCACTGTTGCTGGCCGTTGTCCCGACCGTGCCGCTGCCTTGGCTGATGGGTGTGCCATTCGCGCTCGGTCAGGTTCTTGCCGCCGCCATCCTCCACCACGCTGCCAGGAAGCCGACCAATGCCTAGGAAAGCGCCTTTCGCCTTCGACGGCCTCGACCGGTTGCTGCACGAGAAGTCGCGACTGTCGATCCTCACTTCGCTAACCGACCATCCCCAAGGGCTGAGCTTCACCGAACTGCGCGATCTGTGCGGCATGACCGACGGCAATCTCAGCCGTCATGTCCAGATTCTTGAGGAGGGCGGACTGGTTCAGGTGACCAAAGGCTTCGAGGGTCGAAGGCCGCTCACCACCTGCCAGCTGACTGACGAAGGCCGCAACCGCTTCGCCGACTACCTTGCGGTGCTCGAGCAAGTGCTACGCAGCGCGCGCCAAGCCCCAGACCAAAACCTGAGCCCCAAAAAAGGAACCGCCTGACATGCCCGTGATAGCGCGTGGCAATGCCATCCTTGCGCGCATTAACTCTATAATACAAAGTAGTTTGCATATTGGGTCAGAGCATCGTCGCCGCCAGTTGGTCTGGGTGGGCGCGTATGTCGCGCTGTCGACGACGGCAACGGCTTTCGCTTTGGCACTGCCGTCGGCGGCATGGGACGCCGCGACGCTCGGACTTGTCTTTCCCGGAGGCGGCTTCCTGCATTGGGCGGCGGGCGATCAGGCGTTGCTGGCAACAGCACTGTTTGTCGCCGCGTTGCTGACCTTCGCCTTCTCGCTGGCGCTTTGGCTCGCGACCGGCAACGCACTCGTGCCAGTTGCGACCTGGGGCACCGCCGCCTGGCTTTCCGCTGAGCCCGCCATGCTGGGGTTGGACGGCGCGCAGGTTGCAGGGCCATGGCCGCTGGCGATCGGTCCCGCCGTCTCGGCGCTGCTGATGATCGCCTGGCTGCTCCCGGCCGGGAAGTGCCCTCAGCCCGCATTGCGGCCGGCCGTGCCGATCGGCGTGATGCCGCGCCCAGTCGAGGTCAGCGAGATCTCGCTCGAAGACCTCAAGCGCATTCGGCTGCTGCTCGACCGCGCGCTCCAGCCGGCCGAGAGCTTCGACGGCTTTGAGCGGCGTGACCAGTTCCAGACCGCAGCGATGCGATACCAGGTCAACTTCGTCGGTTATGCACTGGCCATGGCCGGGCGGAACCATGCGCCCGCCGCCGATGCGCCTTTCTCGCAGGCGCAGGAACTGCTGCTGGCCAAGCTTGGCGACCGCCGTCTGTGGCGTTACTGGCAGCTCGAGAACGCCTGGGGCAATCTGCGGCTCGGCGCCGACCCGGTCACGCAGCAGAACATTATGTATACGGGCTTCGGTGCGCTGCAGATGGCGCTCGGTGGCACCGACGACCTCGTCCTTCACGATCGCGGCGAGGAATGGCGCCGCTACCGGCTGGACCAGATCGCGGCGCTTCTCGAGGCCCAGTATCGCGGCTCGCCCTATGGGCTGCTGAGCTGCGAGCCGCACTGGATCTATCCGCTGTGCAACCTCATAACGATGGCCGGGATCAAGGCTGCCGATGCGCGGCTCGGCACCATGCGCTGGGATGGCCTCGCCGACGCCTTTCTGACCAGCCTGGAGCGCGAAGGCATGACGCAGGGTGGCGATTTCATCGCCTTCCGCTCGGCGCTGACAGGCTTCTCGCCGCTGGCGCCCGGGGGCATCGTCATGCAGGCATTCCCTTGTCTGTTCCTCAATGCCCTGTCGCCCGAACGGGCACAGGCGCACTGGTACCGGGTGCGGCGCCGGCTCGACACGGGCTCGTGGAAGCGACTGTTCTGGCCGATCGACACCGGCAACTACGGCTTCAGCCGCGCGTCGAGCTATGCCGCGACCGCAGCGGCAGCGGTCGAAATGGGCGACCGCGCGGTGGCCGAAGAATGCCTGCGCCGGCTCGATGCGGAATGCCGCTCGCACGAGATCGATGGCGCGATCCATCGCAGCCGCGCCTCTCTCTGGGCGCATGCGCTTGAGATCATGGCGCGCATCGGGCGGAGGGACGGGCTGCGCGATGCCGTCGCCGGAATTCCTGCCGCGAATGGGCCGCGGCTGACCCGCCTGTCGTGTCCCAAAGCGCTCGTCACCCGGGCCGTGTCGGACGGTGCGGGGATCGACCTCGTTCTCCAGCCTGGCGGCGGAGCGCCCAGACCGGCCATCGAGCTCGGCGGGCTGCGGCCTGGCGCCCACTACAGCACGGGCTTCTCACGCTGGCCGCTGCTCAAGGCCGACCATGAGGGGCGCGGCGTACTGCGCGTGCCGCTAGCGGCGCGCACGTCGCTGTCGATCCAGCTGTTCCGATCGGAGGAATGCAGATGGTTTGCTGCGTGACGCTCGCCGCCTTGTTCGGGCTGATCTTGCGGCCGATGCTGGGCTGGGGTGCGAGCCCGCTTGCCTGGCGCCCCGCAGTGCAATCGACGCGAGCCAGGAACCGCCTGGCGAGCTTTGGCCATGCCTTCGCCGGGATCGGCTTCCTCGTACGCAACGAGGCCAACATGCGCATCCACCTTGGAGTGGCGGCGGCGGTGATCATCGCAGGCGTATGGTTTCGCATCGACCCCGCAGGATGGCGCTGGCTGGTTATCGCTATGGCTCTGGTGCCCGTAGCCGAGGCGCTCAACACCGGTGTGGAGCAAGCCTGCAACGCCGTCACGCGCGAACGCCGCCCGGAGATCAAGGCGGCGAAGGACGTCGCCGCCGCAGGCGTGCTGATCGCCGCGATTGCCGCCGCGCTGATCGGCGCCAGCGTCTTCGTCCCTGCTCTGATCGAACTGTCAGTGGCCCCGCCCATCTGTGGAGGAGAGTTCTGATGCGCATCCTGCTCGTCAACGTACCTCATCCGGCGATCGGCAGCCGCATACCCAAGGAACAACTCCCGCCACTTGGCCTGCTGAGCATTGGTGGGCCGCTGATCGACGACGGCCATGAGGTCCGCCTGATCGATGGTGAGTTCGGGCCGATGCCGCTCGAGACCTTGGTTGCCCAGGCTGTTGAATACCGGCCGGACGCGGTCCTGTTTGGCCATTCGGGCTCGTCCTCGGGCCATCCTGTGATCGCTCGCTACGCGGCGATGATGCGGCGCAGCTTGCCAGGCAGCAAGATCGTCTACGGCGGCGTCCATCCGACCTACTTCTGGCGCGAGATCCTGGCCGCCGAGCCTTGGCTTGATGCGATCGTGCGCGGCGAGGGCGAGGAGACGGTGCGCCGCCTGATCCAGGCTTTCGAGGAGAATGCGCCGCTCGACGCGATCGAGGGCCTGGCTTTTCACCGCGATGGCGTGCCTTTCGCCACGGCCGCGGCGCCGGTGATCCGCAACCTCGACGACTACCGCATCGGCTGGGAGTTGATCGACCACGCGCGCTATTCCTACTGGGGCGGCAAGCGCGCGGTCGTGGTGCAGTTCTCGCGCGGATGCCCGCACCTATGCACCTATTGCGGCCAGCGCGGTTTCTGGACGCGTTGGCGGCACCGCGATCCTGTGCTCTTTGCGCGGGAGATCGCCTGGCTTCACCGTGAGCACGGCGTGCAGGTATTCAACTTTGCCGATGAGAACCCCTCCGCGGGTCGCAAGCCCTGGAAGGCCTTTCTTGAGGCCTTGATCGCTGAGAACATCGACGTGACGCTGGTCGGCTCCACGCGGGCCGACGACATTGTCCGCGATGCCGAATTCCTCCACCTCTACAAGCAGGCAGGGTTCGAGCGTTTCCTGATGGGCATGGAGAACACCGACGAGGACACGCTGAGGCTTATCCGCAAGGGCGCCAAGACAAGTACCGACCGTGAGGCGATCCGTCTTCTGCGGCGACACAATATTCTCTCGATGGCGACCTGGGTAGCGGGCTTTTCCGAGCAGACCGACCGCGACCTGTTTCGCGGGCTGAAGCAGTTGATTTCCTACGATCCAGACCAGATCCAGGCACTCTACGTCACCCCGCACCGCTGGACTCCTTATTTTCGTGAGGCAGAGGGTCGCGAAGTGGTCCAGGTCGACCAGACCAAATGGGACTACAAGCACCAGGTGCTGGCGATGCAGTGCATGCCGCCCTGGCGGCTGTTCCTCTGGGTAAAATTCATCGAGGCTGCTTGCCAGCTCCGCCCGCGCGCACTCCTGCGCTGGCTGTGGCATCCCGAGCCCAAGATCCAGCATGCGATCCGTTGGTACTATCGCATGGGCCGCCGGGTCTGGTTCCACGAGATATTCTCGTTCCTATTCCGCGACCACGCCCATCGCCGCCAATTCACCCTCGCCGAGTTCGTGGGGCAGGCGCAGGATGCAGAGGAAGAGGCGATGACGATCGGCAAGCGCCCGGCGACCATCGCTCGGCTGGCAGAACAGGTGGGCTAGGGGCAATGAACGAACGCATGCGACTGGTCCGTTATGCGGTACTCGCAGCCAACCGCCGTCACTTTGAAATCCTCTTCTTTGCGGTGGCGGCCTTCTCGTCGACCTATGCTTTGGCCGTTGGGATCGCGTTGTTTTGGATGGTGCCAGAATTGCCTACCATGCCACAACTCGCAGCCGGCGGTATTTTGAATGCGGGCGGCCTCGTCGCACATCGGTTACTGCGAAGGGAGCGATCCTGTCTCGACAGCATGCGCAAGTGCTGGAACGCCGCTTCCGGCGATGTGTCGGCATCGAACGACGCGTCGTTCAGGCCCGGGGCTATGGCTATAATTGTGGTTGGATTGCATCTGCTCGGCACTGTGCTGCTCGCGTGGATGTTCGGGCAAACGATGCTCCAATGGCGTTCCCCGGCTTAGGTCGCCTGAAAAGCGGTCGTTCCCGGCGCCAAATCGGCTCCCTGAAACCCGCCGTTGGTTCACGTGTCGCGAGCGCGTGGCGAAAGGCAGGAATCAGGCGGCCAAATCGACCGGTGGATCGACGCCTTTGTTGGGGGAAGCGGCCGTTCCCGATTCAGTTCGCAAGGCCGTGTTTCGAGGTGGCAAGCGGACTTCATTCGAGCCATAAGGAGTGGCATGCAGCAGAACCCTGAATACCTGCAAAATCAGAGCCGTCGCTTGCATGCGCGGTACCGCCGCAACCGAACATTGATCAACGTTTTTACGTCGATCTGGATCATCGTGTTTACGCTACTATTCTGCGGTGCTGTGCTTGATTGGATTGTAGGCGCGCATTGGGGCCTCGAAAGTCAGATGCTCGATTTCCTTGCGTTCGCGGCGTTCGGTGCTCTCGTCTGGTGCTTTCAAACTCTGATAGCCAACCTGGGTTTGGCCTACCTTCGTCACACGTACGGCTCCGATCCAAACGACTGAAGTCACCGGCAGATTGGAGTGGCTGCTTAGTTGGCGCATCCGGAAAGGCTGGTTCCCGGTTAAAAGATTGAAATGCTGCCCTTCGCTTGCGGCATGGATGGGCCGACGGGAGCCGCCAACTTTGCTGCCGTTCCTACCATCTGATCTAGTTGTCGAAAGCTGCCTTCCATTCATGGCTGTGTCGGCTCATCGGAATGGCCGATCACCTGCGACCTTGCCTGTCATTTCCTACCATTGCCAAGCGGTGAGGCAGAGATTTTAGGAGACTGCCTTGGCGCTTTTCGCTTCGCAGATTAAGTCAACTACAAAGGGGAAGGCGTCTGGCGCATGGAACTGACCGCATTTGTTCAAAAGAGGATTGGAGTGCAGGCATGACGGCTGCCCAGGAACTTTTCGCGATTGCGGATCGCTTGGATGAGGCCAGCCGCTCCCCTGATCTTGAGGCGGCAGGGCCAGCGCTTGAGCGGCTGGATGAATGCGCTGCCGCTGTTGGTCGGGCATTCTCAGGCTCTTGGCTGGGGTATCATGCGAGGGTCTATTGGGAAGGGATCGACTGGCGCAGGCCGTCATGGGGTGAACCACCAGCCCGCGTCGGCTGATTGATCGGCCTCTTATCCTGTTATTTTTCTGGCGGTTTTGCGCCATTTCTGGTAGCAAAAGGCATGTCGGCGTCGACCATATCCCTGCCGGATGACACCATTGCGCTCAAGGCGCTGGTGGCCGAATTGGAGGCGCGTAACGCAGCCCTCTCGGCTACGGTAAAGGTCTTTGAAGAGCAAGTCGCCAACCTTCAGTTGCGTATCGCCAGGCTGCGCAGGAGGCCTTCGGCAAGACCTCGGAAAAGGTCGAACGAGAAATCGAGCAGCTGGAACTGGCGCTTGAGGATTTGTTGGTCGCCAAGGCGGAAACCGAAGAGACGCCTCTGAACGAAGACGGCAACGGGGATTCGCCGGCCGGTACCTCTGCTGTGCCAGAGCCGGCACCGCGCCGCCGACCCCACGTCTCCGGGCAGACGCCGCGCGAACGCCGTAAACTCGATCCGGGAGCGACGTGCTCCGAGTGTGGTGGGCAGATGCGTGTCGTGGGCGAGGATGTAAGCGAAATGCTCGACATCATCGCAGCCCGGATAAGGGTACTGCAGATCGCCCGGATCAAAAAATCCTGCCGCGTCTGCGCTAAAATGGCGCAGGTGCCTGCCCCGACCCGCCCGATCCCTGGCAGCATGGCGACAGCCTCGCTTCTGGCTTATATCCTGGTCTCCAAGTTCGATGACCATCTGCCGCTCTATCGGCTGAATGAGATTTTTGCCCGGATGGGCGCCGATATCCCCAATACTACCCTCGTCGACTGGTGCGGCCGGGCCATGAAGCTACTGTTGCCGCTCATCGAGCGGATCGAGAGCCATGTTCTAGGCAGCGATCTCCTGCATGCTGATGATACGCCGATCAAGGTGCTGGACCGGAGCCGGCGCGTGGCAACTCCGGGTCAAAGGCTTGGAAAGGGCGTGCGCAAATCACGCATATGGGTCTATGTTCTCGATCAGCGCCCATGGTCTGGGCAAGCGCCGCCTGGCGTCGCGTACAAGTTTGGCGGCGACTGGAAAGAGGAACACGTCCTGCGGCACTTGCGACACTCCCAGGGTATCCTGCAGGCCGATGCCTACAAGGGGTACGGCAAACTCTATACGCCGGACGTCAATGGCGCGGCGCGGTTCCGCGAGGCGGCATGCTGGGCGCATCTGCGCCGCGACTTCCATGACTTGTGGGTTGGCGAAAAGTCCGGCCTTGCCCGCGAGGCGCTCGATCGTATCGGTGCGATCTATCACGTCGAGAAGCAGATCGCGGGCAAAGGCGCGCACGTGCGTCTGGCCGCGCGGCAATCTCAAAGCAGACCTATGGTCGAAGCATTCCACGCCTGGGCACAGGCCCAGCTCGTTAAAATCCCGGCCAAGGGCGACCTGGCGAAGGCCTTCCGATACGCGCTCACGCGCTGGCCTGCCTTCTGCCTGTTCCTCGAAGATGGACGCGTCGCCATAGACAACAATCCTGCCGAACGCGCGCTCAACCCCATTGGAATCGGCAGGAAAAATTGGCTTTTTGCCGGTGCCGATACAGGCGCTGAAACCCTGGCGCGGGCCATGACGATCATCGAGACGGCAAAAATGAACGACCTTGATCCGCAGGCCTATCTCGCGGACGTGCTCGACCGCATCAACGACCACAAGATCAACCGGATCGACGAATTGCTCCCATGGAACTGGGTGCCCTTGGCACCGCTGGCAAAGGCTGCCTGATGGCTGTGGTATCCCACGTCTTTATGCTCGATTACGTCGCCAGCATGCTGGGCGAACACCCGGATCTGATCGACGCCATCCTCAGCAATCCTGACAATCTCACATACGGTTCGATTATCACTGTCTCTTCCGGCCCGGAGGAATACCGCACCGCGATCACCGCCGACGCCATCGACGAACTGCGCGATCTCATTGCCGATAACCGCCGCTCACCTGAAGAATGGGAGTTCTTCCTCGATAACGTCATCTACGACCAGGAAACCCTTGAAATCGTCAAGAACCATACGGCCCGGTAACAATCGGGCGGTTACAAAGCAGTCACCAAGCCCAAGACTACGTTCGAAGCGGCGGCACGGGCTTGGCATGAGAACAGATTGGCCTCGCTCGATCCCGGCCATGCAGCTCGGCTGCTGACCCGGCTTGAGCGTGACGCTATCCCCGCGTTCGGGGATCGTGATCTGCGCGCGATTACCAGCGCCGACGTTCTGGCGATGATGCCCTGCGCGAAGACGTCAGCCGCGCGATGATCGAGCATGAGTGCGCGCGCGGCCTCGAGCGATAGCTGATCATTCGCGATCAGGTCGATCAGCGCGGGAGCAGGCGCGGAAAGGCATGGCCTTGGTGCGAAACTCATGGAGCAATACCGTCGGGGTCAATGGACCCGAGCAGTGGCCAGATGCGCAATGGCTACGAGCAGGCGGACGCCTGCGTCTAGGGCATCGGGATGGATCGTGAAGCCGGTTTGGTGAACGCCCACGTGGCCGAGATCGCCTTTTTCTATGCCAAGGCCGAAATAGACGCCGGGTATGATTTGGCTGTAGTAGGCGAAATCTTCCGAATTCATGAAACGCTCGGTTGAGATGGTCATATTGACGTTGGCTTCGCCCGCAGCGTCGGTTGCCAGTGCGGCGATCAGATTGGTGTCGTTGATCGTGGGTGGGGTGCCGGGCGTCGCGAGCCAGTCCGCGCTGGCGCCGTAGACGGCCGCCAAGGCCGACATACGCGTGGCGATCAAGTGGTTGAGAGTGCCGGGCTTGGCATTGTCGCCCAGCGGTTCGAAGGCGCGGAGGGTTCCCTTGATGGTGACTTCGGCAGGCGTTGCGTTGATCGAGGCGGAACTGGTGGCGATCTTGGTCACTGAGATTACTGCCGGGCGGTTCGCCATGTCCCAGCCACGCGCTGGCATATCGGCCAATTCGGTGATGATCTTTGCCGATGTGACGCCCAGGTCGGCGCCTTCGTAGGGGGAGGCCGCATGCGATGCGGTCCCGCGCAAGGTGAGTTTGAAGGTATTGTTGCCGGCCATGGCCGAACCTTGCGAGACGGAAACGCCCCCGACCGGCATTCCGGGAACGACGTGTTGGGCAAAGATCGCTTTGACGCCCAGGCGGGTGAGAACTCCGTCGGCGACGATGTCGTCCGCACCGCCTTTCACTTCCTCGGCAGACTGGAACAGGAACACGATGCGGCCCGTGAAAGTCTCGGGGTGGGCGCGCAACTGCACGGCGGCGCCGAGCAGCATCGCACTGTGCGCATCGTGCCCGCAATTGTGCATGCGCCCCGGAATTTGCGATCGGGGCATGTGGTCCGCTGGCTCTTCTCCGGTGTCGAGAGGGCGGGCATCCATGTCTGCACGTAAGGCGATCGTCGGGCCGGGCCGGCCACTGTCGAGCACGGCGACGATTGCCGAAGGCAGCGCCGGCACGTCCACGAAAGTGAACCCGCCCAGCGCGCGCAGCCTGGCCATCAGGTAGGCATGGGCCTTGGGCAGATCTTTGCCGAGTTCGGGGTTCCGATGAAAATAGGTGTAGGCCGTCAGGGCTTCGCTATCGGCGGCGCGGGCAGGCGCGAGCGGCGCGGTTGCCAATGCGCAGGCTGCCAGCGCGAGGACGAGGTTCTTGCGCTTCATCGTGCCAAAGCCTTTACGAAAGCAGCCGAGTTTTGTCATGCGACGCCGGCCCAATTTTCGCGCCGCCAGTCCGCGACCGCGATCGGCTGACCTGCCACGATGCCAGCGCAGGCAACCGATCCGAAACGCATGTCTCCCGGCGGAAGGGGGAGGGTGCGGTGGCCGCGCAGCGCCAAGTCCGCGGACGCGGGGTGATCGTCCTCGATAAGCAACTGCCCGCCCTCGCTGCGCCATCGCGGTGCGGCGATGGTCGAGGCGAGGTCATCGCCTTGGGCCAGGATCCGCCCGATCACTTGGAGCAGGGTCTGGACTTGCCCGTCGGCACCGGGCGTCGCTAGCGCCAGCAAGTCCGCGCCCCGGCGCAGCATTGCAGGGGCCAGAGTGTGGACCGGGCGCTTGCCCGGAGCCGCGGCATTTGCGCCGGAGGTGAAGCCGCCCGCGCGATTGTTCAATGTCAGCCCCAGTTCGGGGACGAAGACACAGGATCCGAAATCGTCGAAAACCGAAACCAGCGACGACACGGTGAGGTCCTGCGCGTCCGCGGTCGAGACCCCGGCGGTATGCAGATAGGCGCGTGGGCCGCCGCGCAAGGCGGCCCGCTCGGGATCGATCGTGAGCACTTGGTCGAGCAAAGCGGCGCCGCATGCCGCATCGTCGCGATGCGCGAAAGCAGCTTCGGTGAGTTCCACGCCGACGTGCTGGAAGTTGGCCGCGTTCCCGCCGTCGGGGTTGGTCGTCAGCCATTGTTCCAGCCCGGCTAGCGCCATCGCGAGCAACACCCCTTGCGTCGGGGGCGGTTGGACCGCGACTTCGCCTCCCTGGAACGGGATCGTCAGGGCCGGGGTGACCGGCGTCTCATGCCTCGTGAAGTCGGCCAGCGAAAGCGCGCCGCCGCGCGTCTGTACCCGCGAGACGATTGCTTGGGCGATGTCACCCTCATAGAAGGCGAGGGCGCCTTGTTCGGCCAACGTGGAGAGCAGCGCCGCCAATGCCGGCTGCACGAAGCGGTCCCCGGCGGCGAGGTTCAGCAGGCTCCATTCGCCCGCGCCATGACGCTCCAGCCGGGCACGCTGCGTAGCGACGGCCTTTGCCAATGTGGGGGTTAGCGTGATCCCCTCTCGGGCGAGGCGAATAGCGGGAGCGAGAACGTGCGCCAGCGACAGACGCCCCCAACGCTGGTGCATCGCGTCCCATCCGCCGGCGATCCCCGGCACGGTAATCGCGTGGGGGCCGTCGTCGGCGACTTGGGTCATGGCCAGCGGCGTCGCGCCCGCACCTGTGACCGCGAGGGTTTCGCGTCCGTCTCCCACCAGTGCGAACATGTCACCGCCCAAACCGCAGGCATCGGGCGCGACGACGCACAGCACGGCTTGCGCAGCGATCGCGGCATCGACCGCCGATCCGCCCAGGAACAGCGCGTTTTGCCCTGCGGCGACGGCAAGCGGATGGGCGGCGGACACGGCGCCGATTTCCCCGCGCAAAACCGGACGATGCGGCGAGGAGAAGGCGTCAGCCAGTGCCCAGTTTTGGTTCGTCACGCTTCAGACCGCCGTATAGCCGCCGTCGATGACGATGGACGTGCCCGCGATGTAGCGGCCAGCAGGCGAGGTCAGCAGCATGATCGTGCTGGACACGTCGTCCGGCGCGCCCTGATGGCGCATGGGGATTTGCGCCTCGATGGCGGCGCGCTTTTGCTCGGGGTCGGGCTGATAGGTCCAGAAAGGATCGTTGAAGGGCGTTTCGATCCAGCCGGGCAGGATGCAGTTGATCCGAATGCCGTCGGGTCCGAGTTCCGCCGTCAGACTGCGCGCCAGCCCCGGTAACGCAGCCTTGGTCGCCTGATAAGCCGACATTCCCGCATGGCCCCGGATCGCCCCGGTCGATGAAATGAAGACGATGCTGGGGTTGTCAGACTTGCGCAGCCAGGGCGCGGCAGCCTGGGTGAAGAAGAACGGCATCTTCAGGTTCAGCGCGACCGAATGGTCCCACATCTCGCCGGTCCAGTCTTCCAGGGCGGCGGATTTCATCACCGCCGCCGTCACCAACAGGGTATCGATGCCGCCGAACGTGTCCACGGCCAGCGCCACCGCTTCCGCCGGCACTGCCGGATCGGCGAGGTCTCGCTGAAGGAACACGCAGGCGCCGGGATGATCCTCCTGCGCCACCAGGTCTGCTTCAGGGCGGTGGTCGATGAGCACCACGTCGTCGCCGCGCGCGCGGAAACCTTGCACCGATGCGCGACCGATCCCGGTGGTGCCGCCTGCAACGATTACGGTAGCCATGGTCAGTGTCCTGAAGAGTGGGCGGTGAGCGCCAAGGGCAGGCTGGAAAGCCCGCGAAGGCCGGGGACGAGGCGGAGCTGCGACGGGCCGGTCGGCTCCAGCGTGCGCACTTTCTCGGCGATGGCGCGGAAGAACACTTCGCCTTCCAGACGTGCCATCATCTGTGCCACGCAGCCATGAATGCCGGTGCCGTAGCCGATCTGATGCGAGATGCGTCGCCGGATATCGAAGCGGTCGGGCTCGTCCCACACCGCTGGGTCGCGGCTTGCGGAGCCAATCAGCACCAGCACTTTTTCATGCTTGTCGAGTTGCTGGCCGGCAAATTCGAACGCTTGCGTGGTGGTGCGGAACAGGCTTTGCGAAGAACTGTCGTAGCGGGTTGCCTCCTCGAAGGCGGCACGCGCGAGCGAGGGGTCTTCGCGCAGCACCTGCCATTGGTCGGGATTCTCCGCCAGCGCGCGCAAGCACAGGCCGATCGAATCGATCGTGGTATCGACCCCCGCCGACAAGAACGAGCGCACCAGCAGCTTGGCTTCGGCATGGGTGATATCGCCTGCGTCCGCCGATGCGTAGATCGCCGCACCCAGACCATCGGGGGTGAGGGCGCTACGATCACAACGCTCATCGATCCAGCCGCTGACTTCTTCGGCGCGCTTCATCAATTCGTCGTACCAGGGGGTGCGCGGGCCGAAGGCGCCGAAGACGATGCCGCCGTAAATCAGCATGATTTCGCGATCGAGCTTGGGCATGCCCACGGCATCGGGGAACACCGTTAGCGGAAACGGCTGGACCAGATCGGCGACCGCTTCGATCTCGCCCTTTTCGAGGGCGGCATCGACCAGTTCGGCGGCGACGCGCTCGAAACCGGCGCGCATGGCCTTCAAGGCTTTGGCATTGAGCGCGCGCATCATGACCTGGCGCGTGCGCTCATGCTCGGGCGGATCGACTTCCAGGATGATGCTGGGCTGGCGCCAGTTCTTCTCCTTGAAATAGTTGGTCAGCCCGCCGCCGCCGGCATTGCTGAAGCGCTGCCAGTCGGTCAGTACTTCCTTGATCTGCGCGTGATGCTGGACGACCCAGATCTGATGCTTTTCCAGCCAGACGATCGGCCCCAGGGTGCGAAGCTGCGCGTAGTGGCGGTAGGGATCAGCGCGGAATTCCTCGCAGAACGGGTCGAGGTCGGAAACGACGCGCCGGTCCATTGCAATGTTCATCGGGGAAGATCCTTCATGCGGGCACGCAGCGCGGTCGTCGCCGGAATGTCGAGGGTGCCGTTCAAACTCAGCACGACGCCATAGGCCTCACGGGCGTGGGCTTCGCTGACCCGGTCGTCGAGCATGTCCTCGATCACGCGTTCGGGTTCGCGGTCCAGCGGGTTGCCGAAGCCGCCGCCGCCCGCCATGACGTGGCGATAGAGGTCGCCCGTACCCAGGGTCATGGCGCGGGTAGGCATCGCGGGCAGAACCTGGTCTCCGCCGCTGCCGCTCAACAAGTTGCTGGCCGGCGCGCCGGGGCTGCCGCCGTTAAGCCCATGCGGGGGATAGGCGATCTTGTCGGAGCGGACCCCGAAATAGACATCGTCGGCCAGCACCCGGTATTCCCGCACGATACCCAGTCCACCACGATTGAACCCGGGGCCACCGGTATCCTGCGCCAAGCTGTAGCGCTCGATGCGGATGGGATAGTCCGCCTCGATGGTCTCGATCGGAACGTTGGCCTGGTTGGAGGCCATGTGCGGCACGCCTTCCTGCCCGTCATGCCCACTCGTTGCGCCCCACACGCCCATGACGCATTCCGAGAACACAAAGGTCGTCCCATCTATACGGCCACTGAAGCTGGGGAGGGTGGAGCCGCCCGCTCCATCCGCGCTGACCCGATCCGGCACCGCCGCCGCCAGTGCGCCGAACACGCAATCGACGATGCGGTATCCCGTGATGCCGCGCGCGCCGCAGGGCGCCGGATAGCTGCAATTGAGTACCGACGATTCAGGCGCGATGACATGGATCGGTCGGGTGTAGCCGTGGCAATTGGGCACGTCGGCGCCCATGATCGAACGCAGCGCGGCATAGACGTTCGACTTGCAGAACGAGATCGGCGCGTTGATGCCGCCGGCCACTTGCGGTGAGGTGCCGGCCCAGTCGGCGGTCACTTCGTCGTCCGCGATGGTCAGCGTCAGGCGAAACAGGATGGGCTTGGGATCGTCGCCCAGACCATCGATATGATCCTCGAACGTATAGACGCCATCAGGCAATTCACGGAATGCGGCGCGGGCCAGCCGCTCGGCATAATCGTGAAGGGCAACGCCATAGGCGCGCACGGTCGCTGCCCCGTAGCGCTCGATCATCGCGGTAAGCCCGCGTGAGCCTGCCATGGCAGCGGCAAGCTGGGCCTCGATGTCTCCCAGAACCAGATCGGGCGTGCGCACGTTGGCGGCGATCACGCGCGGCAGCACCGGATCGGGCACGCCGGCCCGGCGCAGTTTCAGGAAGGGCAGCCGCAGGCCTTCCTGGTGAATCTCGACAGCACTGAGCGAATTGCTGCCTGGCACCAGTCCGCCCACATCGACGTGGTGTGCGATGGTCGCGGCCCAGCCTTCGATCTGCGCATCATGGAAAATGGGCTTTACGACATAGATGTCCGGCAAATGCTGGCCGGACGCCAGGTAAGGGTCGTTGCCGATGAAGACGTCGCCGTCGTGGATGTCTCCGGCATACTCTTCCATCAAGTGGCGCATGGCGTCGCGGAAGCTGCCCAGGTGCATCGGCGTCGTCAGCCCTTGCGCCAGGTTCTCGCCTTGCGCGTCACACAGCGCGGTGGAGAAATCCATCGCATCGCGCACGATCGGCGAGTGGGCCGTACGCATCAGGATCAGCGCCATCTCGTCAGCGACTGCCTCGAACCCGTTCTTGAATACTTCGAGCAGGATGGGATCGACATTGAAACTCATTGCGATGCTCTCGATGCCAGCGCGATGACGATATTGCCGTGGGCGTCGCGCAGCGCGGTGCAGTCCGGCGGCACGATGGTGGTGCCTTCGTATTCCTCGACGATCAACGGGCCAGCGCGTGGGGCTTCGGACAAGTGGGCGCGGGTGACGACCGGCGTTTCGAGCAGGCCGTGATCCGGGCCGAAGTAGGCAGCGCGCGCTTCAGCGGACGGCCCAGAAGTTCCAACCACGGGTTTTCCGGCGTCCCGGATCGTCTGAGGACCGTTCGGAGGGATCGTACCGATCGCGCGCAGCGTCACGATCTCGATCGCATGGTCGCCCAGGTCATGGCCATAGCTGCGCCGATGTTCCGCCTCGAAGGCGGCGCGGATGGCGGGAAGGCTGGCGTCGTCCAGTTCACCGCGCTCGATGTCGATGCTCAACTCGAAGCCTTGTCCGCGATAGCGCAGGCCCGCACGCCAGGTGAGGCGCAATTGCGGGGAAGTGCCCAGCTCGGCGCGTACCGTGTCTTCCAGTCGCTTGAATGTTGCCGCCATATCCACCGGCAGTGCGCGGTCCGGCCCCAGGGTGCGACCGAAGGTGTTGGAGCGGCTGACCTCGTGGTCGGTGAACAGCAGGCCCACGGCGCTGAACACGCCGGCGCCCGGCGGCACGATGACTTTGGCCATCCCCAGTTCGCGCGCCAGCGCGGCGGCGTGGATGCCGCCATTGCCGCCGAACGCGAACAGCGCGAAATCGCGCGGGTCGCGGCCGCGGTAAGTGGAGACGGCTTTTACGGCGCGCATCATGGCGGAGTTGGCAAGGCGGTGGATGCCCCAGGCCGCGTCCAGCAGATCGCGATCGAGTGGCTCGCAAACGCTGCGCTCGATCGCCTCGCGTGACAGCCGGGCATTGATCGGCACGCTGCCGCCGGCCAGTGCCGTGGGATTGAGGTAGCCCAGCACGACATTGGCGTCGGTAACCGTCGCATCGGTGCCGCCGGCATCGTAGCAGGCAGGCCCCGGCACCGCGCCGGCACTGTCGGGACCGACCTTGAGCGCGCCTCCGGCATCGATACGCACGATGCTGCCACCGCCCGCGCCGACTTCGGACACGTCGATCACGGGCAGCCTGAGCGCATAGCCACCACCCTTGGCCAGCGCGCTCGACATCGAGATGCCGCCGCCCACTTCATATTCGTCGGTGCTGACGAGGCGTCCGCCTTCGATCAGCGAGGCTTTCGCGGTGGTGCCGCCCATGTCGAACGTGATGACGTCTCCGTGCCCGGCCTTGCCGCCCAGCCGCGCCGCGCCGACGACGCCAGCGGCAGGCCCGCTTTCGACGACGGTAGCGGGGCGCTCGATCACGCGATCGATGTCGAGCAAGCCGCCGCTGGACTGCATCATCAGCAATCGACCGCCGACGCCTGCGTCGCGCAGTCGTATTTGCAGCGCGCAGAGGTATCGGCTGACCACCGGACCGATGTAGGCATTGACGACGGTGGTGCTGGTCCGCTCGTACTCACGGATTTCCGGCAGCACATCGTGGCTGGCGCAGATGAAGGTGCCTTCGGGCAACGTCTCGCGCAAGATCTGCTCGACGGCCATTTCGTGCTGCGGATTGGCATAGCTATGCAGGAAGCAGATCGCCACGGCTTCTACCTCGTGCGCGGCAAGCGCATCGGCTACCGCGCGCACGGCCTCGGTATCGAGTTCCCGGATCACCTCGCCGCGCGGGCCCAGCCGCTCGGGCACTTCCAGGCGCAAGCGGCGGGGCACCAAGGGCGCGGGCTTGCGGTAGAGTGGCTCGTAAAGCCGGGGAACGCGGATGCGCCGCATTTCCAGCACGTCGCGAAAGCCTTCCGTCGTGACGAGCGCGGTGCGCGCGCCTTTGCCTTCGAGAATGGCATTGGTGGCGATGGTGGATGCGTGGAGTATCTCGTCGAAGCGATCCACGGGCAAATCCAACCGACCGGCGACATCGGCGATGCCGGTCAGGATCGCGGCGGCATAGTCGCCGGGCGTGGTAGGCGTCTTGGCGGTCGTCAGGGTGCCGTCCGGCGATAGGCAGGCGATGTCGGTGAAGGTGCCGCCGATGTCGGCGGCGATGCGGTAGCCGGACGCCATGTCAGTCACACCGATAATGCATGAGCTTGTCTTCATCCACCGTGATCCCAAGCCCCGGCGCATCGAGGGCAAGGATCGCTCCGTTCGCGAACGCCATCGGTTCGGCCAGGACGTCATCCTCGTAATAGCGGCCCGCGACCTGGCACGGATGCGTGCCGGCAGGGGCGCTGACCGCGATCACCGCGCCGAGCGTGACGGCGGGCTGAGCCAGGGCGAACTGGACGTTGGCGGCAGTGCCGATCGCGGACTCGATCGAGCCGTTGACGTCGCACGCCATCAACTGGGCGTCCGCCACGCAGGCGACCTTGGCCGCGCCGACGAAGCCGCCGGCTTTGGCAAGGTAGATCGAGATGGAATCCGCCGCGCGGGCCTGGCTGATGTCCAGCGCATCGTTGACGTTCCAGCAGCTTTCGTCGGCGATGATCGGCACGGCGGCGGATGCCGTGACTTGCGCCATATAAGTAAGGCCCGTGGTCGGTTGTTCGACCATGCTGATCCCGGCATCAACCAGCCGACCGACGGTCTGTGCCGCGGCCTTGCCATGCCCATACCCCTGGTTGGCATCGAGCCGCAGCGTCATGTCGTCGCCCAGTTCGCGGCGCAGCGCCGCAGCCAGGCGGATGTCACGCTCGGCATCGACCCCGCCTTTGACCTGAAGCGCGCGCACGCCGTCTGCCGCCGCTTCTACGCCTTCGATGAGGGCTTCGTCTTCCGGCATCAGGCCGATCATATGCGCCACCGGGACAGCTTCGCGCACCGCGCCGCCCAGCAACTTGTAGATGGGGAGGCCGACGATCTTGCCCCAGACATCATGCAAGGCGATGTCGATCGCGCATTTGGCGTAGACGTTGCCGACGACGAGGCGGTCCATCGCTCGGCGGGCTGCCGTGACGGCAGTCGCGTCCATGCCCACGAGCGCCGGGCCAAGCACGGCGTTGACGATGTGGCATACGGTCACCTGGGTTTCGCCGCAGCGTCGCTCCCAGTCGCCACCCCAATCGGGCAGCGGCGTCGCTTCGCCAAAGCCGACGAAACCGCCTTCTGTCTCGACTCGGACCGCCACGAACCCGCCCAGGTTGGCGATGAGGCCCGCCCATCGAAAGTCCCGGCGCGGCGGAAGACGGAAGGCAAACGCTTCGATTTTGGTGATTTTCAACGCGTTCCCCTGAGGTGAGAAAGGTTAGGACTGCCAGTGGCGTAGCACGATATTTTCCTATGAGAAAATATTTTTAATTCACAGTCAAGTGGCTGGCTTGGGGTGGCTTGGCATCTCTGATAGGCCTCCGAGTAAACTGCTGAAAATGCCTCAGGCCTTGCGATCGCGCCCCTTTTTGCGCGAAAACTGCGGCCTACCTGCTCGAAGTGGGCGGAGCCGGATTTTGATGACGGGTGCAGTGTTTCGACAGGTTTGCTTATAAATCAGTGGCTTTTGGCGATTAGCGCCTGACAGATTGCTCGACTGACCCGCAGAATTGCCGATTTAGGAAAAAATTTCCCTCTTTTTCTTCTCACGAAAATATGTCACCCCTGAGGAACTAACCCATTTTCACGATGAGTCCCTTGGTTCGATGACACCGGAACAGAACGACCTGATAACCCGCGCCGGCAGCGCCACCCCATTGGGCGGCCTGTTGCGCTGCTATTGGCAGCCGGTCGCGTTGGTCGATGAACTCGGCGGGCCTCGTCCAGCAAAGGCCGTGCGCGTTCTGGGCCAGGACTTCGTCGTATTTCGCGACAACCAGGGTCGCATCGGCATGCTGGATCGCGATTGCCCGCATCGCAATGCCGACTTGGCGTTCGGGCGTCTCGAAGACGGTGGTATCCGCTGTCTGTTCCATGGCTGGTTGTTCGATGTCGATGGCAATTGCCTCGAAACGCCGGGCGAGCCGGAAGGCAGCAAGCTGTGCTCTCGCGTCCGGCAGAAGAGTTATCCCGTCGCGGTGCGCGGCGGCATCATCTTCGGCTATTTGGGTGAGGGGGAGGCGCCCGCGTTTCCCGCGCTGGATTGCTTCATCGCCCCGGACAGCCACGTCTTCGCGTTCAAGGGCTATCTCGACTGCAATTGGCTGCAAGCGCTCGAAGTGGGTATCGATCCGGCCCACGCCAGCTTTCTCCACCGCTTCTACGAGGATGAGGATGCGGCGGCCAGCTACGGAAAGCAGTTCCGCTCCACGTCGGCCGACAGCGAACTGACGATGACCCAGGTTCTGCGGGAATACGAGAACCCCGAGATCACCGTGGAGCGCTCCGAGATCGGCTTGCGGCTGACCGCGCTGCGTTCTTTGGGTGAAGGTGGAACGCATGTGCGCGTGACCAATCTTCTGTTCCCGCAAGCGTTCGTCATCCCACTGTCCGAGACGATGACGATCACGCAGTGGCACGTCCCGATCGACGACGAGAGCTGCTATTGGTACGCGATCTTCACCGGATTTGCCGAGCCGGTAGACAAGGCGACGATGCGCGAGCAGCGCCTCAAGCTCTATACACTGCCTGACTACATGCCGCGCGTCGGCAGGCACAACAACTATGGCTACGATCTCGATGAACAGCGCCTGCGCACGTACACGGGCATGGGCGAGGACATCAACGTCCACGATCAGTGGGCGGTAGAAAGCCAGGGCCGCATACAGGATCGCACGCGCGAGCATCTGGGGACGACCGACAAGGGTATCGTCGCCTATCGCAAGCTGCTGCTGGCGGAAATCCGCAAGGCATCGCAAGGTAGTGCTCCCCTGATGGCGCTGGGCAAGCAGGAAGCGGCTTCCGTGACCGGCCCTGCCACGATCGATGGCGTTGCGGTGGCAGGCGAGGATGTGGTTGGCTATTGGCAGCGCGCCGATGCGCGCCGTCGAGACAATGCTTCCTGGGCCATGACTGCGGCGGAAACCGCGCGACCATGACCGGTTTCATCGCCCGGCATGGTTTGTGGACCGATGACCAGGCGCGCCTTGCTGCCGAAGTGGAAGCGCAATTGCGCGCGGCCAGCGTCAACCAAGTCCGGTTGTCCTTTCCCGATCTGCATGGACTGCTGCGCGGCAAGACCTTGATGATAGAGGCCTTGCCCGGCGTGATGGAGGATGGCTGCGCCATCACCTCCACGCTCCTGCTCAAGGACACCGCGCATCGCACCGTGGTGCCGGTATTCACCCAGGGCGCGGGCATCGGCGAGCCGGCGCTTCAGGGCGGCGGCGACGTTATCATGGTGCCTGATCCCACGACGCTGCGGCTTCTGCCTTGGGCGCCTGGCTCCGCATGGATGCTGTGCGACTTGTATTACCCCGATGGCCGGCCAGTTGCCCATTCCACCCGTCGCATCGCGCAGGACGCGGCAGCACGCCTGGCGGCGCAAGGGTTCGAGTTCGTCAGCGGGCTGGAAGTCGAATTTCATCTGACCCGCCTCACCGATCCCAAACTGGATATCGCCGATGCCGGGCAACCCGGTACACCGCCCTCGGTGGAACTGCTTCACCAGGGCTATGCCTATCTGACCGAACAGCGTTACGACCGGATCGAGCCGATCCTGGATATCATGCGCGGGCATTGTCAGGCGCTGGGTCTGCCGATCCATTCGATCGAGATCGAATTCGGGCCGAGCCAGGTCGAGTTCGTGTTTCGCCCAGGCAGCGGTATCCAACCTGCGGACGACATGATCGTGTTCCGCAACGCCATCAAACAGATCGCGCGTCGCCACGGCTACCATGCGACCTTCATGTGCCGCCCCCAATGGGCCAATGCGATGTCGAGCGGGTGGCACCTGCACCAGTCGCTGCGCGATAGGGCCAGTGGTCGCAATCTCTTCGCGCGCGAAGATGGCGGGCAGGGGCTTTCGGACATCGGTCGTCACTTCCTGGCCGGCCTGCTCAGCGGTGCGCGAGCGGCGACGCCGTTCAGCACGCCCACCATCAACGGCTACAAGCGCTACCGTGCCAATTCCTTGGCGCCCGATCGGGTGGCCTGGGGCGAGGACAATCGAGGCGCGATGCTGCGGGTATTGGCACGCGGCGCGCCAGGCGCGACCCGGATCGAGAACCGCATCGGCGAACCGGCGGCCAATCCCTATCTTTATCTGACCTCGCAAATGCTGACCGGGCTTGCCGGCATCGCCGCGCGGGCAGAACCCGGCGCGCCTGTCGATAGCCCCTATCTGGCCGACGCCCAGCCCCTGCCGAGCAGCCTGGAGGCAGCGCTCGACACCTTGGCCGCGGACGCCCCGATGCGCGAAGCGTTCGGCAATGCATTCATCGATTATTTCTTAATGATAAAGCGGGCCGAGGTTGAACGATACAACACTACGGTTACGGACTGGGAGCAAAGAGAGTACTTCGACTTGTTCTAATAATTAAATAAAAACCAAAAAAATAAATAAAATCCAGGAGTGAACGCGACATTCTGTTTCTAGGAGGTTGTATGTTCAAGCGGCATTCGAACAATGAGGGAAAGATTGCGATCATGCGGGCGGGATTCCTCGCCGGGGTTGCGGTTGTTTCAGTAGCATCCGGGGCGGCGCAGGCAGCCGAAGCGGATTCAGGCAACGAAGAAGGCACGATCGTCGTCACCGCGACGCGTCGTGAAGTGACGCTGGACAAAGTGCCGATCAAGATCGACGCGTTCAGCCAGTCGCAGATGGATCAGCGCGGCATGCGCACGATCGACGATATCGCGCGCTATACGCCGGGCTTGCTGTTCAGCAATACCGGCGGCGTTTCGGGTAACACCAGCAACAGCATTTCGATCAGGGGCATTTCCTCCGACGTCGGTTCTGCGACAACCGCCATCTACGTCGACGAAACGCCGATCCAGATCCGCAGCATCGGCTACTTCGGCGGCAACGCTTTCCCCCGCGTGTTCGACCTCGAACGGGTGGAAGTGCTCAAGGGTCCGCAAGGCACGCTGTTTGGCGCTGGCGCCGAAGGCGGCGCGGTTCGCTTCATCACACCGGCGCCCAGCCTGGATGCGTACTCCGCCTATGGCCGGGCGGAAGTCTCGACCACCCACAACGGCCCTCCATCCTACGAGATCGGCGCTGCGATCGGCGCTCCGATCGCCAAAGATTTGGTCGGCTTCCGTCTCAGTGTATCGCAGCGGCGGGATGGCGGTTACATCGACCAGATCAACGCCGAGACCGGGGCAGTGGTCGATAAAGATGCCAACTGGGAGCGTACCACGGTGGTGCGCGGTGCGCTGGCCATCCGCCCTATCCCGGAACTGACGATCACGCCTTCGTTGTTCTATCAAAAGCAATATCAGGCGGCGCGCAACTCGGTTTGGGAGCAGTACAGCGATTCCGGCGATGCGGATTATCGCAGCGGCAATACGCTTTCGGAACCGCGCCGCGACCGCTTCTACTTGCCAGCCGTAAAGCTGGAATACGATGGCGACAATTTCATGGTCGTCTCGAACACATCATGGTTCGATCGCAAGCAAGTTATTACGCTTGATTACACCAGCTATCTGCGCGCCATCAATACGGGCGATGCGGTTACGTCCGTCAGCACGCTGCGCCCGTCTTCGTCCACCGTCGTCACGAGTCAAGCCAACTTCACGCAGGAACTGCGCGTACAATCCAAGCCCGGCGGCCCGTTGGACTGGGTGCTGGGGTTCTACTACTCGAACCAGCGGCAGGTGTCGGACAATAACACGACAAGTTCGAACCCGGCCGCTGCGGTGGATGCCAAGAGCTACATCGACCTCGTCAATTCCAAGGACGAGCAGATCGCCGGCTTCGCCAACTTCGACTACCACGTTAACGACAAGCTGACATTGAGCGCCGGCGTTCGCGTATCGCAGATGAAGTTCTCGTTCACCGACGCCGCCGACGGCCCGGTCAACGGCGGCCCCAGCTATGTCGAGGGAAGCACCAAGGAAACCCCGGTCACGCCCAAGTTCAGTGTCGCGTATCAGGCGAACGAAAACACGCTGCTCTATGCGAACGCCGCCAAGGGGTTTCGCCAGGGTGGCGCACAAGGGCCGGTCCCGGCTGAATATTGCGCGTCGGACCTTGCCTCATTGGGCATTTCCCAAAGCCCGACGACGTATGGGTCCGATAGCGTCTGGAGCTTCGATGGCGGCGTAAAGGGCTCGCTCATGGGCGGGCGGATGCACCTTGATGCCAATGCCTACTGGATCAAATGGAGCAACATCCAGCAGCCGGTCAACTTGCCGAACTGCGGCTTCCAGTACATCCAGAACCTGGGCAAGGCGAACAGCCGCGGTATCGACGTAGCGGCGGATTTCCGGCTTGCCGAGGGCCTTAGCATAGGCGGCAACGTCGGCTTCAATCGTACGACGTATGCCGAGGACGTTGAGGGAAGTGGCGGCGCTCTGCTCGCCGCCAAGGGCGCCAGGATCGGCGGCCCGCAGTTCACCGGCGCCGTTTGGGCGCAGGTAGACTTCCCCGTCACCCAGGAGGTGGACGCGTATTTCCGCGCCGACACCACGTTCCGCAGCCGCGGACCTGCACTCGATCCGAAAACCTACAGCTTCGACGCGGGGCTGACGCCCACCGAATCCAGCGCGGTTGTCTCGGCCAGGCTGGGCGCGAAGCTGGCGGCGTTCGATTTGTCGGTGTTCGCCAACAACATCTTCAACGACAGCAAGCCCTTGTCGCGTACGCACGACTTGGCCGGATCGTCGCTTTACTACGTCTACGTGAACCGACCGCGCACGATCGGCCTGACGCTGACCTATCGTCAGTAGAAGACGCACAAGTCCGGAACCGAAAACGAGCCACGACGGGAAGCCAATGAACAAACCGAAACTTACCCGTCGTGGCTTTGTCGCCAGTACCGCTGCTCTTGCGGTTGCATCGACTGTCCGCGCTGCCGGTTCCTCGCTCCTGGTGGAAACGGCGGCGGGGAAGGTCGCCGGTGACGTACTCCCCGGCAGCGGCGTTCGGCGCTGGCTGGGGATACCTTACGCGCAGCCGGCATCCGGCCCCTTGCGGTGGCGTCCACCGCAGGCCGTGATGCCGTGGAAAGGCACTTTGCGCGCGGATCGGTTTTCCGCCAGCCCCTGGGCCACGCCCGAGGCTGGCAAAAGCGCCTTCAGCGTGCGCGGCCCCCGTTCGATGGGGGAAGACTGCCTGTCGGTGAACGTGTGGTCCCCAGCGGAACCTTCCGAAAAGCCGTATCCAGTCATGGTGTGGATATACGGCGGGGCGTTCGTTGCCGGCTCGTCCGACAATCCGCTCTACGAAGGCGAAGCGCTTGCGCGGGAGGGCGTGGTCTTCGTCTCGATCAATTACCGCGTGGGTATCCTGGGGTTCTTCGCCCATCCCGAGCTGGCTGCGGAATCGCCTGACAGGATTTCGGGTAACTATGGCCTGATGGACCAGATCGCCGCCTTGCGCTGGGTGCAGCAGAACATCGCAGGGTTTGGCGGCGATCCCGGCAACGTGACGATCCTGGGCCAGTCGGCTGGGGCGTTCAGCGTCGGTTTTCACCTGGTGATGCCGCAATCGCGGGGGCTTTTCCACCGCGCCATCGCGCAGAGCGGCGCGCCGATGGGCAAGCCGTCCAGTTTCATCCTGCTCGGCGAGCGCGAGCCGATGGAGCGCGCCGGGCTGGATTTCGCCAAGGAAGTCGGCGCGTCCGGTATCGCCGACATGCGGGCGATGAAAGCGCCCGCGCTGGTCGAGGCCAATGCCAGTTCGTGGCGTTTCTACCCTCAGATCGACGGGCATCATGTGCCCGATCATCCTTTCGCCATGGTCATGGCGGGGCGCCATGCCGCCGTTCCCGTCATCGTCGGGCGCAATCGCGATGAAGGGACGCTGTTTCCCCCGCTGGGGGGCGGCACGGTCAAAGGCCTTCAAGCGGAAATCAGCGCGGAATACGCCGAACACGCAGCACAGGCCTTGCGGTTCTTCGATGCCGCCGATGATACCGCAGCTACGCGGCAAGGCCATGAGGCCATGGGCGACATCATCTTCAATTGGAATGCAGCCGCGCTTGCCATCGCCTTGGCGACGTCGGGGCGCTCTGCGGTCTATTCCTACCAGTTCGAATACGTCGGCACGGTCCCCGCCAGCGCCACTTTCAACGAAGGGTCGGGTGCCGATCTGGGGGCGTTCCACGGTTCGGAGATCGGCTTTGCCTTGCGCACCCAGTCCGTACGCGGGTTCGGTTTGAGCCGCGAGCAGAGCGGCCTGATGGACCGGATGAGCGGCTGGTGGGCCCAGTTCGCGCGGACCGGCGATCCCAATGCGGTTCCCGGCGCACATGGCAATTGGCCGCGCTACCTGCCCGGCAAGAAAACCGTATGGTACATCGGCGCCCAAGGCGGAAGGCGAGGCCCGGTGCCGCAACGCGATCGGCTTGCGGTGTTGGGTCGCGCCATGAATAACACCATTCTCGAACGCGCCTGAACGGCAAGGCCGTGGAGACCAAGATGGCAACTCTCTCCGAACCGCGCATCGGCGCCATGAATGCCGATACGCCGCAAATCGGCTGGCTGTTGATCGCGCTGACCTATCTCGCCACCGCCGCGAGCATGGGGATGGTGGGCGTAGCGGCTGCGCTGACGGCAGATTTGGGCGTGGCGATGCACGTTGCGCGCAACGACGTCGGCCTGGCGCTGGCGATGTTCTCGTTGCCCTCGGCGATCGGCGGGGTGTTTTGCGGCGGATTGGTGGATCGTGCCGGCGCCAAGCGGGTCATTGTCGTTTCCGCCTTCGTTTGTGCGCTGGGCGCCGGGTTAGCCGCATGGGGAGCAAGCCTCAGCTTGCTGATGCTGGCGCTCGCCGTCAGCGGTGTCGGTTTCACCGGGATTAGCGTGGCTGCACCGGCATTGTTGGTCGGCGCGACGGCAGGCAGGCGGCAGGTGCGGGCCATGTCGCTATGGTCGACGTATGCGCCTACCGGCTTTGCGATGGGACTGCTGCTGGCAGCGCCGTTTGCCGGGACGGGGCGGTGGCAGCCTGCGTTCTTGATCTATGGCGCGATCATGCTGGTGTTGTTCGCAGCTCTCATGGCACTGCCGCATGTGAAGACCGCCGCCGCACCCCATTGGAAAAAGCAACTCAGCAGCTTCGCCAGCGTCTTTCGCGAGCGCGATGTCATCCTGCTCACCGTGGCGGTAGCAGTGCCGTCCGCTCTTTCCTATGGCACCAGCCTGATCGCGCCGTTATACTTGGCGCAAGTGCATGGGACGTCGATGGGCGCTTCGGCAACCACGGTGGCAGCCATCAAGGGGGTGGCGATGGTGCTGTGCGGCCTCATGACCGGAGCGCTGCTGACCCGCCGTCTGAACCGCAAGCTGCTGTTCGCCGGCCTGGCGGGTCTGGGCATGGCCTCGCAGGCCTTGTTGTTCTGGCCCGGCTCGGGTTTTGCGTTGGCCTCGCTCGGGCTGTTCGGATGGCTTGTCGCGTTCAGCGGTATGGGCGCTGTGGCAATGGCGCAATTGCCCGTGGTTGTGGCCAGCCCGTCCCGAAGCGGCGCGGCCTCGGGTCTGATCGGGCAGGGCATCTCGGTGCTTTCGTTCCTGGCGCCTTCGATCTACTTCGGGATGAACGGGTGGATGGGCTTTGTGGCCATCGCCTGCGTCGGGCTGATAGTGGCCGGTCTTGCGCTGCCTATCGCGCGGGGCAGGAGGCCGATCTTATCATGACCGATATCAAACGCTTGTTCGTGCTGCTGTGCGGCTTTGAGATCCTGCCAAAGACGATCTCGACGCGAGACTTTGGCGGACGCTTCATTCTGAGCGAGCCGGTATGCGCCTACTTGCTGGATACGACTTCGGGCTGGGTCTTGCTCGACGCCGGGTTGAACCCCGACAACATCGACGATCCAGCGCGACGTGAGGCTTGCTTCACACGCCACGGCATGACGGCGCCGATCGTAAGAGCTGCGCACCGCATCGAGGCCCAGCTCGAACAGATCGGCATTGGGTTTCAGGACATAGACTGGGTGATCCTGTCGCACCTGCATTTCGATCATTGCGGCTACCTGGGGCGCCTGCAGCACGCCCGGATCAGCGTGCAGCAAGCCGAATACGACGTGGCGTTCGGAGGCGATCCGGGACTGGCCTACATCCGCTCCGACTACGACATGGCCGGGCTGCAATGGGATCTACGGCGTGGAGACTGGACGGCGATGCCCGGCCTGACTTTGCTCGATACGCGCGGACATACCGCAGGGCATCAGTCCGCAGTGGTGAAACTACCAGGCAGTGGACCGATTATCCTGCCGTTCGATGCCGGCGATCTGGCGGAAAATTTCGAGCATGAAGTCCTGCCCGGAGAATGCTGTGACGATGCCGCCGCCTTGCGCGCCATTCGCCGCCTGAATGCGCTGCAGCAAGATCTGGACGCCCGGATGCTGCTGTTCCACGATCCCGTCGCGATCCAGCACATGCGGCTCGCACCCGAATACTACGACTGAGCGCGCCGCTGCCGGAGGCGCGTTTTCCTATAGGAAAGTGCGCCTGGAGTTCCGGCGTGGTGATTAGCGGGTCGAGGGATGCATATAGGTCGATACCGGGCGTGCCTCTGCCGCGCTGGGATCGTAGGAAACCGACAGTACTCGCGCATCATCGTCGCCCACGGACACGTACAAGTGCTTCATGCTGCTATCGAAATACGCGCTTTCACCCTGGTTGAGGCGCAACGGCGTGTAATGTTCGGTGTGGATATCGATCGCACCGGCCAGCACGTAGACGAATTCTTCGCCATTGTGCTGGCTCCAATGGTCGAACTCGTCGACTGAACGCGCGCGGATCACCATTTCGAAGGGGATCATCGCCTTCTTCGAAATCTCGCTGGAATGGACGCGGTAATCGTACTGGTCGCTGGTGAACAGTTCGCCTTCGTTGGCCCGCGTCGTCGTCTTGCGGCCAGAAAGCTGGCTTTTTTCGCCAGATGAGACGATGTCCTCGATGCCGATGTCCAAAGCATCGCACACGCGCTTGAGGATGTCGTAAGAAACCGAAATCTGCGCATTCTCGATCTTGGAAAGCGCGGAGACGGAAATTCGTGCGCGCGCGCTGACGTCTGCCAGGGTGGAGTTACGCTCCCTGCGGATGACGCGCAGCCGCCGTCCCATCGTTTCGGCATCGTTGACTTGCTGGGTTCGCGCCACGAATTCGTCATCCATTCCTGGAAAATTTCTTTCCTAGAGGCTCATTGCACGGGTTTTCCGGTCGCGCAAAGACTCAATGCGGGCAAGTTCTTGGTCTGGGATGGCCGTCACGGCTGCCTTGTGGGCCTTCCAGTGCCTGGGCGAAACCGCATAGCTCTGTTTGAAAGCGCGGGAGAAATGGCTGGCTGAAGCGAAGCCGCACGCGAGGGCCACGGCGGTGACCGACTGCCCGGTCGATTTCAGGAGGTGGGCAGCATGGTCCAGGCGGATCGCCTCTCCCGCTTCCCGTACCGACATGCCCAGTTCGGCGCGGAACAACCGTTCGATCTGCCGCACGCAAACGCCAGCAGCATGGGCCAGTTCGCTGCGCGTGGGCGGCGTATCGATCGTGTCGTGAAGCAGCACCAGCACTTTCAGGACACGCGGGTTGTGGGTACCAAAGCGCTCGGCAAAGTCCTGTCGCTGCCGAGCGTCCGATTGCCTGGGCGCGCTACGGATGAACCATTCCGATACTTTGACGGCCAGCGGGTGGCCGTGATCCTTGGCGATCAACACCGAGGTCCTGGTGGGCGGTGAGGGGCTCGAACCCCCGACCCTCTCGGTGTAAACGAGATGCTCTACCAACTGAGCTAACCGCCCGGCACGCCGGAAACCGCGCATTTAGGGCAATTTTCGGCGCGGTCAACCTTCGCTTTCAAGGGGGACGGACGGGGTCCAACCGGGGTCTGGAGGGGGGACAACGGGGGGACAGATGAGCCCCCAGGCGGACTACAGCCGGGGCAATGTCACGCCGCGCTGGCCCATGTACTTGCCGGCGCGGTCGGCGTAGCTGATCTCGCAGGGTTCGTTGCCCTGCAGGAACAGGAACTGGCAGGCGCCCTCGTTGGCATAGATCTTTGCCGGCAGCGGCGTGGTATTCGAGAATTCGAGCGTGACATGCCCTTCCCAGCCCGGTTCGAGCGGCGTGACGTTCACGATGATCCCGCAGCGCGCATAAGTCGATTTGCCCAGGCAGATCACCAGCACGTCGCGCGGGACGCGAAAGTATTCGACCGTGCGGGCAAGCGCGAAGGAGTTCGGCGGGATCACGCAGATGTCGGTCTTGCGATCGACGAAGGAGTTGGACGCGAAATCCTTGGGATCGACCACCGCCGAATCGACATTGGTGAAGATCTTGAACTCGTCCGCCACCCTGGCGTCATAGCCGTAGGAGGACAGGCCGTAGGAAATGCACCCATCGCGGCGCTGGGCCTCCACGAAAGGTTCGATCATGCCGCTTTCCATCGCCTGGCCGCGGATCCACTTGTCGCTCAGAATCGCCATGCCTTGCGTGATTCCCCAGCCGCGCCGCAGGGGCAAGTGCGATCGCGCGATTTGTCCACCGGGCCGAGCAGGGGCGCGCGGGGCGCCCTCTACCCGCCGACTTTCGCCGCCCGCTGTTCCTGCGGCACCTGCCGCACCGGCACGCCGGCGATCCATTGCTGGAAGGCTTCGTTGTCGATCGGCCCGCGCACTTCGTCGGTTCCCTGGGTGAAGGTGGAGAAGCCGTCGCCCCCCTCGGCAAGGAAGTTGGCCACGGTCACGCGGTAGCTCGCCGCCGGATCGATCGGCTTGCCTTCCAGCGTCAGCAAGACCAGCCGGCTGCCCGAAGGGCGGCGCATGTCGAACGCGAACCGCAGCCCGGCCGAAGGCGCCAGCACCTGCCGCGTTCCCTGGTCGTCGAGCCCTTCCTCGATCACCGCGCGCACTTGCGCGCCGGTCAGGGTCATCGTCACCAGGCTGTTGTTGAACGGCTCCACCGCATAGACCTGCCCGAACGTCACCCCGCCGTCCGGCGCCGGATCGAGCGGGGCGCGAAGGCCGAGGGGGTTGACGAAGGCGATCCGCGCGCCCGCGTCCCTGCCGGCGTTCAGTTGCGAATCGGCGACCAGGTTGCCCAGCGTGCCCCCTTCCTCGCTTTCGGTCGAAGGCTTGGCCGCGGGGCCGGAGATCTTGCCCACCGGCCGCGCGATCAGCGCCGCCGCGCCCCGCACATAGCCGGCGACATAGGCGGCCACGTCGGCGCGCGGGTTGAACCGCGGGTAGAGCGCGGTGTTCGGCACATCTCCCCGGCCGCCGGAATAGCCGGGCGACTGCACGATCACGTTGTGCGCCTGCTTGGAAATGACGCGGTGCGTCGCCGGGTCGATTTTCAGCGTGATGTCGGTCACCAGCTTGCCATAGACCCCGGCGCTGGTGAGCAGGATCGGGGTGCCGTCGCCGCTCTGGCCGTAGTGGCACACATATTGCCAGTGGGTGTGGCCCGAAACCACGAGATCGACCCCGGGGCCGAGCCGGTCGAGGATCGGCCTGATCCCGTCGGTCAGGTCGTTGCAGCTGTCCGGATCGCCCTCCCTGGTCTTGCCGCCCTGGTGGATCAGCACCACGACCGCGTCGGCGCCTTCGGCCTTGAGCGCCGGCACCGCCTTGTTGATCGCCTCGGCCTCGTCGCCGAAAGTCAGGCCCGCGACCTGGTCGGGAGAGACCAGCATCGGCACGGCGCGCAGCGACAGGCCGACGAAACCGACCGTCACCTTGCCCGCGCCGGTGCCGAACGTCTTGAGGCCGGTCGCCGGGAACAGCGTGGAGCCGTCGGCCTTGAACGTGCTGGCAGACAGGTACTGGTAATTCGCGCCCTCGAACTGTTCGAGCTGGCAGGGCTGGAGCCGGGTATTCTTCTCGCAGCCGCCGTTCTGGAGGCGCAGCAGCTCCTTCCAGCCACGGTCGAACTCATGGTTGCCCACCGCGTTGAAATCCAGCCCGATGCGATTCATGACGCCCACCGCCGGCTCGTCCAGGTGAAGCGAGGAGGCGAGCTGCGAGGCGCTGGTAAGGTCGCCGGCGCCCACCACCACATGGTTGGGATGCCCGGCCTTGATCGTATCCACCGCCGAGGCCAGCCAGGCCGCGCCGCCCGCCGGCACGGGGATCGACCCGCCCTTGCCGTCGGGCGCCGACACCGATGCCCTGGGCGGTTCGAGCGTGCCGTGAAAATCGTTGATGGCGATGATCCCCACTTCGACGGGGGCCACGGGCGTGAGCGAAGCCCGATGCGCCACCTGCGGCGCGGCGCAGGCGGCGAGCAGGGAAAGGACGGCGAACGGAACGGTGCGAGTCAGGACGGTGCGAGGTGTGAGGGCGGTGCGAGTCAGGGCCGTGAAAGTCATGGCCCGCTCTATCGCATCGCATCATGACGCTCCAACGACCAATTTGCGCGCGGGGCGCGCGCTTTTTCAATGCACGCTGTCTTCCAGCCCATGCATCTGGTCGTCGCTCAGACCGAAGTGATGGCCGACCTCGTGGATCACGACATGGATCACCAGCTCTTCCAGCGTCACTTCGGTTTCGCACCATTCGGCAAGCAGCGGCTGGCGGTACAGCGTGATGCGGGGCGGCAGTTCGCCCGCGACCCAGACCGATTCCGCATCCATCGGCCGCCCCTGGTAGAGCCCGGTCAGTTCGAACGGATCCTCGATGCCGAGGTCGGCCAGCGTCTCCGCATCGGCGTATTCCTCGACATGGACGGTAATGCCCTGGAGATGATCGGCAAACGGCTGCGGGATGCGCGCGAAGGCGGCATGGGCAAGCGCCTCGAAATCGGCGGCGGCGGGGGGCTGGCCGAAAGTGCGGGTCATGCCGGACCTTGTGCCATCGATCGACGGCGATGCGAACTCCAAATTCGCCGGACCGCACCACATTGGGGGAAGAAACGGCAGATATGGATCATGCCGCCATGCGTTGCGCATGCCTGAAACGAGGTCCATCCCCCCTTTCGACAATTGCGAAGGGGGAGGGAGGCAGGAGGTCCAATCACCGCGGACTGGAGCAGAATATTCCCCGCACCCTACTCTTCCAGCTCGACATCCCAGTAGAGCCAGTCACGCCAGGTCTCGTGAAGGTGGTTGGGCGGGAAGCCCCGGCCGCGTTCCTGCAGCTGCCAGCTGGTGGGGCGGATCGGCGGGACCAGCGGGGGCATCCTGGCCTGCTTGGGGGTGCGCCCGCCCTTCTTGAGATTGCACGGCGAGCAGGCGGTCAGGATGTTTTCCCAGCTCGTCCGCCCGCCGAGGCGGCGCGGAATCACGTGGTCGAAGGTCAGGTTATGCGGGTTGCCGCAATACTGGCAGGAAAACCGATCGCGCAGGAACACGTTGAAGCGCGTGAAGGCGGGGAATTCGGAAGGCCGCACATATTGCCTGAGCGCGATCACCGAGGGGATCTGCATGGTCCAGCTGGGCGAGTGCACCGCGCGGTCATAGCTGGAGACGATGTCCACCCGTTCCAGCACCACCGCCTTGATCGCGGTCTGCCAGGGCCACAGGCTGAGCGGATAATAGGACAGCGGCGTGTAGTCCGCGTTCAGCACCAAGGCGGGACAGTCGGAAAGACTGCGGGAGGGGTCCCCCTCCGCGCTGCGGAACCGGGCCGCGCGCTCGATCAGCTCCGATCTGAGCATGGCCTCCTGTCGCAGGCCGTCATTGCGATTTGATGGCAATGCATGGGCGCATATGCAGCATTTGCGGGACTCGCCGTCAAGATGGCAAGAGACCGGCGCCGGCGGAGAATCCACAGGCGGCATCGCGGCGCGGACGCGCGCAGGCCGCACAGGCATCGCCGCGATCGCAGGGTGCGCCGGGATGACGATGACGATTCCCGTTTCGCCCCGTTCGCTCTACGAAGGCGGCGATGATCGTGACCCGCTTCGCTCCCGGCCCCAACGGTCCGCTGCACCTTGGCCATGCCTATGCCGCCGTTGTCGCGCACGATCTGGCGCGGGCGCGGGGCGGCCGGTTCGTGCTGCGTATCGAGGATATCGACGGCGAGCGCAGCCGGCCCGCGTTCGCCGAGGCGTTCCTGCGCGATCTCGAATGGCTGGGCCTCGCGTGGGATGGGGAGCCGGTGTTCCAGTCCCGGCGCCTTGCCAGCCATGCCGAGGCCGGCGCGCGGCTCAAGGCCATGGGCCTGCTCTACCCCTGCCGCTGCACCCGCGCCGAGATCGCCGCCGCCGCGACCGGGGCGGGACCCGACGGCCCGGTCTATCCTGGCACCTGCCGCGGCCGCAACGTCGATCCGCGGGGCGCCGCCTGGCGGCTGGACGTCGCCAGGGCCATGGAGATCGCCGGACCGCTCGAATGGATCGACGAGATCGCCGGCGCTCGACCGGCGACACCGGCGATATTCGGCGACGTGGTGCTGCTGCGGAAGGACCTGCCCGCCAGCTACCACCTTGCCGCCACGCTGGACGACGCGGCGGACGGGATCACCCTCGTCACCCGGGGCATGGACCTGTTCCCGGCCAGCCACGTCCACCGCCTGCTGCAGGCGCTGCTGCACCTGCCCGTGCCCATCTGGCACCATCACGGCCTGCTGGTCGAAGCGGACGGGCGCAAGCTTGCCAAGCGGCGCGGTTCGCCCTCCCTGGCGGACCGGCGGCGCGCCGGCGAGGACGGCCGGGCGATCGCGGAAGCCCTGCGCGAGCACCGCTTTCCCGCCGGCATTTCCCTATCTGGCAATTGGCCGTGGCAAGGCCTACAAGGGCAGGCATGAACTATCTGCTGGTCCCCATCATCGCCGTGCTGATGATCCTGGTCGTCGTCAGCCTGGTGCGCGGCATCGTCGCCTTCATCAACGGCACCAAGGAAGACCTCCACCGCGACCCGAGCGCGACCGGGCCGACGCCGAACCAGATCCTGCAGAACAAGATGATGTTCAACCGCATCAAGTACCAGGCGGCGGCGGTGCTCGTCTGCGCGCTGCTGCTGGCGATGGCGCGCTGAACCCTTGGTCCGGCTGAACAAGATCTACACGCGCACCGGCGATGACGGCACCACCGGCCTTGTCGACGGCTCGCGCCTGCCCAAGCATGCCGCGCGCATGGAAGCGATCGGCGCGATCGACGAGGCGAACAGCGCGATCGGCCTGGCCGTCTGCGCGCTTGCCGGCACGCCCCCGGCCGCCATTCACCCCGCCACCGGCCACGCAGCCACGCTTACGCGGATCCAGAACGACCTGTTCGACCTGGGCGCGGACCTGGCGACGCCTGGCGAGGATTTCACTCCGGGCGAGATGACGCTGCGCATGGTCGATGCGCAAGTCGAATGGCTGGAGGCGGCGATCGACGCGATCAACGAGCATCTCCAGCCGCTCCGGAGCTTCATCCTGCCCGGCGGCAGCGAGGCAGCGGCACGCATCCACCTCGCCCGCGCGTCCACCCGCGCCGCCGAACGCCGCGCCGTGGCGCTCGCCGCGACGGAGCCGGTGAACCCGGCCGCGCTGGCCTATGTCAATCGCCTCAGCGACTACCTCTTCGTCCTTGCCCGCGCGGTGAACGCCGGCGGCGCGGACGACGTGCTTTGGGTGCCGGGGCAGAATCGCTAGATCAAGGAGCGCGAGCGTGCAGACAGTCGGAATCATCGGTGCGGGCATCATGGGCTCGGGCATTGCCCAGACCGTGGCGGGCAAGGGCATGGACGTGATCCTGACCGACATCAGCCTGGAGAACGCCGAAAAGGGCAAGGCCGGGATCGGCAAGGGCCTGGCCAAGCTGGTCGCCAGGGACAAGCTGACCCAGGCCGACGCCGACGCGCTGCTGGCCCGCATCGCACCGGTGGCCGACTATTCCGCGATGTCCGGCTGCGACCTCATCATCGAAGCGGCGACCGAGCGCGAGGAAATCAAGCTCAGGATCTTCGAGGCCGCCGGCAAGGTGCTGGGCGAAACCGCGATCATGGCCTCCAACACCAGCTCGATCCCGATCACCCGCATGGCCGCCGGTTCGCCCGATCCGGCGCGCTTCTGCGGGCTGCACTTCTTCAATCCGGTGCCGGTGATGGGCCTGGTCGAGGTGATCCCCGGCCTCGCCACCGCGCCGGACACCGTCGATCGCATGAAGGCCTTCGGCGAGAAGCTCGGCAAGACCGTGGTACTGGCCGGCGACGAGCCGGGTTTCGTGGTCAACCGCATCCTGTGCCCGATGGTGAACGAGGCGATCTTCGTGCTCGGCGCCGGGATCGGATCCGTGGAGGATATCGACGCGGGCTGCCGGATCGGCCTCAACCACCCGATGGGCCCGCTCACCCTCGCCGATTTCGTCGGGCTCGACACGCTCTACCAGATCATGAAGGTGTTCCACTCGACCACTGGCGATCCCAAGTACCGCCCCGCCCCGCTGCTGCAGAAATACGTCGAGGCGGGCTGGTACGGCCGCAAGACCGGCCGCGGTTTCTACGACTATTCGGGCGAGAAACCTGTCCCCACGCGGTAACGCCGTCCCGGCATCAGTGCGCCGCGCCCCAGCTCGGCCCGAAGCCGATCTCCACCCCCAGCGGCACGTCCAGCTTCACCGCCGGCAGCGCGGCCTCGGCCATGACCCGCTGGATCACCGGAGAAGCGGCGGCGACGTCTCCCTCGGGCAGTTCGAACACCAGTTCGTCGTGCACTTGCAGCAGCATCCGCACGTGGCCCAGCCCCGCTTCGGCGAGCGCCGGGTCCATGCGGGCCATGGCGCGCTTGATGATGTCGGCGCAAGTGCCCTGGATCGGGGCGTTGATGGCGGCGCGCTCGCTGCCCTGGCGTTCGGCCTGGTTCTTCGCGTTGATGCGCGGGAACCAGGTCTTGCGGCCGAACAGCGTCTGCGAATAACCGCATGCCCGCACGCCTTCGAGCGTTTCGTGGATATAGCGCTGGATGCCGGGAAAGCGCTCGAAATAGCGATCGATCATCGCCTGCGCCTCGTCCGCCTCCACCCCCAGCCGCCCGCCGAGCCCCCAGCGCGAGATGCCGTAGAGGATCGCGAAGTTGATGGTCTTGGCCCGCCCGCGGGTGTCGCGATCGACCGTGCCGAACATCTCCATCGCGGTGCGCGCATGGATGTCCTCGCCATTGGCGAAGGCCTCCTTCAGGCTCGGCACGTCGGCCATGTGCGCGGCCAGGCGCAGCTCGATCTGCGAATAGTCGGCGGAGAGCAGGACATGGCCTGGCTCGGCCACGAAGCACTCGCGGATCTGCCGGCCGATCTCGGTGCGGATCGGGATGTTCTGCAGATTGGGCTCGGTGGAGGAAAGCCGCCCGGTCTGCGCGCCGACAAGGCTGTAGCTGGTATGGACGCGGCTGGTCCGCGGATTGATCGCCGCCTGCAGCGCCTCGGTATAAGTCGAGCGCAGCTTGGAAAGCTGGCGCCATTCAAGCACTTTGGTGGCGACTTCGGCGCCTTGCAGGGCGAGCCCCTCCAGAATCGCCTGGTCCGTCGAATACTGGCCCGACTTGCCCTTGCGCCCGCCCTTGTAGCCCAGCTTGTCGAACAGGATATCGCCCAGCTGCTTGGGGCTGCCGATGGTGAACACCTGGCCGGCCAGGCCATGGATCTCGCTTTCGAGCGCGCCGATGGCTTCCGCGAACTGGCTGGAGAGGCCGGCCAGCCTGTCGCGATCGACCTTGACGCCGTGCCGCTCCATCCGCGCCACCACCGGTATCAGCGGGCGGTCGACCCGCTGGTAGATCCGGGTGCCGCCTTCCTCGCTCAGGCGCGGCTTCAGCAATGCGTGCAGGCGCCAGGTGACGTCGGCGTCCTCGGCGGCATAGCGCGTCGCCTTGGCGAGCGGGACTTCGCCGAAGGGAATCGCCTTCTTGCCGGTGCCGCAGACCTCCTTGAAGGCTATCGGCGTGTGGCCGAGATGGCGCTCTGAGAGTTCGTCCATGCCGTGGCCGCCGCCGATGCCGTCGATCGAGCGCCCCGCGTCGAGGCAGAAGCTCTCGATCATGGTATCGTCGACCGGGGCCACCTCTATGCCATGGCGGGCAAGGACGTTGAGATCGTACTTGATGTTCTGCCCAACCTTGAGAACCGCGTCGCTTTCCAGCAGCGGCTTCAGCAGCGCGACGGCCTGTTCGAGCGGGACCTGCGCGGGCTTTTCGGCGAACATGTCGCTGCCGCCGTGGCCCAGCGGGATGTAGCAGGCCTGGTTGGGGCCCACCGCCAGGCTGACGCCGCAAAGCTCGGCCTGCATCGCGTCGAGCATCGAGGTTTCGGTATCCACCGCGACGAGGTGCGCCGCGTGGGCCCTGGCGATCCATGCCTCCAGCGCGGCGGGCGTCTGCACGCATTCGTAGGCGTCATAGTCCACGGCCGGCATTTCCGGCGGTGCCTGCCGCGCGGCACCCTCCAGCGGATTGGCCCCGGCGGTGACCGGCTTCGCGGGATTGAGCCGGGTCGCGCGCTCCGGGCTGCCGGCACCGGTATCGAGACGCTTCAGCAGGCTGGTGAAGCCGTGCCGGGCAAGGAAAGCGGCAAGCGGTTCCGGCGGCACCGCGTCCAGCTTGAACGCGTCGAGCGGCATCGGCAGCACGCAGTCTTCCTTGAGCGTGACCAGCACCTTGGACAGGCGCGCCTGGTCCGCCTGCTCGACCAGCCGTTCCTGCAACTTGGATTTCTTCATTTCCGGCGCGGCGGCGAGCGCGCTTTCGAGATCGCCGTAGTCCTGGATCAGCTTGGTCGCGGTCTTGGGACCGACGCCGAAGACCCCCGGCACGTTATCGACCGAATCGCCCATCAGCGCCAGCACGTCTCCCACCTTCTCGGGCGGCACGCCGAACTTCTCGACCACCTCCGCGATATCGATGCGCTGGTTTTTCATCGTATCGAGCATGTCGATGCAGCCGCCCTCGAAGCCATCGTCCGGCTCGGCGCACTTGCCGACAAGCTGCATCAGATCCTTGTCCGAAGATACGATGGTCACGTCCCAGCCGCGCCGCGCCGCCTCGCGGGCATAGGAGGCGATCAGGTCGTCCGCCTCGAATCCCTGCTCTTCTATGCAGGGGAGCGAGAAGGCGCGGGTGGCGTCGCGAATCAGCGGGAACTGCGGCACCAGATCCTCGGGCGGGGGCGGGCGATTGGCCTTGTAGGCGCCGTAGATCTCGTTGCGGAACGACTTGCTCCCGGCATCGAGGATCACCGCCAGGTGCGTCGGCCCGTCGGCCTTGTGGAGATCCTCGGCCAGTTTCCACAGCATCGTCGTATAGCCGTATACGGCGCCGACCGGGGTCCCCTCGGGGTCGGTCAGCGGCGGCAGGCGGTGATAGGCGCGGAATATGTAGGCCGAACCGTCGACGAGGTAGAGATGCTGCTTTGGCTCCATGGGCACAGTCCGTAGCAGCGCCGGAGCGAGGCGTCAGCATGCGAGTTCGGCTTTGGACGGGAACCCGATTCGATGAGCCGCGTTTTGACTGCCAATGCTTGAAACCGCACGGGTCCACACCTACTCCACGAAGCGAGTTCGGCCCGTGCGGTTTCAAGTACCGGCGCCGGACGTCGGACCCGGCGTTTCGCCGACGGACAACTTGAAAACGAGGGATTACTGGAAGATGCGCAAGATCTTGATCGCCGCCACTGCCGCCATTGGCGCACTGTCGCTGGCCGCCTGCTCGGAAAAGACCCAGGACGCCACCGAAGCCGCCGCCTCTTCGGCCAGCGACGACGTCGAAGCCGCCGCGACCGACATGGGCAGCGCCATGGACGCCGCCGGCGACAAGATCGGCGATGCGGCCAATGATGCCGCCGATGCCGCCAAGGACGCGGGGGCCGACGTCGCCGACGCCGCCAGCGACACCGCCGCCGATGCCGAACAGGCCGCCAAGGATGCCGAAGCGGCGCTGGACGACAACCCGCCTAAGAGCAACTGATACCAACCGTTCTTTGTCATGACCCGTCGTCCCAGGGCGCGAGCCCGGGATGACGGCAAGGCCATCGCATATGGGGTTTCCCTCCCTCGGTCGTCACCCTGGAACAAGTTCAGGGTGACGATGAAGGACAAGATCGGCGCATATGCGATTGTCCATCCCCGGGGATGGCGGGGTATTCAGATTTTCGCTTCGTCCCCGCGCGGCGGCTTCGGCTGGTCAGCGCGACGCAGTGCGGCGGTAGTTCGAGCTTTCGGTGAGGTAGCCGTCGTAGACGGTGCGGGCGATGCTGGCGATCCGCGCCTCGCGGCCGGGGCGGCTGCCCTGCCCCGTGACGTAGATGGCGACGGCGAAGACGCGGCCGTCGGGCGTCTGGACAATGCCGATGTCGCTCGAGGTGTTGTTCAGCGATCCGGTCTTGTGCGAAACGGAAACCCCCTCGGGCATTCCCGCCGCTATGCGATGCTTGCCGGTGACGCAGCGGCTCATCGCGCCCAGCAGGACGGCGCGGCTTTGCGGGCTCAGCCACTTGCCCTGGTAGACGCCGGCAAGCAGCTGAACCATCGCCACCGGCGTGGCGCTGTCGCGCTTGTCGATCACCACCGCCGGGTCGATCGCCCCATCGTCCCGCACCAGCGTGGCGATGTCGCGGTCCATGTGCCAGTTCTCGATGCCGGCGCGGCGGACCCAGGCATTGACCGCCGACGGACCGCCGACGACCTTCAGCAAGGCGTCGGTGGCGTAGTTGTTGGAACGGGTAATCATCAGTTCGATCAGGCGTTCGGCGGTCATGTATTCGCCGGCACGAACCGGCGCCACCGCGCTCGAGTAAGGCGCGGAACCGACCGGGATCATCAGCGGGAACTCGCTGGTGAGGCTCCACTTGCCCTGATCGACTCCTTCCAGGAAAGCCGCGGCGATGGCGACCTTGCTGGTGCTTGCCATGGGGAAACGCTGATCGCCCAGGACATCGATCATGCGGCCCGAGGCAAGATCCACGGCGGCGACGCCGATGCGCCCGCGCGAAGCCTCCGCCACCGCGGCCAGCTGCTGTTCGAAGGGGGTGGAAGATGTGCGCGGTCCGCGGAGTTGGGTGCCGAACACCGAATCGAACGTGTTCTGGACTTCGACGACCTGCTCGGAGCGCGGCTGCACGGCATCACCGGCCTGCACGTGCTGCGCCCGCGCCGCGCCGAGCGGCAGCACCGCCACCGCCGTCAAGGTCAGCAGTTCGATGACGCGTCTTGCGCCGCTACGGCACCGCGTGAAAAGGTCGCCTGCCCCGGTCATGCAGTTCCCACCCTATATTCGTCCATGTTCCCGGAACGTTAATGCACCGGCGACAAAACGCCAGCGGGACGCGATGAGTTGCAGGAAGCTTGCGGTAATTGCCGGAAACGGCACTTTCATGTCGTGTTAAAGAACGATTCGAACACCCCGCCGGATCAGGCACCGATCGCGCGCCGAATCGCCGGATAGTGCCACGTCACTTGGAGCGAGCCGCATCTTCTCCTTCTCTCTTCGTCTTTGCGAAGCGGCGAAGCCACGGAAGCCATCCTGGGCCGCGTAAAACCGCCCTGGAGTGCCGCGCCGCCTGCGGCGGCTCGCGATGACGAAGCCATGGGAAGCCAAGGCACTCGCATAGGGACCAAACTTGTCCTTCCTATGCGATTGCCCTGGATAGGGAACACGGGTTCCGATCGATGAAAGCAAAAGGGCCGGGAGATCGCTCTCCCGGCCCTTCGCATGTTGTTGCCTGGACGTGGTCGTCCGGGACCGGGCTGGGCTTAGAAGCCCATGTCGCCCATGCCGCCCATGCCGCCCGGCATCGCGGGCATGGCCGGCTTGTCGTCCGGCTTCTCGCAGATCGCCGCCTCGGTGGTGATGAGCAGGCCGGCGACCGAAGCCGCATCCTGCAGCGCGGTGCGAACGACCTTGGTCGGGTCGATCACGCCGGCGGCGACGAGGTTCTCGTAGACGTCGGTCGCGGCGTTGAAGCCCATGGTCTCGTCGTTCTCGCGCAGCAGGTTGCCCGAGACGACGGCGCCGTCGAAGCCGGCATTCTGCGCGATCTGGCGCAGCGGGGTCATGATCGACTGGCGCACGATGTCGACGCCGCGGGTCTGGTCGTCGTTCTCGCCGCGCAGGCCAACGAGGGCCTTGGTGGCATAGAGCAGCGCGGTGCCGCCGCCGGGGACGATGCCTTCCTCAACCGCGGCGCGGGTCGCGTGGAGAGCGTCGTCGACGCGGTCCTTGCGCTCCTTCACCTCGACTTCCGAAGCGCCGCCGACCTTGATGACGGCAACGCCGCCGGCCAGCTTGGCAAGACGCTCCTGCAGCTTCTCGCGGTCGTAGTCCGAAGTGGTGACTTCGATCTGCGAACGGATCTGCTCGACGCGGGCCTTGATCTCGTCCGGCGAGCCGGCGCCGTCGACGATCGTGGTGTTGTCCTTGTCGATCGAGACCTTCTTGGCCTGGCCGAGCATGCCGATGGTGACGTTCTCGAGCTTGATGCCGAGGTCCTCGGAGATCATCTCGCCCGCGGTCAGGGTGGCGATGTCGCCCAGCATGGCCTTGCGGCGATCGCCGAAGCCAGGAGCCTTGACGGCCGCGACCTTGAGGCCGCCGCGCAGCTTGTTGACGACGAGCGTGGCCAGGGCCTCGCCCTCGATGTCCTCGGCGATGATGAGGAGCGGACGGCCGGACTGCACCACGGCTTCGAGGATCGGCAGCATCGACTGCAGGTTCGAGAGCTTCTTCTCGTGGATCAGGATGTACGGGCTGTCGAGCTCGACGGTCATCTTGTCGGGGTTGGTGACGAAGTAGGGCGAAAGGTAGCCGCGGTCGAACTGCATGCCCTCGACGACGTCGAGTTCGAATTCGAGGCCCTTGGCCTCCTCGACGGTGATGACGCCTTCCTTGCCGACCTTCTCCATCGCCTCGGCGATCTTCTCACCGACTTCACGGTCGCCATTGGCCGAGATGATGCCGACCTGGGCGATCTCGGCCGAGCCGGAAACGTCCTTCGAACGACTCTTGAGGTTCTCGACCACCTTGGTGACAGCGAGATCGATGCCGCGCTTGAGGTCCATCGGGTTCATGCCGGCGGCGACCGACTTCATGCCTTCGCGCACGATCGCCTGGGCCAGGACGGTGGCGGTGGTGGTGCCGTCGCCCGCCGTGTCGTTGGCCTTCGAGGCCACTTCACGGATCATCTGGGCGCCCATGTTCTCGAACTTGTCCTTGAGTTCGATTTCCTTGGCGACGGTAACGCCGTCCTTGGTGATGCGCGGCGCGCCGAAGCTCTTTTCGATCACGACGTTGCGGCCCTTGGGGCCGAGCGTGACCTTCACTGCATTGGCCAGCGTATCGACACCGGCGAGGATGCGTTCGCGCGCGTCGCGCGAAAACTTCACGTCCTTGGCTGCCATTGTAGAATTCCTCTTTCGATAATCAGATGGCGATAATCAGATGAATGGATGCGGAGGGCTCAGGCGATCACGCCCAGGATGTCCGATTCCTTCATGATGAGCAGGTCTTCACCGTCGACCTTGACTTCGGTGCCGGACCACTTGCCGAACAGCACGCGGTCACCGATCTTGACGTCGAGCGGGGTCACGGTGCCGTTTTCAGCGCGGGCGCCATTGCCGGCAGCGACGATTTCACCCTCGGCGGGCTTTTCCTTGGCGCTGTCGGGAATGATGATGCCGCCGGCCGTCTTTTCCTCGGCCTCGACACGGCGCACGAGAACACGGTCGTGCAGCGGGCGAAAAGTCATGGGATACTCCCTTATCCAACGAACCATAAATTGGGGTTGGCACTCTCGGCAGGAGAGTGCCAACGGCCGGGGATATGGTCGCGGCGTGGGAAGCCGTCAAGCGCGTCCGCCAGAAAAAATTTGCCGGCGGTCCCGGTTTTCGGCGAACCGGTCCCGGGCAGGGACAATCAGGCGCGCGCCATACCCGGAACCAGCGAAATCCGGTCGCGCCAATGCCACCGGGCCACCAGGAGCGCCGCCGCGACCGTCAGCCCCACCGCAAGGCCGATCCACACGCCCACGCCGCCCAGCGGCGTGAACAGGCCCAGCACCACCGAAGTGGCGAAGCCGGCCAGCCAGTAGCCGAACACCGCGATCATCATCGGCACCCGCGTATCCTGGATACCGCGCAGGACGCCGGCGGCGACCGCCTGGAGCCCGTCGGTCAGCTGGAAGATCGCCGCGACGAACAGGTAGCTCAGCGCATAGTCGACAAGCACCGCGTTGGCCGGTGCCGAGACGTCCACATAGGCGGACAGGATCAGCCTGGGCATCAGCAGCATCGCCAGCGCCGAAGTGCACATGAACCCCAGGCCGACCGCGATCGCCGCCCAGCCCGCGCGGCCGATCCCCGCGCGGTTGCCGGCGCCGTAGTGATAGCCGACGCGGATCGTCGCCGCCTGACCGATGCCGAACGGGACCTGGAAGGCGAAGGCGGCGATCTGCAATGCCACGGTGTGCGCCGCCAGCTGCGCCTCGCCGACGCGCCCCATCAGGAAGGCGGCGCCGCTGAACAGCCCGCCTTCGGCCACCAGCGTCGCCGAGATCGGCAGGCCCAGCATCAGCAGCTGGCGCAGGCGCTGCCCTTCGGGGCGCCACCAGCGGCCGAACACATGGTAGCGGCGCAACTTGCGGTCGGCGCGGATCGCCAGCGCATAGGCGATGACGGTGGCGCAAGCGGTGATGATGCTCGAAATCGCCGAGCCGTTCAGCTCGAGACGAGGCGCACCGAAATGGCCGAACACGAAAGTGTAGTTGCCCAGCCCGTTCACCACGATCGCCAGGGCCGTGATGAGCGTGGCGAAGATCGGCCGGCCCAGCGCCGAAACGAAAGTACGCAGCACATTCGCCACCGCCATCGGCACCAGCGAGAACGAAAGGACGGCGATGAAACCGCCGGCACGGGCCGAGACCACCGGGTCCTGCCCGGTCGCCAGCATCAGCCGCTCACCCATCAGGCAGACGCCGATCGCCGCCGCGCCGAGCAGAACCGCCAGCCACAGCGCCATGCGTGCCGACCGGCGCACCTCGCGCACCGAATTGCCGCGCCGGCCGATCTCGGCGGCGATCAGCGGGGCGACCGCGCCGGTCACGCCGTTGAGGCCCATCAACAGCAGCGCCACGATCGCGACGGCCAGGCTCGACGCCGCCAGCGCCTCCTGGCCGAGGCGGGCGACGAACATCACGTCGGTGGCGAAGACCGCCATCTGCAGGAGATTGGCCAGCGCCAGCGGCCCCGCGATTCGCAGGGTGGCGCCCAGTTCGGCGCGGAACGGATGAGCTTCGACGCGGCCAGTCATGGTGGGGCGGCGCGATAGGCCCAAGGGCGCGCCAGCGGAAGCGAATTCCGCGCACCGGGGCCCGCTTTTGCGCTGGATCAGCCGCTTCCCTTGATGGTGCGGCTATATTACGCCTCCCGATCGAGGAGGAAGAACGATGGATCCCAGGAATTTGACCGTTGTCCTGCCGCTCGCCCTGCTGGCCGCCTGCGGCGGATCAGGGCCCGGCGAACAAGCTGGCGAGACCGCGAGTCCCGCCGCGACATCCGAAGCGGCGCCGGTGCAGGCGCCGGTGCAGGCTGAAGTCGCGGCCCCGCCTTCCCCCACCGATTCCTCTTCCCCTACCGAATCGGTTGCCGCCGCGACTTCGGCGACGCCGCCGCCCGCTTTCGCGACCTGCCGCGCGTGCCACTCGGTCGAACCGGCGAAGAACGGCGTCGGCCCGACCCTGTTCGGGATCGTCGGCAGCAAGGCCGGAGAGGTTCCGGGCTACGCGTTCAGCCCCGCGCTCAAGGCATCCGGCATAACCTGGGACCGGGCCAGCCTCGACACCTGGTTGCAGGGTCCGATGAAAATGGTGCCCGGGACCAGGATGGTGATCGCGGTTCCCAACGCCGAAGCGCGCAAGGCGATCATCAACTACCTCGAAACAGCGAAATAACCGCGCCGGACGATACCGGAAGGGAGGACTGTACCGCGCCCGAAAAGCGAATCGCCGAGCCGCGCCTAACGTCCCAGGGTCGCGGCACTTTCGATGCAGCCGAACCAGCCCAGTCCGCGATAGGTCTCATAGCCGGGGGTCAGTCCGTAGGCGACGATTTTGCCGTCCAGCAAGGAATGCCCCCAGGCGTCGGTCGGCCGGAGCGGATAAGTCTGGCCGAAGCTGCCCGGCGCGGTCGAAGCGATTACCCGGAAACGGGAATCGAGCAGCATGACTTTGCTGTTGCCGCGCTCTTCCGATGAAAGCGAGATACCCTCGACGATGGCCCGCGCCTGCGGCTCCCAGTCGAAGAAGATCCCCAGCACGCCAACCGCCTTGCCATTCACGGCGCCCTCGGCGCGAATCGCCGTCGAATAAGTCGCGACCTGGGATCCCCCCAGGCACGGCGAAGTTTCCACGTCGCACACCACGAAGCTGTCTCCATCGGCCGTTTCCAGGCCGCGTCGGAACCACTCTTCGCGGGATACGTCCGCCCCGACGACATCACGATAGCGCTGCGGACGGCCATTGGCGATCACCCGGCCGGAACGATCGGCAATCCACAGGTCAAGGTAGACGGTGTAGGAGCGCAGGATCGTCGCGAGGCGGTCCGTGGCATGGGCGAGGGCATCGGAGCCGGGCTGTTCCGCCGCGTTTACGACGGCGCTGTCGGTCGCCCACCACCGCACGTCGCAAGAACGCTCATAAAGATTCCGGTCCATGATCTCGACGGCGTTGCGGGCCAGGTCCGCATAGCGACTGCCCCTGAAGCCGATCGACATCTCGTGCCCCGCATCCTGGATACGGGCAGCGTTTTTCGCGATGACATCGTTCAGCGATGCCGCAAGGGTCGTAACCTCGTTGGATACGGATCCCATTTCCTGTGCGACGATGGCAAAACTCTTGCCCGCCTGTCCGGCCCGGGCCGCTTCCAGACGCGCGTTCATCGACAGGATTTGCGTGCGCAACATGATCTGGTCGAGATCGGCAATCTTTGCCTTGGTAACCTTCGTCAATTCAAGCGCGAGGTCGATGATCTGATCCTGCATAAAACTCCCACTCCGGCACGCAGACTACGTCCATGCCCGCAGGATCATCCTCGTTCAGAAATCTGTTCCACCCGGCGCCATGCCGCGACCGATCTTGTCCCTCCAAGGCCTATCGGCGCGTGGTTTAGCCCCGATGCACCGGCCAGCCCGGTGTTCCACGTAGCAGCCGTTTGGAAATTCGGCACCGATCAGCCGGGCAGCGCCAGCGCCTCGTTGCGGTATCGCGGATCATGGGTCACTTCGCGGCCGATCCATCCCGGCAACGCGACCTGCTCGTCCGCCGAATCCAGTTCGATCTCGGCCAGGACCAGGCCCTGGTGCTCGCCGGCGAAGACATCCACTTCCCAGGTCCGCCCGTTCGCCGCGGGAACCAGATAGCGGGTCTTGTCGATGATCCGCCCGGTACGCAGGCCGAGCATGGCAAGCCCATCCGCGAACGGCACCGTATATTCGAACTCGGAGCGGGACAGGGCAGCCCCGCCGCCCGCGCCGCGCCGCGACTTGACCGTCAGCTTCGCTTCCCGCCCATCGATCAGGCGGACCCGCACGCTCGCCGCCGTGCCGTTCGAGAGATAGGCTTGGCGGATGCGCCTGCTGCCGGTGGCCGCGCCGCGCCAGGCATCGCCTTCGACCAGGAACTTGCGTTCGATTTCGATTGTCGTGCGATCCGGCGTCATGCGACTTGGCCATTGGCGGTGCCGGCTTCACCCCCGCCGTGCTCCGCGCGCCAGATCCCCCACAGCGCCTGCCAATGATCGACCAGCGCGCGCGGCGCCTGCGCCAGCAAGCGGGCGACGAGCGGCCCGATCTCCCGCTCCAGCCGCGCCCGCCGCCGCAGGGCGAGCGCCAGCAGAGTCTCCACCACTTCGCGATATCCGCTTCCCTCCAGCCGGCCCGCGACCCGCTCCTCGAATACGCTGATATCGTGATGAAGCCCGAGCAGATCGGCGAGCCGGCTCAGCTCGGCCGCGCGCGGCTGCATCATCGCCGGCCAGACCGGCACCAGCAGGCGGGTATGATACCAGTGGTACTTCATCAGCTTGCGCAGTTCATGATAATGCCGCGCGGTCGGTTCGCGAGCAAGCGTCCGTGCCGCCTTGTTCGCCCGGCGCAGGATCTTGCGCAGCCCCGCGCCCTGCGCACCCCAATCGTGGCATTCCAGCGTCCAGCCGCCGATCCGCTCGCGAGCCGCCGCCAGCAGCGTGCGCGCATGTCCGAGCCTGGCTTCGGCGGTGGCGCCGCGGGCCGGGCGCGCGGGTTCATGCGCGAGTTGTCCCCGCAAAGGCCCGAACAGGGCGGGATCGGCCCGTTTCTGCGCATCGGCGGCCAGCAGGTCGAAAGTATCGAGCAGGACCTTGGCGTCGCGCGAGCCGGCAAGCCCCCGCGCGATGTCGCGAAACGCCTCGTTCTCCTGGACGTAGCCCGCGAAGCCCGGCCGGACCAGGCGGATGAGGGCGCGCACCTTCTTGCAGCACTTGCGCACCTCGTGCGTCGCCACGTGGGCGTTCTTGCCATCGATCGCGGCAAGCGCGCCATCGATCTGCTCGCGCGCGATCCGCCGCACCGCCCGTTCCACCGAATAATCGCCGGCCCTGAATCTGAAGGCCATCATCGTCCCCTTGCGCAGCCACATCCATGCGGGAGGACAATGCCTAGCCGTGCGGCAATGGAAAGGGGAAACGAAAAGGGCGGCCCCCCGGGGAGCCGCCCTTCCGTGTCTTTCGTCCGGCGAGCCGGAAGAAGATTACTTGATCTCGACGGTGCCGCCGGCTTCCTCGATCTTCTTCTTGATCTCTTCGGCTTCGGCCTTGTTCACGCCTTCCTTGACGGCCTTGGGCGCGCCTTCGACGAGGGCCTTGGCTTCGGCGAGACCGAGCTGGGTGATCGCGCGGACTTCCTTGATGACCTGGATCTTCTTGCCGCCGTCACCGGTCAGGATGACGTCGAATTCGGTCTTCTCTTCAACCGCCTCGGCGGCGGCGCCACCACCGGCGGGGGCAGCCACGGCCACGGCGGCGGCGGCGGAAACGCCCCACGCTTCTTCCAGGGCCTTGGCAAGGTCGGCCGCCTCGAGGACGGTCAGCTGCGACAGTTCTTCAACAAGCTTGGCGATATCGGCCATGATATTTCACTCCTGATCTGTGGTCCCGCCGGTGCCTGATGCGGCCGGCGGGATAAATCGTTTCGAAACGTGCTGTCCGCACTTGCGGCTCAGGCTGCGTCCTTCTCGGCATAAGCGGCAAAGACACGCGCCAGCTTGGCCGCCGGAGCGGTCGAGAGCTGGGCGATCTTGGTCGCCGGAGCCTGGACGAGGCCGATGAGCCTGGCACGCATTTCATCGAGCGAGGGCATCGAGGCGAGCGCCTTGACACCTTCGGGGGTCAGAACCTGCGTGCCCATCGCGCCGCCGACGATCTCGATCTTGTCGGTCGTCTTGGCGAATTCGACAACGGCCTTGGCGGCGGCGACGGGATCGACCGAAGTCGCGATGGCCGTCGGGCCGGTCAGGAAATCGCCGATACCGACATAGTCGGTGTCTTCGATGGCAAGCTTGGCAAGACGGTTCTTCGCAACCTTGTAAGTCGCGCCGGCATCACGCATCTTCGTTCGCAGGGCGGTGGACTGGGCCACCGTCATGCCAAGGTTGCGGGTGATGACCACCGCGCCAGCCTCGGTAAAGGTTGCGTTGAGCTGGGCGACCGATTCGGCTTTCTGCGAACGATCCATGCCTTACTCCTTCACATGTGACCGCTTGGGACTTGCAGTCCCGCACGGCCGGCTACGTTTGTCCATGGCGCATGAGGCACCACGGGCGAGTCCGTTCGATGGGGAAGGAGTTCGCGTATGATAACGCGAGAATGGCACCACGCTTCCCACGGGAGGCGAGGGGGCCGGAAATTTCCTGTTCCCCGTCTAGGCTGCGAATTAAGGGGGAAGCCCCCAGCAGCTGTCTCGGACGGATGAACGGCAGGCAGAACCCGCCGGTCGGGGCGGGCCAATGGCGCAAACCCCTGGGAAAGTCAAGCGCCGCGCGATTATCGTACAAGGCGATACGGGTATACACTGGTATCGATGCAAACCCTTTGTTAATCCGGGCGTGCCAGCCTCACAATTCGGCAGGGGGGCATGGACAGCCAGGAGGCGGTTCGCATGCAGTCGACCACGTACCGGCCCGTACCCTATGCGATCGGCGGGGTAGCCTACCCCAGGCCGGCGCCCGTCACCCATGATACTTCGGCTGATGCTTCGGCCTCGCCCCGGCACTTCGGCCCCGAGAACGCCGATGGCTTCCGGCCGATGTTCTTCACGCGCGAAGCCCAGGAAACCGACGCCGAGGCCCAGCTGCGCCTCGACTGGGAGCAAGCGGTGGGGAAAATCATTACGAGGGTCTATACGAGGGTCTATTCGGAACGGCCCGCGCGCGAAAAAGGGGCCCTCTTCGACCTGGCGGTCTGAGAGCCCCTCCTCGGCGGTTCCGTTGGACCTATCCGCCGGCCTCGGGCCGGTATCCCAGCAGATCGCCCGGCTGGCAGTCCAATTCGCGACAGATCGCCTCGAGCGTGGAGAAGCGGATCGCCTTCGCCTTGCCGGTCTTCAGGATCGACAGGTTGGCCAGCGTGATGCCGATACGCTCCGCCAGTTCGGTAAGCGTCATGCGACGGGCGTGGAGAAGATCGTCCAGCTTGACCACGATCAGGGTCCCTTCGGTTTCGGTACTTTCGGCGCCCATTACACGGTGCCTTCCAGTTCGGCGCGCATCTCTGCCCCCTTGCGGAACACGCGGGCGAGGATGAACAGGATCAGCATGAGCAGCAGGCCATTGCCGGACAGGCCGCCATCAACCTGGACCTCGCCGGAATGCCCGTCCGACACGCGGTCGAGCCACATGCCGATGCCGGTCAGCGGAATGGCGACCAGCTGCACGACGAGCGAGAGCCAGGCCATGCGGGTAAGCCGCAAGGCATTGTCGGGCACGAAGGGGTCCCCTTCGCCGACGGTATCGACGATACGCTTCAGCAGCAGCAGGATCAGGAACACCGTGGCCAGCAGTGCGATCGCCAGCAGCAGCACGCCGCAAAGCGCGGCGACGAGCGGTGCGGTGGGGGTCGACGGCATCGCGCTGGCAAGCTCCACGGTGACCTTCTCCCGCATGAAGAGAATCACCGGCAGGGCGATGGTGCAGGCCGCCGCCGCCAGCACCATCACGCCCATCAGGAAATAGAGCAGGCCCTTGGCGACGGCGAGCAAGGGGTCGGTGGACAGTCTGGACATGGCAAGCCTCCCGCGATCCGCTTACATCAGCACCGGGGCATAGGCCCCGGAGGCGGCCACGGCGGCGACGCTCTGCCCGGAACGGACCGCGTCCGGCGCCGGAGTGCTGACGGTGGGAAGCCAGAGGGTCGCCATCAGGACAAGCGCCAGGGCGACGGCGATGGGGCGCGGGGTGGCCCGGGTATCTTGGACAGTCATTGCACGTTCTCCGATATGTTCGATATCGATATTCAATAAGTCCGAGTCGGCTTATTGTCAAACGATAATATCGAAAAACGATATTCATCTGATCGTTTTGCGGAAAGTCGGTGCCGGAGCATCGATGCCGGCCACATCGGGCCGCAGATTCCCGACAAGCAGGTTCCCGACAAATAGACGGGGCGGCTTCGCGAAAAGCCGCCCCCATGCGTGACTGGAAAGGAGCCGGCCGAGTCAGGCCGTGACCGGCTCGGGGCTGGCGGGAGCGGGCGCTTTGATCGCCGGCCGATAAGGATAAGTGCGCCAGTCGAAGCGCTCGGCTTGCTCCTGTTGACGATGCCCGAGTTGACAGCGCTCGATGCGCTGCAGCTGGATACGCGCGCGGCGCATGCGGGCCTTGTGGGTCCGGAACGGGTTGCCGGCGTCGGGCGGCGCGGCGACCATCCGTTCGAGCAGGGCACGGCGTTCCCCAGGATCCGTGGGAACAGGACCATCACCGAGCGCCGCCGGCGATGCCACCGCGACCGAGGCCGCGAGATCCTCTTCCATGGTGGCTCCGACCGTGACGGCGGCCTGCGGCGGGGCGGACTCGGGCGCGAACGGTTCAGGCGAAGAGGCCCGCGGATCGGTTTCGTCCTCGGCCAGTTGCCTGCGGCGGCGGCGCGAAATCATCGCCGCGGCACCGGCGCCGGCGATGGCGAACGCGGCGATCAGGCCGGCGATTTCCCCGGCGGTCGGGCCGTCCCACTCGTTGGCCGCCTCGCTGGCGGGTGCCGTCGCGATCGGTTGGGCGGCTGGTCGGTCCATCGAAGCGGAGGTCGGAGCGGGGGCTTGAGCGGAAGCCGGAGCGGGGGGCGCGGCGACCGGCATCGGCAAGGAGCCGTCCGCCAGCGCGCCGTCGGTGGCCGTGCCGTTGGACTGGGCGGTCGGCACCGTCGGCGGAGCGGGTTCCTTCGCCTTCACCGAAGTGGGGGCGCGGGCGGGGGTGCCGGCCCCGCTGCGTTCGGCCTGCGGCACGGCACTGGCCGAAGCTTGAGGCGCCGGGCCGCCCTGCGCGGCGGTAACATCGGGCAGGACGATGGCCGGCGGCAGGGCGACCGTGGCAGGCGAACTGCCGGCGATGTCCGGCGGCGGCAGCGATATCGGCGATGACGGCGCCGCCGAGGATGCCGCCGGCGGCACGGATTGGGCCTCCTGCGCCAGGACGGGGGTTGCGGAGAGCGCGAGAACGGCGGCAATCGCCGTCAGGGCGCGGGGCGAGCGGGCGAAATTTGAGTGTTCCATGTCACAGCAATGCGACAGACGGTGACTTGTTACGGATCCATGCCGTGAATACGGGACAAGACGAGGCACTGAATGCGGCGAACCGATACTTGCTTTACTGAGTGAATATTCCTACCGGCAGTTCCGACTGTTTGACACTCTGCGCAAACGATCCTTTCCATTCCGCCGATCATGGGTCGCGGATGCAAGCGCGCACGTCGTGCCGACAATTTGAAGGCGCCGGTTTGACACCGGGTGGGTGCGGTCCTATATGGGGAGTTCGCTCGATCGCTTCGAGCAAGGCGGGTTCATGCGCGGGGACACGCCCGGGAAGGAAGCGGTCCGGGTTTCCATCCGACGTAGAAGGCTGACGGCCGCATCGGCTTCCCACCAGGGATTCCGCGCGCCGGGCGGCCTTTTCGCGTTGCGGGTGGTTCCGTCCCACGGGCGGAATATCACGTTCTCGCGATGACGACATTTTTCCGGGCCGATCCCCTCGCGAATCGGCCCCTTGAGAAGCGAAGAGGCAAGAACCCCACATGGCGACCAAGCCCCTCGAAACCCGCCGTTCCGCCAAGAAGCGGATCCGCAAGATCTTCGGCGACATCCACGAAGTCGTCCAGATGCCCAACCTCATCGAGGTCCAGCGCGAGAGCTACGAGCAGTTCCTGCGCTCCGATCCCTCGATCGGCTACGTCTCGGGCCTGGAAAAGACGCTGCGTTCGGTCTTCCCGATCCGCGACTTCGCCGGCACCAGCGAACTGGACTTCGTCCACTACGAGCTGGAAGAGCCGAAGTACGACGTGACCGAGTGCCGCCAGCGCGGCATCACTTACGCCGCGCCGATGAAGGTCACCCTGCGGCTGATCGTGTTCGAGGTCGACCAGGAAACCCAGACCCGCTCCGTCCTCGATATCAAGGAGCAGGACGTCTACATGGGCGACATGCCGCTCATGACCGAAAACGGCACTTTCTTCATCAACGGCACCGAGCGCGTGATCGTTTCGCAGATGCACCGTTCGCCGGGCGTGCTGTTCGACCACGACCGGGGCAAGACCCATTCCTCCGGCAAGTTCCTCTTCGCCGCCCGCGTGATCCCCTATCGTGGTTCGTGGCTGGACTTCGAGTTCGACGCCAAGGACATCGTCAACGTCCGCATCGACCGCAAGCGCAAGCTTCCGGTTACCGCGCTGCTCTATGCGCTCGGCCTCGATAGCGAGCAGATCCTCGACTATTTCTACGAGACCGTGACCTGGAAGCGCGGAGAGGGCGGCTGGCGCCTGCCTTACGTGCCCGAAGCCTGGCGCGGCGCGAAGCCGGCGTTCGACATCGTCGATGCCAAGTCGGGCGAAGTGATCTTCCCGGCCGGCCAGAAGATCTCCCCACGCGCCGCCAACAAGGCGCTGAAGGACGGCCTCGAGGAACTGCTCATCCCGACCGAGGAAATCTTCGGCCGCTATTCGGCCAGGGATCTGATCGACGAGAGCACCGGCCGCATCTGGATCGAAGCGGGCGATGAAGTCTCGCCCGAGAATCTCGAGGCGCTCGACAAGGCGGGCATCGACCAACTCGACCTGCTCGACATCGACGACGTCAACACCGGCCCGTGGATCCGCAACACCATGAAGGCCGACAAGGCCGAGAACCGCGAGATGGGCCTTGAAGCCATCTACAAGGTCATGCGCCCGGGCGAGCCGCCGACGAAGGAAACCGCCGAAGCGCTGTTCGACGGCCTGTTCTTCGATTCCGATCGCTACGACCTTTCCGCGGTCGGCCGCGTCAAGCTGAACATGCGCCTGGGCCTCGACGCCGAGGATACCGTCACCACCCTGCGCACCGAGGATATCCTCGCCGTGGTCAAGGAACTGGTGAACCTCAAGGACGGCAAGGGCGAGATCGACGACATCGACAACCTCGGCAACCGCCGCGTGCGTTCGGTGGGCGAACTGCTGGAAAACCAGTACCGCGTCGGCCTGCTGCGCATGGAGCGCGCCGTCAAGGAACGCATGAGCTCGGTCGACGTATCGACCGTGATGCCCAACGACCTCATCAACGCCAAGCCCGCCGTGGCGGCCGTTCGCGAGTTCTTCGGCTCCTCGCAGCTCTCGCAGTTCATGGACCAGACCAACCCGCTTTCCGAAGTCACGCACAAGCGGCGCGTCTCGGCCCTCGGGCCGGGCGGCCTTACCCGCGAGCGCGCCGGCTTCGAAGTCCGCGACGTCCATCCGACCCACTATGGCCGCATCTGCCCGATCGAAACGCCGGAAGGGCCGAACATCGGCCTTATCAACTCGCTTTCGACTTTCGCCCGCGTCAATAAGTACGGCTTCATCGAGACGCCCTACCGCAAGGTGCTGGACGGCAAGGTCAGCGGCGACGTCGTCTACCTTTCGGCGATGGAAGAGCAGAAGCACACCGTGGCGCAGGCTTCGGCCGAAACCAACGCCGAAGGCTCGTTCGTCGAGGAACTGGTTTCGGCCCGCCAGAACGGCGAGTTCGTGATGAGCCCGCGCGACCAGATCACGCTGATGGACGTTTCGCCCAAGCAGCTCGTCTCGGTCGCCGCCTCGCTCATTCCCTTCCTTGAGAACGACGACGCCAACCGCGCGCTGATGGGTTCGAACATGCAGCGCCAGGCGGTGCCGCTGGTCAAGGCCGACGCGCCGTTCGTGGGCACCGGCATGGAAGAAACCGTCGCACGCGATTCCGGCGCCGCCATCTCGGCGATCCGCGGGGGCGTGGTCGACCAGGTCGACGCGACGCGTATCGTCATCCGCGCCAGCGGCGACATCGAGCCGGGCAAGTCGGGCGTCGACATCTACCGCCTGCAGAAGTTCGAGCGCTCGAACCAGTCGACCTGCATCAACCAGCGTCCGCTGGTGAAGGTGGGTGACTTCGTCGAGGCCGGCGACATCATCGCCGACGGCCCCTCGACCGAGCTGGGCGAACTGGCGCTGGGCCGCAACAGCCTCGTCGCGTTCATGCCCTGGAACGGCTACAACTACGAGGACTCCATCCTCATCTCCGAACGGATCGTGAAGGACGACGTGTTCACGTCGATCCATATCGACGAATTCGAGGTGATGGCCCGCGACACCAAGCTGGGCCCGGAAGACATCACCCGCGACATCCCGAACGTCGGCGAGGAAGCACTGCGCAACCTCGACGAAGCGGGCATCGTCTACGTCGGCGCCGAAGTGCACCCGGGTGACATCCTCGTCGGCAAGATCACGCCGAAGGGCGAAAGCCCGATGACGCCGGAGGAAAAGCTCCTGCGCGCCATCTTCGGCGAGAAGGCCAGCGACGTGCGCGACACCTCGCTGCGCCTGCCGCCGGGCGTTTCGGGCACCATCGTCGACGTGCGGGTGTTCAACCGCCACGGCATCGAGATCGACGACCGTACCCGCGCGATCCAGAACGAGGAAATCGAACGCCTCGCCAAGGACCGCGAGGACGAGCGCGCGATCCTCAACCGCGCGACCTACAACCGCCTGCAGGAAATGCTGATCGGCCAAGTCGCCGCTTCGGCGCCCAAGGGCGTGAAGAAGGGCATCGAGATCACCGAGGAAGTCCTCGGCGAGGCCGAGCGGCACGAGTGGTGGAAATTCGCCGTCGCCGACGACCACATGCAGTCGCAGCTCGAAGCGGTGAAGGCGCAGTACGACGCTACCGTCAAGGCGATCCAGGAGAAGTTCGAGGACCGCAAGGAAAAGCTCGAGCGCGGTGACGAACTCGCCCCCGGCGTGCTCAAGATGGTCAAGGTCTTCGTCGCGGTGAAGCGCAAGCTCCAGCCCGGCGACAAGATGGCCGGCCGCCACGGCAACAAGGGCGTCATCAGCCGCATCCTGCCGATCGAGGACATGCCTTTCCTCGAAGACGGCACCCCGGTCGATCTCGTGCTCAACCCGCTGGGCGTGCCTTCGCGCATGAACGTCGGGCAGATCTTCGAGACCCACCTGGGCTGGGCCGCACGCGGGCTGGGCCAGCAGATCAAGCAGGCGCTCGAAGACTGGCGTCACGCCAATCCCGACCCGGAAGCCGGCGCCCCGCCGGAAGCCGTGCGCGAACGCCTCAAGACGATCTACGGCACCCACTATGCCGCCGACATCGACAGCCGCGACACGGCTTCGCTGCTCGAGCTGGCCGAAAACGTCACCAAGGGCGTGCCGATGGGCACTCCGGTGTTCGACGGCGCGGTGGAAGCCGACGTCGCCGACATGCTGGCGCTGGCCGGCCTCGACAAGTCGGGCCAGTCCGACCTCTACGACGGACGCACGGGCGACAAGTTCGACCGCAAGGTGACCGTGGGCATCATCTACATGCTGAAGCTCCACCACCTGGTCGACGACAAGATCCACGCCCGCTCGATCGGCCCCTACAGCCTCGTCACCCAGCAGCCGCTGGGCGGCAAGGCGCAGTTCGGCGGCCAGCGCTTCGGCGAAATGGAGGTCTGGGCGCTCCAGGCCTACGGCGCGGCCTATACCTTGCAGGAAATGCTGACGGTGAAGTCCGACGACGTGGTCGGCCGCACCAAGGTCTACGAAGCGATCGTCAAGGGCGACGACACTTTCGAGGCCGGCATTCCGGAGAGCTTCAACGTGCTCGTCAAGGAAATGCGCTCGCTGGGCCTCAACGTCGAATTGTCCTCGATCGATACGACCGACGATGACGACGGCGTGGCGATCGCGGCGGAGTAAACGATGCGCAAGTCGAGCAAGGCAGCGGCGATGGCCGGGATTTGCACGCTGGTAGGCGTGCTGGTCCTGGCGATTAGCCCCGGCGCCGGACGTATCCCTCTGGGTACGATGCTCGTCTTGTTCGGCGTGATCGGCGCGGTCTCAGCAATCCGCCTTCGCGCTGCCGCGAACTGAATTTCACCCTCTAGAGGGATAAAGCTATGAACGACCTGACCAAGTTCACGAACCAGATGGCGAAGCCCGAGACCTTCGATCAGATCCAGATCGGTCTCGCCAGCCCCGAGCGCATCCGCTCCTGGTCCTTCGGCGAGATCAAGAAGCCGGAAACCATCAACTACCGCACGTTCAAGCCCGAGCGTGACGGCCTGTTCTGCGCGCGCATCTTCGGCCCGGTGAAGGACTACGAGTGCCTTTGCGGCAAGTACAAGCGCATGAAGTACAAGGGCGTCGTCTGCGAGAAGTGCGGCGTCGAGGTCACCGTCACCAAGGTCCGCCGCGAGCGCATGGGCCACATCGAGCTGGCCGCGCCGGTGGCGCATATCTGGTTCCTGAAGTCGCTGCCGAGCCGCATCGGCCTGCTGCTCGACATGCAGCTCAAGCTGCTTGAGCGCGTGCTCTACTTCGAAAGCTACATCGTGACCGAGCCGGGCCTGACCCCGCTCGAGAAGTACCAGCTGCTCACCGAAGACGAGATGCTCGACGCCCAGGACGAGTACGGCGAGGACGCCTTCTCGGCCGGCATCGGCGCCGAGGCCGTCAAGCACATGCTGATGAACCTCGACCTTGAGCAGGAACGCGCCGACCTTCTCCAGGAGCTTGAGACCACCAAGTCGGAACTCAAGCCCAAGAAGATCATCAAGCGCCTCAAGGTGGTCGAATCCTTCATCGATTCGGGCAACCGCCCCGAGTGGATGATCCTTGACGTCGTGCCGGTCATCCCGCCCGAGCTGCGCCCGCTGGTGCCGCTGGACGGCGGCCGCTTCGCGACTTCCGACCTCAACGACCTCTATCGCCGCGTCATCAACCGCAACAATCGCCTCAAGCGCCTGATCGAACTGCGCGCGCCGGACATCATCGTGCGCAACGAAAAGCGCATGCTGCAGGAAGCGGTCGACGCGCTGTTCGACAACGGCCGCCGCGGCCGCGTCATCACCGGCGCCAACAAGCGCCCGCTCAAGTCGCTGTCCGACATGCTCAAGGGCAAGCAGGGCCGCTTCCGCCAGAACCTGCTTGGCAAGCGCGTCGACTATTCGGGCCGTTCGGTGATCGTCACCGGTCCGGAGCTGAAGCTGCACCAGTGCGGGTTGCCCAAGAAGATGGCGCTCGAGCTGTTCAAGCCCTTCATCTATGCCCGCCTCGACGCCAAGGGTCTTTCGATGACCCTCAAGCAGGCCAAGAAGTGGGTGGAGAAGGAGCGCAAGGAAGTCTGGGACATCCTGGACGAGGTGATCCGCGAGCACCCGGTGATGCTGAACCGCGCGCCGACGCTCCACCGCCTCGGCATCCAGGCCTTCGAACCCGTGCTGATCGAAGGCAAGGCGATCCAGCTGCACCCGCTCGTCTGCTCGGCCTTCAACGCCGACTTCGACGGTGACCAGATGGCCGTCCACGTGCCGCTTTCGCTGGAAGCCCAGCTCGAAGCGCGCGTGCTGATGATGTCGACCAACAACATCCTCTCGCCCGCCAACGGCAAGCCGATCATCGTTCCTTCGCAGGACATGGTGCTGGGCCTCTACTACCTGTCGATGGACCGCACCGGCGAGCCGGGCGAAGGCATGAAGTTCGGCGACATGGCCGAAGTGCACCAGGCGCTGCATGTCGGCGCGGTGACGCTGCACTCGCAGATCGAGGCCCGCGTGCCCCAGACCGACGAGCAGGGCCAGCAGTACATGAAGCGGTTCCAGACCACTCCTGGCCGCATGCTGATCGGCGAGTGCCTGCCCAAGAGCCACACGGTGCCCTTCGATGTGGTCAACCGTCTCCTCACCAAGAAGGAGATCGGCGACGTCATCGACCAAGTCTATCGCCACACCGGCCAGAAGGACACCGTGCTGTTCGCCGACGCCATCATGTCGCTGGGCTTCCGCCACGCCTTCAAGGCCGGCATCTCCTTCGGCAAGGATGACATGATTATCCCCGATTCGAAGGTGGCGCTGGTCGCCGAAACCAAGGAGCTGGTCGCCGACTACGAGCAGCAGTACCAGGACGGCCTCATCACCCAGCAGGAAAAGTACAACAAGGTGATCGACGCCTGGAGCCGCTGCGGCGACCAGGTGGCGAACGCCATGATGGACGAGATCCGGGCCCAGCCGATCGATCCGGAAACCGGCCGCATGGCGCAGATCAACTCGATCTACATGATGAGCCACTCCGGCGCCCGCGGCAGCCCGGCGCAGATGAAGCAGCTTGCCGGCATGCGCGGCCTGATGGCCAAGCCTTCGGGCGAGATCATCGAGACTCCGATCATCTCGAACTTCAAGGAAGGCCTGACCGTCCTTGAATACTTCAACTCGACCCACGGCGCCCGCAAGGGCCTGGCCGATACCGCGCTCAAGACGGCGAACTCGGGCTACCTGACCCGCCGCCTGGTCGACGTGTCGCAGGACTGCGTCGTCGTGATCGACGACTGCGGGACCGAACGCGCGCTCGAAATGCGCTCGATCGTGCAGGGCGGCTCGACCATCGCCTCGCTCGCCGAACGCATCCTCGGCCGCACCCTGGCCGAGGACATCGTCGACAAGGAAGGCAATGTCGTGGCCGCCAATGGCCAGCTCCTCGACGAACCGGCCGTGGCCGCGATCGAGGCGACCGGCATTCAGGCGGCGCGCATCCGCTCGCCACTGGTCTGCGAGGCGACGCAGGGCGTCTGCGGCAAGTGCTACGGGCGCGACCTCGCCCGCGGTACGCCGGTGAACATCGGCGAGGCTGTAGGCGTCATCGCCGCGCAGTCGATCGGTGAGCCGGGCACGCAGCTGACCATGCGTACCTTCCACATCGGCGGCGCCGCGCAGCTCAACGAAACCAGCCACCTGGAATCGATCTGCACCGGCAAGGTCGAGTACCGCGACATCCCGACGATCCTCGACAAGCGCGGGCGCCGGCTGTCGCTGGCCCGCAACGGCGAAGTCGTGGTGTTCGACAGCGAGGGCCGCGAGCGCGCGATTCACCGCGTGCCTTACGGCACCGTGCTGCTCCACACCGATGGCGCGGCGGTGAAGGAAGGCGAACGCCTGGCCGAGTGGGACCCGTTCACCCTGCCCATCATCACCGAAACCTCGGGCGTGGTGAAGTATCAGGACCTGATCGATTCGCGCACGCTGACCGAGCAGACCGACGATGCGACCGGCATGACCAGCCGCGTCGTCACCGAGGATCGCTCGTCCAGCCGCTCGAAGAAGAAGGAAGACCTGCGTCCGCGCATCACCCTTCTCGACGAGGCCTCGGGCGAGACCGCGCGCTACATGATGGCGCCGGGCACCACGCTCTCGGTCGAGGACGGCCAGCAGGTCGAGGCGGGCGACATCATCGCCCGCGCCAGCCGCGAAGCCGCCAAGACGCGCGACATCACCGGCGGTCTGCCGCGCGTCGCCGAACTGTTCGAGGCCCGCAAGCCGAAGGACAACTCGATCATCGCCAAGATCTCGGGCCGCATCGAGTTCGTGCGCGACTACAAGGCCAAGCGCAAGATCGCGATCATCCCGGAAGAAGGCGATCCGATCGAGTACCTGATCCCCAAGAGCCGCGTCATCGACGTCCAGGAAGGCGACTATGTCAAGAAGGGCGACAACCTGATCTCGGGCTCGCCCGACCCGCACGACATCCTGGAGGTCCTCGGCGTCGAGGCGCTCGCGGAATATCTCGTCGCGGAAATCCAGGAAGTCTATCGCTTGCAGGGCGTGAAGATCAACGACAAGCACATCGAGGTGATCGTTCGCCAGATGCTGCAGAAGGTCGAGATCACCGACGGCGGCGATACCACGCTGCTGGCCGGCGAGCAGGTCGACTACGAGGAGATGAACGAGTACAACGCCAAGCTGAAGCCGGACCAGAAGCCGGCCGAAGGCAAGCCGGTGCTGCTCGGCATCACCAAGGCCTCGTTGCAGACGCGCTCGTTCATCTCGGCGGCCTCGTTCCAGGAAACCACCCGGGTGCTCACCCAGGCGGCGGTCGAGGGCAAGAAGGACTCGCTGATCGGCCTGAAGGAAAACGTCATCGTCGGCCGGCTCATCCCGGCTGGCACCGGCGCCGGCATGAACCGCGTGCGCGTGGCGGCCTCCAGCCGCGACGCCGCCCTGCGCGCGTCCTATCGCCGCATGCAGGATGCGCTCGTCGCCGCCAATTCGGCGGAAGAAGAGCGCGAGGCCGAACGGCGCCGCGATCCGCTCGACGACCTGGGCGACGATCCGCTGGCGGCGGTCGAGGGCGAGACCCACGGCACCGACGCCGATGCGGGCGACTACCTCATCAAGGGCGACGAGGTCGAGTAAGCCTTTTCCCCTGACAGCCAGGAAAATGGCCCCGCCGGAGCGATCCGGCGGGGCTTTTTCCTGGGTGCCGACGCTGGTTGCCCTCGGCGCGGCTGGCCGCACCGCGCTCAAAGCCTTCCCGCGCGCGGCGAACCGTGCATAATCGTTTCCGGACAACAACACTTGCAACAACACTTGGGGAGGAAGAGAGCGATGGACAGGCTTCGGTTCGACGGACAAGTCGCCATCGTCACCGGGGCGGGCGGCAACCCCGGGCTCGGCCGGGCGCATGCCATGCTGCTGGCGGAGCGCGGCGCGCGCGTGGTGGTGAACGATCTCAGCAAGGAGCCGCTCGGCAGCGACCGCGTGCCCGCCAGCGCCGAAGCAGTGGCGGCCGAGATCGTCGCGGCCGGAGGCGAGGCCGTGGCCGACACCCACAGCGTCGCCGACGAGGCGAGCGCCGCCGCCGTGGTGCAGACCGCGCTCGATCGCTGGGGCCGGATCGACATCCTCGTCAACAACGCCGGCGTGGGCTTCCTCGCCGGGTTCGACGAAATCACCTCGGTCGATATCCGCACCATGGTCGAGGTCCACCTGATGGGCGCGATCTGGATGTCGCGCGCGGTGTGGAAACCGATGCAGGCCGCCGGCTATGGCCGCATCGTCAACACCACCTCGGGCGGGATGATGGGTATGAACGGCATGACCGTCTACGGCGCCGCCAAGTTCGGCATCTTCGGACTGACCCGCGGCCTCGCGGTCGAAGGCGCCAGCCGCGGCATCAAGGTCAACGCGCTGAGCCCGGGGGCGGCGACCCGCAACGGATCACGCCATTTCACCATCCCCGATCCCGAGAAGCGCCGCGCCTACGAGCACGATTTCCGCCCCGCCCTCGTCTCGCCGGCGGTCGCCTACCTCGCCCATGAGGCCTGCGAGGTGAGCGGCATGCTGTTTCACGCCGGCGGCGGCAAAGTCTCCTCACGCCAGATCTGCATGACCACGGGGATCGATGAGCCCGACCTTACCATCGAGCAGGTCCGCGACGGGCTCGACACGATCCTCGATCCCGCCACCCTCACCCCCGCCACCGACCCACGCGATCCTTCGGTGACCGGCAACAGCACCGCGGCCGCGCTGCTCGTACCCAAGGCCTACGAGCCCGGGTGAACCGCTTCGCGGCTGCCCCGTTACTCGGCCGCCTCTGCCTCCAGCGCTTCGGCTGCCTCGATCTCCGCCGCCTTGGCCTCGACCAGCGCGACGATGTGATCGAGCATGTTCTCGCTCTGCACATGATGGTCCGTCACGCCCGAGAGATAGACCATGTGCTTGCCGTTGCCGCCGCCGGTAATGCCGATGTCGGTTTCCCGCGCCTCGCCCGGGCCATTGACGACACAGCCGAGCACCGAGAGCGACAGCGGAGTCTTGATGTGTTGCAGGCGGGCTTCCAGCGCCTCCACGGTGCGGATCACGTCGAAGCCCTGCCGCGCGCAGGACGGGCACGAGACGACGCGCACGCCGCGCGTGCGCAGGCCAAGGCTCTTCAGGATCTCGAAACCGACGCGCACTTCCTCCTCCGGCTCGGCCGAGAGCGAAACGCGCAAGGTATCGCCGATGCCGGCCCAGAGCAGGTTGCCGATGCCGATCGAGGACTTGACGGTGCCGCCGATCAGCCCGCCCGCCTCGGTAATGCCGAGATGCAACGGGCAATCCACCGCATCGGCCAGCCCCTGGTAAGCGGCAACCGCGAGAAACACGTCGGAGGCCTTCACCGCCACTTTGTATTCGTGGAAATCGTGGTCCTGCAGCAGCCTGATATGGTCGAGCGCCGATTCCACCAGCGCCTCCGGGCAGGGCTCGCCGTACTTTTCGAGCAGGTCCTTCTCGAGGCTGCCGGCGTTGACGCCGATGCGGATCGCACAGCCATTGGCCTTGGCCGCGCGCACCACTTCGGCGACACGCTCGCCGGAGCCGATGTTGCCGGGATTGATGCGCAGGCACGCCGCGCCCGCGTCGGCGGCCTCGAGCGCGCGCTTGTAGTGGAAATGGATGTCGGCGATCAGCGGCACGCGCGCGGCGCGGGCGATCTCGCGGAAGGCGGCGGTGCTTTCGACATCGGGGCAGGAAACGCGGATGAGATCGGCCCCGGCATCCTCGCAGCGGCGGATCTGGTCGATCGTTGCCGCCGCGTCGGACGTGGGCGTGTTGGTCATCGTCTGCACGGTGATCGGCGCATCGCCGCCGACGGGCACGCTGCCGACCATGATCTGGCGGCTCTTGCGGCGCTCTATGTCGCGCCAGGGTCTGATCGAGGACATGGCGCTGCTATAGGCGCTCGGCGTGACCGTTTGAAGCCGGTTTGCGCAAGGCGGCGATTCTCACCATCTGGTCACACCATCCGGGCGAACAGGAACTCCTCGTCGCGCTGCTTGCCGACCATGAAGTGGATGTCTGCGGCTTTGTCGAAGCCGTAGCGATGGTAGAACTTCTGCGCGCCGAGGTTCCCACTGTAGACCGAGAGCTGGATCTCGTCGGCACCGAACCGGCGCGCCTCATCCAACGCCCAGTCCATCAGCCGCGCGCCGATGCCCTGCCCGGTGACCTCTGGATCGGTGTAGAGCTGCTTGAGTTCGATCGCGCGTCGCCCCCGCACATGCTCGGGCCAGCCGCAATCCATAACGAGCTTGCAGTAGCCCAGCAGCGCGCCATCCCGCTCGGCCAGCATCACGCGCATGGCCGGATCGGCGATCTCCCCGGCGACCTTGGCCTCGCTATGTGATTGCGCCAGAAACGCCGCCAGGTCTTCCGGCCGATAGAGCTGGCCGAACTTTTCCGTAAAGCTGCGCGCGCCCAATTCGGCGAGGGCACCGGCATCGGCGAGGATCGCGGGTCGCAAGTCCATCATATCACCTTGGTCATGCACATCGAAAAGTCATCCGAGAGGTAATCGCCGAATGGCGGGCATTCGACGAAGCCGTGGGCCTCATAGAGGCGCCGGGCCGGCTGGAACGGCTCCGGGCGCCCGGTCTCGAGGCTGACCCGCGTATAGCCGCGCGCACGGGCTTCCTCGATCAGGCGCAACAGGATCGCCTTGCCGACACCCTTGCCGCGATATTCCGGCGCGGCGCGCATCGACTTCAATTCACCGTGCCGGTCGCCCAGGTGCTTGATCGCGCCGCAGCCGGCCAGGCGCTCGCCGTCCCAGGCCGAAAAGAAGGTCACGTCGCTCTGCCGCAGCCGCTCTGCCGGCAGGGCGTGAACCTTGCAGGCCGGCGACCACCGATGCATCTCATCCAGGTGCAGTTGCAGCAGGGCAAGCACGTCCTTTCCGGTCAGGTCGTCAGCAATGATCCTCAGGTCATCGATCATCGGCGTCCCTTGAGAAAACCTGCCTTTACGAAAACTTGTCGGCCTTGCGCCGCCCCATCCGCATGCCGCTTTCCAGCCTTGCCCGCAACTGGGTATAATAGGCCTCCAGGAAGGCTTTCTCGTCGTTCCAGCCGTCGTTGCGGCCGATCTTTTCGGCAATGGTCTGGTAGACCGTCTCGATCGATTGCTGGCGATCCTCGCGCAGGACGCGTTCGAGCGCCTGGAGTTCGAATTCACCGTAGACCGCCAGTTCGGCTTCCTCGAACTGGTAGCCGCGGCGTGCCGCCTCGATCGCGGGACCGAGCGCGGCATCGCGGGCGACCGACATCGCCGCTTCCAGCTTCTGGCGCGGCCGTTCCAGCACCCAGCTTCCGGCGATCACGTCACCCGCGCGCAGGGCGTCGCGGTTGAACAGCGGGAACAGCATGAAGATCAGGAACCACGCGGTGGCCGCCAGCCATGCCCAGCCGCTGTCCACCCCGGCCGAGGCGATGAAGACGATCGGCAGGAACAGCTCGATATCGCGCAGAAGATTGCGGGCGATGACCATTTCCGCGGTCAGTCGCCCGCCATCGCGCGCGGCGATGCGAATGCCGGTCATCCGCTTGCCGGGCGTCGCGCCGCGCGGGCCGAGCTCGAAGAACAGGAAATAGGCGTTGCGGAACAGGAACATGATGACGATCCACACGATCACCAGGAATTGCAGCGCCTGGCCCGCCGCCGAGCCGCTGCGCAATTCCCGGCCAAGACCGGCCACGCCGCCGCCGATCGCCGCGAGCGCCAGCGTGGAACCGATCATCAGCACCACGATGAAGATCAGGTCCAGGATCAGTGCCCCCAGCCGCGCGCCCCGGCTGGCGACGGTGACCGGCAGCGCGATCCCCTCGGGCGTCACCAGGATGCGATCCTTGCCCCAGCGGCGCAGGCGGGTGGGAGCGGCGCTCATCGCCGCCGTTCCACGCGCGTCGCGGAATCGGCATTGCCCCGGAACGCGAAGAAGTAGGCGCTCCACAGCGCCAGCATGAAGCCCCCGATCACCAGGCGGCCGAAAGTCTGGTCCACCAGCTGGCGGGCGAAGCCTTCCAGCAGCGCGGCTATCACCAGCATCAAGACCACGCCGGTCATGACCAGCGCGGCGCGGCGCCCGGCTTCGGCGGCGGCCTGGAGCACCGGGCGATTGCCCGGAAACGCCAGCGAGCGGCCGATATGCAGCCCCGCCGCGCCCGCCAGCAGGATCGCGAAGAGTTCGGTGGTGCCATGAACGGCGATCCAGCCCGCGAAATCGAGCGTGAGCCCGGCGCCGTGGTAGAGCCAGGCCATCGCCCCCAGCACCGCCAGGTTCTGCACCAGCAGCAGCAGCGAGGGCACTCCGAAGGCAAAGCCGAGCGCGAAGGCGAGAATCGCGACCTGGGCGTTGTTGCTGAACAGCTGCGCGGCGAAAACGCTCATGCCGTTTTCCTTCGACAGGCCGAACAGCGTGCCGTGCAGCTCCTGGACGCTCGCGCCCGGTACACGGTCCCCCGCCATGCCGCGTCCGACCAGCGAGAAGTACCACTCCGGATCATGGCTGACGAGCAGCCAGCCGACCACCGTTCCCGCGACCATCACCGCCAGGGCGATCACCACGTCCAGCCAGATCGCGCGCACCGCCGCGCTCCAGCCGCCGCCGAGAAAACCACGCAGCCACTCCCAGAGCGAACTGCGCGGCCCATAGACGATGAACCAGGCGCGCTGCACCAACGCCTCCAGATAGGCCAGCGTCGCGGCATCGAGCGACGTTTCGCGGGCGATCGACAGGCTGGAGGCGACGGTGCGGTAAAGCCCCGGCAGCGCCAGCAGGTCCTCGTCCGAAACGCCGCGCAGGCGGCCTTTCTCCATGCGCGTGACGATTGCTTCGAGCCGCTTCCAGTCGGCCTCGCGGTCGAGCCGGAAGCGATCGGAACGCAGCGCGGCGGTTTCGATCGCGGACCAGGAAGAGCTGGAAACGGCGGCGTTCATCCGATCGCTCCCGATCGCTTGACCTCGAGATAGGCGTCGAGCAGGCGCGTGCCAATCCGGTCGAACGGGGCTTCCACCACGTCGACCCCGATCTGCTGCAAGCGCCGGGTTACAAGCGCGCGCTGGCGCAGCAGGAGATCGGCCGAAACCGCTTCCGACAGGGCCTCCAGATCGTCCGGCGGCGCCGCGGAAAGCGTCTCCAGTTCGTCGTCGGCCATGGTCACGAAGATCACGACATGGCGCGACACGAGCCGGCCGATGCTCTCGATCATCAGTTCGGCGCTGGTGGGATCGGTGAAGTCGGAGAACACCACGATCAGCGAACGGCGCTGCAGCCTGCCCGCCAGCGTGGCCAGCGCGAAGGTGAAGTTGGGCTCCTCCGCGCGGTATTCGAGGCTGGCGGCGGCGCGCTGGAGGCGGTGGAACGCGCTCGACGCGGTAACGAAGGGCGTCGAGACTTCCGGCCGCGAGGCGAACCCGAACAGCGCCACCCGGTCTCCCCCCTTGAGCGCGACATAGGCGGTCGCCAGGGCCGCCGAGACCGCCCGGTCGAGCCGGGGCATGCCCTGGATCGGCTCGCACATCGCCTGGCCGCAGTCGAAGGCGAGGACGATCTGGTTGTTGCGCTCCGTCTCGTATTCCTTGGCATAGAGGTGGACGTGCCGGGCCGAGGCTTTCCAGTCGATACGGCGACGGTCCATCCCCGGCTGGTATTCGGCCAGCGATTCGAACTGCGCGCCCTCGCCGCGCATGCGCCGGGCGATCAGGCCGAACTGGGCATCCTTGAGGAACGCCTGCAAGGCCGGGGAACGGACGGCGGCGATATTGGGCCAGACGCGTATTTCCTCGTCGAGATCGCCCAGCAGCTGCCGGGCGCCGAGCCCCAGCGGCCCGGTCCAGCGCAGCCATGCGCGGCTGACGCGGCCGGTTCCCCGACGTGCCGGCGTGAACGTGCCGGAACCGCGCCATTCGCCGGCTTCATGCGCGAGGCCGAACGTCATGCGTCCGCCCGGCGCCAGGCGCGGATCGCATTCGAGCGCGACTTGCAGGGCCGAGGGCCACCCGCCGCCCAGCCGCACCCATGCGCCCAGCGATTGTTCGGCCCCCACTTCGACATCGCCGGGCACCGTGACGCGCAGGTCCTCCAGCCGCCCGGCCATCAATGCATCGATCAGCAAGAGCGCGAACACCACGATTCCGGCCAGCGGCGCGATCACCCAGGCGTCCGGGCGAGTCGCCGCGATCACCAGCGCGACCGGTGCCGCCAGCGCCAGCAGCATGGCCGCGCGGGCGGTCGGGACGATCGGGGCGAGGCGAACGCTCATGCCTGCCTGGCGCCTTACCGGGGCGCCTCGGTCTGCTCGACCAGTTGTTCCACGAGCTGCTCCACCTGCTTGCCCTCGATCTCGGCGGCCGGACTGAGCAACAGCCGATGGCGCAGCACGCTGCCGGCCAGCGCCTTGACATCGTCGGGCACCACATAGTCCCTGCCTTCCAGCGCGGCGCGGGCCCGGGCCGCCCCGGCCAGCAGCACCGCCGCGCGGGGGCTGGCGCCGCTCGACAGGTCGGGGCTTTCGCGCGTCGCGCGCACCAGCCGCACGATATAGTCGGTGACGCTCTCGGCCAGGGTCACGCCCGCCACCGCCAGGGTCGCCGCTTCGAGCCGCGCCGGGGTGGTCACCGCGGCGACACCCATCTCGGCCGGGCTCGGCGCGCCGCGATTCTGGCCGTAGCGGGTAACGATGCGGCATTCCTCCTCGATGCTGGGATAGCCGACCAGCAGCTTGAACAGGAAGCGGTCCAACTGGGCCTCTGGCAGGGGATAGACGCCTTGGCTCTCGATCGGGTTCTGCGTCGCGACCACGGTGAAATGCGCGGGCAGCGGATGCGCGCTGCCGTCGAGCGTGACCCGGCGTTCCTGCATCGCCTCGAGCAGCGCCGCCTGGGTCTTGGGCGGGGTGCGGTTGATTTCGTCGGCCAGCAGCAGGTCGCAGAAGATCGGGCCGTGCGTCAGGGTGAACTGGCTGGTCTGGAAATTGAACAAGTTGGAACCCAGGATATCGCCCGGCATCAGGTCCGGCGTGAACTGGATGCGGCCGAAATCGAGCCCGAGCGTGGCCGCGAAGCATTGCGCCAGGAACGTCTTGGCGGTTCCCGGCGGGCCTTCGAGCAGCACGTGCCCGCGCGCCATCAGGGCGATCAGCAAGTGGTCGATGGTCTCGGCCTGGCCAACCACGGCCTTGGCGATCTGGCCGCGAATCGCATCGGCCAGGCTCGCCACGTCGGGCAGGCTGAGGGTTTCGGTCTCGGTCATCGGATCAGCATCCTTTCGAGCGCGTGAAGATCGCGCGCGGCTTTCAGGAGGTCGTGCGGCCGGCGCGCCGCCTTCAGGCGCGCGACGATCGCGGTAAAGGGTTCGGCCTCGGGACTGCGCGAGGCCAGCGCGCGGTCGATCGCCGCGCCGGCACGCTCCGAATCCAGCGTGCGCGGCAGTGCCAGGGCCTGGACCAGCCGATCGCGGGCACGGTCCGCATAAGGCCCGGCCAGCAGATGCAACCGGCGCGAACGGCGCACCAACCCGGCGGAATTGGCGACCAGCGCCCGCTTGCCGAAAGCGATCACCCGGTCCGGCGCGAGCGGCGGGCCGAACCGCAGGAAAGCGCGCCAGGCGGTGATTACCGTGGCCAGCAGCAGGCACAGCGTGGCGGCAAGGAACGGCGGCGTGAAAGCAAGCGTCAGCAGGTTGTCGGACCGGCCGAAGCCATTGAGCGTCAGGTCGAAAGTGACGGGTCCGCCCGGATCCACTTCCATCGCCGGGATCAGCAAGTCGAGCAGCCGCGCGCTGCCGCGATCGGCCATGCCATAGTTGTTGAGCAAGTCCGGCTCGAAGACGATCACCAGCGGGTAGAGGTCTTCATCAGTGCCGCCATCGTCGACCAGCGCGGCAAGGATCCGCCCGTCCTGCTCGTTGACGAGCGGAACAAGCCGGTCTCCCCTGCCCCACAACAGGTTTTCCCGATCCGGCAAGGTTCCCGCAAGGCCAAGGCCGCGCCATCTTGCCCGCTGGCCATTGGCGTCGACCTGGCCGACTTCGACCGTCACGTCATCCAGGAATCCCCGCCATTCCGGACCCTGGGTGCCGACCAGGCGCACCCAGCCGGTTTTCGCGCCCTCCTGGTCGCGACTGGGCTGCAGTGCCAGCCACTTCGGAGTTATCACCAAGGTCGGCCCCATGTAGCGGCGCGCGGAGACGATCTCTTCGATCTTCTCGCCCTCGGCATGGGCCGGCGGGGTCAGGATCAGCAGGCCGGGCTTGTCGAGCGCGCCCTCGTTGCGCGCGCGGCGCACGGCGAAGCCCCGCCGTTCAAGGTAGTCGGCCATCGCGGCGTAGCCGGTCAGCCCCTTGCCCCCCGCGTGGGCCTGCCCGTCATTGGTCGAACCCATGCCCGTCCCGGTGCCGATCATCCACAACAGCGCGACGAACAGTGCGCAGCCGATCAGCACGATCGCCACCACCGCGCCGCGCGAAAACGGGTTCGCGCCCACCGCGACAGCGCCGCTCCGGTCCAGTTCGGCGCTCATGCGGACAGCTCGATGCGGGCGAAATCGGCATAGGCGGCGCGGGCGGCGGACCAATCCGCCGCGTCAAGATCGCGCAGCGCGAAGCGGCAGCGTTCGACGCGCTCGGCGATCGTCGCGAAGGCACGGCGCCCGGCTTCGGGCAGCATCGGCAGCACCGCGATCTCGCGCGCGGTGGAAGCCGGTATCAGCCAATCCGGCCGGGCATCCGCGATATGCCCGATACTGCGCCGGAGCAGCAGGTGCGCCGCCTCGCCGAACCGGCCCTCACCGGCGAGCCGGTCGGCGTCCTCCAGCAGCGCCATGGCCTCGATGCGGCTGGGCGCCCAGCGTCCGGGCGCGTCGCCTTCATCCCCCTTGCGCCGGTTTTCCAGCATCGGACCGGCCAGGCGCCAGAGCAGGAACAGGACGAGAAGCACCGCCAGCGCGATCAGCACCCACTGGAATACCGGCCACGAAACACCCAGCAGCCGCCCGAGCGGTGCGAAGATCGCCTCCAGCGCGCGGCCCAGGGCCTTGAGCCACTCGGGCACCTGCTGCGGCACCTCGGGTGCCTTTGGCGGGGGTAGCGGGGAAAACTGGATATCGGAAGCGCGGCGCACGGCTTCCCAGTCGCCCGTGGCTTCGCTCGCAGCATCGCTGGCTGCGGCCGCATTCGCGATCTGACCCCCGGCAATCGTCACGGTGGGATGATTGGCACGCGGTGCCATCCCGCGCAAGCGCCTGGCACGATGAACTTGCCGCAACCGCATGCGGTTCCGGCCTGCCGTCAGCCGCGCGGCCGGGCCTGCCGATAGCTGCCGAGCGGGCGCACGTACTTGCAGTGGAAAGCCAGCTCCTGCATCGCCGTGTCCACGCGCGGGTCGCCGGGTGCCCCTTCGATATCGGCATAGAAGGTCGTCGCCGCGAAGCTGGCCCCGATCTGGTAGCTTTCCAGCTTGGTCATGTTGACGCCGTTGGTGGCGAAGCCGCCCAGCGCCTTGTAGAGCGCCGCCGGGATGTTCTTCACCTCGAAGATGAAGGTCGTCATCGTCGGCTGCCCTTCGAGCTCGCGGGGATCGAGCGGCTCCCGGGCCAGCACCACGAAACGGGTGGTGTTGTCGGCGGCGTCCTCCACGTTCTTCTCGATGACCTCGAGACCGTAGAGCTCGGCCGCCAGGATCGGGGCGATGGCGCAGGCGGCCGGGTCCCCCTGCTCGCGCACCAGGGCTGCGGCGCCCGCCGTATCGGCATAGGCCATCGGCACGATCCCGCGATCGCGCAAGTAGCGACGCGACTGGCCGAGCGCCTGGGGATGGCTGTACGCCGCCGAGAACGGGCCCAGCCCGCCATCGGCATTCCGCAATGCCATCAGCGCGTGATGAATCGGCATGAAATGCTCGCCGACGATCGACAGGCCGCTCTCGGGCAGCAGGAAATGAATGTCCGCGACGCGCCCGTGCTGCGAATTCTCGATCGGAATGATCGCCCGTTCGGCGCGCCCCTCCTTGACCGCGTCGAGTGCGTCCTCGAACGAAAAGCAAGGCAGCGGCAGGCAATCGGCATCGTGTTCAATCGCGGCCCGGTGCGAGTTGCAGCCTGGCGCGCCTTGCAGTGCGATCGCGCGCGCGGGATCGGCGGCCGCGGCCGCGGCCATGCGCGCGACCAGTTCCTGTGCGGGTTCGGGATAGGAATGCATGATGCCCGCGCGATTAGGCGGCATTGATCGTCTAGGCAATGGGGCGATATCCGCAATGGCTCTTGCGCTCGGGCCTGCCCGACACTAGAGCGCGTGCCAAATCGCATGAGCTAAACATTCTCCCGCGGGGCATTCTCGAAATGGATGATCGTTTCAATACCATCGCCGGCTGGACGCTTTTCGCCGGTATCGTCGGGCTCGGCCTGAGCATCGTCAGCTCGATGTATTTTCAGGCCGACAAGCATCACCGCCCGGAGAAGATGGGCTATGCCATCGAGGGTGTCGCGGAAGAAGGCGCGGGCGGCAAGGAAGTGCCGATCGAAACCCTGCTCGCCAGCGCCGATGTCGCCAAGGGCGAGGCGACTTTCGCCAAGTGCACCTCGTGCCACACGATCAACCAGGGCGGCGCCAACGGCATCGGCCCGAACCTGCACGGCATTGTCGGTGAGGGGATCGGCCAGGGTGCGGGCGGCTTTGCGTTCTCCGATGCGCTCAAGAGCAAGGGCGGCAACTGGGACTTCGCCAAGCTCAACGAATGGCTCAAGAGCCCCAAGGCCTTCGCGCCGGGCACCAAGATGACCTTCGCGGGCCTGTCCAAGCCTGAAGACCGCGCCAACCTGATCGCCTGGCTCAACACCCAGGGTTCGAACCTGCCGCTACCTGCCGCGCCAGCCGCCGGCGCCGCTCCCGCAGCAGCGGGCGATGCCGCCGCGCCCGAGGCAAGCCCCGAGGCAGACAAGGCCGCCGCGCACTGAGCACGCTATCCGGCAATGCCGGTCGAAAACGGTCCGCAGGCTCCACCGAGTTGCCTGCGGACCGTTTTCGCTTGTCCGGGCCCGCATTATCCACGCGCGGCCCACTCATCCGCCCTCATGGCCTCACGGGATGTTCACGATAGCCCTCGTCGGACCAAACAAAATTGGTATAGGTCATCGAGACGCTGAAATCGAGCGCTTCGACTTGGTGCCACCAGCCGATCGGGATGAACAGTACCTCGCCGGGCTCGATCACCACGTCGAGCGTGCGCAGCTTTGCGAGGCATCGCTGCCGAACAGCTTGATGTAACGATCGGCGACAGGGGCGTCGTGAAGATGGAACCCCGGCACATGGCTGCGGATCACGTCGGCACTCTAACCTTTGAAGCCCTGGGCGATCACATACCACTCCGAGGAATCCTTGCGGCTCGCGGGCGGCTTGGCGTGCTTGACGCTGGCGAAGTGGCGCTTGAGCAGCCCCAGCAGCGCGGTGTCGGTTCCCCCGGCAAGAACCTTGGCGACGAAAGTCCCGCCCGGCGCCAGCGTCTGAATCGCGAAATCCGCTGCCGTTTCGACCAACCCCATGGTCCGCAAATGGTCCGTCTGCTTGTGCCCGACCGTATTGGCCGCCATGTCGGACAGAATCAGGTCGGGCGGTCCGTCCAGAGCGCTCTGCAACGCCGCGGGGGCCTCGTCCGCCATGAAATCCATCTGGAAGATGGTGACACCCTCGATCGGATCGGTCGGCAGGAGATCGATGCCTACGATCTTCGCCTTCGGGCATTTGATCCGCAGCACCTGGCTCCAGCCGCCCGGCGCGATGCCAAGGTCCACGGCGCGGGCGACACCCTTGAAGAGGCCGAACTTCTCGCCCAGTTCGACCAGCTTGTAGGCGGCGCGGCTGCGGTAGCCGTCGACCTTGGCCTTCTTCACGTAAGGGTCGTTGATCTGGCGCGTCAGCCAGCGCGCCGAACTTGTCGAGCGCTTTTTGGCCGTGCGCAGCCGTTCGCCGGGATCGCGTCCGGACCGGCTCATCGCAGCGCCATGGCCTTGCGCACGCTTTCGCTCACCGCCCGCGTATCCCGGCCGCGTGCTTCCCCGTGGCGGGGGCCGCTTCGATGCGAGGCGATCAGGCTGCGCAGGATGCCTTCGCGGATGCCGCGATCGGCCACGCCCAGGCGTGCCGCCGGCCACAGATCCAGGATCGCCTCGAGGATCGCACAGCCGGCAACCACGAGGTCGGCCCGCTCGCGGCCGATGCAGTTGAGTTCGCGCCGCTCGTCGATCGTCATCGTGGACAGGCGCAAGCTGATCCCGCGCATCGAATCGGCGGGGACGATCAGCCCGTCGACAACGCGCCGATCGTATTGCGGAAGCTCAAGATGGAGGCTGGCCAGCGTGGTAACCGTGCCGCTGGTGCCAAGCAGGCGCAACAACCCCTGGTGTCCCGCACCGTCACGCGCCGATGTGACCCGCTTGGAAAAGGCCGCGAAGCTTTCCGAAACCAGGCCGTGCATGTGGCGATATCGCGCCAGCCGCTCTTCCCGGGAGTCTCCCTCCGGCCCGCAGGTCTCGGTCAGCGAGACGACGCCCCAGGGCACGCTCTGCCAATCGAGGATGCGCGGCACGGTGTCGGTGCTTTCGATCAGCACCAGTTCGGTGGAGCCGCCGCCGATATCGAAGATCATCGCCGGGCCCGGGCCCTGTTCCAGCAGGATGTGGCAGCCCAGCACGGCCAGCCGGGCTTCCTCGCGCGCGCTGATGATGTCCAGCGCAATGCCGGTCTCGCGGCGGACGCGCTCGATGAATTCGGGGCCGTTCTCCGCGCGGCGGCAGGCCTCGGTCGCCACCGAGCGGGCGAGGTAGACGTTGCGGCGCATCAGCTTGTCCGCGCAGACCCGCAGCGCGGCCAGCGTGCGCTCCATGGCCGCGTCGGACAGCCGGCCGGACTGCGCCAGTCCTTCGCCCAGCCGCACCACGCGGCTGAAGGCGTCGATCACCGTGAAATTCTCGCCGGAGGGCCGGGCGATCAGCAGGCGGCAGTTGTTGGTGCCAAGGTCGATGGCGGCGTAGGACTGGCGCGGCGAGCCCTGTCGCTGCGGTTCCAGCCCCGCCGGCTCCTGCCTGGCAGGTTCCTGTCCCGCCGATCCCAGACTCGCCGGGGTGGCATGACTGGAATCGCTATCATCGCGCGGCGCTATGCCCGCCTCTTGCGCCAGGGCGCCGCCTGGTGGGCGCGCCTTCGCCTTGGCTGTGCCGGCGGTCGGTGGGCACGGCTTGCCCTTCCGTCCCTTGCGCCGTCGTCCCGGACGGCCCGGTACATCGACTTTCGCTGCCGGCGGATCATACTCCGCCATCGTGTCAAATCTCGTTCATGTCATTCCGCCCCAGTTGAGCGGACACCTGAAAGCAATGCTAACCTTCCGCGAGGAAAGGGGCAAGAGCGGCCTCCATCAAGGCACGGCAATCGCTTGAAGGGTGGGTTGACGCTGAAGGGGATTTCAGAGGCGGGGTGAATTATGATTGATAGGGGCTCCTGGAGTTGGAGCATTGCCGATGGTCACGCCTTCGCCTGTATCGTTGATCGATCACTTTGCGGCGCTGGATGATCCGCGCCAGTCGGGCAAGGTGCTGTATCCGCTGACCGAGATTTTACTGGTGGTGCTGTGCGGGACGTTGGCGAGAGCCGAGGATTTCGTTGAGATGCAGCGGTGGGCTGGTGTCAACCAGGTGCTTTTGCGGCGTTTTCTACCGTATAAGGACGGTATCCCGAGCCATGATACGCTCAACGACGTGATCAACGCGATCGATGGCGATCTTTTCTCTCAATGCTTCAACGATTGGGTGGACGGCCTTCGCGAGGCAATGGCCGACGTGGATGGACCGGAGCTCGTAGCGATCGATGGCAAGACGTCGCGCCGAACCCATGATCGGGGCAAGGATCGTGGGCCGCTGCACATGGTTTCGGCCTGGGCGAGCCGGCAGCGTCTCGTCCCCGGCCAGCAGGCCTGCGAGGCCAAGTCCAACGAGATCACGGCCATTCCGCTATTGCTCGAGCGTCTGGCGCTCATCGGGGCCCTGGTCACGATCGATGCCATGGGCTGCCAGACCAGGATCGCTCGGAAGATCATCGATCGCGGCGGGGACTATCTCCTCGCCATCAAGGACAACCAACCCAGCCTTCACGATGAGATCGCACGCTATTTTCGAAGACACCGCGCCGGCCAGGCTCGATGATCTCCAGACAACCGATGGCGACCATGGCCGCGTCGAGGTGCGCCGGCATTCCGTCAGCCACGACGTGAACTGGCCCATCACCGATAGGCGCTTTCCCGGAGAGCCGCGATTTCCCGGCCTCAAGGCCTCCGTTCAACCAGCATCCAAGCCGCTTGACCCGAATCACAAGCATCTCTAGACGAGCGCCCTCACTGCCCCGTCGTCTAATGGTAAGACTACGGATTCTGATTCCGTCTATCGAGGTTCGAATCCTCGCGGGGCATCCAGTTTCCTGTCCTTTGACAGCTAAGATTGCCCGTTGTGACACGCGCCGTGTCCGGGCGTAGCTGTGCAGGATGCTTTCGCGACCCAGCGCTGACCAAGCGACCTCTTTTCAGGGACCCCGCTAGCGAGCCGCCAATATCGTGGCTGGTGGATTCCGGCCCGGCCGCTTTCGGGCATCAAGGTGGCATAAGCCGACGTTTGTTTAGGCAGCAAGAACCATGGCGGCTGCCGCCGACATTGCTGCCGTTCGACAGCCCTATACGACTCTCTGAAACCTGCATTCCATTCATCAGGCCAGGCGCCACCATCCCTATAATCGCTAAAATATAGGGATCGAGCCGCAGCCGACACAGCAGGCTACCCCCTGGGATCCCCCCAGAGTTATTCCACTAGGCCGGGATTCTAACCCTCGACCATCGCACCGATCATAAGCGCGACCATCAACACGACCATCGCTACATCATCGATAGGACCGTCACGCGACCATCGCGACGCTGAAGCAGCGCCCGGCAGGAGTCGACCGAGCCAATACTTATACGCTCGGCTTGATCAACTGACTCAGGAGGTCTTGCGGTAGGTTTCCGAGTGTGATTCGCTGTTTTCCTCGCAAGTGAGGAGGAAGCGATGGCTGCACCGATCAGGATTACGCGTGTT
>NZ_FOOR01000047.1 GCF_900113255.1 Novosphingobium sp. CF614
GACCTCAAGGCATGGCAGCGCAATCCCGATCCCAAACGGGCCAGAGCCCTGCGCGCCCGCTTCGATCGCATCTTCACCAGGCTCACCGGCAACGTCATGCTGGACCGGCTCCTGACGCGTCTTCATCGTCAGAAAGCCTCGCTGCTGCGCGTCCTCGAGCGCCCCGAGATCCCGCTGCATACCAACGGTTCGGAAAACGACATCCGGGCCTTCGTCACCAAGCGCAAGATCTCCGGCGGAACCGTCAGCGAAGCCGGGAGGATCGCTCGCGACACCATGATCGGCCTCATGAAAACATGCGCCAAGCTCGGCGTCTCGTTCTATCAGTTCCTCGGCTGCCGCTTCGCCGTTCCCAAAGCACGACACATTCCCTGGTTGCCAGACCTCGTCATCGCAGCTCAGGCATAAATGCCCGGGAATTTGCCCCGGTTACCCTGAACGGTCAAATTGCTCATCGGGCCTGCTCCACGAATTGGGGTTTAACCTCATGCGCCGGCTCACCGACTTTGACAGTCAATTTGTACTTCCACCAACACTTGTAGGCAAGATAATATATTTGTACTGGCCCCCGTTTTAAGGGGGCCAAGCCGTCATGTCGGCACAGGTCAAATTTTCCCAGATTCGCAGGCCTGTCTAAGCGATTCGTTCGCGTAAGACGGCGAAGACGCGGATGATGATCCGAGTTTGTGGCGCTCAGATTGTTCGCAGAACGGAGGCACTAAGCCAGAACCGTTGAACAGATGGCGGTGGAAGTCGAAATTTTGACGACAGCGTTCTTCCGCCTTTTCACGAGCAAGGCCGCTCGCGCAGCTGCACACTGTCGAACGGGTCCGTGCTTGCTGAAAAACTCACCGAGGTCGTCGGCCTCTATGCAGAGCCGCCGGCTCACGCCGCGGTGCTGTCGTTCGATGCGAAGGGCCGGATTCAGGCGCTTGTAGCGTTTTCAGAAAAAAGCCAGGCGGTGTCAATGAGATGAGCGCTTTGTCGCGGCATTGGCCCCTGGGAACTGACCTCACGCACGAGTTCGGTTCCCCGGGTTTTGCAGATTACAGTATCTGGGCGATCACAGAAGCTGGCAAGCTTCCTCGAACGACAGGCGCGGGTTGCGCGGCCAGACGCCAGCCGGATCGCCATGGCCGATTGCACAGATGAAGTTCGACTTGATGCGGCCTTCAGGGAAAAACTCGCCGTCCACTCCGGCATTGCTGAAGCCCGAGATCGGCCCGCAATCGAGGCCCAGCGCGCGCGCTGCCATGATGAAGTAGGCGCCCTGCAACGAACCGTTGCGGAACGCGGTTTCGTTGGACATTTGTTCATCGCTGGCGAAGTAGGCCTTCATCGCCGCGCCTGCCGCAGGGAAAAGCTGCGGCATCTTGTCGCCGAAATCGAGGTCATGGGCGATGATCACGCTCACCGGCGCGGCCATGATCTTGTCGACATTGGTCGGCGCGAGGTAAGGTTTCAGCCGCTCCTTTGCTTCATTGCTGGTCAGCATGACAAAGCGGGCCGGGCTGCCATTGGCTGAAGTCGGCGCCATCCGGGCAAGGTCATAGACCTGCCGCAGCAGATCTTCGCTGACTGGATCAGGCTTCCAGGCGTTTTGCGTCCGCGCTTCCAGAAACAGTTGATCGATCGCCTGGTTGTCGATTGGCTTGCCCGTCACTGAAATCTCCTGTTGTTCGATAAAATTCCCTGGCGAAACTTGTATGCATTCCGCCAGAATCGGTATGTGCCTCGCCCCCCGATCAAATCGGGAAGCAGAACGTCAATCACCGGTCAGAGGTCGGGTGAAACCGTTCGGGTTTCTTCGACCCGCCCGCCATCGATCGGCAGGATCGAACCGGTGACGAACGATGCCGCATCCGATGCCAGATAGAGTGCACCAAGCGCTACATCTTCACTTGTTCCCAGTCTTCTTACACGCGTCGCCTGCTTGGCGACCTCGCGGATTTCCGGCCTCATTTCGAAGACTTTTTCGAGCGCTGGCGTTTCGATCGGCCCAGGAATGATGCCGTTCACCCTGACTTTTGGCCCGATATCGGCCGCCATCAGCTTGGTCATTTGGGTCAAGGCCATTTTGGCGACATAATAAGCCAGATTGCCACGCGGCGCGCTGTAGGCACCGGGCGACAGAATGTTGATCACGTTCGCGCCCGGACGCCCCAACAGGTGGGGAAGCGCCAGACGTACCAGTTCAAACGGCATTGAGACGATCAGCCGGAAATGATCTTCCAGCACCTGATAGGTCGTATCGACAAATGCCGGGGACATGGCTCCGCCTGCATTGTTGACGATGATATCCAGCCCGCCCAACCCCGCGATGGTTTGTTCAACCAGACCTGGCAACTGATTCGGATCAGCCATGTCGCAGGGAATGGCGATCGCCTTGCCCCCGGCCGCGTGAATTTCGGCGGCGATCTTATCTATTTCGCTCGACGTACGGGCGGATACGGCGACAGCGGCACCCGCTTCAGCAAACTTGCGTGCAATGCCCGCACCGATTCCCCGTCCGCTGCCCGTAACCAGCGCGACTTTGCCCTCCAAAGACAGAGTGACGGTCATAGCACCAAGCCACCCATGCGCGTTGACAGCATATTATCATCACTGAAATTCAAGCAGCTCATCCCATTTCCTGTCGTTTTTATTATTTGGCCCACTCTGCGGCAAGCTGCCTGAGCGTAGCAAAGCCCTGTTCAACAAATGTGCCGAGGCATTCACTGTACTCACCGACACCCCAACTCCTGACCGCTTCGTTGAACACGCCAAGGCTTACGCGCGCGGTGATCAGGGCCTGATCGTCGGGTGCGGTGAGCCCGCGCCGTTGGGCCAGAGCGGCAGCGATGCCTTCCAGCCAGGTACGGCTCATATCGTTGTAAAGCCCGCGCAACGACGCTGAGCCCGCTGCCGCAAGCCCGGCACGCCGGCTGTGTTCCGGGTCAGCATTGGGTACCCAAACCTCAAAGATGCCATGACGCACCGCTGCCAGATCGCTTTCGCCAGGCGGATAAGCCAGAATGACCTCGCGCAGATCGGGCATATGGGCGTCCTGATGACACAGGATGACGTCCGACTTGTTGGGATAATAGCGAAAGAATGTTGTCGCCGAGATTTCAACCTCGGCGGCAATCTGCTCTACAGTCGTCGCTTCATAGCCCTGATCCGCAAACAGCCTGAGCGCAGCATCCTCGATCAACATCCGCAGTTTCGCCTTCTTGCGAGAACGGAGTCCTTCGACGGGTTCTTCAACCCTAAGAAATGTGACTTGCGATGACATGGTCGCAAGGTTGGCATATAACAGGGGCAAGTGCAAATATATTGGTAGGCTCGCAAATGTGGGTAAACATTCTAAACGCCCGTGGTTGACGCGCCCACCCAAGGACGATCCGGCGAAAGCAGCGATATCCGCATCCATTGCCGATCATGCCGTCTGAACGTATTGCGTTGCACACCCTAAGCCAAGCCTCGCGTTTTTAGCGTAGCCTCGTCAGGTAGTGCCTTGATTGGCAACCACCCCCCGCGAATTGACGCGGCCCGGCCCCAGTGTGCTGCGATTGTCAGGCCCTGGCGGTCAAGGTTTCCGGCACACCGTGCACGTGCGTCTCAACCGCAAAGATGTCACCGCCAAGCGGCGAGACCGGCAGGCCCATGTGCGATTCAAGCCGGCACGAGGTGATGAACAGCGTCGACATGTCCTTGCCCCCGAATGCTACCATCGTCGGGCCGAGGATCGGCATTTCGAAGTGCAGATCCAACGGTCCGTCTGGCGCGAACCGCGCGACACGCCCCTTGTCGCCATAAGGAATCGCATTCCAGTAAAAACCCTCACTATCGACTGTCGCCCCGTCGGGGATACCGAACCCTTCGGGCATGGCAGTGAACAGCCGTTCGTTGGAAGGAATGCCGGTGGTCACGTCATAATCGTACTGCATGACGATTCGCCCTTCCGGTCTCCAGTCAGACCGGTACATCGTCTTGCCATCGGGGCTGAAAGCAGGGCCGTTCGGCACCATCACGTCGGGGATCACCGGCGTTACCTTCCCCGCCTCATAGCGATAGAATGTTCCTTCGGGCGGGCCGTCGATCTTGAATGCCAAACGAATGCTGCCGACCCACAACCGCCCCTGACGGTCGGCCTTGCCATCGTTGAACCGGAAATCGGCGGCATCGAACGGGGCATCGCAAATCTTGTCGAAGCTGCTTGTGGCAAAGTCGAAATCGAAAAACCCGTCATTGGTCGCCACAACAGCGCCGCCGCCCTCGCGGAAATTGAAGCAACCGGGGGTGGCGGGCACAGGCCAACTATCATTGCGGCCTGTCGCCGGATCGAAGCGGTTGAAAGTCTGGTTCTCGATATCAACCCAGTACAGCGCCTGCTGCTCGAGCGTAAGACCGTATGTCCATCTACGCGCCTTGGGTGGCTGGCCCTACACTGCGCATCCGAGGGTTTCTCGGACGGGCCGAGTCGATCCTCATCACAGGAGGACGAGCCGTGGAACATT
>NZ_FOOR01000003.1 GCF_900113255.1 Novosphingobium sp. CF614
CCCCGGCCTGCATCCGCCATTTCGCGCTTAGGCGCTGTTTGTAGGCAATGCATACAAAAATCACTTGCCGATGCAAACCGAAAAGGCTCTCCTGCCATCTCACAAGCATCCGGCCATACTCACAACTGCCGGGCACAACCGGAGAGTTCAACCACCATGCGGCAGGGGCACCATGCCACAGGGGATTGTCAGCAAGGGCGCCACGTCGCTCGGCCTGTGCATGGATATCCGCGCGGTCCTGGCGCTGGGCCCGCGTGGAACCGCTCCGCGCGCGCCGGCGCGCCGTGCCGCAATCGTTACCGTCTGAAGCAAGGGAGAACTGCCATGACCACGATGACCGCGCCCCCGTCCAATCTCGCCGAGATCGTCGAGGTTCCCTTCGCCCAGCGCGCGCTGGTGCAGAAGTACAGCCCTGGCGGCCGCTATATCGATGCGCAGACCGACATCGACAGCCCCTGGGTGCCTTTCGGCGATAATGCCGCGATCAAGCACCTCGCCTTCGACGTGCGGCAGAACCTGTTTTCGAATATCCTGTGGGTCCGTGGTCCGGGTGCGATCGGCACGCACCTGCATCGCGGCATGATTACCATGGTCTGCCTTGAAGGTTCGGTGCGCTACCTCGAGTACGACTGGGTGGCGACACCGGGCGGGCTCATCCTGGAAGTTCCAGGCGAAAGCCACACGCTCGTCACCGAACACCCCCAGGGCGTGAAACTGTTCGGCTGGATGCAGGGACCGATCGAGTTCTACGACGCCGAGGCCAAGTTCGTCATGACCGCCGATGTCTGGTGGTTCATGGAACACTACGAAAACCACTGCCGCGAGCATGGCATTCCGGTCAACACCAAGCTCTACCTGTGATCGGCGCGCCGCCATGGCCTTGCCGCAACGGCTGGGCCTTCGAAGCGCTCAAGCCCATGCAAGGTGCCGGTCGCGCCGTGGCGCGCGCTTCCTGCCTACTTGTCGCCCAGGGCCTTGTCCTCGTTGGCGCGCTTTATCACGTAGTGACGGATCGTCTCGATTTCTCCGGCCGACATGACCTTCGACCACGCGACCATGCCGTTTTCCTTCAGCATGCCATCATGGACGATCATTTGCCACGCACCGCCATCGGCCAGAACGGCGCTTCGCCTGAGATCGGGTAGAACACCACCACCTACGGCCGCATCGCCGTGGCAAACTCCGCAATAACGTCCATAGAGATAGCTCCCGCGCTCGACCACTTCGGGTTTCGCGGTCAAGGACGGGGGATCGAGCGGGACGGCGTTGAACGGGGGCGGATCGGGCAATTTCGCCTCGCCGCCCAACTTGAATACCAGCAGCCGGCTGATGTTGCGCACCGGACCGGACTTCTGTGCCAGCACGCCAGTCGCCAGCGACCAGATACCGCCCCAGCCAGCCATGACGGCAACATACTGCTCCTTGCCGATGCTGAACGTGACCGGCGCCGCCATCACGCCGGTCTGCGCCGGGAACGACCAAAGCTGCCTGCCATCGTGCGTGGAATAGGCGTTGAACATACCCGATGCTGTGCCCTGGAACAGCAGATTCCCCGCCGTGGCGAGCAGGCCGCCATTCCATGGGCCGGGATAGCTTACCCGCCAACGTTCCTTCTGCGCCACCGGATCCCAGGCGATGAGCGCGCCTGTCGTCGCCGCCCTGGCCGCGTCGCGCGCGGCCTTGATCGCGGGCATGGCGCCGGCGGCCATGTTGCCGCCGGTGTTGAAGCCCTGCGCCGCCGGCTTCCAATCCTTCTCCGGAAAATAGGGATAGGCGGCAAGATTGGCGGGGATGAACACCAGCTTCTGCTTTGCATCCCAGGCCATTGGCTGCCAGTTGTGTGCACCGCCCGCTCCCGGCGAGCCGATGAAGGGCTTGCCGGTGCGGTCATAGCGCGCATCGGGGTTTTCAATCGGTCGCCCGGTTCTGGGATCAAGCCCGCTGGCCCAGTTCACCGGCACAAAGTTGCGGCCCGAGATGAACTGGCCGGTGGTCCGGTCCAAGACATAGAAGAAGCCGTTCTTCGGCGCCTGCATCAGAACCTTTCGCTTGGCGCCGCCGATTTGGAGATCGGCCAGGATGATATGCTGCGCGGCGGTGAAATCCCAGGTTTCACCGGGTGTTTCCTGGAAGTGCCAGACATATTCGCCAGTCCTCGCCCTGATCGCGACGATCGAGGAGAGATAGAGATTGTCGCCGCCGCCCGGCGATCGAATGGCCTGGTTCCATGGCGAGCCGTTGCCGACGCCGATGTATAGCAGGTCCAACTCCGGGTCGTAAGCCATCGCGTCCCACACCGTGCCGCCGCCGCCCAGCTTCCACCATTCGCCTTTCCAGGTCGCTTCGGCCTTGCGAAGATATTCCTCATCGTTGCGGCCCGGCTTGTCGGGTACGGTGTAGAACCGCCAGAGTTCCCGGCCGCTGTCGGCATCATAGGCGGTAACATAGCCGCGCACGCCCATTTCCGCTCCGCCATTGCCGATAATCACCATGCCGTTGATCGCGCGCGGCGCGCCAGTGATCGTATAGGGGCGGGATTGATCGACGGTGACTTTTGTCCATGCCGGCTTGCCGCTGGCTCGATCGAGCGCGACCAGACGGCCGTCGAGCGTGCCGAAAAACAGCTTGTCGCCCCAAGCCGCCATGCCGCGGTTGACGACGTCGCAACATGCCTTGACGGCGGTCTCACCAGGCACCTTGGGATCGAATTCCCACAGCAACTTGCCAGAGACGGCCTCATAGGCCTTGGCCTTCGACCAGGCTGTCGTGACATAGATCTTGCCGTCGATCACCAGCGGCGTCGCTTCCTGGCCGCGCGCGGTATCCAGATCGGCATACCATGCCAGGCCCAACCGCGAGACATTGTCCTGGTTGATCGCGTCGAGCGGACTGAAGCGCTGTTCGTCATAAGTGCGGCCATAGGACAGCCATTCGCCCGGATCGGCCGCGACGATCCGCACGGCGTTGACCGCACCGGGAAGCTCCGACGAGGACTTTTCACTGCATCCGGCCGTCAGCGTCAGGAGCGACAGGGCCAGCGCCGGCTTCAACGTCATGTTCTCGATCCTCTCTCCGCCCGCCGACGACGGGTTCCGTTCAGGTGCCTCGGTTTCCGCGAGCCTCACCCCCAGCGGTTGATCTCGGGTCCGGGCGCCCAGGCGTGCTCGGGGTCCGCACGCCGCGCACGCGCCAGAGCGCCCCGCACCGATGGCCGCGCACGCATCCGCGCCATCCATCCGGCAGCACGCGCCTTTCCGGCGAAAGCATCGGGCACCAGTTCGACCATGCCCGCCAGCCAGCAATAGGTTTCGAAATCGGCGATGGTCAGCGGCCCCATCAACCATGCGCGCCCATCCTCGAGCTGTTCCTCGACGAGCCCGACCGCGGCGGCCACCTTGGCCTTGCTGTCCGCGACTTGCGCCTCGGGAAAATCCCCTGACCGGACCGCCGACCAGCGCGAGGCGAGATCCTCGCTCACGATCGCGCCGCGCAGGTCGGCGAAGGCGGCATCCTCCATCGCCGCCAGGCCCGCATGCGCGTGCGCCCGGCAGCCGAGAAAGGCCGCCGCCGGCGCGCAGCGTTCGGTGATGCGGCGGCACCACATCAGCATCTGCCAATGACCATATGCGTCCTGCGGCTGGAGCGCGCCATTGCCGCTCTCGTCAAGGAACTGGGCGATGAACACGCTTTCCGTCATCGCCTCGCCGTCGATCACCAGGACCGGCCCCTCGCCCTCGACGCCCATGTCGCGTGCCAGCGGCTCGCCGATCCCGGAAAGCCGGTGCCGCTCCCCGCCGGCAAGGTCCATCCAGCGGCATTCGATGTCGAGACCGGTTTCGGCGAGTACCGCCAGCACGGCCAGCGAGGGACCGTTGGGTTCCCCATGGTAGAGGATCATGTCCCCACTCATGCCCCCGCTCCCTGTCCGATATAGTCCTGCTCGAGAATATCGACGCGCGCAGCCATCGGTGTCCGCCCAAGCTTCCAGCATTCGCGCGTGGCGGGGCGGCGATAGATCGCGCGCAGCCAGCGCATGATGTTGGGCGTCAGGTCGTCATTGGCGAGGTGCGGCTGCGACAGCGGCATCGCGTAGGCCAGGTTGAAGCCGTTGATGTCGGCAAGGCTGTACTGGTCGCTGGCCAACCATTCGCGTTTGCCCAGCTCCGCCTCCAGCATCCGGATGCCGACGTCGATACGTCGCGCCGATTCCGCCATCTCCTCTTCACCGAACAGGCCATAGACCGCCTTGCGCCAGGCGACCTGACGTTCGGGTAGCGGGATGCGGCCGATCGCCGCCTCAAGCGCGTCCTTGCCGTGCGCGGCGATGGCATTCGGGCCGACGAAGAACTTCCATCCGAACATCGAGAAGCTGGGGGCCAGCCATTGGTCCATGAACTTCATCCACCAGCGGATGCGCCAGCGGTCACGCGCGCCCGCGGGCATCAGCGCCGGGCCGGCGAACGCCTCGTCGAGATACTCCATGATCGCGGTCGATTCGACGAGCACGCGATCCCCGTGAGTCATCGCCGGAATCGTGCCCTGCCGGTTGATCGCAAGGTATTCCGGCTTGTGCTGATCGAATTGCAGCATGTCTATGTAGTGGCTGGTGAAGGGCACGCCCTTTTCCATCAGCGCCAGCATCGGCTTGCCCGAATTGGCGTTGGGCTCCCAATGGTAGAGCGTGATTTCCGCCATGTCCGCGCCTCTCCCGTCTGATTATTTTGTATGTAATACATACAACTATGCCCGTGCGGGTCAAGGCCGATCCACATCAGCCTTCAGCATCGCGCGCGCGGCGCTTATGAAGGCGTCGACGTCTGCTTGGGCCGAGGGCAGCGCCTTGCGCAGATTGACGAAGCCGTGGATCATGCCTTCCGCTTCGATGTGGATCACCCTGGCCCCTGCCTCGCGCGCGGCATCGGCATAAGCGGCGCCCTGGTCGCGCAGCGGATCGAGGCTGGCCGTCTGGACCAGCAGCGGCGTCGCCGGCGGGGTGCGGCGCAGCAGGCAGTAGCGCGGATCGTCGCCCGGATTTCCGCAAAGACCGTCGAACCAGTCCATCACCGCCCGCGTGACCATGAAGCCCTCACCGAAGCGGCGCACCGATTCCCAGTCGGTGCCACCGCCCAGGTAAGGATAGACCACCAGCTGGGCGATCACGGGAACCGCCGCCGGGACTTCGGCCAGCTGCTGGGCCACCGCGATCGCCAGGTGGCCGCCCGCGCTGTCCCCGCAGGTGGCGATGCCGCTGACGGCCCGGCCGATTTCCGGCGGGGACGATGCCAGCCAGCGCGCCGCGGCTTCGGCATCATCGACGAACGCCGGAAACGGATGCTCGGGCGCGAGCCTGTAATCGACGGCCAGCACGGGAAGATCGAGTTCCGCGGCCAGATGGCGGCAGAACGAATCGTGCGAATCGAGATCGCCGAAAACGAAGCCGCCGCCATGGAAATAGAGGATCGCGGGGCCCTCGTCCCGTTCGAGCCGGGAATCGTAGAGCCGCAGGGCGATCGCGCCGCCCGGACCGGGGCATGCCAGGTCGCGGACGAGCGGCAGGGGCCGCGGATCGGCGTCCGCCGCGGTTCCCAATTGCCGGATGCCCGCACGGGCGAGTTCAACCGGCAGCTCGTTCAGGGGCGGCGCGCCGGATGCCTGCCCGGCATCCAGGAACGCGCGAACATCGGGCCTGACAAAGGGGGGTGTCATTCGATATCTCCTCAGACGGAAGGAAACGGCCCCGTGCGGTCGCGCACGGGGATCCGACAGGGCCGGCTCGTCAGAACTCGCGCTTGACCGTCACCGCCCAGGTGCGCGGCATGCCCGGCGAGGCGGTGATCGTGCCAAAGGCAGCGGCGGCGTCCTCCACCGTCTGGTAGTAGTACTTGTCGAACAGGTTCTGGACTTCCAGCGAGATCATCCAGTCCTTGTCGCTGGTGGTGTACGACAGGCGCGCATTGCCCAGGAATCGTCCGTCGATCCTGTTGGTCGGGCCATTGAACGCATCGGTGTACATCGTCGACTGGTAGGACCCGTCGAAGCGTGCGCCGATCGTGCCCGCCTTCATCTCCCAGTCGTACTGGATGCCGAAGCTGTAGTTCCACTCGGGCGTGTACGGCGTGACATCGGTCAGCGGCACGCCCGAGGTGCCGGTGTCCTTGTACCGGAAGTGGAGATAGCTCAGCGAGCCGTCGAGGGAGAGTCCGTCAACCGGATGCGCGGTGGTTTCAAGTTCGAAACCCCACACATCGGCCTTGCCGACATTCGCCGGTTGGAGGCACGGCGCGCCCGGGCACTGGGTCAGCGTCAGGATGATGTTGTCGTACTTGTTGAAGAACACCGCGCCGTTCACGCGCAGGCCGCGACCGAACAAGTCGGACTTGAAGCCCATCTCGTAAGTGGTGAGCGTTTCGGGCTTGAACGACTTGATCTGGTTGCACGGCGCGATCACGCCTGCCGGCAGATCCGAACATTCACCCGCCGACGGGCCGAAGAAGGGGCGCGGATTGACGCCGCCACCCTTGTAGCCGGTCGCGATCGAGCCATAGACGAAGAATTCGGGGCTGAAACGATAGTCGGTCTCGATCCGCCAGTCGGTCCGCTTGCCCTTGAACCGGCCCTCGACGCCGTAAAGGCCGACAAGCAGGCAGTTCGGGGAATTGCCGATACCCGTCGGCCCGGCGGTCGGCGCACCGAGGAAGAATTCGCAGGGCAATGGCCCCGGCACTGTTCCGTCCGGATTGGACCGGAAGTAGGTGTAGGTCTTCTTGTCCCACGACTGACGGATGCCGCCGTTGATGCTCCAGGCGTCGGTCGGATGAAGCGTGCCGTTGAAGAACAGCGCCTTCGAGGTCGAGGGCGTGGTATCCGGCCCGTGGATGAAGTCGATGCCCGCGTAGTTCAGATCGACGCGCGCGTTGAGCGAGCCGTTCTGATCGAAATAGAATCCGCCCAGGGTATAGTCGAACAGGCCCTTGCCGAGCGATCCATTGAGCCGCAGTTCCTGGCTCCACGCATGATGCCGCAGCGTCTGATAGAGCGTGGAGATCGGCACGGGCGAGCCATCCTGCTCCTCGCCCCAGGCCGAATGGTACTTGCGATAGGACGATATCCAGACGAGTTCGGTCTTGTCGGCGATCTGCGCGGTCACGTTGCCCATCACGCCCCAGCCATCGAACACCTGGCGGTTGGGGGCGGAAAACGGCTTGTACGGCGCCTGGCTGGTCGGCGTGCGCGCGTCGAGGAAGTTGCCGTAGTTGATGAAGCGCGGATCATAGCCCGCCGGGGTCGTGTCGCAGCTGTTCGCGCCATAGGGCACGAAGGCGCAGTCGTAGGGAACCGCGGCGCCGTTCTTGCCGGCCAGGAACGGGATGCCGTCGGGCGTCGTCGCGGCATTGCTGGCATAGAGCAGGACTTGCGCGCCCGCATCGTTGCGCTCATGCGTGTAGTCGCCCGAAAGGTTCACCTCGATATCCGGTGTGGGCAGCCAGCGCAGCGCCAGCTTGCCCGCGGCGTAGGACTTGCCGCCCAGCGTCCCGGCCCGGCCGCCATCGCCGATACTGGTATTCGCCAGGACGTTCGAACTGGGATGGGTCACGCCATAATCGAGCAGGGTGACATAGCCGTCCTGGTTCTTGGTCGCCCCGGAAATGCGCGCGAAAAGGTTGTCGGCGATCTTGAGGTCCGCCACACCGCGCGCATCGATGCGGTTGAACGAGCCATAAGTCACCGCGAAGGAACCCCGCCCGGAACCATCGGGCCGTTTCGAGAACAGCTTGATCGCCCCGCCGATCGAGTTCTTGCCCGCCAGCGTGCCCTGCGGCCCGCGCAGCACTTCGATACGCTCAAGGTCCATCAGATCGAGCAGCGAGCTTGACAGGGTGGGGATGTAGATGTCGTCGACATAGATGCCCACGCCGGGCTCGAGCGCATAATTGAAGTCGGTCTGGCCGATGCCGCGGATGAAGGCGATCAGGCCGATGCCGTTCGACTGTTGCTGCGGCCGCAGCGTCACGTTCGGCGCCTGTCCCGCGATCTGGGCGATATCGGTCTGCCCGCGCGCCTCGAGCAACGCCGAATCGACGGCGGTGATCGCCAGCGGCGTGTCCTGCAGCTTCTGCTCGCGGAACTGCGCGGTGACGATGATCTCCTGAGTGGTGTTCGCGTCGGACGCCTCGTCCGAACCGCCGGACGTCTTCGCGTCCTGTGCCAGCGCAGGGGCCGCCGAAAGCGCTAGAATCGCAAACATGTTCGCGCAGGCCAGCGCCGAATTCGATACCCGGGTTCGGTTCTTGATAGAACTCTTCATGGCAATTTCCCTCCCTTTGGTTTTGATTGGTCTGCCGTCGATGCTAGCCCTTTGTTCCCCTGTCTTCTTTGACAAACGCGAAGATCATATGGACGGACGCGCAAGCGAAACGGTGTTGCCGAGTTCCGTCACTTCACGCCGCCGCCATCGCTCCCGCCTCAATTGATCCGCCGATATTGCCTCGGACTCATCCCGTAGCGTTCGTGAAAGCGTCGGGTGAAATAGGCGCTGTCCGAAAAGCCGCTGTGAAAGGCCACCAGGGTGACCGAGGCCCGGGGATCGGTGCGCAGTTCGAGGGCCGCGTGATCGAGCCGCCGGTCGATCAGGCACGCGACCGGAGTGGTGCCGGCCGCCGCCGCCGCGAGTTGCATGGTCCGCATCGAAACGCCCAGTTCCTCGGCAAGCATCGCGGCCGTGACCTCAGGATCGGAGAAACGCCGTTCGATGAGATGCCGAAGCCGCTGGAACAGACCGTTCGCGCGCCCTCCATCCCCGGCCGGGGCCAGGAGACTGGCGGCGAACATATCCTCGACGATCGCGCCATAGGCCTGCTCGGCGTGGCTCCCGAGGTTGAGTTGTCCTTCGTTCCACAACGACAGCACGAACCGGTGAAGCAGCCGGGTTGTCGAATGCTTCCCGGACACGCAGTGGGCAATACGGTCGTCGAGCATCGGGATACGGTCCTCGATACCGCCGCGGGCGAATTCCAGGACGAGCATCTCGTGCGCGCCTGGCATGTCGAAACGATACCATTCGTCCGAGGCACAGACCACCAGGTCCCCGGCCGCGACCGGCACTTCACGGCCCCGGCTTATCAGCCGGCCGGAACCGGCATGAACGACATGGGCAACGACCTTGCGCTCGCTCGTCCGGCGAACCCCTTGGCTGAAGCGTTCGACCGAGGCGGCGGGGGACTTCGGCCAGATCAGGGTGTTGTCACCCAGCCGCCAGCGCAGCAGTTCGGCGTTGAGGAACGGGTTCGGCGAATCCATCACCAGGCCGTCGTAAGTCGAACCGATCAATTCATTCCAGAAGTCGAGCCGTTTCGACGGTTCGATACGGCAGGTCGAAAATCGTTCGATCACTTGGCGTTCCTCCCGATTGCGCTCCACCGGCGTCGGCCTTGCACCCGGCCAGTTTCAACGCGCGCCCTCAAAGCCTGCCCGAGGCGATCCGTGCACCCTCGGCGAGGGCGCGCAGCTTCTTCCAGGTCACTTCCGGATCGATCTTGCCGTAGCCGGCGAAAGTGCCGAAGCCGCAATCGGTCGAAGCGACGACGCGGTCGGCCCCGACGATCCCCGCGAAGCGCTCGATGCGCTGGGCGATCAGTTCGGGATGTTCGACATAGTTCGAACAGGTATCGATCGTGCCCGGCGCCAGCACCTTCCAGTCCGGCAGTTTCGCGTCCCTCCAGACTTTCCACTCGTGCTCGTGACGGGGATTGGCGGCTTCGAACAACACCGTCGCCGGCCGGGCGCCGATCACGATGTCGATCACTTTTTCAAGCGGGATATCGTGATCGTGCGGGCCCTCGTAATTGCCCCAGCAGACGTGCATGCGCATCTTCTCGGCCGGGATGTTGGCCGTCGCCGCGTTGAGCGCCTCGACATTGGCCGCGGCGACTTTCAGGAACGCCTCCTCAGTCAGATCCTGGTAGCCGGTGTGCCGGGACATGGCCAGGTCCGGGCAATCGAGCTGGAGATGAAAGCCCTCGGCAACGATCGTTTCGTATTCCTCGCGCATCGCATCGGCGAGGTCGGCGAGATAGGCCTCATGGCTGGGATAGTGCTTGTTGACCTGGAACGCGGTGATGAGACCCGGCGAAGCGGCATTCATGAACGCCTGCGTCCCGGGCTTCGCGCCCTTGGCCAGCGCCGCCTTGAAGCGGTTGATGTCTTCCCACAGCGGATCGAGCGTGACGAGGCGCACTTTGTCGACGCAGCTGGCGCGCACGAAGTCCTGGCTGCCCATGATCGCCGAGAGCTTCTTCGCCAGGTCGGGATGTTCGGCAAGGTCGGCGGCGGGCTTGCGGTCGACATGGCCGCCGAAGCCGGACAGCCGCTCGATCATGTAGGTCGAATAGCCGATCTTGCCGATCTCTCCATCGCTGACGATGTCCACCCCGCATTCCACCTGCATGGCCACCGCGTGATCGACCGCGGCGGAAACCTTGGCGTCGAATTCGGCCGCGTCGAACGGCTCGCCGGCATCGCGGGCGCGCAGCAGCGGAGTCAGCTCCCCGCCGCGCGGCATCGAACCGACATGGGTCGTCGCGATTCGCGTCATCTCACTCCCCCATTTCAAGCCAGGCGATTTGCCCTTTTGCTTTTTGCCTCTTGCTTTTTGTAAGTGTTACAAACAAAGTTGCACCCAAGGCAAGTGCAATCTTGCGAACAACAAGCTGGGAGAGAAGCCGCATGGGCCTTTCGCGCGCCACAGTCGCATCCAGGGCGCGCGCGTCCTGATGCGCCAGGCCAAACACGCCGGCCGAACTGGCAAGCCTAGGGTAGTTTGGCGGCGCCCCGGATTGCTTCGGCGGCTTCGCCACCTCGCGACCGGCGAAGGGAGGAAATGAGCCTCACTTCAAAAGCTCTAATCCAAACATCGATCGGAGAGGAAAACACAGCGATGAGCGATATTGCATCCCTGGAAGCCCGGATCGCCCGGCTCGAACACGAGCTCGCCATCCAACAGGACATCCACCAGATCCGCCGCATCCAGTATACCTACGGCTATTTCATCGACAAATCGCAGTACGACGAGACTGTCGACCTGTTCTCGGACGATGCCGAAGTCTGGTTTCTCGGCGGCGTCTACAAAGGCCGGCAAGGGCTGCGCCGCCTCTATATCGAGCGCTTCCGCAAGACCTTCACGCAAGATCACAACGGCCCGCGCTATGGCTGGCTGCTCGATCATCCGCAGTTGCAGATGGTGGTCGACGTAGCACCGGATCGCGCCACCGCCACCGTTCGCGGCCGTTCGATGATGCAGGCCGGCCTGCACGAAACCGCCGAGGGCCAGCAGCGCGCCTGGTGGGAAGGCGGCATCTACGACAATCGCTATGTCCGCGAGGACGGCGTCTGGAAGATCTCGCGCCTGGGCTATTTCCCGTTCTGGCATGGCACTTTCGCGGATGGCTGGGCAAAGACGCCGATCGATTTCATCCCCGCGCCTTCGGTGTGCTATCCGGAGGATCCGCTCGGCCCCGACTTCATTCTCCAGCCCCAGCCGCGCCTCTGGCCCGCGACCGATATCGTGCCCTTTCCCTACGACCATCCCGTCACCGGCAAGCCGATCGTGTGCGACAACAGCCGCGCGCGGGAAGGATTCAAGGACTGAGACCAAGTCTCGTTGATCGAAACTCATGTTCCCCTTCCCTCCGTCAATTGCGAGCCGCCGAGAGCGGTGCGGCAATCCAGGGCAGTTTCAGCGTGGCCGCCTCGCGGGCGACGAAGGGAGAAAATGAGGCTCGCTCCAACGGCCCTGGCATGACCGACGCGCGCGCCGGCCGGCTGCGACACTTTTTCCGGGGGCCTCGGCCCCGTTTCATACAAGATCGAGGAGCATGGCCGCTCCAACAAGGAAGCCCCGATGGAATTCACCACCCTATCGACGATGGACCGCCCGCACCTCGAATTCGCCTTCGAGTGCCGGCTGCAATTCACGCGCGTCTTCACCGTGCCGGGCGTGCACAACGGCGGCTTCCGTTCGGCGGTGCTGGTCGACGGCGGACAGTTCGAGGGCCCCTGCCTCAAGGGCCGCACGATCCCCAATTCGGGCGGCGACTATGCCCATTTCCGCGATGACGACACCGCCGTGTTCGATGCCCGCTATCTGCTGGAAGTGGATGACGGGACGGTGATCTACATGCAGAACCGGGGCTATCTGTGGGGCCGCAAGCCGGACGCCATGGCGCGCCTGCGCGCCTGGGCCTTCGAAGGCGGGAAACCGGTCCCCCATGAGGACTACTACCTGCGCGCCCAGCCCGTCTTCGAAACGCCCAAGGGCAAATACGACTGGATGACGCGGCACGTCTTCATCGGCGTGGGCGAACGGAAACCGGATGGGAACTTCGTGCGGTATTACGCGGTGACGTGAGGCCGCCTGGATGGCGCGCCCCTCATCAAACTGCTTGAGCCGCCGCCCCCCGCAGCATCGCCGCATTCTCCTCGATCATCCGCCGCACGCTACGCGCCGGTCGGCCGGTGAGGTGTTCGACGTGGTCGCTGCGGATGGCGAGGAACCCCTCGCGGATGGCGCGGCCGAAGCTCACCATGTCGTCGCTGTTCCACGGGATGCCGTTCACCGGCTGGTCGTCGATCGGCCGGCGCGGAATGCCCATGGCGTCGAAGATCGCATATTGCGCGTCGTCATCGACCGGCAGGTAGGCCAGCGGCACGCCGGTGACATCCGCCATGATCGCGGTGACTTCGCCGAAAGTCTGCAAGTCCGGCCCGGTGATATCGTAAGTCCGCCCTTCGTGCCCTTCCCCGGTGAGCACGGCGAGCGCGCAATCGACGCAGTCCTCGCGCCAGACCATCGCCTCGCGGCCGTGGCCGGCATTGCTCACCCATTGGCCCGAGGCCATGACGCCGGGGCCGGCCATCAGGATCATGGCATCGGCATAGTGCGCATCGCGCAGCATGGTCCATGGCATCCCGGAAGCGCGGATCAGGCGTTCGGTCTCGATATGGTCATGGCGCACTTCGGCGGGATTGGCGGGATCGTCGATGCCGATGAAGCTGGTATAGGCGATATGCCGGATGCCGGCCGCCGCGGCGGCGTCGATCGCCGCCTGGTGCTGGACGACGCGCGCGCCGACGCGGGTGCCGGAAATCAGCAGCATCCGCTCCGCCCCCTGCACCGCGGTTTCCAGCGTCTCGGGCCTGTCGAAATCGCCGTGGCGCACCGTGCAGCCCTGCGCCGCGCGGTGGGCCAGCTTGTCCGGGGCGCGGGTGATGAGGATCAGGTCCGCCGCGCGGCCAAGCGCGATGAGCTTGTCCGTCAGCGAACGGCCGTACTGGCCCGACGCCCCGGTGATGACGATCCGGCTCACGCCGCGCCTTCCAACTGCCGCGCACTCACCCACCAGCCATGGACCTGCGGGCGCAGGCGGCGGGGAATCCCGACCCTGGCGACGGGTCCGGCCGCGATCTTGCCGGCATCGACGATCCAGCATTCATGCTCGAAGGACTCCGGCCCGGTCTGCCGGTCGACGACGGTGACGAGCCAGCCTTCATGCCCCGCCTCGCGCGCGGGCACATGAACCGGCTCGTTGAAGCACATGCCCGGATCGAGCGCGAGCGCCTGGGGCGGGCCACCCGCCATGTCGAGCCGCAGCAGCAGGTCGAACATGGCATCCACCGGTCCGCCGAACACCGGCGGTCCGCGCCGATCGGGGTTCATCGTCAGCATCCAGGCGTGATCGTAGGGCCGCCCCTGCCGCGCCGCCGGGATCACGGGGAAATCGCCGGGGGGGCCGATGACGGTTTCGACAACGGTGTCGTCCGTGCCCTTGGGATCGATCGTCCAGCGCGCCAGCCGTCCGTTCAGTTCCCACTGCTGGAGCGCGATTCCCGAAGCCTGGCGAATGAAGGGGAAGGCATTGCTGTCGGACAGGCATTGGTCGAAATGCACCAGCCCGCGTTCGTCCTCCCAGGCGTTCATCATGTGATAGCATGACACGCCCTTCGGCCCCTTGAACCAGCGCAGTTCGGATACATCGCCGTAACGCGGCATGATGCCGAGCCAGGAATCCATATCCTGGTGATGGATCCAGTGATCGCCGCCGGCCTCGAGCCGATCGAGTTCGCAAGTGGTCGGATAGATCGGAAACAGCGCGTAGCGCTCGGTGATCGTGAAATCATGCATCATCGCGCAATACGGCGCGTCGAACCACTGTTCGGACTTCAGCTTGCCGTCCGCGCCGACCACGCAGTACGCAACCGTCTTCGAGGCGAGGCCGCTCGCTTCGTAGCCGTAGAAGAACAGCTCTCCGGTCCCGGGATCGACGCGCACATGCGCGGTCATCGTCTCGGACTTGAGCGCGCCGTCGAAATCGAAGCTGCCCAGCGTTTCCAGCGTGCGTGGATCGATACGGTACGGCCGGCCGTCTTCCTTGCACATCAGCAGCCGCCCGGCATGCCACACGGGCGTGGTGTTGGCCACGGTGCGATCCACCCCGCGTGCCTCCGGCCTGTCGGTGAAGGGATTGCGGTACTTGCCGAAAAGCGCCCGCCCGGCGGCCGTCTCGGCCCTATGCCGCGCGGTCTGCACCCAGCGCAGATCGATGCTGGCCTTGCCGCCGGCAAAGCGGATCGCGCCGATCATGCCGTCGGCGGAAAGGAAAGCCGCGCTGTCCTCCAGGAACGGCGGGTAGGCGGGATTGGGCACGGCGCGGAAGAACACGCCTTCCACGTCCGCCGGGATGACGCCATCGACCGCAAGGTCGCCGACCGTGTATTCCTCGCTCTGCGGCGTATTGAGCCCAAGATATTTCGGATGCCGCGGAAACGCGCCCATCGCCCTCTCCTATTCTACCATTTGTTATGATAGTGACGCGTCGAGGCCGGCTTGGCAAGATCGTTCGGCGCCGCCTTGCGACGATGAAAGGAGAAGATGGGTCGCGCTCCAACGGACTTGGTATCGGTCGAGACCCGGTTGGCGGCGCGATCGGCCGCCGATCATCCGCTGGTTCGGGCGACTTTCGGAACGATGGGCGCAAGAACGCGCGGTGTGCCGATCGCGTGCGGCAACGGTTCCGAGCGCGGTTCCTCGGCCGGAGCCATCAGTCCGGCCGCCACCGCGTAAGCGCGGTCATTGTCGACGGCGATCGCCTGCGTTCCGTCCGGCAGGACCACCGGCGCGATGCGCAGCCCGATGCGCCGCGAGATACGCCCCAGCCCGGTCGCCAGCGAAACCAGCCGGAAACGCAGGAGCAGCAGATTGACCACCCCGAACGCCCGCACGACACGCACGGCGTTCCGCGCGGAATGCCCACCGTCCCTGAACAGGCCCGCCGCGCGCAGCGCCTGGGGGCCAGTCAATCCGTAGAGATTCAATCCGTAGAGATGGCAGCCGGCGTATGCGTCATCGCGAAATTGATGGAAGCGCCGCCGCGTTTCGGGGTCCGCGGCGATCACGTCTTCGCGTCTTGCCACGGCGACGGCCGCGTCGGCGCCTTCCAGCGCATCCGCCACCGCGTCGATCGCTTCGGGCCGCAGCAGCGCATGGTCCGCCGTCGTGACGATGAGCGGCCCCTGCCAGCCCTCGGCGGCGGCCAGCACGCTGTCGGTGACATTGCCCCGCGCTTCCAGCAGGCGCACGGTGCGGTGCCCCGGCATCCCCGCCATCAGATCATAGATCGCGTCGAAAGCCTCGCGTTCGACGCAGATGACGAGGCTCGCGACCCGATCGTGCGCGGCCAGCATCCGCAGGAGATGGGCGACGAGCGGCCGGCCGTGGAGCGGGACCAGATATTTGTGCCGCATGCCGAAGCGTTCGGCGAAGGGATCCGCCACGCTCCGACACTGCCCCGCCAGGACGATCACCCGCAAGGGACGCGGAGAAGGCATCAGGCCGTGATCCGTTCCGGCGGGAGGGCCCGGCGGGCGGGCATGCGCAAGGCCGATGCGGAGCCGAAAGCGGAACTATGCATGCCGACGGGTATTTGCCGGCCATGTTACACGTTCATGAAGAAGACCCGAGATAACCCCCACAAATCACCGTTCGCCGCCACGCTCGGCCACGGACGGCGAGACAACGGCCCGATCGCCCCCGCGATGGCGCCCTCAGGCGCCGATCTCCACGCCTCCATTCCGGCGCGCGAAGGGCACGCGGCGCAGCACCAGGGTGCGGTAATCGGGCGAGAGCACGGTATCGACGGCCACGAAGGTGGCCATTCCCTGTTCCCGCCCGAATTCGACGCGGACATAGCCCTGGTGCCTGTCGTCGGTCCAGGCAACCTCGGGAATGTGCTCGGCATAGGCCTTGTCGAGCGCGCGCACGGTGGCATCCCCGAAGCCGCTGTCGACGAAGTCCCCCGGCGAGGAAATGCCCGCCGTGCCGAATTCGATGCCGGCGGAGCGGCCCGCGTCATCGGCCAGGCGGTTCGCCCAGAAGCTGTGGCTGTCGCCCGAAAGGAACACGAGATCGCCGGCGCCGGCCCGGCGCGACAAGTCGTAGAGCCGCTCGCGCGCCCAGGGATAGCCGCCCCAGGCGTCGGTGTAGTCGGGCAGGTTGAAGCGGCCCCTCCAGGCCAGCGACACCGCCGGATCGGCGGCGAGCTTCGCAAGCTCGTCCTTCGATTTCGCCGCCGCCAGCTTCGCGAAGGGATCGGGCACGATGCCGAGCTTCGCGACGTCAGGCACGTCGACCCGGGCGATCACCATCGGACAGCCGATGATCCGCCATGGCTGCCCATCCTTCACCGAACGCGAAAGCGCCGCCTCGAGGTCCGCCTCCAGTTCGGCGGACAGGATCGGGCGGCCAGGAGCGCCGAGCACTTCCTTGCGGAACCGGTCGGCGGAAGCCTGGTCGGTTATGCCCTCGGCATGATCCAGGTATTCGATCTGCCTGGCCCGCGCGCTATGCCGGGTCTCCAGCGTGTGCAGCAGCGCCAGGTCGCCGAAGCTGTATCCGCGCCAGAACTGCATCCGGGTGCGGCCCTTGGCCGGCAGCCACGCGGGTTCGCGCACCGGCATCCATTCGTAGTAGGCCTGGATCGAGGCGGCACGGCGGGCCGCCCAGTCGCCTTCGGTCGCCGGCTGGTGGTTCTGGGCACCGCCGGTCCAGGGATTGTTGGCGCTCTCATGATCGTCCCAGCAGGCAAGCAGGGTATGGTTGGCGTGCATCGCCTGCGAACCGGCATCGGTCTTGTACTGGGCATGGCGCGCGCGATAGTCGGCCAGCGAGACGATTTCGTGCAGCGGATCATGGGTGCGGCCGATCGTGCGCGCGACATCGGCACCCCAGCCGTCCTTGCCGCCGTATTCGTAGATATAGTCCCCGGTATGCAGCACGAAGTCGACGTCGGCATCGCGGGCGATGGCGTCATAGGCATTGAACAGGCCGAAAGCATAGTTCGAGCATGACATCAGCGCGATGCCGAGCCGGTCGAGCTTGCCCCGGGGCAGCGTGCGCGCCCTGCCGACGGCAGACGTGGCCCCGCCCAGGCGGAAACGATAGTAATAGGTGCCGCCGGGCGCGAGGTCGCCGGCCAGGACCTTGACCGTATGGTCGCGGCCCGCGTCGGTGGAGAAGGCACCCAACCTGAGCACTTGCGCGAAGCCGGGCGTGGCGCTCAGTTCCCAGGTGCCTTCGGCGGCGGCACCGGCGCTCACGCGGGTCCACAGGACCACGCTGGTGGCATCGGGATCGCCGCTCGCCACGCCGTGGCGGAAGGTCGGATTGGCGGGCGCGGACCGCGCCAGCAGCGCGGATGGAAGCGCCAGGAAGGCCGCGCTCCCGGCCATGCCCGCAAGCAGTGCGCGGCGCGAGACTTCGGCGTGACGGAAAGTGCGTGTCATGGCTTGGCGCTCCTGTCGGCTTCGGCGCGGAATTCTGGAGCGGGATGCGCCCGGGTAGAGGCGGATCCCGCTCCATTTGTTCATTGCTTTCCGCATTTTGAAGTCGCCGGGCGCTTCCGCCCGACTTCAAAATGCCCTATGTCATGCGGACATTGCGGTTTCGGGAAACCGAAGGCGGACCGGCTTTGGACGCCGGCGCGCCTTCGGGCACTCCCCCGTGAATCTCGGTGAAACGCCGATCAGAAATCGGCGGTGGCAGTGAAGATCATCGTGCGCGGCGCCCCGATCCAGGCATATCCGCCGGAGATGCCGCCAAGGTAGCTTTCATCGGTCAGGTTGTTGACGGTGAGCGAGAAATCGACCGTCTTGAGCCAGTCGCTGAGCGCTTCGCCCTTCACGCCCACGTTGAGATCGGTGAGGAAGTAGTTTTCCGCGACCCAGCTGTTGCCGGCGTTGACGAAGCGATCGCCGGTGTACTTGCCGGTAACTCCCACGCGGACCGGGCCGTACTGGTAATTGGCCGAGAGCACCCACATGGTCTTGGGAATGCCGGTAACGCCGTTGCCCGGGGTGATGCCCTGCTCCTCGTCGAGCACCGCGCTGCCGGTGCCGCGATACGTCGCGTCGGTATAAGTGAAGGCTCCGTAGAGGTTCAGCCCCGTCATGGGCTTGACGTTGGCCAGCAGTTCGAAGCCTTCGGAATCGATGCCGCCCGCGTTGAAGAACGTGCCGTCGCCTTCACCGATGTAGTCGGGGCCCGCTCCCGTCGAACTGGAAACGAAGATCACCTGGTTGGAGAACTTCGCCTTGAACCACGTGGCGGAGCCCCGGAACCAGCCGTTGGCATAGCGCACGCCGGCTTCCCAGTTCTCCGAGGTCTCGGGCTTGAGCTGCGAGAGGTCGGCGTTGCTGAATTCGAGCACGGCGTCACTGAGCGCCTTGAAGTTTTCCGCATAGCCGCCGAACAGGTTGAGCCCGTCGATCGGCTCGACCTGGATACCGCCCGAAAGCAGCACCTTGGAGGTCGACTTGAGGCGCGTGTTGTCCGTCTCGCCGAACAGGTCAATGCGCTTGATGTGGTTGATGAACTGCTTGGCGCCGACGTTGGCGGTGACGGGGCCGAACTCGACCGTGTCCTGCACGTACCACTTGAAGGTGTCCTGCGGATACTTGCGGCTGTACTGGGTCCAGTACGGCGTCGATTCGTATTCGGGGCCGACCGTGGTGTCGATCACGTTGTGCCAGTCGCGCCATTCCTGGCGATGCGTGTCCTCATACCAGAGACCGCCGCGCAGGGTGTTCTTCACCGCGCCGAAGTCCGCGCGCCACGCGGCATCGAAGGCTCCGCCGAGACGGTCCTTGCGGTAGTGCGTATGACGATAGGACTGCGCGCCGATCGCCCCGGCGGGATAGCACCTGGGATCGTAGTGCGGATCGGTGGTGCCGCCATAGGGAAAGGTCAGCGTGCCGGTGCAGCCCGCCGCCGGGCTGAGCGCAACGCCGTCGGCATCGACGAAGTAGATCCGGCCAAGCGGCGACCCGCCGTCGGCATGGCCGCCGGAAAGCTCGCTCTGCGGATTGCCGGTGCCGTCACTGATGACGTCCACGACGTATTGCGGCACCCAGTCGCCGCGCCCGGCCATGTCGTGATAATAGACCGAGGCGTGCAGGTCGATCGCGTCGGCGATCGTGGTGTCCGCCTTGAGATAGCCCAGGAAGTTCTTGCGCAGCGTCGACCAGGCGCGGCGGTAGGCCTGGTCCTGGTAGGGCACGCCGGTCCAGCCTGCGGTCAGGCCATCGGTGTGCGGATCGGCCGCGAATTGCGCCGCCGAGTAGACCTGATCGTAGTTGTCCTCATGCGCGTCGTCATAGCTGGCATAGCCGGTGAGCTTGACGGGCGTATCGATGATGAACTTGCCCGCGAAGTTGTCGCGGTGGTTCTGCGCGGATGCGCCGACCCAGTCGGTCGCTTCCTGGTGCGAGTAGGAAATCCACGCCCTGGCCACGCCGCCCAGGACCGCGCCCGTGTCGAACCGGCCGTAATAGCGGCTGGCCTGATAGTCACCGAGCGAGGCCGAAAGACGCAAGCGCCTCTCGTCGAGCGGATCGGACGTCACGAAGTTGAGCGTGCCGCCGAGCGCCTCGTTGGAAAGCGAGCCGATGTCCGCGGTGCCCTGCGAAACCTCGACGGTGCGCAAGTTCATGCTGTCGATGAAACGGTTGGCCTTCGATCCGCCGCCGTAGTTCGATCCGCCGTTGGGCAGCCCGTCGATGGTGATGCCGACCTGCTGCTGGTCAAGGTTGGTCTGGAAACCGCGAATGGATACGGCGGTCGACCAGTCGTCGAAGCCGAAGGCATCGCCTTCCTGCACCTGCACGCCCGGCAGGATATCGACGAAGTCCAGCACCGAGGCGATCGGCGGCTGCTCGGCGATCATCTCCGGGGTGACAGCGGCGTTGTTGTACGTGGTGCGCGTTCCGGTGACGATGATGGCATCGGCGGCATCGGCAACATCGCCCGCTTCATCGGCCGTGGCCGGCGAGGCCAAGGCGATCGCGGCGAGGCAGGTGCCGAGAATGCAGGAATTGCGAATGACTTGGAATCGCATGCGTGATGCCCCCTTATTGGCGTTTCGAAGGGGGCATGTGGTCCAGTTTTCTGACCTCCTGCGGTCAGTTTTTGGGCAGTTCAGAGTCGGAATGGTAACGGTGGAATGTCTGTTGCAAGACAGTTTGACGGCGCCCTGGATTGCTTCGGCGGCCTCTTCGCCTCGCAACGACGAAGAAGGGAGGAGAATCGGCTTCGTCTCAATGGAAATCCCGCGATCGGGGCAGGACGCGGACGTTTCGCGGATGGCGATGGGCCGCCGGGGCGACGGGGGACGTGCCGTGCTCGCCCGGTGAAAGCAGGGCCAGCGCCTCGCTGGCATCGGTGACGCGGCGGGCCATCAGGTGCACCACGTCTTCCTTGCTGCGCTGGATCTCCCCTTCGATCACCATCAGCCGCGCGGCCATGACCGCGCGGCGCTGGCGTTCGAAATCGCGGGCCCAGAGCAGCGCGTTGACCACGCCGGTCTCATCCTCGATGGTGATGAACACGGCATTGCCGGTGCCGGGGCGCTGGCGGATCAGCACCACGCCGGCCGCGCGCACCCTGCTGCCGTCCTTGCCGGCATTGACCGAGGCGCAATCGAGCACGCCGCGCGCCGCGAAGTGATCGCGCAGGAACTGCATCGGGTGGCCTTTGAGCGAGAGCCGGTGGGTCTGGTAATCGGCGGCGACTTCCTCCGAAGGCGGCATCGGCGGCAGGGCGGCATCGGCTTCGCGGCCCAGTTCCGGCAGATCCCCGGCCGCGAACAGGGGAAGCTGGGCCGGCGGCACCCGCCGCGCTTCCCAGCCCGCCTCGCGCCGGCTCTGGCCCAGCGATCCGAGCGCGTCGGCATCGGCCAGCAGGTGCAGTGCGCGCGAAGGCAGGCCGGCGCGGCGGGCGAGATCCTCCAGGCCCGCGATCGGAGCCCGGGCCCGCGCGGCGACGAGCGCCTCCGCCCACGGTTCGCGGAACCCGTCGATCTGGCGCAGGCCCAGGCGCAGCACGCGTTCGCCTTCCAGCGCGTTGTCCCAGCCGCTGGCCTTGACGTCGATCGGCCGCACTTCCACCCCATGCTCGCGCGCGTCGCGCACGAGCTGGGCAGGCGCGTAGAAGCCCATGGGCTGGCTGTTGAGCAGGGCGCATGTGAAAGCCGCCGGGTAATGGCACTTCAGCCATGACGAGACATAGGCGAGCCAGGCGAAGGCCTGCGCGTGGCTTTCGGGAAAGCCATATTCGCCGAAGCCCTTGATCTGTTCGAAGCAGCGCTCGGCGAAATCGCGCGGGTATCCGCGAGAGACCATGCCCTCGATCATCAGCGACTGGTAGTGATGCACGGTGCCGTGGTGCCGGAAAGTCGCCATGGCGCGGCGCAGCCCGTCGGCCTGGGCGGGAGTGAACCTGGCGGCGACGATCGCCAGCTTCATCGCCTGTTCCTGGAACAGCGGCACGCCCAGCGTCTTTTCCAGCACGTCCTTCAGCTCGTCCGGACTGTCCGGCGGGCCGGGATATTCGGGTATCTCCTCCTGGTTGCGCCGCCGCAGGTAGGGGTGGACCATGCCGCCCTGGATCGGCCCGGGCCGCACGATCGCCACCTGGATGACAAGGTCGTAGAGGCACCTGGGCTTCATGCGCGGCAGCATCGAGATCTGGGCGCGGCTTTCGACCTGGAAAGTGCCGATGCTGTCCGCCCTTTGCAGCATCTTGTAAGTCGCCTCGTCCTCCCGCGGGACGCTGGCCAGCGTCAGGTCGCGCAGGCCCTGCGCGCGCAGCAGGTCGAAGCTCTTGCGGATGCAGGTGAGCATGCCCAGCGCCAGCACGTCCACCTTCATCATGCCCAGCGCGTCGAGATCGTCCTTGTCCCATTCGATGAAGGTACGCTCGGGCATGACCGCGTTGTGGATCGGCACCAGTTCGTCGAGCCGCCCCTCGCTCAGCACGAAGCCGCCGACATGCTGCGAAAGATGGCGCGGGAATTCGAGCAATTGCCCGACGATGTCGCGCAGGCGCACGAGTTCCGGGTTGGCGGGATCGAAGCCCGCCTCGACCAGCCGCTCTTCGGGCATCGCGCTGCCGCTCCAGCTGCCCCAGACAGTGCCGGCGAGGCGCGCGGTCACATCCTCGGTCAGGCCCAGCGCCTTGCCCACCTCGCGCACGGCGCTGCGCTGGCGATAGTGGATGACGGTCGCCGCGATCCCCGCCTTCTCGCGGCCATACCGCCGGTAGATATACTGCATCACTTCCTCGCGCCGCTCGTGCTCGAAATCGACGTCGATGTCGGGCGGCTCGTTGCGCTCCTCGGACAGGAAGCGGGAGAATAGCAGCTTTTCCTTCACCGGATCGATCGGCGTCACCCCAAGCAGGTAGCAGACCAGCGAATTGGCGGCGCTGCCCCGGCCCTGGCACAGGATCGGCGGATCGAGGCTGCGGGCATGGCGCACGATGTCATGCACGGTCAGGAAATAGCAGGCATAGTTCCGCGTCCCGATCAGGCGGAACTCCTCGGCCAGCACCGCGCGGTAGGCTGGGGGCAATCCGCCGGGAAAACGATCCCGCGCGCCCTGCTCCACCAGATGTTCCAGCCAGCCTTGCGGGGTCCATCCCTTGGGCACCGGCTCGTGCGGATATTCATAGGCGAGCTGGTCCAGCGTGAATTCCACGCGGGCGAACAAATCCCGTGTCGCCGCCAAGGCTTGCGGGCAATCGCGAAACAGCCGCGCCATTTCCGCCGGCGGCTTGAGGTGGCGTTCGCCATTGGCGGCCAGGCGGCGGCCGGCGGTCTGCACCGTCAGGCCCTCGCGGATGCAGGTCAGCACGTCCTGCAAGGGGCGATCCTCGGGCCGGGCATGGAGCGCATCGCTGGTGGCGATCAGCGGCACGCCGGTCTGCGCCGCCAGCGCCATGCGCCCGGCCAGCCGCCGCGCGTCCCGCCCGGCGCGCGGCATCGTCGCGGCGAGCCAGAGATGCGGGCTCGCCTCGCGCAGGGCGCCCAGCAGCCGGGCATCCGCGTCCATGGCGATCAGCGCCATGTCCTGGGCATGGTCGATAAGGTCCGGCAGGTGCAGCTCGCAGGCGCCTTTCTCCACCCGCCGGTTGCCCAGCGTGAGCAGCCGGGTCAGCCGGCCCCAGCCCCGGCGGCTGACCGGATAGGCCGCCACGTCGGGGGTGCCGTCGGCAAAGACCAGCCGCGCCCCCATGATCAATCGGAATCCGCCCGCCGCCTCTCCCCCCAGTTCCTTCCATGCCTGATGGGCGCGGACCACGCCCGCCACGGTGTTGCGATCGGCCACGCCGATGCCGGCCATGTCCAGCGCATGGGCCCGCGCGACCATCTCCCGCGGGTGCGAGGCGCCGTGCAGGAAGCTGAAGTTGCTGGCCGCGACCGGCTCGGCGAAGAACGGCGCCTCCAGCCGGGTCACGGGAACAATCCGTGAAGATACCAGCGCGGGTTCGGCCGTTCCTCGAACAGGCCGCTGCGGAACATCCAGTAGCGCCGCCCCGCCCCGTCCTCGATCCGGTAATAGTCGCGGGTCGGCCCCGCCCCGCCGGGAAGATGGCCGCCGCGCGCGCGCCACCACTCCGCCGCGATCCGCTCCGGCCCTTCGGCGAGGCGCACTTCGTGGAGCTTGCCGCGCCAGCGGAAGCGCTGCGGCGGCCCATCGGGCACCCCGGCGACGACCATGACCGGCTGCGGCGGATCGAGCAGGTAGAGCGGGCGCGGAACGGGCGCGAGGTCAAAGCAGGAAGCCGAGAGATCCTCCGCTTCGGGGGAGGGGTTGGGGTGGGGGCCATCATCCGGGCACCGTGCTGGCCGAGCAGCCCCGCCCCCGGCCCCTCCCCTGAAGGCAAAGGGAGGGGAAAAGCCGCGATCTTGCGTGGCCGCCGGCACCAGGGCCTGGGCCTTTTCCGGCAAGTGCCGGTCGCGGGGCGCCATGCGCAGGACATGCTCCGCCCCCAGCCGCACGCCGAGCCGGTCGATCAGCGCCGCCACGCTGTCTCCGGATGCTTCGGCCCGGTCGAGTTCGATCTGGCGGGTGCCCAGCGGTTCGGCGCGGGGCACGGCCAGCACGATCGCATCGAAGCCGAAGCCCGGATCGAGCGGATCGGCCAGGGTCTCGATCCGCTCACGCATCAGGCGCATGACCGTGGCCGGATCGCGCACCGGCTGGCCGGTTTCCACCGCCAGCCGCCGCCGCGCGCCATCGCTGCGGCAGAGCGTGGCCACGAAGCGCCGCCCGCCGATCCGCCGCGCCGCCATGTCGCGCTCCAGCCGGACCAGCAGGTCCTCTATCACATCGAGCACATCGTCGGTGCGGGCGATGGGTTCGGCGAAACGGGCCTCGGCGCGAATCGGGACGGGGGCGGCATGGGGGGCGATCGGAGCGGCGGTTTCGCCCAGCAGCCGGCGCAGGCCCGCCACCGCCGCTTCCCCGAAGCGCGCGGCCAGCCCCGCCATCGGGCGCCGCGCCAGGTCGCCGATGCGGTAGAGGCCCGCGCACCGCAGCGCGACCAGCGCCGGCCCGGGCAGCTCGAGCGCGGCGACGGGAAGCGCGTGGACATCCTCGCCCCCCTGCCCACGGCGAGTGCCATAACGGGCAAGCGCACGCGCGGCGGCGGCGTTGTCCGCCAGGGCATGGCGGACGGTGTACCCGGCAAGCTCCGCCGCCCGTCCGGCCAGTTCGCGCTCGCCGCCCAGCAGGTGGGCGCAGCCGGTGATGTCCAGGACGATCCCGTCGGGCGGATCGGCCGCCGCCATCGGCGTCAGGCACGCCATCCCCGCGACCAGCCGGTCCAGCTCGCCGCGATCGGCGTCCGGATCGTGCGGCAGGGTGGCCAGCCCCGGGCAGCGCGCCCGGGCATCGGCCAGCGCCATGCCCGGGCCAAGCCCCAGCGCCTGCGCGCGGGCATCGACCGCCGCCAGCCGCAACGCATTGCCGCTGCGGCCGACGAGCGCGAAGGGCTCAGGCGGCGCGGGGATCGAAGCTCCGCCCGCCCGCCGCGCCCGTTCGCAGGGAAGATAGGGCAACCACAGTGCCAGGTATCGCCGTTTCATCGCCTGTCTCCCGGAAAGAGCCCTGTTCAGCATCCCATTCCAGCCGCCAGCGTCCCCCGGCGGGACCATCCCGGCGGCGCAGCAGCTCCACGTCGATCGCCGGCCAGCCCGGCGCGTCCGCCGCCAGCGGGACGGACGGCGCGCCCGCCACCGACCAGCGCGTCTGGGCGGCGCTGGGACGGGGCGCCGCCGCGATGCGCAGGACGATCACGCGCCCCCGCGTCCGTTCCGCGGCAAGGGCGAGGCGGCGGCTGGCGGTCAGGTCGTAGCCGGCCAGCCGGCCCCGGGTTTCGAGCAGGATCGCGCCGACCCCGGGACAACGCGCCGCCTCCAGCCCGGCGCGCAGCAATTCCAGCTCGTTCCCCGCCTCGACAATCACCAGCCGCGCCGGGGCGAGCCCCAGCATGGCCAGCCCTTCCCCGCACAGCACGGCGGGGCAGGATCCGGATCGCCACCGCACGAGGAACAGGGGTTCGGCCAAGGTTTCGGCCGGAGTTTCAGCCGGGGCTTTCCCGTTTCCGGCGCGGATCGCGGAAAGCGCGAAGGCCATGGCCGCGGCCCGATCCTCTTCCCCGGCGTGGATTTCATGCAGGTGGCCGGCTGCGAGGTCCGGCATGTGCCGGCCGGGCCGCTGGGCAAGGCGTGGTGGTTTCCATTCGATGAGAGAGTCCGGCATAGGAACGAATCACTAGATTTGTTCCTACTATGTTCTCACTTTTCCAACATGTCCAGCCCCCGCGAGCCCCCCAGCGAACAAGGCTGGCGCATCACGCCGTCGGAAAGCGCGCGCCGGGAAACGCGCTCAGTGCGCGCCGCCGTTCTTCTTCAGGCTTTCCTCCATGCGCGCCATCTGCTCCGGCGTGGCCTCGGTCTGGTAGGCCGCCTTCCACTCGTCGAAGGGCATGCCGTGGATCACCGCGCGGGCCTGGGCCTTGTCGCCTTCGAAGCCGGCGTCGCGGATCCAGTCGGCCAGGCAATTGCGGCAGAAGCCGGCAAGCCCCATCAAGTCGATGTTCTGCGCATCGTGGCGCTGCTGCAAATGGCGCACCAGCCTGCGGAAAGCCGCCGCCGCCACGGTATCGTCGAGCGTGTCGATCTGGTCATTCGTGTTCATTTTCCTGCCGATCGTCCTTGGTTTGTAAGCTTCACTTTGCCATATGACGGCCCGTTCCCGAAAAAGGCAGTCGAAACTTGGTCAGCACCCCCCAGAATTCGCGCACCCATCGCCGCTCGCCCCATCATCGCGGCATCAAGCGCACGCGCAAGGTCAAGATTCTCGCCACGCTCGGCCCCGCCAGCCGCGACCGGGAGATGATCGCCAAGCTGCTCAAGGCCGGCGCCGACGCCTTTCGCGTCAACATGAGCCACGGCGATCACGATACCCACCGCGAAACCATCGCCAATATCCGCGCGGTAGAAAAGGATCTCGGCCGCCCCGTCGCGATCCTGTGCGACCTGCAGGGCCCGAAGCTGCGCGTGGGCACTTTCAAGGAAGGCAAGGCCTTCATCCGCCACGGCGCCCATTTCACGCTGGACCGCAACCCCGAACCGGGCGACGACAACCGCGTCTGTCTGCCGCATCCCGAACTCTTCGGGATCCTCCGGAAGGGCCAGCGCCTGCTGATCGACGACGGCAAGCTGCGCCTGGTGGTGATCCGGCCCGAGCAGGACGCGATCCTGTGCACCGCCGAAGTGGGCGGCCCGATCTCCGACCGCAAGGGCGTCAACGTGCCCGACGCCATCGTCCCGGTCCCGGCGCTGACCGACAAGGACCGGCGCGACCTGGCCTTCGCGATCGAGCAGGGGGCCGACTGGATCGGCCTGTCCTTCGTCCAGCGCCCCGAGGACGTGGCCGAGGCGCGGCGGCTGATGGGCGGCCCGAACGCTTCCGGTGCCGCGCTGATGGCCAAGATCGAAAAGCCCGCCGCGGTCGAGAGCCTGGACGAGATCATCGAGCTGTCCGACGGCATCATGGTCGCGCGCGGGGACCTGGGCGTCGAGCTGCTGCCCGAGGAAGTGCCGCCGATCCAGAAGCACATCATCGAGAAGACCCGCACCCTGGGCAAGCCGGTGGTGGTGGCCACGCAGATGCTCGAATCGATGATTACCAGCCCCTCGCCCACCCGCGCCGAAGTCTCCGACGTCGCCAACGCGGTCTACGACGGCGCCGACGCGGTCATGCTTTCGGCCGAAACGGCGGCGGGCCAGTGGCCGGTGGAGGCGGTGACGATCATGGACCGCATCGCCACCCAGGTCGAAGGCGATTCGACCTACCGCGCGCGCATCCACATCGCCGAGACCCCGCCCGACGCGACCACCGCCGACGCGCTGTCCGCCTCCTGCGCGACGATCGCCGATACCCTGACGATCGAAGGCATCATCATCTTCACCGGCTCGGGCATCTCCGCCCGCCGCGTCGCCCGCGAACGCCCCGCCGCGCCGATGCTGGTGCTCACGCCCTCGCACAAGACCGCAAGGCGCATGGCCCTGCTGTGGGGCGCGCATGCCGTCACCACCAAGGACATCGGCAGCTTCGAGGAGATGATCGCCAAGGGCAAGCGCATGGCCCTGCGCCACGGCTTCGGCGGCGCCGGATCGCGCCTGGTGGCGCTGGCCGGCGTGCCCTTCGGCGTGCCGGGATCGACCAACCTGCTCCACGTGGTGACACTGACCGGCGACGAGCTGTCGGCCCCGAAGTAGGCCGGCGAAACAGGCCCTAGTCCCGGCCTTGCGTCATGCCCGGTTCGCGCCCCGCGCCCCGAACAGCGCCGAGCCGACGCGCACGTGGGTCGCGCCCAGCATCACCGCGGTTTCGAAATCGTCGCTCATGCCCATGCTGAGCCCGGCCAGCCCATTGTCGGCGGCGATCTTGGCGAGGAGGGCGAAGAACGGCGCCGGTTCGGCGGCGGCGGGGGGCACGCACATCAGGCCGATCACGGGAATCCCGGCCTCGCGCGCCAGGGCCAGCAGCGCGGGGACCTCCGCCAGCGCGCAGCCGCCCTTCTGCTCTTCGGCGCCGATATTGACCTGGACGAAGCACGGCACCCGCCGCCCCGCCTTCTCCATCGCCTTGCCCAGCGCGGCGGCCAGCGAGGGCCGGTCGAGCGAGTGGATGCAGTCGAACAGCGCCGCCGCGTCCTCGGCCTTGTTCGACTGGAGCTGGCCGACGAGGTGCAGCTTCACGTCCGGGTGCGCCTCCCGCAGCGCCGGCCACTTGGCCTGGGCTTCCTGCACTCGATTCTCGCCGAAGACGCGCTGGCCTTGCGCGATCAGCGGCGCGATGCGCTCCGGCGGGTGGGTCTTGGAGACGGCGACGAGTTCGACCTGCTCCGGCTCGCGGCCGGCGAGGCGGGCGGCATGCGCGATACGCGCGCGGATATCTTCGAGCGGGCTGGCTGGCTGATCCATGGCGCGCTGCTATAGCGTCCCCATGCCGAACCGCCAGCCGCCTCTTCCGGATATCTGGCTTGTCAGCGACGAACGCAACGACGCGGCGCTGGAGCGCATCCTTGCCCGGTTGCCGCGCGGATCCGGGCTGATCTTCCGCCATTACCACCTGCCGCCAGGCGAGCGGCGCGCGCGCTTCGCGGCGCTGGCGCGCGCGGCGCGGCGGCGGCGGCACCTCGTCGTGCTGTCCGCCGCCGCGCGCGAAGCCCGCGCCTGGGGCGCCGACGGGGCCTATGGCGCGCCCGGGAAACTGGCGCGGGGACCGGCGCTGCCGCGGCTGGCGACCGTCCATTCGCTGCGCGAACTGGGCGCGGCGCACCGCGCGCGCGCGCGCGCGGCGGTGCTCTCGCCCGTTTTCCCGACCCGGTCGCACCCGGGGGCACGCACGCTCGGCCCGGTTCGTTTCCGGCTGCTGGCGGCCCGCGCGCGGGTGCCGGTAATCGCGCTGGGCGGCATGACGGCGCACCGCGCACGCGCGATCGGCACCGGCAAATGGGCCGCCATTGGAGGGGGCAATCGGGGTCTTGCAAAATGGCCCACAGGCACGTTCCCGCTTCATTCTTGACGGCGAGTCCTCCCCCGGCGCATTATCGGTGGCCGAAATCAGGGGAATTTCTATGGCGACACGGCCCATCGCGCCCGGGCGGCGAATAGCCAAGCCGGACTGGCGCGCAGTCCTGAAGCGGTCCTTGCGCCGCGCGACCGAGCTTTCCGGCGCGGTGCTGCTGTTCGCGCTCATGGTATTCCTGGCGCTGGCGCTGGCCAGCTATCACCAGACCGACCCCTCCGCCTCCACCGCCGCCGGGGGCGAGGTGCGCAACTGGATGGGTCCCACCGGCGCCTGGGCCGCCGAGCGGGCGCTGTTCCTGTTCGGGCCGGTTTCCGCGCTGCTGCTGCCGCTGCTCTACGTCTTCGCCCGCAAGCTGTGGCTGATGGTCGAGGAGGACGACGGCGAGGTCGAGCATTCGAACCAGCGCTGGTGGCGCCCGGCAGGGGTGCTGGCCTTCGCCATGGTGCTGATCGCGACGGTGCTCTCGCTATGGTTCACCGCGCCGGGCGGCACGCTGCCGGCCTCGATGGGCGGAATTTCCGGCCTGCTCGGCGCCCGGGCGATCGACGCCCTCGCCGCGCTGGCGCCGCCGTCGGCGCGGGGCTGGGCGACGCTGGGCCTCGCGCTGGCGTGCCTGCTGGCCGGGACGGCGCTGATCGGCAAGGTCTTCGCCTTCGACTGGGGCCGTCTGTTCACCCTGCCCGGCCGCATCGGCCGCGCGCCGCGCGCCCTGCCCCCGCCAGGCGCCCAGCCCTTCGCCCCCGCCGCCGGCAAGGGCGCGCCCGAACCCGCGCCGCGCGGCGAGGCGACCCCGTTCGCCCCGGACAAGCCGCGCAAGGCGCCCGAGATCGTCGATCCCAAGGCTTCCGCCACGCCGGCCAGGCTGGGTGCCGGCAGCCGGCAGAAGGACCTGTTCGACCAGTACGAGCTGCCCAGCCTGGAACTGCTCGCCGATCCCCCCGCCAATTCGCAGCCCCGGGTCGACAAGCTCAGCCTGGAGCGCAACGCCCGCCTGCTGGAAACCGTGCTCGACGATTTCAACGTCAAGGGCGATATCACCGCGGTGCGCACCGGCCCGGTCGTCACCATGTACGAGCTGGAGCCGGCGCCGGGCATCAAGGCCAGCCGCGTGATCGGCCTGGCGGACGACATCGCCCGCAACATGAGCGCGATCTCCGCCCGCGTTTCCTCGATCCCGGGCCGCACGGTGATGGGCATCGAACTGCCCAATACCGATCGCCAGATGGTCTCGTTCAAGGAAATGGTCGCCTCCGAGGCCTTCGCCCACCACAAGGGGATGCTGCCGATCATCCTGGGCAAGGACATCGCCGGCGAACCGGTCGTCGCCGACCTCGCGACCATGCCGCACCTGCTGGTGGCGGGCACCACCGGTTCGGGCAAGTCGGTGGGGCTCAACTGCATCCTGCTCTCGCTGCTCTACCGCATGACCCCGGCGCAGTGCCGCCTGATCCTGGTCGATCCCAAGGTGCTGGAGCTGAAGAGCTACGACGATATCCCGCACTTGCTCTCGCCGGTCGTCACCGAGCCGCCCAAGGCGGTGCGCGCGCTGAAGTGGGCGGTGGAGGAAATGGAGCGCCGCTATCGCCAGATGAGCGAGATCAGCGTGCGCAACCTCGCCAGTTTCAACGAGAAAGTGCGCTCGGCGGCGGCCAAGGGCAAGCCGCTGGGCCGGCGCATCCAGATCGGCTTCGATCCCGACACCGGCGAGGAACTCTACGAGGATCGCCAGCTCGACTATCAGGCGCTGCCGCAGATCGTGCTCATCGTCGACGAGCTGGCCGACCTCATGGTCACGGTCGGCAAGGAGATCGAGGTGCTGATCCAGCGGCTTTCGCAGAAGAGCCGCGCGGCGGGCATCCACCTCATCATGGCGACCCAGCGCCCCTCGGTGGACGTCATCACCGGTGTCATCAAGGCCAACCTGCCGACCCGCATCTCCTTCGCGGTCACCAGCCGCATCGACAGCCGCACGATCCTGGGCGAGCAAGGCGCCGAACAGCTGCTGGGCAAGGGCGACATGCTGTTCAAGCCCAACACCGACCCGATCAAGCGCGTCCACGGCCCCTTCGTCTCGGACGAGGAAGTGGAGCATGTCGCCGACCACTGGCGCGCCCAGGGCAAGCCCGACTATGTCGACGCCGTCACCGAAGAGCCCGAGGACGGCGGCTTCGGCTTCGACGATCTGGACGCCACCGCCTCCGACGCGCCCGAGGAGCGCAAGTACCGCCAGGTCTGCCAGCTGGTGTTCGAAAACCAGAAGATCTCGGTCTCCTGGCTCCAGCGCCAGATGGGCGTGGGCTACAACACCGCCGCCAAGTGGGTGGAGCGCATGGAAAACGACGGCTACGTCGGCCCCGCCAACCATGTCGGCCGCCGCGACATCTACCGCGACGAGAACGGAAACCCGCTGTGAGGCGCGCGCTGCCGATCGCCGCCCTGTTCATCGCACTGCCGTTCGCCGCGCCGGCTGTCGCCCAAACTCTCTCGATCCAGATCGGCCAGTGGTATCAGGTCTTCGCCCCCGACATCGAACGCGCGATCGGCCGCAGCATCAGCGTCGATGCCGCGAGCGTGACGGCGGGCGGGCTGGGCCGGCAATTCCGGGAAGCGCAAGTGCTGCTCCGGGCCGAGCGCCAGTACCCGAGGGGCACCACCGTCCTCCAGGACCGCAGCGTCGATTGCGCCGGCAGCCTGGCGGCCACCACCCACACCCGCATCCTATACCCCACCGGCGTGCTGGCGGGCGAGTGGGCGACCCCGAACGCGGTCCAGGCCGTCCACTGGGATTCGCAAGACGGCAAAGTGCTCAAGTTCGTCTGCCAGGGCATCCTGCCACGCTGATCGCCGGGCGTCCGGCTGACTTTCCGCAAGCGGTTTGACCACGCCCTGGATTTCGGCGCCCCTTCGACGCGCCGTTCAGAGGGGATAGACGGACAGATCCCCGTCATAGGCGATCCCGCCGTCCCAGAATTCGGTGCCGCTGATCTTGCGGAAATAGTGCACCGTGCGGGCGAAGGACCCGGCCTTGGACCTGGGCTGGAAGACCACGCCCGAAGGGCTGTTGCCACGCGCGCGGTCGATGAAATCCTGGACGGTGAAAGCCAGGTTATCGGTCTGCTGCGCGCAGAACACCAGCTCGCAGCCCGGGCAATAGCGCCGCGGCTCGATCTGCAGGTCCGCAAGCCGGCCGCGCTTCATCGCGACCTTGCCGGGAACCCCGGTCACTTCCAGAGCGTGCACTTCGTCATACCACTTGTGATATTCCGCCTCGCGGCCGGCGGTGATGTTGCCCAGGATGATCGACACCCCGGAGAACGGCTTGCCGGGCTGGTGGTTCGGGCTGAACCGCCAGTCCGAATAGAGCCGATAGCTGTAGATCCGCTCGCTTTGCGTGGAATCGTCGGTAAGGCCCGCGTCGCGCGGCTCGGCGAGCAGCGGCCCCAGCGCGGGCAGATCGATTTCCGGCGCGGCGTAGTCGAATTCGTAGACGCTCAGGAACCGCCAGGGCTGCGGGATATCGGGCATGACCTGCTCGGGGGAGACCTCGTACCGGTCGGCACTGCGGAAACCGCGCAGCCGCTCCAGGTCGCCGCGATGCTTGCCGTCGAACCAGTCGGCATAGTCCGCCTCGCGCCCGGGGACGGTATTGTGCAGGTGGATGGTGGTATAAAGGCTCATGGCGTCACTCTCCCCGAGTTCGATGCGGTTGGCGGGCGGGTGGGCCTTGCCGCGAACGGCGCGCTTCAGGCACGGCCCTTGCCCTCTCCAACCCAAGCGCCGGTCGGCCCGGGCATGGGTTTCCCATGTCCCGGGCCGGAAACACCGGCGATCAGGCTCGCAGCAGGTGGCCCGGGGTCGCTCCGGTCCGCTCGCCTTCGGCGATGATCGGCGTGCCGTTGACGATGACATAGGGAACGGCGCGGGCGCGCTTGGCCAGGCGGATCGCCTTTCCGCCCGGGAACTGGAGCGTCTCGAGCAGCTCGGGCTGAACCGTGTCGGCATCGAAGATCACCACGTCGGCGGCCTTGCCCGGCTCCAGCACGCCGCGATCCTTGATGCCCATGAAGTCGGCGACTTCCGAGGTCAGCGCCGCGACGCCTTCCTCCAGGGTGAAGGTCGACTTCTCGCGCACCCAGTGCTTGAGGAAATAAGTCGGGAAGTCGGCGCCGGCGAACGTCTGGAGGTGGGCGCCGCCGTCCGAGACGCCGATCAGCGTCGACGGGCTCTTGAGAATGCGCTCGAAATCCGATTCGTCGGTCTTGGGACGGCCGCGAAGCAGGAAGATCGTGCCCATGCCGTCCTGCTGCGCGATATCGAACATCAGTTCGATCGGGTCCACGCCCCGCTCGGCGGCGATATCGGTCAGGTACTTGCCCAGCAGCGGCTTGAGCTCCGGCGTGCTGACCTTTTCGACGATGATGTTGATGACGTAAGGAACCTTGCGCCAGTACTGGCCAAGGCGCTCGCGCCATTCAGGCGTGGCGATGGCCGCCAGTTGCGCCTCGCGGCTGAGCCCGCAGAACTCGCGCCAGTCGGCATCGCCCGAATAGAGCGGCGAGATCTGGCCGGCGGTGAAACGCGATTCAGCGGGCTGGCAGCGAGCGACCACGCGCACGTCGCGGCCCTGGCGGATTTCCTCCTCCATGTATTCGATCGTCTGGAGCCAGTTCGGCGCGCCGGCACCGAAATCGTTCCACGAGATGGTCACGCCCGAAGCCTTGGCGAGATTGGTCATCATCGTCTTGTCTTCGTCGGAAATACCCTCGCGCTTGCTCTTCGGATTGAGCGCGAAGCTGCGCTTGCCCGAACGGCCGACCGCCTTGGCCAGGGCCTCGGTTTCCTCGTAGTTCGCGAAATAGGAAGGCACGTGCCCGCCCGATCCGTCGATGTGATGGGGCGAGAAGCTGGTGGTCACGCCCCAGGCGCCGGCGTCCATCGCCTCTTCGGCCAGGCGGACCATCTCGGCGATTTCCTCTTCGGTGGCCTCGCGCTTGAGCGAATCCTCGCCCATCACGTAGCGGCGCACCGCGGCGTGGCCGAACTGCGCGAGAAAGTTCACGCCGCAGGGGACTTGCTCGATCCGGTTCATGTACTCGGGGAAAGTCTCCCATTCGAGCGGAAGGTTTTCCTCGAGCACGTCGAGCGGCACTTCCTCGGTCGCGCTGAACAGGCCGAGCGCATAGTCCTTGTCGTCGGGGCGGACGGGCGCGAGCGTGAAGCCGCAGTTGCCCAGAACCATCGTGGTGATGCCGTGCCAGGTCGCCGGGTCGATCGTCGAATCCCAGAACATCTGGGCGTCATAGTGCGTATGGCAGTCGATGAAGCCGGGCGCCACGATCTGGCCGCCGGCATCGATCACCCGCGCGGCCTCGCCATCGACGTCACCCACGGCGGCAATGCGGCCGCCGCTGATCGCGACGTTCCCCTTGAAACGCTGCTTGCCGGTGCCATCGACGATGGTCCCGTTCTTGATGAGCAGGTCGTATGACATTGTCCTTCACTCCTTCATCGTTCTGGCCGCCGGTGTGCATCGCGCGCGCATCGGCGCCGCGGACACCGGCATGCATTCAACTGACCGGTTCGGCGACGCGCAGCGCGCGGCCCAACTCGCGAATATCTTCAACCTCTTCCAGCCTGTCGCACAGCGCGATCACCTGCTCGCGCTGTGCGAGCGGAACCAGCGCCTCGGCGCATTCGTGGAACTTGCCGGTAACCTCTTCGCGGTTCAGCGGGTCGGCCGGATTGCCATGCGTCTTCGTGACGGTTTCTTCAAGAACCTCGCCGCTCGCGAGAGTGACGGTGACCTTGCTCGCAAGCCCGGCATTGGTGGGATGGACCGCCACCTTCTTCATCAGCGCGCGCGCCTCTGGCCGCTGCACCGCCGCGTCGGTGTACTGATAGAGCCCCGCCTTGCCGTCGAGCGCGATCGTCGCCAGATCGTACTGCAAGCTGTACTTGGCTTCAAGGCCGGTCTCGGGCGCCTCATAAGGCATCATCGGCAGCAGGAATTCGGGAACCTCGACATCGATCCGCACGATCTCCCCGGCCTGGACCGGACGCTTGCGGACGATCTTCTGCAAGGCATCCTGGCTCCAGTGGCTGGCGCCGCAGCAGGCGTGGAGGCGGATCGTCGAGCCCAGCTTGGCCATGGTCCAGCCGCCGAGCCCATCGAGCATCTTCTGCGGATCGCCATTGTCGAGCCCCAGCAGCCGGCCGACGCCGATTTCCCCGTCCATGATCTCGTCATTGGCGGTAAAGCCCAGCGCGACCAGTTCCGCCGCCATGATGCCGTGCATCGCGGCGTTGCCCGCGACGAAGCCCTTGGTGTCGCTGCCCCGGTTCTTCAGCACGCCCGCCATGGTGGAGGCGGCATGGCCCATCGCCATGCGGGTCTGCATGACGTCGAACTTCATCATCCGCGCGGCCGCCGCCGCGACGCCGATGGCGGGAAGGAAGCCCTGGTTGAACCAGCCGCGATTGAGCAGGCTGTTGCCCTTGGGATCGGCGGTGACTTTCGACGTCTGGGCGATGATGTCATAGCCCACCATCCAGCCCAGGATCACGTCGGCGCCCGACGCGCCCAGCTTTTCGCCGAGCGCCAGCGTGGCCGCCGTCATCGGGTTGGCGTAGTGCCCGCTGCCGACCGCGATATCGTCGAATTCGAGCGCGTGGCCCGAAGCGGCGTTGGTCAGCGCCGCATAGGACGCGCTGGTCTGGAAATCGGCGCCAAGCACGGTGCAATGCCCGCGCGCGCCCTGTTCGCGCACCCAGCGGGCCATGATCTGGCCGGTCGAGACCGACATGCCGGCAAAGGCCACGCCGATCGAATCGATGAACCGTTCCCGGACCCGCGCGACCCCCAGTTCAGGAACCTGGTCGAACCGCGTGGAAACGACCCATTCCGCGAGAGTTTCCGTAACGGACTTCGTCATCGTCTGGCTTCCTTCTCCGGGTTCCGGGCCGTCAGGCCAGGAAGCCCTCCTTTGTCAGCTTCTCCACCACGCCGCCTTCTTCGACGATGCCCTGGATTTCCTGCGGCAACGCCTGGCCGGTAAGGGTCGTGCCCTTGGTCAGGTTGCGCACTTCCCCGGTGCCCCAGTCGACCTCGGCGATGTCGCCCTCGTCGAACGCGTCGAGGATGCCGCGGCACGGCAGCGAGGCAAGCCCGGCATTGACGCAGTTGCGCAGGCCCAGCCCGTTGAAGCTTTCGGCGACCACGGCGGCAACCCCCAGGTCGACGAACACGTCGCCGATCGGCCGCCCCGATCCGACGCCGAAGTTGGTGCCGGCGATCAGGATATCGCCCGGCTTGACTTCATCGACCCAGCCCGGCCGGTTGGCCACGAAGCAGTGCGCCGGCTGCTCCTCGCGCTTCATGTAGATGGCGAAATTGGGAATGACGAGATCGGTGTTGATGTCGCTTCCGAACTTCCAGACCTTGCCGGTGACTTTCTTGTTGCTCATGCCAGTTCCTCAACCTTCAGCACGGTGCGCGGGTCGGTGATGACGCCCGCGATCGCCGATGCCGCCACCGTCGCGGGCGAACCCATGTAAATCTCGGCCTCGGCGCTGCCCATGCGCCCCTTGAAGTTGCGAGTCGAGGCGGTGATGCAGACCTCGCCGTCGGCAAGCAGGCCCATGTGTCCGCCATAGCAGGCGCCGCAGGTCGAATTGGTGACGACCGCGCCGGCTTCGAGCAGGGTTTCGACATAGCCCGCGCGCACCGCCTGGCGCATCACTTCCTGGCTGCCCGGGGTGATGATGAAACGCGTGCCATCGGCCACTTTCTTGCCCTTCACCACCTGCGCGGCGATCGCGAAGTCGCTCAGCCGGCCATTGGCGCAGGAGCCGATGAAGGCCTGGTCGACGTGCTTGCCCACCACCTGGCTGATCGGCTTGGCGTTCCACGCCACCTTGTTGGGCAGCACCACCTGCGGTTCCAGCTCCGACAGGTTGATGGTGATGACCTGCTCGTATTCCGCATCCTCGTCCGGGAACGAAGGTTCGAACGCACGCTTGGCGCGGCCGTCGAGATAGTCCGCCAGCACCTTGTCATAGGGAAACAGCGAGAACTCGACCGACAGCTCGGCGGAGATGGTGGCCATGGTCAGGCGCCCGTCCATGCCGATCGCCTCCAGGCCCGACCCATACCATTCGAGGTTGCGCCCGGCGAAATCGCCGTACTGGCCCGCGATGTAGTGGATCACGTCGCGCGGATACACGCCTTCGGGCAGCGTGCCTTCGAGCACGATCTTGGTCGTCGGGCCGACGATGTACCAGGTCTTGCCCTTGCAGATGATGTACGTCATCTCCGAAGGGCCCATGCCCCGCGCGAGGCAGTTCAGCGCGCCCGACGAGCAGGTGTGCGAATCGCCGTTGACCAGGATGGTGCCGGGCAGCGCCAGCCCTTCCTCCGCGACCAGCACGTGCGAAATGCCGTGGCGGCCGACGGGGAAATAGTTCTTCACCCCGAACTTGGCGACGAATTCGCGCATGGCCTTGGCGCCGTTGGCGGCGGAAAGCGTCGGCGAGGGCACGACGTGGTCGTGCAGCAGCACCAGCATGTCGGGATCGTGGATCTTCTGGATGTTGGTCTTGCCGTAGTCGAACGACACCGCGGTATCGACATCGACGACGACCACGTCGCCCGGCTTCACCGCGTCCTTGCCGGAGCGGCGTGCCAGAATCTTTTCAATCGCGTTCATGCCCATCGGACAAACTCCTGAGTAAACCTATTTTCGGGCGAACAACGGCGCCAGTTCGGAAACATCCGCGATGTCCGTCAGCGCAATCGCCCGCGCATAGAGCTCTTCGCCCTGTTCCCTGCCCAGGACGCGCTCGGCCATTTCCATGAACTTGTGCTTGAACTCCGCTTCGCTCAAGGGATTTCCGGGATTCCCGCGCGGATAAAGCACTTCGTCGGTGAATTCGCGCCCGTCCTTGGTCCGCACGGTCACGCGGCCGGGCATGGAATTCTTGACGCGCTGGTAAAGTTCCAGATCCTGCGTCACCGTGACCTTGGGAATAAGGCCCTGGATATCGGGATCGGCCACCGTCTCGTCGGTGAATTCGTCCACGGTCACCTTGCCGCGCACCGCCGCCATGGCGAGCGCGAAAGGCAGGCTGGCCTGGGCCGAGACCACGGTGGAAACCTTGTGCTTGGCCAGGAACGGCTCGACCTTCTGCCAGGCCGCGGAAATCTCGGCGATCTCGCCGTGGTGCAGGTTGTTCGCCTTCATCACCTTGAGCAGCGCCTCGGTGGGCGCGTGCAGCGTGGTGTTCATCGGGTAGGCCTTGACCCACCGGTTGGTGATGACGAACGATTCGCCCAGCCCTTCGAACATGTCGTCGGCGCGGATCGTCTTGTCGCCGAACATGGCCGCGAATCCCTGGATGCCCTCGAGCCCCATCTTGGTCGCCTGGTAGCCGCTTTCGGCCAGCATCGCCGCCGTCACGCCGCGCTCGCCGGCCATGCCGCCGTTGAGGCAGCGCTGCCAGGCGCCTTCCTCGTGCCCCTGGAACGTCCCGCCGGTGAACGCGGCCGCGAAGCCGATCGCCGCTTGCGTGCGGTCCGCGTCGAGGCCCAGAAGATTGGCGCAGGCCGCGCCCGAACCGAGCGTGCCGTAGACCGCCGGGGTGTAGAAGCCGGTCATGCCCTTGGGGTGCATGCCCCGGAAGGTGCGCCACATCACCTCGTAGCCGATGACGATGGCAAGCGCGAGCTGCTTGCCCGACAGCTTGCGGAACTCGGCAAGGCAGAGCGGCCCGGTGACGGCGAAAGGATAGGGGCGGCTGCCCGCGCCGTAATCGGCATATTCGAAGCCCAGCGCCATGGTGCCGTTGGCCAGCGCCGCGCGCGAGACCAGTGTCTTCTTGCCGAGCGCGATGATCGTGGCTTCGGGCTGGCCGCCGCCGTTCACCGCGCAGAACTGCGCGATCTGCTGGCCGAGCGGCTTGGTCCCGCCGACGAACAGGCATTCACCGAGATAGTCGACCAGCGCCCGGCCGGCCTCCGCCGCGACTTCGGCGGGCAGATCCTCGTACCGCAGGCCCGCGACCCATTCGGCCAGCTCGCGCGTGACCAGCCGTCCGCCGCTTACCGTCTCCGTTTCCCCGCCGGCCATGGCCTCAGGCCTCCCCCTTCAGTTCTTCCTCGACCATCGCCCGGATCTCCGCGGCCATCGAGGACGCGGTGGTGCGCAGCACGCCCGCGTCGACCGGCAGCGTCACGCCCGTCACGAAACGCGATTCGTCGCTGGCGAAGTAGAGCACCGCATGCGCGATGTCCCAGGCATCGCCCGGGATGCCCAGCATGCCGGCCTTCTCGCGCATCTTCTGCATCTGCTCGTGACCCGGGAAGGCCTTGAGCACATTGGACGCGATCGGCGTGTTGATGTTGCCGGGAAGCACGCAGTTCACCCGGACGCCCTTGCGGCCATAGGTATAGGCCATGTCGAAGGTCATCGCCTCGACGCCAGCCTTGGCGGCGGTATAGGCTACCGTGCGGCCGGGCCGCTGCGCCGAAATCGACGAAAGGTTGATGACCGATCCCGATTGCTGCGCCAGCATCACCGGGATCGTGTACTTGCAGCACAGGAACACGGTGCGCAAGTTGATGTCGAACACCCGGTCCCAGTCACGCTCGTACATTTCGGTGACGGTGCCCGGCGAGGCCAGGCCGAGGTTGTTCACCAGGATGTCGATGGTGCCGAACGCGTCCATGGCCTTGAGCACCATGTCGGAGCAGTCGCGCCACTTGGTGCAGTCCGCCTTTACGACGATGGCCTCTCCGCCCTCGGCTTCGATCGCCTGCTTGGTGTCTTCGGCGCGTTCGGGGAAGAGATCGACCAGCACCAGCTTGGCGCCTTCGCGCGCAAGCGCGATCGAGATCGCCTTTCCCGTGCCAAACCCCGGCCCCGGCACCGATCCGGCGCCCGTGACAACGGCAACTTTTCCTTCGACCCGACCGGGGCGCTCTCGCATTCCAGACTCCTGTGGTCCGCCATTTCATCGGTCCGCCAGCGGGCTGGGCGGCCGACCAGGCGGTTTTGTTTTTAGGCCAGATCGGTTCCGTGGCCGGTCTGGACGATCACGCGATTGTCTTTCGCCGGAACGAAGAAATCGGCGCTGTTGTACGCCAGTTCTCTCCCGTCCCGGTCGCGCATGGTCACCCGGGTTTCCGCGAACAGATACCAATCCTCCATCGCGCGATGGAGATAGTCGACCGAAAGGATTTCGTACTTACCGAAAAACCCCTTGAGGTAGGTGCGATAGTCATCCTTGCTCTGGATGCCGATCAGGGTGCCGGTATCGTTCACGTAGTCCCGGATGTTCGCCTGGACGCCGTCGTGCATCCCCGCCAGCATGCCTTCGATGTCCTGGCGGCGCATGGCCTCGAGATAGGCGTTGTGCAGCGCCAGGAGATGGCGGCGGCCGGCATCGCCTTCCAGCATCGGTTCCACCGGATCCGGCCCGGCGCCAAGCCTCGTGCGCGGGACCCTGGCCCAGACCAGTTCGCCGGTGATCCCCTTGCCGGTCGAAACCGGGAAGATGGCGATCGTGAAGCTTTCGGTGATCTGGTCCTGGCCCCGCACCCGGCCGCGGTTGATGGCGGCGGTGAAGTTGTACCACCCCCCCCGGATATCGACCAGGGGCTCGGCCGAGATCAGGTCGCTGCGGCCGCGCACGAACTTGTAGCATTCGCGGATTTCCTCCGCCGTGGTGATGAGGGGGGAACTGACGCTCCCGTCCTCGGCCACGCGCGGCACGATCGTGTAGGCATAGGGGCCCTCGGGCACCAGTGTCTCCATCAGCCCGTCGATGTTCCCGACGAACTCCGCCTCCATGTGCGTCCATGACTCCACGCCGGAGTGAATGGACGCCTTGGCGTAGTCGCGCAGGAGCCCAGGGTCGATATCGATCACGCGCATCGTCTTGCCTTCCGGTCCGGAAACGTGCCGGTTCAGTAATGAACCAGCGGAACGAATTCCTTGAGCGCCGCGTCCTCGAAGCCGGCCTCGTAACCGGGCAGGCCATAGAGCCGCGCCACGTTGGCGGCGAGGAAGCCGTCGCGCGCACCGGCCGGAGCCTCGGCCGTCACGCGGGTCGCCTGCTGGCGGTTATCCGGCCAGTTGGAATCGTCATAGGGGAAATGGCTGGCCCACATGAGATGCGCCGGGCCGATGTTGTGACGGTTCTTGACCGCGGTCTGGTCGTGGTGGAACGTGAACCACACCCGGCTGCGAATGTATTCGCTCGGCAGCGCGTTCTCGTCCTTGAGGGTGTAGGCGTTGAGGTGCCGGTGGCGCAGGTAATACATGTCGTTGAATTCGAGCCAGTGCATCGCCCAGCCGGCATCGCCATGGGCCAGCACGACCCGCACGTTCGGAAAACGGTCGAACAGGCCGGAAGCCACCATCGGCAGGACCGCTTCGGCCATCTGCGGACGCATGCCCGGCGTCGGCCCGCTTTCGGGCATGGTGTTCGCCGTCGGGCCGACCGCGATGTGCAGGCTGACGGGCAGGCCGGTCTCGTTCACCGCTTCCCAGAACGGATCGTCCGCCGGATTGCCGCCGACCTTGGCGCCGCTGGGGAAGCAATCGAGCACGAACCCGCGCAGCTTCAGCTCATTGGCGCAGCGCAGGACTTCCGCGCAGGCATCTTCCACCGAAGTGGTCGGCACTTTGCCGATGCCGATCAGGCGATCGGGCGCATAAGCGCAGAACTCTGCGATCCAGTCGTTGTAGGCCTTGACGCAGGCGAGCTGCAGTTCGGCATCGTCGAGCAGCTTGATCGCGTCCCAGAGCGACGGGGTCGGATAGAGCACTTCGGCGTCGACGCTGTCGGCTTCCTGCGCCTTGATGCGCTCGGCGGGATCGATCAGCGCCGGCAGCACGTCCTCATAGGCGACCGCATCGACGCCCGCCATGTTGCTGAGGCGATAGCCCGAACCGGTGCGCGCGGTCGGCGGCAGCGGCACCGGATCGAGATCGCCGATGAACCAGGCGCTGCCGCCCTCGAACGGCTTCAGCTTGGGCGCGCGCTCAAGCAGGTGCGCCGGAAGCCGCTTTTCAAACATGTCCGCAGGTTCGAGGACATGCGAGTCCGCCGAAATGAGAGTGTACGTAATCTTGTCCGCCATGTGCGTTACCTTCCAACAGCCGGATCGAACCCGTTGCGGGGCCCGCTCCTGACAAAGTTCATTTCAATTCCAAGCTTCAAGCCGGAGCCAGCGCCTCCGCCCCCTCGGGCCAGGAAACCACGCCGTCAGTCCGCAGTTGCTCCATCGCCGGCTCGTCGTAACCAAGCTCGGCAAGGATGCTGCGGGTGAACTCCCCCTGCACCGAAGTGCTGGTGACCGCCCCGGGCGTTTCCGAAAACCGCAGCAAGGGCGCGTGGCGCCAGTAGCGGCCGATGCTCGGATGCTCGGTCAGGACGGTGAAGTCATTGGCGAGGGTCTGCTCGTCCTTGTACAGGAACGCGAAGTTGGACATCGCGTCGGCCTGGACGCAGCCCACCCCGGCGGCCAGCAGCAGCTCCTGCCAGTCATGCGCCGATCGCGCCTGGAAGACCTTGGCAAGTTCCCCGGCCAATGCATCATCGTTGGCGCGGCGCGCGGCGACCGTCGCGAAGCGCGCGTCGCCGGCAAGATCGTCACGGCCGGCGGCCGTGCAGAAGCGGCTGAACTCCGCGTCGGTTTCGGCCGAGAGGAAGACCCAGCGCGGGTTCTGGTTCTGATAGGGCGCGAACACCGAGCCGGCCGGGGCCGGCGCCGTCTCGTAAAGCCGGTACAGCGCGTTCATGCCGAACTGGTAGGCATCCGGCTGCGGGCGATCGGGCTTGCCGGCATAGCTGAGCGCATCTTCGTAGTTGTGGAAGATGTTCGAGATTATCATCGCCGATTCGACCGACTGGCCCTTGCCGGTGCGGTCACGCGCGAAGAGGCCGAGCAGCATGGCAGAGGCATGGCCGGTCGCGGCGACCGGATCGGCGCCGGTCTCGGACAGTGGGGCATTGCCCCGGCCCGCCTGCTGCGCCGTGGTTCCGGCATAGGCGGCGATGATCGGGTCGATCGCGGGCTGCCGCGAATAGGGCCCGATCGCGCCATAGGAGGCGCCGTAGTGATAGACGATGTCCGGGTTGATCTGGCGCAGCGAGGCTTCGTCGATGCCGAGCGATTCCGGCACGCTCTTGCGGAAGCAGTGGATGAAGACGTCCGCCTTCTCGATCAGGCCGCGCAGGATCTTCTTGCCTTCCGCCGACTTGAGATCGAGCGAGATGCTTTCCTTGCCCTGCATCGCGCGGACCATGTTGTTATGGCCCAGGTTGAGCACCGGATCGCCGCGGCCGGCATTGGCCAGCGAGCGATAGGGATCGCCGCGCAGCGGTTCGATCTTGATGATGCGGGCGCCCATTTCGGCCAGCAACGCGGTGGCGAACGGGGTGGCGTAATAATAGGCCGCCTCAACCACCGTCACGCCTTCCAGCGGCCGGGCGATCGCGGCGCTGCCCGCGGTTTCCCTGCGGGGGAACGGCTGCAGTTCCTGCCCCAGGATTTCCGCGTCGTGCTCGCCCGCCGCCGGGGCGGAACGGAGAACCGAAGCAGGCGCGTTGGAGATCTTCGCCAGCGGGCCGATCTGGAGAACCGCGCCCACTTGCGGGTCCTCCACCGTCACCACCAGATTGGCGCCCACCGACTGGCGATGGCGCAGCGCGTCCTGCGTGGTCTGCACCATGTCGCCGCAGACATTGCCATTGGCGAGGTAGGCATCGATCCATTCGGCGGCGGTCTTTTCCTTCATCCGCGCCTTGAGCAGTTCGGTCAGCTCGACGCGGTCGGCGTCCTTATCGAACTTGTGCGGCGCGCCCTTGAAACGTTCGTCGCCCCAGATCCAGGTCATCTCGATCGCCTCGATCCAGGCGGGGAAGAAATGCGGCTCGGTATGCGAATGGACCAGCCAGCGGCCGTCGGCGGTTTCCACGCGCATGCCGATCAGGTTGGTCTGGCGCGGATCGAGGTGATGGGGAAGCACGTGCTTTTCGCTCTGCACCTCGGTGCCGCCGCTGCCTTCCGCCGGCAGTTCCTCGCCCTCGCGCAGCAACCAGCGGACCTTGGGATTCTGGCGGCAGGAAAGCGCCGCCAGCATGCTGAGGTCCACGTGCTGGCCCTTGCCGGTCAGGTCGCGCAGGCGGATCGCCGCGAGCACGCCTTGCAGGGCCAGCATGCCGGAGAACATGGTGGCATCGCGCGTGGAGCGAAACACCGGACGGACACCGTCCTGGTGCCAGCCGGGCTGATCGCGGAAGATGCCGGCCTTGGCCATGACCAGGGCGTCATCCGCCTTGACCTCGGCGAAGGGCCCATTGCGGCCATACCCGGTGATCGAGCAGTGCACGATATCGCCGCGCAGCGCCCGAAGCGCCTCGTAAGTCACGCCCTTGCGGGCCGCCTCGGCGGGAGACATGGTCTCGATGACCACGTCGACCGCCGGGATCAGCCGGTGCAGCGCGGCACGCCCCTCGGCCGTCTCGAGATCGAGACTGATGCTTTTCTTGCCGCGATTGAGCAGCAGGAACGAAGGTTTCTCGCGCCGATGGCCCTCGCGAGCCGATTCGACCAGGATAACCTCCGCCCCGTAGTCGGCCAGGACCATGGCCGCGAGCGAACCGGCGTCGTGCGTGCTCAGATCGAGCACCCTCAGTCCCGCGCAAGCTCCAGTCATAATCCCAGCTCCCAATCGTTAGAGTATCGCATTCAATGCGGCACCGCTGCGGCGCCGCGGTTCAAGCCGCGAGGCTGAACGTCGCCGGTTCCTCGTAAGGCAGCTTGTAGATGTCGGCGCAGGTCTTCCACATGATCCGCTCGATCTCGCTGTTCGAAGCGCCCACGCGGTCGAGGATTTCGCGGCCGAGCTGGTAGTCCAGCGGGAAGTTGCTCGACGAGTGCGGGAAGTCCGGCCCCCACATGATCTTGTCGACGCCGATCTGATAGCGGTTCTCGGCCCCCATCTCGTCAACGATGTAGACGACCCACACGTTGCGGCGGAAGTACTCGCTCGGCAGCAGCGGCAGCTTCCATTCGCGGCGGTTGCGCAGCACCGATTCGTCGAACTTCTCGAGGTAGTAGGGCACCCAGCCGGTGTGCACTTCCGAACCGATGATCTTGAGGTCGGGGAAACGCTCGAACACGCCCGAGCTTATCAGCTTCGACAGGATCACCTGGAAAGTGCCGGCGGCGATGTCGATCCCGCGCTTGTCGGCGCGCTTCTTCTGGTCGGCGACGCCTTCGGCCGAAATCTTGGAGCCGAGATCGCCGCTGGGGAAGAAGAACTGGGTGTGGATGTTGATGGGGAAGTCCATCTCCACGCACATCGCCCAGAACTTGTCATCCTCGGGCGAAGGGTCGGTGAACGATCCGCTCGGGTAGGATTCCAGCTGCGCGGTGCGCAGGCCCATGTCGGCGCAGCGGCGCAGCTCTTCCATGCAATCCTTGAGGCCCGTGGTGGGCAGCGTGGCATTGCAGATGAAGCGCTTGGGATCGTGCTCCTGGAACTCCACCATCCAGTCGTTATAGACCTTGTAGCAAGCCAGGCTCAGTTCCTTGTCCGGGCACAGCTTGATGCCGTTCCACACCGTCTGGACGCCGTTGTAGATCACTTCGGCGTCGGTCTCGTCCTCGATGATCTCCTTGACGCGTTCGGCCGGGTCCCACGAACCCGGGAACAGATCCTCATAGCGCACGCCGCGATCGCGGATCTGCTTGAAGCTGTCGATCAGCGAGCCGCGATCGAACCGCTTGGCGCCGCGCGAATACATCGAGCTGAAGCCCATCGGCGAAGGACGGCTCTGCCCTTCCATGATCCAGGCGTGCCCCTTGGTCTTGGGCGTTTCGATGATGCGCGGACCACGATCCTTGAACTTGGCCGGCAGGTTCTTGATCCACAGCTCCGGCGGCTCATTGATGTGGCCATCGGCGGAAATCGACTTGTACTGCATGTTCGTTCTCCTCAATTCGCTGCCACATCCTGATCCGGCCCAAGGCTTGCAACACCGGGGCAGCCAGCGAAAATTTCTTGCGGACGATCCGTCCGATCAGTTCAGACCCTTACACTCAATCATGAGCGACGTGGCTATCCAGAAATTGCACCGTCTTGGCCCAGGCGTCCTTCGACGAGGCTTCGTGGTAGGCGCTGCGATCGTTGCAATGGAAACCGTGGTCGGCATCGGCATAGCGATTGACCTCCAGCGGTATCCCGGCGGCGGCAACCGCCTTGCGCAGGATCTCCACTTCGGTAAGCGGGATGCTCTGGTCGAGATCGCCGTAGTTGCCCATCCAGGGCGTCTTCAGTTCGGGGACCAGTTCGAGCAGGGTGGGAAGGCCGAAGCGGCCCTGCACGATGCCGCCGCCGTAGAAGGTCACCGCCGCGCCCAGTTCCCACTTCGCGCCGGCGAAGAAAGCGATGGTCCCGCCCATGCAGAAACCCATGATCGCCACCTGGCGGCCCGAATAGCCCTGCGACTCGAGGTAATCGAGGCACGCCTTGACGTCCGCCTCGATCCCTTCGCGATTGAGCTGCATGATGTGCGGAATCACTTCCTGCATCTTGTCATACGCGATGACCGGATCGCCGGTGCGATGGAAGACGTGCGGGGCGACCGCGAGATAGCCCGCGTCCGCCACGCGCTGGCAGACGTCCATGATGTGATCGGTGATGCCGAACGCTTCCTGGATGACGATCACCGCGCCCTTGATCGCGCCCTGAGGCTTCACCTGATAAAGCTTCATGGCTTCTCCGGCGTTATCCAGAGTCAGCGTTTCCGGCATGATTATCCTGCTTTCCCAAAACTGTCAGTCGACTGACTAAATAATCTCGCCATTACCGCATGTCAATGCCCGAAAGTCCAGCAATTTAGCCACTTTCCGGAATTGCACGGAACAAAGGCGGCAGCGCTCGAATCCCCGAAAAGAATCCCTTGACGCGCGGGATTCGCAGCCGTTTCCGCCCGCGCCAGCTTCCCGAAACAGGCGCCGGGCGGCGCGGATCGCGGCCCGCCGGCCCCAGCCCCGCCGCCCCGGTCGATGCCCTTCGATGCTCTTCGATGTCACGCCGACACGCCGGTTCTTCAACGGCGCGCCCAAAGGTCCGGATCGAATCTCCTGACCTGCGGGGAAACACCCCTGACTTGGGCTTTCCGCGCCCGCCGGGCACCTCCCGGGCAAGGGCGGGCGCGATCGCGATCCGGAAATGCGGCCCACCCGCGCGCACGATTCGCCGCCTGCATCGATGCAGGGAAAACACCGCGGCGCGAATCGCACCATTGACTAGACTTTTGCGCTCCTACACCTCTGGCGGCGGTCCGCCGGCCGGCCGGGTTGTCCATTGGGTTGCCCGTTCCAGAGACCGCGCGGCCCGTCATGAGAGGAACAATCATCCCGTGAAGGAACGCCAAGCCTATCCGATCGGCCTGCTGCTGGCGCTTTGCCTGGCCGAATCGACCGTCACGTTCGAAACCTCGATGATCTTCGCCGCCTTGCCGAAACTCATCCGCACGTTCGGCGACCCCTTCATGGCGGGCCAGCTCGTTGCCATCCATCCCCTGGTCGCGGCCTCCACCGCACCCGTGGTGGGGCGGCTGGGCGATCTCTGGGGCCGCAAACCGATGATCCTGATCCTGCTGGCCCTGGCGCTGATCGGATCGGTCATCAGCGCGGTATCCGAAAACTTCGTGATGGTCCTGATCGGACGGGCGATGCAGGGCCTTTCGGTGACGGTGCTGTCGCTCGGCATCGGCGTGCTGCGTGAAAACCTGGACATGCAGCGATTGCCCATGAGCATCGGCTTCCTGACCACCGCGCAGGGCGTGGGCGCGGCATCGGGCCTGATCTTCGGCGGCATGATCGTCGATCATTTCAACTGGCACTGGCTCTTCGTCGCCAGTTCGCTGCTGATCGCCCTTGCCGTGCTGCTGTCCTGGCTTTGGTTGCCCAATCGCAAGATCGTGCGCGGACCGATCAGGATCGACTGGATCGAGGCGCTGCTGCCCATGCCCGCGATCGCCTGCGTCATGATCGCCATCGGCATGACCAAGAACCACGGCCTGCTGTCCCCGCAAGTGCTGCTCACGGCGGGTGCGGGCGTGTTCTTTTTCGCGTTGTGGGGGCGCCGGGCGCTGCGGGCGCGCAATCCGTTCATCGACCTGCGGCTGTTCACCATCCGCAACTTCGCGGTCAGCAATGCCGCCACCGTGCTGCTGGCCGCCGGGACGATGCAGATCGTCTACATCCTGTCCGCCTATATCCAGTCGCCGCTGTGGACCGGTGTCGGCCTGGGGATGAGCGCAACCGCGGCAGGCCTTGCCAAGCTGCCTTCGCACATGGTCACCGTCACCGCCGGGCCGCTGGTCAGCTGGCAGGCCAATCGCTTCGGCCACCGCGCGGCGGTCATGACCTCGTGCCTGGTGGCGGTGACGGGCTGGCTCTATGCGATCCTGCTGCCCGGCCATCTGCTCGAGATCATCCTGTTGCTGACCGTCACGTCCTACGGCACGACGATGGTGGTGACGGCGGTTACGAACGCGATCGTCGATACCGTGCCGGAGGACCGCACCAGCGAGGCCATCGGCACGATGCTGGTGGTGCGTGGCTTCGGACTGGCCGTCGGCGCCCAGCTCATCGCGGTCTCGCTTTCGGCCTTCACCATCGCCGCGCCGGACGATGGATCGCTGTTCCCGACGGCGGAGAGCTATCGCCTGACCATGGGCTGGATCGCCGCGACGACTTTCGTCGCCATGGCCATCGGCATGCTGCTGCCGCGCGGCCGGCGCGTGGTGCACGGCGCCGTCGCCGTGCCCGTTGAATAATCGCCGGAGCGCGAAAGCTTCCACGACAAGCCGGAAAAAACGGGAGAGCGGACGATGATCGATTTCAAGGGACAAGTCGCGGTCGTGACCGGCGCCGGCCGGGGCCTTGGGCGGCTCTATGCGCTGGAAATGGCGCGGCGGGGAGCCGCCGTGGTGGTCAACGACCTGGGCGGCACCAGCCGGGGCCTGGGCATGGACGAAAGCGTGGCCGATCAGGTGGTGGCCGAGATCACCGCGGCAGGCGGGCGCGCCGTAGCCTCGCACGACAGCGTTTCCACGCCGGACGGCGGCGATGCCATCGTCCGCGCCGCGCTCGACAATTTCGGCCGGGTGGACGTCGTCGTCAACAACGCCGGCATCTTCGAGTTCGCGCCGTTCGAGGACATGACCGTCGAGGCGTGGAAGCGCATGCTCAACGTTCATCTCGACGGCGGTTTTCATGTCAGCCAGCCCGCCTTCCGGGCGATGAAAGCGCAGGGCTATGGCCGCTTCGTGTTCATATCGTCGTCCGCCGGGATGTTCGGCATGGCCGGCAATGCCCATTACGGAACCGCCAAGGCCGGACTTGTCGGTCTTGCCAACGTGCTCGCGCTGGAAGGGGCCCGGCACGGAATCCTGGCCAATGCCGTGCTGCCCACCGGCTATTCGCGCCTGGTCAGCGACCAGATCCAGGACCGCGAGATTTCCGCCGGTCAGCGGGCATTTTACCAGGCGATCGATCCCGACCTGGTCATGCCCCTGGTGGTCTACCTGGCCAGCCGCGACTGCACGCTGACCCATCACAATTTCGCCGCCTGCGCGGGACGCTATTCGCGCGTCTTCGTCGGCCTGGGCGAAGGCTGGCTGGCGCCGGAAGGCACCAAGCCGGACGTGGAAGACATCGCCGCGCACCTCGGCGCCGTAACGGATACCGGCACTTTCTCCATCCCGGGCGCGCTTTACGAGGAGATCGCCGAAACCTGCGCCATGAGGGGTTTCGATCTGGCCGGCTAGGCCAGGTGGCATCATCCGGCGAGGGCGACCGGGCCCGCGTGCGGCTCTCGGAACAAGGCCCTCGGAACAGGGGCATCAGGAGAACAAACGCCATGCACGTGACACTCGCGAGTATCGACCGGGAACTGCGCTGGCCCGCGCGGCTCTGCTGGCTCTTGATGCGTTCCGAACCCTGGTTCGTCCGCATGCTTGCCCGCGTATCGACGAAGCCCCCGCGCCGCAAACGCCCGATCGAAGGCATGCGGCACGAAGAGATCTCGATCCCGCGCACCGGCGGCGCACCGCCGATCCGGACCTGCGTTTACCGCCCCTTGTCCGATGGCGAACGCCTCCCCGCGCTTCTCTACCTTCATCCCGGCGGCTATGCACTGGCGACGCCGGAGGGATCGGAAAGCATCATTCGATCGTTCATCGAGACGCGCAAATGCGTCGTGGTCGCTCCGGACTATCGCAAGTCGCTCGCCGCGCCCTATCCCGCGGCGATCGACGACTGCTACGACACGCTGCTCTGGATCAGGGACAACGCCGAGACATTGGGAGTGCGCTCCGATCAACTGATGGTCGGCGGACATAGCGGCGGCGGCGGACTGACTGCCGCGGTGACATTGCGCGCGCGCGACCGCGGCGACGTGAAGATTGCGTTCCAGATGCCGATCTATCCGATGATCGACGACCGCATGGAAGGCGAATCCGCGCGAATGAACGACGGCCCGCTATGGAACTCGAAGATCAACGCGCTGGCCTGGGGCTATTATCTCAGGGGCTTGAAGGAACGGGGCCAGCCGATTCCCTATGACGCCGCCCCGGCTCGCGCCACCGACTACAGCGGCCTGCCGCCGACCATGACATATGTCGGAAACCTCGAGCCATTTCGCGACGAAACGATCGCCTATGTGGAACATCTGAAAGAAGCCGGCGTCTCCGTCGAATTCCAACTCTTCGACGGCTGCTTCCACGGCTTCGACCTGATCGCGCCCAAGGCCGCCGTCAGCAGGAGGGCACGCGCGTTCACGCTGCAATCCTTCGCGCATGCGGTGGACAATTACTTCGCCCCCCAGACGGAACCATCGCCGGGCAATCAATAGTTCGCCCGCTACCGCTGACGTATCGCGCCGTGCGCACTCCAAGCCTGACAGTTCGTAACCGCGACGCTTCGCCGGTGGTTGTGGCCCTTCTCGGATCGGCCGGCAGCTCCGGCAAGTACTTGTCGGCCAGGAACGGCAGCGCATAAAGCACGGGCACCATAGTGCGATCCGGCTCCGACAGGTCGATATCGTTCACGGGGTAGCTGGCAATGTTGTCCGGTATTTCGGTCAACGCGAATGGCGGGTTGCAGCCGACGCCAAGCACAAGAACCCGGGTCTTCCTGCCAGACATGGAAACACCGGATCATGCACGCCCGCTCCCAAACTTCGCACGAGCGATATCTAGGGGAATACGCGAGGATCAGGCAACAGCGAAGTACGAATATTCAAACGGAAATGCCATCCCTTTTATTTGACGCACCGCAGCACGCGGCATATTTCCCCCGACTGCGAGGCGGCCGCCAACGCAGTTCATTCAGCCTCAGGGGTGTCCATGTCAGACAAGCTTCCCGTCCTGGTTACCGGCGGTGCCGGCTACATCGGCAGCCATGCCGTGCTCGCGCTCAAAGACGCCGGCTGGCCGGTCGCCGTGATCGACAATCTGACCACCGGTTTTCGCTTCGCCATTCCCGAAGGCGTGCCGCTGTATGAAGGCGATATCGAGGACGGCGAACTGCTTGCGCGCATCTTCGCCGAGCAGGGGATGGGCAACGGCATCGGCGCGATCATGCATTTTGCCGGTTCCATCATCGTGCCCGAATCGGTGGAAAACCCGCTCAAGTACTATCACAACAACACCGCCAAGAGCCGCGCGCTGGTCGAAGCGGCGGTGAAGGCTGGCGTGCCCCATTTCATCTTCAGCTCGACCGCCGCGACTTACGGCGTCCCCGAAGTGTCCCCGGTTACCGAAGACAGCCCAAGATCGCCGATCAATCCCTACGGCATGTCCAAGCTGATGACCGAGATCATGCTGGCAGACGTATCCAGGGCGCATCCGTTCAATTACTGCGCGCTGCGCTATTTCAACGTCGCCGGCGCCGATCCGCAGGCACGCACGGGCCAATCGACCGCGGGCGCGACGCACCTGATAAAGGTCGCGGTCGAGGCGGCGCTGGGCAAGCGCGGCCACGTGGCGGTGTTCGGCACGGACTTCGATACGCCCGACGGCACCGGCGTGCGGGACTACATCCACGTCTCGGACCTCGCCAACGCCCACGTCCTCGCGCTGGCGGCGCTGATCGAGAACCCCGGGCAATCGCTGACGATGAACTGCGGCTATGGGCGCGGCTTCTCGGTGCTGGAAGTGCTCGACGCGGTCGACCGCGTGACCAACCAGACGATCGAAAGGCGCATGGAAGGCCGCCGCGCCGGGGATCCGGATTCGCTGATTTCGGACAATAGCCGGATCAAGGCGACCCTGCCCTGGGTGCCCCGCTATGCCGACCTGCCGACGATCGTCGAACACGCGCTGGCATGGGAGCGCAAGCTGACCGGGCTTCGCGGGGAATAGCCGGCATCAGGTCGCGCCGCCGCAATCGTCGAGCAGCGCCCGGCAATGTTCCGGCGAGACCGGCTGGTGCAGCGCCAGCGGCAAGGCGAGTATCGCGTAGAGCGTAAGGCCGACCAGCGCCGGCACCGCCAGCCGCTCGTTGCAACGCGCTTGCCGCCACGCCAAGGCCGCAAGCGCGTGGCCGAGCATCAACGGTATGAAGTAGTGATAGGCGTACATGACGCGCTGGCCGTCCAGCCAGGCGAGCGCGGCCATGTTGAGCAGCCAGCCGGCAAGCAGCAGCACTGCGACCGGTGCTTGCCCAAGGCTGCGCCCCCGGCTCGCGCAGGCCAGCGTGGCGGCCCACAGCACGCCCGCCAGCGAGATCAGCCAGGCGACGCGGTTGGGAACCAGCGCCACGGTCGATACGCGCGCGTCCGAGGCGTCCCAGCGGTAGGTGATCGCGCCGCCGCCCAGCAGCCATTGCCCGGGATGCGAGGCGTTATCGTCGCCGCGCGCCATGCCGGAGAGATCCGCGCGCATGAACCCGGCGTAGTCGACCGCGTAAGTGGCAAGCGCCGGGATCAGGCCCTGCCGGGTATAGTCGCGGGAAACGTGGGCCGCATCGATCCGGCCCGCTGCGGTGCCGGCGTCCGGCGGCAGCGGCGATGCGGCCAGCATCGCCGCCGTGACCCAGCCCGCCGCCAGCAGCGTCGCGACCAGGCCCGAAGCCGCCCGCGCCAGCGCCGGGATCCAGTCGCCCTGACGCAGGCAAGGCCAGAGCAGGACAAGGCCGAGCGGCGCCAACATCAGCGCATTGAGCCGGACCATCGCCGCCAGCATCACCGCCGCGCCGAACCCGGCCGTCCACGCCCGGCCGCGCATGCCGCCATCGCCGTGCGCGGGACTGTGCAAGGCGCGCACGGCGCAGAGCAGCGCGGCCAGCACGAAGACCAGTTGGAAGGCATCGAGCTGCCCGGCCCGGAACTGCGCGACAAGCGCGGGATCGCAGAGGAAAAGCGGTGTCAGCAGCAGGCCCGCGCCGGTGCTTCCGGCAAGATCCGCCATCAGCAGGAAGAACAAGCCGGCGGCCAGCGCGCCGAACACCGCAGGAGCAAGGCGAGGCCCACGCCAGTCGAAGCCCGGCGGCATGTCCTCACCGCGGATCGACTTGGCCGCGGCGATCCTCCCCCAGTCGACGTCGCGATTGAGGCCGCTGGCGGCATCGCCCGCCGCGATCAGCAGGATGCCCAGCGGCGGGTGCGAGGCGAACTGAAGACGGCCCTGGTGGACCCGGGCCTCGGCCGTCAGGTAATAGGCCTCGTCCCAGATCGGCGCCTTCACCGCATCGAGCCGCCAGCCGAGCACGAACCCGGCCAGCACCATGACCAGGAGGAACGCAGCCGCCCGCGCCCGGTTTCCCGGCAGGGCCGGGAGACCGGGGTTGAACGCCGGCAGAAGAGCCTCAGAAAGCGACACTGAGCGATGCGCGGGCCGAAACATCGGTGCTCGCGGCGCTTTGCTCGACCCGGGTGGTGAGCTTCCAAGTGAAGTCGTAGCCCCCTGCCAACACGCTCGCCTCGCCGATCCACGCGCCCTTCGGGCCGTCCGCGACGATCGTGAAGGCGTCGCCCGCGTCGTAGCTGTCGCCGCCGCTGAAATAGGCGGTGGTGTTCCCGAGGGTTCCGGTAAGGACCTCGCGGCGGCCGGCCTCGAGCTGGAAGGTCAGCGGGCGCCAGTCGGGCGAGATCGTGCCCAGCGAATAAGCCGCCGTCACCGTGGGCGTGACGGTCAGCGTCTTGCTGGTGCGGCCGGCCACCGTCAGCGCGATCGCATCGCTGTCCGCGTCCTCGGAATAGCCGTTCTCCTTGAGCCACATCTGCTCGAGCTCGACCTTGGGCCTGAGGCTGAAGCGGCGGGACGCCTGGTAGCGGTAAGAAGCGCCGGCAAGCCCCGAAATCAGCCAGCCGGTCCACTTGCCGTCGGCGCCATAGGTGAAGTCGGTATCGTCGATGGTGCCCGTGAAAGTGCGCGACGAATCGATCGAGACGCGCGCGCCGCCCAGCCGGGCCCACGCCATCAGCGGGCCCTTGGCGGTTCGCCAGAACAGGCCGACGTCGTGCTGGCCGACGTCGAGCTTGCCGGTGCCGCCGTTGTCGGTGACCTGGCTCTGCAGCCATGCATAGGAGAGGCCGAAATAGCCGAGCGGGGTGCGGCGCTCGAAACCGCCCGACAAGCCCCAGCCGCTCGTTTTGTAGGCGGCTGCATCGCCGGCATCATGGGTGGTGCGCCAATAGACCGGCTCGAGCCAGCCGTCGACGTCCGAGATGTCGAACAGCGAACTCTCATCGCTCAAATGCCGCGCCGCAAGGCGATCGCCGCGCGTCACCGCATCGAAGACGCCCCCGGCATGGTCGGGCAGCAATCCGGCGACCTGGGTCTGCAAGGTTTCCGAATCCTCGACCTGCAGCAGGCTCTCGGAGAGGTAATCGTCATTCTGGGCAGTCGCGTAGACCGCGTCCCAGGCGGCGGCGGTCGAAGCGGTCAGGCCCAGCTCGTCGGAGGTCTTGCGGGCGATCGTGAGATAGATGCTGCTGCTGTCGCTGGTGACGCTGCCGTCGTAGATGAAGGGCAGGTCGAGCGAGGAATCGAGCGTGCCTTCCACATCGAGGGTGTCGGCGGTCAGGACCGTGTAGGTGCCTTCGGCGCTGGCAAGGTCGCTCACCGTGGCAGTGATGCCGGCGCCATCCGCGAACGTGGCGCTGGTCACGTCGAAAGTCGAACTCTCGTCGCCTTCGATGTTGATGCCCAGCGTGCCGCCGGAACCGACATGGAGGTTGCCGAAGCTTACGGTGGAGGTGTCGCCCGCGATCAGGGTGCCGCCGTTGACGGTGACCGAAAGGTTCGCCGCGTTGCCGAAGTCCCCCGAATAGGTGGCCGAATCGCCGATCGTCAGGCTTCCCGCCTGGCCGGCGAAGTCCATCGTGCCCGAAAAGCTCGAAGTGCCGGCCATGGTGGCCGTGCCGGTGCCGGTGCCGAAGTAGACGTTACCGGTGTAGGCAGTGTCGCCGGAGAGATCGAGCCTGTCGTCGCCCGCGCCGAAAAGCGTGTTGCCGGCGATCGCCCCGGAAGAGGCGTCGATCGTATCGTCGCCCGAGCCCAGCAGGATATTGCCGGTTATCTTGGTGTAGACGGTGGGGTCCACGTCCACGTCGTTGTCTTCGAGGTACTCGGCGCTGGTCTCCGCGTCGGCGTCGTTGAGATACTGGCTGATGGTGACGCCGGTGGTGTTCGCGGAAAGATCGATGGCGACGCGCGTGTCGGTGCTCGATCCGCTGGCGGTGATGAAGCCGGTGTTCTCGATCGTGGTCAGAGTGCCGGACAGGTCCTGGACGGCGATGGTGGTGCCCTCGCCCGGCGAGCTGATGGTCGCCGTGATCGTGCCGCTGTTGTAGAGATGATCGACAGTGCTGCCCGCGTTGATGAGCAGCGCGGTGGCGGTCGAATCGTAAGTCGTCGCCCGCAGCGTTCCGGTAACGCCGATGCCGTCGGTCAGGGTAACGTTGCCGCCCTGCCCGCCGATGACCAGTCCATAGGCGTCGGTATTGCTGTAATAGGCATTGCCCGCCACCGACCCGTCGATGGCGATCGAGTAGGCGCCGGCGTTGCCGGTGACCGCGCCGATAGTGGTGTCGCTGGCGCCGCCCACCTGGATCGCCGGACCATTGCCATAGGCGACGACCGAACCGGTGCCCTCCTCGTCGTCATCGACTCCGTCGTTGTCTTCGTCATCATCGTCGTCATCGTTATCGGCGGGCGGGGCGGCGACATAGATGCCGCCATCGACATTGCCGGTAACCGATACCGCGGCGGTTCCGGTACGCAGTGCCGCGCGGGACAAGTAGACCGTGTCGCCATCGTCGTCGGTATAGGATGCGGCCTGGCTGACCGTGCCCTGGATGGTGACGGCGCCGGTGACATCGCCGTTGACGGCAAGGCCGCTCGCCCCTTCGCCGATGGCGTTCACCGTGCCCTCGACCGTCACGTCGCCATCGACGGCCTGTGTCGAGATGCCGGTGGAATAGTCGCCGATCACGGTGATCGTGCCGGTATTGATGAGCGAACCGGTGTAGTCGCCGTCGAGGACGATGCCGCCCGAGTTCAGGCCTTCCACCTTTATCACGCCTTCGTTGAGGATGGTGCCCGACGCGCTCCCGTTGACGTGGATGCCGTAGCGGCCGCTGGCCTCGGCGATGGCGCCGTCCGCGATCGAGTTCGAATCGTCGTCGTCGGGAACGTAGTCCTCCAGAACGTGGATCACCGCGTCCTCGCCCACGGTGATCGTCGAATCGGTTCCGGCCGCGACATCGATCGCGGTGGCGCCGTCGGCATCATCGAGGTCTATCGCACCTTCCACGTCGACGGCGGCGTCACTGTCCACGGTAATGGCCGAACCGCTCGCCAGCGTGATCGAGCCGTCCTCGGTGACCGTGACGTTGCCGGCGCTCGACGTGGCGAGGGCGGTGGTGGTGTCGCTGGAAACGCTGGTGTCGGCGAGCGCCGGCGCCGAAACGAGCGCAAGGACCAGCGCTCCCAGGCTCGAGGAAGCATGAAGCGATGACATGGGATGAACTCTTCCAAAAGGACGGGGAAGTATCGGACGCCGGCCACGCGCGACCGGCGCCGCGGGTCAGAGGGCGACGCCGATCAGGGCGCTGCCGGAATATCCGGCGCTCAGGCTGCCGGTGATCGTCGGGGTCATCTGCGCGAGCTGGGCCGCGGTGTTGTCGCCAAAGACATTGTCGGACGAAAGCGAGATCGCGTTGTAGTTGGCGATGCTCGCGGTGTAGCGCGAATCGCCGGTGAACACGGCGGTGTTGGTCGCCGCCGGCATCGCCAGCTGCGAGATCAGGCTCGCGGTGCGCCCCGTGCTGGCGGAGGTGAGGCCGCCGGTGAAGACCTCGAAGTGGATGTGCGGCCAGCGGCCGGAATAGCAGGCCGGATAGATCGTGGTGAAGGTGACCTTGCCGCTGCTGTCGGTCACTTGCACCCCGCGCAGGTAGCTCTCGGTGGTAACCCCGCTGGAGTAGAGCGAATATTTCCCCGCCGCGTCGCAGTGCCATATGTAGATCGCCGCGCCTTCGATCGCCGCGCAGCCACTGTTGACGTCGACCAGCTGCAACACGAGGTCGAGCTGCACGCCGCTGGCCGTCGTCGAGGAACCGATGAAGCTGGAACGGATATCGGAACGCACGATGCCGCTCTGGGTCAGTACGTTCGAAGTGGCGCCGCTCGAAGTGTTGGTGCCGTCGGCGGGGTAGGGGCCGTTGGTCTCGGTGGGATCGGCGATGCAGCTGCTTGCCGACGAACTGCTCGATGAAGAGGAGGAGGACGAGCTGCTCGACGATGACGAGCTGCTCGACGAGCTGGAGCTTGACGAGGAGGAGGAACCGGACCCGCTGCTCGAATCGTCGCCTCCACAGGCGGCGACCGCCGCCGCGGTGCCGGCACTGGCGAAGAAGGCAAGCGCGCGGCGGCGCCCGATCATCCGCTCACCGAGCGTGGCCAGGTCATGCGCCAGGCCCCTGTCATGGTCGTCGTTCATCAAGTTCTCCCTTGTATTGCGGTTCCGGGGCGGAGGCAGGAAGACGCCGCCACCGGAACGGGAGGGAGAATTGCGGGCCGGCCTTTGCCGGGAGATTTCAGAAGAATTGCGGCTAGTTTGCCGATTGTTCCGCCGTCACCGAAGGAACGAACAGGTATCCCTCGTTGCGCACGGTGCGGATGATATCCTGCCCGCCGTCTCCCTCGGCCAGCTTCCGGCGCAGGCGCGAGAGCTGGACGTCGATGGCGCGGTCATAGTGTTCGCTGTCCTCGCCGCGCGACCAGTCGAGCAACTGGTCGCGCGTGAGCACGCGGCGCGGGTGTTCGGCAAAGGCGCGCAGCAGCCGGAATTCGCCATCGGAAAGCGTAATCAGCCGGTTCGCCGGATCGAACAGCAACCTGAGCCCCAGATCCATGCGCCAGCCGGCGAAGCGCAGGCCCTCGCCGGAATCGAATTGCGCGATGCCCCCGGTCGGGCTCGCGGGCTGCTCGCCTTCGCCTTCCGCCTTCGCGGTCCCGCCCCGCCGCCGCAGCACCGTGCGGATACGGGCGAGCAGTTCGCGCGGGTTGCACGGCTTCGCGAGATAATCGTCGGCACCCATCTCAAGCCCGACGATGCGGTCCACATCGGTCCCCACCGCCGAGAGCATGATGACCGGCGGCGCGCCGGGGCCAAGCTGGCGCAGCGCCGTCAGACCATCCTCGCGCGGCATCATCACGTCCAGCACGATGAGATCGAAATGTTCGCGCCCCAGCAGCTCGCGCATGGCCGGCGGATCGGCGGCGACCGCGGTCTCGTATCCGTGCTTGGCGAGAAATTCGCTAATCAGCGAGCGAATGCCCTCGTCGTCGTCGACAATGAGGATGCGGGTCTGCAAGTCCATCGAAGATGTTTCTAGTAGCATCGCCGATCAATAGGAAGCCAGTGTTCCTCGCGCATTTCAAAGCCGGCGCGGGGTGCGGGCACCGGTGAAATGCCGCTGCAAAATCGGTGAAATTCCCCGGCAATCTACACGGCCCAAATCTTCGGTCATGAAAAGTCGAACGCGCTTGGAACCGTTTCGGGCAGCCGGCTTCGCGAACTGCACGGCGCCCCCGCCTTCCCGCTTCGCGAAGCCCGCACTGTCCGGAACGTTCAAAGCCACCGTCCGCCGCACCACCGCCACGGTGCCGGGCGGTGCCGGAACCGTTCGTCGGGCTGGAAACGAAGTCGCACCCGCCCGGCCCGGCGACGGTTCCGGAACCATCGTTCGAACGATTCCCCGCTTGGCGCGACGGCCGAAAGGTGACACAGGCGCTTGCTGCCCGCCCCGCCGTCGGCCCTCCGAAGCCGCGCGCCGCATGGGCCAACCAGATTCCGCCCGGGCGCGGTGCGCGAAACCGCACGCGTCCGGAACCGTCCGAGGTGACCGTTCCCGCTGCCGAACCTTCGGGCCGGCAACGGGAACACGGAGCGGGAACAGGAGGGACGTGTCCCTCTCTCCTGTACCCGCTCCGCAATCTTCCCCGCGCGGCGGCGAACGCCCGCCTCGCAATCGCCGCGAGATCGTGGCAATTCCGGCGCCATGACGCTGCCTGGCATTCCCCACCGAATCGGCCTCCCCCTGGCGATGCAGATGATCGCCATCCTCGTATGCGCGCTGCTGGCCGCGCAACTGGTGACACTCGCACTCACCGTGCTGCTGCCGCCCAGCCCAACGGCGCGATGGGACATGGACGAAGTCGCCGCCGCGCTGGTATCGCGCGACTTGCCCGAGCGCCTCGAACGCCGCGAGATGAGCGGTCCGCCCGACGTCAGCGGCCAGGGCTGGCTGGTTTCCGAATCCTCCCGCGAAGCGCTGGCCGCGCGTCTCGGCCGCCAGCCCCGGGACGTGGTTCTTGCTTTCTACACCCAGCTCCCTGTCGGCGGCGTGGCGGTGCCGGCCAACAGCCGCTCGCCGCTGGCCGTGCGCGCCGAGCCGTCAGCTGGACCCGAATCACCTGGTCTCGAATCGCTCCTGATCGAAACCGCCCGTGCCCAGTCGATACCCGGCGGCCCGCCACCGGGAGGCGCCGCCGGACCGGGCGGCATGCCTGGCGGCGGCTTCCCCGGAGGCATGCCGCCCGGCGGCTCCGTTCCGCGCATGCCTTCGATGCCCGGCGGCAGCGTACCGGGCGCGGGACCGCGTGCGGGTATTCCGGCGGGAGGTCCGCGCACGCCTACAGGGATGCCCGGCGGAGCGGGCCAGCCGGGCGGCGGAAGCGCGCCTTCCCCGTCGACCCCGGCCACCGTTCCCGGAACCGGCGGACCGGCGCAGCCGGGAAGCGGCGGGGTGGCAAGCGGAGCCCCAGGTGCAGCCCCGGGCGGGCCGGCCATGGTCGGCGGAAGCGCGCCAGGTGGCATGCCGGCCGGCGCGCCAGGCGGCGCACCCGGCGGCATCCTCCTTCCCCGCCTGACCGAACGGCCGCCGGCCGCGCCGCCCCGCGCCGCCGAAGCCGTCGCCCCCTCCCCCACCCCCAGCGCCGCCATTGCGTCGATCCCATTGCCGCTCGCGAGCGCCCCCGCGCCGGCGGCCGCGACCGCAGCGCCGGCCACCGCGAGCGCCGCCGCGCCGCAGGCCGAGCCCGCCGTGCCGGGCAAACCGCAGCCCATCCCGTTCCGCCGGGTCCAGGATTCGGTGTTCGATCTTGCCTCGCCGCCGTTCATCGAGGGTGATTTCGTCGCCGCCGCGCGCCAGGACGACGGGCGCTGGCTTGCCGTGGCGCCGCGCGCGGAACCGTTCCCCAACGCCTGGCAGAAACGCGTCATGCTGTGGTTCGCGCTTTCGCTGGCGGTGGTCAGCCCGCTCGCCTGGCTCTTTGCGCGGCGCATCGTGCTGCCGCTCAGGGATTTCGCGCAGGCCGCCGAGCAGCTCGGCCGCGATCCTTCGGCGACGATCCTGCCCTTGTCGGGACCGGCGGAGATCGGCCGCGCCGCCAATGCCTTCAACCAGATGCGCAACCGCCTGCGCGCCTTCGTCGATGATCGCACGGCGATGGTCGGCGCCATCAGCCATGACTTGCGCACCCCGCTCACCCGCCTGCGCTTCCGCATCGAGGACGTGCCCGACGAACAGCGCGATGGCCTGCTGAAGGAAGTGACGGAGATGGAAGCGATGATTAGCGAGGTCATCGCCTTCATCCGCGACGCCTCCACGCCGGGCCCGCGCGAACGCATCGATTTCGCCGATCTCGTCGCCGGCAGCGTCGCCGATGCCCGGCTGGTGGGCGCCGACGTCGAGATCGAGCGCAACGCCCATATCCCGGTCGACGTCGACCCGGTCGGCATCCGCCGCCTGCTCGGCAACCTGCTGGAAAACGCGATCAAGTATGGCGCGCACGCCCGCGTGCGCGTGTCGCTTGCCGATGGCGAGGCGGTGGCAGAGATCGTCGACGGCGGCCCCGGCATCCCGGAAGACGAGTTCGACCGGGCGTTCGAGCCGTTCTACCGCAGCGAATCGGCAAGGAAATCCGGCCAGAAGGGCAGCGGCCTCGGACTCGCCGTATGCCGCTCGATCGCCCGCGCCCATGGCGGCGACGTGTCCTTCACCCATGCCCGCGAGGGTTTCGTCGCCCGCGTCACCGTGCCGGCGGCTTTCGATCCGGCACTGCGCAAGGCGGCATGACCACCCTCGCGCGAGCCGGCGCGTCGCGGCCCCTGGCGCCGATGCTGATCGCCGCGCTGGCGGCGGGATCGATCCCGGCGCACGCACAGGATGCCGATGCCGCCGCCGTGCCCATCGTTGCCCAGGCCGACGAGGAAGTGCCGCCCGCACCGCCATGGACCGCCACCGCGTCGGCCGGGATCGGCACCCGCGACGGCGGGCCGGACGGGACCTGGCAGGCGCTGGCGCTCACGCGCGCGGTAGGGCGTGGCTATTTGCGCGGCGCGGTGATGCGCTATCACGGCACGCTGCTCCAGGCGGATACCGCGCTGCCTTCCGAATATCTGGTAGGCACCCTGGCGGCGGGCGGCAACTTCGCCGACTGGGTGGTAGACGGGTGGGCCAGCTATGGTCGGCAGGACTATGGAAGGATCAGCACTTCGGCCGGCAGCAGGCCCAGCACCGGCGCCTCCGGCAGCGACTATTATGCGCTCGGCGGCGATTTCGGCCGCGTGCTGCGGCTGGGCGAGAGCTGGTATCTGACACCCACCGTCGCCGGGTCCTACGCCCATGGCAGGCTCCTGCGCCCGGCCCCCACGGGCACCAGCCAGACCGACCTGGAAACCGAGGAGCCAAGCTGGTCGGCCAATGCCGCGATCCGCCTCGACCATGCCTTCGGCGCCCGCAGGCGCCACTACGCGGGGCTCGCCATCTCGCGCAACTGGACCGGCAATGCCGTTTCGGCCCTGGTCGCGCCCGACTTCACGGTGGAGCCGGACGAACTTGGCGGCAGCCTCGACAGCAAGCATTATGCCGATGGCTGGTTCGAAGCGAGCGCGACCGCCAACATGGAACTGACCGCCAGCCTGCACCTGGACCTGTTCGCGACGCGCGGCTTCGGCATGCTGGCAGGGAACACGACCTCGGCCGGCATCTCGCTGCGCAAGTCGTTCTGACCTGGCGCAAGATATCGAAAACCCCATCAGGCCGTCCGTCCCGAGCGATGCCGCAGCCTTTTCGATCGGATCGACCCCGCACTTTGCCGCTGGGCGGTTATCCTCTATGGCGCGCCGCTAGGCGGACGGGGTTGGATTTTGCCGGGTCTGGTTGGTTTTTCGTGATTTCCGGGCCGCCAGGTGATTCCATCCGGCTCGAAATCACTCTAAGGGCTGGGCGGATTTCGACCGGATGAGGTTTCCATGAAAATTGCAATGGTGGGTTCGGGCTATGTCGGCCTGGTTTCCGGCGCGTGCTTTGCCGATTTCGGTCATGACGTGGTGTGCATCGACAAGGACCAGTCGAAGATCGACCGGCTGCATGAAGGGGTCATGCCGATCTACGAGCCGGGCCTGGACGCGCTGGTGACCAGCAACGTCAAGACCGGCCGCCTTTCCTTCACCACCGACCTTGCCGAGGGCATCGAGGGCGCGCGCGCGATCTTCATCGCGGTGGGCACCCCGTCGCGCCGGGGGGATGGGCATGCGGACCTTTCCTATGTCCGTGCGGTCGCCCATGAAGTGGGCGAAAGCCTGTCCAACGACGCCGTCGTCGTCACCAAGTCGACGGTCCCGGTCGGCACCGGCGACGAGGTGGAGCGGATCCTGCGCGAAAGCCGCGCATTTCGGGAAAAGGGGCACCGGATATCGGTGGTCTCCAATCCCGAATTCCTGCGCGAGGGCGCGGCGATCGGCGACTTCAAACGCCCGGATCGCATCGTCATCGGCGCCGAGGACGATTTCGGCCGCGAGGTTATGCGCGAGGTCTATCGTCCGTTGTTCCTCAACGAATCGCCGATCCTGTTCACCTCGCGCCGCTCCTCCGAGCTTATCAAGTACGCGGCCAACGCCTTCCTCGCGACCAAGATCACGTTCATGAACGAGATGGCGGACTTGTGCGAGAAGGTGGGCGGCAATGTCCAGGACGTGGCGCGCGGCATCGGGCTGGACGGGCGCATCGGCGGCAAGTTCCTCCACGCCGGCCCGGGCTATGGCGGCTCGTGCTTCCCCAAGGACACGCTGGCGCTGCTCAAGACCGCCGAGGACTATGAGAGCCCGGTCCGCATCGTCGAGGCGGTGGTCAAGGTCAACGACCTGCGCAAGCGCGCGATGGGCCGCAAGGTCATCGAGGCGCTGGGCGGCAGCGAAGCCGCGCGGGGCAAGCGCGTGGCGATGCTGGGGCTGACGTTCAAGCCCAATACCGACGACATGCGCGATTCGCCCGCCATCGCCATCGCCCAGACCCTGGCCGATGCCGGCGTCACCACGGCCGCCTACGATCCCGAAGGCATGGAGCAGGCCCGGCCGCTGATGCCCGAAGTGGTGATGGCCACCGATCCCTATGCCGCGATCGAGGGCGCCGACGCCATCGTGATCGTGACCGAGTGGGACGCCTTCCGCGCGCTCGACCTGGACCGGGTGAAAGCGCTTGCCAAGGCGCCGGTACTGGTGGACCTGCGCAACATCTACAAGCCTGAAACGTTGCGCGCGGCCGGTTTCGTCTACTCGTCCATCGGCCGCACCTGAACGCCCCCAAAGCTACCAGTCGTAAGCCTTGGGCAGTTCCGACTTGTCCAGGTCCTTGTAGCGGTCCTTCAACCGGCTTTGGTGGTTTTCGAGCGGTTGCTTCACGCCGTCGATCCAGACTTCCAGCGGGGCGGAGGAGAGTTCGAGCGGATCGCCGTCCCACAGCACCACGTCGCCCACCGCGCCGGGCGCCAGGACCCCGGCCCGAATATTGCCGCTTTGACCGCCATAGCCGCTGATCTCGGCCGGGATCGAAGTGATCGCGGCGAAGGCATCGCCCCAGGACAGGCCGGCAGCGCCGGGCAGCTTGCCCAGTGCGACGAGGTTGCCCGCCTGCTGCGGGGCGTAACGCGGCTGGTTGCCGCCGGTGAACATGCCGATCGCAACCTTGACGCCCGCCCGCTTCATCCGTCCGACGTTGGATTGGGTGGCGGCCAGCGTCTCGAACTGTTCGGGCAGGTCGCGCAGCGGCATGGTTATCACCGGCACCTGCGCGGCGGCGATCTCGCCCGCCACCAGCCAGCCCTCGGCCGCGCCGACCAGCACCAGGTTCAGCTTCGGGAATTCGCCCTTGAGCGCCAGCACCGCACGGATGTCCGCCGCGCGCTCGACCCCGACGTAGAGCGGCTGGCGGCCGTCCACCACCCCGGCCAGCGCCATGGCATCGACGCGCGTCAGCATGGCGTCGCTCTGGCGCGCGGCCCCGGCGGGAAGCGCGGCCAGTTCCCGGGCCTCTCGCAAGGCATTGCGCAGCGCCACGTGGGCGGCCACACGGCTGCCGCCTGCCAGCTTCGCCCCGGCCTCTCCCAGTTCGACGAACTGGAAGACGCGCGGCTTCATCACCATGGCGCCGTCGGCGGCAAGATCTATCACCGCGCCTTGCCCGGCGAAGATCGAATGGCCGTTGAACGCGGCCACGCTGGCCCGGGTCACCCCGCCGGCGCGGCTGATGGCGACGTGCTGGCTGGAAGGATTGAGCGCCGGCATGACATCGAGCGCGGCGTTGAAAGGCGAATCGCCGGCCTCCAGATCGTTGCTCTCGTCGACCGCCTCGACATCCCAGAGGCCAAGGTCGGTGACGGCCGAGAACAGCCCCGGGGTCACCCATTTGCCGGTGCCATCGACGACGGGCACGCCCGCCGGCACCGCCACACCGGCCCCCGCGGCGACCACCTTGCCGCCGCGCACGACCACGGTGCCATGCTCGATCGGCGCGCCGCCGTCGCCGAGGGCCAGGGTGGCGTTGGTCACGGCGATGTCCTGCGCGAGGGCCGCCTGGGGTATGCTGAAGGCCGCCAGGGCGGCGATGAACAGGGCGCGGCGGCTCATTTCACGTCTCCTTCGCCGGGCTGGCCGAGTTCGAAGTCGCTCACCGGGCGCCGCTTGCGATCGAGCGCGTCGAACAGCAAGGCTCCGTCGATCCAGACTTTCTCGGGCCGGGTATAGACCGAAAGCGGATTGCCGTTCCACAGCACCACGTCGGCCATCTTGCCTTTCTCCAGACTGCCGGTCTGGCCCGCGATACCCATCGCCCTGGCGGGATTGTACGTGAACCAGCCGATCGCTTGCGCGTCGGGAATATCGATGCCGATGCGCCGCCCGTCCGCCTGCGCCTTGGCAGCCTCCTGGTTGAGCCGCTGGATGCCGTTCTCGTCGTCCGAATGGATCACCACGCAGGCGCCGGCATGGGCGATCAGCGCGGCGTTTTCCGGAATACCGTCATAGGCTTCCATCTTGAAGCCGTACCAGTCCGCCCAGACCGCCGAGCAGATGTCGTTCTCCCGCAGGAGATCCGCGATCTTGTAGCTTTCCACCGCGTGGTGGAAGGCGGTGACCTTGTAGCCCATCTCCTTGGCCATATCGATCACCAGCGCCATCTCGTCCGCGCGGTAGCAGTGGTTCTGAACCAGGATTTCACCCTTGAGCACGCCCACCAGCGTGTCCTTGCCCAGGTCGCGGTCGGCATCGGGATCGTTCATGTACTTCTTCGCGTCGAGCCAGGTCTGGCGATTGACCGCGAAGTTGCCCATCCGGGTGGAGGGCTTCTGGTTCTTTTCCCCATAGACGCGCTTGGGGTTCTCGCCGCAGGCCATCTTGAGCGAATAGGGCGCACCGGGAAACTTCATGCCCTGCACGGTCAGGCTCGGCACGTTCTTGAGCGTGATCGAGCGGCCGCCCATCAGGTTCGCCGAACCGGGCAGGACCTGCAGCGCGGTGATCCCGCCATTGGCGAGCGCCCGGGTGAAACCGGGATCCTGCGGCCAGACCGAGTGCTCGGCCCAGACATCGGGCGTGGTCGGGCTGGTCGCCTCGTTACCGTCGGAACTGGCATCGACCGCAGGCGAGGGATAATCGCCCAGGTGCGAGTGGATGTCGATCACCCCGGGGGTGACGAACTTGCCCGCCGCGTCGATACGATCGTAACCGTCGGGAATCGCAAGGTCGGCGCCGCCGACCGCGACCAGCTTGCCGTCCGCGAACAATACCGTCCCGCGATCGATCCGCCCGCCGCGCCCGTCATAGATGGTGGCCCCCACCAACGCGGTGGGCCGGCCCGGATAGGGCTTGTAGGTGGAAGGGTAAGGCATGGCCGTGGTGGCCTGATCGCCTTTGTCCTTCTTCTTCTTGGCGTCGGCGCTCTGCGCCGTGAGCGACAGCGCCAGCCCGAGCGTGAGACACAGCATCATGCTCCATGACCGCCGCCGCATCGCGGACGATACCCTCATCACGTTTCCCCTGTTGGCCGCCCGGTCGCGAACGAGCCGGCGTTTGACAATCAATTCGGTTTGAGCTCCGGATGCATGCCGGCCTCCTGCGGCTCCAGCCCGATCGCCTCCTGGCCGAGCAGGTCATCATCGGACACGCGGTCTTCGAGCGTATCGAGATGCATCCAGCGCTTGACGATCGGCGAAAGGAGCAGGACGACGACGGCGATGCCGATCGTCACCCACCCGATCCTGCTGTAGATTTGCAGCGTCAGCGCCTTCGACATCGCACCGCTTTCGCCGCCCGTCGCCTCGCCGATCCTGCCGGCGACGAAGTTGCCCACCGCCGTCATGTAGAACCAGGCCCCCATGATGAAGCTGCCCAGGTGCAGCGGCGCCAGGCGAGTCATCGCCGAAAGGCCGACGGGCGACAGGCACAATTCGCCGGTGGTGTGCAGCAGGTAGATCAGGAAGACGAAGAACACCGAGGTCATCACCGCCGAATCGCCGGTTCCCGCACCCCAGACGAAGACCAGGAAGCCCAGGCCCACCTGGACCAGCGCAAGGCCGAACTTGGCCGGGGCGGAAGGCTCCAACCCGCGCTTGCCGAGGAACTGCCAAAGCCCCGCGAACACTGGGCCGAACAGCACGATATAGATCGGGTTGATCGATTGGAACAGGCTGGTGGGAACCCCACCGCGATCCACGTACTTGTCGGTGAAGAGGCTCAAAGAGCCGCCGGCCTGCTCGAACAGGCCCCAGAATACCGGATTGAGCGCGATCAGGAACAGCATCGCGAAGATCCGCTGACGCGGTTCCTTGGGCAGCTTGAAGGCTTCATAGAGCGTGTAGAGCAGCATCGCCACGCCGGCGACGATCAGCAGGTTCTGGATCACGGTGACGAACTGGATCAGGAACCAGATCACCGCGACGGCGGCGATGCCGGTGCCGTAGAGAATCGCTTCCCCGTTCCTCGAAAGCGGTGCGGGCGGCTCGCCCCTGCCCTTGAGTGCGGGCCGGCCGGCAACGAAGATGACAAGGCCCAGCGCCATGCCGATCCCGGCCAGGCCGAAGCCCCAGGACCAGCCGATCGTCTCGCCCAGGTAGCCGACCAGGAGCGTGCCGAGCGCGGCACCGGTGTTGATGCCCATGTAGAATATCGTGTAGGCCGCGTCGCGGCGGATATCGCGCATGCCGTAGAGCTGCCCGACGATCACCGAGATGTTGGCCTTGAGGAACCCCGCGCCGACGATGATGAGCGAGAGTGCCAGCCAGAACACGTTGATCGCCGGGTCCGCCTGCTTAAGGGCCGGGTCGGTCACCCCCTGCATGCCTTCGTAGGCCATGAACAAATGGCCGAGCGCCAGCACGACGCCCCCGAACAGCACCGCTTTCCTCTGCCCCAGCCAGCGGTCGGCCAAATAGCCGCCCAGCACCGGGGTGATGTAGACCAGGCTGGTATAGGCGCCGTAGATCAGGTTCGAATTGCCGTCAGTGAACAGCCAGAACTTTGTCAGGTAAAGGATCAGCAGCGCGCGCATGCCGTAGTAGGAAAAACGCTCCCACATTTCGGCATAGAACAGCACGAAGAGGCCGCGGGGATGGCCGACGAACTCCTCGCTCTTGCGGGTGGCGATGATGCCGCCGATGGCGAGGACGGCGAAAAGGGCGATGGCGGCGATCGCCGCGATCCAGTCACCCTCGGTCCAGCTTGCGATGTCCTTCATGCGACGCCTTGTTATCCTTATTGATCCCGAAACGGGTCCGTTTCGGGAAGGTCCGAAGGAAGGCGAGGTTAGCAACCAAAACGGCGCTGTAAATGGGGCGCTGCCGCCGCGATCGCCGCGGCGCCGCAGGCCACGCACCGTTTCGGCATCGTTCCAGCTAGGGCATTGCGCGAAGGGCGCCGCGATGGCATTTTTGCGACAGCTTTTCGGCCGTGCCCGCGTAATTTTATGATTCGCGGGGATTTGTCGTTTTTTTCGGGGGTGGCGCAATGATTAGATCGGAACTTCTGCAGGCTCTTGCGAAAGACAATCCGGAACTGCGGGCGGAAGAGGTGGAGCGCGCGCTCGATACCTTCTTCGACGAGATCAGCGAGCGACTCGCCGGCGGCGGGCGCGTGGAACTGCGCGGCTTCGGCGCCTTTTCGACTCGTCACCGCGAAGAGCGCAAGGGCCGCAACCCGCGCACCGGCGAAACCGTGGAAGTCCCGGAAAAGCGCGTCCCCTACTTCAAGCCCGGCAAGGAAATGCGCGCCCGCCTCAACATGACCTGAAACAGGCATCTGCCCGAGCCTGCGCCAGAGGGCCTTCGCCAGAGGGCCTTCACCAGACCGGGGCCGAAACGCAGGTAGGGAGAACCCGCACTTCGCGCTTGGCTCGGAATCAGCGACCTTCTATAGCGCCCATGGTCATGCGGGCGTGGCGAAATCGGTAGACGCAACGGACTTAGGCCAATTCTTGAGTGCTCGCGGGGAAACCCGCGATGCAGAACTGCTCAAATTCGGGGAACCCTTTCACATGGCGATCCCGAGCCAAGCCGCGAGGCAGTGCCTCGCGGAAGGTGTAGAGACTAGACGGGCAGCACCTAATCCCTTCGGGGCATGGTGAAGGGATAGTCCAGACCACAAACGCCCCATCCGGGGCGGCGGCGAAAGCCGTAGCTGGTAAGAAAATCCGTAGGGCTTTGCCCGTGCCGGTTCAAGTCCGGCCGCCCGCACCATTCCTCATGCCATCAGGATCTTGTCGAGGGCGAGGCAGAATTTCTGCATCTCCTCGGCCGATCCCACGGTCACGCGCGACATCTGCGGATAGGCGGTCCAGGAACGGCCGATCTGCACGCCATGCTCAAGGAAGGCGGCCATCATTTCGGCGGGCGTCTTGCCCTTCCATTCCACCATGAACATGTTCGCGTGGCTACCGGGAATTACATTCAGCCCCCGGCTCCGGATATGCGCGATGGCCTTCTCCCTCACCGCGATCATCTGTTCGCGCCGCGCCTTGATCTCGTCCGCCAGCGGGAGCGAAGCGGTGCCGCAGGCGACGGCGGTCATCGGCAGCATGTTGGTCACCTGCTGGCCGTCGTAGCGCATCATCCTGCCGTGCAAGTCCTTGGAGGCAATGGTGAGCCCCAGGCGCATGCCTGCCATGCCGAACAGCTTCGAGAACGTGCGCATGACGATCACGTCATCGCGCGCGGCCGCCAGCTTCGCCGCGTTGGGCGTGCCGGCGAAATGGATATAGGCTTCGTCTACCAGCAGGATCGCGTCCTTCGGCTTGTTGTCCGCCAGCCACATGATGTCCTCGATCGGCGTCAGGGTGCCGGTCGGGTTGTTGGGCGAGCAGACATAGTACAGGCCCGCGTTGGGATCCGCCGCCAGCATCGCCTTGACGTCATGCCGATAGTCGGAGGTCAGCGGCGCCTTGGTCACCTTGGCGCCGATCCAGTCGGCGGTGCGCCAGATCTGTTCGTAGGTGGGATCGGCGGTGACGATGCCCCGGGTCGGCGAGGCGAACGTGATGGCGGTGCGATTGAGCGGATCGCTCGATCCGGGCCACGCGGTGACGCGTTCGACCGGCACGCCCTCCGCTTCGGCGACGGCCGCGAACAGCTTGGCATGGTTATCGTTGGGTTCATAGCGATTGCCCTCCGCAATGATCGTCATGGCCGCGGCGACCCCTGCCGGGAGCGGTCCGGTCCAGCATTCGTTCGACCCGATGCGAACCGCGCCCACCACGGCCTTGGCGGACTGCTGGGCAAACGCGGGCGCCGCCTGCGCGGCCGTCACGGCTCCGCCCAGCAGGGCCGCGATCTTTCCGAAATTGCGCCGGTCATAGCCGCGCGACAGCAGATCGTTCCTGATCTCTTCGCGTTCCATGCAATCGGCGATGGTTGCTTCTCTCACGGACATCTTCCTACCTCCAGTTCGATGACGGGCCATGGCCGCCTTCAGAGTTGCAGCGATTTGCGAAACATGACGAGCGCGATGACGATAAGATAGACCCCGAATATGCGCTTGAGCATGGCCGGCTGCAACGAATGGGCCACTGCCACGCCAAGCGGGGCCGTCAGGATCGAAGTCGAGGCGATGGCGATCGTGGCCGGCAGGTTGACGTAACCCACCGAGCCCCACGGCAAGCCCTTTTCCTGCAGGCCGATGATCGCGAAACCGATCGCGCTCGGGATCGCGATCAGCGTGCCCACGCCCGAGGCCGTCCCCACCGCCCGGTGAATCGAACGGCCGCACAATGTCATAATCATGATGGCGATCGTACCGCCGCCGATACCCAGCAGCGAGGAGAAGGCACCGAGCCCCCCCGCGAGCCCGACACGCAGGGCGCCCGAGGGCATCTGATCGCTCAGCACCTTGTCACCCAGGCGCGGCACGAGGAAATTGAGCGACATCAGCAGCACGCCGGTCGCGAAGATCAGCGTCAGCACGCGGCCGTCGACATGGCTGGCCAGCAGCACGCCAAGCCCGTCACCCATGACGATCCACGGCGCCCAGCTCTTCAGGATTTCGAAATCGACCGCGCCGCGCTTGGCGTGGCTGGTGACCGAGCGGATCGAAGTGACGATGATCGTGGCGGCCGAGGTCCCGACCGCGACATGCGCATATTGCGCGCTGTCGCCGCCCAGCAGGTGCAACATCATCAGCAGCGCGGGCACGACCACGAAGCCGCCGCCGATGCCGAAGACGCCACCGGCAAAACCGGCGGCCAGGCCCGCCCCCAGCAGTCCCACCGTGGGAAAGAGCCAACTCATTGAAGATATTTCCACTATATGGAACTCGCCTGGACCTGGTTTCGACGCGAAAAGTGCGGACGCCATGCAGGAAACACTGCCAACGGCGTCCGCCAGGGGTGGATCTCTTCAGAAGTTAAAGCTTATTCTGCCATAGTAATAGCCACCATTGATACCATAGGGTGAAATGGAGGGGTAGACGTTGGACGAATAGCCACGCGAACCGCTCGCAAGCTGGGCACTGCGAATGTATTGGTACGAGCGCTTGGTCGGATAAGTGTTGAACAGGTTGTTCGCACCGACCGAAAGCTTGAGCGATTCGGTCAGCTTCGCGCTCAGTTCAAGGTTGGTGATGAAGGCCGAATTCACCGGGACCTTGAGATCGGCACCTGCCAGCGAGCTGTTGCCCGGGGTCGATTCAAGCGCATAGACCTGCGAGTAGAAATTCTCGCGCAGGTTCATGCTGAACCATCCCGATTCGAGGTATGCGGACAGGCTGGCGCGGAACTTGGGCGTGCTGTGCTCCAGTTCGACGACCCGGTATTTGTCGATGATCGCGGTGGCGCTGGGATCGGTCTGGTTGACGTAGAGAGCCGATGGCAAGGCGGCGATCTTCTTGACCTTGTTCTCATTGTAGTTGGCGGAGAAAGTCCAGTCGATCGTCGCGAAGCTGGTCGGCATCTGGTAGTTCGCCACGAAGTCGATACCCCGCGTGCGCATGTCGGCGCCGTTGACGAAAGTCTGCACCGCGACCTGGCCATCGATGTTGCGATCACCGGTGAGGGTATCGGTGAGCACATAGCTGGGAATGGTGCCGCCAAGCGCCGAAGCGACGGCATCGAAGACGGCCTGCTGGTTATAGGTGAAGTAGTTGTCCGCACTGTAGGCGACGCACTGCGAGGCGTTGGAACCGGAATAGCCTTCCGGGCAGTACTTGCCGTTGAAGCCGTAGAACGAGCTTGAGATGAGGATGCGATCGCGGATCTCGATCCAGTAGGCATCCAGCGTGACGCTGATGCGCGAGCTTGGCGTGAAGACGATGCCGGCGCTGAAGTTGGTGGATTTCTCAGGCTTCAGGCCGCCGAAGCCGAGCGCGGCGCCCGCGGCGGAGTTGGCCGGCAGCACGCCGAAGACACCGCTTGGCGCCACGTTGATGCCCGAATAGAACCCTTCCGCCAGGGTCGGCGCGCGAAAGCCGGTCGATACGGTGCCGCGAATGGCGAAGGTGGCCGAAAAGTCATAGCGGCTGGTCAGCTTGAACACCGTGGTATCGCCAAAGTCGCTGTAATGCTCGTGGCGGACCGCGCCGTCGACGAGCCAGTCCGGTGTCGGTTTCAGGCTGACATCGAGATATTGCGAGAAGTTGGTGCGGCTATTGTCGCTCGCGTCGTTCGGACTGTAGCCGAAGAACGACTGGGCGCCGCCGCCATAGTAGGACGCCGGATCCCCATCGACGATGCCATAAGTCTCGCGGCGCCATTCGAGGCCCGCCGCGACATTGACCGGCTGGGAAAGGCCGACGTCGAAAGCATGGGTCAGGTCAAGCGTATTGGTCCACTGGGAAGCCTTGAAGTCGCCGTTGTGGAACTCGGTGGGAGTGAATCCGGTGTCGGCGTAAAGCTGGGCGTTGCCCGAATTCTCGACGTAGACGCCAACGAAATCCTTGCCGTAGGTCGACGCGAAATCGAAGGTGGTATCGCCCAGCGCGCCCTTGAAGCCGCCGGTGATGGAGTAGTCGGTTTCATGCACCGCTTCGAGTGGCTGGAAGCCGCTGGGATAGAACGGCGTGCCATCGCCGTCGACGATCACCGACGGCGTGCGGTAGTTCTCGTAGGCATGGGCATACTTGTGACCATAGCTGCCGAAGCTGTATATTTCGAAGTCGCCGAACTCGTAGCCGGCATTGTACATGACCGAGGTCTGGTCGATCTCGGGATCGCCCTCGATCCGGTTGACATAAGGATAGAATGGCGCGTCGACGATATCCGGATAGGCCGCCAGGTTTTTCAACGCGGCCGCGCTGCTGCCGTAGACGTTCGGGTTGATATCGCCGCGGAAGCTGAAGCCCTTGTGCTTCTTTTCGGCGGTGATGTTGAAATAGGAATTCTCGACCGGCGCGAAGCCGACATTGCCGGAGATGGCGTAGCTCTTGCCGCCGCCGTCGTAATATTGCCCGCCGGTGACATTGACGGTGCCGCCGTGATCGGCCGTCTTCTGGATGATGTTGATGACGCCGGCGATGGCGTCGGTGCCATATTGCGCGGCTGCACCGTCCTGCAGGACTTCGATATGATCGATCGAATCGGTCAGGATGAAGCTCATGTCCGGCGCGGCGCTGCCGCCGTATGGGCCGCCGGCGACCGAGACATTGGCGGTGCCGTGCCGGCGCTTGCCGTTGATGAGGATGAGCGTGTGGTTGGGGCTGAGCCCGCGCAGCTTCATCTGCAGGTTATGCGCCTGGAGATCGCCGCCGAAAGCCTGCGCCTGGACCGAGGGCAGGACCTGTGCAAGGCTCTGGATGAGGTCTGGCTGGCCCGTGCTCTTGATGGCTTCGACACCGAGGATCTGGACTGGCGCCGGGCTGTCCACGGCGCGCATGCCGGTGACGCGCGTACCCGTTACGATGATCGCCTCGCCGGTCTGATCGGCCGTGGCGGCAGCGGCTGCCGCCTCGGCCTCGGAGCCTGTGGTCGCCATGGCGGCGGCGGTCTGGGCAAGAACGGGCTGCGCGAAGGTGCAAAGGCCCGCCGCGAGCGCGGCAATCGATGCTGTGTCCCTGTATTTCATCTGGATCGGCCCCTCATCTGCTGGACGAAGTTTCTTGGGTTGGCCTCTCCCAGAGATTCCAAATTCTGCTTATTATCTGAAAAAAGGAGATTCTTTTGCAGGTCATGGGCGGCTCGCCGCGGCTGGTGCGGAAGTTCGGCGCCGCCAAGCCCGGGCGCGGCCAATCGCTTTCGCCGGCGCTCCACCGGGAGGCGCGACCGGCCTTTCGCATTTCGTCTCGTTGCGGCGGCGCGGGCCAGTTCCTGCGGCCGCGGGCAAAGTCATGCCACCGCTTCGACGGGAACAAGCGCGGCCTGGCGCCCGGCGCCGAAGCCGCGCTCACCGAGGCGGAAGTGAAGCGCGAAACCCGGATGCAGCGAGGCCGCGCGACCGAACTGGTTGACCATTGAGCCCCTTTCAACCGCGTAGGCCTGTGTCGCGCCCGTAACCTTGCTGGTTGCGACCCCGGCAACGGCCTCAGCTTGCGTGGAGGTGCGAATTTTCGTCCACGCACGGCGAAGTTAGGCTGGACGACCTGTCACCAAGCTGTCACCCTCCCGGACACAACGGAAAAAGAATTTTCGGGTCGGCGACAGCTTGATGACAGGTTTCCGCCAAACAGTGCCGAATCGAGAAAGATAAGGAAGTACGTCGATTCCGCAGGGCGGTTTCGCTCCCGCTATGGATGGGGAGGATGCCACAACTCTTCTACAGGGAGTGAGTTGTTGCGTATTCTGATCGTGGAAGATGACCGCAGCCTTGCGCGCGGGATGGAAGCTTCGATGGCCGCCGCCGGTTTCGCCATGGATTTCGTATCGACCGGTGAAGAGGCGATCGAGGTGCTGTTCACCGAGCCTTACAATCTCGCGATCCTCGATCTCGGATTGCCCGATATGGACGGCCTGGAAGTGCTGAGCCACCTGCGCCGCCGCGAACTGCAGATTCCCATCCTGATCCTGACCGCGCGCGACGCCGTGAGCGATCGTATCGAGGGGCTCGATCGCGGCGCGGACGATTACCTTTCAAAACCTTTCCACCCGCGCGAGCTGGAATCGCGGGTGCGCGCGCTTATCCGCCGCAGCCTCGGCACCGCGGATCCGGTGCTGCGCATCGGCCGGCTCAGCTTCGATCGCTCGACCCGCACGGTCCAGCTCAACCGCTCCGTCGTCGAATTGCGGCGGCGCGAACTCGCCGTGCTGGAGACCCTGATGGGCCGCCCGGGCAGGGTCGTGACCCGCGAATGCCTGACGGCCGAAGTGTTCAATTTCGCCGATGCGGTCGCCCCCAATGCGCTGGATGTCTATGTCGGACGGCTCCGGCGCAAGCTGATGCCGGACGGCCCGGTGATCCGAACGATCAGGGGCCTGGGGTACATGCTCGAAGGCAGCTGAAACACGCTCGATGGGGTCGTTGCGCTCCCGGCTGACCGCGGCGGTCATGATGCCGCTGCTCGCCCTTGCCATGACGTTCGGCGGAATCACATGCTGGATGATCCACACCACGGTTTCCACCGCTTCGGACCGCGCGCTGGTGGGGTCCGTCACGATCATCGGCCGGGCGATCGATACCCGGGTTTCGGTGCGTGACCAGATTCTGCCGCTCGCGGTCCATCTGCTGCAAAGCCGGGCCACGCCGGTGCCCCACTACAGCGTCCATGATGGAAACCGCCTCGTTGCCGGCACGCCCTGGCTGGTGCCGCCGGACGATTACGACCCGCGGCCCGGCGCGAAAATGCCTCATCACGCACCGGCCGGCTTTCCCAGCAGCTACCGGAATACGCGGCTTGTCAGCGGCTATGTCGACGCACGTGATGCCGAAGGCGTCATCCAGCCGGCTTACCTGCGCGACGCGGTCCTGGAGGGCCGGCCGGTGCGTATCGCCACCGAGATTCGCGTGCTGCAACACTCCGGGAGGCCCGTGGCGATCCAGGTCGCGGACTTCCTCGACGATCGCACTGCCTATGAGCAGACCTATTTCCTGCGCGTCGTGGGGGCCGGAATATTGATCGTCATGATCGCGGTGCTGCTGTTTTACGGGGCGATCACCTGGGGACTGCGTCCTTTCGCATCGCTGACAGCGCAGATCGAAAAGGCACGCAAGTTGACGTCATCGCATTTCCGCCTTGCCCTGGCGGGCGATGCCCCGAAGGAAGCGCATCTGCTGGTCCGGGCTTTCAACGAACTCATGATGCGCACCGAGCGGGCGGTCGATTCGCTCAGCCAGTTCACGGCGAATGCCTCGCACCAGCTTCGAACCCCGCTTGCCATCGTGCGCGTCCATGTCGACGTCCTGGAACGTTACGGCCCCTCCTCCCCCCAAGGCGCCGTCGCGCTCGCCGACATCGGCGCCGCGGTGACCGCGCTCGAAAGATTGCTGTCGCAGCTCATCTCGCTTGCCCGGATGGATGAACAGGAACACGCGATCGACCCCTTGGAGGCCTTCGACCTGACCGGAGTCACATCGAATCTCGTCGCGACCCGGGTCGCCCAGGCCGACACCGCGAAGATGGATATCGGCTTCGAGGCGAGCGGAAACCCCGTCATGGCGCTCGGCCATGCCGTGCTGGCGACGGAAATGATCGGCAACCTGCTCGACAATGCGATCCGCTACAATCGTCCCGAGGGCGCGGTCACCGTGCGCGTCCTGCGCCGCAACGGAGAGCCGAGCATAGAGATCGAGGATGACGGTCCCGGCATCGCGCCGGACGATCGCGAGAAGGTCTGGGAGCGTTTCTATCGCGCGCCCACGGCCGATGCCCCGCCGGGCAGCGGGCTCGGGCTTCCGATCGTCAAGGCGCTCGGCGAGCGGATGGGCGCCAGAGTCACCTTGGCCGAGGGGCGCGACGGACGAGGCGTATTGGCGATCGTCGCGTTCCGGCGGGCGGAATCAAGGTCTGATACTTTTTCCGATACTTATCACGCGTCAATCGCGTAGATGACAGCTTGCTGACAGGGTTTCCAAGGCAAGCAGACTTCCAGAAGAGTCGACTGCTTAGACTCCGGCAACCGCGTGCACGCAGTATGACGGAACCAACAGGATGACATCCGCGAAATGATGCACCCAGACTTCCGGTCGAGCCCGGCCAATGCCAAGTCTCTTGAAACGAGGCTCATCTTCTCCCTTCGGCCGCTCGCAAAGACGAAGGAAAGGGGAACAAGCGTTCCGATCAATGAGATTTGGTATAAGTGACGCCCATAACACGAACACCTTCGATCGGTCGCTGGCTTCGGCCGCAACCGCACATTCTCCTGTTCGCCGGTTTCGCCATCGGCACGGGCGCGGGCACTCTCGTCGAATTCCTGGGCACGGACCGCGCCTTCACGTCGCTGCTGCTGACTTGCTTCATTCGGCCGGTCGAACGGACCTTCCTGAGCGTGTTGTTCCTGCTGATCGTACCGCTGCTGTTTTCCGCCATCATCAGTGGCCTCTCGCGGCTTCGCGGCAACGCCGGGATGCAGGGATTGCTGGTCACGACCTTTGCCTACATGGCGGCGGTCTCCGCCTCGGCGGTGTTGATCGGACTGGCCATGGCCAATCTTTTCCGTCCCGGCGACGGCATCCCGCCGGAGGTCGGCCAGCACCTGCTCGACGCGCGCGCGCCGCCGCTTCCCGAAAGCCTGATGAGCATCGCGCAGGGCTACCGGCCGGCGAACGGCTGGGTGCTGGGCATGGTGATCGTCTCGCTCTCGATCGCCCTGGCACTGCCCTTTTTCCGCAAGCAAGGCGGCCGCCGCCTCCTGGCGGGCTGCGAATGGCTGTTCGAAGCAGGCATGAAAGTGCTCTCGCTGGTGACGCGATTCGCGCCGATCGCGGTGGCCTGCTTCATGTTCGACATGACCGTCATGTTCGGCTGGCACCTGTTGTTCTACCTGAGCGCCTATGTCGGCGTCGTGCTGGCCGCGCTGGCGCTGCAGATCGCGGTCACTTTCTCCATCGTCGTCTGGATGCGGGGCGAAGTCTCGCCGGTGAAGTTCCTGCGCAGCGTGCAGGAAGCCGCGCTGATTGCGTTCTGCACATCCTCTTCCAATGCCACCTTGCCCACGGCGCTCAAGGTTGCCGAAGCCGATCTCGGACTGCCCGACCGCGTCGTGAGGCCGGTGCTCGGCATCGGCACGGTCGCCAACCAGAGCGGCACCGCGATCTATACGGCCGTGACGGTGCTGTTCGTCGGGCAGTTCTTCGGCATGGATCTCTCGCTGGACCAGCAGGCGCTCGTGTTTGTCGTGGCGACGCTGGCCGGGATGGGCACGATGGGCGTTCCCGCCGGCGCGCTCCCCACCGTCGCGACCATGCTGGCCCTGACGGGCTTGCCCCCGGAAGGCATAGGCCTGGTGATCGGCGTCGATCGCCTGCTCGACATGTTCCGGACACTGGTCAACGTCGTCGGCGATCTCGCCATAGCGGTGGCGATCGCCCGCGAGCCGGTAGCGGCGCACGGCGATGCCGCCATCGCGACCCGCGAGATCTACTGAAAGCCGAACCCGGTAGCGTGATCGCGCATCAGCCGGGCCGGAAAATCATGGCGGCGCCGTTCATGCAATAGCGCTGGCCCGTGGGTGGCGGGCCGTCGTCGAAGACGTGGCCCAGGTGCCCGCCGCAGCGCGCGCAGTGGACTTCGGTGCGCGGGTAGCCCAGCTTGAAGTCGGTCGATGTGCCTACCGCACCGGGCAGCGGTTTCCAGAAGCTGGGCCAACCGGTGCCGCTGTCGAACTTGGTTTTGGAGGAATAGAGCGGATTGCCGTCAGCCGCGCACAGGAAGGTGCCGGCGCGGTGTTCATCGTTGAGCGGCGAGGAAAAGGGCCGCTCGGTGCCGGCCTCGCGCAGGATATGGAACTGCGCGGGCGTCAACCGCTGGCGCCACTCGGCCTCGCTGTACCGGACCGGAAAGACCTTCGCCTCGGCATCGCCGCCGCCGCAGGCCGCCAGCACGGGAAGCGCGGCACCGGCGCCGAGCCAGCCAAGGATCTGGCGACGGGTGGCCTTGAAGGACATGGGTTCTCCTCTCTCCCGCTCGACAGGCCCGGGAAAGCCCGCCCGCGCCCAGTGGACACCCCCAGTCGATACCACGGCCCGCGCCGGAAGACACGTCTACGTGCGCCGCGCCTTTTCCTGCCGCCGCACCGGGCCCGATTTCATCACCCGGGTACGGAACAGGCGCGAGCCCGTCCGCACCAGCAGCAGCACGCAGACGGCCTCGCCCAGCACCGCCGCCAGGTGCGGCAGCAACGCCGGGTCCTGCGCCGCCCGCGCCAGCATCGCGAAAGGCGAACTGAAGGGAAAGAGCACCGCGAAGATCTCCACTGCGCTATCCGGCTGCGTCATCGCGTAACTGGCCAGGAAGAAGACCATGAGCTGCATCATCGTCACCGGCATCGAGAGCGTCTGCACTTCGCGCACGGTGGTCGCCATCGAGCCGATCGAAAGGAACACGGAGCCGAGCAGCAGGTAGGCCATGGAGAAGTAGATGACGCCCAGCATGGCCAGCATCGGCCAGCCCACCGCCGGACTGGTCAGATGCGGAACGGCCGAGCCGGCCGCCAGGTAAAGCGCGCCGCCCACGCCGCCCCAGGCGGCGATGCCGACCAGCGAGACCCCCAGCATCGCGAAGAGCTTGCCGAAAAACACCGCTTCCATAGGGATCGCGGCGGCCAGTACTTCGATGATCTTGTTGCCCTTTTCCTCAACCAGATTGGACAGCACCATGCCGGCCAGCATCATCGTCAGCAGGAACAGCAGCATCTGCGCCGACTGCGCGGTCTTGAGGCGGCCCGCGTGTTCATTGGCGTTGCTGGTGGCTGTCGTCCTGAACGTGACCTCGGGCCATGGGCCAAGCGGCCCCGCCACGGCCTGCGCCGCCACCATCGACACGGCGCCGCTCCAGGCGTGGATCTGTTCCCCCGGGCCGGTCAGCACCGGAGCCCCGGGCGAACCGGAAAGGATCGCGGCGATAGTGGCCTGGCGTCCGGCCAGGGCGGCGGCGGGATCATAGGCCTCGCCGGGCCGAAGCCGCTTGACCACCACGAAGTCCGGCAGGCCATTGCCCAGTCGATCGGCAAGCGTGTCGCGGGCATGGACCACGGCGTCGGCATCCTGCCCCAGCATGACCACGCCCACTTGCGGATTCTCGGCGGTTCGTTGCGCGCTCTCGCCGACACTGCCGGCAAGCACGCCGATGATGACCGGGAACAAGGGCCCGAGCAGGAAGAAGAAGAACGTGCGCGAAAACAGGATCGCCACGAAATCGCGGCGGGCGACGACCCAGGCGGCGGCGAGGACCGACAGGCGGCCAGCACGGATTTTGTCGTTCATCGGCGCGGCTCCTCGGGCCGGTCTTCTTCCAGCGCCCGCGCCGCCGCCTCGCCGGCAATGGCAACGAAGGCATCATGCAGGCCGGCGCGCTCGATCGAGAGCGAAAGGATGCCGGCCTCCCCCTCGATCAGCGCGCGCAGCAGCGGCTCGACACCGGTTCCGGGCAGCGGGAAGTGCCAGAACGCCCCGCCGTCGGCCTTGCCGTCACGGCGGGCGCCGGCGGGTAGCGCGGCGCGCCACGGCCCGTCGCCGCTGCGCGTCTCCAGCCGGACCTGCGCCGGAATGCGATCCCGCGCGAGGTCGACCGGGCCGGCGAACGGGACTTTGCCTCCGGCGATGATCGCGATGTCGTCGCACAGCCGCTCGGCATGGGCGATGACGTGGGTGGAGAAGATCACGGTGGTGCCCTGTTCGGCCAGGCCGCGCATCATCTTCTCGAGCTTGCCCTGGTTGAGCGCGTCGAGGCCGGAGAAGGGCTCGTCGAACACCGCCAGCCTGGGCCGGTGAACCAGAGTGCCGAGGATCTGCACCTGCTGCGCCATGCCCTTGGAAAGCTGGCGGATCTGGCGATCCGCGGCGTAGCCCAGGCCATGCGCCTCAAGCAGTTCGCGCGCGCGGCGGCGGCCTTCCTTCAGCGGCAGTCCGCGCAGCGCGCCGACGAAAGCGATCGCCTCGCTCGCCTTCATCGCCGGGTAGAGGCCGCGCTCCTCGGGCAGGTAGCCGATGGCATGGGCGACATCGTGCGGCCGCTCGGCGCCGAGCACGCGGCGATAGCCCGCGTCGGGATCGATGATCCCCAGCAGCATGCGCAGCGTGGTGGTCTTGCCGGCGCCGTTGGGACCAAGGATGCCATAGACCGCTCCTTCGGGCACCGCCAGGTCGACGCCGTCGACGGCGGTAAACCCGTCGAAGCGCTTGACCAGCCCGCGCGCCTCGATCGCTAGCTGCGCCCCGCCTCCGCTTGCGCCGCCCGCCACGTTGCCCGCCGCGTTGCCCGCCACTGGCCAATCTCCTAGTGCAGTCTTCATCAGGCCCTCTAGCCGCGCCACGTGAACCGGAGCATCCGCGAGTTTGGTTAATACCGCACTAATCACCTTCGCGCAGGACCTCGAGGCGCAGGCCCGGGACGTGGGATTCTGCGCCTTCGGCGTGGCGCCCGCCGCCGAGGACGGCGCGCGCGCCGCACGGCTTCAAGCGTGGCTCGATGCCGGGATGCACGGCACCATGGCGTGGATGGAAACGCGCGCCCACCATCGCCGCGCGCCGCAGGGATTGTGGCCGCAGGCCAGGAGCGTGATCGCACTGGGGATGAGCTACGCTCCGGCCGCCGATCCGCTGCGCCTTGCCGCCGCGCCGCAAGTGGGGCGCATTTCGGTCTACGCGCAAGGGGCGGACTATCACGACACGGTGAAAAAGGCGCTCAAGCACCTGGCCCGTTGGATCGTCGGCGAGGCCGACCAGCGCGGGATCGGGCCGGCGGAGGTCAAGGTCTTCACCGATACCGCCCCGGTCATGGAAAAGCCGCTGGGCCAGGCGGCCGGGCTGGGCTGGCAGGGCAAGCACACCAACCTGGTCAGCCGCGACCATGGCTCCTGGCTGTTCCTGGGCGAGATCTACACGACGCTGGAACTGCCGCCCTCCACCCCGGGCCGCGACCGCTGCGGATCGTGCCGCGCCTGCCAGGACGCGTGCCCGACCCAGGCCTTCCCGGCGCCCTACCGCCTCGATGCCCGGCGCTGCGTGAGCTATCTTACCATCGAGCACAAGGGCCCGGTCCCGGAAGACCTGCGCGAGGGACTGGGCAACCGCATCTATGGCTGCGACGATTGCCTCGCGGTGTGCCCCTGGAACAAATTCGCCAAGGTCGCCCACACGATGAAAGCCTTCCTCCCGCGCGGCGAGCTGGCGGCGCCGGACCTGGCGGACCTGCTGACGCTGGACGACGCGGGTTTCCGCGCGCTGTTCTCCGGCAGCCCGATCAAGCGCATCGGCCGCGACCGGTTCGTCAGGAACTGCCTCTACGCGGCGGGCAACAGCGGACGGCGGGAACTGCTGACGCAAGCCGAGGCGTTGCGCGGCGACGCCGATGCCACGGTGGCGGAGGCGGCGGAGTGGGCGGCCCGTAAGCTGATGGCCTGATATCCGCCGTGATCCCGGGCTCGCCCCAGGAACTGCGGGATGGTCCGCATTTTGCGCGTCGTCGGGTGATCCCACGCGACTTCACGGATACTCTAGGTACGCGCCTGGTTCCAACGCTTGGCACGTTTGTCATCGTACATGATTTCATCGGCTGTACGTAACAACTGTTCGAAGGACACCGTGCTCGTCCAGTCATACCAGACGAAACCGATGCTCATGGCGAGGTCGATACCCTCTTCGGCGGCGACCAGAGCTATGTTGGATGCAAGGCGACCCCGCAGACGATCCGTGTCGTCGTCAGGGTAATTGACGCAGAGGACTGCAAATTCGTCGCCCCCCAGACGGGCAACGGTGTCAGTCTTGCGAAACGTAGCCTGGAGGGCCCTGGCAGCACCTCTAATCAGCCGATCACCGGCATCGTGCCCCATCGTGTCGTTCACCCGCTTCAACCCGTCGAGATCGACGGCCATCATCAGGACCTTGGCCCGGGACCGTTCCGCAAGCGCGAAATCATGCTTCCCCAACATCGAAAAACCTCGACGGTTATAGAGTCCGGTCAATTCGTCGGTCAGCGACAGGCGGCGGATCTCTTCTTCGGCCTTTTGGCGCTCCGCCACTTCGTAAAGCAATTTCCGGTTCGCCTCGGCCAGCTCCGACGTGCGCTGTTCAACGCGCGTTTCAAGCTCGTTGAACAGTTGGACATGCTCCATCGCCACCGCCGTCGTATCGGCCAGCGCCTGCAAAATGGAAAGCTGCTCGTCGGAGGGGCGATAGGTTCTGGCCCAGTAGTTGCCGATCGCACCCAACGGATCGACCGTTCGGATCGGGACCATCGCGAGGCTGCGCACGAACGTCGGACGATAAGCCTCCACGGGAATGCGCGGATCGTTGTAGACGTCCTCGACCACGGTCGATTGCCGATGCTGCATCACCCACCCGCTCAGGCAAATGTCCATCGGAAAGCGCCGCCCCTTCCACAGGGGAGCAATGGCGTACTCCTCCGCGTAGTAACACTCGCCGTTTTCCTGCAGGACGAACGTGGCGCCGTCGGCTCCTGTCAGATCGCGGGCCGCGCACCGGACGATCTCCATGATCTGGCCGAGGTTTCGGGCAAGCGATAACTGCTGCACCACCTCGACCAGCTTCGACATGGCCGTGACGTAGTAGAGCGACGGCACGGACGCCGCGTCCAGATCCTGTGCATGAGGCACATCAGATGCCCGCACTGCCGCAACCTCCCCGAGGCGTCTGGTTCGACGTGCCTTGGCCCCAATCTCGTTCGCGATGGATTCGCAGCCGATACCGATTCTCGAACACTAAGTCCGATTACTTAAGGGCTTCTAAACGAACCGTTGGAACCCGGTGCAGCACGGCCGGGCTGGCTCCGCGCGACGCCGGCGGCGTTCACCCTCCCCCACGAGTATCCTTGTCGAGTATCCGTGGGCGACCTCGCCGGGACGACTCCTAAATCAGGTCCTTGAGCGGCACATCCTTGTCCCCCAACCGCTCAAGATCGGGGTTCGCACCGGTTTCCACCAGCTTGCGGCCCTGGACGTAGTCCTTGACCGCATTCACGCAGTCCAGCGCCACGACCTTGCCCTGCTTCAGGTAGACGACCGAGAACGCGCGTTCGTCCGGGTTGCCGCGAACGACGGTCTTGTCGAAGCCAAGGTTGATGCCGGCGGTCTGCAGGCGCAGGTCATACTGGTTGGACCAGAACCACGGGAAGGCCTTGTAAGGCTTCTCGTCCCCGCAGATCGCCTTGGCGACGCAAGTGGCCATGTCGTTGGCGTTCTGGACCGATTCGACGCGCATGACGGTGCCGCCCGCATAGTCGCAGGCAAAGGCCGCGCAATCGCCGATGGCGTAGATGTCGGGCAGCGCGGTGCGGCAATATTCGTCGACATCGACGCCGTTCGCCCCCGCCGCCCCGGCCGCGATCAGCGGGCCGACCGCCGGGACGATGCCGATGCCCACGATCACCGCCTCGGCGGGAATCACCTCACCGCCGGCCAGCTGCACGCCGGTGACGCGATGGCCGTCACCCACGAGACAATCGACCATGACGCCGGTACGCAAGTCGACGCCGTGGTCCGCGTGCTCCTTCTGGTAGAAGGCGGAAAGCTCTTCCCCGGCGACGCGCGCCAGCACCCGCGGCAGGGCTTCCAGAAGGGTGACGTTCAGGCCCATCTTCGAAAGCACCGCCGCCGCTTCCAGGCCGATGTAGCCGCCGCCGATGACAACGATGTTCCGGGTGCCGGCGTCCACTTCCGCCATCAGCGTGTCGCAGTCCTCGCGCGTGCGCACGGCGTGGATTCCCGCCAGCTCCGCGCCCGAGCACGAGAGCCGGCGCGGATCGCCCCCCGTCGCCCAGACCAGCTTGCCATAGCCGAAGGTTTCGCCGTTGGAGAGCGTCAGTTCATGCGCCTTGGGATCGACCTTGGTCACTTCGGTGGCGAGCTTGAAAGTCACTTCCTTTTCGGCCCAGAACGTCGGCGGGCGGATGTAGAGCCGGTCGAACGTCTTCTCGCGCGCGAAGTATTCCTTCGAGAGCGGCGGACGCTCATAAGGATATTCCGGCTCGCGGCCGATCACGGTGATGGTTCCCTCGAAGCCGTTCTGGCGAAGCGCGATGGCGCATTGCGCCCCGCCATGCCCTGCTCCCACGATGACGACGTCTGCTTTGCTCATGGGCGCTCCCGTTTCCGCAATTTTGGCGCGCGGTCAATGCCTCTTGAGCAATTGTCTTTCACCGATCGCCGCCGACCAGCCGGGCGAGGCCACCCCCAACCCCCCTCAAGGCACCCCCAAGACGCCCCCTAGACACCCCCAAGGGCCTCCATCGTCAGCTCGAGCGAGCGTTGCTGCGCCGCCGGATCGAACGTCGCCACCGCCACTATGAGTTCATCCGCCCGGGTGCGCGCGGCGAAGGCCTCGATCTCCTGGCGCACCCGCTGGGGCGTTCCGACCGCACTGACCGCGCGAACCTGTTCGAGCATGGCGCGCGCGGCGGCGGGCAGGCTTTCGCGATAGCTGCGCAGCGGGGGCTGGAGCCTGACCGGGTTGCCCCCGCGCAGCGCGACGAAGCCCTGGTCGGTCGAAGACGAAAGATAGATCGCATCCTCGTCCGAATCGGCCGCCAGCACGTTGATCGCGGCCATGAAGCGGGGACGGTCGAGCGTTTCGGACGGCTGGAAGCGCTCGCGATAAAGGCGCGCCGCCTCGTCGAGCAGCGCGGGCGCGAAATGCGAGGCGAAAGCATAGGGCAGCCCCAGCACGGCGGCGAGCTGCGCTCCGTACAGGCTGGAGCCGAGAATCCACATCTCCACGTCCGCTCCCGCCGCCTGCGGCGCCGCCACCCCGCCGGCGGCCTGCCCGGCAAAACGCGCCCGCAGCTCGACGACATCGTTGGGAAAGCGTTCGGCGGCGGCGACGAGATCCTTGCGCAAGGCCTGGGCAAGCCTTCCGTCGGCCCCGGCGGCGCGCCCGAGGCCGAGGTCGACGCGGCCCGGGAACAGCGCGGCGAGAGTCCCGAACTGCTCGGCGATCACATAGGGCGTATGGTTGGGCAGCATGATCCCGCCCGCGCCGACGCGGATCGTCGAGGTCGCGTTGCCGATGTGCGCGAGCACGACCGAGGTCGCGCCGCCGGCAATGCCCTCCATGCCATGATGCTCGGCCACCCAGTAGCGCTTGTAGCCGGCGCGTTCGGCGACCCGCGCGGTCTCGGCGCTGATCGCCAGCGCCTGGGCGACAGTGCCGCCCTCGCGCACGGCGACGAGATCGAGGACCGAAAGCGGGATCACGGCCTGGCCCCGCCTTCAAGCCCAACCGGGGCCTGGCCAAGCTGGGCGATATATTGCCTGGCGGTGGCCGCGGTGTCGCTTTCCGGCGCCATCGCCAGCACCGCGTTCCAGCTGCGCCGCGCCGCGTCGTCCTTGCCCGCGAGCACCGCGATCACGCCCGCTTCAAGCCCGATCTCGGGGTCCCGGGGGGCGATCTGCGCCGCTTTCTCGATCTGCGCCTGCGCTTCGATCAGCTTGTTCTGCCGGCGCGAGAGCGTGGCCGAGAGCAGCCAGGCCTGCGCATTGTCCGGTTCGGCCTCGCGCGCCTGCGCCAGCGCGGTGGCGGCCTCTTCCGGTTGGTTCACCGCGACCAGCGCGCGGGCACGGTCGAGCGCGATCGACGCGGTCAGCGCGGTGTCACCCGCCGTCCGGGCTTCGGCGGCCGCGGGAGCCAGCAGGCTCAGCGCCTGTCCAGGCTGGCCCCCCGCCAGCGCCGCATTGCCCGCCATCGCACCCAGCCGCGCGCGGCTCGCATGATCGTCTTCGGCCGCAGCGTCGCGCGCATCGGCAAAAGCCTGGCGCGCTTCGTCCCAGCGCCCCAGCTCGCTCAACGCCGCGCCCAGGCACAGCCCGGCGCGCACCCGCTCCCGGCCGACTACATCGGCCATGGCATCGCGCGCGACTTGCGCCGAGCGTTCGGGATCGGCTTCCACCGCGCCAAGGCAGCCGCCAGTGCGCGGCGCGGCGGGAAGCGCCACGTCCTGCGCCGCCGCCTCGCGGCGACGGCGATCCTCCTCGGCCTTCTTCTCGACGATCTCGCGCGGGAGGGCGGAGGCGTAGGGGCTGGCGATACCGGCGGCATCGGTCGTCGAAAGCAGCAGCGGGAGCAACAGGGGAAAGGACATGCGGGGACGGTCTCCGGTCAGTCTGCCGCGCTGTCGGGAGCGGGGACGAAGTCCGCGACCGTGCGCAGCAGCAGGGCGATGTCGGATTCGCGCGAGAGGCGGTGATCGCCGTCCTTGATGAGCGTGACCTGCACATCGGCTGAACGAAGCTTTCCAGCGAGCTGCAGCGAGAGTTCCCAGGGCACGTCGGGATCGCGCTGGCCGTGGAGCAGGCGCACCGGACAATCGAGCGCGATTTCGCCGCCGAGCAGCAAGTTGGCCTGCCCATCCGCCCAGAAGCCGGGATGGGTGGGGGTCGGCTCGACGCCGTAGGGATTATCCTCCCAGATCGTCTGTCCATCAGCAAGCAATGCCTTGTCCATCTGCGGCACACCCCATTCGGTGAAGTCGGGCGCCGGCGCGATGCCGACCAGACCGCCCAGCCGGTCGCCCAGCGCGAGGCCGGCAAGCAGCATCAGCCAGCCGCCCATCGACGAGCCGACCAGCACAACCCGATCGAGAGCCAAAGCATCGATCAGCGCCAGCACTTCGTCCTTCCAGCGCGAAAGCGTGCCGTCCGCGAAGTCGCCGGGGCTCTCGCCGCACCCGGAATAGTCAAGCAGCAGGCACGCGCGCCCGTTCCCGCGCGCCCAGCCGAACACCGCCGCGGCCTTGCCGCCGGCCATGTCCGACATGTAGCCGGGCAGGAAGACCACCGCCGGGCCCCGCCCTGGCGTGAAGCGATAGGCGATGCGGCGCCCATCGGGCATGGAGTGAAAGGGGATCTCGATCATGGCCGGGATAGTGGGAAGGTCCAGGGCCAAGAGCAAGCGGCGCGGAGAAGGGCGCTGAGAAAGAGTTGCTTGTGGGCGCGTAATCCGATCTTAAAGCGCTGATCGCTAAGCGAGAGGCCGTCATGAGCGCCAAGGTCATTCATTTCCCGTACCGCCCTTCGCGGCTCGCGCTGCGGCTGGAGTGGTTCGGCACCGACCAGTCGGTGCTTTTGATGATCTGGGCGCTCTATTTCGCGCTGCGCGTCGCGGTGCTGCTGATCGACGTCGCGCCCACTTCCGACGGCGAATGGTACTATGTCCGCGCGGCGAGCCTGGCGGCCGGCCACGGCTATCTCGACAATGCCGGACAGCCGACGGCGTTCTGGCCGCCGGGCTGGCCGCTGGCCCTGTCGCTGGTGTTCGGCCAGTTCGGCACCTCGCTCGTCGCGCTCGGCCTGTTCAACCTTGCCAGCGCGATGCTGACCGGCCTGCTGACGCTGGCGATCGGCCGCCGCCTGTTCGGCTCCGAGGCCAGCGCGCGCGCCGGGCTGCTGCTGCTGGCGGTCTATCCCAACGCGATCGGCTACGTCCCGCTGGCATTGACCGAGGTGTTCTACACCGCGCTGCTGATGGCCGGATGCTGGGTGATCCTGACTCGCACCAACCGCTGGCAGCTTGTCACCGCCGGGCTGATCTTCGGCTTCGCGACCTTGGTCAAGGCGCAGACCATGGTCGTCATCCCCCTGCTTTTCGCGATCGAGTGGCTGCGCGAAAGGAACGTATGGTGCCGCTTCCCGCGCCTGTTCGGCGAAGGCCTGCTGGTGCTCGCCATCGCCGCGCTCACGGTATTGCCGTGGACGATCCGCAACCACGCGCGGATCGGCCATTGGGTCGCGGTCTCGACCAACGGGGGCTACACCCTGCTCACCGGCAACCACGATAGCGCCACCGGCGATTACACGCCGGACGCGCCGGTGGTGAAGGCGCTGATGGACCGGCCCGGCCTGGACGAGGTCGAGCGCGATGCCGAGGCCAAGCGGCTGGGCCTGGAATGGATCAAGGGCAATCCCGACAAGTTCCTCGCCCTCGCGCCGAAGAAGCTGATGCGCCTGTGGCTGCCCGACGGCGAGGCGGAATGGGCCTACCAGGGCGGTGCCCCCGGCTATCCGCGCTTCGAAATGCTCTACCGCGCGGTGCGCTATGCCAATCAGGCCTACTACGCGGCGCTGATGCTGGCCTTCGCCGCCGCGTTCTTCGTAATGCTGGTAAAGCGCCGCCGCGACGGCCAGCGCTGGATCGGCTGGTGGCTGCTGCCTTACGGGATCGCGCTCTACCCGACGCTGATCTGCCTGGTCTTTTCCGGCCAGTCGCGCTTCCACTACCCGGTGATGCCCTTCGTGTGCATGAGCGCCGGCTGGCTGGTGGTGATGGCCTGGAACGTCCTGGCCGAGCGCGGCAGGCCGCCCGCGCCGACGCTGCACTGATCCGGAAACCTCGCCGCAAACCTCAGTAGAGAACGGGGCCGAGCACTCTTATCACGATCGTGCCGCCCCGGCCGCCCGCCGCCTCGGCCTCACGGGCACGGGGCTGGTCGGAACCGGAGGAAACGCCCTTGAACAGGCCGAACGCCGCCACCAGGGCGATGGCGATCGCGATCCACATTCCCGTCCTGCGCCGCTGGCGCTGCCCTGACATGCTCATTCCCCCCTCAGGAAGATCTCTTCTATCGCCATATCAAACAAGTCGGCGATGCGAAAGGCGAGCGGCAGCGAGGGGTCGTACTTGCCGGTTTCTATCGCATTGACGCTCTGGCGCGATACTTCGAGCCGATCGGCAAGATCCTGCTGGCTCCAGTCCCGTTCGGCACGCAGCACCTTGAGACGGTTTCTCATCGGCCGCGCGGGGATTTTGCCTTGGCGTTCATCGTCGTGCCCTTTGCCTGGAAGGTCGCCCATATTGTAAAGTATCCTTGTCATATCGTGCGGACGCTGTCAAGTTTATTTTACATTTCATCGCGTGTCCTTGTCTTCGTTGCATATACCGGGTGACATTCCGCCCGCTCCTCGCTACATCGCCCAGCATGACGCAGCGCACCGCCACGACCATCCCGACTACCCGGCACGCCCGGGCACGGTTGGCCGCGGCCTGATCGCGCGGCCACCGTCGGCCCGGGGTCCGGGCGGCGCGGCGTCATCCTCCCGAACCGAAACGAATTCCCGACGCCAGAGCTTCACCCGATCGCGCGGCTGTGCCATGGCGCGCGCAAGGCCCGGAAAGCTGGAAACAGAAAGACGAGTTTCGATGTCGCAGATGTTCAAGATCAGCCTGCCCGACGGCTCGGTGCGCGAAGTGCCCGAAGGCTCAACCCCGGCCGACGTCGCCGCCGCCATCGGCCCCGGCCTTGCCAAGGCCGCGCTCGCCGCCAGGATCGACGGCGAACTGGTCGACCTGTCCCGGCCCTTCACGGCCGATGCCGAGCTGGCGCTGGTCACCGCGCGCGACGAGGCCGAAGCGCTCCAGCTTGCCCGGCACGACTATGCCCATGTCCTGGCCGAGGCGGTGCAGGCGCTGTTTCCCGGCACCCAGATCACGTTCGGGCCATCGACCGACGACGGCTTCTACTATGATTTCGCGCCCAGCCCCGAACGCGGCCCCTTTACCGAGGAGGATCTGCCCGCGATCGAGGAGAAGATGCGCGCGATCATCGCCGCCGACAAACCGCTGCGCCGCGAGGTCTGGAGCCGCGAACAGCTCGTCGGCCGCTGGCAGCGGCAGGGCGAGAGCTTCAAGGCCGAATGGGCCGCCGAACTTCCCGGGGACGAGGATCTGACGGTCTATTGGTCGGGTGAGGACTGGCTCGACATGTGCCGGGGCCCGCACCTTCCCTCGACCGGCAAGCTCGATCCGCAGGCCTTCAAGCTGACCCGGGTTTCCGGCGCCTACTGGCGCGGCGACCAGAAAAACGCGATGCTCAGCCGCATCTACGGCACCGGCTGGCTCAACAGGAAGCAGCTGGGCGCGCACCTGACCCGCCTGGAAGAGGCCGCGAAACGCGATCACCGCAAGCTGGGCGGCGAGATGGATCTGTTCCACCTCCAGCCCGAGGCGCATGGATCGGTGTTCTGGCACCCCAAGGGCTATCTGATCTGGCGCGCGCTCGAATCCTACATGCGCCGCGCCATCGACGATGGCGGCTACCGCGAGGTCAAGACCCCGCAGGTGATGGACGCGCGCCAGTGGGAGCAGTCCGGCCACTGGGGCAAGTACCGCGAGAACATGTTCGTCATCCCCGACGAGGCTCCCAACACCGAGGACGAGGGCCCGCTGGTCTCCGACGACGCGGACTGGATGGCGCTCAAGCCGATGAACTGCCCGGCGCACGTGCTGATCTTCCGCCAGGGCATCAAGTCCTACCGCGACCTGCCCTTGCGCATCTACGAGAACGGCTGCTGCCACCGCAACGAGCCGCACGGCGCGCTCCACGGCTTGATGCGCGTGCGCCAGTTCACGCAGGACGACGCGCATATCTTCTGCCGCGAGGACCAGATCGTCGCCGAAGTGCAGGCCTTCTGCCAGCTGGCCGATCGCATCTACAAGGACTTCGGCTTCACTTACGCGATCAAGCTGGCACTACGCCCGGAAAAGCGCTTCGGCACCGACGCGATGTGGGACCAGGCCGAGGCCGAGCTGCGCGACGCGGTGGCGCGCGCCGGCCTGGCCACGCGGGAATACGGCTGGGAGGAACTGCCCGGCGAAGGCGCGTTCTACGCCCCCAAGCTGGAATGGCACCTCACCGACGCGATCGGCCGCACCTGGCAGGTCGGCACCATCCAGTCCGACCGCGTGCTGCCCGAGCGCCTCGATGCCAGCTATATCGGCGAGGATGGCGAGAAGCACCGCCCGGTCATGCTGCACCGCGCGATCTTCGGTTCCTACGAACGTTTCATCGGCATCCTGATCGAGCACTTCGCCGGCCGGCTGCCGGTGTGGCTGGCCCCGGTCCAGGCGGTGGTGGCCACGATCGTGTCCGACGCCGATGCCTATGCCGGCGAAGTCGCCGCCCGGCTCAAGAGCGCGGGCATCCGCGTCGAGACGGACCTGCGCAACGAGAAGATCAACTACAAGGTGCGCGAACATTCGCTGAAGAAAGTCCCGCACCTGCTGGTGGTCGGCAAGCGCGAGGCGGAGGAAAGCACCGTCGCCGTGCGCACGCTGGGCGCCGAGCACCAGAAGGTGATGGGACTGGACGAGGCCATCGCCATGCTCAAGGCCGAAGCCGCGCCGCCGGATCTGCGGTGACGATGGATCCCGAATCGCGGCGTTCGTCACAGGACAGACCATGATCCAGCGCGAACTCATCGCCGCCGCGCAAGTCCCGGGCGGGGAGGAACTGCGCCTCTACCGGCACGACCGCGACTTCATGATCGTGCTTGGCCACAACGAGCTGATGTCGACACGCAAGTGGGGCTCGGAAGAAGCGCTGGCGGCGCTTTCGATCGAACGCATCAGGCATGCGAAGCGCCCGCACCTCCTGATCGGCGGCTACGGCATGGGCTTCACGCTGCGCGCCGCGCTCAGGGCCTTGCCCGGCGACGCGCGCGTGACCGTGGTCGAACTGGTCCCCGAGATCATCGCATGGGCGCGCGGCCCGATGGCCGAAGTCGCGGCCGGATGCCTCGACGATCCGCGCGTGAACCTCATCCAGGCCGACGTTGCCCCGATCATCGCCGGGTCCGAGAACGAATACGACGCCATCCTCCTCGACGTCGACAACGGCCCCGACGGCCTCGTGCGCGAAGGGAACGACGTGCTCTACTCCCCCACCGGCCTGCGCGCGGCAAAGGCGGCGCTGACGTCCGGCGGCGTGCTGGCGATCTGGTCGGCCGGAGCGGACCCGGCCTTCACCCGGCGGCTGCAGAAGGCACGCTTCGCGGTGGAGGAAGTGAAGGTCAGCGCCCGCAGCAACGGCAAGGGCGCCAAGCACGTGATCTGGTTCGCTTCGATGGCCTGAGCCCGGGGGGACAAGCCCGGGCGGGACACCGATCGCCGGTGCGGTGCCCCAACAAGAAAAGGCGGCCGATGCCGGCCGCCTTCCCCCTCCTCTCCAAACGCTTGTGGCGGGCCCCGTCGTATCGCGCGGCCTTTCGCCTCCGGTTTGAAACCTGTCTGTCTGGAACCTCCCGGCCGAAACCGGTGTCAGCCGCCCTTCGCGCCGTCCTCGGTCCCGGTGCTATCGGTTGCGGTGGCGATGCCGGCCTGCATGTAGGGAATGGGGTTGACCGCCTGGCCATCGACGCGGACTTCGTAGTGGAGGTGCGAGCCGGTCGAGCGGCCGGTGCTGCCGACGAAGCCGATCACGTCACCCTTGCGGACCATCTGGCCCTCGGCAACGTTGAGGCGCGAAAGATGGCCGTAGCGGGTCTGCATTTCGCCGCCGTGTTCGAGCGCGACGTAAAGGCCATAGCTGCTGAACCAGGAAGCGCGGCTGACCATGCCGTCGGCCGGGGCATAGACCGGCGTGCCCATTGGCGCGGCGAGATCGACGCCCTTGTGCTGGCGACGGCCGCCGAGCACCGGATGCTCGCGCATGCCGAAACCGCTGGTCATGATATCCCTATCGAGCGGATTGCGCGAGGGGATGGAGACCGAAGCGATGCCGCCGGAAACGGCCGGCTTCACTTTCGAGACGGCGAAGCCGGTTTCCTCGAAGTTCTGCCATGAGCTGAAGAGTTTGCGGAACTGTTCGTCCTCGCCGCCGGTCACTGACTGGTTCGCGGCCTGGGCGGCGCGCAGCGGGGCGGAAATATCGGCAGCGGCAGCGCTGCTATTGGCCATCGCGGGATGTGCGGCGATGGTGAGGACCACGGCGACACAGACACCGGTCACTGCGCGGAACTTGGCGAAAAAATTCGTTACGACCACTCGCAATACCTTGTTATCCGCCGGAATCCGCCAGGACACGACGTTTGTTTTCGTTCTGCGACCCCATGCGAGACCGCATGAATCTGGTTTTTGGAGATGGTCGGAAACCCCCCGCCGTCTCACGGGTTATGACTTATGCTGTCATCTTTGGTTCAGGCAACCCCGGCGTAGAGTTCCCGCGATAAACCGGCTGCAAGGCGCGCTGAGTCGTTGAACGGTGGTTTGAGGGTCCCCCGAAAGTGGCGGGAAACCAGGGATTTCCACAAGTCGCCGGTTACCACGTCGAAACGTTTGGCCACGTCGGCGAAATGATTTGCGCCGAAACGAACGTGCCGGATTTCATCGTCAAGGATTCGCTCGAGGATTCGCGCGCCGCGTTCGTCCCCCGCCGCGCGGACCCGTTCGAGCGTCGTCGGCGTCACGTCGAGGCCGCGTGCTTCCAGCACCATCGGCACCACCGCCAGCCGCGCCGCGACATCATGCCGGGTGTCGTGCGCGGCGCTCCACAGGCCGGCATGCGCCGGCAACGCGCCATAGTGGCTGCCCAGCGACCGCAAGTGCCGGTCGATCAGCACGAAATGCATCGCTTCGTCCGCCGCGACCGAAAGGAAGTCTCCCACGAAGGCCTCCCCCATCTCGGCGCCGAATCGCCCGGCCATGTCGAGCGCGAGATCGATGGCGACGAACTCGATATGGCCAAGCGCATGCCACAGGGCGATGCGGCCGCGCTCGGATCCGCCCTTGCCGCGCCTGGGCAGGCGGCCGGGAGGAAGCAGCTCGGGCGCTTCGGGCCGGCCGGGTTGCTCCGGCATTTCGGCCTCGAACGCGAAGTCCAGCCGCCCCAGCCGCCAGTCCCGGGCAACCTTGCGCGCGGCCATCGCCTTGGCCTGGGGATCGCATTCGAGCAGCGCGGCACGAATCGCTGCGGACACCGAAACGGGCACCGAAACCGGCTGGGCGAGCTTCATCCCACGTCCCCCGCCATCCCGACCATTCAAAGCGCCTTCGCCGCCTCCAGCACCGCCGCCGCGTGTCCGTTCACTTTCACTTTGTCCCAGACTCGCGCGATGCGGCCGTCCGGGCCGATCAGATAGGTGGTGCGCACCATGCCCATGTACGTGCGACCGTAGTTCTGCTTCTCGGCCCAGATGCCGAGCGCGTCGGACAGGCCGTTCTCCTCGGCATCGGTCGCGAGCGGGGCCTTGAGCGCATGCTTCTCGATGAAATTGAGGTGCTTCTTCGCCGAATCCTTGCTGACGCCCAGCAACGCCACGCCGGCCGCGTCGAACTGGTCCTTAAGCGCGGAAAAATCGATGTTCTCGGTGGTGCAACCCGGCGTGTTGTCCTTGGGATAGAAGAACACCACCAGCTTCCTGCCGGCGAAGTCCGATGCCTTGACGCTGCCGCCATCGGGGGTTTCAAGGGCGATGTCGGGAAACGAATCGCCGACGCCGGGCTTGTTGGTGCTCATCATTCGGTCTCCAGTGTTTCGCCGAAGGCATCATCCCACGCGGCGGCGACTTGCGCGCGCGCGCCGGCGAGCCCGGCTTCGAGTTCGTCCCAGGCCCCATAGCCGCATGCGCGCACGAGCGCCATGCGCGCCGCCGCTTCCGGAACCTGCGAATCGGGCGCGAGCAGCCGCGCGGCGACCAGGAACCGCGTCAGCACGTCATGCGCGGCGCCCAGCGATGCCGGCAGCAGGCCGTCCGCCGCCAGCCGCCGGATCGCCTCGGCAAGGTCCGGCTCCAGCCCCCTGCCCCTGGTCCCGCCGGCATGCCGCAGCTGCGCGAAGTGCACGATGAATTCCAGATCGACCAGCCCCCCGCGCGCGAGCTTGACGTCGAGCGGGCCCTTGGGCGGCTTGTGGGCGGCCATCGTGCCGCGCATTTCCAGCACGTCCGCGCGCAGCTTGCGCGGGTCGCGCGGATGCCCCAGCACTTTGCCGATCACTTCAGACAAGGCCTGGCGCGCTTCCGGCGAGCCATAAAGCGCGCGCGCGCGGCACAGCGCCATGTGTTCCCAGGTCCAGGCCTGTTCGCGCTGGTAGCGTTCGAAACTGTCGAGGCTGGCGGCCGGCGGCCCCTGCGCGCCCGAGGGCCGCAGGCGCGTATCCACTTCGTAGAGCGCCCCTTCCGCCGTCGGCACCGAAAGCGCCGAGATCGCGCGCTGCGACAGGCGGTTGTAGTAATGCGTGCCCCCCAGCGGTCGCCGCCCGTCGGATTCGGCCCGGAAATCGCCGGTGAACAGATAGACGAGGTCCAGGTCCGAGGCGTGGGTCAGCACGCCGCCGCCCATCCGCCCGAGCCCGAGCACGAGCAGTTCGCTGCCGGGCACCCGGCCATGAACGCTCCGGAACTCCTCCAGGGCCGCATCGGTCAGCACCGCCAGCGCGGCTTCGGCGATGCGGGCCAGCGCACGGCCGATGGCGACCGGATCGCTGGCGCCCTCGATCAGCTGGACACCCAGCATGAAGCGAAGCTCGCCCACCTTGCGGCGCACCGCGTCGAGCTTGCGTTCGTAGTCGTCGCCCGGCTCGACGCGGGAAAACGCGGCGATGAGGCAGGCGACATTGCCGGGCAGTTCGAAAGCGCTCGCATCTATCAGCGGATCGAGCAGGTCGGCGCGCCGCGCCAGCGCGTCGGCGAGCGGCGGCGCCAGGCTGAGGATGCGCGCCAGCGTCTCCAGCAGCGCCGGGCGCGCCTCCAGCAGCCGGAACAGGTTGATCGCGCTGGGCAGGTTGTTGAGCAGCTGTTCCCAGCGGGCCAGCGCGCGTTCGGGCTCGGGCGCGGAAGCCAGCGCCGCGAGCAGGTCGCGGCGAATCGCGTCGAACGCCGAGCGTGCCGCATCCGAACGCAGCGCCCGGGTGCGGCCGGACTGCCAGCCCTCGATCCGTTCCGCCACCGCCGGGGGATCGGCGAAACCCAGCTTCTCGAGGTCTTCGAGCAGCGAGGACTGGTCGGGTACGGCGACACTGATCGAGGGACCGCCGGGCGCATTGGCCATTATCAGCGCGTCATAGCGCTCACCGACCGCTTCGGTGATCGCGCGCAGCTCCGCCAGCAGGGCCTGGCCATCGGGAAGCCCGTCCAGCCGGGCGACGGCATCGATCGCCTCAGGCGTGCGGGGCAGGCTGTGGGTCTGCTGGTCCTGGATCATCTGCAGCCGGTGCTCGATCGTGCGCAGGCGATCGTAGCTTTCGCCGAGCAGGCGGGCCTCGTCGGGAAGGATCAGCCCGGCCCCGGCCAGCGCGTCCAGCGTGGCGCGGGTGCCGCGCAGGCGCAGCGCGGGCTGGCGTCCGCCGTGGATAAGCTGGTGGGTCTGCGCGTAGAATTCGATCTCCCGAATGCCGCCGCGCCCCTTCTTGAGGTCGAACCCGGGGCCGACCAGGGGGCCGACCACGGAACTGCCGCGCGCGTTGGCGCGGATCTGGGCGGTGAGCCGCCCGATCTCTGCGATGGCGCCGAAATCGAGGCTCTTGCGCCAGACGAAGGGACGGATCGCGGCCAGGAAGGCCTCGCCGGCGGCCACGTCCCCCGCGCAGGCGCGGGCGCGGATGAAGGCAGCGCGCTCCCAGGCGAGGGCGGAGGATTCGTAATGGGTCAGCGCCGCGTCGATCGAAATCGCCAGCGGGCTGACTTCCGAGGCCGGCCGCAGGCGCAAGTCGACCCGGAAGACATAGCCCTCCTCGGTCACGCGCGAGAGCGTCTCCACCACGGCGCGGGCCACCCGTTGCGCCGCCTCGCCGGGTTCATCGCGCGCGCGCCGGGGGAGCAGCGCGGGATCGAACAGCAGGATCGGATCGATGTCCGAGCTGTAGTTGAGCTCGCCCGCCCCATGCTTGCCGAGCGCCAGGGCCAGGAAGCCCGCCGGCTCGCTTTCGGGAGCGCGGCGGCGGATCCCCTCGGCAATCGCGGCATCAAGCGCGCGGTCGGCGAAAGCGGACAGCTCGCCGGTCACGCGCGACAGCGGGAAGGCGCCGGCAAGGTCGCCGATAGCCAGCACCAGCGCCAGCGCCCGCTTCTCGCGGCGCAAGGCGGCACCGACATCGGGCGCCGCCACGCCGGCGCTCTTCGCCCAGGCCAGCGCGCCCTCGCCGTCGCCACCCGCGAGCAATGCGCCAAGCGCCGGCAGGCGATCCAGCGCGACGGCAAGGTAGGGCGCATGGGCGCGGGCGCGGGCGATCGCTCCAGTCCAGTCGGCGTTCATGCACCATCCCTGCCTTCCCCGCCGCCGCAGGGCAAGGGCGAGCGAGCCGCAGCGCCCCGGGTTGCGCGCCTTCCAAGGCTCTGGCACCAGTGCGTTTCCCCCAAGCCATTCGACAGGTCGCTCCATGAGATACCGCTTCCCTCCCCATGCCATGACGCTGCTCGCCGCCCTGGCGCTGACGGCCTGCGCCTCCGCCTCGCAGCCGGATGCGCTGCCCAAGGGAACGGCGCTGCCGCCGCCCGAAAGCACCGCGTCCGCCGCGCCGGATATCTCGGTCGACCTCATGAAGCAGATGACCCAGCGCCTTTCCGCCGACGATTTCGAAGGCCGCGCGCCCAGCACCGCGGTCGAACCCAAAGTGCTCGACTACATCGTCGCGCAATTCAAGGCGGCCGGCCTGCAGCCGGGCAACCACGGCGAGTGGCTGCAGACGGTGCCCACGGTGGAGATCACCGGCGGCGGCTACACCCCGCTCACCGTGGCCGGCGGCGCCAAGCCGCTCTCGTTCGGCTTCGGCGACCAGTATGTCGCCGCCAGCTACCGCGTCGCGCCGCAGACGCGGATCAAGGACAGCGAGCTGGTCTTCGTCGGCTATGGCATCGACGCGCCCGAGCTGGGCTGGAACGACTATGCCGGGGTCGACATGCACGGGAAAACCGCCGTCATCCTGGTCAACGACCCGGACTATGCCAACGAAACCCAGGAAGGACCGTTCAAGGGCCGGCGCATGACCTACTACGGCCGCTGGACCTACAAGTTCGAGGAAGCCGCCCGCCAGGGCGCGACCGCCGCGCTGATCGTGCACGATACCTTCCCCGCCGCCTATGGCTGGAACGTCGTCAACTCAAGCTGGACCGGCGCGCAGTACTACGTGCAGAAAGCCAATGACGGCATGGACCAGACCGCCGCCAACGGCTGGGTGCAGAAGCCCGTCGCCGAGGCGATCCTCGCCGCCGCCGGCAAGGATCTTGCCGCGCTGACCGCCGCCGCCAAGCAGAAGGGCTTCAAGCCGGTTCCGCTCGGGCTCAAGGCCAGCTTCGGTTTCGACAATGCCATCCGCAAGTCGGCATCGCACAATGTCGTCGGCGTGCTGCCCGGCAAGATCCGGCCCGACGAATACGTGCTCTACTCGGCGCACTGGGACCACCTGGGCCGCTGCACGCCCGACGCGACCGGGGACGACATCTGCAACGGCGCGGTGGACAATGCCACCGGCGTCGCCGCGCTGACCGCCATCGCCAAGGCCGAAACCCAGGCAGGACCGGCCGAACGCAGCCAGGTCTTCATCGCGCTGACGCTGGAGGAATCGGGGCTGCTCGGCTCCGAATACTACGCCGCCAACCCGATCTATCCGCTCGACCATACCGTGGGCGGGGTCAACATGGATGCGCTGCTGCCGGCGGCGCGATCACGCTCCTACGCGATGACCGGCGGCGACAAGTCGGACCTCACCGCGATCTTCCGCGAGGCGCTGGCCGGGGAAGGGCTTGCCGAAGTGCCCGAGGAGCACAGCGAGCGCGGGCACTACTACCGCTCCGACCACTTCTCGATGGCCAAGCGCGGCGTGCCGATGTTCGACATCAGCCGCAGCACCGACGTGTTCGAAGGCGGGAAGGAAGCGGGCGAGAAGATCGCGCAGGATTATACCGACAACCGCTATCACGCCCCCAGCGACGAATATTCCGAAAGCTGGAACTGGGACGGGATCGTGGAGGACGTGAACCTCTACTACCGGCTCGGCCGCGCGCTGGCCGATTCGGACGCCTGGCCAAACTGGCACGAGGGCGACGAGTTCCGCGCCATCCGCGACAAGTCCTGCGCCGCCGCGAGCGGTGGCTGCCACAAGTGACGTTCACTCTACCCCCCGAATGGCACCCGCAGGACTGGATCTGGATCGGCTTCCCGCATGATCCGGTCGAATGGCCGGGTTTCCTGGACGCCGCCCAGATCCAGATCGCGGCTTTCGCCAGCGCGGTGGCCGAAAGCGGGCAGGAGGTACGGCTGATCGTGCGCGATGAGGCGAACCGCGCGCGGGCGGCCGCGCTGGTTTCCGCCAGGGTCAGGCTGGAAACGCGCCGCTACGGCGATGTCTGGCTGCGCGATACCGGGCCGCTGGTGGTCATGGACGAGGCCGGGAACCGCAAGGCCATGCGCTTCGGCTTCAACGGCTGGGGCGGCAAATACCTGATGGACGGCGACCAGGAGATCGGCACCGAACTGGCACGGAGCGCAGGTCTGGAGGTACGGAAGGCGGACTGGATCCTGGAGGGCGGCGCGCTGGATGGAGACGGCACCGGGCTGGTCGCCACCACCGAGCAATGCCTGCTCAACCCCAACCGCAACCCCCACCTCACCCGCGCCGAGATCGAGGCGCGGCTGCGGCGGGACCTTGGCCATGACCGCGTGCTGTGGCTGGGCGAGGGCCTGGTCAACGACCACACCGACGGGCACGTGGACAACCTTGCCCGGTTCGTCGCCCCGAACGTGCTGGCGCTGCCCCGCGCGACCGGCGGGGACGATCCGAACGCCGCGATCTATGCCGACGCCAGGGCGCGGGCCGAAGCAGCTGGCGTCGCGGTGCGCGAAGTGCCCTCGCCGGGCCGGGTCGAAACGAACGGACGGATCGAGCCGGCAAGCTACATGAACTTCGCGGTGACTTCGAAGCTGGTGGTGGTCCCGACTTACGGCACCCCGCACGACGCGGAAGGCGTCGCCGCCATCGCCGCGCTGTTTCCCGGCCGCGAGACCATCGGCATCATGGCCGACGCGGTGCTGGCGGGCGGCGGCTCATTCCATTGCTCCAGCCAGCAGATGCCATCGAGGGCGCGGCACGCTGCTTCACTTTGATTGCGCCGTTTAACCCTTTGGCAACCGATACGCGCACATCGTCGCACACATGGCTCGAGTCGTCGCCCATCTTCACGATCTTCCGCGCGCCGACCTGCTGCGCATGGCCGTGGTCACCGGCTGCGCGCTCACGCTGATCCTCGCCAAGGCCGCACTGCCCTTCTGATCCCGGCCCTTCTGATCCCGCGCTCGGCGGCCAAGGCCTGACCCGGCCGTTGCCCGAAAAAAATGGGGCGGCCCGTCACGAGGCGGGGCCGCCCAAGGTGGGGAGAAGCGGTTCGCGCCGGGCCGTCAGGACGACCACGATGCGAGACCGGCAGCTCGTATTTCGCAAATCCCGTGATTTTCATCATTGATCCCGGTCAACTGATCCGCGCCGTGCGCGTTTTCGCAGGTTCGGCGCGCGGCGGAGAGGGGGCCTTAACCCAGGGCCCCGTCCAGCCGTCCTACGGACGGATGAACAAGAGCCGCTTCAAGCCCACCCCGATCCTGCGCGAACGCCGGCACAACAAGTGCGCGCGCTTCGCCCTCATCGATTCGCGCGGCGAGGAGATCGCGGTCATGGTCCGGGATATTTCGTCGAAGGGCCTGAGCGCCGCCGCGCTGGGAACGCCGCCCGCCCTCAACGAAGTCGTGCGGGCGCAGCTGGAGGACGGGCGCGAACTCTGGGGTCTGGTGCGCTGGAGCGAGGGCAACCTGTTCGGCGTCGAATTCGACACCCGCGTCTGAACCCAGGTCGGCACGGACTCGCCCGGAACGAGCGGACCCGCATTACACCGCGGAACTGAAGCGCCGCAGCGAATCCTTGCGATAGGGATCGAAGCGCGCCGCGATCGAGCGGGCGTAAGGCAGGCCGCCCGGCCGGATGACCAGATCCTCGCCGTTCGCTTCGCACAGGCCCGCGTCGAAATAGGCTTGCAGCATCGGAAAGGCCTCAACCCGCAAATCCGGCTCGATCCGGGCGCGGCCCTGGCACAGGAGGCCTTCGATCACCGCGCCGCGCCGCCGGTCCTCACCCGTGCGCACCACCCCGCGACTGGCAGTGAGCCGGCCTTGCGAAAGCATCATGCGATAGCGCCCGGTGTTCTTCTCGTTCTGGACCAGCAGTTCGGGAAAGCTGCTGATCGCCGAAGCGCCGAGGCCGACCAGGGCCTGCGTCCGATCCTCGGTAAAGCCCTGGAAATTGCGCCGCAGCGTGCCGTTCAGCGCGGCCTGCGCCAGGGAATCGCCAGGAAGCGCGAAATGATCGAAACCGACCGGCAGGTAGCCCTGGTCGACCAGGAATTCATGACCGAAGGCGGCCATGCGGAAACGGGCTTCGGCATCGGGCAAGGCGGCGGCGTCGATCTTTCGCTGGCGGGCGATCAGGTGCGGCACATGGGCATAGCCGAACAGCGCCACGCGGTCGGCGCCGAGCGCGACGGTCTGCTCCAGCGTATCCCGGAGATGGGCCAAGGTCTGCCCGGGCAGACCATACATCAGGTCGAAATTGAGCGAGCCCACGCCCGCGCCGCGCAGCAGCGCGGTGGCATTCTCTATCATCCGCGCCGGCTGGACGCGGCCGATCGCCTGCTGCAGATCGGGCGCGAAAGTCTGCACGCCAAGGCTCGCCCGCTCTATCCCCACCGCCCCCAGAACGGCGCCCCATTCGGGGCCCAGCCCGCGCGGGTCCAGTTCCATCGAGATGGCCGGGCGGGACGCGGCGAACTGCAACGTCAGCGCATCGACGATCCGCACGAAATCGACTGGCGATATGCCGTTGGGACTGCCGCCGCCGAAGGCGATGCGCGTCACTTTCGCGGCATGGGACCCGGCATCGGGCAGGCGCTCGGCAACGAGGCCGATCTCGCGGTGCAGCGCATCGAGATAGCTGGCAACGCGATCGGTGCGGTTGGCAACGCTGGTGTTGCAGCCGCAGTACCAGCAGATCTTCTCGCAGAACGGGATATGTACGTAGAGCGAGATTTCCCCGCCCTGGCTTTCCAGCGCGGTGGCCAGTTCCGCCGCGCCGACGCCTGCGGCGAATTCCACCGCGGTCGGGAAGCTGGTGTAGCGCGGCACGGGAAGCGCCAGCAGTTCGGGGTGATAGGTCCACATGCCCGGACAATTGCCCAGGCGACGTGAACGGTCATTGCGATCGATCAAGCCGCTTGCGGATGGAGCCCGCATGGCAGCCCTTGGCGCAGCAGGGGCCTTGCGGCGGGCCCGGCGGACCTTCCATGGGGCCGGCCGGAATGACCAGCATGCCGCCGCCGCACAGCGGCGCGACAAGACTTCGTGCCTCCGCCTCCAGCGGGCCGATCATCGCCGGCAGCAGCGCCAGGGTGCCGAGCAAGGCCAGTTCGCGCCTCACGCCTCGTCCTCCTCGTCGATCAGGATGCGGTTGGCGGCACCGTCGAGATCCTCGAACTGGCCGCTCTTCATCGCCCAGAAGAACGCCGCCAGGCCGGCCAGGCCCATCAGCAGGGCAAGCGGGATGAGGAAGCCGAGAATGGTCATGCCGCGTTTTCCCGCCCCGCCGCCCGCGCCAGCCGCAGCGAATTGCCCACGACCAGCAGCGAACTGGCCGACATCGCCAGCGCGGCGATCAGCGGCGTCACGTAGCCCATGATCGCCAGCGGCACCGCCAGCATGTTGTAGACCACCGCCAGCGCGAAGTTCTCCCGCACGATCCGCATCGCCGCGCGGGCGACCCGCACCGCCAGCGCCACCGACATCAGCCGTTCGCCCACGAAGACCGCGTCCGCCGCCTGCTGGCTGACGTCGCTCGCCCCGCCCGGCGCGATCGAGACATGGGCGCCGGCCAGCGCCGGACCGTCATTGAGGCCATCGCCCACCATCAGGACCTTGTGGCCTTGCGCCGCCCGTTCGCCGAGCAGGTCCAGCTTCTCCGCCGGCTTCATGCCGCCGCGCGCCGCGATGCCCAGTTGGGCGCCGACCGACGCCACCGTCTGGACGCGATCGCCGGAAGCGATGCCGCAGCGAATCCCCTGCCTTTCCAGCGCGGCGATCGTCTCGCGCACGTCCGGGCGCAGCGGATCGGCAAAGGCGATGCGGCGGCGCGCGCCGTCCATCAGCAGGTCGACCGCCAGCCCGGCCGTTTCCGCCTCCGGCCGCACCAGCGCGACGTCCCGCTTCTCGAACCGGGCGCTCATGCCGGTGCCTGCGGCTTCGGCCAGATCGCCGAGCACGGCGGGCTCGGTCCCGGCTTCGCGCAGCGCCCGGGCAAGCCCGCGGCTGAGCGGATGCCGGCTTCCCTGCGCCAGCGCCAGCGCCACCGAGCGCGCGCGCGGATCGAGCGCGTCGAGGCCGACCGGGCGCGGCTCGCCCAGCGTCAGCGTGCCGGTCTTGTCGAACAGCACCTCGTCGACTTCGGCCAGCCGTTCCAGCGCGGAGCCGTCCTTGATGAGCAGGCCGCGCTTCATCAGCGTGCTTGCCGCGACCACTTGCGCCGCCGGCACCGCGAGGCCGAGCGCGCAAGGGCAAGTGATGATGAGCACCGCGACCGCGACCGTCAGCGAATAGTGGACCCCGGCCCCCGCGATCATCCAGCCGCAGAAGCTGAGAAAGGCGAGCGTGTGGACGGCGGGGGCATAGAGCCTGGCGGCCTTGTCGGCGATGCGCACGTAGCGCGAACGCGATTGGCCGGCCTCGTCCATCAGCCGTGCGATGTCGGCAAGGGCGGTGTCCTGCGCCGCCGCCGTGACTTTCAGCCGCACCGGGTTGCCCAGATTAATCATGCCGGCATGGATCAGGTCGCCGGGACCCGCCGGGCGCGGCGCACTTTCGCCGGTGAGCATCGAGGAATCGATGGCGGTGCGCCCTTCGATGATCTCGCCATCGGCGGCCAGCGCCTCTCCCGCGGCCACCAGCACGACCATGCCCGGGGCCAGCCGCTCGGCCTCCATATACAGCGCCGTGCCGTCGGCCTGGAGGACATGCGCGCCCCGGCCCATGCGGCCGAGCAGCGATGCAATGCCCGAGCGTGCGCGGTTGCGCATCATCGCGTCGAGCACGCGCCCGGCGAGCAGGAAGAACAGCAGCATGACCGCGCCGTCGAAATAGGCGTGCGCCCCGCCGATCATGGTCTCGTAGAGGCTCATGCCGGTGGCCAGCAGCACGCCGATCGAGATCGGCACGTCCATGTTGGTGCGGCGATAGCGCAGCGCCATCAGCGCCGAGGCGAAGAACGGGCGCCCGGCATAGGCGACCACCGGAACCGCGATCAGCGCGCTCAGCCAGTGGAACATCTCGCGCGTGATCGCATCCGCGCCCGACCAGACCGAAACCGAGAGCAGCATGATGTTCATCATGCCGAAGCCCGCCACCGCGAGCGAACGCAGCAGCCGCCTGGCCTCGGCATCGTCGCGGCCAAGCGGGTTGTCGGCCGCGCGTTCGGCCTCGAAGCCGAGCTTGCGCAGTTCCTCGATGATTGCGTCGTCGGTCAGTTCCGGCGCATGGCTGACCGCCACTCGCTTGGCCGAGAAATTGACGCGCGCGGCGGCCACGCCGGGCACGCCGGCCAGGCCGCGCTCCACCTTGCCGATGCAGCCGGCGCAGCGCATGCCCGGCACGGTGAAGCGGCTGTCGACGCAGGCGGCGGAAGCGGCCAGTCCGGATGCAGGCGCGTTCATGAGATCGCCCGCTCGCCGCGCCAGGTCTTTCCTTCGGCCTCGATATCGAAGCGCAAGGTCCAGCGGCCGGCCGGAAGCGGCTTGTCGCTGACATAGGCGCCGGCGGCGTCGCGCACGAAGACCAAGCGAACGTCGCCCACGCGGCCGAGCGGATGGCGCGCTTCGGCGGTGATCGTCGCATAGCGGGGGACCCCGCCAAGCCGCGCGGCGACGCGGCCGTCCGCGCGGCGGCTGGCGGCCAGCTTCCAGCCGAGCGCCTTTTCCCGGTCCGCCTCATCCAGCCAGCGATTGAATTCCTGGCTGGCGACATAGGAGTTCTCGACGACGATCCCCCCGAAGGTCGAGCTTGCCAGCCCCGCCATCGTGAAATTCACCGCGATCACCACGCCGAAACCGGCGATGAGGATGGCCGCCATGTGTTTGCCGGTGAAGGGCTTCGAGGTGTGCTGGGCGTTCATGCGAAAATACCTTTGCGTTCGGGCACCAAGCCGTGACCGGCACTCTTCGACGGGTTCAGGGTGAGCGGATCTTGGTTCAGGTTTCGGATGCCTATGCCGATATGCCTGGATTGCGACTGTTCTGCCCTCCGCTTCAAGGGAATGGTCGGGGTCTTTCCGCCAACGCCGCGCCTGGACGAAAGCCTCCAGCCCCGCAAAGGGAGGGGAGATAAATGGCCATGATCGCGACTCGGGCTCATCGTTCGCCTTCCGGGCTGTCGAACTGCACTTCGGATCTGTCCGCCTCGCGCGGTTCGCCCACCGCCTGCAGGGTGAAGGCGAATTCCTGGGCGGCGCTGCCCGCCGGAGCGACGACGTAGACGCGCACGCCTTGCGTTTCGTCGGCCGGCACCGTGCGGATCAGGCTGCGGCGCGCCTGATCCCTGGCCATGTCCTCGGTCCACATCGCGGCGCCAGGCAGGCCCTGGATCGCGATCTCCATCCGGCGCGGCCGCCCCTCCATGTTGCGCAGGCGCAGCGTGTAGGCATTGCGGACCGAACCGTCGCTCATCAGGATATACGGCGGACTGCGATCCTTGGCCACCGTCAGATCGGTGTGGACGCGGATGCCGAGCAGGAACAGCAGGCCCAGACCGATCGCCGACCACACGCCGAAGTACAGGATCGTGCGCGGCCGCCAGATCAGCTTGAGGTGGCGCGTCGGCGGCTGGCCCGCCTTCTCGCGCTCGGCATCCTCGAGCGTGGCGTAATCGATAAGGCCGCGTGGCCGGCCCGTCTCGTCCATCACCCGGTCGCAGGCGTCGATGCACAAGCCGCAGGTGATGCAGCCGATCTGCGGCCCTTCGCGGATGTCGATGCCGGTAGGGCAGACCGCGACGCACTGGTTGCAGTCGATGCAATCGCCGAACTGGCCGGGATTCTTCTCCGCCTTCTTGACCGAACCGCGCGGTTCGCCGCGCCAGTCCTTGTACGTGACGATCAGGCTCTTCTCGTCCAGCATCGCGGTCTGGATGCGCGGCCAGGGGCACATGTAGATGCACACCTGCTCGCGCATGAAGCCGCCGAGCACGAAAGTGGTCATCGTCAGCACGAAGGTCGTCCCATAGGCAACCGGCGCGGCAGTGCCGGTCCAGAACGCATGCTGGAGCGTGGGCGCATCGGCGAAGTAGAAGATCCAGGCGCCGCCGGTGGCGAAGCTGATCGCCAGGTAGACGGTCCACTTGGCCAGCCGGCGCGCGATCTTGGCAGGGCCCCAGGGTGCCTTGTAGAGGCGGAACCGGGCATTGCGGTCGCCATCGAAGAAGCGATCGACGTGCTGGAACAGGTCGGTCCAGACCGTCTGCGGACAAGCATAGCCGCACCAGGCGCGCCCCACCGCGCTGGTGACGAGGAACAGCCCGATTCCCGCCATGATGAGCAGGCCGGCCACGAAGTAGAACTCCTGCGGCCAGATCTCGATGCTGAACATGTAGAAACGGCGGTGGGCAAGGTCGATCAGCACGGCCTGGTCGGGCGAATAGGGGCCGCGATCCCAGCGGATCCACGGCGTGCCCCAGTAGATCGCCAGGCAGATCACCATGATCGCCCACTTGATGCGGCGGAACCTGCCGTCGATGCGCCGATTGAAGACCGGCTCGCGCTTGGCATAGAGCGAAAGCGGCCGGTCCTCGGTCTTGATGGCTTCAGGTCTGTTCATGTCCGTTGTCCGCCCGTATGTTCGTTGGGGGGCTGAGCGGCCCGGGGAAGTGCGACCCTTCCGGGGCTGACCGCGGGCTACCGCGCCGCGGTGGCTTCAGCCTCCGGTTTCATGCCCATTTGCGCTGGAGCCGCCGGCGCGGTGAATTCCTCGCCGCCGCCCAGCGAGTGGACGTAGGCTGCCAGCATCTTGATCGTCACCGGATCGAGGCGGTTGCCCCAGGCCGGCATCACGCCGTGGCGCGGATTGGCGATCTGCGCGCCGACCGCGGCGCGGGTGCCGGCGTAGAGCCAGATCGCGTCGGAAAGGTTGGGCGCGCCGAACTGACGGCCGCCCGTGCCACCCGGCCCGTGACAGACCGCGCAATTGGCCTCGAAGACCGCCATGCCGCGGCGCGATGCGGCGCTGGCCTTCTCCTTGCCCGACAGGCTCAGGACGAAGCTGGTCACGTCCTGAATCTGGTTCGGGGCAAGCAGGCCGTCCCCGCCGGCGCTTGGGCCGAAGACCGGCATCTGGCTCATCCGCGTCGCGGCATCGCCAGGCTGGCGGACACCGTTGGTCAGCGTGGCCTCGATGGTCTTGAGATCGCCACCCCAGAGCCAGTCGTCGTCGTTGAGATTGGGAAAGCCGTTGGAGCCCGCCGCACCGGCGCCGTGGCACTGGACGCAGTTGACCTTGAAAGCGGCCGCGCCGCCGGCGACCGCCGCGTGCATCAGTTCCGGATGCCGGGGCAGTTCCTCGATCGGCATGTCCCGCAGCGCCGCCACGGTCCTGGCGCGATCGGCGGCGGCGGACGCCAGCTCATTGTCGAGCTGACCGCGGCTGGACCATCCGAGCAAGCCCGCGGTCGCCTTGTGGATTCCGGGAAGGGCCGGATAGGCGATCACATAGCCGATCGCGAAGACGATCGTCGCATAGAAAGTCCAGAGCCACCAGCGCGGCAGCGGGGTGTTGAGTTCCTCGATCCCGTCCCACTCGTGGCCGACGGTTTCGGTGTTGGTGGCTTCATCGACGCGCTTGTTAGCCATCGTTCTCGTCCTTGAAGATCATGGTGGCGGCCTGGTGGTTCTTGGCGCGCGCGCCGGGCCGGAAGGGCCAGGCGACCAGCACCAGAAAGACCAGCAACATCGCCAGCAGGCCCCAGCTGTCGGCCAGGTGCCGCAGCGTGTCGTAAGTGGAATGCGCGCTCATCGGCCCCGCTCCGATGCCAGCTCTTCCTGCGCGGCGGCCCCGTTCACGTCGACCAGGGTGCCCAGCATCTGCAAGTAGGCGACCAGCGCGTCCATCTCGGTGACGCGGGATGGATCACCGTCGAAATCGCGGAGCTGCGCCTTCGGATAGCGCTTCTCCAGGTCCCCGGCATCGGCCTCTGGATCGGCCTGCGCCTTGAGGTCCGCCATGGCCATCTCGATGTCCTTGTCGGTATAGGACACGCCCACCCGGCGCAGCGCGGTGAGGCCGGCGGCGGCGTCGGGAACGTTCAGGTCGTTCTCGGCCAGGAAGCCGTACTTGGGCATCACGCTTTCGGGCACCACCGACTGCGGGTTCCTGAGGTGCTGCACGTGCCACTCGTCGGAATAGCGGTTGCCCACCCGCGCCAGGTCCGGCCCGGTGCGCTTGGAGCCCCACTGGAAGGGGTGGTCGTACATCGATTCGGCGGCCAGGCTGTAATGCCCGTAACGCTCGACCTCGTCGCGGAAGGGACGGATCATCTGGCTGTGGCAGACGTAGCAACCCTCGCGCACGTAGATGTCGCGGCCAGCCTGTTCGAGCGGGGTGTAGGGGCGCATGCCCTTCACCTTCTCGATGGTGTTGTCGATCCAGAACAGCGGCGCGATCTCGACGATGCCGCCGATGGCGACGGTGACGAGCGCGGCGAGTCCCATGAGCGTGACGTTCTTTTCAAGCGTCTTGTGCCGTTCGGCCATGGTGGTCATTGTTCGTGTTCCCTGTTCGTCGCGCGCATCAGGCGGTTGCAAGGATGGGCTTGTCGGCCGCGGGGTCGTAGGCGGCATCGCGCATCGGCGCTTCCTCGCGCAGCTTGCCGAGGATCGTCGCCCAGACGTTGACCACCAGGATCACCGCGCCCGAAAGGTAGAGCAGGCCGCCAAAGGCGCGCAGCGCGTACATCGGGTGAAGCGCGGCGACGGTATCGGCGAAGGCGTTCACCAGATAGCCGTCCGGGCCGTATTCGCGCCACATCAGGCCTTGCATGATGCCGGCCACCCACATGCTGGCCGCGTAGAAGACGATGCCCACCGTCGCCAGCCAGAAGTGCCAGTTGACCATGCGCAGCGAATAGAGCCGCTGGCGGCCCCACAGGCGCGGCACCAGGTAGTAGATCGCGCCGAAGGTAATCATGCCGTTCCAGCCCAGCGCGCCGGAATGGACGTGGCCGATGGTCCAGTCGGTGTAGTGCGAGAGCGAGTTGACGCTCTTCACGCTCATCAGCGGGCCCTCGAAGGTGCTCATGCCGTAGAAGGCGAGCGCCATCACCATCATGCGGATGATCGGGTCGGTGCGGACTTTGTCCCAGGCGCCGTTCAGCGTCATCAGCCCGTTTATCATGCCGCCCCAGCTCGGCATCCACAGCATGACCGAGAAGACCATGCCCAGCGTCTGCGCCCAGTCGGGCAGCGCGGTGTAGTGGAGGTGATGCGGCCCGGCCCAGATGTAGAGGAAGATCAGCGACCAGAAGTGGATGATCGACAGGCGATAGCTGTAGATCGGGCGCTCTGCCTGCTTGGGCACGAAATAGTACATCATCGCCAGGAAGCCGGCGGTCAGGAAGAAGCCGACCGCGTTGTGGCCGTACCACCACTGCACCAGCGCACCCTGCACGCCGCCGAACAGCGGATAGCTCTTCGAACCGAAGAAGCTTACCGGCACGTCGAGGTTGTTGACCACGTGCAGCATGGCGACGGTGAGGATGAACGCCAGGTAGAACCAGTTGGCGACGTAGATGTGCGGTTCGGAGCGCTTGATGATGGTGCCGGCGAAAACGACCAGGTAGCAGACCCAGACGATCGTCAGCCACCAGTCCACGTACCATTCGGGCTCGGCGTATTCCTTGCTCTGGGTGACGCCCAGCAGGTAGCCGGTGGCGGCCAGCACGATGAACAGCTGATAGCCCCAGAACACGAAACGCGCGAGGCCGGGAAACGCGAGCCGCGCACGGCAGGTGCGCTGGACGACGTAGAAGCTCGTCGCGATCAGGGCGTTGCCGCCGAACGCGAAGATCACCGCCGAAGTGTGCAGCGGGCGCAGCCGCCCGAAGTTCAGGTACGGCTCAAGGTCCAGCACCGGCCAGGTCAGTTGCAAGGCGATGAACAGGCCGGCGGCGAAACCCGCCATGCCCCAGAACACCGTGGCGATCACGCCCCAGCGCACCGGATCGTCATCGTACTTGCCTTCGTCGGGCATCTTGAGAACGCCGCGGGCGATCGCCGAATAGTCGGCGCCACCGATGGTGAACCACAGGGCGATCAGCGCCGCCAGGGCAACGATGCCCATGTGGATCGCGAAGCCCCCATCCGCCGCGAGCGCGACCCCGATGACGGCAAGGAATAGCACGGCAAGCCACAAGCCTGCCCGCGCGAGGACCGTTACCATATACTTCTCTTTCGAGATTGTTGCTGAACCTGTCCGGTGCCTTGGAAGCAAACGGCACGGATCACATTGACGGGAATCAAAACGCCCCAGTATCCGTAATTTCCCTCTGAATTCCGCCGATTTGCGCGCGATCAATTCAACTTGGCGACAACTGGAGGATAGGCCGGATCGCAGCCGTTCAAGAGGGGGGACCGCACGGTGCGGCCCCGGCGGCGATGAAAGACAAGACTATGCGCAAGATCATGATGCTCGCCGCGCTCGGCGCGGCTACCGCGCTTGCCACCCCGGCCATGGCCGGCAGCCCCGATGGCAAGATCCAGGTCAAGGTCCTGGGAACCGCGGTCCTTCCCGACGGCGGAATCGACAAGATCAAGTATATCGATTCGGGCCTCGCCGGAACGCTGGGCGAACTCGGCGTCAGCGATGTCGACGCCAAGGCGAACGACAATGTCGTGCCCACGCTGGCGGTCGAATACTTCTTCAGCAAGGCCATCTCGGTCGAAACGATCTGCTGCTTCACGCAGCATCACGTCGACGGCGCGGCGGACCTGGCCGGCACCAACCTCGTCAACCACGTGCTGATCCTGCCCGCCACGGTCACCGCGAAGTTCCACCTCGACACCGGCGGTCCGATCAAGCCCTATGTCGGCGCCGGCCCGGCGCTGTTCCTCGTGTTCGGCGAGAAGCCGGGTTCCACCGCCCGGGCGCTGGGGGTGGACAAGGTCAAGATGTCGAATTCGCTGGGCGCCGCGTTGCAGGGCGGCGTCGATATCGCGCTGGGCAACAGCGGCATGGGCCTCTCGCTTGATGCCAAGAAGTATTTCATGAAGCCGACCGCGAAGTTCTACGTCTCCGATACCAAGGTGCTCGAAACCAAGCACAACCTCGATCCCTGGGTGCTGAGCGCGGGCGTGACATATCGTTTCTGATCGCTTCCGCGTTTTCCTGACCGGGACGCATAAGGGGGGCCGCGAGGCCCCCCTTCTTTATGCGCGACGATGAAACCCCGCAGGGAATTTGTCTTGCCCGCCGCCGCGCCTTGCAGCACCATTCGCGGCCTGATGCAATGGACCATGCCGCCAGCATCGGGAAGGCCGGGGAGGATGTCTATGCCTGAGCTTGGGAACCTCATCGCATGAGCGAATCGGTCGTAGCCGGCACGTTCCCCCGGGGTGGAGAACTGTTGAAGCGCCACCGGCTCTCGACGCGGATCTGGCACTGGGTCAACGCGGTGACGCTGTTCGTGATGTTGTTGAGCGGCCTCATGATCTTCAATGCCCACCCCCGCCTCTACTGGGGCGAATACGGCGCCAATCCCGATACCCCCTGGCTGAAGATCGGCTCCGCGCGGACCGGGCCGGGCGAGTCCGGCTATCTCCAGCTCGGCGGCGCGCGAATCGAGACCACGGGTGTTCTCGGCATCTGGACGGACCAGGACGGCAACCTGCAACGCCGCGCCTTCCCGTACTGGGCGACCATCCCCTCGCGCTACAGCCTTGCCGGGGCGCGGATCTGGCACCTCGCCTTCGCCTGGGTGCTGGCGCTGGGCCTGCTGTTCTATCTCCTGTGGTCGCTGGTCACCCGGCACCTCCAGCGCGACATCCACATCACGCGTGCCGAGTGGCGGCCCACGCATATCTGGCACGATATCAAGGAGCACGCCCGCCTGCGTTTCCCCACCGGGGCGGCGGCGCTGAAGTACAACGTGTTGCAGAAGATCGCCTATGCCGGCGTACTGTTCGTGCTGCTGCCGCTGATGATCCTGACCGGGCTGGCGATGTCTCCCGGCACCGATGCCTGGCTGCCGGCGGCGAGCGAGCTGTTCGGAGGACGCCAGTCGGCACGATCGGTGCATTTCATCTGCGCGTTCCTGCTGGTGCTGTTCTTCCTTGTCCACATCGCCATGGTCGTGCTGGCCGGGCCCTTCAACGAAGTGCGATCGATGATAACCGGCCGCTATCGCCTCCCGCCCGAAAGGTCCGCCCCGAAGGAAACAGGCCAATGAGCCGCCTGATCCTCTCGCGCCGCACCCTGATCCGCGCCGGCGCGGCCGGGGCGGGGAGCCTGCTGCTGTCCGGCTGCGACAAGCTTTTCGAGAACCCGACCTTTCGCGGGACGCTGGAAAGCGCCGAGGATCTGCACCAGGCCGCCCAGCGCGCGCTCGGCCGCGATGCCCTGGCGCGCGAATTCGCCGCGTCCGACATGTCGCCGGCGTTCCGCGCCAATGGCAGCCGCGAGGTGGCCGATCCCGCCTATCGCCGGCACTTCGCGCAAGGGTTCGCGGAGTGGTCGCTGCGGGTAGACGGGCTTGTCGACAAGCCGCTTACCCTGCCGTTCACCGCGCTCAAGGCCTTCCCGCAGCGCACCCAGATCACCCGCCACGACTGCGTCGAGGGCTGGAGCGCGATCGGCCAGTGGACCGGGCCGCGCCTGGGCCCCATCCTCGATCTCGCCGGGCTCCGCCCGCAGGCCAGGTACATCGTCTTTCACTGCGCCGATCTCTACCATGGGCGGCCTTACTACGAATCGATCGACCTCATCGATGCTTTCCATCCCCAGACGATCCTTGCCTGGGGCATGAACGGCAAGCCGCTCGAAGAAGCTCACGGCGCCCCGCTGCGCCTCAGGGTGGAAAAGCAGCTGGGCTACAAGCACGCCAAGTTCGTCACCCGCGTAGAGGCAGTCGCCACGCTTGGCGGCATTCACGGCGGCAAGGGCGGCTACTGGGAGGATAACGGCGCCTACGCCTGGTACGCCGGGATTTGACGCGGGGCCCCGTTGCGCCGTAATCGCCGCGCCCATGACCGTCACCACCCGCTTCGCTCCCTCGCCCACCGGGCACCTGCATGTCGGCAATATCCGCACGGCGCTGCACAACTGCCTGCTTGCGAAACAGGCGGGCGGGCGGTTCCTGCTGCGGATCGACGATACCGACGCGGCGCGCTCCCGGGAGGAATACGTCGAGGGGATACGCGCGGATCTGGCCTGGCTGGGCATTCATCCCGAAGGCGAGGAGCGCCAGTCGGCGCGCTTCGACATCTACGAGCGCGCGTTCGAGCGGTTGCGGGCAGCGGGGCGGATCTATCCGTGCTGGGAAACGCCGCAGGAACTGGAGCTCAGGCGCAAGGTCCTGCTCGGACGGGGCCTGCCGCCGATCTACGACCGCGCGGCGCTCGGCCTTTCCGAAGAGGAGAAGGCGGCGAAGATCGCGGCCGGCGACATGCCGCACTGGCGCTTCCTGCTCGACCGCGAAAGCGCGATCGCATGGCTCGACGGCGTTCGCGGGCCGCAGCATTTCGACCCGGCGCAAATGTCCGATCCCGTCATCCGCCGCGCCGATGGATCGTGGCTCTACATGCTGCCTTCGGTGATCGACGATATCGCCATGGGCGTGACCGACATTCTGCGCGGCGAGGACCACGTCTCCAACACCGCCACGCAAGTGCAGATGTTCACCGCGCTGGACGCGCCGGTGCCCCGCTTCGCGCACGAGGCGCTGCTGGTGGGCACCGAGGGCAAGCTGTCCAAACGGCTGGGCTCCCTGGGCGCCGCGCACTTTCGCCAGGCGGGGATCGAACCGCAGGCGCTGACGGCGCTGCTGGCGCGGCTGGGAACCTCCGATCCGGTCGATCCCGCGCTGGGGCTGGAGCAGCTGGCGGCCACGTTCGACCTATCGCATTTCGGCCGCGCGCCGGCTCGCTTCGACGAGGCTGAGCTGCAACGGGTCAATGCCGCGGTCGTCCATGCGCTGCCCTTCACGGCGGTGGCCGATCGCCTGCCGGAGGGGATGGACGCCGCCGCCTGGGAAGCGGTGCGGCCCAACCTTGCGCATGTCCACGAGGCGGCGGACTGGTGGCGGGTGGTGACCGGCCCGGTCGCGACCTGCGCCTTCCCGGAAGAGGACCGCGCCTATCTGGCGCGGGCGGCGCAAGTGCTCTCCGCGCTCGATTGGAGCGAGGGGGTGTGGAAAACGCTGACCGAAGCGCTCAAGGCGGAGACCGGGCGCAAGGGCAAGACGCTGTTCCTGCCGCTGCGCGCCGCGCTCACCGGCATGGACCACGGCCCGGACATGGCCGCGCTGCTCCCGCTGATCGGGCGCGACGCGGCGCTGGCGCGGCTGCGGATCCCGGCGGACTGATTTCGCGATCGAGCCGTTGACTCCGATCAAAGGACTCGGCCGCGAATCGTCCTAGTTTTGCTTCTGCCGGGCTTCAGGGTCATGCAGGGGGCTTTCCCTGGAGCCCGGCCGTTTCCGCAAGGGGGGCAAACGGGGGCAGGCCGGGTCGCGTCGGGGGGCGCGACCCGGCATCAACCTGTGGGGCCGGCCTGCCGCGGCCGGCCTTACTCCATGAACCAGCCGTGGCTTGCCACCAGCGACTGGCCGGTGAGCGCATTGGTTTCGAAAGCGGCGAAAAACAGCGCGACTTCGGCGATGTCCTCCACCGTGGTGAATTCGGCGTCGACGGTCTGGCCCAGCATGACGCGGCTGACCACTTCCGCCTCGGAAATGTCGAGTTCCTTCGCCTGCTCGGGAATCTGCTTGTCGACCAGCGGCGTGCGCACGAAACCGGGGCAGATCACATTGGTGCGCACCCCCTTCCGGCCGCCCTCCTTGGCGATGACCCGCGAGAGGCCGAGCAGCCCGTGCTTGGCGGTGACATAAGCGCTCTTGAGCGGGCTGGCCTCCTTCGAGTGGACCGATCCCATGAAGATGATCGAGCCCGATCCTTGCGCGTACATGTGCGGCAGGCAGGCCTTGGAAGTGAGGAAGGCCCCGTCGAGATGGATCGCGAGCATCTTCTTCCAGTCGGAAAAGGCGAACTGCTCGACCGGGTTGACGATCTGGATGCCCGCGTTGGAGACCAGCACGTCGACCGTGCCCCAGGCGTCGACAACCGCCCGCACGCCGGCGTTCACCTGCTCTTCGCTGGTCACGTCCATGGCTACCGCCATGGCCTCGGTCCCGTACCTGGCCTTGATGTCGTCGGCGGCCTTGCGGGAGGCTTCGAGGTTGAGGTCGGCGATGGCGACCTTGCCGCCTTCCGAGGCGTAGCGATGCGCGATCGCATTGCCGATGCCGCTGGCGGCGCCGGTGACGATGCAGACCTTGTCCTTCAGTTTCATGCGGGTTCTCCGGTAGGTGGGGTCAGCGGCTTCGAAAGTCGATCGCCGGCCAGGTCAAAAGTGATGATCTCGTCCGGCTTGAGGGCGCGGCCGGTCCAGTCGGGATGATCGAGCGAATAGAGCGCGTCGGCCTTGCCGGCGGCCCAGTGCTCGGTAATGGTCATGCGCGAGAACTCGTAGTCCTTCGAATTGGTTTCGTAGGTCTCGCCGCGATTGATGAGGTGCATCACCGCCACCGCGCCATCGGGCGTGCAGGCCAGCAGTTTCGCCAGGTCCGGATCATCCTTCAGCTCCGGGGGCAGCTTCTTCGCGAGCCGCCCGGCGGCGGCCTGCATCTTCTGCAGCTGCTTCGACATGTCGGTGCCCAGGCGCGTGCGGCTGGAGAAGCGGATGTCCTTCTCGCGCTGGGCGACGTCGGCCATGGTGCGGGGCACGCTCCCGCGTGAAGAGAACAAGTCCACCTGGAATATGGTCATCTCGCATTCCGGGCGATTGTCGAGCACGTATTGCAGCGGGGTGTTGGAGACCAGGCCGCCGTCCCAGTACCACTCCCCGTCGATCTGGACGGGCGGGAAGCCCGGGGGCAAGGCGCCGCTCGCCATGACATGTTCGGGGCCGATCTTGCGGTGGCGATTGTCGAAATAGGCGAAGTTGCCGTTGAGCACGTTGACCGCGCCGACCGCGAAACGGGTCTCGGCATGGTTGATGCGATCGAAATCGACCAGTTCCAGCAGGGTCGAACGCAGCGGCGCGGTGTCGTAATAGCTCAGCCGGCCAAACTCCGTCGGCCATTCGGGCAATGGCATGGGCAGGCGGGGATTGAAGAAGCCGGGAATGCCGAAGAACGCGACGAACTGCGCCGAAGCTTCGTTGAAGGCGCGTCGCACGAAGCCGATCCGCTCGTCGAGGCGATAGGGCAGTTCGGAGGAAACCATGTCCCAGAACCGGCGCAGCGCGGGGAGGCGGTCTTCAGGCGCATTGCCGGCGATGAGCGCCGCATTGATCGCTCCGATCGAGATGCCCGCCACCCAGTCGGGCGCGATGCCCTTCTCGGCCAGCGCCTCGTAGACGCCTGCCTGGTAGGCGCCAAGCGCACCGCCGCCCTGGAGGACCAGCACGCGCTGCGAATCTCGACGGCGGCGGTTGTCATGGGCGTTCATGGCAGTCCTGCACGGTAAGCGGGGCACGATGGGCAGCGTTGGGGAGGCGGCATGGGGGGCATGGCACAGGGAAATGTTGCAACGCAACAGGTAGGGCCCGGCGCGGCGTCTTGCAACGGCGGGACTTGTAACAGAGTGCACGGAGGCATCACCCCGCATGCCGCCATCCCGGCGGGAGGCCAGGCGGAAGACCGGCCAACCCGTACAGGTCGGGCCGAACCGCTCAGGCCGAACCGCTCAGGCCGCCACGTTCTCCGCGGTATTTTCGCTCGCCGCTTCCAGCAATCGCCGTTCGAGCGCCTTGAGGCGGCCGGGTGCCGTCAGTTTTTCGCCCAGCAGGTCGGTGACATAGAACGTATCGGCCGCGCGCTCCCCGTAAGTCGCGATATGGGCAGAGTGGACCATCAGCCTGGCTTCGAACAGCGCGTGGGCAAGCCGGTTGAGCAGGGCGGGCCGATCGCGCGAGTTGACCTCGACCACGGTGAAGCGGTTGGAGGCCTTGTTGTCGAAGACCACCCGGGGCCGCACTTCGAAAGCATCGGCGCGCGGCCGCGCATCGGGCTTGGCGACCAGCTGCGGCAGGATCTTGATGCGATTGGCCAGCGCGTTCCCGATCGAGGCGCGGAGCCTGTCGAGCTGGCTCGCTTCCTGGAACGGGCGGCAAAGCGGATCCTGCACCAGGAAGTTGTCGACCGCGCGGCCGGTGCGGGTGGTGTGGATGCGCGCGTCGATGATGTTGCCGCCGGCAAGGTGAATGCCGCCGGCGATGCGGTAGAACAGCCCCGGATGGTCGGACGCGATCACCGTCACCAGCGTGGCCCCGCGCGCCGGATAGTATTCGGTGAGGATCGACAGCGGATCGTTCCCGGCCGCCTCCAGCTGGACGAGGTTCTTGGCGATCACGTCCTCGGGCTCGGCGATCCAGTAGGCATCGCCCAGCATGCCGCCGATCTGCTCGATCAGCGCCGTGTTGCCCGGCGTCAGCGCCGCGACCGCCGCCTTCCTGGCCGCCACCCGTTTCTCGCGCCCGAACTCGGCATGACCCAGGCGCAGCCGCTCTTCGGCGGCGCCATAGAGTTCGCCGATCAGCTGACGCTTCCAGGAATTCCAGGTTCCCGGCCCCACCGCGCGGATATCGACGATGGTCAGCAGGGTGAGCTGGCGCAGCCGGTCGATGGACTGCACCACCTCCACGAAATCGGCGATGGTCTTGCCGTCGGACAAGTCGCGCTTGAAGGCGGTGGCCGAAAGCAGCAGGTGCTGGCGTACCAGCCAGGCGACCAGTTCCACCTCCTCCTCGTCGAGCCCGAAGCGCGGGCACAGCCTGAGCGCGATGTCGGCGCCGAGGTCCGAATGGTCTCCGCCGCGCCCCTTGGCGATATCGTGCAGCAGCACCGAAACGTAGAGCGCGCGGCGCGAGCGCACCTTGTGGATGATGTCATGCGCCAGCGGGTGATCCTGCTTGAGTTCGCCCTTCTCGATGCGGGCCAGCAGGCCGACGGCGCGGATGGTGTGCTCGTCCACCGTGTAGTGGTGATACATGTCGAACTGCATCTGCGCGTTGACGCGGCCGAATTCGGTGACGAAGCGGCCGAACACGCCGGCTTCGTTGAAGCTGCGCAATGCCACTTCGGGGTTGTTGCGGCTGGTCAGCAGTTCCATGAACAGTTCATTGGCGCGCTTGTCGCGGCGGACTTCGTCCTTAATCAGCACCGCATCGCGAGAGATCAGCCGCATGGTCTCGGGATGGATTTCAAAACCCTCCTTGTCGGCCAGCACGAAGATTTCGATCATTCGCACCGGATCGGCCGCAAACCAGTCCTCCGAGGGAGCCTTGATGCGCCCGCCGAACACCCTGTAGCCCTTGAGCACGCGCGGCTTGGCGCGGAAGCCGGCGAGCAGGCCGCGCGGCGTCTTGCGGGCGAACTGCTCGTCAAGCTGGGCCAGGAACACGCCGGTGAGGTTGCCCACCATCTTGGCTTGCAGGAAGAACATCTGCATGAACCGCTCCACCGCGCTCTTGCCGGGCCGGTCCGAGTAGTTCATCCGCGACGCCACCTCGCGCTGGAGGTCGAAGGTCAGCCGGTCCTCGGCGCGGCGGGTGATCGCGTGCAGGTGGCAGCGCACCGCCCAGAAGAAGTTCTCCGCGCGGCGGAAGGCCAGGTATTCCTTCTTGGTCAGCAGGCCGACGCCCACGAGTTCGCTGGGATCGCGCACCTGGTGGATATACTTGCCGATCCAGTAGAGCGTGTGGAGATCGCGCAGCGAACCCTTGCCCTCCTTGACGTTGGGTTCGACGACATACCGGCTGTCGCCCATGCGCTTGTGGCGCTCCTCGCGCTCGGCCAGCTTCTCGACCACGAACTGGCGCTCGGTGCCCGAGACCACATCCTTCCAGAACCGCACGCGCGCTTCCTCGTAGAGGTCCTGGTCGCCCCAGACGTAGCGCCCCTCGAGCATGGCGGTGCGGATCGTCAGGTCCGATCGCGACATCTTCACCATCTCGTCGAGCGACCGGCTGGAGTGGCCGACCTTGAGCGAGAGGTCCCACATGAAATAGAGCATCGCCTCGATCACCTGCTCGCACCAGGCCGTCTGCTTGATCGGGGTGAGGAAGGCGATGTCGACGTCCGAGTGCGGCGCCATTTCGCCGCGTCCGTAGCCGCCGACCGCCATGATCGTCAGCCGCTCCCCCTTGGAGCGGTTGCTGGCGGGGTAGACGTGCTGGACCACGTGATCGTGAATCACCCGGATCAGCTGGTCCACCAGGAAAGCTTGCGCTTCCGCCACTTCGTGACCGGCGGAAGGCTTTTCGACGAGGCGACGGGCGATTTCCGTGCGTCCATCGTCAAGCGCCGCGCGCATCAGCTCGACGATCGCCTTGCGGCCCTTGGCCGCGCCATGCTCGGCGACCAGCGCGTCGATGCGCTCGACAAGCGCGCGCCTGTCGACGACGGAACGGGGAGAGGGAATGCGAATGACGCTGCTCATGAAGTGCGGCTTCTAGACGTTGGGGAAGCGCATTGAAAGGCGGCAGGAAGCGATCGCTGCGATCACTCCCCTTCGCCTTCCATGCGATCGGATTATGCCGCGCGAGGATGAAAACGCAGCTACCATCAAGGGACGGGCTATGCCAGAAGGCGGCGGTAACCGAGCCGTCAGGCCCGTGGACCGAATGACGCAGCGAGCGAGGTCGAAGACTTGTCCCTGATAACCCTGGCCCTCGCGGCCGCCGCCCCTGTGCACGAGCCGATTCACTGGGTGGACCTGGGCCTCAAGAACTACCTGTTCAGGATCGGAAGCTTCGAGCTGCGCTGGTATTCGCTGGCCTACCTGGCCGGCATCGTGCTGGGCTACTGGCACCTCATTCGCATGATCCGGGCGCCCGGCGCGCCGCTGGCGCAGCGCCACGCCGACGACCTGTTCTTCTATTGCACCCTGGGCATCATCCTGGGCGGCAGGCTCGGCTATGCGACCTTCTACACCGGCGGCAATACCGGCCTTCCCAGCCTCTGGCTGCATCCCGCCGATCTCGCTTCGCTGTGGCACGGGGGCATGAGCTTTCACGGCGGGCTGATCGGCGTGCTGCTCGCGCTTGCCTGGGTTTCATGGCGCGGCGGCCTGAACTTCCTGCGCGTGGCGGATTACATCGCGGTCTGCGTGCCGTTCGGGATGATGTTCGGGCGGCTCGCCAACTTCGTCAACGGAGAGTTGTGGGGCCGCGTCGTCGGCGATCCGAACCTGCCCTGGGCGATGATATTTCCCGACGCCGGGCCGCTGCCGCGCCATCCCAGCCAGCTCTACGAAGCCGGGCTCGAAGGCCTGCTGATGATCGTCATCATGCTCGCCCTGTTCTGGAAGACGCGCGCGCGTTTCCGTCCGGGGCTGATGGTCGGCGTCTTCACCGCCGGCATCGCCGCCGCGCGCTTCACGGTCGAGTTCTTCCGCGAGCCCGACGCGCAGCTGCAAACTTTCGCGCGCGAAACCGGGCTGTCGATGGGCCAGTGGCTGACGATCCCGCTGATCGTGCTGGGCCTGGTCCTGGTCGCCCGCGCGCTGGCGAAACCGGCGCTGGCGAGCGGTCGCCCCGCAAATCCCGCCGCCGCCTGATGGCGCCGGGCACGGAATCGCTGGCGGTCATCTTCCGAAGGTTGATCGCCGGCTACGGGCCGATCACGCTGCAGCACTACATGGGCGAATCGAACGCCCGCTATTATGCCGACAGGGACCCCCTCGGCAGCGAGGGCGATTTCATCACCGCGCCCGAGATCAGCCAGATGTTCGGCGAACTGATCGGCCTGTGGCTCGCGGACATCTGGATTCGCGCCGGGCGCCAGGAGGGCGCACACTACGTCGAGCTGGGGCCGGGGCGCGGCACCCTGGCGCGCGACGCCCTGCGGGCGATGAAGCGCTATGGGCTGGAACCCGCCGTGCATTTCGTCGAAAGCTCGGCCGCGCTCAGGGACATCCAGCGCACCGCCGTGCCGCAGGCGCAGTGGCATCATGACCTTTCCGACCTGCCGATGACCGGGCCGGTGCTGGTGGTCGGCAACGAATTCCTGGATGCGCTGCCGGTTCGCCAGCTGGTGAAGACACCGCAAGGCTGGCGCGAACGCATGGTCGATTTCCAGGACCACCGCTTCCTGCCCGTCGCCGGCGACAAGCCGATGGACGCGGCGGTGCCGCAGGACATGAAGGAGGCTCCCGATGGCACCCTTGTCGAGACCTGCCCAGGCGCGGCGGCCATCGTCGACGAGATCTCTGGGCGCCTGGTCGACCAGGGAGGCGCCGCGTTGCTGATCGATTACGGGCACGATCGAAGGCGGACCGGCTCTACCTTGCAGGCGCTCAAGGCGCATGCCAAGGTCGACCCCTTCGCGCTGCCGGGCGAGGCCGACCTTACCTGCCACGTCGATTTCGCCGCCATGGCCGATACCGCGCTCGCGCGCGGCGCGCGCCATCTCGGCACGGTGACGCAGGGACATTGGCTGCGGGAACTGGGGATCGAGACGCGGGCCGGGAACCTGGCCGGCTTCGCGCCGCAACATGCCGCCGCGATCCACGCGGCCAAGGAGCGGCTGATCGCGGCGGAGCAGATGGGGGGATTGTTCAAGGTCATGGGCCTCGCCGCGCCGGCCTGGCCCGATGGAGCAGGATTCCGATGACGACACCTTATCCCTCGACCTCGCCCGATCGGCTTGAGAAGCTGCTGGGCGCGCTGGCGCTGCTGATGCTCGGCTTCGTCGTCGCGGCGGTCCTGCGCGGCATGGACGAATGGCCGCGCATTCCCTTGGTAATCTGGCTGCATCTGACGACGATCGTCACGGCACTGGCGCTCACGCCGATCCTGCTGTGGCGCCGGCGCGGCACGCGCGACCACCGCGCGCTGGGCTATGCCTGGGCCGGTTCGATGCTGCTGACCGCGATCGACAGCCTGTTCGTGCGGACCATCAACCCCGGCCAGTTCAGCCCGATTCACGCGCTTTCGGTGCTGACGATCGTGCTGGTGCCGTCGCTGGTCCTCGCCGCACGCAGCCACAACGTGGCGCGGCACCGCCGGACGGTGCGGGGATTGATTATCGGCGCGCTGCTGATCGCCGGGTTCTTCACCTTTCCGTTCGAGCGGCTGCTGGGGCATTGGCTGTTCGGGTAGGGGAAGGGCGGGACCTCAGCCCGCCTCGGCGACCAGCGCCTCGAAATCAAGGATCGTCACCACGCGGCGCGAAGGCAGGTCGATCACGCCTTCGTTCTTGAGCCGGGTGAACTGGCGGCTTACCGTCTCGATCGTCAGGCCCAGCACATCGGCAATCTGCTGGCGCGAGAACGGCAGTATCAACTGGTGCTGGCCGGGCTTGTCGCCATCGGCCCCGCAGCCCGACCCACCCAACCGCTCGACCGTTTCGACCAGGAAGCTCGCCAGCTTCTCCGGCGCGGACTTGCGGCCCAGCAGCAGCATCCAGCGCCGCGTGCGATCAAGCTCGCCCAGGGTCCGTTCCAGCAGCTTGTGCTCAAGCTTGGGGTGTTCGCGCGCGAAGGCGTCGAAGTCGCGGCGCGAGAAGACGCAGACCTTGGCGTCGGTCAGCGCCGTCACGCCGTGGCCGGATTTGCCGCCGAACGGCCGGCCGATGAAATCGGATGGATAGACCACCCCGACGATCTGCTCCCGCCCGTCCTCGGTATTGGTGGAAAGCTTGAGCACGCCTTCGATGACGTTCGCGACGAGCACCGAATCCTCGCCTTCCCAGATCAGCGATTCACCCGGGCCGACCTTGCGGGTCCGTCCGATCGAATTGAGGACTTCAAGCTCCTTCGCATCGAGCGAAGCGCAAATCGCGCGGTTGCGAACGACGCAAAGGTCACAGTTGGACATAGTTGACGGATACCTGCGCCCAGAAATCATCGGAGGAAAATCATCTGACAAGGCCCCGATAGCGTAACCGGGAGAGCGTGAAAAGCATTCCGCCCGAAGCCGCGGCCCGCTCCAGCCGCGACGCAGCAGGGCGTGCGCTTCGAAGTGCACGCCCTGCGATCGGATTTCGGCCAATGAGCCCAGCGCGTCTCAGCGCGGCAGATCGCTGGCGCCCATCAGCATTTCGTCGACGGAGCGGGCGCACTGGCGGCCCTCGCGGATCGCCCAGACGACCAGCGACTGGCCCCGGCGCATGTCGCCGCAGGCGAAAATCCTGTCGTCGCTGGTCTGGTACTTCTCGGTGTCGGCCTTGACGTTGCCGCGCGGGTCCAGCTCGACCGCCGCCTGGTCGAGCAGGCCGGCCTTGCGCGGACCGGTGAAGCCCATGGCAAGCAGGATGAGGTCGGCCTGGAGCGTGAATTCGCTGCCGGGCATCTCCTGCATCCGGCCGTCCTTCCACTCGACGCGCACGCATTCAAGCGCCCTGACGTCATTGTCGCCGATCACACGCTTGGTCAGCACCGCCCAATCGCGCTGACAACCTTCCTCGTGGCTGGAGGAGGTGCGCAGCTTGAGCGGCCAGTTCGGCCAGGAAAGCGCCTTGTCCTCATGCTCGGGCGGCTTGGGCATGATCTCGAGCTGGGTGACCGAAAGCGCGCCCTGGCGATTCGAGGTGCCGACGCAGTCCGAACCGGTATCGCCGCCGCCGATGACGATGACGTGCTTGCCGGTCGCGGTCAGCGAACCGCGCGGGGCGGCGCGAAGCTCGTCGTCGCCAGCGTTGCGCTTGTTCTGCTGGGTGAGGAATTCCATCGCCAGGCGCACGCCGGGCAATTCGGCCCCCGGGATATCAAGCCGGCGAGCCGCCTCGGCGCCGCCGGCGAAGACGATCGCGTCGTAGTTTTCCTTCAGCGAATTCACCGACACCGAAACGCCGACTTCGACCGAAGTCTTGAACACCACGCCTTCGGCTTCCATCTGCGCCGCCCGGCGGTTGATGAGGTGCTTCTCCATCTTGAAGTCGGGGATGCCGTAGCGCATCAGCCCGCCGACACGGTCGTTCTTCTCGAACACGGTGACGGAGTGGCCGGCACGGGCAAGCTGCTGCGCGCAGGCAAGGCCCGCCGGACCCGAACCGACCACCGCGACCGACTTGCCGCTGCGCTTTTCCGGGGCCTTCGGCGTGATCCAGCCTTCCTGCCATCCCTTGTCGACGATCGCGCATTCGATCGACTTGATGGTGACGGGCTGGTCGATGATGTTGAGCGTGCAGGCCGCCTCGCACGGGGCGGGGCAGATGCGGCCGGTGAATTCGGGGAAGTTGTTGGTCGAGTGGAGGACTTCCAGCGCGTTGCGGAAATCATCCTCGTAGACCAGGTGGTTCCAGTCCGGGATGATGTTGTTGACCGGGCAGCCCGTGTGGCAGTGCGGAATACCGCAGTTCATGCAGCGCGACGCCTGCCCCTTGAGCGCTTCCGCGGTCAGGGGGACGACGAATTCCTTGTAATTGTGCAAGCGCGCCGTGACGTCGCCGTAAGTGCGATCCTGGCGGCCCAGTTCGAGGAAGCCGGTTTCCTTGCCCATCTTCTTTAATCCCAATGCTCAGATCGTTTCGTCATCGCGGAGCGGCGGGGCAATCCAGCGCGTTGCCGCGCCCGACCGGATTGCCTCGCTTCGCTCGCAATGACGAAGGACGGGAGTCCAAAGTCTTATTCTGCGGCCACCGAAGCGGCTTCCAGCCGTTCGGCCTCAAGTTGCCTGAGCGCGCGCGCATAGTCGCGCGGCATCACCTTGACGAACTTGCCGATGGTGTTCGACCAGTCGTCAAGCAGCGCACGGGCCCGCCTGGAGCCGGTGTGCAAGTGGTGACGTTCAAGCAGAATGCGGACGCGCTCGGCATCATGGCGCAGCATGTCGCCCATGCCCAGGTCGTTGACCCCGGCGGTGCGCTGCTGCGGGCGACCCCAGGAAGCCTCGGCGCCTCCATCCTCATCGGCCTCGGGCGAGATCTTCACGAGATCGACCATCGCCGTGTTGCACAGCTTGTCGAACACGCCGTCCTCGTCGAAGACATAGGCAACGCCGCCGGACATTCCCGCCGCGAAGTTGCGGCCGGTGCGCCCGAGCACCATCACGACGCCGCCGGTCATGTATTCGCAGCCATGATCGCCGCAGCCTTCGACGACGGCGATCGCGCCCGAATTGCGGACCGCGAAGCGCTCGCCGGCGACGCCGTTGAAGAACGCCTCGCCGGAAATCGCGCCGTAGAGCACGGTGTTGCCGACGATGATGTTCTGCAGCGGATCGCGGTCGACATGGACCGGCTGGCGCACGATCACGCGGCCGCCCGACAGGCCCTTGCCGACATAGTCGTTGGCATCGCCGGTCAGGTCCAGCGTGACGCCGTGGGCAAGCCAGGCGCCGAAGCTCTGGCCGGCAACCCCGGTGAGCTTCACGTGGATCGTGTTGTCCGGCAGGCCTTCATGCCCATAGCGCTTGGCCACTTCGCCCGAGAGCATCGCGCCGACCGTGCGGTTGACGTTGATGATCGGCTTTTCGATGCGCACCGCCTCGCGCTTTTCGAGCGCATCGGCGGAAGCCGCGATCAGCGCGTTGTCGAGCGCGTTCTCAAGGCCGTGGTCCTGCCTGCGGGTCCAGTTGAGCGAGGGGCTGTCACCCAGCGGGGCCTGGTAGAGGATCTTCGAGAGATCGATGCCCTTGGCCTTCCAGTGCGCGATGGCCTTCTTCATGTTCAGCCGGTCGACCCGGCCGACCATTTCGGCAACCGTGCGGAAGCCGAGTTCGGCCATGATCGCGCGCAGTTCCTCGGCGACGAAGAAGAAGTAGTTGACCACGTGCTCGGGCTGGCCGGTGAAGCGGGCCCGCAGGACCGGGTCCTGGGTGGCGACGCCGACCGGGCAGGTGTTGAGGTGGCACTTGCGCATCATGATGCAACCCGCCGCGATCAGCGGCGCGGTGGCGAAGCCGATCTCGTCGGCGCCGAGCAGCAGGGCGATCGCGACGTCGCGGCCGGTGCGGATGCCGCCGTCGGCCTGCACCGCGATACGGCTGCGCAAGTTGTTGAGCAGCAGCGTCTGCTGGGTTTCGGCAAGGCCGATTTCCCATGGCGAGCCGGCGTGGGTCAGCGAAGTCAGCGGCGAAGCGCCGGTGCCGCCTTCGTAGCCGGAGATCGTCACATGATCTGCGCGCGCCTTGGAGACGCCCGCCGCCACCGTGCCGACACCCACTTCCGACACCAGCTTGACCGAGATGCGCGCACGCGGGTTCACGTTCTTGAGATCGTGAATGAGCTGGGCGAGATCCTCGATCGAGTAGATGTCGTGGTGCGGCGGCGGCGAGATCAGGCCCACGCCCGGAGTCGAGTGACGCACCTTGCCGATGGTCTTGTCGACCTTGTGGCCCGGCAGCTGACCGCCTTCGCCGGGCTTCGCGCCCTGCGCCATCTTGATCTGGATGTCATCGGCATTGACGAGGTATTCGGTGGTCACGCCGAAGCGGCCCGAGGCGACCTGCTTGATCGCCGAACGCATCGAATCGCCGTTGGGCAGCGGCACGAAGCGATCGGGCTCCTCGCCGCCTTCGCCGGTGTTGGACTTGCCGCCGATCCGGTTCATCGCCATTGCCAGCGTGGTATGCGCTTCGCGGCTGATCGAACCGAAGCTCATCGCACCGGTGGCGAAGCGCTTCACGATCTCGCTGGCCGGCTCGACTTCCTCGATCGGAATCGCGGTTTCGGCCGGAACGAAATCCATCAGCCCGCGGATCGTGAGCATGCGGGTCGACTGGTCGTTGATGGTCTGCGCGAATTCCTTGTACTTTTCAGGAATATTGCCGCGCACGGCGTGCTGCAGCGCGCCGATGTTGGCCGAAGTCCAGGCGTGTTCCTCGCCGCGCACGCGCAGGCCATACATGCCGCCCACATCCAGCATCTTCGCGTAGATCGGGTTGTCGCCATAGGCCGCGGCATGGCGGCGCACCGCCTCTTCCGCGATCTCCAGCAAGCCCGCGCCCTCGATGGTGGTGGCGGTGCCGGTGAAGTACTTGTCCACGAACGCGCTCGACAGGCCGACCGCGTCGAAGATCTGCGCGCCGCAGTAGGACTGGTAGGTCGAGATGCCCATCTTGGACATCACCTTGCGGATGCCCTTGCCGATCGCGTAGATATAGTTCTTGCACGCCTGCTCGGCGCTCACCGGCAGGTTCTTGCGGGTGCGGATATCCTCGATCGTCTCGAAGGCGAGATAGGGATTGATGGCTTCGGCGCCGTATCCCGCGAGCACGCAGAAGTGATGGACCTCACGCGCCTCTCCGGTTTCCACCACGAGCCCGGTCTGCATGCGCAGGCCCTGGCGCACGAGGTGGTGGTGCACCGCCGCGGTCGCCAGCAGCGCCGGCATCGGGATGCGATTCGAGCCCTGGGCGCGGTCGGACAGGATCAGGATGTTCTTGTCCGCCAGCACCGCCTCGGTTGCGGCCCAGCACATCTCCTTGATCGCCAGTTCCAGGCCTTCGGCACCCGTCGCGGCATCCCAGGTGATGTCGATCGTCTCGGTGCGGAAGGCCCCGTCGAGCGCGGCCTCCACCGAGCGGATCTTGGCCAGGCCCTGGTCGGTGAGGATCGGCTGGCTGACTTCCAGGCGCTTGTGGGTGCCCGCGTCATGACCGAGCAGGTTCGGGCGCGGACCGATCATCGAGACCAGGCTCATCACCAGTTCCTCGCGAATCGGATCGATCGGCGGGTTGGTGACTTGCGCGAAGTTCTGCTTGAAATAGTCGTAAAGCAGGCGCGACTTGTGCGACAGCACCGGGATCGGCGTGTCGGTGCCCATCGAGCCGATCGGATCGTCGCCTTCGAGCGCCATCGGCTCCAGGAAGCGCGAGACGTCTTCCTGCGTGTAGCCGAAGGCCTGCTGGCGATCGAGCAGCGTGGTCGTCTCGGCCGGGATTTCCTCCAGCACTTCCTCGATCACGTCGAGGTCCTTGAGAATGTACTGCGCCTGGTCAAGCCACTTCTGGTAGGGTTCGGCATCGGCCAGCTTGGCCTTGATCTCCTCGTCCTCGATGATGCGGCCTTCCTCGAAGTCGATCAGCAGCATGCGGCCCGGCTGGAGGCGCCACTTGCGCACGATGTTGTCTTCCTTGATCGGAAGCACGCCGCTTTCCGACGCCATTACGCACAAGTCGTTGTCGGTGACGAGGAAACGCGCGGGGCGAAGGCCGTTGCGGTCCAGCGTGGCGCCGATTTGCCGGCCGTCGGTGAACGCGACGGCGGCCGGGCCGTCCCACGGCTCCATCAGCGCGGCATGGTATTCGTAGAAGGCGCGGCGCTTGGGATCCATCAGCGGATTGCCGGCCCAGGCCTCCGGGATCAGCATCATCATCGCGTGGGCCAGCGAGTACCCCCCCGCGAGCAGCAGCTCGAAGGCATTGTCGAGGCACGCGGTATCGGACTGGCCGTGCGGGATCAGCGGCCACATCTTGTCGAGATCGGCGCCGAGCAGCTCCGATTCCATCGTCCGGCGGCGCGCGTTCATCCAGTTCACGTTGCCGCGCACGGTGTTGATTTCACCGTTGTGCGCCATGAAGCGATAGGGATGCGCCAGCTTCCAGCTCGGGAAGGTGTTGGTCGAGAAGCGCTGGTGCACGAGGCCGAGCGCCGAGACGAAGTCCGGGTTCCTGAGATCGTCGTAGAACGAGCCGACCTGGGTCGCCAGCAGCAGGCCCTTGTAGACGATCGTGCGGCTGGAGAAGCTCGGCATGTAGAGCTCGGTCAGCCCCGGCAGGCCGTGCTTGATCGCCATCGCCTCCAGCGGGTTCTGCGTCTGCTTGCGGATCGCCAGCAGCTTGCGCTCGAACGCGTCCTGGTCGGCGCAGTTCTCACCCCGGCCGACGAAGCACTGGCGGACCACCGGCATCGATTCGATGACGGTCTTGCCCAGGCCATCGAGCGTAACCGGCACGTCGCGCCAGCCGATCAGCTCCTGGCCTTCCTTCTTGATGAACTTCTCGAACTTGGAGACCACGAAATCGCGTGCCGGCTCGTCCTGCGGCAGGAAGCACATGGCAACGGCGTAGTCGCCCGGCTGCGGCAGTTCGACACCCGCCCCTTGCGCCCACTTGCGAAACAGCCGGTCGGGAAGCTGCGTCAGGATCCCGGCGCCGTCACCCAGCAGCGGGTCCGCGCCCACCGCGCCGCGATGGTCGATATTCTTGAGGATTTCCAGTGCCTGGGTAATGATCGCATGGCTTTTCTCACCCTTGATATGGGCGACAAAGCCCACACCGCAGGAATCATGTTCGTTATGCGCATCGTAAAGGCCCTGGGGCTTAGGAAATCCCATCGATAGTAATCCGTCCTGTCATTTACCGGGATGCACCCTACACGTCGCAACTGGCGCGCACGAATCGTGCATCGGCTTCGCGCGACATAGGGGCCCCAAGGTCCCCATGACGATTAGACGGGAGTTTTGCAACCGCGAAGGCGGCGGCGGCGCAGGATTGCGCGCGTGGACGGCGGGAAATGCGGCATTTTATTATCGCAAGCCGATCCCGGCCGGCCTTGCGACGACCGGTCAAGGGGGGGCCAAAGGGGGTACAAGGGGGGTCAAGAGGGGGTGTCAGGCGGCGCCGCTCATGCGTTGAAGCGTGGCGAGCGCGGCACGCAGGGCCCGTTCGGTCTCCTCCGGAGCGGGCTTGCCGGGCGCGTCGAACAGCCGCTCGGCGGGCCGCACCTGCTCGATCGAAGCGGCAGGCGGCGGCGCGGCGTCCTCGCCGGGGAAGGCCGCCGGCGGCTGGCGGTTTCCGGCGGGCCGCGACAAATCGAGCAGCGAGGAATAGCCCTGTTCGAGAGCCTGGCTCTCCTCCTCGTCCTCCTCTTCGGCATCCTCGCCGGCAGAGCCGTGGGCGAGATCGCCGGCCGGCTCGCTCGCGGCGAAAGCCAGATCCGCGGCACCGCCCGGCGCCAGCCCGATATGCCGGGGCGGAATGTATCCGGGCAGTGAATCGTCCTCGGCATCGGAAGCGAAGGCTTCGAAACCGACCGGGCGCAGCGCGGCGGGAATGCGCGGCGGCGGCGCGATCGCGGCGGGTTCGACCGGCGCCGCATCGAAGCGGGGCGCTTCCGAGGAGAGCCGTTCGAACGCCAGCGGCGCGGACGCGGCCGGATCGAACCGGGGCTCGGCCCGGGGTTCCGGCAGAACTTCGGGTTCCGGCGAGACTTCGGGTTCGGGTTCGGGTTCGGGTTCGGGTTCGGGTTCGGCCACGACGGGCGCGAGGGCGGCAAGCCTTGCCTGCTCGCGGCGGTGCGCCATGGCCAGCGCGAGGCGTTCGAGCAGTTCGATCTGCGAAAGCTGGTCGAGTTCGGCGGCAACGATGCGCTCGGCTGCCGAGCGCCGCTCGCCGAACGGGCCCTGTTCGGGCTCGGAAGCCTCCGGCATCACGGCGTCCGCAGCTTCGGCATCGGCGACATCGGCCGCTGCGAGCGTGGAAGCGTGCTCGAACGCCGGCGCGTGCTCGTCCGTGGCGGCGGCATGGCCGGCCGCATCCTGGCCGCGCCCATCCTCGTTTCGTTCGTTTGGCCGCTCGATTGGCCGTTCGTCGGGCCATTCGTCAGGACTGAAGCGCGGAAGGAGCGTGAAGCCGGGCTTCGGAGCTTCGGGGGCCGCGATCCGCTGCGAATAGGTCTCGAACAGGCTGCTGCTGAGCGTCCTCGATGCCCCTTCGCCGCCGGTTTCCCGCGCCGCCGAGAAATCCCGAGCGGATTGGAAGACCTGCGCGCCCGAATGCGCGGCGCCGCTGGAAGTCCGGCGCATGAACGAGGCAGAGGCCTGCTCGATCGGCATGCCGATCGTTTCGCCGGCATCCCCGCCCAGCCCGGGGTTCCCGGCTTCGGAAGAGGGCGCGCGCCTTTCGAAGGCGGGTTCGTCCCCGGCGGCGGCACTTTCCTGGAAACCGTCGAGATCGAATTCGGCGACGTTCAATATCCCCGCGTCCGGCAGCCCCGCGTCCCGGCCCGGCATGGGCGCGCGGCCGGAGCCATCGTCCACCGGCGCATCCACCGGCGCATCGGACAGGAGGGCAAGGGCGCGGCGGCGGCCGCCGGGCTTGCCGACCGGCATCTCGCGGATGGGGTTCGCGGGGGCGGATTCCGGACAATCCTCCGGGGCGACGGAGGCGCCGCCGCGATGGCGTTCGCGCGGCTCCGGATCCAGCCGGGTCAGACGACGCGCCACAACCGCGCCGACGATCCCGCCGATGCCGGTCATGGCCAGCGCAATGAGTATCCGCGTGGTCGTGCCGAGCGGCGGCGCCGCCATCGGAATCACGCCGTCGATGCCGAGCGCCAGGACGGCGCGCTCGATCAGTTCGGGGCGGATGGCGACACTGCCCAGGCCGGACAGCGCGGCGAACCAGAGCGCGACGATGGCCGGGAACAGGGGATGGCGGCTGATCGGCTGGTTTCCGCCCGGCGTGCCCCTCCTGTGTTCGGAAAGCCTGTGTTCGGAAATCTGTTCGGACACTCAACTTACCCCGTGCTTGTCCTGGAGGGACCCGTTCGTGCGGTCATGCCGCGACATCGCCTCTTCCTTGAACCGCCATTCGTGACAGCATTTGGTAAACGTCTTGATAACGGCGGGCGTTCGCGGCCCAATCGTGCCGGCTTTCCACATGATCGCGGCCTGCGCGGCGGTAACTATCCCACAGGCCCCGTTGTTCCAGCAAGCGCGCCAGCGCCGCCGCGCAGGCGGCGGGATCGTCGGGCGCGAACAGCGTTCCGGTCACGCCGTCGGCGATCAGTTCGCGGTGGCCGCCGACGTCGCTGGCGGCGACCAGCTTGCCCTGGGCCATCGCCTCCAGCGGCTTCAGCGGGGTGACGAGATCGGTCAACCGGCTGTGCTTGCGCGGATAGGCCATGACGTCGCACTGCGCATAGTAGCGATCGACCTCGTGATGCGGCACCCGGCCGATGAACCGGATCGCCCCCGCCGCCGGCGAGGCTTCCGCCTGGGCGCGCAGCGACGCTTCCATCGGACCGCCGCCGACCAGCAGCAGGCGCGCGTCGGGCTGCCGTGCGACCAGCGCGGGCATCGCTTCGATCAGTACGTCCAGCCCCTCGTAATCATAGAAGCTGCCGATGAAGCCGATAACCGGACAAGGCCGTCCCTCCGCCTCGAAGCCGAGTTCGCGGGCCAGCGCCGGATCGCGATCGAGCGGCTGCCCAAGCAGCGCCAGGTCGACGCCGTTGGGCATGACCGTGATCTTGTCCCGCGGCGTGCCGCGCGCGAGGAGATCGCGGCGTAGCCCCTCGCAGATCGTCACCACCGCATCCGCCTCTCGCACCACGTGGCTTTCCAGCTTGCGGGTCAGCCGATAGCGGAGCGATCCTTCGCTGCCGGCGCCGTTGCCCACCGCGGCATCTTCCCAGAACGCGCGAATCTCGTAGACCAGGGGGATGCCAAGCCGGCGCGCCACGCGCAGCGCCGCCTGCCCGCACAGCGCCGGCGAGTGGGCATGCAGGACGTCCGGCCGCCAATCGCGCGCGATGCGTTCGATTCCCCGCGCGAACACGCCGATCTCGCTCCACTCGCGCAAGCCGGCGATGCGGTCGGTGATATGGCCGGCGATGCGGCCCGCCGGGCCTTTCACCTGGCCCACGGTGCGATGGAACAGCAGGCCGTCGGCTTCCTCGGCCGGCGGACCTTCCGCCGTATGCCGCAGGCCGGTGACCCCGCGCACGTCGAGCCCCATCGCCGACTGCGCCTTGAGAATGGCGCGGGTGCGGAAGGTATAGCCGCTGTGCATCGGCAGCGAATGATCGAGCACGTGAAGGATCTTCAGGGACGGGTCGCGGGTCATGATGGGCGAAGTCCTAGCCGCATAACGCTTAACGTGCCGTCAACTCGGCGGTGCTACCGCAGCCCCATGGTCGATATCTTCGCCCTTGCCGTCAGCCACGGGCTGCTTGCGCTCGCCGTGTGGCGGCTGATGTGGCGTGACGACTTGTACGACGAGACAGGCAAGGACCAGCGCCGTCCGCTCCGCCGCCGGGAGAACGGGCGCGATGATTGACCTGGCCCTCACCGGCTTCTTCCTCTGCCTGATCGCCGCCGGGTTCAAGCGCCCCTTCGTGTGGATGCTGTGCTATGTCTATGTAGACATCCTCCAGCCCCAGATCATCTCGTGGGGCTTGCTGTCGCGCCTGCCCGTCTCGCTGATCGCCTTCGCGATGGCATTCCTCGGCTGGCTGGTGTTCGACCACAAGGAGGATACGCGCTTCACCTTCCGCCAGGGCCTGATGGTGCTGCTGCTGCTCTATTGCGGCTACACCACGATCGCGGCGGCCTATCCGGTGGACGCGCCTGAGAAATGGGCATGGGTGTGGAAGGCCCTGCTCTTCGCGATCTTCATGCCGCTGGCCCTGCGCACGCGCCTGAGGATCGAGGCGGTGGCGCTGGTGATGGTGCTGGCCGCCAGCGCCCTCATCATCGACGGCGGCCTCAAGACCGTGGCCGGCGGCGGCGGCTATGGCACGCTGCGCATCTTCGTGGACAGCAACAACGGCCTGTTCGAAGGCTCGATCATCTCCTGCGTCGCCATCGCCATCATCCCGATCGTGATCTGGCTGGCGAAATACGGCACGATCTTCCCGAGCGACTGGCGGGTCTGGAGCTTCGCCGCCGCGCTGATCTTCGCCTGCTCGCTGATTCCGATCGGCACGCAGGCGCGCACCGGCCTGGTCTGCCTGGCGATCCTGTGTGCGCTCTATCTCAGGACCGCGCGGCACCGGTTCCTCATCGCCGGCGGCATGGCGCTTGCCATGGTCATCGCCGTGCCGTTCCTGCCCCAGTCCTTCATGGCACGCATGGGCACGATCCAGAACCACCAGTCGGACCAATCGGCCGGCACGCGCGTCGCGATGTGGAGGTGGACCTGGGAATACGCCAAGCACCATCCGATGGGCGGCGGCTTCTACGCCTACCAAGGCGCCAAGGTGAAATACGACACTTACGTCTCCCAGACGGTCGGCAGCACCACGGTCATTACTTCGTCCCCGGTCGAGGAGGCGGGGCGGGCGTTCCATTCCAGCTATTTCGAAATGCTGGGCGAACAGGGTTATCCCGGCCTGGCGCTGTGGCTGCTGCTGCAGGTTTCAGGCCTGGCGCAGATGGAGCTGATCCGCCGCCGCTGGAAGGACCGCAAGGGCCCGGACGAAGCCTGGGCGGCGCCGCTGGCCAATGCCCTGCAGCTTGCCCAGGTCGTCTACCTGATCGGCTCGCTGTTCGTCGGCATCGCTTTCCAGCCGTTCATCCTGATGCTGATAAGCCTGCAATGCGGCCTCTGGAGCTATCTCAAGCGGATCGAGCGGCCCGTGCCGGAGGCGCGCCAGGCGGCGGGCCGGATGCGGGTGAGCCCGCCCGCCCGGGAAGCCTCCACCGCCTGACCGCGCGATGCCCTGGATTTGCTCCGGACTTCGGCAGGCGGCCAAGCGTTGCGCGCGCCTTAACCTTTCTCGTTTGCCGCCGTTTTAGGATTTGCCGCGCGCAATGCACGGTAAGGCGACGCCGCGATGCCCGGGTTTTTTGGGGAAACCCGGGCTTAGTCCAGCGTTTACGGCAAATTAACCTTTAACCTTCATTGGTCCTATGGTTAATTGGCGGCAATGTCCGTTTAGACGAGGTTACCGTCTGCGGACAAAAGGGGCAAAAGGGGGACACCCATGCGAGTGCTGTTGATCGAGGATGAACCGACCACGGCCCGGGCCATCGAGCTCATGCTTACGGCCGAAGGTTTCAATGTCTACTCCACGGATCTGGGCGAGGAAGGCCTCGATCTGGGCAAGCTCTACGACTACGACATCATTCTTCTCGACCTCAACCTGCCCGACATGCATGGCTACGACGTCCTGAAGAAGCTGCGCGTCGCCAAGGTCCAGACACCGGTGCTGATCCTTTCGGGGATCTCGGAGATGGACAGCAAGGTCCGCTCGTTCGGTTTCGGCGCCGACGACTATGTGACCAAGCCGTTCCACCGCGAGGAACTGATCGCGCGGATCCACGCCGTGGTGCGCCGTTCGAAGGGCCATTCGCAATCGGTCATCCGCACCGGGAAGCTGATCGTCAACCTCGATGCCAAGACGGTCGAGGTCGATGGCGCGCGCGTGCACCTGACCGGCAAGGAATACGCCATGCTCGAGCTGCTCAGCTTGCGCAAGGGCACCACGCTGACCAAGGAAATGTTCCTCAACCACCTCTACGGCGGCATGGACGAACCCGAACTGAAGATCATCGACGTCTTCATCTGCAAGCTGCGCAAGAAACTGGCGCATGCCTGCGGCGGCGCCAACTACATCGAAACGGTATGGGGCCGCGGCTATGTGCTGCGCGATCCCGACGAGGCGGCCGAAGCGGCCTGACGCGGAACGGCATTGCAGTGTGTACCAGCGGCCTGCCCCGAAAGGGCGGGCCGCTCCCGTTCGGGGCGCCGCCGGCCAGCGCGCTTCGGTTCGGGCCGGGAGCGGCGGCGCAAGCGCATTGAGGATCGGCGCGGCGCGGATCGGCCCGGCGCATCCACGCGGATTCCGCTCCCCATTGACCCTTGCCGGTATCGCTGCCATCGCGCCGCGCCATGACGGCTTCCAAATCGGGCAAATCGGGCGATCCCACCACGCTCAACCGCCTCTACGGCCGCGCCAAGGGCAAACCCCTGCGCGCCGGGCAGCAGGCGCTGGTCGACAACCTGCTGCCGCGGATCGCGGTGCCCGCCGAAGGTCCGATCACCGCCGAGCGGCTGTTCGGGCACGATTGCCCGCTGCACTTCGAAATCGGTTTCGGCGGCGGCGAGCACATGGCCCAGCGCGCCGACATGCTGCCCGACCATGGCTTCATCGGCTGCGAGCCCTTCGTCAACGGCGTCGCCCAGGCGCTTGTCCACGTCTCCGGCGACAACGGCATGCATCCGCCGATCGGCAACGTGCGCATCCACCACGGCGACGCGCTGGACGTGCTGGCGCGCGTGCCGGACGGAGCGCTCTCGTTCCTCTACCTGCTCCACCCCGATCCCTGGCCCAAGGCCCGCCACGCCAAGCGGCGGATGATGAACGACGGCCCGGTGGACATGTTCGCGGCAAAGCTCAGGCCCGGCGGCGAATTGCGCTTCGGCACCGATCACCCCGTCTACCTGCGCCACGCGCTGATGGTCATGCAGCGCCACGGCGAACAGTTCGCCTGGCTCTGCGACCAGCCCGCCGACTTCCAGAAACGCCCCGGCGGCTGGCCCGAAACCCGCTACGAAGCCAAGGCCCGCCGGCTGGGGCATGAGGTGTGGTACTTTAGATACCGGCGTGAACCATAAACACACAACGCCAGAACACCGGCGAGCGTTTCGACATCCGGGCAGTTCGTCTCGCTCGACGTGCAAACTCTCAGCGTCATGGTCGATCGCGGCGTATCGCGCCGGATTTGAGGGTGCGTCAGCCCGTCGACTTGATCTGCTAACGCACCACCCAATGACTGATCGCCAAGGTGACCGGACGCGCCGATGTCACCGACGAACGGTCGATCCGGATGCCCTCGAAGTGGTCGAGCGTGAATCGACAGCTTTTGATCGGGCGCTGTTCTGATCTAAGGTAAGCAAATGACGGAAAAAGCAGAAGGTGAGGCGGATAGGCGCCGCCGAGGTATCCAGTCGGTCGAAATCGGCTTTGCAGTGCTCGAAGCGCTGGCTGCGCTTGGCGAGGCATCGACGCTCGGCGCGATCGCGCAGGCGAGCGGATTGTCCGGGTCGCAGACACACCGCTACCTCGCCAGCCTCACCGCGGCGGGAATGACGCAGCAGGACCGCACCAGCGGCCGCTATGATCTCGGCCCGGCCGCGCTCAAACTGGGCCTCAGCGCGCTGGCACGCACCGATGCGTTCCGGGTCGCCGATACCGCGATCGAGGCCTTTGTGCGCGAAACCGGCCGCACCGTCCAGGTCGCTGCCCTGGGACCGCAGGGGCCGACGGTGGTGCGCTGGCATATGGGCCGACCGGCGGTGATGACGTCGTTCGGTGTCGGTGCGGTGCTCCCGCTGCTCTATTCGGCGACCGGACATGTTTTCCTGAGTTTCGTGCCCGAGGTGGAAACAGATCCGCTGCTTGAGCGCGAGCTCTATGACAGCGGGATGACCAGATCCGAGGTCGACGTGATCAAGGCACGGGTCCGGGCGGAGGGGCGAGCCTGTGTCGAAGGAACGGTGATCCCTGGGCTCCGTGCCGCTGCCTTTCCAATCTTCGACTTCCAGGGTCGCGCGATCCTGAGTGCCACGGCGCTCATGCCCGGTGCGTTCAAGTCCGACGGCAGTGGCGCGGTGCTCGAAAAGCTCGCAACGGCCTGTCGCGACGTCAGCCGGAAGCTCGGCTGGAGCAATTGAAATCGTTTGACATCAGCCAATGTATTACGCAGTGCAGAATCCTGCGGTGATCCTCTCCCGCCGAACGACCCAATTCTGCGAGCATCGGCATGACCCTGGCCAACGACCAGCGAGCGCAACTTGAAGCGCTGTACCAGGAGATGGCCCCGGCGAACCTGACCCCGCTCTGGGAGTCACTGGCCGATTTAGTGCGGCCGCAGCCCCAGTCGCCCGCCAAGGTTCACCGTTGGTCCTACGACGAGGTGCGCGACCATCTGATGCGCGCCGGCGACCTGATCTCGGCCGAGCAGGCCGAGCGGCGCGTGCTGATCCTCGAAAATCCGGGTTTGCCGGGGCAATCGGCGATCGTGCCGAGCCTCTATGCCGGGCTCCAGCTCATCCTGCCGGGCGAAGTGGCGCCCAGCCATCGCCACACCCAGTCGGCGCTGCGCTTCGTGATGGAGGGGGATGGCGCCTTTACTGCGGTCGACGGCGAGAAGGCAATAATGCGCCCGTTTGACCTGGTGCTCACGCCTGGCTGGCAATGGCACGATCATGGCAACCCTAGCAGCAAGCCGATGATCTGGCTCGACGGGCTCGACATCCCGACGGTGCGGCATTTCGACGCGAGCTTCGCCGAGCATCTGGAAAGCAGCGAGCACCCCGAGACCGTGCCGCCGGGCGATACGCTGGCGCGCTATGGAAACAATATGCGCCCGGTGCGCGGATCGGTGGCGGATCGCCGTCCGGCGCACCAGCCGCTGTTCCATTACCCTTATGTCGACTGGCGACCCGCGCTCGACGCGATGGCGGCCTCGGCCGGGATCGACCCGCATCTGGGACACGCGCTGGAGTTCCTCAATCCCGCCAATGGCGGCCCGGTGATGCCCACCATCGCCGCGCATGTTCGCCTGTTGCCCGCTGGCTTTGAGACCCGGCCGCGACGCACCACCGACGGCACCGTGTTTGTCGTGGTCGAAGGCAGTGGCACGGCTGTGATCGAGGGGCAGGAGATTGCGCTCCATCCCCGCGATATCTTCATCGTGCCCTCGTGGCACGCGCTGCGCCTTCAGGCCGCGAACACACTCGTGCTGTTCGGCTATTCGGACAAGGCGGCGCAGGAAAAGCTCAACCTCTACAAGGAGCAGAACGCGTGACGACCCTTTTTCCCCCTCAGGTGCCGACCCTTGCCGCGACGAGCGACGGGCACGAGTTCCCGGTTCGGCGTGTGTTCTGCATCGGTCGCAACTATGCCGCTCATGCGCGCGAAATGGGCCGCGATCCCGATCGCGAGGCGCCCTTCTTCTTCACCAAATGGGCCGAGACCGTGGTACCAAGCGGCACTACCGTCGCCTATCCGAGCGAGACGACGAACTTCCATTATGAAGCCGAACTGGTGGTTGCGATGGGTAAGGCTGGCCGCTCCATCGCTGCGACAGACGCGCTCAACCATGTCTATGGCTATGCGACCGGATTGGACATGACGCGCCGCGACCTTCAGTTCGAGGCGCGCGACAAGGGCCGTCCCTGGGACGCCGGCAAAAACGTCGAGCAGTCCTCGCCACTCGGACTGATCCATCCCGCGCCCGAGGTCGGCCATCTCGAGAGCGGCAGCATCAAGCTGACCGTCAATGGCGCGGTGAAGCAGGACGCGGACCTCAACGAGTTGATCTGGGATGTGCCCGACGTCATCGCCTATGTCTCGCGCTTCTACCGGCTCGAGCCGGGTGACCTGATCTACACCGGCACGCCCGCGGGCGTGGGGGCGGTGGTCGCGGGCGACGTGGTGACGGTATCGATCGCCGGGCTTTCCGACTGCACGATCACGGTGGGCGTGCCGGCGAATGCCTGACGCGGTCACGCTGCACGGCTATTTCCGTTCGGGCGCTTCCTACCGCGTGCGCATCGCGCTCAACATGAAGGGCATGTCCTATGCCGATGTCTTTCACCACTTGCGCAAGGGGGAGCAGCAAGCGCCGGCATATCGCGCGCTGAATCCGCAAGGACTGCTGCCCACGTTGGAGGTCGATCACGCGGTGCTGACCCAAAGCCTGGCGATCTGCGAGTATCTGGAGGAGACACGGCCGGAGCCTGCGCTGTTGCCCGCCGATCCGGTCGCCCGTGCCAGGATACGTGCCTTTGCCCAGGTGATTGCATGCGACACGCATCCGGTACAGAATTTGAAGGTGCTCGCCAATCTGCGTGCAATGGGCCTCAACGAGACGGCAGTCACTACCTGGGCGGCGAAAGTGATCGACGAGGGGCTGAGCGCCTGCGACGCGCTGGTCGCTGGCCAGGTCGGCCCTTATTGTTTTGGTGAAACGGTGACGCTGGCGGATCTGTTCCTGGTGCCGCAGCTCGTCAACGCGCGGCGCTTCGGCGTCGAGCTCCGCTGGCCGCGGTTGCTGGAGATAGAGCGCGCCTGTCTGGCGCTCGACGCGTTCGTCAGAGCAGCGCCGGAGAACCAGCCCGACGTCGAATAAGCTGAACCGGAATTGGATAGAAGGGAGGGCAGGACGCGGGAATCGAAGCTCAGCCACCGCACGATGATCGGAGCGGCCGGGCGACCGTCCTGGCGGACTTCAGCCGCACTCTGCGGACAGGATCAGTCGTTGCGCTACCACTGTAGTTGTTCCTCACCGCAAAATGCGTCGACCGGGCTGACCCCAGCGAATGGAGCCTCGCCGACGAGTCGTTCGACCAGCGCGTGCTGGTTGATATCCTGCCCTGAATAGGCGTTGATATAGGTCGCGTAATTAGGGGCATCGTACAGGTAGAATGGCTGGCCGAACGACACCAGCAAAGTCGGCAGCTCGCGGTTCAGATGTTGCATCGCCGCGCGTGGGCCGCCGTGCAGCTTGGCGAAATCGATGTGGATCTCGCCAAGCCCCGGCGTCGCTTCCTGCCCGATCAGGTAGATCAGCAGATCGGCATCGGCGACCGAGGGCGGCGCATCGGTGTCGAAGGTCCTCACCTCGAATCCCCGCGCGCGCAGCGCGTCCGCCAGCGGCGTGAAACTGCGCTCCGGCGCGCCGAAGAAGAAGCTCCATCCCGGGTCGGCGGCAACGACGACGCGCCGGTGGCGCCGTGGATCGATCGGGATGAGCGCTTGGGTGTCTTTTACCAGCGTCAGGCTGCGTCCCGCCGCCTGCTGGCTCAGGTCCATCGCCTTGTCGGTACGCAGCGCCGCGCTGACCGTGCCCAGCTCCGGCACGCGCGCCTCCGCGCTCCGCTCGTGCAGCCCGAGCCGCGCCTTCAGCGTCAGCATCCGCCGGACGGCTTCCTCCAGCCGCTCTTCCGACAGCCGGCCGTCGCGCAGGCCATCAAGCATCAGCGCCATGTCGCGCGCCGGCTGGCGGCTGAACAGGAAGGCGTCGCAGCCATTCTCGATCACCGCAGGAACCGCCTCCGCCCGGTCGAGCCAGCTGGTCAGGCCGCCCATCACGGTGGCGTCGGAGACGATCAGGCCGCGAAAACCCAGCCGTTCGCGCAGGAGATCGTGGTTCAGCAGCCTTGAGACCGACGCCGGGGTGAACGCATCCCGGCCGGCATCGGGCCGCATCGCCCGGACGAAGGCTGGCAAGGCGATGTGCGCCGACATCACCGTCATCACGCCGTCGGCGATCAGCCCGCGGTAGATTCGCCCGAACGTCGCCTCCCATGCGTCCATCGACAGCGGGTTGACGGTGGTGACCAGATGCTGGTCGCGCGGATCAAAGCCCTCGCCCGGCCAGTGCTTCGCGGTCGCGGCAATGCCATGATCCTGCAGAACGCGGACATAGGTGCGCGCCTGCGCCAGCACCGCGTCGGGATCCGATCCATAGGAGCGCGTGCCCACCACGGCGCTGCGGAAGGCGATGTTGAGATCGACGACCGGCGTGAAGCTCCAGTCGTAGCCGAGTGCCCGGCTTTCACGCGCGATGACGTCGGCCAGCGCCGCCGACAATTCCAGGTCGTCGCAGGCGGCGATCCCAAGCTGGTTGGGGACGGGGCTGGCGAAGGGATAGTTGACGGCACCCCCTTCGATATCGCCGCTGATGATCGGGGGGACCGCCGCCTGCTCGATCACCGCGCGCGTCTCGCGCACGACCGCGGCAAGGTCCTGGGTCGGGAAGCGGTGGACCCCGCCGGGGCGCAGCCGGGTCAGCTCCGCCGTTTCCTCGGGGGTGTCGTGGCGGCTGTAGAGAATGAAGAGCTGGGCGATCTTGTCCTCTACCGACATCGCATCGCTGGTTCGCGTGACCCAGGCCTGGGCCGCCGCGTCGATGGCAAGCGGATCGAGGGTTGCGCGATCGGTAACGTCATGCATGAGGGTGTCGCCAGTTCTTATGAAAAGCTTTACGTACCGATCTACGCTCCTCGGCAGGAGCCGACAATATGTCTTCTTCCCACGCGCGGAATTCGGCGTCGGGAGAGACTGTCATGTGCCGGTAAAGTCTGTAAACGGTTAAAATCCGCGGCGTGCGCGCGCCGGTCGGCCAGTCGCGGCAAAGACGGGATCACCTTTCCGGACAGGAACCACATCGATGAGATGTTGCTGCAGCTGCTCGCGGACCGGACCGTTCCGGCGCGCAAGCAGGTGCTGCGCACGTAGCTCGTCATCCGGGGATCGACCGCACCACCCGGAAACCGGCGCTCCTGACACCGGCGGCAAGCGCGACCGGCGCCAATATCCCGTGCGATGTTGCACCTCCGTGATTGCGCTGATACAGCTATGTAAACGTTTACCTAGCTCGGTGCGATGCTGGCTTGAAACTAGGATTGGATTACAGACTATGGCGTCGAGCCCTTCGCTCGTTAGGATGGGGATGGTCGGAGGTGGGCTCGGTTCGTTCATCGGACCGGTCCATCGCATGGCAGCGACGCTCGACGGCGAGATCGCGTTCGTCGCCGGCGCATTTGGCAGCAGCGCCGAAAGCTCGCGCGCCGGCGGGGCGCGCTACGGCCTTGATCCTGCCCGCGTCTATGACGACTGGCGCGCGCTGTTCGCCGCCGAGCGCGAACGCCCCGACCCGATCGATTTCGTCGCCATCACCGCCCCCAACCACGTCCACTTCCCCGCCGCGCGCGCGGCGCTGGAAGCGGGCTTCGCGGTGCTGAGCGACAAGCCCGCCACCGCGACGCTGGCTGAGGCGCTGGCGCTGGCGGAAATCGTGGCCGCGACCGGGCGACCTTACGGCCTGACCTATACCTATACCGGCTATGCGATGGTCCGGCACGCACGCGAGATGGTGCGCGTCGGCACGCTGGGCGCGATCCGCAAGATCGTGGTCGAATATGAGCAGGGCTGGCTCAGCCGCCCGATCGAGCAGGCCGATGATCGCCAGGCGAAATGGCGCACCGATCCCGCAACGGCGGGGATCGGCGGCTGCCTCGGCGATATCGGCGTCCATGCGCACAACCTCGCCGAGTTCGTGACGGGCGAGCGCGTGATCGAGCTATGCGCCGAAGTGTCGCGGTTCGGGCCGGGCCGGGCGCTGGACGACGACGCCAACGTGCTGCTGCGTTTTGCCGGTGGCGCGCGCGGGGTGCTCATATCCTCGCAGATATCGGCCGGCGCGCGCAACGGCATCCGCCTGCGGGTCTACGGCGAGAATGCCGGGCTGGAATGGTCGCATGAGAACCCCGACCGGCTGACGCTGTCGCCGCTCGACGAGCCCCAGCGCGTGATCCACGCCGGCATGCCCGGCCTGTCGGACGCGGCGCGGCGCGCCACGCGCCTGCCCACGGGGCATCCGGAAGGGTTGATCGAGGCGTTCGCCAATATCTACCGCGATTTCGCCACGTCGATCCGGTCGGGCGATGCGGGCGAGCGCGCGCTGGTGCCGGGCATCGACGAGGGCGTGCGGGGCATGACGTTCATCGACCGCGCGCTGCGGTCAGGCGCGCAAGGCGGCTGGGTCGCCATGGATATGGGGGCAGAATGAAGACGTTGCAGGGGCCGGGACTCTTCCTGGCGCAATTCGCGGGTGACAATGCACCGTTCGACACGCTCGAAGGGCTGGCCGGCTGGGCGGCGGCACTTGGCTATGTTGGGCTGCAGATCCCCACCCACATGCCGCGGCTGTTCGACCTCGAGGCAGCGGCGGCGAGCGACGGATATTGCGACGACGTCGCCGGGATGCTGGCCGACAAGGGCTTGCGCATCACCGAGTTGTCCACCCATCTGCAAGGGCAGCTGATCGCTGTCCATCCCGCCTATGACGCGCTGTTCGACGGCTTCGCGCCCGAGCAGGTGCGCGGCAATCCCGCCGCGCGCCGCGCGTGGGCGGAGCGGCAGTTGATGCTGGCCGCCGAAGCGAGCCGCAAGCTGGGCCTCGCCGCCCATGCCACCTTTTCGGGTGCGCTAGCGTGGGGATTTCTCTATCCTTGGCCGCAACGTCCCGCCGGGCTGGTGCAGGAGGCGTTCGACGAACTCGGCCGGCGCTGGCTGCCGATCCTTGACCGGTTCGAGGACGCCGGGGTCGATCTGTGCTACGAAATCCATCCCGGCGAGGATTTGCACGACGGCGCGACCTTCGCCCGTTTTCTCGACACGGTGAAGGGCCATCCCCGCGCCAACATCCTGTACGATCCCAGCCACCTGCTGCTCCAGCAGATGGATTATCTGGGCTTCATCGATCATTATCACGATCGCATCCGCGCGTTTCACGTCAAGGACGCCGAGTTTCACGCGACCGCGCATTCGGGCGTGTACGGTGGATATCAGGACTGGATCGACCGGCCCGGCCGGTTCCGCTCGCCGGGCGACGGACAGGTCGATTTCCGCCAGATCTTTTCGAAGCTGGCGCAATATGACTATCCGGGCTGGGCGGTGCTGGAATGGGAATGCTGCCTCAAGCATCCCGAGGACGGCGCACGCGAAGGCGCCGGCTTCATCCGCGATCACATCATCCGCGTAACCGACCGGGCGTTCGACGATTTCGCGAGCGTCGGCGACGATCGCGAGCGCAACCGCGTCATCCTGGGCCTTTGAGGCAGGAAGGCCGGCTATGGGAAACCGGATCGAAATCGGCCGCAGCCCCGGGCGCCAGGCGTTGCAGCCCGGCCAGGTCTCGCGGCTCGTCACGGTCCACCGGTCGGGCGCGGACCGCGTCACGGTGCTCGAAAGCGACCGGCTGGTCGAGGCGCCGAACTGGACGCGCGACGGCGCATGGCTGATCGTCAACGAAGGCGGGTTGATGCACCGTGTGCCCGCCGACGGCAGCGGCGGGCTGGAACCGATCGACACGCAGGACGTGGTGACGTGCAACAACGACCATGTGCTGTCGTTCGACGGACGCAGCATGTTCGTCAGCGCCAGCGGCCAGCTATATGAAGTGCCGATCACCGGCGGCGCGCCGCGCCGCGTGTCCAACCTCTACGACCCGCCTGAGCGCTATCGCTACTTCCTGCACGGCGTGTCGCCGGACGGCGCGGAGCTGGTCTATGTCGCGGTCGAGCCGCTGGGCGCCAATCCGTTCGGCATCCGCTATATCGCGACGATCCCGGCGGCCGGCGGGACCGAGGCGGCGCTGACCGATCGCGCGATCGCTGCGGACAGCCCCGAATATAGTCCGGACGGCGCGTGGATCTATTTCAACTCGGAAATGGCGGCGCAGCGCCCCGGTCACGCGCAAATCTTCCGCATGCGGCCCGACGGATCGGAGGCGACCCAGCTCACCTTCGACGACCGCGTCAACTGGGCGCCGCATTTGTCCCCCGACGGCCGCTGGATGCTCTATATCAGCTATGCGCCCGGCACGCTGGGCCATCCCGCCGACATGGACGTGCTGCTGCGCATCGCGCCTACGGAAGGCGGCGAGGCGAAGACGGTGGTCGCCGCATTCGGCGGCCAGGGCACGCTGAACGTCAACAGTTGGTCGCCCGACAGCGAGCGTTTCGCCTATGTCGAATATCCGCCGCTACACTGAACCCGCGACTTAAAGCTCACACACAAGGATGTTGCGCCACCGGCATTTGGCGCCATGGCCCCACCGCGCCAGTCCGAGCACCGAATCATTGTCATGCACTTCCAGCGCGATGTGCCCGCGCGGACCCAATAGCGCACGGATCTGTTCGGCGTCATAATCGGGCGCGACCATCGTCGCGGCGTCAAGTTCGGCGATCTTCACCTCGTTGACCCATGTCGTCAGCACCGGCAGTTCGCCGACACAGCGGATGCGGAAGCTGTTCCAGTCGTCCCAGCGCCACGCGGCGATGAAATCATCGACATCGGCGGCGTAGGACAGCCGGTCGATCTTGTCCTGCGTCACCGGCTCGATCGAGGTCGCGGGGTCGTCGGGGCGGAGCCCGACCACCGCCCCGGTCGCGTCCCGGCGCGCCGCGATGGCAAATGGCAATGCGGCAAAGCTGCCGAGGCCATTGCCGAAGAAGCCGCCGATGCCGCCGCTTTCCCGGTGGTCGAGCAGGATCTGGAAGCCAGCCCAATCATCAAGCAGGCGGCGCACCATGATGCCGGTATCGGCCGGCCAGTCCGGGCGCGCCTCGATCGACAGCTCGAAATCGCCGAAGGTCTCGTCGCTGACCAGATAGCCGCCATAGCCGCTGCCCGGCGCGCTCTGCTCGCCGACGATATAGCCGTCCTCCACGTGCCAGCGCGCGAGATTGCGCTCCGGGTGCTGCGGCAGTCCGAAGCCGCGCTGCGCGAGCAGCTCCGCGACGCTCGGTCCGCCGGGATATTTCGCACCATAGACGCGCGGCGCGGGATGCCAGCCGTCGAGCGTCACGCCGTCGAACAGCGACCGCCACTGGGCGTCGGCCATCAGCGCGACCGCTTCACCGGCAGGATCGCTGCGGCACCGATGATCGAACACAAAGCAGCCACGGCATAGAGCACCGGGTAATTGCCCCCGGCCGCGCCGGCGGTCGCGCCGATCGCGAGCAGGATCGGCGCGATACCGGGCGCGACCGACTGCGGCAGCGAATTGGCGATCTGGAAAATGCCCAGATCCTTGGCCGCGTCCTTGCGGCTCGGCAGGATCTCCGCGACGAGCGCGAGATCGACGCCGAAATACAACCCCTTGCCGAGGCTGGCGACCGCCACGCCGACGAGGAACTGATCGACCGTGCCCGTCGTCGCGATCAGCAGGAAGCCCACGCCCTCGATCGCCGCCGCAGCAAAGACGATCGGCTTGCGCCGCCCGATCAGGTCGCTCAGCACGCCGCCCACGATCGACATCGAAACCGTGGCGATCGCGACGACCGCGCTCGATTTCACCATCACCGCGAGAGCTGCGGCGCGATCGAGACCGAGCCGATCGGTGAGGAAGAAGAGCTGGTAGGTCAGCAGGAAGAACCAGGCCAGCATGATGAGGAAACGGCTGACGAACGCCCAGTTGAAATCGGCGTCGCGGAATGGCGTCATCATCGACGCCAGCAACCGGCCGACGCCGCGTTCGTGCATCGGCGGGGGCGGCCCTTCCAGCGGCGCATCGCGTAGGACCATCACGAGCGTCATGACCGTCACGACGGTGATCCCGTACGGCGCGAGGAACATCAACAAGCTCGACGACTGGGTATATTGCGTCAGCCAGGTGCCCGCAAAGACGCCCGCAGTGGTGGTCATGCCAAGCAGGCCCGATACGCGGCCCTGCTGCCGGCTTGGGACGACATCGGGCAGGATCGCCATGATCGCGGCCTGCATGGCGTTGAAGCTCGCCTGGCACAGCAGCCAGCCGATGCCGACCATCCAAATGCTCTGCGCTGATCCCAGGATGACCAGGCCAATGCCGCTACAGACCAGCCCGCCGACGAGCCACGGTCGCCGCCGTCCGAACCGGGATCGCGTCCGATCGGACAGCGCCCCCCAGATCGGCGCCGACACGACAGCGAAAAAGGCGCCGATCGCGAGCACGGTGCCGAGACTGCGCGCCTTGCCCGCTTCGCCCGCGATCTCCCCGACCTGCAAGGCGATCGTCAGGACGACGGGTGTCAGCAACGCCAGCCAAATGCCGAACTGTGCCAGGACGTAGATCGCGATGAAGCCATTCGACACCGCCGGCTTTTCGTCCGCCCCGCTGGCATCGACGGTCGGGAGCACGGTCACCATGTTACATTGCCCATCATATCCAGGGTGCGCAACGCCTGCGCGAATTGATCGAGGTCGGCGCGCGAACCCGGTCCCGCCACCGCATCGCGCAATCGCCGCCATGCCAGCCGATCGGCGCTTTCGTAGATCGGGGGGCGGCGGCTCTCCCCGTCGATCGTGGCGCGGAACGCGGTTGCCGGGCGCCATGTATCGGTATCGGGCAGCGCCAGTTCCAGTGCCTGCGTCGCGCAGAGCAGCCGCAGCGTGAGGTTCGCCGGCTGCGTGGAGCGGGCCGCGCCGATCGCGACGGGGCGTCCCTCCGCCGTGAGCGCCCGTGCGATGATGGCATCGTCGCTGTGCGCATCGAGTCGCAGCGCCCGCACCGGGCCGGCGACCTGCGCGAGCAGGTAGAGTTGTTCGAGCACGGCATCGCCGAGCCGGTCGATCGCTCCGGTCGCCAACGTATCGACCAGGACGAGCCCCTCACCTACCGGCGACCAGGCAGCGACGGCGTCGGCGACGGCGGGATGTGACGACCAGCGCCACCGCAGCACGGCGCTGGCGCCGGCCTTCTCCGCCTGGGCGATCAGCGATTCCAGATCGGCAAGCGCGACGATGCCGGGACGGTTCACCACTATGCCTTTGGCGCCCTGGTCGATCGCGCACGCCGCGGCCTTGCACCAGTCTCCATTGCCCGCCACCGCCGCAAGTTCGCCGTCATCGGCGACCGATAGCGACGTGGGAAGGCTGGCGACGACCAGCGCCACCGATCGCGCCAACGCCGGGTCAGCGGGGTGACGGATATGCATCGAATTGCCCGGGGTCATGCGGCGTGCTCCTCGCGGGCCTTCGAACCGGCCGCCTCCGCGATTCCGACGGCAAAGACCAGATCGTCGGTGAGGCTCGACAGATCCTGCGACAGCACGGCGCCTGCGGTCAGCACAGCGTGCAGATGCCGCCACTCGCCCTCATAACCATTATGATCCGCCGCCGGCAGTGCGACGACGCCGTCTGGGCCATGGAGCGTCGCGACGGCCGAGCCGGCGTGGACGAAGGACGGGGTGAATTCGACCCGCACCACCGACGATGCGCCAAAGCATTCGAGCGTCCATTCCGGCCGCGCATGACAATGCATCGTCGCCAGCAGCTGCACCGGCACGTCGCCGGCAATGGCGTGGATCATATAGCCGAACGGCGCCAGCGGCGTTGCCGACACGACGGTCAGGTCGCGCCACTGCGGCAGCATCGAACGGATCAGTGGCAGATTGTGGATCGCCAGGCCCAGCGTGCCGCCGGCGATCGCGGCTTGGCGCATGTCGGGCTTGGTCAGGTCGCGCGGCGGCGGCGGCGGGCCGCGTTCGGCGACTTCGGTTGCCCAGTCCTCAAAACGGGCGTTCATCGGCAGGACGATGCTCGACCGGATCAGCCGTGGGTTAGCGAACGCCTCCGGCCAGGCGGTGCGCGCGGCTATCCAGCCCGGATCATAAGTGTGCATTGCGCCGACCATGACGGGAACGCCACACTCCGAGGCCAGGCGTGCGACCGCTTCCGCCTCTTCGCGCGTGGTCGCGAACGGCTTCTCGACGAACACCGCGCGTTTGCCGGCGCGGATCGCGGCTGTGGCCTGCTCGGCGTGGAGCGGCGGCGGGCTGTTGATCGCGACGACATCGACGGCCTCATCGGCCAGCAGCGCATCGAGCTTGGTCGAATGCCGTGCCCCGACGCGGCTGGCGACGGTCCGCGCCGTCGCCTCGTTCACGTCCATCACGTGGGCGACGCGGTACATGGCGCCCAGCCGGGCGATCGTCGGCAGGTGGATCGCCTGGGTGACGGGGCCGGCCCCGACAAAGCCTATGCCCAGCCGCGGTACCGGCGTCGCTGCCTGATCGTTCAAGGTCATGGTGCTCCGACCGTTGTCGCCGGTTCGCCTGCGACGCGAGCGGACAGCCATTCGAACGAACGGCGCGCCGCGATCTCCGGTCCGTCGTCGCCGGCGATGTCGATTTCGGCGATCGCCCAGATATCCAGCCCGCGCAGCACCGCTAACACCGCTTCACAGTCGATGTCGCCGCTGCCGGGGACGGTCCACAGCCCGCCCCATGTGGTCTGCCGGTATCCCCATCCCTCCGCCCGGCCGCGATCGGCCACGGCGCGCCGGATGTCCTTCAGATGCACCACGCCGATGCGATCACGATACCGCGTCAGCATTCCCACCGGATCGGCGCCCGCCCAGCTCAGATGGCCGATGTCCGGCCCGAACAGCAGTCGATCGGATGCGATCGCGTCGAGAACGAAACACGCCTCGTCCTCGGTTTCGATCGCGGTGCCGACATGCTGGTGCAGGCAGGGAAGCACGCCCTCGGAGTACATCGCATCGGCGACAGCCGACAGCCCGGTGACGATCTGGTCGAGCCGCGCCGGATCGGCGCCCGCGCCCATCGTGGGGGCCGCGATCCGCACCGGATCGGGAAACTGCTGCGCGACAAATATCCGGTCGAGCCCAAGCGCGCGGTGCTGACGCGCGATCCCGCGCGCCGCCTCGACGACGGGCGCGATATCGGCCTCAGCGAAGTCCGCCTGGAAATAGCCCGGCGCCGGCGCCAACCCATGCGTCGCCAGCATCGCGGCATAGTCCTCGGGCGATGTCCCGGCGGGCACTTCGGCCGGAACCCCCGCATAGCCCGCCGCCGCGATCTGCCGCAGTATCTCGTCGAGCGGGGGTGCCAGATCGGGGCGAAGGCCGTCAGGTGTGATGTAATAGGGGAACGGACTGAAGCCGAGGCGAAGCGTCATGATCTACCCATCTGGCTACGAGGTACGGAATGCGCCGGCGGAGCATGACCGCCGACGCGTGCAACCGATCACTTCGGCGGCGGCGGCGCCACCGGGCCACTCGGCCGATAGGATCGCCCTTCGGCATTGGCCGCATTCTTGGCGGCCGTGTCGGGGAACATATCGTTCATCCGGCCCGGCAGGTTCGGCGCGCGATACCAACTCGCCGGAAAATCGGCAGCATGCGGACCATTGGCGTTGCGGTAAACCAAGCCCGAGCTCGATCGTTCGGTCAGCGGCACCGCGCGTCGGCCATTGGAGTCGGCGATCTGCGCGAACAAGGCGGCACGCAGCGTCCGCTTCGTTTCGAAATAGGCCGGATCGTCGATCAGGTTGTGCATCTCGTCCGGGTCTTTGCGCAGATCATAGATCTCCTCGGTGTCCCACACGCCCTGATACTGGATATATTTGATGCGATCGCGTTCGATTGCGAAGGTGGTCGGCGTCTGCGGGACGGTCCAGTCCCAATAATATTCATAGATCAGGTCGCCCGCGTTCCACTGCCCGGCGGCGACATCTCCGCGCGCCAGCGGCAGCCAGCTGCGGCCTTCCATCCGGGCGGGCTTCGCGACACCCGCCGCGTCGAGGAAGGCGGGCGCGAGATCGAGGTTGCGGACCAGCGCGTCGTTGGTCACACCCTTGGCGAACTTACCCGGCGCATAGGCGATCATCGGGACCCGGATCGAGGGTTCATAGGCATTGCGCTTATCGACCAGGCCGTGGTCGCCGATCAGATAACCATTGTCGCTGTAGAAGACGACCATCGTCTCGCGCTCGAGCCCGTTCTTCTTCAGATAGGCGACGATCCGGCCCAGGCTCTCATCAACCGCGGACAGCGTGCGATAGATATCGCGGACCTGCTCGGTAACCGGCCGGTCGGTGCCGGACGGATAATCGACGCCGTGCCAGCTGTTGCGCTGATTCTGCACCCACAGCGGCTTGCCGGCATTGTTTTCGGGCGTGTTCGCCATGCTGGCGGGCAGGTCGATCTTCAGGTCGGTATATTGGGCCTTGTGCCGCTCGGCCGGCACGGCGTCCGAATGGACGGCCTTGTGGCTGAGGTAGAGGAAGAACGGACGGCGCTTGTCACGGCCATTCTGCAGCCAGTCCATCGCATAGTCGGTCAGCTCGTCGGTGATGTAGCCAGTCCGGTTGACGCGCTTGCCATCGACGTTCAGCGTCTGCCGCATTCCCGCCGCGACCTGCACCGGCGACAGATTGTCGGTGGGCAGGTATGTCCCCTGCCCCTTGAAGCTCACCCAATGGTCGAACCCTGGCCTTGGCGCATCGTCGTCATAGCCCATGTGCCACTTGCCGAAGAACGCGGTCTGGTATCCGGCCTGCTGAAGGTAACTCGGGAAGAATATGAGCCCCTTCTCGGTGGAATTGGTATTGTCGACCACGCCGTGGTTGCGCACCGACTGCCCGGTCAGGATCGTCGCGCGGCTGGGTGAACATAGCGACGAGGTGACCACGGCGTTGCGGAAATACACGCCGTTCCTGGCCAGGAAATCGATGTTCGGGGTCTTCACGCCGCGCTGCAGGAACCCGAGCATGTCATAGCGCAGATCGTCGACCAGCACGAAGATCATGTTCATCGGCCGCGCTTTGGGCACCGCCGGCGCGGGGGACGCGGGCACCGCGCCGGTTTGGGCGGCACCCGCTGCGGCGGCAGGGGATGCGATCGACACCGCCACCAGACAAGCGGCACCCGCCAATCGCATCCATTTCTTCGCGCGTCCCAATGTCATCGATCCTTTCGCGACCCTGCTCCGGTCAGAACTTGACCGACATCGACGCGCCGAAATACCGATCGGCGTCCTTCGCATAATAGCCGTTCAAATCAAACGGATTGGCCGCCGTCGCGAGGAACGTCGCATGCTGCAGGTTGGTGAGGTACTTCTCGTTGAACAGGTTCCGCACGAACAGCGACAGCTGATACTGCTTGTCGATGTCCGACACGCCCACGGACAGATCGACCAGCGCATAGCCCGGCTGCTTAGTCAGCGGATCCTGGTTGAGCTGGAACTGCACGGCGCTCTGGTAATTCAGGCTCGCCTGAACGAAGCCCGAGAGGCCGACGCTGTCGAAGTCCCGCTCGTAACGCGGGGTGACGCCGAACCGGATCTTCGGCGCGAGCGGCAGGCTTCCGTTGCGCACGTCGATGATCGCCGAGGAAGTCGTCGTCACTCCGTTGGTGGTCGTACGCCGCAGATAGCAGGTGTTGACCGGGAAGTTGGCGGTGTACACCTGCGCGGCGGCCTGCTGCTGCAAGGCGCAGGTCTGGCCATCGACGTCGATCGTCGCCTCGAGATAGTTGAAGTTCATCGCAACCGAGAATTCGCGCGACGGACGCACCGTCGCCTCGAGTTCCACGCCTTGCGAGCGCGACTTGCCCGCATTGACCTGGATCGCATTGAACACCCCCGTGACCGCGTCGGACTGGATCGCCTGGACCTGAAGGTCGCTATAGTCCGAACGGAACACGGCCGCGCTGATGCTGAACGCGCCGCCCGGCGCCGACCATTTCACGCCGGCCTCATAGGCATTGACATGCTCCGGGTTGACCCCGGGGTTGGTCGCATAGTTGGTCGGGAAATCGAGATCCATCGCGAACGCCTTGTAGCCGCGTGTGTAGGTCACATAGGCCTGAAGGTTGCGATCGAACTCATAGCGGACGCCGCCGCGGCCCGTGACTGCGGTATCGGAACGCGTCCGCGTCCCGCTGTTCGCCGTCACACCGGGGAACGCGGTATCGCCGGCGAACAGCGCGGTCTGCGAGCGGCCGGTCGCGGTCTGCGTCTCGTAGGTCACGCGCAGCCCGCCGATCACGTGCAGGCCGCCGATCGCGCGCCAATCGACCTGGCCGAAGCCGGCCACATTGTCCGACTCATAGGTGCCGCTGAACGACGCCGAATCCGACGTCGTCGGCACCGTGCAGACCTGATTGATGACGCCCGACGGACATTTGAAGCGGCGGCGCGAACCCGACCGATCGAGGTCGAAATGCGCATAATATGCGCCAACGACATAGGTCAGGTCGGAATTGCCGTTCGAACCGAGCCGCAGCTCTTCCGAGTAGTTGTTGAACGCGTTGTGGACGAGGTTATTGTTCCACTGCGAATAGGCGCCGGCACCGCTGAAGCGCACGGGATCGCTTTCGACCTGGTCGGGCTCATATTGGTCGGTCTGGGTGAAGCGCTGGAAGGCGCTGATCGACGTGACCGTCGCGAAGCCCAGATCCCAGTTCGCCTCGAGCGCCGCGTTGATCTGCACCGGATTGGCGAAGGTGGCGCCGTCATTGTTCGACAGGCGATTGCTGACCGAGGCGACCATGGGCGTCAAGAATTGCTGGACGATCGGATTGTCGATCCGGACATAGACGCGCTGGCAGCAATTGGTTTCGGTCTTGCGATATTCGCCGGTCAACAACAGGTTGAGGTTCGGCGTCGCATCCCATTCGAGCTTGCCGCGCGCACCCCAGCTCTTGCTCGAATTGTCGTAGTTCTTGGTCGACACATTGTAGAGCGTGCCGCGGACATCATTGTAGAAGCCGGTCAGGCGCGCGCGCAGCGTGTCGCTGATTGGCCCGGTGACGGTGCCCTTCAGACGATATTCGCCATGCTCGGCGATCGTGCCGTCGATCCGTCCGCCAAAATCCTTGCCCGGTCGCGCGGTGACGACGTTGACGACGCCGGCGGTCGCGTTCTTGCCGAACAGCGTGCCCTGCGGGCCGCGCAGCACCTCGACCCGCTCGACATCGACCAGGTCGCTGAACCCCTGCCCGGCGCGCGCAGTGACGACACCGTCGACGACGACCGACACGGCCGATTCGGTGCCCTGGCTGAACAAGGCAGTGCCGACGCCGCGAATACGGAAGCTGGTGTTGGTGGGGTTCGCGCCCTGCTGGAACGTCAGCGACGGAACGATGCGCGACAGGCTCTGGCTGTCGTTGATCTGCTGGCTCGCAAGCGCCGCGCCGCTGACCGCGGTCACGGCGACAGGAACCTGGACAAGGCGCTCCGACCGCTTCTGCGCAGTCACGACGATATCATTGGTCCCGCTATTGTCGACGTCAGGAACACCTGCTTGCTCGGACGTCGCATCAAGCTGCGATTGATCAAGCAACACCGCGCTGCCCTGGGCGTGGGGGCCGCCACCGGTCGAAGATGCCGCCTGGCCCGCCTGTGCGAGCACTGTCGTCGGCAGCCCGGCAAGTCCTGTAACCAGCGCCGCAGAAGCCAGCAACCTCAAGCGCGCGTCAAATCCAATTCCCTTCATACCACCTTCTCCCCAACCGGAGGTATGATCCTCCGTGTGTAGCGCCACCCAGCCGGGCATCTTGGCTTTCGTAATTCAGGGCGCACGAAATGTAAAGCTTTGCATTGATGATCGGCCGGTCGCACGTTCACCCGGCCCTGCCGGTCTCGCTAGCTCGTTAAAACCACCGGACTGCGTGCCGCTAGCCAGGAGTCGAGCGAGCGCGCATTGTTCAGACTGTCGGCAACCGTCATTGCCGGATAGCTGAAGCTCGAAGCACGCCGGCCGATCGCATCGTTGGCGGCCTCAAACTGAAACGAATACAGGCTGCGCGGCTCGATAACCGCGAAGGTTTGGCGATTTCCATCGTGACGAAAGGAACGGATCGTCGCGACGCCCCCGCTTTTCCCTCCGGCGAACCAGAACTGATCGATTTCCATCCGCCCAGCGGTCCCCATCAAGTGAAGGACATTGTCCTGACGCAGCGAGATGGAGCAGGACAACTCGGCTAGCACGTCGTTTGGGAACGCCAGTACGGCACATGCCCATTCGTCGACCCCGGTCGGACCGACATGGGTCACCGCCCGCAGCGTGGTCGGTTCGATCGGCTCCGCCCCAATTTGGCAGCCCGCCAGAAGCCGCGCCATTGACAGCGGATAGCCGCCAACATCGAGGATTGCTCCTCCGCCCAACGTCGGCGAGAACAGGCGGGACGCTGGATCCCCAGACGGCGCGATGAAACCCATGCTCGACCGGATCAGTCGCAGATCGCCGATCTCGCCTGCTTGGATGAGGTCGATGATGCGCATCGTCAGCGGGTGGGACCGATACATGTACGCCTCACCAAGGAACGTTCCCGCCGCCGCTGCCGCATTGAACATCCCTGCAACCTCAGCGGCCGTGACACCCATCGGTTTCTCGCACAGCACGTGTTTTCTGGCACGGGCCGCCGCAACCGCCCATTTGGCGTGCAGCGTGTGCGGAGTCGCGATATAGATCGCGTCGATATCGGGATCGGTCAGCAGCGCATCGTACCCGCGCAGAACGCGCGCGCCCGGAAAGTCGGTGCGTAACCCGGGCCTGTCGACGTTGCGGGTGGCAATCGCGGTTATTGTGCCTGTCGCCGAACCGCGCGCGCCCGCAAAGAAATCGCGCGCCACTGCCCCCGGTCCGAGGATGCCCCAGCGGACGACCGTCATCGCCCCCCGCCCCCCGATCACGGCGTCACGATGCGCGGTCGTCGCCGCCGCGCTGCCGGGATTGCAGTGCGCTCAGCGATTCGACGACGAGGCGGTGGTCCTCCTCCTGCGGCAGCCCGCTGACGGCGACCACCCCGACCACGCCCGTACCCGCGACCCGGATCGGCACGGCGCCGCCGCCGATGGTATGGCTGCGATGATCGAGGCCGAACCGTTCGAACATGCCCGGACTAGCCCGCATCATGATGCCGACGGCGTAGGTCGATCGCTCGAACCGCGCCGCGACCGCGATCTTGCGGCGGATCCATTGCAGGTTGTCGTCGGTCGCGCCCGGCAGGACCGAGGTGAACAGCCGGGTCGTGCCGCGGTGGATCTCGATCGCGACTGCAGCCGCACGTCGCGTCGCTTCGGCACGTAAGTGGCAGCCGAGCCACCAGGCGTCCTCCGTGTCGAAATGGTCGAGCGTCAACGCGCGCTCTTCGGCATCAATGGCTGCCGCCTCGTCGATCTCGCTCATACGCCCTTTCCCTCGCCGACATAGCGATCCCGGCAACCGCAAATTAGCCGATACCTCAACGAATGAAAACGTTTTCTAATTAAAATTCTCCGTTTACATATTGCGGCGTGCCTGTCCGCAAAAGGGCGTTCATCAAAATTTACCTGACCGAATGGAAGGATCGGGATCCAGATGGTTGGAAATTTCAATACCGTTCCATTTGCTCCGCCCGGCATGAAGCCGGTAGCAGGCGGCATATTCACAATGGGTTCAGACCGCTTCTATCCCGAAGAGGCGCCGCCGCGCCGGGTAAAGGTTGACGATTTCTGGATCGACGATGCGCTCGTCACAAATCGCGAGTTCGCACGTTTCGTTGCGGAAACTGGCCATGTGACGATGGCAGAGATCGCACCCGATCCGAGCCTGTATCCCGGCATGCCCGCATCGCTGGCAGCGCCCGGATCGCTCGTGTTTGTCAAACCTGCCCAGCCCGTCGAAATTGGCGACCCCTCCGCTTGGTGGCGTTTCATACCCGGTGCGGACTGGCGTCATCCGGCCGGACCCGGAAGTAGTATTGCCGATCTTGACGACCATCCCGTCGTCCATATCGCCTATTCCGACGCCGAGGCCTTTGCAGACTGGGCCGGCAAAGCGCTGCCAACCGAGGCTGAGTTCGAATATGCCGCGCGCGGTGGGCTGGAGGGATGCGACTATGCCTGGGGCGACGTGTTGGCCCCAAGCGGCGCGATGCTGGCAAATTACTGGCAGGGGTTGTTCCCCTTTGCCAATCAGAGCCTCGACGGATGGGAGGGTACCTCTCCCGTTCGCAGTTTTGCGCCGAACGGCTTCGGTTTGTATGACATGGTCGGCAACGTGTGGGAATGGACTCAGGACTGGTGGTCAGAAGCGTCACATCCGGGCAGCGACAGGCGCAAGCCGTCGTGCTGCGCAATAAACAATCCGAGGGGCGGCAAGGTCTTCCACAGCTACGATCCCGAGCAGCCGGGCACGCGGATTGGGCGCAAGGTTATCAAAGGTGGATCGCACCTGTGCGCCGAAAACTACTGCCGCCGTTATCGCCCCGCGGCGCGGCAGCCGGAGACGGTCGAAACCTCGACGGCGCATCTCGGCTTCCGATGCGTCGTCCGCCTTCCCGTAACATAGCCTCATGGGTTAGGTAGCCTGCGGATCGGTAGCCGGGCTCAAGACGCTTTCATTTCACCCGCGTGCTCAAGCGCTCGACGGGTGGCCCACCTCAGTGGGGCAGGTCAAAGCCCATGCCCAAGATGATGGTGGTCGCCCAGCCCCGGAATGGCGGCGCGGTCACGGTGCGCAGCTTTATTCCCCATCGCGCCCATGCCCCGATCGGCGTGCTCGGCGCAATCAGCGTCGCCACGGCCTGCCTCATCGAGGGGTCTCCTGCAGCCGATGTGGCGACGGTGCCGAAGGGCCGGCGCAAGTTGATGTCGGTCGAGCATCCCACGGGCGAAACCAGCTGCGTCATGGAAGTGGATGAAAGTGGAGCCGTCGCCAGCGCCGCGATGTTGCGCACCGCGCGCAAGCTGATGGATGGAGTGATTTTCGCATGAGCGCGCAGACCGGCGTGCCGCTCTCTGTCGGGGCGTCTGCCAAATCATGGCGTTCATACTTCCATCCCCGCCAACGGGGCGCAGAAGCGCGATTTTGTGTCAAAATTGGTGATTACCCGGTGATTACATTCTCGAATCTCTGCCCATATATAAGATATTTCTCTGCCCATATATAAGATATTCTTTGATTTAAAATCAACATCTTGTTTGTAATTTGCTCTTGTGGTGTGGTACTTCCGTTACCGGCGGATTTAGCGCGATATCGGCTTTGCCGCGGCCTGGCCGGTGCGCGCGGCGATCTCCGTAACATCCCCAATGCCACGCCTTGCTGCGCTGCGGTAGCACGCTGGCGACCGAGACGCGCGAGCGCCGCACAGGAGCATGGCAATGGCTTCCGCACCCAAACCCCGCCGCGTCGCCGTCGTGACCGGCGGCACCACCGGCATCGGCGCCGCGACCTGCCGCGCGCTCCAGGGGGCGGGCCTTGCCGTGGCCGCCACCTATCCCGACGATGACGCCCGTGCCGCCGCCTTCACGCAGGAAACCGGCATCGCCGCGTTCAAATGGTCGGTCGCCGATTATCAGGCCTGCGCCGATGGCATCGCCCGGGTGGAGGCGGCACTCGGCGCTGTCGACGTATTGGTGAACAATGCCGGCATCACGCGCGATTCGAGCTTCGCCAAGATGCGGCCCGAGCAATGGCGCGAGGTGATCGACGTCGACCTGATCGGCTGCATCAACATGGCGCATGCCGTCTTCGCTGGGATGCGCGCGCGCAAATGGGGCCGGATCGTCAGCATCAGTTCGATCAACGGCCAGGCCGGGCAGTTCGGGCAGGTCAACTATGCCGCCGCCAAGGCCGGCGTACTCGGCTTCACCAAGGCACTCGCGCTCGAAGGCGCACGCAGCGGCGTGACCGTCAACGCCGTCGCGCCGGGCTATACCGATACCGACATGGTCCGCGCGGTGCCCGCCGACATCCTTGCCGGGATCGCCGCCAGAATCCCCGTGGGCCGGCTCGGCGAGCCGGAAGAGATCGCGCGCTGCGTCGCCTTCCTGTGCGCCGAGGAGGCAGGTTACATCACCGGCGCGACCCTGTCGGTGAACGGCGGGCAATACATGGCGTGAAATCCGGTAGCCCGCCGGCCCACCCGCGCCCGGCCGAGGCTAAGGACTATCCCTCATATCGCAGTGCAACATGGTCGGCGAGACTGCGCCATCACAACCTTCATTCGGAAAGGAGCCCGCCATGAGCTACCCCTTCGATCGGTTTGCCGCGCTTGCGCAGGTCGCCCGGACCGGCGGCGTGAAGTGCGGCGTGAACTGCGCCCAGTTCGGCGCCAGCCCGTTCAGCCCGGTCGCGAAAGCGCCGCGGCCAGCCTGGACCTCGCGGCACTTATGAAACCTGCTGCCCGTGGTTGAGTGGGAACCGGCTCCATGAAATCCGAACCAGGGACAGGGAAGGGGCATATGGCCGTTCGAGCGATCACCAGGCTCCGGCACGCAAGGCGCGGGATTGCGGGAGCTTGTGCCGTCATGCCGATAGTCCTGGCCGGCTGCGGCTTCGCGCCCGCCTATGTCCGTCCGCCACAACCGGTTCCCGATCGCTATGCGGAGCAGGCATCGCCGGGAAATTCGATCGCGCGGATCGGCTGGCGGGACTTTTTTCGCGACCCCCAGCTCCAATCTCTCATCACGCAGGCACTGGCGAACAACCGCGACATCCGCATCGCCGCCGCGCGCGTGGCGGAGGCGCGGGCGTCCTGGCGGATCGAGGGCGCTGCGCTCTATCCGCAGCTCGATGCCGTGGGCACGGGCACGCGCGGGCGTTCGCTCTTCAACCTGCCCGGCAGCGGCACCCTGCCCATCGACCAAAAGCAGGTCAGCGCGCAGCTCAGCGCGGGCTGGGAGCTCGATTTCTGGGGGCGCCTGCGCAACCTGCGCCAGGCGGCCCGCGCCCAGTATCTGGCATCCGAGGAGTCGCGACGCGCGGTCGCGACCGATCTCATCGCCCAGGTCGCGAACGGCTATCTGCTCGATCGCGAATATGAGGAGCGCGCCGCGCTGGCCCGCCGCTCGATCGAGACCCGCGTGGAATCGTTGCGGATCATGCGGCGGCGCTATGAGGTGGGCTCGGGCTCCAAGCTCGACATGATGCAGGCTCAGGCCCTGCTGGCCCAGGCCCAGACGGCATTGCAGGCGCTCGACCAGGATCGTGGCATCAACCGCGACGCGCTCGCCCTGCTGGTCGGGCGCACCGTGGACATGGCGCCGGAATCGGCGGGGCTCGCGGGGTCCTGGCCGGATCTGACATTGCCGGCCGGCCTGCCTTCCGAGCTTCTGGCCAACCGGCCCGATATTCTCGCCGCTGAGCATCAGCTCATCGCCGCCAACGCCAATATCGGCGCGGCACGCGCGGCCTTCTTTCCCAATATCAACCTGACGGGCGCCTATGGCGCGGCGAGTCCCTCGCTGGACGATCTCTTCAAGGACGGCGTGAAGGTATGGAGCTTCACGCCGACGATTACCTTGCCGCTGTTCAACGCCGGACGCCTGAAAGGGAATCTGGGGGTGGCGGAGGCGCGGCGGGACAAGGCGGTCGCCGAATATGAGCAGGCGGTGCAAACGGCCTTCCGTGACGTGTCCGACGCCCTGGTGCGCAAGCGCCAACTCGCGCTCCAGATCGACAGCACGGCGCTGTTGCTGGAGGCGCAGCGGGAGCGCGCGCGGCTTGCCCAGCTTCGCTTCGACAATGGCCGGTCCACCTATCTGGAGGTGCTGGACGCCCAGCGCGACCTGTTCGACGCGGAGCAAACGCTCGTCCAGCTCCGCCGATCCGAACTGGCGAGCGTCATCGCGCTCTATTCGTCGCTAGGCGGCGGCTTCGCGGCCGATCCGGTGTTCGACATCAATGCAAGCCAAGGCGGAGGCCAGGGGAAATGAACAGGGCCTTGAAAACGTGGTTCATCCGGGGCGGCATCGCGGCCGCCGTCGTCATTGCCGTCATCGTCATCTGGCAGCTCCTCAAGCCCTCCGGCCTGCCCGAAGGCATCGCCAGCGGCAATGGCCGCATCGAGGCGGTGGAGATCGACGTATCGGCCAAGTCGCCGGGCCGGATCCGCGACATCCTGGTGGACGAGGGCCAATTTGTCCGGGCGGGGCAGATCGTCGCGCATATGGATACCGACGTGCTCCAGGCGCAGAAGTCCGAGGCCCAGGCCCAGCTCGCCGAGGCACAGAACGCGGTTCTGATCGCGCAGACCGATATTTCGCAGCGCCAGAGCGAGCGCGCCGCCGCGCAGGCGACAGTACGGCAGCGCGAGGCCGAGTTGAATGCCGCGCGCAAGCGATTCAGCCGTTCCGAAACGCTCGCGCGCGAGGGCGCAACCTCGATCCAGGACCGCGACGACGATCAGACCCAAGTCGAGAGCGCGGCCGCGACGCTCGAGGCGGCCCGCGCGCAGCGCGCGTCCGCCGATTCGGCCATAGCGACGGCCCGCAGCCAGGTGATCGGTGCCCGGTCCAGGGTCGATGCCGCCCGCGCCACCATCGAGCGGATCGAAGCCGACATCAAGGACAGCGACCTGCGCGCGCCCCGCGCCGGCCGCGTGCAGTTCCGTGTCGCGCAGCCGGGCGAGGTGGTCGCCGGCGGTGGGCGGGTACTGAACCTCGTCGACCTCACCGACGTCTACATGACCTTCTTCCTGCCGGAAACCGTGGTCGGCCGCGTAGGGCTGGGCAGCGAAGTACGGATCGTCCTCGATGCGGCGCCCGGCCTTGTCATCCCGGCAAAGGTCAGCTTCGTCTCGGATGTAGCCCAGTTCACGCCCAAGACGGTGGAGACCCAGAGCGAGCGCCAGAAGCTGATGTTCCGCGTGAAAGCCCGTATCGATCCGGCCCTGCTGCGGAAATACATCACACAGGTCAAGACGGGCCTTCCGGGCATGGCCTATGTGCGTGTCGATCCACGGACGGAATGGCCGGCGACACTCGCGCGCACCGTTCGTGACTAGCGCCGCCACTCCCCACGCAGCCGATCGGGCAGGCCCGGTTGTCCGGGTCGCCAGCCTGCATCTGCGCTACGGAAAGACCGAGGCACTATGCGGCGTCGATCTCGACATTCCGGAAGGGCGGATGGTCGGCCTGATAGGCCCGGACGGCGTCGGCAAGTCCAGCTTGTTGTCGCTGATCTCGGGCGCCCGCGCCGTGCAGGACGGGACCGTGCATGTCCTGGGCGGCGACATGGCCGCGCGGCGGCACCGCGAGGCGGTCTGCCCGCGCATCGCCTACATGCCGCAAGGGCTGGGCAAGAACCTCTACCCGACGCTTTCGATCGAGGAGAATCTTCAGTTTTTCGCGCGGCTGTTCGGCCATGACAACGCCGAACGGCGGCGGCGTATCGACGAGCTTACGCGAAGCACGGGTCTCCATCCCTTTCTGTCGCGACCGGCGGGCAAGCTTTCGGGCGGCATGCGGCAGAAGCTCGGCCTGTGCTGCGCGCTGATCCATGATCCCGACCTTTTGATCCTCGACGAGCCCACCACCGGCGTCGACCCGCTCGCCCGCGCGCAGTTCTGGGACCTGATCGCCCGCATTCGCCGGCAGCGTCCCGGCATGACCGTGATCGTCGCCACCGCTTACATGGACGAGGCCCAGCGCTTCGACTGGCTGGTGGCGATGGATGACGGACGGGTATTGGCCACCGGTGCGCCGGCCCAACTGCTGGAACGGACCGGCAGCGCGTCGCTGGAAGCCGCGTTCATCCAGTTGCTTCCGGAGGAGAAGCGGCGCGGCTATGCGCCGGTCGTGATCCCGCCGCTGGAGACGGACGGAAGCGACGTTGCCATTACGGCCGACAATCTCACGATGCGCTTCGGAGATTTCGTGGCGGTCGACCATGTCAGTTTCCGCATCGAGCGCGGGGAGATCTTCGGGTTTCTGGGGTCGAACGGGTGCGGCAAGACCACCACGATGAAGATGCTCACCGGCCTGCTGCCCGCCAGCGAAGGGCAAGCCTGGCTGTTCGGCCATGACGTCGATCCGCGTGATATCGCGACACGCCGCCGGGTCGGCTACATGAGCCAGGCCTTCTCGCTCTATACCGAGCTTTCGGTTCGGCAGAACCTGGAGCTGCACGCCCGCCTGTTCCATGTTGCGCCCGACCAGATTCCCGGCCGGGTCGAGGAAATGGCGGAGCGCTTCGGCCTTGCCGGTATCATGGATGCGCTGCCGGACGCGCTGCCGCTCGGCCAGCGCCAGCGGCTGAGCCTGGCGGTCGCGATGATCCACAAGCCCGAGCTTCTGATCCTCGATGAACCGACTTCCGGGGTCGATCCGATAGCGCGCGACGCCTTCTGGCGCCTGCTGGCGGAACTTTCGCGTCGCGACCGGGTGACGATCTTCATCTCCACCCATTTCATGAACGAGGCCGAGCGCTGCGACCGCATCTCGATGATGCACGCCGGCAAGGTGCTCGACAGCGACGAGCCCGCCAGGCTCATCGCGAAGCGCGGGGCGAGGACGCTGGAGGAGGCTTTCATCGGCTACCTGGTCGAGGCCGAAGGCGCCGATCCGACCGACGAGCCGGATCCGGCGGGAATACCGGCACCGCATGAAGCCGCACGCGCCGGCGGAACGTTCAGCCTGCAACGGATGCTGAGCTATGTGTGGCGCGAGGCGCTGGAGCTGCAACGCGATCCGGTGAGGGGAACCCTGGCGCTCGCAGGGTCGGTGATCCTGATGCTGGTGATGGGCTTCGGCATCAGCACCGACGTCAACGAGCTGCGCTATGCGGTGCTGGACCGCGACCAGAGCACGTTCAGCGAGAGCTATCGGCTTGACATCTCCGGCTCGCGCTACTTCGCCGAGCAGCGGCCGATCACCGACTATGCCGATCTCGACCGCAGGATGCGACGCGGCGAGCTGGCGCTCGCGATCGAGATCCCGCCCGGTTTCGGACGTGATCTCCTGCGCGGAAGGCAGATAGCCATTGCCGCCTGGTTCGATGGGGCGATGCCCCAGAGGGCCGAGACCGTGCAAGGCTATATCCAGGGCCTTCATCAGCACTGGCTCGACGAACAGACGAGCATGCGCGCCGGCGCGAATTCCACCAGCGACATCTCCGTGGAGAACCGCTTCCGCTACAATCCCGACGTGGCGAGCCTGCCTTCAATGGTTCCGGCCGTGATCCCGATGCTGCTGCTGATGATGCCGGCGATGCTGGCGGCGCTGGCGGTGGTTCGCGAGAAGGAAATGGGCTCGATCATCAACCTTTACGTGACCCCCGTCACGCGCTCGGAATTCATGCTCGGCAAGCAGCTGCCCTATGTGGTGCTGGCGATGGTCAACTTCACCGTCATGGTCCTGATGGGCGTGTTCCTGTTCGGCGTGCCGATCACCGGCAGCCTTCCCCTGCTGGTCCTCTCCGCACTGCTGTTCAGCATCACCGCCACAGGCATGGGGCTGCTGGCGTCCGCCGTCACCAAGAGCCAGATCGCGGCCCTGTTCCTGGCCATGGTCGGCACGCTCATCCCGGTCGCGCAGTTCGGCGGCATGATAGATCCCGTGTCCTCGCTGACCGGCGCCGGCCGCATCATCGGCGAAATCTATCCGGCGAGCTACATGTTCACGATCAGCCGCGGCGTGTTCAACAAGGCGCTGGGCTTTAGCGATCTCCTGGGCTCGCTGTGGCCGCTGGCCTTGTCGGCGCCGGTCATCGTCGGCCTCGCGATCCTGCTGCTCAGGAAGCAGGAGCACTGACATGCGGCAAACGCTCGCCAACATCTATCGCCTGGGGGTCAAGGAACTGTGGAGCCTGTGGCGCGACCCGACCATGCTGTTCCTGATCGTGTTCACCTTCACTTTCGCGGTCTACAGCTCGGCGTCGTCGATGCCCGAAACGTTGCACAATGCACCGATCGCGATCGTGGACGAGGACAATTCCCCGCTTTCGCAGCGCATCGTCTCGGCCTTCTATCCCCCGCACTTCATGAAGCCGGTGATGATTGCGCCGGCCCAGATCGATCCCGGCATGGACTCCGGCTCCTACACGTTCGCCCTCTATATTCCCGAGGGATTCCAGCGAGACGTGCTGGCCGGACGCTCGGCCCGGATCCAGCTCAACACCGACGCCACCCGGATGACCCAGGCTTTCACCGGCAGCGGCTACATCCAGCAGATCGTGATGGGGGAGATCACCGAATTCACGAACCACTATCGCGGCCAGGCCGTGTCGCCGGTAAATCTGGAAATGCGCGCGCGCTTCAACCCGACGCTGAACAAGTCGTGGTTCGGCAGTCTTTCCCAGATCATCAACCAGATCGCGATGCTGTCCATCATCCTGACGGGCGCCGCGCTGATCCGCGAGCGGGAGCATGGCACCGTCGAGCACTTGCTGGTCATGCCCGTCACGCCGCTCGAAATCATGCTGTCGAAGATCTGGTCGATGGGTCTGGTGGTGCTCGTGGCCTCCGCCGTTTCCCTCAATTTGGTCGTGCGCTGGCTTCTGGGCGTGCCGGTCGCGGGCTCGCTGCCGCTGTTCTTCACCGGCGCGGCGCTGGTGCTGTTCGCCACCACCTCGCTCGGCATCTTCATGGCGACGATCGCGCGCAACATGCCGCAGTTCGGCATTCTGGCCGTCCTGGTGCTGTTGCCGCTACAGATGCTTTCGGGTGGAACCACGCCGCGCGAAAGCATGCCCGAACTGGTGCGAACCATCATGCTGGCGGCGCCCACCACGCATTTCGTCGAGCTTGGCCAGGCCATCCTGTTCCGCGGTGCCGGCTTCGACGTCGTCTGGCCGCAGTTCGTTGCTGTCACCCTGATCGGAGCCGTCTTCTTCGGAATTGCGCTCACCCGCTTTCGCAAGACGATTTCCGCAATGGCCTGATCGCTGGCCGAAGCATCCGTTGGCCTCAGGACTTCTACGGATGCTGCACCGCGGCATGACGCCTTAGAATCGGCGTGAACGATGGGGTCGGCACGGGCCGACGCCGATGGCGCGAGCCGGGAGTCGGATTGTCATGAAGCACGCCCTCATCGAAGCCGAAGCACGCGGCGGCGGCCCGCCGGGTGGCCGTATCGCCGATCCCGCTGGCGAAGGCCCGGTCCTGCTGGCCGGTCTCGACCAGCGCTTCCACGCCTTGGAAGGAAGGCTCACCGGCGGCGTCGCGCCGATGGCGGTGTGGATGGCGATGTTCGACTGGTCCTTCCACCTGCTCAACGCGCCCGGCCGGCGGATCGGGCTGGCGATGGATGCCGCGCGGCAATTGGGCAAACTCGGGGCGGCGGCGTTCGGCAGCGAGGAAATCGCGCCCACCCAGGGAGACCACCGATTCACCAGCCCCGCGTGGCGCGACCTCCCCTTCAGCCTGGTCAAGCAGGCATTCCTGCTTTGCGAGCAATGGGCCGACCGGGCAACCAGCGGCGTACCCGGCGTGACGCCGGCGAACGAACGGATCGTCAATTTCACCGCGCGGCAGTGGCTTGACATGTTTTCCCCCTCCAATCTGCCATGGCTCAATCCCGAAGTCATCCAGGCGACCTGGAACGAGCAGGGCCAGAATCTCGGCAGAGGTGCGCGCAACTATCTCAACGATCTGGCACACCTGATCGGATCGTCGCCCGCCAGCGCCGGTGGCGAAGCCTTCGTCCCGGGCAAGCAGGTCGCCATCACGCCGGGCAAGGTGGTGTTCCGCAACGATCTGATCGAACTCATCCAATATGCGCCGGCGAGCGACAGGGTCCGGGCCGAGCCGGTGCTGATCGCGCCGGCCTGGATCATGAAATACTACATCCTCGACCTTTCGCCGCACAATTCACTGATCCGCTACCTGACCGAACAGGGGCACACCGTCTTCTGCATTTCATGGCGCAATCCCGGTGCCGAAATGCGCGACACGCCGTTCGACGCCTATCGCAGCGACGGCTTCATGGCGGCGCTGGACGCCGTCGGCGCGATCTGCGGCGACGCGAGGGTGCATGCCTGCGGCTATTGCCTGGGCGGCACGCTGCTGGCGATCGCCGCCGCGGCAATGGCCCGCGACGGCGACGAGCGGCTCGCGAGCGTCACGCTGTTCGCGGCGCAGACCGATTTCACCGAGGCGGGCGAACTCCAGCTCTTCACCACGGAAGCACAGATCGCGTTCCTCGACGATATCATGGCGACGCGGGGCTTTCTCGACGGGCGCCAGATGGGCGGCGCGTTTCAGCTGTTGCAGTCGCGCGATCTGATCTGGTCGCGCCTGCTCAAAAGCTACTGGCTTGGAGAGACCGACGCGCCGAACGATCTGATGGCGTGGAACGAGGACGCGACCCGCATGCCGGCACGGATGCATACCGAATATCTGCGCGCGATGTTCCTTCACGACGATCTTTCGGAGGGGCGTTATCTGGTCGAAGGGCGACCGGTCGTGATCGAGGACATTCGGGTGCCCTTCTTCGTGGTCGGCACCGAGACCGATCACGTCGCGCCGTGGCGGTCGGTCTTCAAGATCCACTTGCTCAATCCGGGCGAAGTCACTTTCGTGCTGACCTCCGGCGGCCACAACGCGGGCATCGTGAGCGAGCCGGGCCATGCTCATCGCCAATTCCGAATGGCGACGCGGATGGCCGGCGAAGCCTATGCCAGCCCGGATGCCTGGAGCGAGCAAGCGCCGGCATATGAAGGGTCGTGGTGGCCCGCCTGGACCGCATGGCTGGCCGAACGCTCGAGCCCGCAAGATCGCGCGCCCCCATCGATGGGCGCCCCCGGTCACGGCTTTCCGCCGCTCGAGGATGCCCCGGGCCGTTACGTGCTGGAACGGTGAACGCGGCGATGCCAGGAATAATCGAGAACCGGACTTTCGGCGAGAATGCCGCCGAGACCCCGGCGCATCATTGATCTCGCAACCATGAACCCCACCGTGCGGCCACGCGCATCGAGCGCGCCTTTGACGATTTCGACGCGTTCGCCGTTATCCTCGCCGTCAATACCGAGATAGGTGCCTTCGCCGGCGCAGGGAATGCCGTCCGGGGCGGCTGAACAATGCCTCTTCGCCCGGCCGGACATGCGCTCGATATGGACCTGTCAGGTCGAAGCCTCGTCAAGTCGCATGGGCAACGAGCGTATCCGCCTGCCGGTCGCCGCGTAGATCGCGTTCGCGAGCGCCGGAATGACGGGGGGCAGTGCCGGCTCGCCCAGCCCGGTCGGCGGGAACGGCGATGTCACGAACTTCACCGCCACCTCCGGCGGCGCCTCGTTGATGCGCAGGAGCGGGAAACCATCGAAGTTCTCCTGCACGATGGCGCCGTCGACCTGGTCCACCTTCTGCCCGATCATGGCCTGGGAAAGACCGTCGATGACCGATCCCTGCACCTGGTGCTCGGCATTCAGCGGGTTGATGACCTGGCTTCCGATATCGCCCACCACCCAGATCTTCTCGATCCCGATTTCGCCGGTCCCCGATACGGTGGCATCCACGACTTCGGCGAAATAGCCCGCATGGCTGAAATAGAAGCCGAACCCCCTGCCCTTGCCGGTACGGCCCTTGGAGCGGCCGCCGTCCCAGCCGGCGAAGGCGCAAGCTTCTGCGATCACCTTGCGGGCGCGGCCGGTGTTGAACTGGGGCGCGCGGTCCACCGCCGGCAGCATCCGGTCCTCGCCCAGCGTGCGCAGGACGAACGTCGGCAAGTCCACCTCGGCGGCCTCCGCGGCTTCGTCCAGAAAGGACTGGAAGACGAAGGCCATGGCGTTGGAGGTCGGCGCGCGCAACCAGCCGGTGGGCAGGTTGGTCGGCAGATAGGTGACGCCGAAATGGACGTTCGGGACGATCTGCGCCGGAAATTCGGTTTCCTCCATCTCTGCGGCGCGGACCGGCTCGCCATCGGCGCCGAAGCTCACGAAATGGTCCGACAAGGCGACGAGGCGGCCATCCTTGTCGAGGCCGGCCGTCAAGTCGTGCCATCCCGCCGGCCGGTAGTAATCGTGGCGGATGTCGTCCGCGCGCGTGTAGATCATCTTGACCGGCTTGCCCGGCACCGCCCGCGCGATCTGGGCGACCTGCACCATGTAGTCGCTCATCAGCCGGCGACCGAAACCGCCGCCGATGCGCGTCATGTGGATCGTGATCGACTCCGGCGGCAGGCCGAGGATGTCGGCGACCTGCCTGCGCCCGTTCGCCGGCGACTGTGCCGGCGCCCACAGCGTCAGCGCTCCGTCCTGGAACAGGCCCGTGCAGTTCTGCGGTTCGAGCGTGGCATGCGCCAGGAACGGATAGTCGTACTTCGCGGACAGCGTCCTGGCGGCGCCGGACAGGGCTGCCGCGACGTCTCCCTTCCTCAGGATGTCGCCTTGCGGCGGACCGCCCTGGGCCGCAAGGGCCTGCGCGGCATAGCCCTGGGTGGAGAACCTGGTCTGCGCCGCGGTGTCCCAGTCGATCTTCAGCAGCTTGCGGGCCTGCTGCGCTGTCCACCAACTGTCGGCGACGACGGCGAGTGCATCGGACTTGCCCTTGGGCACGAGGCCGCTGTTGATCGGCACGACCGCGAGGACGCCCTTCACCGCCCGTGCCGCGTCGCCGTCGAACGATGCGATGGTGCCCTGGAAGACGGGGCAGGCCTCGATCGCAGCATGGACCATCCCGGGCAGCGCGGTATCGATGCCGAACAACGGCTTTCCTTGCAGAATGGCCGGAGTGTCGACGCCGCGTCGGGGCGTGCCGATGATCCTGAAGGTACTGTCGGGCTTCAGCGGCACCGAATCGAGCGGCGGCGGCGGGACCGCCGACGCGGCGGCGGCCAGCGACGCATAAGTGGCGGAGCGGCCGCTGGGCGCGTGGCGAACCATACCACCGCCCGTCGTGATCGCATCGGCCGCGACGCCCCATTGCGCCGACGCGGCGGCGACCAGCATCTGCCGCGCGGTAGCTCCGGCCTGGCGCATCGGCAGCCAGTTGACCGGTGTCGCGCGACTGCCGCCCGCACTCTGCGGCCCGTAGAGCTTGTCGTTGGCCAAAGTCTGCTCGATGCGGACCTGTTCCCAATCGACATCGAGTTCCTCGGCGATGAGCATCGGCAGCATGGTCTTGACGCCCTGTCCGATCTCGGGGTTCTTCGCGCCGATGGTCACGGTATTGTCCGGATTGATCCGCACGAAAACATTGAGGACACCGGCGCCGGCCCCTGCTTCGTCCGCCAGCGTCAGCCGCGCGCGGAAACACAGCGCGGCGCCCGCGACCAACGAGGCCGAAAGAAACGACCGGCGGCTGACCGCGACCAGGGCGGTCATGCCGCGCTTCCCTTGGCCTGGGCATTCGCCGCCTGCCTGATCGCCTTGCGGATGCGCAGGTAAGTCAAGCAGCGGCAGATGTTTCCGCTCATCGCCGCGTCGATTTCATCGTCCTTCGGTTGCGGCATCTGGCCCAGCAGCCAGGTCGCCGACATGATCTGCCCGGCCTGGCAATATCCGCATTGCGGCACGTCCAGATCCGCCCAGGCCTCCACGACATGGCGGCCGGCGGGCAACGAAGCCACATCCTCGATCGTGGTGACGGCCGCTTCCCCGACCGACCCGACCGGCGTCTGGCACGAGCGCACCGCCTGACCGTCCAGCAGCACGGTGCAGGCGCCGCACAGCCCCGCGCCGCAGCCGAACTTGGTGCCGGGCAAGTGAAGATCCTCTCGCAGCACCCAGAGCAGCGGCTTTTCGGGATCCACCGAAACGCTGTGCCGGTTCTGGTTCACCTTCAGGTTGATCGCCATGCTTTCCCTGTACGACCCTTTCTAGAGATTGTCCTCCCGGCAGGAGATACGACTTATGGAATGGCGCCCCGGGCAGCCGCCGCTGCCCGGGCCTTGGCCACTCCGGCAGCCGTCAACGACCCCGCAGCGCGGGCAGCCTTCACCTCACCGGCAGTGAAGGACGCCACGGCCTTTTTCGGCTTTTCCAGCATGACCGCAAAGTTGAGCGTATCGGCGACATCCTGGTCGCTCATCGATCCCAAGGCCGGCATCATGCCGCTGATTCGCTTACCGTCGACTTCGATGGGCCCGAACATGCCGAACAGCACCACCTTGATGAGGTATGCCCGGCCTTCCTTGCTGGCGGCGATTGCCCCCATCCGGCCCTTGAGACGCGGAAACTGTCCCGGCAGGCCCGCGCCGTTCGCCTGATGGCACATCGCGCAGCGAGAAGCGAAAGTCTGCGCACCGGCGGCATGGGCAGGCATGGCCCAGCACGCGGCGGCGGCAAGCATGCCGGCCCGAAATCGCTTAACGATCATATCGGCCAAGGATATCCTCTTGAAATGGGTGCGGACAAATCTGGACAAACATCCAGATTTCGTCAAGCGTCAATCGCCCGCTTCCGCACGGTGATGCCGACGGGACTGGCCGATAGGAGCGGACCGAACGCGAATGGGCCAATAGGGGTGGCCCCGACGCGGATTGACGCCTAAATAGGCGCATGACCGATACCGATCTCGCCCCGGCGCGCCCGGGCATCTATTCGCGCGGCACCGAAACGGTCGACACCATTCTGAAGGCCGCGCTCGACGTGCTGATAGGCGAAGGGGCCGAGGCGTTCACCATCCGCCGCGTCGCCGCCGCGTGCGGCCTGCGCGTGGGGAACGTCAGCTATCATTTCCCGAAGAAGGAGATGCTCGTCCAGGTGCTGCTGGACGAGATCATGGAGAAGTACGACGCCAAGCTTGAAGTCAACGTCCGCCAGCCCGAGCTTTCGGACGAGGACCGGCTTCGGCTGGTCATCATCATCTGCCTCGACGACATCTGCACCAAGCGCACCACCCGCCTGTTCACCGAGCTGTGGGCGCTTGCGAACCACAACGACTTCATCGCCGAGCGTGTCCGCAGCTTCTATGCCAAGGTTCACTGCGTGATCGGCGAATATGTGCAGCGCATCAATCCCGCGCTCAGCGCCGACGAAGTCCAGACGCTTTCGCTGTTCATCAGCGCCTCGATGGAAGGCACCACGCCCTTTCTCGGCTTTCAGAAGCCATGGAACGCGAAGATGCCGGCGATCACCGCCATTTCGGCGGCCTGGTTCATCCATCTTGTCAAATCGATGAAGCCCGGCGAGATTGCGGAACTGACACAAGCATTGAACTAACCGAGTCGGGAAGGATGCCTTGATGGCGATGGGGCGCCCCGGGGGGGTGCCGCCTCCGTCAAGGGGAGTCCCGTGCGCCAGTTTGCCAACGAACGTCTCATGCTTCCCGCGGTCGCCCTCGCCAGTCTGGGCTGCCTGCAGCCGGGGATCGATCCGGTATTCCTGACGCTGCTGTCCTCTGCGCACGGCCTCGCGCCCGAATTGCACGGCTGGGTCGTGAGCGCCACGCAGACGGGAATGGCGGCCGGCGCCGTCGTCGTCTGGCGCTGGGGGACCCGCCTGCCGGAATTCGGCTTCGTGCTGGCGGCCCTCGTCGCGTCCGTCGCGGCGCTGGCGACGACGCAGACCGGCTACCTGCCCGCGCTGCTGGCCCTGCGCGGCCTCTATGGAACGGCGATGGGCCTGCTCTATACCCATGCCATGAGCACCGCCGCCACCTGCCGCCCGCATGGGGCCTATGGCGCCGTGTTCCTGCTGCAACTCGTCCTTTCCACGGTCATCGCCCTGGTCCTGCCGGCGATCGCCGACTTTGCCGGCCCCAAGGCCGCGCTGGCTGCCTTGGCGCTGGCCCCGCTTTCCGCACTCGCCCTGGCCGCGTGGTCCGCGCGATCGGCACACAGGCGCGTGGCGCACATGCCGCAGGCACCGGCGACCGAGCAGGGCGACGCCGGGCCCAGGGCATGGGCAACGGCCGGGGCGACGCTGCTCTTCATCTGCGCGACGATGATGGTGTGGACATTTTCCGGCGCGCTTGCGGTCGGGGCCGGTATCCCCGAGGACACGATCGGCACCGCCGTGGCGCTGGGATCGCTGGCGGGCGCGGCTACCGCACTGCTGGTGATGCGCGAACAGCCCCTGGTGCCGCCGCCGCTCACGGGATTGCTGGCCGGACTTTCGCTGCTCGGCCCGATCGTGGCGACGCAAGGCGGCGCCGCGCCGTTCATTGTCGCGATCGTGCTGCTGAACATCGGATCGACCGCCATCATCGTCCGCAGTTCGGGCCTGGCCAGCGCCGCCAGTCGCGGCAGCCTGTTCCGCCGCTTCGTCGCGTGCACCCATCCCCTGGGCATGATCCTCGGGCCGCTGGCCGGCTCGGTCGCGACAACCACTTTTGGGCACGCAGGCCTTCTGCTCGCCGCCATCGCGACGATCGCGGCGGCCTGTCTGCTGCTGGCTGCCGGACAGGCCCGGTCGCTGCCATTCCGCCGGCGCCCGAAGCGTCAAGAATCGCTTGACGAATTCTTGACGTATGTCCAGACTTCGTAAAGGCAGCACAGGGGGACCGGGATGAAGTCTTACTCGGGTTTTCGTTTCGGCGTCGTGGCTGCGCTCGCCCTGAGCGGCCCCGCCCTGTACGGCATCGCCGCGTTCGCCCCGGCGGCGAATGCCAAGGATCCGAACGGGCTTGAGCCCGAGGAAAGCGACACGGCGACGATCGAGGCACCGCAGGCGGGCTGGTTTTACGTGCGCGGCGGCTGGGAGGTCGACGGCACGGCCATCTACGACGGCAAGTCCGGCAAGATGAAGGGCATCGTGGCTTCCAGCCAGCTGTCCGACATGGCGATCGATCCGGCCGGCAAGTATTACTATATATCGGAAACGATCTGGTCGAAGGGCAACCGGGGCACGCGTCAGGACATGGTATCGGTCTACGACAGCCAGACCCTCAAGCTGGTGACCGAAATCCCCATTCCCAGCCGCATCCTGGTGGACGAGCGAAAGCAGAATTTCGTCCTGAGCGCGGACGGCAGATGGGGCTTCATCTACAGCTTCAGCCCGGCCCAGGCGGTCAATGTCGTCGACCTTGCCAAGCGCAAGTTCGTCAAGACCGTGGAACTTCCCGGCTGCGCCGCGCTGATTCCCAATCCGGGCGTGGGCTTCTCCGCGCTCTGCTCGGACGGAACCATGGCGACCGTCACCGACCCTGCGGGCAAGGCTGCCATTACCCATGGCCCGGCCTTTTTCGCGGCGTCGGACGATCCAATCTTCGAGAACTTCGCCTATGACAAGGCGAAGAACACGGCGATCTTCGTCAGCTATACCGGCCTTGTCTACACGGCCAAGATGGGCGCCTCGCCGGAGGTTTCCGCGCCCTTCTCGCTGCAGGAAGCGGCCGGCTACGCCCCGGCGGTCACGAAGCCGCTGAGTGTCGCCTGGTATCCCGGCTCGCGCCAACCGGCAGCGTACAATGCCGCCTCGGGTGAACTCTTCGTGCTGATGCACATGGGCGAATACTGGTCCCACAAGGCATTCGGCGACGAGATCTGGGTGCTCGACGTCGCCGCCAGGAAGGTCGTGCGGCGCCTGGCGCTCAAGGAACCGGTCGGCCATATCGAAGTGACCCAGCAGGCCGAGCCCCTGATTTTCGTGAACGACGAAAAGAGCGAGGGCATGATACTCGATGGCCGGACGGGCGAGGAACTCCACCGCATAGAGACGGCCGGTTCCGGCGTGATTAGCGTGGCTTCCGGTTCGTGATGACGGCGCCGGAGGTCGCGCTGGCCATCCTCACGCGGGCCGCCGCGATCGGGTGCGGCCTGATATTCCTCACGGCCGGGATCGAGAAGGCGCGGCATCGGCACGTCCTGCCCGGCGTCATCGCCAACTACCGGATACTGCCGCCCGCGCTGGTCGGCCCCGCGTCGATCGGGCTGCCGCCGCTGGAGTGCGTCGTCGGCATCATGCTGCTGTCGGGATGGACGCCTGCCCCGGTGATCGCCGGGGCGGCACTGCTGATGGTCTTCGCGGCGGCCATGGCGGTGAACCTGCTGCGCGGGCGCCGTGCCATCACCTGCGGTTGCGGCCGGCTCGACTTGCGGCAGCACCTGCGCTGGCCATCGGTCGCGCGCAATGCGCTGCTGGCCGCGCTGCTGCTCGCCTCGCCGGCCTTTGCCGACCCGCTCGATCCCATCCCGCTCGATCCCATGTCGATCGCCAGCGCGGCGTTCGGCGGCATCGCCATCTGGATCGCCAATCTGCTTTTCGAGGCCATCGGCACGCTCGCCGCGACCGCCGTCTCGATGCACCGGAGTCATTGACCGATGCTCGTCTCCCTCATCATCGCCCAGATCGTCAGCTGGATCGTCATACTGGCGTTCGGCGTGGCCCTGGTCGCGCTGGCCCGGCAAGTCGGCATCCTCCACATGCGCGTCGCCCCCGCCGGGGCCCTCGCGACCTCCGGCGGGGCCTCGGTCGGCGACGATACCGCCGGCCTCATGGGCCAGACGCTTTCCGGCCAGACCCTGGCGCTGGGCGGCCCCAGGCCGGGTATCCCGCTCAGGCTGCTGATGTTCGTTTCCGCCCAGTGCCCACTCTGCAAGGGGCTGATACCGGTCGCGAAATCTTTCGCGAAGCATGAACGGGTCGAACTGATCTTCGTGGGCGACGACGAACCGGCGGCGCAGCACGGATTGATCGCGCAGCACGGGCTGACGGCGTACCCGTTCGTCAACGACGCGGCGGTCGGGCGGACGCTGGGCGTATCAAAGCTGCCCTTCGCGGTGCTGCTCGACGAACAGGGGCAGATCCTGTCGAAAGGGCTGGTGAACAGCCGCGAACATCTGGAAAGCCTGATCGTAGCCCATGAAATGGGTGTGCGGACAGTGCAGGACTATATTTCGGGGCTTCGGCATGCGGCCGCATGAACCGGTCAATCTTGAGGACGACCGATGAAGAAATTCGACGCCGACGCCGTATGCGAGAAGCTGCTTCGCAAGCAGGCGGGCCGCACTTCGCGCCGCAGCCTGATCTCGCGCCTGGGCATCGCCCTGGTCGCCGCGCCGGTCTTTCCGCTGCTGCCGGTGAGCCGGGCCGAAGCCGCCAAGCCCGATCGCTCGCCGGAGGCCAAGACCGCGTTCGCCCGCAGTGCGCAGACTGAAGATGATACCGAGTGCACCTACTGGCGATATTGCGCGATCGACGGCGCGCTGTGCTCGTGCTGCGGCGGCGGCATCCACACCTGCCCCGCCGGTTCCGAGCCTTCGCCCGTGTCGTGGGTGGGCACCTGCATCAATCCCGACAACGGCAAGGCCTATCTGATCGCCTACCGCGATTGCTGCGGCAAGCCGATGTGCAACCAGTGCCTGTGCGACAATACCGACCGGGAAACCCAGCTCTACACGCCGCAGCTCAACAACGACATCATCTGGTGCTTCGGCACGCAGAGCATGCAGTACCACTGTTCGACGGCAGTGTTGGTCGGCGGGGCGGAATAGGCGCCAGCCATGTCCGCCCGGAACCGGCAGTACTTGTTGCTGGCCGCGGGATGCCTGTTGGGGATCGCCAGCTATGCTTCCGCAGGCGATCCGGCGCCGGCGCCGCGGTTCGGCATGCTCGATCCGGCGCTCGCGCGCTCCGACTATATCGAGAACTGCGGAGGCTGCCACGGCGTGACCGGAAGCACTGCCCCTGCCGCCGTACCCGAGTTGCGCGGCCGGGTCGGCTACTTCCTGTGCACGCCCGAGACCCGTGCCTATCTGCTGCGGCTGCCCAACGTCGCGCACAGCCGCATCGGCGACGACCAGCGGCTTGCCGAAGTCATGAACTATGTCGTCTTCGTGCTCGGCGGGGCCAGCGCGCCGCCTGGCCGCCTCCCCTTCGACGGCGCCGAGGTAGCCCGGGAACGCCGCCACGCGCTGAGCGCCGCCAACCTTACCGACGAGCGCGCGCGCAACGTCCGGATCGTCATGCGGCAGTGCAACGGGCCGGCGTCCCTGCGGTCGATGTACGATCCGCTCCACTCAAGATAGGCGGCAGTGCCGCGCGGTTTGCGGGCATCCCGGCCTTCTTTCGCAAGTGCAATAAAGTGGCTTGACCAAATCTTGACGATCGTCCTATCTTCGCGTTGACCGGCGGGGATTCCCCGGCTTTCTCCAACTCTGGGGGACACAGCGAACATGAATTTCGCGCTACGGCCGCGCCTTGGCAACCACCGCGCCATGATCCTGCCCTTGCTCGCCGGCATGGTGCTGTCGGCCTCGGTCGTCACGGCGCAGGTCGCCGATCAAGCCGCCGTCGACGAAGCTGGCAAGGATCCCTCGGACTGGGCGGAGAAGGAAACCGGCATACCGGTGACGGACAGGCTGACGATCGAGAAGTGCGGATCGTGCCACGCCCCTGACGACAAGGGCAATCTAACGCGGATTTCCTGGATCCGCGCCACACCCGAAGGCTGGTCGCAGACGATCAAGCGCATGGTCAAGCTCAACGGCCTGGCGATCACGCCGGAGGAAGCGCGCGCGGTGGTGAAATACCTGGGCACCTGGCACGGGCTTGCTCCGGACGAGGCCAAGCCGGTCATGTACTTCGCCGAACGGCGCGTCCAGGACGAAACGATCATCCCGAACGAGAACCTGCGTACGAGCTGCGCGGGATGCCACGCCTTCGCTCAACCCATGTCCTCGCGCCGCAGCCACCGCGAATGGGCGCTGCTCCAGAACATGCACAAGGCGCTCTATTCGCAGGCGGAGTTTCAACTGAATCGCCCGGCGGACGAGCAGCCTGCGGATAACAAGCCGCCCAAGAAGCCCCTTACCCAGGGCCAGATCGCCCTGGCATGGCTGAGCAAGGAGGCCGATCTGGGCAGCGCGGCCTGGGCCCAATGGCGTCCGCGCATCCGCACGCCCCGGCTTGGCGGCAAGTGGATCATTTCCGCGAGCCTGCGCGGGCACGGCCGTTTCGTGGGCACGATGACGATCACCCCTTCGGGCGACGACTTCACCACCACCACGACCTTGCGCTCGCTCGATACTGGGGCAACCTCCACGCGCACCGGCAAGGGGCTCGTCTATGCCGGCTATTCCTGGCGCGGCACATCGGGCGGGGGGCAGTCCGCCAAGCCGGACGACATCACCGGGGCGCTGCGTGAGACCATGTGGTTCTCGCCGGACCAGACATTTGCCGAAGGCCGCTGGTACTGGGGCGAGTACCACGAATTCGGCCTGGACGTGAAAATGACGCGCGCCACCGGCGGCCCGGTGATCGCCGCGGTCTCGCCCAGCGCGGTCAAGATCGGGGCCAAAGGCACCGAAGTGCACATCTACGGCGACGCCCTGCCCTCCGCGCTGTCCGCCGACGATCTCGATTTCGGCAGCGGCGTGACGGTGCGCAAGGTCGTGACCCTCTCGCCTTCCGAAGCGGTCGCGACGGTCGATGTATCGGCGGACGCGATCGCCGGCCTGCACGACGTCGCCGTGAACGGCGTGACGCTGACCAAGGCCCTGCCGGTGTACGGCAGCATCGACTATCTGAAGGTGGTTCCCGAAACCTCGCTCGCGCATCTGGGCGGCATCAAGTACGGCAAGGGCTACGAGCAGTTCGAGGCCGTGGCCTGGTCGAACGGTGCGGACGGCAAGCCCAATACCGGCCCCGATACCGGCGATGATTTCCCGGTCATGCCGATCGCCGCCGACTGGACGATGGGAGAATTCCCGACCGTCACTTACGACGACGACGTCAAGTACGTCGGCACGCTCGGCACGGCCGGTTTCTTCACGCCGAACGTCGAAGGGCCCAATCCGGAGCGCCGGTTCAGCCGCAACAACTATGGCGAGGTCTGGGTGGTCGCGACCGCCAGGACTCTCAAGGACAAGCTCGGCAAGCCGCTGAGCGCGCGGGCCTACCTTGTCACCACGGTGCCGACGTATCGGCGCTGGGACCAGCCGGAGGTTTCCCAATGACCAGCATGACCGCACTCACTTCGGGTCGCTACCGCCGTGGGGAACTGCATGAGTTCGAAGCCGCCGGGCAGCCGTTCATGTACCTGGTTTCCGCCGGGGCCATCTTCGCCCTCGACGAAGGTGCCAATGCGGTCCTGCGCAAGCTCGGGCAAGTGGACATGAGCCACGCCGAGCTTGCGCAGGCTCTGCGGGATGCGGGGTACGACCGGGCGGACGCGGAGGAACTGATCCGTGAGCTGCTCTTCGTGCAGGGCATCGTCTCCGACGCGGTGCGCCCCGCCGTCGCGCCGTCGCCGGCAACCCCGCCCGCCGACTTCCCACTCCAGGCACTGGTGCTCAACGTCACCAACCAGTGCAACCTCGCCTGCACCTACTGCTACGAATTCGGGGCCGACAAGATCGCTACGCCCCAGGGCAAGCCGAAATTCATGACCCCGGAGACCGCCAAGGCCTCGGTCGATTTCCTGCTGGAGAAGTCGGCCGGCCACCAGGCGGTGCACATCACCTTCTTCGGCGGCGAGACGCTGATGAACTTCAAGCTGCTGCGCGAAGTCGTGCTCTACGCGCGCGGGCGTGCCGAAGCGCAGGGGCGGACCATCGGCTTCAGCCTCACCACCAACGCCACGCTGCTTACGGACGAGATCATCGCGTTCCTCTCCGAACACGAGATCGGCGTCACCGTCAGCATGGACGGTCCGCCGGACTTGCAGGACAAGCACCGCGTGTACAAGTCCGGCAAGGGTTCCTACGCCGTCATCGAACCGCGCCTTCGCAAGCTGATCGCGCAGCATCGCACGCGGGCGATCACCGCGCGCGTGACGCTGACCGACGGCGTCACCGACGTGATCCGCATTTACCGGCATCTGAAGGACGACCTGGGCTTTCACGAGGTCGGCTTCGCGCCCGTCACCAATTCGGGCGACCGGGACTACATGATCGGCGACGGCGCCATGGACGAAGTGCTGGCCCAGTTTCACGAGCTTGCCGCCGAATGGCTGGAACATGCCCTGCGCGGCGAGATGCACGGCTTCTCCAATGTCAGCGAGACGATCGGCGAACTGATCCAGGGCGTCAACAAGTCGCACCCCTGCGGCGCCGGCCTGGGGCTGCTGGGGGTAAGCCCATCGGGCGACCTTTCGCCGTGCCATCGCTTCACCGACGCCGACACCCACACGCTTGGCCATATCGCCACGGGGATCGACGCGGACAAGCGCGAGGATTTCCTCTCGCGCGGCCACGTGAGCGCCAAGTACGAATGCCAGACGTGCTGGGCACGCCCGCTCTGCGCCGGGGGATGCCACCACGAGGCTTTCGTGCGCTACGGCGACACCGGCCATGCCAACCTTCATTATTGCGACTGGATCCGGGAATGGACCGACGCCTGCTTGCGCATCTACGGCGCGGTCAGCGTGCAAAATCCCGATTTCCTTGAGCGCTTCGCAGCACGAAAGGGCCTGTCATGAAGCATCTCCGCCCCGTCAACCGGAAGGCAGCGCGGATCGACGCCACTGCGTCGCTGCTGGAAGAGGACGTCGTCGCGCTGCAGCAGCAGCCCCCCAAGCCGCATATCCCGATGGGCTGCACCTTGTCCTTTTCTCCCGGCTGGGAAGTCGATGCGGGCGGCGGCACGGCGGGCCTGTGCCAGCCGGTCGAGCGCGACATCTACGATTGCTACGTCACCTGCTTCTGGCCGGTGCAAGTGCCCGACCACGTCAACTATTCGCCCGACTGGGCCAGCAACTGCGCGGTCGCGACCAAGGACTGGCGCAACCTGGACCTTGTTTTCCCCTGATCGACGGGCCGCACCGGACCCGACGCATTTCACGAGGAAGAGCCACGTAGCATGAAGACGCTTCGCCTTGCACTCGCGGCCCTGTTGACCGCATCCGCCGCGGCTTCGTCCGATGCTGCCACGATCGTGCTGGGCGGCTATCCCGACCAGATCCAGTTCGTCGGCGACGCCGACGGCAAGGTGGTGCAGAAAGTCACGCTGGCGTCCGGCCTTCCGACCAACCTCCAGCTTTCGGCGGACGGCAAGCGCATCTACATCACCACGCTGAGCACCAGCGGGATCGAGGTGATGGACGCGGCCACGCGCAAGATCGTCACCAGCCTCAGCCTCAACACGCCGACGACCCGCTACCGGTTCACCGGCGGCGTGCCCGATCCCACCGGCCGTTATTTCTACATCGTCGGCACGCGGATGGACAAGGAGATCGACCGCTACCGCATCAGCAAGCCCCGCTTCATGACGGTCGACCTCAAGACCAGGCAGATCGTCCGTGAGGTCGATGTCGACCCGCAGGACGAAACGCCCGCCTACCGGACGCGCCTCGCCATTTCCCCGGACGGCAAGTCTCTCTATCTGTTCCAGAAGAAAGTGCTGATCGTCGACACCAGCAATTTCAAGGTGGTCGACCGCATCGACCTCGAAAAACCGGATTTTCCGGGCATGCAGGAAGTCGGCATCGGCGGCAGCCTGGAGACTCTGCGGGAACCGGGTGTCTACGTCTCGCTGTTCAATGCCGAAGATCCCTACATCCACAACAAGGTGTTCGGCATCGCCCGGTTCGACCTGTCTTCGCGGGCGTTCACCTTCAAGCCGATCGGCCCCGCGCCCGCGCAGATGGCGGGACTGGAAGTGACGCCCGACGGCAAGGACGGCTACACCGTCGCGGTCACCGGCGAGTACGGCAACAAGCGCTGCGAGTTCTGGCATTTCGATCTCGCGACCAACGCGGCGCTGGAAAAGGCCGAGTTTCCCTGCCGTTCCCGCTTCTACTTCGGCATGTCCCGCGACGGCCGAAAACTGTATATCTACGGCGCGGGCTACGACATCGCCGTCTATGACGCGAAGACACTGAAGATCGAGCAAGATTGGGAACTTACGAACGACATCACGATGGCGGGGATACTGACCCTGCCTTGAGCGAGCCCTGGACTGTCACGATCACTGGCGGCGGCGTGGCGGCGGCATGCTGCAAGCATCTGCTGCGCGAACAAGGCGCGGCGGTCCATGGGACGGCCGACGCCCGGTTGCCCGTGCCGGCGATCATGCTGAGCGATCCCGCACGGTCGCTGCTGCGCGAATGCCTTGCCAAGCCAGCCCTGTTCGAAAACAATGCCCGGATCACCCGGCGCTTCGTCGCCTGGGGCGGGCATGAACCGGTCTGCCTGCCGCACGGCGCCGTCATGCTGGGCGCCGGCGACCTGGACTTCGCGTCGCCCGATGCCGGCCCGGCGCCGCGCGCGGCGGACTTCACCATCCGGACCTCGCGCCCCGCGCCGGACGAACCCTTGCTGCGCTTCGGGGAACGGATGGGAGAGACAGTCCCCGTGCGCCTGCTCATGCCGGAAGATGCCGATGCCTGCTGGATCGAATCGGTCGAAGACGGCTGGCTGTTCATGATCCCGTCTGCCGGACAGGGCGGCTGGCTGCTGGCCGTGGGCGCGCCCTGTGCGGTGCTTCTCGAACAGAGCCGCCATCTCGCCGCCCGTGTCCGAATCGAAGCGCGGCAGGCTGCGCGGTTCGATACCGCCCCGCGCATGCTCGCCGCCATGGCGGGCGGCGGCTGGCTTGCCTGCGGCTCGAGCGCGATGGCCTTCGATCCGATCTGCGGCGACGGCACCGCGCTCGCCGTGCGGCAGGCCATACTGGCCTGCGCCGTCGCCCTGGCATGCCGGGAGGGCGAGGACGCCGGCGCGCTGCTCGGCCACTACGAGGCGATGATGACGGCGGCGATGCGCCGGCACTTGCGGCACTGCTGCGAATTCTATGGTTCCGGCGGAACCGGTCCATGGTGGTGCTTGCAGCAACAGGCGCTGGCGGACGGGTTCGCGGCCTGCACTGCCCGGCTGGAGCGGGAGCCGCCACCGCGTTTCGCGCTGGAAGGCTTTCGTCTCGTGCGGCGGGAACTGGCGGCATGAACGCCGCCGCGAACGCCAGTCCGCCAGATTCCGCCACCGCCATTCCCGGCTGGCGCAGCTATGCCAGGCTGCTTCCTTTCCTGCGTCCATATCGGCGCGCGCTTGCCGTGGTGCTGGTGGTCAGCCTGCTCGCGACCGCGCTCAACCTCATGCAGCCCTATCTGTCCAAGCTGATGATCGACAAGGCGCTGCTGCGCGGCGACATGGGGGCGCTCGTAGAGATCGCGGGCGCCATGATCGCGATCTCGCTGGGCGGCTTCGCGCTCAACATGTTCGCGAGCTATCGCTACGTCTCGGCCTCCGCCGCCATGCTGTTCGATATTCGCGCGGCCTTGCTGCGGCACCTGCAGCGGCTTTCCCCGCGCTTCTATGCGCGCTTCCGCCTGGGGGACCTCATGTCGCGGATCAACAGCGACGTAAGCGACATCCAGCGTGTCACGGCCGATTCGCTCCTCTCCGTTCTCAGCAACCTGCTGATGCTGGCCGGATGCGTGGCGATGATGCTGTGGCTCGATCCCGTGATGTTCGTGATCGGCGTGGTCGTCATACCGGTCTGCATTGCCCTTTTCCTCTACTTCCAGCGGAAGCTGACCGAACTGAACCGCGTGATGCGCGAACGGGGTGCCGACTTGGGCAGCCTGCTGGTCGATACGGTGATGGGCATGCGGACAGTGACTTCGCTGCGCGCCGAGGAGCATGAAATCAACCGGTTCCGCCAGCGCAACGGCGCCTTCGTCTCGACGATGCTGACGATGCAGCTCACTTCCTTCATGGCCGGCGCGCTGCCGGGCACGCTGCTGACCGCATCCACTTCGGCGATCATTCTATATGGCGGAACGCAGATCATCGCGGGCAAGATGACGATCGGCACGCTGGTGGCTTTCATGACCTACCAGTCACGGCTTTTTTCGCCCATCCAGGTGCTGATGGGGCTGGGATCGGGACTTGCATCGGCGCGGGTTTCGCTGGGCCGGATTTTCACGCTGTTCGACACATGCCCCGATGTCGTCGAACGTCCGGCCGCCTTGCCGTTCAAGGACATGCACGCGGGCCTTCGCTTCAACGAGGTGACCTTCCGTCATGATGGCAGAACCATCCTGAACTCGGCCAACCTGTTCATCCCCGCCGGCACCTTCTGCGCCATCGTCGGGCCGAGCGGGATCGGCAAGTCCAGCATGGCCGACCTGATGGTGCGCTACCTCGATCCGGACGAAGGCAGCATCGAAGTGGACGGAATCGATCTTCGCGCGCTGAAGATCGACGATCTGCGCCGTGCGATCGTGCTGGTCGACCAGTCGCCGCATCTTTTCAACGACAGCTTGGCGAACAACATCGGATTCGCCTGTTCGGGTGCCTCGGACGAGGCCATCGCCAAGGCTGCCAGGCTGGCCGGGCTCGCGCCGCTTGTCGCGCGCCTGCCAGAGGGCCTTGAAACCCGCGCCGGCGAACGCGGGCTGGCCCTTTCCGCCGGCGAGCGGCACCGGGTTGCCGTCGCGCGCGCGCTGCTGCGCCGCCCCTCGGTCCTGATTCTCGACGAGCCTACCGCCGCCCTCGACAGCGAGACCGAACGCCTGGTCGCACATGGTCTTCGCGAAGCGCTGCCGTTCGCCACGATCATCGTCATCACGCACAAGCCCGCGCTGGCGGAGCTTGCGGACATGGTGGTGACCTTGGGCGACGAGAGGCTGGAAGCAGGGCAAATGTCGGCACGGACCGGCAAGGCGGAATGACATGACCGGCACTGCGACGGGACGCGGCGTTCGCATCGCCGTCATCGACAGCGGCGTCAATCCGGACCACGCTCATATCGAGGCTTCGCGCCTTGCCGCCGGCGCCGGAATACGCGGCGACGGCAGCGTCGAGCTGGGGGCGGAGGCCACGCTCGACCGGCTGGGCCACGGGACGGCGGTAATGGCGGCAATCCAGGAAAAAGCCCCCGGCGCCACCTGCATTCCCATCCGCGTGTTCCACGATAGCCTGAGGACCACCGGCCTGGGGCTCATCGCGGCGCTCGACTGGGCGATCGCGCAGCGCGTGGACGTCATCAACCTCAGCCTGGGCTCGACCACCCCGGCCCATGCGCCGGCCTTTGGCGCGGCGATAGAACGGGCAAACCGCGCGGCCACGATCGTCGTGGCGCCCCGTGAGGTTGACGGAGCGCCCTGCTATCCCGGCGCGATCGACGGCGTCATCGGCGTGGGCATCGACTGGGACTGCCCGCGTGCGGCATTTCGCGTCGCCGAAGACCAAAGGCATTTCCTGGCCTCCGGCTATCCCCGCCCGATACCCGGCGTGCCGCCGCGCCGAAATCTCTACGGCATCAGCTTTGCCACGGCCCAGCTATCCGGCTTTGCCGCCTGCGCGCTCGAAAACCTGCCCTCGGCAGGCCCCGCCAGAATCACCGCGCTGCGAACCGCGCTATACGCGAACGCCCGATGAAGACGCCCGCCACGCTGAGCAGCGTGGCGGGTGAATACAGCCGAGTTCCATCGATCGGAACCCGGGTTCCGATCGATGCTCCCTGCTATCAGAACTTCTGGCCGAATCGCATGCCGAAGAATTGCGGCTTGATCGTGAAGGTGCGGGACGAGCCCGCGCAGAAATCGATTGAGCAGAACGTGTTCTTGGTCAGCCCGCCGCGCTTGTCGAAGGCGTTCTGGAGGAAAAGCGTAAAGCTCCAACTGTCCTTCTTCACCCCAGCCGAAAAGTCGAAGCTGACGAAACCCTTGGTGTTGCCGAGCAGCGCGTTGTTGTCGACGTTCAGGTCCTGGGTCGCGCCCGTCTGGTACAGCGCCGCACCCTGGAGATAGGTCTCAAAATCACCAATGATGGTATCATAACGGATAGAGGTCGTACCCTTGAATTTCGGTTGGCGAGGCAGGCGCGTACCGTTGGCGGCGGCAACCTGAGGGGTCGGCGGGCTCGACCCTGGCACATCCTCGCCAAGCGTACAGCTCGGCAATTGCGAGATGGTTGCGGTCGACCTGTCGAGCGCGAAGTTGCAGAAGTTCCCCTTCAGCTTGCCGTCATTGTAAGCGCCGGAACTCGATATGGTGACCTTGCCCAGCTTCAAGTCGGCATCATATTCGATGCCCTTGACCTCGGCCTTGCCGGCATTGCCGGTCATGCCCGCGCCCTGTGCGCCCGAAACCACGACGCTATATTGGATATTGTTCCACTTTTCGAGATAGACGGCGGCATTCAGGCGGAAGACACTGCCCCAGGTCGTTTTCACGCCCACTTCGAAGTTTGTCAGCGTCTCGGACTTGTAGGGCGCCACGTCCACCGGGCCATAGCCGCGAATACGCAGCGGCCGATTGAAACCACCGGGCCGGAAACCAGTCGAATAATTGAAATAGAGCATCTTGTCCGGCTGGAACTGCCAATCCAGCGCGACCTTGTGCGTTTCGCCGCTTTCCTTGTAGCGACCGGTTTCGTCCGTAGCCCGGAAGTTGGTGTTGAGGCACTGCAGTCGCGCCGCCGGCAGTGGCGTCGGGCAGCCGAAGGTCCCGGTCGGCACGTACAGCGAAGTGACGGTGTTGGCGGCGGAAGCCGCCACGCCGGCGAAACCCACGACGGCATAATCGGTCCAGAAATAGCGGATACCGCCCGTGATCTTCAGTGAAGGCGTAATATTGTAATGGCCTTCGGCGAAGATCGCCTCGTCATGATAGAGCTGGTTCTGTTCGACGACGTAGAAGCCGTCCCCCTTCACCGCCTGCGTGCCATAGACCATGGTTCCGAGCGGATTGCCGTTCGCGTTGATGACATCGCTGGTGTCGAAATAGGGTACGCCGTCATCATCATAGGCGATCGCGTACATGGCCGGCACACCGATCAACCCGCCCGCGACATCGCCGCCGCCCGTCTGGGTATATCCGGTGATGGTATCGAGGCCGCGTATCGCGTAGTAGGTGTTGCTCTCGTTCTTCTGCCGCTGGTAGAAGCCGCCGATGGTGACGTCGAATGGCCAGTCCTTCGGCGTGCTCAGGCGCAGTTCCTGCGTGAACTTGTTCCTGTGCCAATCGGCATGATAATATTGCGTCGGGTCGATCATCGAGCATTGCTGCGATGCGCCCGATCCCGTGCAATTGTCGAAGAACTGGAGATAGCTTTCATAGCCCGGCCCAAAACCGTCATAGGTGACAGTATAATAGGTATAGTCATTCAGCGTCTTGGTCCTGCGCTTGAAATAGCCGGTCGCCGAAACGATGTCCCAGTCGCCGATATGGCCGTGGATGCTCAGCGCCGCCTGATACCATCTGTCGTCATTGCGGGTCTTGTCGTAGTCGTGCACTTCCAGGTCGCCGACGCGCGGGTCATAACCGAAATAGCCGTTCGCGATCTGCCGCTGTGCGGTGAATTGCGGCGTGATCTCCCAGTCAGGAGCCGGCTGCCACAGGATCTGCACGCGGCCGCCGAATTCCTTGATGGTGTTGTAGTCGTCCTTGGCGATATCACTGTTATCGAGCGCGTAGGACGTGGCCGGATTCTCATCGCCCAGCGTGTAAACCGCCGGAGCGCCATTGTTGAGCAGGCCGTTGTTGGGCGTGTTGTCGATATAGCCGCCGTCGCGCCGGTAATAGCCCATGACGCGCAGTGCCAGTGTTTCGCCTTGCGGAATGTTGATATAGGATTTGAGCTTCCCGCCAAAATCGCCCTTGCCGTATTTGTTGGCCTCGACATCGTAACCGAATTCGAAGGTGTCGAGCTTGGGCTTGTTGGTGATGATGCGGATCGTGCCCGCCAGCGATCCCGCGCCGTAAAGCGTGCCCTGCGGACCCGACAGCGCTTCAATGCGCTCCAGGTCATAGGCCTGGATATCGGGCACTTCGGTGCCGGTGATCGGAATGTCGTCCAGATAATAACCAACCGAGGCGTAGTTGCCGCCCGCCGGCACGATACCGCGAAAAAAGGCGGTGTTGCGGCCTGGTCCGATCCCCTCGAAGGATACCGAGGGCAGCAGCGCGGCAAAATCGGACAAACCCGTCACCTGCCGTTCCGCCAGCTTCTCGGCGCCCAGCGCCTGGATGGAGATCGGCACCTTCTGCACACTTTCCGCCGTGCGCGTCGCGGTCACGACGATATCGCCAAGGCCGCCGGAGTCCCCGGCGTCCGCGGAAGCGGCCGGGCCGGATTCGGCGGCCGCATCGTCCGCCGCGAAGGCCATTCCGGGAGAGACAAGCCCCGACAGCATGGTGGTCACCCCCAGGGCCCTGATGAAACGAGACCGGCGGTGAGGTTGCATTTTCATACCGATTGACTCCCCTTGCAGTAGCTAACCCTCCTTGCCTGCTCTCCCGCGCGTGTTTTTTGCATTGCACCGTCGCCGCCGGGAGCCACGATCGGCTCCGGTTTTCGCAATTGCAAAACATGCCGCGACCGGGAGCAGCCTGTGCTCTCCAGATTGCCGCATGACAGCGCAGCTTAGACGGTATTACTTATGTTCCCCTTGGACTTCCGCCGTTCTGGGACGGTCGTCCAAGTTTCATAATGCTATATCACGACACGGAGTCAACACCCTTGTTCGGACCAGCATTCGGACCGGCATGCGGTCACGCGTTCGCGGCCGCGGCATCGGCGGTTGCGCAACTGCAAAATCGTGCTCATTATGCGAAAGCGAAAAGAAAAATGGGGTCCCGGATGGAAGCTGCTGCCCGCACCAGTAACACTGCGACCGACCCTCTTTCGCTGAAGCAAGCGCTCGAACAGGCTGCGCGGCTGCTGGACAAGCAGCCGGAGGCGGCATTGAGGCGGGCCGAAGCGATACTGAAGCAGGCCCAGGGCCTGCCGGCGGCGGAACTGCTCGCCTGCCAGGCCTTGCGGCGGATGGGCAAGACCAAGGCGGCGCTGACGCGTGTTTCCGCACTCGCTCGCAGCCAGTCGCGCGTGCCCGCGGTGATCTGGGAATGGGCGCTGGCGGCCAGCGAGGCGGGCGCGGGCAAGCAGGCGATTGCCGCGCTGGAAAGCCTGACCCGGCAGCAGCCCGCCGTGGCGGACGGCTGGTTCCTGCTGGCCAGGGAGCTGCGCAAGGCCGGCCTCAAGGACGAGGCGTGGCGCGCGGACCTTTCCGGCGTGCATGCTTCCTCGCGCGATCCGCAGTTGCTCGAGGCTGCGATGGCGATGAACGAGGGCCGCCTGGATGAAGGCGAAGCCATCCTCAAGGGACGGCTCCAGCGTGTCCCCGGCGATCCGGCCGGCCACCGCCTGCTCGGAGAAATCAACTGGCGGCGCGGCGACATGACAGCGGCGCTCGCGCTGGTCGAACGCGCCTTGCAACTCGCGCCCGGCTTCGATCTGGCGCGCGATTTCCTGGTGCGCCTGCTGCTCCAGACCAACCGCCTGCCGGAAGCGCTCGAGCATGCCGAGACGCTGGCCTCCTCGCCGCTGAAGAGCCCCGGCCACGCCCTGCTCAAAGCCTCCGTGCTGGTGCGTCTGGGCGATCAGCGGCGAGCGCGGGCGATCTACGAAAAGCTGCTGAAGCAGCAACCGGATCAACCGCAAGTCTGGCAGAATCTGGGCCACGTCCTCAAGACGCTGGGCGAGCAGGCCGATGCGATCGACGCCTACCGCCAGGCCGTGGCGCGGCAACCGGCCATGGGCGAAGCCTGGTGGAGCCTCGCCAACCTGAAGACCGTGCAGCTGGGCGCCGAGGACATCGCCGCGATCGAACGGGCCCTCGCGCTGCTGGAACCGGATGCCGCGAACCGCCGGGAAGACATCTTCCATCTTCATTTCTCGCTCGGCAAGGCCTTCGAGGACGCGGGCGACTATGCCGCGTCCTTTCGCCATTACGACCTGGGCAACCGGCTGCGCCGCGCCATGGTGCTGCACGACGCCGATGGCTTTTCCGCCGAAGTGGCCGCCGCCGCCGGCACTTTCACCAGCGCCTTCCTTTCCGAGATGGGAGCAGGTGGCTGCCCGGCGCCGGACCCGATCTTCATCGTCGGCCTGCCGCGCTCCGGCTCGACGCTGGTCGAGCAGATCCTCGCCAGCCATGGCCAGGTGGAAGGAACGATGGAGCTGCCGGAGATGATGATGCTCGCCAGCCGCCTGCAATCACGGGTCGACGAAGGCGAATTCCCCGATTTCCGCGCCATGGTCTCCTCGCTTTCGCCGCAGGATCGCCTGCGGCTGGGCGAGGAATATATCGAGCGCACCCGCGTCCACCGCCACACGGCCAAGCCGCTGTTCGTCGACAAGATGCCCAACAACTGGCAGCACGTGGGCCTTATCAGGCTGATCCTGCCGAACGCGAAGATCGTCGATGCCCGGCGCCATCCGCTGTCCTGCTGCCTTTCCGGCTGGAAACAGCACTTCGCGCGCGGGCAGGCCTTTACATACGACCTTGCCGACATCGGCCGCTATTACCGCGACTACGTGGGGCTGATGGCCGCGCATGACCGCGCCGCGCCCGGCGCGGTGCACCGCGTGATCTATGAAAACATGGTGGCCGACACCGAAACCGAGATCCGCCGGCTGCTGGACTATCTCAGCCTGCCCTTCGAACGGGCCTGCCTCGAATTCTACAACAACGGTCGCGCCGTGCGCACGGCCAGTTCCGAGCAGGTACGCAAGCCGATCTTCACCGATGCGGTCGGGCACTGGAAGAACTACGAGCCCTGGCTTGGACCCCTGGTGGAAGCCCTCGGCCCGGTACTCGGTGCCTATCCTGAGGTGCCCGAAACCCGGGACTGATGCTCGAACCCGGCCGGACGATCGCAGACGGCGGCCTCCAATGACCAAGCAAGGAGAGGAACGAGGGAGCAGGAGTTCCGATCACCGGAATTTCATATTATAAGTCATTGAATATATTATTGAAGTCTGCATATTGTTCTTCGATCACGTCGCCCAGATCGCTGGCGCAATCGTCAGCGATCCAGACCCCGACCGCGTGTGAGAACACCGCCAGTGCAACGCGCGCCCGAAGCGCGAACGCCTCCGGAGGGCGATCATCGCCACGACGCACCGCCAGGGCCTTGGCGACACCAATGGCCCAACCCCGCCCGATGTCATGGCTCAGCCTGCGCAGCGGCGGCGAGAGCGCGATGATCTTGGCGAGGCGCGCCGTGAGTCCGGTGTCGAATTCGACCAGCCACACCTGTTTGACGGCGTTCTTGATCGCCAGGAAGTCGCTCTCCTCCGCCGGGCGCCGCACGACCGCCTCCCAGAGCGCGGGAAGCAGCGCGTCTTGAAAATTCAGGACCACGTCGGCCTTGCCGGGAAAATAACGGAAGAACGTGGCGGTCGCGACTTCGGCCAGTTCGGCGATCTGCTCCACCGTCGTATCTTCATAACCCTGCTCGGTGAACAGCGTGAGCGCCGCCTCCCGGATCGCGCGCTGCGTTCGCAGGCGCTTTCTTTCGCGCAGGCCCGGCTGCTTCATGCGTAGGGATGTGTCCGGTAAACTCATAGTGGGACTAATATGAGATTGACTCTCAAATTATGTCAAATACCATTTTGGAGCGACGATCGGGATTCGCCGTCGCAAGCGAAGAATCCAAGGATGAGGGAGGCCGGCGAAGCTCTCTCACCCCGGAATCCGCCAGGAATTCTACAAGATATCGGTGCCGTTTCGAAGTGCCGCAACAAGATTTCAGCTTTGAGAGAGGATCAACAGCCCATGACAGAATTGCGTTTCGACGGGAAAATCGTGCTGGTCACCGGCGGCGGCCGGGGAGTGGGTCGCGCCCATGCGCTGCTGCTGGCATCGCGCGGCGCGAAAGTCGTGGTGGCCGATCCCGGCGTCGCGGTGGACGGTTCGGGCGGCTCGAACGGGCCGGCGGACGAAGTCGTGCAAGAAATCAAGGCGGCGGGCGGAGACGCGGTCGCCTGCTATGCGTCGGTGGCGGAGGAAGCCGGCGCGAGCGCGATGGTCCAGGCCGCGCTCGACAGCTTCGGCCGGCTCGACGCGGTCATCAACAATGCCGGCATCAACGGTCCGGAATTGTTCGAGAACCATACGGCCGAAGATTTCCGCAGCATGGCCGAGGTGAATTACCTCGGAACCGCCAATGTCTGCCGCGCGGCATGGAAGCACTTCATGAAGAGCGGCGGCGGCCGCATCGTCAACACCGCCTCCGAAGGCCCGCTGGGCATCCATGAAATGATGACGGCATACGGCGGCGCGAAAGGCGGCGTGATCGGCCTGACCCTGGCACTGGCTTCGGAGGGTCCGAAATATGGGATCGCGGTCAACGGCTTCTCGCCGCGCGTGGGCACCAGGATGTCCTCACCGGAAAGAATGTCGCATGTCTACGGCCGCCCGCCAGAGACTTTTGCCAAGCTGTCGACGGTGTTTCCGCCGGAACTGGCATCGCCGGCGGCGGTCTATCTCGCCCATGAAAGCTGCCCGCTCAACGGGGTCATGCTGTGCTGCGGCGGTGGGCAGGTCCTGCGCATGGCGATCATGCAGAACGATGGGTTCACAAGCGAAAACCTGACGATGGAAGCGATCACCGCGCATCTCGATGAAATCGTCGACATGAGCGACGCGGCCAATGTCGGCGTAGGCATGCTCGAAGGCGAGACGCGCAAGCCGAAGCTGGCGGGCGGAAACAAGACCAGCCTGGAAGCGGTGGAGTAGATCGAGGTCGCGGCGGGGTTGGCGTTCGCGCGCCGGTCCCCTCGATTTTGACCCGACTGCAAGAAACGGAATACCCACGATGCAAGAGACTATTGATGCTTCAACTTGCCCGGCTGCCGGCCGGGACGATCGCAAGAGCGCCGAATTCGCCAGGCAACACGTTTCGCCGTTCGCCGGCGCCAGGATCATTCGCAGCTTTGCCGACGCGCGCGAAGTGCTGCGTTCGCCGAACGTGCGCCAGGGAGGCGGCAATTCCTCGGAGGTCGTCTTCGACAACCCCGCCCACATCTCTTTCTTCTTCCTCGACGGAGAGCCGCATCGCAAGCGCAGGGCCTCGGTGGCTGCCTATTTCACGCCGAAGGCGATCATCACCCGCTATCATCCCATCATCAATCGCACGATGGCCAAGCTGACCGCCGAACTGCGGGCGGCGGGCACGGGCGTGCTCGACGAAATGGCGCTGGAACTCGCGTCCAACGTCACCGTGGAAATCCTGGGGATCGACGATCGGAACGACCCGCTGGCCCTGGCGAGCCTGCTGCATGCCATTCGCCGCTCCTCGCCGCGGCCGAACCGCGGTGCCTTGCGGCGCTTCCTTGAAGATCGTCTGTTCGGCTGGCATTTCCGGGCGCCCAAGGACCGCCTGACACGCCAGTTCTTCGACAATCATATCACGCCGGCGATCGAGGTCCGGCGCCGGGAGCCCAAGGACGACGTCGTCAGCTACATGGTCCAGGAAGGCTATTCCAAGGCCGCGATGATTATGGAATGCATGACCTACGGCACCGCCGGGGTTTCGACGACGCGCGAGTTCATCGGCATGGCGGCCTGGCACATGTTCGACCGGCCCGAGCTGAAGCAGAGCTTTCTCGATGCCGATGAGGACGGGCAGTTCGCCATCCTTCAGGAGATCCTGCGGCTCGAGCCGGTCTCGGGCATGATCTACCGCCGGGCGGAAAGCGCGATCCCCCAGGCAAACGATCGCCCGATCGAGGCCGGCGATCTGGTCGGCATCGATATCAGGTCCGCCAATCAGGACGAGCAGACAGTTGGCGCCTGTCCGTTCACCTTCGATGCGGAGCGGAGGGCGAAAACCCGAAATGTCGCGAACTACATGACTTTCGGCGACGGGCCGCATCGCTGCCCCGGCTCGCAGGTCGCCCTGCACGAAGGCCGCATGTTTCTCGATTCCATCATGCGCTTGCCAGGCATTCGAATGGCGCGGAAGCCCGAGATGCTGTGGAACCCCAACACGCAGAGCTACGAGATTCGCGGGATGACCATCCATTGCGACAAATCGGTATGAACGGTGCCGCGAACGGCGAGCGGTCCGTTCATCGTCCGGGAACGAAACGCCCCGTCTCCTGAAACCCCGGGGCGCTCCGGGCCGCGCCGCGCTTTCCTCGAGAACAACGTGCCCATTCAGGAAACGCTTCCCGCTACCGCCCGGCCGATTGCGGAAGACCATCAATTGTCCGAAGGTGCATCCGTCATGACCATGCTCGCACAGTCCGCCGAAGTGGAGTCGATCCTCGGTAATCTTGCCCAGGCCGGCTACTGCATCGTGCCCGACGTGCTCGACGCCGATGCACTGGCGTTAGTGCGCGGCGCCCTCGACCGCGAGTGCGCGGCCGACGACGAGAACGGCACCGCCATCCGCTACGGCCCCGACAACGCCAACCAGCGCATCTGGGCGATGCTCAACCGCGGCGAGGAATTCGTGCTGCTCGCCACGCACCCGCTCGCCCTCGAAATCGTGCGCGGCGCGATGGGCACCGACGTCCTCCTCGCCCAGCTCTCCGCCAACGTGACCGCCCCCGGCGCTGACCGTGACGTCGGGAGGCTGCATACCGACCAGGGCTTCATGCCGGAGCCGTTTCCCCAGATGCTGGTGCTCAACGTGGCGTGGTTCCTGGATGATTTCACCGAGGAAAACGGCGCGACCCTGGTCGTGCCCGGCAGCCACCTGAGCCTTGCCTACCCGCAGGGCGGCCTGGCACCATCGGCCCCCGCCCGGCTCACCGGCAAAGCCGGATCGATGGCGGTGTTCGACGGGCGCCTTCATCATGCCACCGGTCTCAACCGCACCGCCGACCAGAAGCGGCGCGGTGTTTTCGCCACCTATTACATGCCCTTCCTGCGCACTCAGGAGAACTGGACCGTCTCGCTCGACCGCGCGCTGCTCGATCGGCATCCCGGTCTGGCCGCCCTCACCGGGTTCAAGGAGTGGCAGACGCTCGGCAGCATCAACGGGCCGACGATGTCGGGTCTTAATTTCTGACTTCGACCAGAGACAGGAAACGCCTGCACATGAACTCCCATTCCGTTTCCGATGAAAACGCCCTCGGCGATGAAGTTCGCGGCTTTCTCGCCAAATGCCTGCCTGCCCTCAAGGATGACATGAAGCAGCTGGCCGCGTTCGCCCGGCAATCCGATTACCACGACGATATCCTCTGGAACGATCCCCTGTTCCGGGCCAGGGCGGCGGCGCTGCAAGCCGAACTCGACGCACTCGAACATGCGCTGGCCCGCGCGATGCAGGGCGGCGACAGGGCGAGCGACGATCTGGCAGTGCTGGCAGGGATCACGGGATCGGAGCTGCAACGGAAAGTCGGCGGCCTGATCGCCCAGGCGCTCGGCCCCTTTGGCCTGGCGCAGGAGCCAGCCCATCACGGCGGCCTGGCGGCGGACGAATTGCCCGGTCCGTTCGAGGCGCCCGGCGGCGCCCCGATCCTGGCTTTCCGCGACGGCGACAATGAACTGCTGCGCCAGAGAATCGCCGAGACCAGCCTTCACCATTCAGGAGCCAGATTGGACCTCGGTCCATCCGGCGAAGACGCGAAGCTGCGCGACGGCATCGATCGCTTCACCGCCGCCGCATATGCCTTGCCGGCACGTGCAGCGTTGCTGGCCGCCAACCGCGACAACTGGGACCATTTCGCCGCGATGGGCTGGCTCGGGCTCGGCATTCCCGAGGAAGCGGGCGGCCATGGCGGCTCGCTGGCGACGATGATGCTCCTCGCCGAACGGTTGGGCGCGGGGCTTGCGATTGAGCCGTATGTTGGCGGCATCGTCTATCCCGCGGCGGCGCTTCAGGTCTCACTCGATGCGGCGGAGGCGGCAAAGCTGCTCGCGCCCGCCGTCGCTGGCAAAACGCGGCTCGCCATGGCCTGTCACGAAGCGCCGGCGCGTGGCGGCCTGCGCTGGACCAAGGCAAGCGCAACACCGGACAAGGACGGATACGTCCTCGACGGATGCAAGGTCGCGGTCGACGGCGGCGGCACGGCGACCGACTATCTGGTTTCCGCCCGCACGGCGGGTGAGGTCTATGACCCGTTCGGCCATTCGCTGTTCCTGGTGCCGCGCGGCACGCCAGGCGTCAGGGTTCACGCATGGCGGATGATCGACGGCAGCGACATGGCGACGGTCGAACTGGACGCCGTGCGCGTCCCGGGCCAGGCGTTGCTGGGCAAGCCGGGCGCGGCGCTGGCCGCCTTGGGCGCGGGAATGGACGTCGCGATCGTTGCCAACGCATTCGGCGTGGTGGGAGCGATGGAGGCAGCGCTCGCCGCCGCGCCCGGATGCTTGAGCAAGGACGGGCAGCCGGGCGAAGCAATGCGCGACTCCCGGCTTCAGCGCCAGCGTGCCCAGATGCTGGCGGCGCTGGAGCAGGCACGCTCGGCAGCATTGCTGGGGCTAGCCAGCCTGTCGGAGCCCGACGGGCGCCGGCGCGCTTATGCGACCTCGGCAACCAAGGCGGTGATCGTCCGGGCCAGCGACTTTGTCTGCGGGCAGGCGATCCGGTTGCACGGGGAGACGGGCATCGCCGAAGAAGGGCCTGCCGGCCATTTCCGCGATTTCGCGGCGGCGGCCAATTCGCTGCGCGGTTCGCTCGATTTCCACTTGTCGCGAATGTCGATGCTCATGTGATCCCACGACCGGAGCAGGCGAAGTGCTCGATGTCTGCGGGACCGCACGGCTGGCTTGATGGCACCTCGCGGCAAAGCTTGCAGGATCGGCAAAGCATGCGATCCTCTCGCGCCCTGACGGAGAGAACGACATGATCGAAATGGTGATTGAGCAGCGCCGCCGCGGCCTTGGCGGGGGACTCGATGTCGGCCGCGTCCTGCCTTTCGCGCAGCGGCGCATGGTGGGACCGTTCGTTTTCTTCGATCACATGGGCCCGCTCGATGTCGCTGCGGGCGTCGGCCGGAACCTTGACGTTCGGCCGCATCCCCACATCGGCCTCTCCACCGTAACCTATCTGTTCTCGGGCGAGATCATGCATCGCGACAGCGTCGGCTCGCAGCAAGCGATCCGGCCGCAGGAAGTGAACTGGATGACCGCCGGCAGCGGCATCACCCACAGCGAACGTTTCGAAAAGGCACGCGCCGTGGGCGACCATCTGCATGGGATACAGGCGTGGGTGGCGCTGCCGGTGGACGATGAGGAGACCCTGCCTTCCTTTTCGCACCACGCGGGCAGCGACCTGCCGCAATGGCGCGAGGCTGGCGTGGCGGGGCAGCTTATCGCCGGCAGCGCCTATGGCCTGACCGCCGGCGTCCGGACGCATTCACCGCTGTTCTATGCCCATCTCGATCTGGCGACGGGCGCCATCGCCGAGGTTCCGAGCGGTCATGCCGAGCGGGCGATATATGTCGCGACCGGCTCGATCGAAGTCGACGATCAGCGCCACGCGGCTGGGCGCATGCTGGTGCTTGGCCCGGATGTGTCGCGCATCAAGGCGCTCGAACATGCGACGGTGATGGTCCTGGGCGGCGAGCCGGTAGGAGAGCGCTATCTGTACTGGAACTTCGTCTCATCCTCGAAGGAGCGCCTCAAGCAGGCCGCCGCCGACTGGAAGGCCGGCAGAATGAAGTTGCCCGATTTCGATAACGTGGAGTTTATCCCGCTTCCTGACAGTCCTGTAGCCCCATAATGTCAGATCTCCTGGATCGGGACTCCTGTCCCACCCTTCCCTTCGCCACCTCGCGATGACGAAGTGGGAAACGGTTCCCGCTCCGAGTCGTGCAGATTAAATATTTGTTAAATAGCGAAAATATTGATCGGAGCCCACTTACGCGGAGCTTGCCGAAGGGATCGGACCCCGGCGCCGCGCAAGCGTCCTACGAGGAGGCGGGATGGTCCGAAGCTTCGGCAAGTGCAGGAAGGGCAACCGTCGCGGCGTATTTCGCACTTGCAAAAAAATGCTGCATCGCACAAAACGACCCTGCCTTTCAGGCATCCTCTCCCAAACTTCCAAATCCCGGTCGGCAACGGCCGGGATTTTTTTCGTCCCGCTCGTAGCCGGGCCGCGAGCGTTCCTGCGAGATCGGCCGGGGCTGGGAGGCCCCTACCCCGCTATCCCCGCCGCGGCCAGCACGGCGCTGGTCAGCACGTCGGGCGCGATCGCCGTCATCGGCACGATCTGGACCGGCTTTTCCATGCCCAGCAGCATCGGGCCGATAGTGGTCGCCCCGCCCATCTCGCGCAGCAGCTTGGCCGAGATGTTGGCGGACTGCAGTCCCGGCATGATGAGCACGTTCGCCGGCGCCGTCAGGCGGCAGAAGGGATACAGCGCCATGATCTTGGGGTTGAGCGCGGCATCGGGCGCCATGTCGCCGTCATACTCGAAGCCGGGCTTCTGCTCGTCGAGGATGTGGACGGCATCGCGGATCGATTCCAGCCACCTGCCCGAGGGGTTGCCGAAAGTCGAGTAGCTGAGAAAGGCGACGCGCGGTTCATGGCTGAGCTTGCGGGCGACCGCCGCCGTCTCGTTCGCGATCACCGCCAGTTCCTCGGCGCTCGGGCGCTCGTTGATGGTGGTGTCGGCCATGAACACGGTCTGGTTCTTGCCGACCAGCATGTGGATGCCGAACGGGAGCTTGCCATCGGCCGGATCGAGCACGCGGCGCACGTCCCGCATCGACTGCGCGAAGGGACGGGTCATGCCGGTAATCATCGCATCGCCCACGCCCAGCTTGAGCAGGCAGGACGAGAAGATGTTGCGATCGGTATTAATCATGCGCTGCACGTCGCGCTGAAGGAAGCCCCGGCGCTTGAGGCGTTCGTAGAGCATCTCGACCATCGGCGCAACGTACTGCGACACCATCGAATTCTCGATCTGGTAGCTCTCCGGATCGGCGACCCCGAGTTCGGCCATCTTGTCCAGCACGTTCCGCGTGCGGCCGACCAGGATCGGTTCGCCATAGCCGAAATCCCGGTACTGGATCGCCGCGCGCAGCACGACTTCGTTCTCGCCCTCGGCGAAGATCATCCGCTTGGGGTTGGCCTTGACCTGGGCATAGACCTGGCTGAGCACCGATGTAGTCGGGTTGAGCCGGGCCTTGAGTTCGTGGCGATAGGTGTCGAAATTCTCGATCCGCTTGCGCGCGACACCCGAATCCATCGCCGCCTTGGCCACGGCCGATGGGACGACTTCCATCAGGCGTGGATCGAAGGGCGCTGGGATGATGTATTCACGGCCGAACTGCTGCGATTCGCCATAGGCCGCGGCGACTTCCTCGGGCACCTGCTCACGCGCGAGCTGGGCGATGGCGTGCGCGGCGGCGATCTTCATCTCTTCGTTGATCGCGGTCGCACGGACATCCAGCGCGCCGCGGAAGATGAAGGGGAAACCCAGCACGTTGTTGACCTGGTTCGGATAGTCCGAACGCCCGGTGGCGACGATGGCGTCGGGGCGCACTTCCTTGACCAGGGGTGGGGCGATTTCCGGATCGGGATTGGCCATGGCGAAGATGATCGGCTGGTCCGCCATCTTCATCACCATGTCCTGCGTCACCGCCCCGGCGACCGACAGGCCGAGGAACAAGTCGGCACCCTCGAGCGCCTCGGTGAGCGTGCGCTTGTCGGTGGTGACGGCATGGGCCGACTTGAACTGGTCGATGTTGTCGCGGCCGCGATAGATCACGCCCTTGCTGTCGCAGACAATCACGTTCTCGTGGCGCACGCCCATCGACTTCATCAGTGCCGTGCAGGCCAGCGCCGAAGCACCGGCACCGTTGACCACCACCTTGATCTTGCCAAGATCGCGCCCGGTGAGGTGGCATGCGTTGATGATCCCGGCGGCGGCGATGATCGCGGTGCCGTGCTGGTCGTCGTGCATGACCGGGATATTCATCCGCTCGCGCAGGGTCTGCTCGATGATGAAGCACTCGGGCGCCTTGATGTCTTCCAGGTTGATGCCGCCGAAGCTCGGCTCCATCATCGCGATCGCCTCGATCAGCGCCTCGACGTTCTCGCTGGCAAGCTCGATGTCGATCGAATCGACATCGGCGAAGCGCTTGAACAGCACCGCCTTGCCTTCCATCACCGGCTTGGAGGCCAGTGCGCCGAGATTGCCCATGCCCAGGATAGCCGTGCCGTTCGAGATCACCGCGACAAGATTGCCCTTGGCGGTATATTCGTAGGCAGCCTGCGGATCGTCGGCGATGGCCTGCACCGGAACGGCGACGCCGGGCGAATAGGCCAGGCTGAGATCGCGCTGCGTCGCCATCGGCTTCGATGCGATGATCTCGATCTTACCCGGCCGGATCGTGCTGTGATAGAAGAGCGCCTCGCGCTCGGTAAACTGGACCTTGCTTTTCTCGGACAAGCGACATCTCCCGGACTCGCCCGCCCCCTAACGAAAGATCGCGCGACGCGATAGGGGAAAGGATGGGCGGACAAGCTTCCCAAGACCGCGACCATGGCGCTAACGCTACCCGGCATGAGCGGCTCTTCGCAAACCTCTGGGCAAACCTCTGGGCAAACCTCTGGGCAAACCTCTGGGCAAACCTCTGGGCAAACCTCTGGGCAAACCTCTGGGCAAACCTCCGGACAAACAACCTCCGGGCCGGCCTCCGGCGCCACTCCGATGATGGCCCAGTACCTCGCGCTGCGTGAGGAAGCCGGGGACTGCCTGCTGTTCTATCGCATGGGTGACTTCTTCGAACTGTTCTTCGACGATGCGCGGAAAGCGGCGGCGATCCTCGACATCGCGCTCACCACGCGCGGCGAGCACCTGGGCCAGCCGATTCCGATGTGCGGGGTTCCCGCGCATTCCGCCGAAGGCTACCTGGCCCGCCTCATCAAGGCCGGCTGCCGCGTGGCGATTGCCGATCAGGTCGAAACCCCGGCCGAAGCGAAGCGGCGCGCCGGGTCCAAGGCGCTGGTGGCGCGCGATATCGTGCGCTTCGTCACGGCGGGCACGCTGACCGAGGAAGCGCTGCTGGAACCGCGCCGGGCCAACGTGCTGGCAGCGGCATGCGACTTGCGCGGAACCATCGGCATCGCCGCCTGCGACATCTCGACCGGCCGCATGGAGCTGGAGGAATGCCCGCCCGAGCACCTGGCCGCCGCCTTGGCCCGCCTGGGCGCGAGCGAGCTGGTGGTGCCGGACGGCTGGGAGGCCGCACCCGCCTACGCCATTGCCCGCGCCGCGCGCGAGTTCTCGTCGGAGGGCGGCGAGGCGCGGCTCAAGCTGGTCCACGGCGTCGCCACGCTCGATGGCTTCGGTATGTTCACGCGGCCGATGCTGGCGGCGGCGGGCGGATTGATCGCCTACCTCGATCATGTCGGGCGCGGGAGCCTGCCGCTGCTGCTGCCCCCCGAAGCGCGCTCGGGCGAAGCCAGCCTGGCGATGGACGAGGCGACGCGGGCGAGCCTGGAAATTCTCGAAGCGGCGCGGGGCGGGCGCAAGGGCAGCCTGATCGACGCCATCGACCGCTGCGTCACCGGCGCCGGCGCGCGCCAGCTGGCCGAGGACCTTGCCGCGCCGCTGACCGATCGCGCCGCCATCGCCGCGCGGCTCGAACTGGTCGAATGGCTGCACGACGACGCCTTGCTGCGCGAGGATCTGCGCGCCGCGCTGCGCGCGCTGCCGGACCTGGGCCGGGCGCTCGGCCGCGTGGTGGCGGGCCGGGGCTCCCCCCGCGATCTCGGCCAGCTGCGCGACGGCCTTTCCGGCGCGCGCACGGTCGGCGACAGGCTGGCGCGGCGCGGCGACCTGCCGCTCCTGCTGGCAGCGCTGCTTCCGCATCTGGGCGGCCACGGCGCGCTGGTCGATCACTTCGATCGCGCGCTGGTGCCCTCGCCGCCGACCGAGCGCGGACAGGGCGGCTACATCGCCCCGGGCTACGACGCCGCGCTCGACGTGCTGCGCGAGACGTCCGGCAACGCCCGCCGCGCCATCGCCGCGCTGGAAGCGAAGTACCGCGAGCAGACCGGCACGCCTTCGCTCAAGATCAAGCACAACAATGTGCTCGGCTACTTCATCGAAGTGCCCCAACGCCATGCCGACAAGTTGCTGGAGCCGGACAGCGGCTTCTCGCACCGCCAGACCATGGCCGGGGCCATGCGCTTCAACGCGCTCGCGCTGCACGAGGAGGCCAGCCGCATCACCGAGGCCGGCGCCCACGCGCTCGCCGCCGAGGAAGCACATTTCGAGGAACTGGTCGCACAGGCGGTCGCCGCCCGCCACGCCATCGCCCGCACCGCCGCCGCGCTTGCCCGCATCGACGTTGCCGCCGGGCAGGCCGAACGCGCGGCCGAAGGCGGCTGGGTCCGGCCCGCGGTGGTGGACGGCCTCTCGCTGGAGATCGAAGGCGGGCGGCATCCGGTGGTCGAAGCCGCGCTCAAGGCGCAGGGAGAGCGCTTCGTCGCCAACGACTGCCGCCTCGCCAGCCATGACCGGCTGTGGCTGATCGGCGGCCCCAACATGGGCGGCAAGTCCACTTTCCTGCGCCAGAACGCCCTGATCGTGCTGCTTGCCCAGGCAGGCGGCTTCGTGCCCGCCAAGGCGGCGCGGATCGGCATGGTGGACCGCCTGTTCAGCCGCGTGGGCGCCTCCGACAACCTTGCGCGCGGACGTTCAACCTTCATGGTCGAAATGGTCGAGACCGCCGCGATCCTGGCGCAGGCGACCGACCGCAGCTTCGTCATCCTCGACGAAGTGGGCCGGGGAACCTCGACCTACGACGGCCTGGCGCTGGCCTGGGCGGTGGCCGAGGCGGTCCATGAGACGAATCGCTGCCGCTGCCTCTTCGCCACCCACTACCACGAACTCGCGCGGCTGGCGGAAACCTGCGAGGCACTGTCGCTCCACCATGTCCGCGCGCGCGAATGGAAGGGCGACCTCGTACTCCTCCACGAACTGGCCGATGGCCCCGCCGACCGCAGCTATGGCCTTGCCGTGGCGCGGCTCGCCGGGGTGCCGCCCAAGGTCATCAGCCGCGCCAAGTCGGTGCTGGAAAAGCTGGAAAAAGGCCGGGCCGAAACCGGCGGCCTGGCGGCCGGCCTGGGCGACCTGCCGCTGTTCGCCGCCGCCCAGGAACAGCGCGAGACGCAGTGCGACAGCCTGCGCGACAAGCTGCGCGAGATGGACGTGGACGCGCTCTCCCCGCGCGATGCACTCGAAGTCCTATACGATCTCAAGCGCGAGGCGGGCATCGAACCTTAACCTTGCCGCGCTATCCTGGCGCAGCGATGTTCGGACCCAGGATAACCACCGTCTTCAAAAGCCGCTGGAACGCTCTGTTCTGGGCAGCCGGCGTTCTCACGACCGCCTATTGCACGGTTCCAGCCGCGGAAGACGTGGCGAAGCAGGAAAGCGCCCAGGTCGCCGCCGCCAAAAGCGAGCACAAGAACCCCTGGTCGAAGGATTCGGCGAACTAGCGCTGCAAATGCCGGTTGAGATTGAAACGGGCCGTCCAAGGGCGGTGGAACGTCACGCCTCTCCGGCACACGCCATAAGTACATGCCATGCCGCCGCCCAAAACCTGAAAGCAGCGTCGCCCGCTTTATTTCACGGTTAACATTGGCGTGATACGCACCCGGCGATGACCCAACGTTCCCGTATCCTCGTGATCTTCGGCACTCGTCCCGAGGCGATCAAACTCTTTCCCGTGATCCACGCGCTCAAGGCCGATCCGCGGTTCGAATGCGTCGTCTGCGTTTCGGCGCAACATCGCCAGATGCTCGACCAGGTGCTCGAGATCGCCGGGATCGTGCCCGACCATGACCTTGACGTGATGCGGCCCGACCAGACGCTCGACGCGCTCACCGCCAGCCTGCTCACCGGCCTGGGCAAAGTGATGGACCTGGTACAGCCCGATCGCGTGATCGTGCAGGGCGATACGGCGACGGCCATGTCCGGCGCGCTGGCCGCCTATTACCGCAAGGTGCCGGTGGATCATGTCGAGGCGGGCCTGCGATCCTACAATATCTACCATCCCTGGCCCGAGGAGGTGAACCGCAAGATCATCGGCGCCATGGCCAGCCTGCACTTCGCGCCGACCACGACTTCGGCGGCCGCGCTTGTCAACGAGAATGTCGATCCCGCGCGCGTCCACGTCACCGGCAACACGGTGATCGACGCGCTGCGCTGGGTGAGCGCCCGGATCGCGGCCGAGCCCGGGCTGGCCGCCGGTCTCGCCGGGCTTGAGGCCAGGTTCGCCGGCAAGCGCATCATCGGCGTCACCAGCCATCGCCGCGAGAACTTCGGCGAGGGCATGGAGCAGATCGCGACCGCCATCCGCCGGATCGCCGAACGCCCCGATACCGCCGTGATCTTCCCCGTCCACCTCAACCCCAACGTGCGGCGGGTGATGAACGAGCGTCTTTCCGGGCTGGACAACGTCGCCCTGATCGAGCCGCTCGATTATCCGCACTTCGCGCGCCTGCTGAATATCGCCGAGATCATGCTGACCGACAGCGGCGGCGTGCAGGAGGAAGCCCCCGCGCTCGGCAAGCCGGTGCTGGTCATGCGCGAGACCACCGAGCGCCCGGAAGGGGTCGAGGCCGGCACCGCCCGGCTGGTCGGCACTTCGGCCGCCGCGATCGTTACCGAAATATCAACCTTGCTCGACGATACCTCGGCCTACGAGGCCATGGCGCGCGCGCATAACCCCTTCGGGGATGGGCAATCTTCGCGCCGAATCGTGGAGCTGCTTGCGCATGAAATCAGAGAACAAGCCTAGCGTTTGTGTTGTCGGCCTAGGCTATATCGGACTTCCGACCGCCGCCGTGATCGCCCGCGCCGGGTGCAAGGTGCTGGGCCTCGACGTTTCGCAAAGGGTGGTCGACACCATCAATCGCGGCGAGATCCATATCGAGGAAGTCGATCTCGAGGGCCTTGTCCAGGGCGTCGTCTCGCGCGGGCTGCTTTCGGCCGCCATCGAAGTCGCACCCGCCGACGTCTTCGTGATCGCCGTGCCCACGCCTTTCGACAAGGACCATGCGCCGGACATTTCCTATGTCCTGGCCGCCGGCCGCACGATCGCCCCGGTGCTGAAGGCGGGCGACGTGGTGATCCTCGAATCGACCTCGCCGGTCGGCACTACCGAACAGCTTCGCGACATGATCGCCGAAATGCGTCCCGACCTCAAAGTGCCCGGCCTTGTCGGCGAAACCCCGGACATCTCGATCGCCTATTGCCCCGAACGTGTGCTTCCGGGCCGCATCCTGGAAGAGCTGACCAACAACGACCGCTCGATCGGCGGCATCACCCCGCGCTGCGCGAGGAAGGCGCTGGCTTTCTACAAGCGCTTCGTGCGCGGCGAGTGCGTCACCACCGATGCACGCTCGGCCGAGATGACCAAGCTGGTCGAGAACGCTTATCGCGACGTCAACATCGCCTTCGCCAACGAGCTTTCGATCGTCTCGGACCGCATGGGGCTCGACGTGTGGGAAGTGATCCGTCTCGCCAACCGCCACCCGCGCGTGAACATCCTCTCACCCGGCCCCGGCGTGGGCGGCCACTGCATCGCCGTCGACCCCTGGTTCATCGTCCACGGCGCGCCGAAGGAAACGCCGCTGATCCGCACCGCGCGCGGCGTCAACGACGGCAAGATGCATCATGTGATCGCCAAGGCCGAAGCGCTGGTAGAAGCCCATCCGGACGCGAAAGTCGCCTGCCTGGGCCTGGCCTTCAAGGCCAATATCGACGATTTCCGCGAAAGCCCGGCCCGCTTCGTCACCAGCCGCCTCGCCCGCAAGTTCGGCCGCCGCATCCACGTCGTGGAACCTTACGCGGCCGAGCTGCCGATCGAATTCACCGATACCGGGGCGGTCCAGATCGACATCGACGATGCCCTGGAAACCTGCGACATCCTGATCGTCCTGGTGGATCACGACGTGTTCCGCGTGGTGCCGCTGGCCGAGCGCGCGGACAAGCTGGTCTACGACACGCGCGGCATCTGGCCCGACCAGCCGCGAGCCGTGCGCGAGGAGGATGCGCGGCTTAAACTAGTGGGGTGAAATCCGAATGCAGGACCGACGCGCAAGCCCGCTGGAAATGCCCCGCATGCCCTGCTAGTTCACCGGCTCATGATGAACCCGCCCGAAATCGTCCACACCGATTCCCACCGCGTCTCTTGCGACGGGGCCGCCGACATCCGCGCCCGCGGAAACTACCAGCCCGCCGCGCTTGGCCATCCGCGCGTCTGGCTGGAGATCGACGAGAAGGGCTACGTCGAATGCGGCTATTGCGACCGCCGCTTCGTGCTCAGGGGCGGCCCGGCGGACCAGCAGGCAGCCTGACCTTCGCTTGACCACCCATCGCTTCACCACCCATCTCCCGGGCTCACCCCGGGACGACGGTGATTCAACGGCATTTCAATTCGCGCGGCCGCCTCTATATTCGCAGGCATGACCATGACCGATCCCCGCTCGCTCCTCTATCGCCAGCTCACGCCGGAGGACGCGCGGGCGCTTGCCGCCGAGACACTGGGGGCCTGCGACGATGGCGAACTCTATCTGCAGTTCATGGCGAGCGAGGCTTTCGGCTTCGACGACGGCCGGCTCAAGACCGCCGATTATTCGCGCGACGCCGGCTTCGGCCTGCGCGGCGTCTCGGGCGAGATGACCGGCTTTGCCCATGCCAACGAGATTTCCGCCGCCGCCATCCGCCGGGCCGGCGAGACGCTGCGGCTGCTCGACCCCGCGACCGGCGCGCGCGCCGCGCCGCCGCCCGGCAACAACCGCCACCTCTATACCGATGCCTCCCCGCTCGATCTCGTCGGCTTTTCCGAGAAGGTCCGCCTGCTGGAAGCGATCGACGCCGCCGCCCGCGCCCGCGACCCGCGCGTCGCGCAAGTCAGCGCCAGCCTTTCGGGAAGCTGGTCGGTCGTGGAGATCGTGCGCGCCGACGGCTTCGTCGCCACCGACGTGCGCCCGCTGGTGCGCCTCAGCCTCTCGATCGTGGCCGAGAGCAACGGCCGGCGCGAGACCGGGTCATACGGCGTCGGCGGGCGCTGGCTCTATGACGACCTGTTCAAGCCCGAAACCTGGAACCACGCGATCGACACCGCGTTGGGCCAGGCCCTCGTCAACCTCGAAAGCGTGGATGCGCCGGCCGGCGAAATGCCGGTGCTGCTCGCGCCCGGCTGGCCCGGCGTGATCCTGCACGAGGCGATCGGCCACGGGCTGGAAGGCGATTTCAACCGCAAGGGCACTTCCGCCTTCGCCGGCCGCATCGGCGACCGCGTGGGGGCACCGGGCGTCACCATCGTCGACGACGGTTCGATCGAGGCGCGCCGCGGCTCGCTTTCGATCGACGACGAAGGCACGCCGACGCAGGAGACGGTGCTGATCGAGGACGGCATTCTCAAGGGTTACATGCAGGATCGCCTCAATGCCCGCCTGATGGGCGTGGAGCCCACCGGCAACGGCCGGCGCGAAAGCTACGCCCACGCGCCCATGCCGCGCATGACCAACACCTTCATGAAAGCCGGCAACGACGATCCCGCCGAGCTGCTTTCGCGCATCGGCAACGGCATCTACGCCAAGAACTTCGGCGGCGGCCAGGTGGACATCGTCTCGGGCAAGTTCGTGTTCTCCTGCACGGAGGCCTACAAGGTGGAGAACGGCAAGCTCGGCGCGCCGATCAAGGGTGCGACGCTGATCGGAGACGGCCCCTCGGTGCTGACCCGGGTCAAGGGTATCGGCAACGATCTGGAGCTCGACCGCGGCGTGGGCGTATGCGGCAAGGGCGGGCAGAGCGTGCCCGCCGGGGTCGGTCAGCCCACGCTGCTGATCGAAGGATTGACCGTGGGCGGGACGGCCTGACTCCGGTCAGCTTCGGTTCAGCCAGTCCGTGCGACGCATGCGCCCGGATGAGGAAGACCCGGAGAAGGAGTTAGGCATGAACAGGATCATCGCAGGCATCGCAGTCACGGCGGCTCTTCTTGCGGTGGCCCCGCTCCAGGCCGCACCGAAGCTGACGGGCGAGGAACAGCTCGCCAAGATGCTGGAGGGCCGCGAAGCGGGCAAGCCGGTGAATTGCATCCCGCTCTCGCAGGCCAGCGACACGACCGTGATCGACAAGACCGCGATCGTCTATCGCGTCGGCACGACGCTCTATGTCAACCGCCCCACCAACGCCGACATGCTGGACAACGACGACATCCTCGTGACCCGGCTCTACGGTTCGCAGCTGTGCAGCGTCGACACCGTGCAACTGCACGACCGCTCCGGCAGCCACATGTGGAGCGGTTTCGTCGGCCTCAAGGAATTCGTTCCGTACAAGAAGGTGGCGCCCGCCCCCTGAAGATATTCCGCCGTGTCCCCTGAGGAGGCGACCGAGAGGGTGCTCACGGCCGCCTCCTTTTGTTTGGGCGAGGGCATCGGCAAAAGGCGGAACCGGCCAGCGCACGATTCGCCGCATAAGTTTCTCCATTCGTCGCCGACTTGGGCGAACACGCGATGTGTTCACTCGACCGCAAGCTCGTTTCGGGAGAGTGGGCGCCGAACCAGACACACGATTCCGGATTGACCATGGGACTCTTCAAGGCCGACTTCTACCGCTTCTTTGCTCTCGGCTTCGCCGGGGGCGCGCTGCTGGTGCTCGGTGTGCTCGGCCTCGACAGCCACGCCACCCTGGCCAACAATATCGTGCCGCCGGCCCACGCCGAAGCCGCGCACTGAAGCCCGGCCGGCCCGAGACTCCTCTGGGCCCAAATCTTCGACCGATCCAAAGACATCGCCCGATTGCGCCCGGTGCGGCCAGGCCCCATATTGGGATCATGTCCGGCCACCATTCCCATGACGAACATAGCCATAGCGAGCATCGGGGCGACAACCTGGTAACGGCCGCGCGCCTGGCGCTGGTCGATGCCGGCGAGCAATGGACCGAGATGCGCGCCGATGTCTTCGCCGCGCTGGCCGAGCGGGAGCGTCCGGCCTCCGCCTACGACCTTGCCGAAAGCGTTTCGGCGCTACGCGGCAAGCGCGTTGCGCCCAACAGCGTCTACCGCATCCTGGACCTGTTCGTGCGCACCAACCTGGCGCGCCGGGTCGAAAGCGCCAATGCCTATATCGCCAACAGCCATCCTGGCTGCCGGCACGATTGCATCTTCCTGATCTGTGACGCTTGCGGACAGGCCGTGCACATCGACGATGATCGCCTGACCGGCGCCCTGATCGCCGCCGCGCGCGATGCCGGCTTCGCCGACGTGCGCCCGGTGGTGGAACTGCGCGGCACTTGCGCGGGCTGCGGGTGATTCGCCTGGGACAAAGGTCCAGGACCCAAGGAATAGGTCATTCCGGGCACGCTCAACCGACTAACGGCACGCTGATGCCGGCATGATTTGAGACCAGGTCTCTTGGCGCGAAACTCATCTTCTCCGTTCGTCGTTCCGTTCCGGCAAAGCCCAGCGCTCAGTCGCAATCCAGGTCATAGAACCGGCGGATCACCTTCCAGCCCTCGTCGGCGGTCTCGCACCAGTGGAACAGGTCAAGATCCTTGCGATTGATCGTACCTTCCTCCGCCAATGCCTCGAAATTGACGATGCGGCTCCAGAATTCGCGGCCGTAGAGCAGGATCGGGATCGGCTTCATCTTGCCGGTCTGGACCAGCGTGAGCAGCTCCAGGAACTCGTCGAGCGTGCCGAAACCGCCCGGGAACACGGCCACCGCGCGGGCGCGCAGCAGGAAATGCATCTTCCTGAGCGCGAAGTAGTGGAACTGGAACGAAAGGCGCGGGGTGACAAAAGGGTTGGGCGCCTGCTCGTGCGGCAGGACGATGTTGAGGCCCAGCGATTCCGCGCCCACTTCGGCGGCGCCCCGGTTGGCGGCCTCCATGATCGAAGGCCCCCCGCCCGAGCAGACCACGAACTGGCGCATGCCTTTCTCGACCACCGCGAACTGGCTGGCGAGCCGCGCCAGGCGGCGCGCTTCCTCATAGTATTTCGTCTTGGCGACCAGCCGTTCGGCGATCTTCCGCTCTTCCTCGGTGCCAGCCGCCGCCAGCAGGGCCTCGCACTTGTCGGGCGAGGGAATCCGTGCCGATCCGTAAAATACCAGGGTCGATCCGATCTGCGCTTCCTCCAGCAGCATCTCGGGCTTCAGCAGCTCGAGCTGGAAGCGCACGGGGCGCAGCTCGTCCCGCAGCAGGAAGTCCGTATCCCGGAAGGCGAGGCGATAAGCCGGGTGCTCGGTCTGGAGCGTGCCGCCTTGCTGGTCGGCAAAGCCAACTTCCTGTTCGGCCTTGTAGAAACGCTGCTGGGTGAGGTTCTTGTCGTTTTCGTCGTCTGCCATTTTCGCTCCATGGCTGTTCATGCACGGCGCGTCGAGTAGAGATAATCGCGCACGCACTTGCACGCATTCGCACAGACTTTAGCATCCCTTCGATGCTGACCCGACGCCAGGCCGTCGCGGGGCTTGGTGCCGCCGCGCTTTCCTTGACCACGCCGTCGCGAGGCGCGCAACCGCCCCGGTCGGGTCCGCCCGCGCCGGTCAAGCCGCCCCGCCTGCGGGAAGGCGACGTGCTCGGCCTGGTCGCCCCGGCAGGTTTCGTCGGCGACCGTTTCGGCCTGGACGAGATCGAGGCCACGGTGCGCGCCATGGGCCTTGTTCCCCGGCCCGCGCCGCACCTGCTCGAACGCGAGGGCTATCTGGCAGGCTCGGACCAGACCCGCGCGCGCGATGTCATGGCGATGTTCACGGATGACGGTGTCCGCGCGATCATGGCGGTGCGCGGAGGCTGGGGTTCGGCACGGCTGCTGCCCTACCTGGATTTCCAGGCGATCGCGCGCCGGCCCAAGCTGTTCGCGGGCTTCAGCGACAATACCGCGCTCCACCTCGCGCTCGCGGCGCGCACCGGCGTGGCGAGCATCCATGGCCCCAACGCCGCGGCTTCGTGGCCGCCGGCGGCATGGGAAGCGTTCCGCCAGATCGCCTTCGAGGGAGACATGCCGACCTATTCGGTGCCGGCCTACGATGGTCCGAACCTGGCGGGTCACGGCGGCGCCCTGCGCATCTTTCGGGGCGGCAAGGCGCGCGGGCGGCTGCTTGGCGGCAATCTTTCCGTGCTGGCCGCGCTGGTCGGCACGCCGTACCTCCCGGACTTCACCGGCGCGATCCTGTTCCTGGAAGACACCAACGAAGCCGAATATCGTATCGACCGCATGCTGACCCAGCTTGCGCTCGGCGGTGTCCTCGGCAAGGTCGCCGGCATCGTCTTCGGACAATGTACCGGGTGCGAGGACCCCGATCGCGGATTTTCGGGCTTCACGATCTATGAAGTGCTGGACCGCCAGGTCGCGGACCTGGGAATTCCCGCCTTCCAGGGCGCGATGATCGGCCATGTCGCCGCGCAAGTCAGCGTGCCGGTGGGCATCATGGCGGAGATCGACGCCGATGCGGGAACCATCCGCATGCTCGAACCGGCCGTCTCCTGAGGCTTCACAAGGAGGGAGCGTGGTCGCGGCTTCAGGCGATCTGGCGACGGCCGGTGAACGGCAGTTCGCGGCCGAGGCCGTAGCGCGCCACCAGATCGACGAAGATATCCCCGTCGAGCGGTTCGGCGAACTCCAGCCCCGCGCAATGATCGTTGGCCCAGGCCACGAAAGCCATCGACGGACGGCATCCGGGCAGCGCCAGGCTGACCGCCTCGTCGGTTTCAAGCAGGCCGACCCCCTCGATCCGCGCGCCGAAGCGCGTAAGGTCCTTGAGCATCACAGTACTGCTGACGAGATCGCGACGAAACTTGGCCATCATCTCCACGTTCTCGCGTTCCTGCCGGCGCTCGCGAGCCAGTTCGGACGGGTTCGCGGCTGGATCGAAAGCAATCATTTCGCGTCTCCGTAAAGATATTAACCAGTTCCGTTCGGTACAAGATAGAACATCGGGGTTTCCCGATTTGCTCCACGCGCTTCCGGGTTTTCCCGTGGCCGCCATTTCCGTGCCGCGTATTATCCCGGATTCCATCGGTCGAAACTCTCGAGTCTCGCTTCAAGAGCATTGGCACAAGGAACGCCTGAGCACCGGCGAAAAGACGGTAGGCGCAGGCGCGGCTTCGGGGCCGACCCCTTGCGATAGCGATGGCGTTTTCCACTCCGAGCCTTGAGAACGGCCTTCGTCATCACGCCCCGCCGGCAGGGCGCTCCGCATCCTTTCGCGGCGGAAACCCCATCTTAACCATTTTCTGTGAAAAATTAGGTGTTTCCCACGAGGATTGCCATGCGCATCGACGCCAGAAACCTGCTCAACCGACTTGGGAAGAATGAGTTCTCCTACAAGGAGTTCGAGGATCGCTTCACCGATCTGGAGCTCTGGCCCATTCTCGAGGCGTTGCTGAGAGACCCGCGCTTGCAGACGCTCGACCAGGTCAATGCACCGGCTGCGCAGGCGGTGCAGGACACCCGGGCGTCGGACGAGCAGCCGCTCGGCGCACTGTTCAGCCGCTATGAGCACGAAACCAATGGTGCCGCCTTGAGGCAAGGCACCCCGCGACATGGCGATCGCCAGCCCGGTCAGGACGTGCGGGCGATGCTGCGCCACCTTTCCGAGCTGGGCGCCCGGGGGGAAATCTGATGGCGATGATCGTCTGCCACGGCCCCAAGGGTGGGGCCGGGACCACTTTCATCGCCGCGCACCTGGCCACCGGCCTTGCCGAGGCCGGTGCCGACGTGACGGTGCTCACCGTTTCACCGCGCGACACCCTGGCGCTGCATTTCGGCCTGCAACCGGCGCTGAGCCTGCCCTCGATGACCGCCCCCGTCAACGAAGCGGTAGTCGCGGGCGGCATCAACCTGCGGCACTACCGCAGGGCGCCCGTCGATCCGGACTTCATCCCGATGCTGCGCGACCTGGGCTATCTGGCACCCGGCGCCCACCGGGTGCTGGTACTTGACGTGCCTGCGGGAGAGCAGGCCTTCGGTCGCCGCGCCATCACCCACGCCTGCGCGCACGTGTGCCCGCTGAACGCGGCTCCGGACACGCTGGCGCTGCTGCCGGCGATGTTCGGGGAGGCGGGGGAGGCCGGCCTCGCCCGCACCGCCTTCGTGGTCAACGCGCTTGACGAGACACGCCGGCTTTCACGGCACGGTGCCGCCTTCATCCGCGAGCTGACCGGCCCGCGCCTGATCGGCCGCGTCCGCCTGGACGAGGCGGTGCCCGAAGCCATCGCCATGCTGCAGCCGCTGGCCCGCTACGCGCCCGCCAGCGCCGCGCTGGCGGACGTGCGCCTGGTCGCCGCGGCGATGGTTCCCGCGCTCGACAACAATGTCTCCGATGCCTGGATCGCGCCGGCCGCCGTGAGCCGCGCGGCGTGATCGGACCGCTTACCTGGCGGCGCGCGAGGCGCTACCTGGTGATAGCACCGCTGGCCCTGCTCGCCGCGCTGGTGATCGGCGTGCCGCTGGACGGCGGCGCGCAATGGGCCTGTGCCGGCGTCACCATCGTCGGCGCCATGATCCTCAAGCGCTGGCAAGGCCGCAAGGGCGCGCTGGCGCTCGGCCTGCTCGCGGTGCTGGTCTCGACCCGCTACATCGTCTGGCGCACCACCCAGACGCTTTCCTTCGGCACCTTTCCCGAATTCGTCTTCGGCGGCGGGCTCTATGTCGCGGAGCTCTATGCCTGGGTCATCCTGATGCTGGGCTTTCTCCAGAACAGCTGGCCGCTCGACCGCCCGGTGATCGAGCCCGAGGGAGACCCGCACGACTGGCCAACGGTCGACATCTACATCCCGACCTACAACGAAAGCCTGGCCATCGTGCGCAACACGGTGTTCGCGGCGATGGACCTGGACTATCCTGCGGACCGCTTCCGCGTGTTCATCCTGGACGACGGCAAGCGCGCCGAATTCCGCGCCTTCGCCAAGGAGGCGGGCTGCGGTTACATCACCCGCGACAACAACCTGCACGCCAAGGCCGGCAACCTCAACGCGGCGATGAAGAAGACCGACGGCCAACTGATCGCCATCTTCGACTGCGACCACGTGCCCACCCGCGCCTTCCTGCAACTGACCATCGGCTGGTTCCAGAAGGACCCCCGCCTGGCGCTGATCCAGACCCCGCACCACATGTATTCGCTCGATCCCGTGCAGCGCAACCTTGCCGCCACGATGGGCGAGATGCCGGGCGAAGGTGACTTGTTCTACGGCCCGGTGCAGGGCGGCAACGACTTGTGGAACGCCACTTTCTTCTGCGGCTCGTGCGCGATCATCCGCCGCGAAGCGCTGATGGAGACCAACGGCTTCGCCGGCGAGACCGTCACCGAGGACGCGCACACCGCGCTCAAGCTGCAACGCACCGGCTGGAACAGCGCCTATATCAGCGCGCGCCTTTCGGCCGGCCTCGCCACCGAGCGGCTGGTGCTCCACGTCGGCCAGCGCATCCGCTGGGCACGCGGGATGACGCAGATCCTGCGCATCGATTGTCCGCTGTTCGGGCCGGGCCTGAGCTGGCAGCAGCGGCTTTGCTACCTGAACGCGATGCTGCACTTCCAGTACCCGCTGCCGCGCATCGTCTTCCTCACCAGCCCGCTGGCCTACCTGATCTTCGGCCAGAACATCATCCAGGCCTCCGCCTCGCTGATCTTCGCCTATGCGATGCCGCACCTCTACTGCTCGGCGGTCGCCAACGAGCGGACCCAGGGCGGGGACCGGCGTCCGTTCTGGGGGGAAGTCTACGAGACGATCCTGGCCTTTCACCTCGTCAAGCCGACGATCATGACCTGGTTCCAGCCGCGCAAGGGCAAGTTCAATGTCACCGACAAAGGCTCGCTGCTGGACCGGACCTACTTCGACTGGGCGATCGTCCGGCCCCACCTGGTCTGCATCGGCCTGCTGGTGGGCGGGATCATGCTGGCCTTCGTGAAATGGGCGTTCTTCCCCTACATGTTCAACATCCAGGCCGACACGCTGGTGCTGAACGTCGCCTGGGCAAGCTTCAGCCTCATCATCCTGCTCGCCGCCGTCTCTGTCGCCCGCGAAACGCGGCAGGCGCGCCTGGACATCCGCATCCCGGTGGACCTGCCGGTGACCGCCTACCTCGCCTCGGGCCATGTCGTGCCGGCCCGCACCCAGGACATCTCGATGGGCGGCGCCGCGCTAGTGCTTCCCGCCGAGCTGCCCGTGCGCGAGCGCACCGTGCGCCATGTGACGATGGCGATGGGCGACGAGGTCCTGTCGATCCCGGTCGAAACCGTGCGCACCGATGCCACCAATGCCTATGTCCGCTTCGAGAAACTGGACCTGCTCGCCGGCCGCCATCTGGTGCGCGCGGTCATGGGCCGGGCCGATGCCTGGCAGCCGAACGCGAAGCCGGCGCAAGTCACCGGCCTGCGCTCGCTCGCGGACATCATCATGGTCGACATGACCACGATCAAGCGCATGCTGGGCCTCAATTTCGCGGAGCGCCGCGCGATGCGCGCGCTGGACGCCGCCATCGCCGCCGCCGGCGCGGCATCGCGGGAAGGCAAGGCGCGCGAAAGCGATGCGCGGCCGTCCCTCGCCAAGGCGGCGATGATCGCGGGCGCGATGGTGCTGGGCACGGCGGGCTTGCCTTACGGCGCCGCCCGTGCCGCGCCCGTCCCGTCATCCGCCGGCCCCGATACCCCCGCGAAGGACCACGTGGCCGAGCGCCTGACCCTCAAGGACCTGCGCGTCACCAATCCGATCCGCCTGCAAGGCACGCGCGGGGAGATCGGCATTCCCTTCGGCATGCGGCAGGACCGCGTCGTCACCGGCGCCGCGCTCACGCTGCAGATGGCCTGGTCCCCGGCGATGCTTGACGACCTCAGCCAGCTTGTCGTCATGCTCAACGGCGAAGTCATCCAGATCGTGCCGCTGACACGCGGCGACGCGGGCGGACGCACGCTGCGCATCCCGGTCAATCCGGCACTTTTCCTGCCCGGCGACAACCAGCTCAACTTGCGCCTCGTCGGCCACTACGCGCGCGACTGCGAGGATCCGTTCAGCTCGGCCCTGTGGGCGAACGTGAGCAACACGCTCTCGTGGCTCGACCTCGACTACCAGGCGCTGCCGTTCACGCCGGACCTCGCCCGCCTGCCACTGCCCTTCTACGACAAGGGCCAGACCCTGCCGCTCAGGATGCCTTTCGTCTTCGCCAGCCAGCCGCGCAAGGGCGAGCTGGAGGCGGCCGCCAGCACCGCATCATGGCTGGGCTCGCTCGCCAGCTATCGCGGCTTCGTCTTCAAGCCCGTGATCGGCGCCATCCCCCGGGGCAACGCGGTGGTCTTCCTCAAGGCCGGCCAGTCCATCCCGGGGCTGGCCGTGGCGCCGTCCAGCGGCCCGGCCGCCGCCGCCATGCGCAATCCCAACGATCCCTACGGCACGCTGCTGGTCATCATGGGCCGCGACGACGCGGACCTGCGCCTGGCCGCCGCCGCCATCGCGCTGGGGCGCGGCGTGTTCGGCGGCGAGCGCATGGCCTTCGACAGCGTGCGCATCCCGACCTGGCCGCGCTACGGCGCGCTGCGCTGGATCTCCACCGAAAAGCCGGTCGAGCTTGGCGCCATCATGGACGGCTACGCACTTCAGGGCATGGGCATCCAGCCGGGCCCGCTGAGCGCCCGCTTCCGCGTCGCGCCGGACTTGTTCTTCTGGCCGCACCAGGGCGGCACCCTGAACCTGGGCTATCGCTATCCGGCCGCGCCATGGCTCGACAAGCGCGGCTCTCGCCTCGATGTCTCGATCAACAACCAGTATCTCAAGACCCTGCCGCTCGGCGTCAACTGGTGGACGCAGCTGTTCGGCCACTCCGGCGCCAGGAGCCAGGATTCGAAAGCCACCGTGGTGCTGCCGCGCTACAACCTGTTCGGTCAGAACGAACTGACGCTGGATTACAACCTCATCATCGCCGACAAGCAGAAGTGCACGGGCACCTTGCCCGAGAACGTGCGTGTCTCGATCGACCCCACCAGCACGATCGACCTCACTTCCGCCTACCACGCGATCATGATGCCCGACCTGGCGACATTCGCGGGCGCGGGCTTTCCTTTCACCGCCAGTCCCGATCTGGCGCAAACCACCGTGGTCATGGCCGAAACACCTTCCCTCGCCTCGGTCGAGGCCTTCCTGGAACTGATGGGTCGTTTCGGCGATTCCACCGGCGTTCCGGCGACGGCGGTGACGGTGACCGCCAGCATCAATTCCGAGGAGCTTGCGGCGCAGGACGTGCTGGTGATCGGCGGCTCCGGCCTGGCCGGAGCGGAAGGGCTCTTCGGCAATTCGCCCGTGCGCTACGAGAACGGGCGCCTGCGGGTGGCGGAACGCTCGCCGCTGCAGAACATCACCTCGCTGTTCGGCGGAACCGAGCGCGACGATCCGATGGCGGCGGCCCCGCTGGTCTACGACGCGCGCGGCTTTTCCGGCATCGTCAGCTTCCGGTCGCCCTATGCCTCCGACCGCACGGTAGTGGCGCTGCTTGCCGATGACGGCGCGGCGCTGCCGGCGCTGGTGCAAGGGATGGCCGACGTGAAGATCAACGCCCAGGTCCAGGGCGACCTTTCGGTCACCAAGGGCGACGGCATGACCAGTTTCATGATCGGCGATCGGTACTGGGTCGGCTCGCTGCCGGTGTGGATGAAAATGGCCTACTGGTTCAGCCAGCGCCCGCTGCTGATGGGACTTGGCACGCTGCTGCTCGCGGTGATCCTCGCCGGGCCGGCCTATCTCTATTTCCGTAGCCACGCGCAGCGCCGCCTCGGCGCGCGGGATGACGACGCGTGACCGCCGCGATATCCCGCCTGCGCCTCATCGGGCTCGCTCTCCTGCTTTCGGCCGCCGGCGGCGCGATACTCGTCGCCCCGGCGTTGCATGCCGAAGCCGCGGGCGTCGAGGCCTTGCTCAACCAGGCGAAGTACTGGCGGTCGAAGGGGCGCGAGGACCTTGCCCAGCAGGCGCTCCGCCGCGCCAAGGCGCTCGACCCGGCCAGTCCGGCCGTGGCCGGCGCCCTGAGCGCCGGCACTCCCCGGCCCGCGCCGACCCGATCGGCGCCGAAAGCGGCGGCAGTGACCGCAAGGCCTGCCGCGTCCTCGCCTGCTCCCGCACGCACCGCCGCGCCCTCCCCCGCGAACCGTGGCGGACAGGCCCGCGTTGCCGGTTTCGCCGCGCTCGACCAGGGCAACCTGCCCGGCGCCAGCACCCAGTTCGAAAAGGCGCTCTCGGTCAATCGCAAGGATGCCGATGCGCTGGGCGGGCTGGGCCTGGTGCGCCTGCGTGAAGGCCGCTTCGCCGAAGCGGCGGACCTCCTCGGCCAGGCCTCGCGCCTGGGCAAGGCCGATCAGTGGGCGCAGGGCCTGGCCTCGGCCCGGTTCTTCGCCGGTGTCGGGAACGCGCGCACCCTGCTCGCGCAGGGCCAGGTGGCGGAAGCGCAGCAACAGGCGGAGGCGCTGGTCCGTTCGGGATATCCGGAGCCCGCCCCCGCGCTCGAACTGCTGGGCCAGGTCTACGAGAAACAGGGCCGCTATGCCGACGCCGCAGACCTCTACCGGCAGGCCAGCCAGGGCGGCGGCGCTGACGAGAAGCGCCTCCAGATGCGTGCTGCGCGCGGCCGCGCCCTGGCCGCCGCCGCGAACGGCGACGATATCGGGGCCACGCGCGAATTCCAGCAGGGGCTGCTGCTCGATCCGGACGACCCGTGGATCCGCTATGAATTCGCCGAGTTCATGGTAAAGCGCGGTCGCGTTCCCGAAGCGGAATCACTGCTGCGATCCCTGGCAAGCAATGGCGGCGCGGATTCGCTCTACGCCGCCGCGCTCGTCAACGCCGATCTCGGCCGCCCCGCCGAAGCGGAGCGGCTGATCGCGATGATCCCCGAAACCCAGCGCACCGCGCCGATGCGGGCCTTCGCGATCGGGGTGAAGACGGACGGCGCGATCGCCCAGGCCAGGGCCATGGCGAAGACCGGCCAGCAGGCCCAGGCGCTGGCGGCGCTGCGCCAGCTCGGCGCGATGCCCTCGATCCCGACGGGCAAGCGGGCGGCCATCGCCAATGCCCTGTTCGAACTGGGCGATGTCCCGGGTGCCGCCCAGCTCGCGGGAAGCGCCCTCGATGGCGAGGTCTCCAGCCTTGACGACTATGAGGGCCTGATCGGCGTGCTGGTCCGTGCCGGACGCGAGGATCTGGCCCAGCTGGCACTGCAGCGCGCCGGGCGGATGGCCGGCACATCGGCCGAGGGCCAGCGGGCCCATGCCCGCATGAGCGCGGCGCTGATGACAAGCCAGGCGGACCGCGCACGCCTTGCCGGGCGCTTCGCCGAAAGCTTCGATATCCTCCAGTCGGCCTACACCGCCGCGCCGGACAATACCGAGATTCTCTCCGGGCTTGCGCGCCTCTACCAGAGCGGAGCCATGCCGGCACGGGCTGCCCAGACATTCCAGCTGGTTCTCGCCCGCAAGCCCGGCGACAAGGACGCCCTGCTGGGCCTTGCCGACAGCGCCCAGGCTGCCGGCGACCGCGACTTGTCCGAACGGGCCCAGGTCCAGGCGCTGCGTGCCTTTCCGCAGGACTACCAGGTGCACGTGGCGCTGGCCGGGGTCGAACGGGCACGCGGCGACGGGCGTGCGGCGGTCCGCCTGCTGAAGGAAGCACGCGAACTCTACGCGCGCCAACAGGGTGCCGCCGGGGCCGGAGCGCCGGGCGGCAACCCCTTCGCCGGCATGGGCACCGACGGGAGCGCCAACCCGTTCCGCGACCAGGACGCGGCGGCCGCGCCGCAAGTCAATCCCTTCGCGCTGGGCGGCGGCACCCGCCTGCCCGCGACGCCGGCAGGCTATGCACCGGCGGGCTATTCCCAGGCACCCTATTCGCAAATGCCTTATACGCCCGCATCACCCGTCCAAGGCCCGACCCCGGCGCCGGACTATCCCGCGCAGACCGGCTATGGCAGTATGCCGGCGAGCGCCGCGGCGCCTCTCCCCGGACCGAGCTTCGCTTCGTCTCCCGCCGCACCCGTCTATTCGGCCGACCCGGTGATGAACCAGATCCAGTCGGAGATCGCGGCGCTCTCCCAAGATACCGGGCCGCGCGCCGATATCGACACTTCGTATCGCCAACGGTCCGGCGAAACCGGCCTCAGCCAGCTTGACGAGATCAAGGGTTCGGCCAAGTTCTCGACCGGGGCGCTAGCCGGGCGCGTCTTCGCGAGGGCCGAGGCGAGCGTGATCGACGCGGGCCGCCCGACCGGTTCGGGCCTGGCCCGCTTCGGCCGCAACGCCACCCCCGAAGCGCAAGCGATCGTCGACCAGGTGGAATCGCCGCTGGTCAATGCCGACAGCCAGCACGCATCCGGCGTCGCCTTTTCGGCAGGCTACGAAAGCGACGCCGTCCAGATCGAGGCCGGCACCACGCCGATCGGCATGGGCAAGACCAAGCCCGCCTTCCGCGCGGCGGTGACCCCCAAACTTTCCGAGAACGTGCGCGCCAGCGCCTTTGCCGAGCGCAAGCCGGTGGCCGATTCGATCGTCTCCTACGCCGGCACCCGCGATCCCGTCACCGGCGAACGCTGGGGCCAGGTCATGCGCATGGCGGGCGGACTGGGCCTTTCCTATGACCGCGACGGCAGCGGCGTCTATGCCGAGGGACGCTATTATCGCTTCGATGGCACCAACGTGTCGAAGAACACCGGATTCGAGGCCAATGTCGGCGGCTACTTGCGCGCCCATCGCGGCGAGCATTCCGCGCTCACCGTCGGCCTCAACGTGAATTATCAGCGCTATGACAAGAGCCAGAACTACTTCACTTTCGGCAATGGCAGCTATTTCAGCCCGCAAAGCTTCATCTCGGTGGGCTTCCCGGTGAACTACACGATGGAGAACGACCGGTTGGACGCGCGCGCCGCGTTCACGCCAGGCTTCCAGAGCTACAGCCAGGATCAGAGCCCGATCTATCCCACCGATCCCGTCGCGCAGGCGGACCTGGACGACCTGAAAGCGCTCAACAGCGACGTGCGCTCCTATTACGACGGCGTCAGCAAGACCGGCTTCGCCCTATCGGCAGAAGGCTCGCTCTACTACAAGATCAGCCCGACCACCCGCATCGGCGGCCAGACCAGCTACAATACCTTTGGCAGCTATGACGAATTCCGCAGCATGCTCGGCGTGCGCCAGAACTTCGGGAGCAGCAAGTAAATGAAGATGCAGGCTTTCCCCCAACCGCGCCACGGGCCCGGTGACATCGGTGTGGGCGGCCTGGCGCTGATGGCGCTCTCGACCGCCGCCGAAGTCTGCGAGGCCGTACCCCCGGCGCAAGCACGCGGCTTCTTCCTGGCGATCGGCAAGCGCATGGCCAGCCTCGAGCCGCTCGAAGGCGTCGACGATACCGCGGCGCTCCACGCAAAGCTCAACGCCTTCTGGCAGGCGCTGGACTGGGGTGAGGTGGAGCTGACAGTGGGCAAGGAAGCGATCATCGTTCACCACCGCGATCTGCCCAATCGCATCGCGCCGGACCCGCAGGGGCATTGGGCGACCATGCTGCTGAGTGTGCTCGAGGGCGCCTATGACAGCTGGTTCCGGGCGCTGGGCAGCGGGCCGGTGCTGCGCACGGTGGCCGAGTGGAAGGGGGACGTGGTCGAGCTTCGCCATGGCCGATGATATCCTCGGCGTCGATCGCCGCACTTTCGCGCTCGGCATGCTCGCAGCGCTGACCGCCGCCTGCAACACCGGCAACCAGGGCCGGGCGCAGCCGGTCGAGGGCTTCTGGCCGCTCTGGCGCGATCGCTTCGTCACGCCGGAGGGCCGCGTGATCGATACCGGCAACGGCAACATCAGCCACAGCGAAGGCCAGAGCTACGGCATGATCCTGGCGCTCCACGCAAACGATCGCCCGACTTTCGAGCGAATCGCGCGCTGGACCGAAGACACCCTGGGGCGCGAGGACATGGCGTTGCATTCCTGGCGCTACGACCCGCGCGACGAAGCGAACCCGGTCTCCGATCCCAACAACGCCACCGACGGCGACATGGTGATCGCCTGGGCACTGGCGCTGGCCGGCGAGCGCTGGGGCGAAGCGGCGTGGGCCGAACGTTCGGTGCAGGTTCGCGCCGCGATTCACAGCCAATGCGTGCTCACCCGCTACGATCGGGCCTTGCTGCTGCCGGGCATGGCGGGCTTCGTCGAAACCGGGCAAGTCACGCTCAATCCCTCATATTTCGTCTGGCCGGCGCTCGATCTCTTCACCCGGCTTGACGGCGCCGCGACATGGAGCCCGGTGATTCGCGACTGCGAGGAGATTGCCCGCCTCGCGCGATTCGGCGGACACGGCCTGCCGAGCGACTGGATCGTCGTGACCGGCAGGAAGGATATCATACCCGCCCCGGGCAGGCCGCCGCGTTTCGGCTTCGATGCCATCCGCATCGCATTATGGGGCATCGTCGGCCAGCGCACGGATCTGACGCAGCCGATCGCCGCGTGGTGGCGCCAGTGCCTGGCGCAGCACAAGGCGATACCGGCCTGGGTCGACGTGGTCAGCGGCGAAGAGGCGAACTACGCGGTTTCCAATGGCGGCGCCGCGATCGCCGCACGCCTGCTCGGCACCCCTGCCCCGGCCCAACTGGCCGACGATTACTTCGCCGCCGCATTGCAAATGCTGGCTCGACTCTAATTCCGAAGCGCTGAATCCGGCGCTTAGGGGTTTACGCGTATCGGCCGCTCCGGAGTGCATCAACCAGACTTCCGTACTTTACGCCTGTGTTCCGGAAAGTTCCGGCAAACTAAGACGTTAGCGAGGGTCTCAAGCGTGTTCACGGCCTCCCCGGTTTCCGGCTCGGACCTTGCCGGGACGGCTCCACGTCTCGCACCGAGGCTGGCATCGCACGATCGGCGCGACGACCTGCTGCGCCAGTCCCGGGTAGCACTCTCGCTGGGTTCTCCCTTCGTAAGCGAGGTCCTTGCCGCCGCCTACCGCCAGCTCGCGCGCGCGCCGCGACTCGAGGCCGTTATCGCCGCCTGGCCTTTCGATCCCGCGACCAGCGCCATGGCGCTGCGGCTGAACGCGGGGCTGCACGCGCTTGCGCGGCGGGGGACTTTCACCGATCTCGCCGCGCTCTACGCCCGGCAGCATAACGCGTTCGACCGTGCGGTCGGCGAAGCTCTCCAGGAAGGCGAAACGACGCTGCTGACCTGGATGGGTCATCCCACCCAGACCAACGAGGTGCGCCGATCAAGCGCGTTCATGGCCGCGCTCGTGACGCTTGCCCATGAACATGGGCTGCCTTTCGAACTGCTCGAGATCGGCGCCAGTGCCGGCCTCAATCTCCTGCTCGACCGCTATGCCCACGATCTGGGCGGCATGTCCTGCGGGACTCCGGATTCGTCGCTTCATATCGTTCCCCGATGGCAGGGACCCGTCCCGCCCCGCGCGGATGTGCGCGTCATCTCGGCGCGCGGCGTCGATCTACGGCCACTGCGTGTCGACGACCCGGAAACACGCGAGCGGTTGATGTCCTATATCTGGCCGGGCGACAAAGTTCGCTCGGGCTACTTGCGCCGCGCGCTGATTCTCGCCCGTGACCTGGTGCCGAACGTCGCCCAGGCCAGCGCCGCGCCCTGGCTCGCCGAGCGCCTCAAGGAACCGCAGGCGGAACGCACCATGCGCATCGTGCAGCACTCGATGGTGCTGCAGTACCTGCCCGAGGACGAGCGCGAGGCGGTGATCGCCTCGATCCGCGCCGCTGGCGGCAGGGCCACGCCCGAGCGACCGCTGGCCCGGATCGGGCTCGAATGGAATGCGGACCGCAGCGAAGTGCTGCTCAGCCTCACCCGCTGGTCGGGCCGTGCCGACGACGGACACGAACACGTCCTCGCCGCCTGCCATCCTTATGGCGCCGTGATCGAGTGGCGTGGGCTTCCGGACGCTTGCCCACCGGCCTGACCGTTTCGAAATCGCTGCCATCGAAATAGACCCGTCGCCCCGAGCTCGCACCGGGGCGACGGGTCTATTCACACGCGACCTCGCCGAAAGGCTTTGCCGAGCGACCGCCAGCGGTCCCGAGGTGGGGCCCAGAGGACGGATCATTCCCGAAGGCTTCTGGTACATTCCGGGATCAAGACGCGCCATCTCATCCGGAACATGAAAAAGGGCCGCGGAAGTCGTGCTTCCGCGGCCCTGCTGGTCTTTCAGTGACGGAAGGTCAGAATTCGGACCAGTCATCCGCGCCGGACTGCACCGCAAGATTGCCCACCACGCGCGGCGCCGAGCGTACAGGCGCGGGCCGGCGGCGCTGGGCCGCGACCGGCCGGCCGCGAGATGCCCCGCCGTCATCCACCTTGAAGGTCGAAAAGGCTTCGAACAGCTGCTGTGCCTCGCGCGCCAGCATTTCGGTCGCGGCGGTGGTTTCCTCCACCATGGCGGCGTTCTGCTGGGTCATCGCATCCATCGCGCTGATCGCCTCGTTGACCTTGAGCAGGCCGGTCGACTGCTGCTCGGCGGCCTCGGCCATCGCCTCGATCGATTGGCTCACGCTGGAGACGCGCTCGATGATGCGGTTGAGCGAACCGCCGGTGTCGTTGACGAGCCCGACGCCCGAAGTGACATGCTCGGTCGCCGAAAGGATGCGCGATTTCACGTCGGAAGCGGCGTCGGCCGCGCGCTGCGCGAGCGCGCGCACTTCGGAGGCGACCACGGCGAAGCCCTTGCCGGCATCGCCCGCGCGAGCGGCCTCCACGCCGGCATTGAGCGCCAGCAGGTTGGTCTGGAAGGCGATTCCGTCGATCACGCTGATGATCTCGGCGATCTCCCGGGTGGCTTGGTCGATCCCGTGCATCGCCGCGATCGCGCGCTGGACGATCGCACCGCCCTGCTCGGCTTCGCCGCGCGCTTCGCTCATGGCCTTGTTGGCCTGGGAGACGATGCCGGCGCTTTCGGCGACCTTGCGGGTAATGTCATCCATGGCCGAAGCCGAGGACTGGAGCCGTGCCGCCTGTTCCTCGCTGCGGTCCGACAAGTCGGCGGCGGCCTGGCGGATCTCGGACGAACCGGTGGAGATCGAATCGATGCTTCCGCGCACAGAGACCATCACCGTGCAGAGCTGGTCGAGCGCGTCGTTGAAGTCCCTGGAGACGGACGCGAAGGCCGCCGGCAGATCTTCGAGCCTTGCCCGCAGGTCGGACTGGGAAAGGTCATGCAGCTTGCGGCCGATCTCCGCCATGGCCTGTTCACGGTCGCGGTCGGCGGCGAGCTTGGCGATGGCTTCGTCGCGGAAGACCAGCACCGCCCGCGCCATGTTGCCCAGCTCGTCCACGCGCTCGGTGCCCGGCACCGCGATGTCGCTGCGGCCCGAGGCGAGCGCCGCCATCGTCTCGGTAAGATCACCGATCGGGGTTGCGATGTCGCGGCTCAGCTTGCGCGAAAGACCCACGGCAAGTCCGATAAGCGCGAGACCGCCCACCACAAGCGCGATCCAGGCCGTGGTGATCGCGGTCTGCTGGCCGCTCGATTCGGCCTTGATCCGCACTTCCTCATGATCGCGCAGGTCGCGCAGGGGGACCACCGCGTCGCTGACGAGCGCGGCCTTGCCGGCGTCACGCACGCGCTCCATGGCCAGCTCCCGGTTGCCCTGCTTGACCATGGCGATGGACTTGTCGCCCCAGTCGGCGCGCCATTTGAGCGTGGCGGCGCGCGAATCCAGCAGCTTTTGCCGCATCACCGGATCCACGAGCATGGTCTCCATTTCGGCCGAAGTCGCGTCGTACTCGTCGCGGCCTTCGTAATACGACTTGAGATAGCTGTCGTCACCGGTCACCAGGTATCCACGCATCTGGCTGTTCTGGCGCAGGATCGAGGTTTCAAGCCCCAGGGCCTTGGCATGGATGGCCTGGCTGAAGTTGGTTCGCTCGGTCGACCGGCTAATCATCGCGATGTTGGTGGCGAAGACCAGCATCATCACGGCGGCCGAGAGGTTGATCGCCACGAAGGCGACCACCAACTTCTTCGGGATGTTCAACGAGCTGAGCATTCGTTCATTCCAATCTAGTATTCACGTGCCTCGAACCCGGGCCGCGGTGCCCATCGCGCCGCGGCCCGGGACGCTTCAGAAATCGAAGCGCAGCGAGGCGGAGATGGTGCGCGGGTTGACCGTTCGCGCCGTGACCAAACCGTTCGACGGGATGTATTCCGCGTCGACTTCGACGAGTCCGAGAACGTCGAACAGGTTGTTCGCATTAAGCATCAGCGTGACGCTATCTGTCGGCCGGTACTGCACGAAGGCGTTGACGATCGCGTAACCCGGCATCTTCAGCTGGTTGCTGTCGCCGGCGAAGCTGCTGGTGGTGCCATAGACATTTGCACCCACGGAGAACTTCTTGATGTCCACCTGCGGCGAGATCTGGAAGATCAGGTCCGCCTGATGCTTGGGCGTATTGCCGATCGTGGACGAATCGAGCTTGTCCGCGGTGATCTCCGCCTTGGTCCAGGTGGCGCCGCCATTGACCGAGAAGATGCCCCAGCGATAGCTGGCTTCCAGTTCCGCACCGTAGGCACGATAGGACCGCTCAAGCGAAACGTTGTGCTCGCCGGTCTTGGCCCAGAAGCCGGTCACGTAGAGCTCGGCATTGTTCGCACGGTACTTGATGCCGGCTTCGGCCTGCTGGACGGGATCAAACGCAGCGGCGGGATCGTTCAGCTTGCCCGTTGCCGAGTTGATGTAGCCCGAGAAGAAGATGCGGTCGGCATTGGCGCGCGCGCCCTTGCTGTAGCGCGCGAAAAGCGAAAAGTCGTCCGCCATGCGGTAGTTGGCGCTGAGCGAATAGGACAAGTAGTCGTAGTTGTAGTTGACCAGCGCCGAGGTCGCGTAGGAGATGAAGCCCACCTTCCTTTCCGGCAGCGAGATCGTGCCGTCACCGTTCATGTCATAGGTGATGTACTGCGCGTTTCCAGGCACCGTCGTGCCATAGAGATTGCCGCGAGCGCGGCCGAAATCGTAGCGTACGCTGGCACCCACCGAGAGCTTGCCGATATGGTAGTTGAGCGAACCGTAAGGCGCGTTCACATCGTAGCTCACATCGGACCGATCCCGGCGATAGCCGCCGAGAAGAGCCGGCCCGTAACCGAAATAGCCACCCTGCGTGATCGGCAGGGAACCGACGCTCATGTTGATGAGATTCGCGTTGCCGCCGCCGACCACGTCGGAGAGCTGCGACGTCCACAACCATGCGATATCGATATCCTGGCTGGAACGATAGTAGCCGGCGGTGAAGGTCAGCTCGCCGCCGCCCATGTCCCAGACCTTGCTGGCGCGAAGGTCGTTAATCATGTTGTCGAGGCTGTTGAGCTTGTTGTCCCAGGCCAGTTGCAGGGTCAACAAGCCGTTGCCGTTGAGCGTCGAAGGATCGGCGATCACCTGCCCGGCCTGGGGACCGGTGGCATAGCTCAGCGTCGTGCCATGGAACGACGCCATGATGTTGGTCGCGTAGTCGACCGAGCGGTAGGGCAGGCTGGCCGAAGTATTTGAAAGCATGTAGGGCTGGATCATGTGTCCCGACATTTTCGCGTAACGGAACTTGTCGTTGATCGTCCATCCGTCGACGTCGAAGTTGGCTTCGAAGCCGATCGATTTCACCTTCGAATGAGTCGCGTCGTGGTAGGGATTGGCGACTGGCCGGTTCTGGTCATCGAGCGTGATGTTGGAGCCGATATAGCGCGAGAACAGCGAGTCCTTGGTGACGTCGAAGTTCGCGATGCTCGAATAGCTCGGATCACCGTTGGTGCCGGAAACCTGCACGGGCGTGTACGGCGTGGGCACCGTCTGATCGTCGAGCAGCTTGCCGTAGAAGCGGATGTAGCCCCCGGTGAATTCCTTGGTGATGTTGAACTTGATCTGGCCGCCCTTGAAGCCGTCGAAACCGGTCGCGCGCGGACCTTCGCCCTTGCGGTAGAAACCGCCGACGTGGAAGCGCAGCGTGTCGTTGATATGGGCGCCATATTCGAAATCGATGCGCTGGTCGTCGTAGTCGAGCCCACCGGTGAGCTGGATCGCTCCGCCGTCCTCGGTCCCTGTCTTGTCGATCAGGTTGACGATGCCGCCCGGCGAGTTGGACGCGAAGGTGGAGGCGGAACCGCCGCGAATCGTCTGCAGCCCGACGAGATTGAGGTCGGCACGCAGGAACTGCTCAGCCGTGGCGAAGCCGATGTCGCCGAATTCGAGCGTCGGGATACCGTTTTCCTGGATCTGCAGGAACTTGGCGCCGCCATTGGCGATCGGCAGGCCGCGAACCGAAATATTGCCGAAACCCTCGCCGCCAGTGCTCTCGGAACGCATGCCCGGAATGTAGCGGAAGATTTCGGCGGTGGAACGGACGCCGAGTATCTGGATCCTGGCTTCGTCCAGCGTGCTGGTCGACGTCGCGCTGTCCAGACGGTCGCGCGCACGCGCGACGCCCGTGGTCATCTGATTGGCGCTCGAAACCGACGCCGACGGAGCCTCTCCCTCAACCTTCTCTTCGGCCGCCATGGCCGTCGAAGGCAGGACACAGGCCGCGGCAAGAAGTAACATTGTTCTTGTCTTCACTTTTATCACCCCTGTTGCGGAAAATCTGTTTCGCGAACAGGAGGCTTAGTGATGAGGCGCTTAATTCGCGCATCCATGCTGCTACGGGAATTTGCTGGGGCGGCCGCAAGATGTTGGGTACGAATAGGGTTAATGCGGATGAGTGCACGGGAAACTGGACAGGCCCGAGCAGCTTGACCTAATCCGGCTGTCACGCGCGATCGTCGGGACCGACATTCTCACGCTGATCGGTGTCGACTTCCCCCAGGCACTCACGCGGGGGGCCGGAACTGGGAGGCTTCGTCGACTTTTCAAGCGCTGCGGTCAAAGGGCAAACCGGTTGACGGCATGAACCTGCTCGCGGGCATCGTAACCTTCCCCGCCGATCCCGACGAAACACGCCGCCAAAGCCGGATTGTTGCCCTTCGCGGCGCCTTTCATTCCCACTCGATCGTGCCCGGCGGTTTGCTGGTATAGTCGTAGACTACCCGGTTTATTCCTTTGACTTCGTTGATGATGCGCGTGGCGACGCGGCTCAGGAAGGTGGCGTCGAAGGGGTAGATGTCGGCAGTCATGCCGTCGGTGGAGGTAACCGCGCGCAGGCCGCAGACGTTGTCGTAAGTGCGGCCGTCGCCCATCACGCCCACGGTCTTGACCGGCAGCAGCACCGCGAAAGCCTGCCAGATCGCGTCGTAGAGGCCCGCGTTGCGGATCTCCTCAAGGTAGATCGCATCGGCCTTGCGCAGGATGTCGCAGCGCTCGCGCGTCACTTCGCCGGGTATGCGGATGGCGAGGCCCGGGCCGGGAAAGGGGTGGCGGCCGACGAAGACGTCGGGCAGGCCCAGTTCGCGGCCCAGTTCGCGCACTTCGTCCTTGAACAGCTCGCGCAACGGTTCCACGAGCTTCATGTTCATGCGTTCAGGCAGCCCGCCGACGTTGTGGTGGCTCTTGATCGTCACCGAGGGCCCGCCGGTGAAGGAGACGGACTCGATCACGTCGGGATAGAGGGTGCCCTGGGCCAGGAATTCGGCGCCGCCGATCTTCTTCGCCTCGTCCTCGAACACGTCGATGAAGGTCTTGCCGATGAATTTCCGCTTGGCTTCCGGATCGGTGACGCCCTCCAGGCCCTTGAGGAACAGGGTGGAGGCGTCCACGTGCACCAGCGGGATGTTGTAATGCCCGCGAAACAGGCTGACGACCTGCTCCGCCTCGCCCATGCGCAGGATGCCGCCATCGACGAATACGCACGTGAGCTGATCGCCCACCGCCTCGTGGATGAGCAAAGCCGCCACCGCCGAATCGACACCGCCCGAAAGGCCGCAGATCACGCGGGCATCCCCTACCTGCGCGCGGATCTCCTCGATCTTGGTCTTGCGGAACTCGGCCATGGTCCAGTCGCCGGACATGCCGCAGACGTGGCGCACGAAGTTTTTGAGCAGCTTGCCCCCGTCGGGCGTATGCACCACCTCCGGGTGGAACTGCATCGCATAGATGCGCCGTTCGTCATTGGCGATCACCGCGAAAGGCGCGCCGGGGCTGGAGGCGACAGGGCGAAACCCGGGGGCGAGCCGCGTGACCCTGTCGCCATGGCTCATCCAGACCTGGTGCTTCTCTCCCACCTTCCAAAGGCCGTCGAACAGGGCGCAGTCATCCTCGATCTCGATGAAGGCGCGGCCGAACTCGCCCGAATCGCCCAGCAGCACTTCGCCGCCGGTCTGATGCATCAGCGCCTGCTGGCCATAGCAGATGCCCAGCATCGGCCGCCCGCTTTCAAGAATGACTTCGGGAATGCACGGCCCGTTCTCGTCGAGCACCGAGGCGGGAGAGCCGGAGAGGATGACTCCGGCCGGATCCATGCGCCGGAACGCTTCGGCGGCGGCATTGAAGGGGGCGATTTCCGAATAGACGCCGGCTTCGCGGACGCGCCTGGCAATGAGCTGCGTCACCTGGCTGCCGAAATCGACGATCAGGACGGATTCAGAGGTCTGGATGCTCATGGTCCGCCGATAAGCAGTAGGATCGGCCAGGGCAAGTCGCCAGCCGGCGAATGGCGATTGATTTTCCCCGTCCCGCAGCTACCCACGAAGCGGCAAGGGGAGAAAGCACGGAATGACGCATCGCCCATCGATCGGGTTGGTATTCACGATCGTGCTCATCGACATGCTCGGCTTCGGCATCGTCATTCCGGTCCTGCCGCAGCTCATCATGCATCTGGGGCATCTTCCGATCGACAGCGCGGCGGTCTACGCTGGTTGGCTCGGCGCCGGCTATGCATCGATGCAGTTCATTTTCGCGCCGATCATCGGCAGTTTGTCGGATCGCTTCGGGCGCCGTCCGGTCCTGCTCGCGGCGCTGCTCGGCTTCGGGATCGATTATGCGGTGATGGGTTTTGCCCCGACGCTCGGATGGCTGGTCGTCGGGCGTATTGCCGCGGGAATCACCGGCGCGAGCTTTTCGACCGCTTATGCCTATATCGCCGACATCACCCCGCCGGAAAAGCGCGCCGCCAGTTTCGGGGTGATGGGAATGGCGTTCGGCTTCGGGTTCATCGTCGGCCCCGCGCTCGGCGGCCTGTTGGGCACGCTGGGCCCGCGCGTGCCGTTTTTCGCCGCGGCGGGGCTTGCCCTGGTGAACTTCCTGATCGGATCCTTTGTATTGCGCGAGAGCCTGGCCCCCGAAAATCGCCGGCCGTTCAGCTGGAAACGGGCCAATGCCCTTGGCGCGCTGATGACCTTGCGGGGACAGAGCGCGACCGTGCTGTGGTTCGTCGCCGCGCTGGGTACGTGGCAGCTGGCCCATATCGTCTATCCTGCGATCTGGGCCTATTTCGCGATTGCCGCCTATGGTTTCGGCCAGCGGGAGGTGGGACTGGCGCTGGGCATGGTCGGACTGTCGAGCGCGCTGGTGCAGGGCCTGGGGCTGCGGCTCCTCGCGCCGCGTCTCGGCGAGACGCGAGCGGTGGCGATCGGCGTCATCGCGGTCTGTGCCTCGGCGATTCTCTACGCGGTCGCGCGGAGCACGCCGATGGTCTACCTCGCGATCTGCGTTGGCGCGCTGCAGGGTTTCATCCAGCCATCGATCGCCGCGCTCAACAGCCGCGCCATCGATGCGCGCAGCCAGGGCGAGCTGCAAGGGGCGACGCAAAGCATCGGCAGCATCGCGGCGATCGTCGGACCACCGCTTTATTCGGGCGTCTTCGCCAAGTTCAGCGGCCCGGCCGCGATCGTCCACCTTCCGGCCATGCCCTTGCTGGTCGCCGCGGTCTTCGCGCTGGCGAGCCTGGCATTCTTCCTGGGAGGAACACGCCATCTGAAACGCGGCGGCGTCACCATCGCAGCTTTCTGAACACGGCCGCGAACGCGGTTCGGCCAGATCCGATACTCCCATGATTGCAAATAACGCAAGTTATGTTGTTGCTTTTGAGTTTGCGAAAATTACTAAGCTTCCTATGTTGCGTTTGCGAAGAGGGAAACCCTCCCAATACTATGCAGGAGTGATTGAGATGAGCATCGTCGAAAAGACGTTCAGTCTCGCCGCGGCCCTGGGCGCCAGCGCCCTCGCGTTCGCGCTTACCCTCGCCTGATTCCAGGCGCCAGGGGGCGAAACCGTAGACAAACGAAAGGGCGGCTGGAAACGGCCGCCCTTTTCCGTTTGAGGCCTCATCCCGACTCCTGTGGAAAAGCCGAGCCGCCCAGCCGCTTTTGCTTGGGTTCACGCCCCGCAAACCCTATATGCTGGTCATGGCCAGCACCGACGAGATCAAGCCCGAAAGCGGGAAGAACACCAACGCCTATGGCGCGGAATCGATCAAGGTCCTCAAAGGCCTCGACGCGGTTCGCAAGCGCCCCGGGATGTACATAGGCGACACCGACGACGGGTCTGGCCTGCACCACATGGTGTTCGAGGTTTCGGACAACGCCATCGACGAGGCGCTGGCCGGCCATTGCGACCTGGTCCTGATCGAACTCAACCCCGACGGGTCCGTCAGCGTCGAGGACAACGGGCGCGGTATCCCCACCGGCATTCACCGGGAAGAAGGCGTTTCGGCGGCCGAGGTCATCATGACCCAGCTCCACGCCGGCGGGAAGTTCGAGAATACCTCGGACGACAATGCCTACAAGGTTTCGGGCGGCCTCCACGGCGTCGGTGTCTCGGTGGTCAACGCGCTGTCCGAATGGCTGGAACTGACGATCTGGCGCGAGGGCAAGGAGCACTGGATGAAGTTCGCCCACGGCGATGCCGTGGCGCCGCTGGCCATTCGCGGTGACGTGCCCGAAGGCAAGAAGGGCACCCGCGTGACTTTCCTTGCATCCACCGACACGTTCAAAAACGTCACCGAATTCGATTTCGACAAGCTCGAACACCGCTACCGCGAGCTCGCCTTCCTCAATTCAGGCGTGCACATCAAGCTGCGCGACAAGCGGCACGAGGAGCCGATCGAGCACGACTTGTTCTACGAGGGCGGGATCGCCGCTTTCGTGCGGTATCTGGATCGCAACAAGCAGGCGCTGATGCCCGATCCGATCTCGATCGCCGCCGACAAGGACGGAATCGGCATCGAGGTCGCGCTCGAATGGAACGATTCGTACTATGAGAACGTGCTGTGCTTCACCAACAACATCCCGCAGCGCGACGGCGGCACGCACCTGGCCGCGTTCCGCGCCGCGCTGACGCGCACGCTCAACGGCTATGCCGAACGTTCCGGCCTGCTCAAGAAAGAGAAGATCTCGCTTTCGGGCGACGACATGCGTGAGGGGCTGACCGCAATCGTCTCGGTCAAGCTGCCGGACCCGAAGTTCTCCAGCCAGACCAAGGACAAACTGGTCAGCTCCGAAGTGCGTCAGCCGCTCGAAGCGCTGATGGGTGACAAGATGAGCGAGTGGCTGGAGGAAAATCCGGCGACCGCCAAGACCATCGTTCACAAGATCATCGATGCCGCCGCCGCGCGCGAGGCGGCGCGGCGCGCCCGCGAACTCACCCGCCGCAAGGGCGCGATGGACATCGCCTCGCTGCCCGGCAAGCTCGCCGACTGCCAGGAGCGCGATCCTTCCAAGTGCGAGCTGTTCCTGGTCGAGGGCGATTCGGCGGGTGGTTCGGCCAAGCAGGGCCGTGACCGTCATTTCCAGGCGATTCTGCCCTTGAAGGGCAAGATCCTCAACGTCGAGCGGGCCCGGTTCGACCGGATCATCTCGTCGAAGGAAGTGGGTACGCTGATCCAGGCCATGGGCACCGGCATCCGCGACGACTTCAACCTTGCCAAGCTGCGCTACCACAAGATCGTCATCATGACCGACGCCGACGTCGACGGCGCGCATATCCGCACCCTGCTGCTGACGTTCTTCCACCGCCAGATGCCCGAGATCATCCGCGCCGGGCACCTCTTCATCGCCCAGCCGCCGCTCTACAAGGTCGCCAAGGGCCGCAGCGAAGTCTACCTGAAGGACAACGCGCGGCTCGACGATTATCTGGTCGAGGCCGGCCTGCAAGGCCGCGTGCTGGAAACCACGGGCGGTGCGCGCTCTGGAGTGGAACTGCGCGGATTGGTCGACGAGGCGATCCGCCTGCGGAACTTCCTGGCCATGGCGCCGCGCCGCTACGATCCGGCGATCGTCGAGACCCTGGCGCTGGCCGGCGCGCTCGAGCCGGACCTTTCGCATGACGAACGGCGGGCCGCGCTGACACGCGCCGCCCAGTGGCTCGATCGCGGCGATCGCGAGGCCAGCTGGAGCGCGCTGCTCGCCGAGGACGGCCATGCCGAGATCGACCGCCTATGGCGCGGGGTGAAGGACAACCACAAGATCGAGGGCAACTTCTTCGCCAGCGCCGAAGCCCGCAAGCTGGCCCGGCTCGCCGCCGAGCAGGCCGCGATCTACGAAGGCTCCGTCCGCCTCGTCAAAGGCACCGGCGCGGAGGAAACGGCGGAAATCCCAGCTCCCGATGCCTCGGCGGAGGAGGGCGACGAGGGCGAAGCCGCCATCGTCCGTCCGATCATGGCCGACGGTGCGATCAACCGGCCGACCCAGCTGCTCGAAGTGGTGCTCGCCAACGGTCGCAAGGGTCTTTCCATCGCCCGTTACAAGGGCCTTGGCGAGATGAATGCCGAGCAGCTCTGGGAAACCACGCTCGACCCGGAAAACCGCGCGCTGTTGCAAGTCAAGGTCGAGGATGCCGACGTCACCGACGAGATCTTCACCCGCCTGATGGGCGACGTGGTCGAACCGCGCCGCGACTTCATCCAGGAAAATGCGCTCAACGTGGCGAACCTGGACGTTTGAGGGTGGAAAGGAGCCGGCGGACGGCTCTCCATCGTTGCGGCGGCCGATGGGGATTGGCTTTCCCCCGAAAAAGCGCGCTGTAGCGCTTCAATCGGCCCTGTGTTTGGACCGCCTCCAGCTATTCGCAGGGCGCTTTATCGTTCTTCCGCGGCGCTTTCCGGCAATCGCTCGAACAGATTGAGCACCGCGCGCTCGTCGTCTTCGGCCACTTGGCTGTCGTACCACACGAACCCGAGCGCGGCGGCGAGCCGTTCGGACGCGACGTTGCCCGCTTCTATCATGCAGGCGATGCGGCGTTTCCCCCGGGTCTCATCGAACCAGGGCAGCACCGCGCGCATGACTTCGCCGGCCACACCCCGGCCCCAATGGTCCTGCCGCACGATCCAGCCAGCCTCCGCCACATCGTCCATGCCCTTTCCGAAACCGCGCCAGGAATGGAAGACGCCGCAGCTGGCGATGATCTCCGCTTCGCCACGAGGCCGGACGTAGAAGATACCGTAGCCGTGAAGCGCCCAGCTTCCGGCATTGCGGAGCAGCCGTTCGAACTGCGAGAACGGATCGGCTCTCGCAGGGCCCAGGAAGCGCGTCATATCCTCGCCTTCGAGCAGGCGGACCAGACCATGGAGATCGTCGGCTGCGGGTTTCCAGAGGTCGAAGCGCGCAGTGGTCAGGAAGGGGGCGTTCGTCATATCCATCGCTCCAGGGCGTGAATGGCCAGGCCGACAAGTCCGCCCACCAGCGTGCCGTTGATGCGGATGAACTGCAGGTCGCGCCCCACCGCGCCTTCGATGCGATCGGAAACGGTCTTGGCGTCCCAACGCTTCACCGTCTCCGATACCAACCGCACGATCTCCGAGCCGTAGCGCGAGGCAATGCCGACCAGCGTGCGCCGGACGAAGCGATTGACGAGCACTTGCAGGCGCGGATCCTCGCCAAGCGCACGGCCGAGCTGGCCGATCGATTCGCCCAGGCTTCCGGCCAGTGCCTTGCCGGGATTGCGCACAGCGCGCAGCAGAGCCTCGCGGGCGCGCTCCCACATGGCATCCAGCCACGCCGTCACGGCCGGGTTCTCCAGCAGTTCGAGCTTGATCCGCTCGACCCTGAGGCGCATGGTCGGGTCTTCCCGCAGATCGTCCGCCAGCCTCGCCAGGGCGTCATTGATCTTGCCGCGCAGCGGATGGTCGGGCTGGACGATGATTTCGGCAAGAAGGCGGTAAGTGCCGTCGAGCACGCCGTTCGCCAGCCGCTCGTCAAGGCCGGTCCAGCGCATGATCGTGTTGGCGCGCTGGTGAATCATCTCGCGGATCATCGGCTCATTAGCCTCGATCACTTCCCCCAGCTTGCGCAGCAGGCTCTCCAGCACCGGCAGATGGCGCCGGTCGGCGATGGCGTTCGCGAGCATCTGGCCGAGCAAAGGGGCAAGGTCGATCTTTCCGATCTGGCGTCGCAGCCCGCTCTTGACCATGCCGCCCAGCTGGTCGGGATTGAGCGATTCAAGAATGTCGGCGACCAGGCCGGCGGCACCGGCGCGCAGGCGGGACTGCTCGTCACGCCGGGGATCGGCCAGAAAGGCGCCGGCACTGGCGGCAAGATTGAACCCACGCAGCCGGCGGGCGACGACTTGCGGAGTGAGGAAGTTGTCGCGCAGGAAGTTCGCCATCGAATCGGCGATCCGGTCCTTGTTGACCGGAATGATCGCCGTATGCGGGATCGGCAGGCCAAGCGGCCGGCGAAACAGCGCGGTCACCGCGAACCAATCGGCAAGGCCGCCGACCATGGCCGCCTCGGTAAAGGCGATGGCATAGCCAAGCGGCGCTGCCCATTGCGGATCGAGCGGGGCCAGGCGCTTCAGCACAATGAACGCGGCCGCCATCGCCAGCAGCAGGCCCGTGGCGAACAGGCGCATACGCCGCGTTCGCTCCTGGGCCCGATGCTGGGTCCGATCCTGCGGTATCGCGACCGTGCTGCGCCTGGTTGGCGGCAAATTTCCCTCTTCGGTTATTCCGCCGGAACGGCGTCGCCGCCGTGCTTGCCGTGATGGGTTTCATCGGCGTGGTGCGGTTCGAAAGTCAACAGGCCCTTGCGCAGCCGGGGGCCGACGCGTTTCTCGAAGCCATCGGCGAGGCTGAAGGCGGCGGGCACGATCAGCAGCGTCAGCAAGGTCGAGAGCAGCAGGCCGCCGATCACCGTCAGGCCCATCGGCGCGCGGAAGGCGGCGTCACCCGAAATCGAAATCGCGGTGGGCACCATGCCGGCGGTCATCGCCACCGTCGTCATGACGATGGGCTGGGCGCGCTTATGGCCGGCGTCCATGATCGCATCGAGCTTGTGCACGCCCTTGGCCATCTCCTCGATCGCGAAGTCGATCAGCAGGATCGAGTTCTTGGCGACGATGCCCAGCAACATGAGGATGCCGATGTAGACCGGCATCGAGATCGGTTGCCCCACGACCGTCAAGGCCAGCAGCCCGCCCAGCGGGGCCAGCAGCAGCGAGGCCATGTTGACCAGCGGCGAAACGAAGCGCTTGTAGAGCAGCACCAGCACCGCGAAGACCAGGAAGATGCCGCTGATGACCGCGATGATGAAGCTGGTGACCATTTCCGCCTGCCACTTGTCCTCGCCCACGGGGGCGTTGGACACGCCGGTGGGCAGGTTCTTCATGATCGGCAGGTTCTGGATAGCCTGCAATACCGGGCCCTTGACCTGGCCCTCGCCAAGATCGGCGCCGACGAAGATACGGCGCGACTGGTTGTAGCGCTGGATCTGCGTGGGACCGGCACCGAAACGGATTTCCGCCACCCGCTTGAGCGGCACCGATCCGCCGCTGGCGGTCGGCACCGGCAGGTTCTCGATCGTCGCGAAATCGCGGCGCGAGGCGCGTGCGAGAATCACCCGGATCGGCACCTGTCGGTCGCGGAGCGAGAACTTGGCGGCGTTCTGGTCGATCTCGCCCAGTGTGGCGATACGGATCGTCTGGCTCAGCGCGGCAGTCGTCACGCCCAGTTGCGCCGCAAGGTCGAGGCGCGGCACTATGACGAGTTCCGGGCGCTGCAGGTCGGCGGCGATGCGCGGGGCGACCACGCCCGGGATCGTGCGCATCTGTTCGGCCAGGGTCTGCGCGGTCTTGTTCAGCAGTTCGCTGTCGCTGCCCGAAAGCATGACCGAGATGTCGCGTCCGCTGCCGAAGCCGCCGGACTGGGTGGCGAAGCTTACGCGCGCATCGGGGATCTGCTGAAGCTGGGGCGCAAGCCGCCGCTCGAACTCGATGCTGGTGGTCGCGCGTTCCTTGGCCGGCTTGAGCGACACATAGAGCGTGCCCGCGCCTTCACGGCTCGCCTCCAGGACATGCTCGACTTCGGGCTGCGCCTCGATCAGCGCCGTCACCCGGTCGGCCACCACCTCGGTCTGTTCGAGCGTGGTGCCGGGCACCATCTCGATATTGACCTGGCTGGTGTCCTCGTTGGTGTTGGGCTGGAACTGCTGCGGCAGTCCGGCGAGCAGCGCGAATGTCACGATCAGCGCATAGACGCCTCCGCAGAAAGCGTAGAAGCGATGGTCGTGCATGCGCGCGGTGATACGCTCCGCGAAGTAGCGATACCATCGGCCGAACGCGCCCAGCAGCGTCGCCGCCGCGATGGACAGTTTGCCGAGAGCGATAACGGCGACGGGGATGCCGATCGGCGCGAACGTGGCGGCGAGCACGAAAGCCGCCTTCTTGAGGCCGAGCAACTCCAGGCCTTTCTGCGCGACCGTGAAAATGCCGCTGGCCAGCCACATGCCCGAGCCCAGGATGACCACGACCGCCAGCAGGGCACACACGAAGTACCACCAGCGCCTCGGCTGCTTGACGAGCAGCGCCTTGCGCCGGTGCGCCTCGCTGCTGTCCAGCGTCCAGGCCAGCACCTTCATGTAGAAGTCCATGGCTCTGCCGCCGCCATGCTCGGCGTGGCCATGGGCCTTGAGGAAATAGGCCGCGACCATCGGCGTAATCAGGCGCGCGACGGCAAGGCTCGTCAGCACCGCGGCGACCACGGTCAGGCCGAAGGCCTTGAAGAACTGGCCCGGAATGCCCGGCATCAGGCCCACCGGCAGGAACACCGCGACGATCGAGAAGGTGGTGGCGACCACCGCCAGGCCGATCTCGTCGGCGGCGTCGATCGATGCCTGATAGGCGCTCTTGCCCATGCGCATATGGCGCACGATGTTCTCGATCTCAACGATCGCATCATCCACCAGCACGCCGGCCACCAGGCTCAGCGCGAGCAGCGAGAGGAAGTTCAGCGTGAAGCCCAGCAGGTCCATGAACCAGAAGGTCGGGATCGCCGAAAGCGGTATGGCAATCGCGGAAATGAAAGTCGCGCGCCAGTCACGCAGGAAGAGGTAGACGATCACGATCGCCAGCACCGCGCCTTCCACCAGCGCTTCCATGGAACTGGTGTACTGTCCCTTGGTGTAGTCCACCTGCGAAAACAGCTGGGTGATGTGGATGTTCGGATTGTCCTTCTGGATCTGGTCCAGCTTTTCGATCGCCGTGTCGTAGACCGCCACGTCCGACGCGCCCAGCGCGCGCTTGAATCCGAAAGTGACGACTTCGCGGCCGCCTAGCTTGGCGATGCGATACCGCTCGGAATAACCGTCATAGACATGGGCGACGTCCGAGAGCCTGACCTGCCGCCCGTCACCCAGGTTGATCCGGGTCTGCGACAGCTCGAAGGCGGTATCGGCATTGCCCAGCACGCGAACGGACTGGCGCGAGCCGGCGATCTCGGCCTGGCCGCCGGCGGCATCGGTATTGATCTGGCGCAGCGCGATGTTGACATCGCGCGCGGTCACGCCCAGCGCCATCATCCGCTCGGGATCGACAACCACGCGAATCTCGCGATCGACGCCGCCATTGCGGTCGACCGAGGCCAGACCTTCGATCGAGAGCAGGGACTTTGAAATGGTGTCGTCGATGAACCAGCTGAGCTGCTCGATCGTCATGTCGTCGGCGCGCACGGCGAAATAGGCCAGGGCTTGGTCCCCGCCGTTTTCGATCTTGGTCACTTGCGGTTCTAGGATGCCATCGGGCAGGTCGCTGCGGATCTGGTCGACGGCGTTCTTCACCTTGTTGGTGGCGATGTCCGCGTTGGTGCCGACGGAAAAGAACACCAGCGTGGTGGACTGGCCTTCCGAGGCGGTCGACTGGATCTCCTCGACGCCGGGCACCGAACGGGCGGCACCTTCGACGATCTGGGTGATCTGGGTTTCGATCTCCCGGGGCGCCGCGCCGGGCTGGCTGACCTCCACGATCACGCCGGGGAACTCGACGTCCGGCATGTTGTTCACGTCCATCCGGCTGAACGAGACCATGCCGGCGATCATCACGCCGATGAAGAAGACGATCGGGACGATCGGATTGCGGATCGACCAGGCGGAGATGTTGCGAAGGCTCATGACCGGACCGTCATTTGCCGCCGGCAACAAGCTTGGTCTTGATCTTGTCGCCATCGTTGAGGAACCCGCCGGCGCGCAGCACCACCTTCTCGGCCCCGCTGAGGCCCGCGCTCACGGCGATGCCTTCGGCAGTGACCAGCCCGGTCTTGACCGCCCGGCGATGCACGATGCCCTTGCCGTCGACCACGTAGACGAACGAGCCCTTGTTGTCGCTCTGGATCGCCGATTCCGGCAGCATCGGCGCGACCACGTTGCCGCTGTTGATCGTGGCGCTGGCAAAGCCGCCCGGACGCAGCGCCGGATCATAGGACAGCGCGATGCGCGCGGTGCCCTGCCGGCTCGTCGGGTCGATCACCGGCGAAATCTGCCAGACCTGCCCGGTGAAACTCCCGCCCGAGCCGACCGGCGTCACCTTGGCCGGGACGCCCACCGCGATGGCGGCAAGATCATCCTCGCTCAACCTTGCCAGCAGTTCCATCTCGCCGCCCTTGGCCAGCCGGAACAGCACGCCGCTGCCGCCGCTGACGACCTGACCGGGTTCGACGTTGCGTTCGAGTACTAGGCCGGCTGCGGGCGCGACGATGTTCAGGCGCGCGGCCTGCGCGCGCAACTGGCCCAGCGTGGCGCGCGCCACTTCGACGCGGGCGACCGCCGCGTCGCGCGTCGCCGTCAGCCGATCCACGTCCGCCTTGGAAATAAAGCCGCGATCGACCAGCTTGAGCGCACGATCGAGATTGGCCTGGGCCAGCCGGGCATCGGCCGCGGCAACCTCGACCTGTGCCGCCTGGCTCGCCTGCTGTTGAATCTGGACCGAGCGGTCGACCACCGCCAGGACCTGCCCCTGGGCGACCCAATCGCCCGGCTCGACCTCGACCGAACGGACTTCGCCGCCCTCGCCCACCGATCCGACCGGCATTGCACGCCGGGCCGCCAGGCTTCCCGTCGTGTTGATTTCGCCGGCAATGGTGGTCTTGCCGGGAACGACGACAGTGACGACGGGGATCTGGGTATCGGCATCGTTCGCCGCGTCATTGGCGCTGCCGCGATGCAGCAGGAACCAGATGCCGACCAACACCGCGACCACGATCACCGCGATGATCCAGAGCCGGCGCCACGAGGCACGATCCTGGTCGAGGTCCCCGGCCAACGGATTGCCCACGGCATCGGCCACTTCGTTGTCCCTGACTTCTATCTTGGTGTCGTAGTTCATTGAGTCACCGCAATGGCCACGGCCGCCCGATGGACGCCGTGGCCTAGTTCGCCGTGCAAGGGCCCGATCGTCGATGATGCGGACCGTTCGCACGGCAGAATTTCGCCTCTGCCGCCATATACGCGCAGCCGGAGGGTGGCAATGTGCAGTTGGCCTGGAGTGAACCGGCATCGACGAACGACTTCGCTGCCATTTCATTGCAGAAACGGCTTGTGGGAACGCCAATTATTACAAAAATAGCGGAAAGACGGCAGCGAAACCTCGGTCCGTCACCACTTTTCGTGTCGATTTGGTCTTCGGTGGCCGGTTCAGTATTTCTGCTGGCGCTCGTAGAGATCGCGGTAGTGTTGGATTCGGGTCACACGAAGGCCCTGCATGCCCGAACGATCGACCGCGCGCTGCCAGGAGGCGAATTCCTCGAGCGTCAACTGATAGCGTTCGCAGACTTCGTCGATCGTCAGCAGCCCGCCGTTGACGGCGGCCACGACCTCGGCCTTGCGGCGCACCACCCAGCGGCTCGTGTTCGGCGGCGGCAGCGACTCAAGGGTCAGCGGCTCGCCGAGAGGCCCGATCACCTGCGCAGGACGAATTTTCTGGTTCTCGATCATCTCTACCCTCGTCTGCCGGTGCTGCTGCTCATGCCGGCGACCGGAGGGACATTGTCCTCCTCAGGCTTGCCATAGGTTGAAGCAGTTGGGTTAACGGCCCTTGAGGTTGGTGTATAAGTAGTTAGCACCGAGGCCGCGCAACCGTCGAAGCTGCCGCGAAGCCGCAGCCGCAGCGGCTTTGCACCCGGGGAGGAACCCGGAGGAATCCCGGGAGAAAATACGCCCCGCACATCGTGCGCGGCAAACAGCCGCGAGCGCAGGTCCTGCCAGTCGATCGGCAACTGGCAATCCGCGAACGCGTCATCCGCATGACCCTGCGGATGACCTGTCATGCAGGTTTTTTGGTCATGAGCGATGTTCATGGTTCGATGTATAACCCGCACATGGTCAAAGGAGGGTAAAGGCCGGCTTTACGTCTCGTTGACCAAACTTTGCGATGGCGCGCTTGTTCCGACGATCGATGACCTCCCGGGAAACGGCGGCGTTCGGAGGTAGGAAAACCGCCCTTTCGGCTGTATGGAGCGGCGCATGATGCCCCCGTCAGACTTGCTTGCCGGCCTCGATCCGGCCGAATTCCTGCAACTGCCCGCGCCGCTTTCCGGCCGCCGCGTGGTGGTTGCGATGTCGGGCGGCGTCGACAGTTCGGTCGTCGCCGCGCTTGCCGCCGCGAGCGGCGCCGAAGTGATCGGCGTGACGCTGCAGCTCTACGATTACGGCGCCGCGACGGGTCGCAAGGGTGCCTGCTGCGCCGGAGACGATATTCGCGACGCCCGCGCCGTGGCCGATCGCCTGGGCATCGCCCACTACGTATTCGACCACGAGAGCCGGTTCCGCGAAGATGTGGTCGAGCGCTTCGCCGACGACTATCTTGCCGGACGCACGCCGATTCCCTGCATCCGCTGCAACATGGGGCCCAAGTTCACCGATCTCCTGGCGATGGCGCGCGAACTGGGCGCGGACTGCCTGGCGACCGGCCATTATGTGCGCCGTGCCATGGGTCCGGCCGGCCCCGAGCTCCACCGCGCCGCCGACCCCTCGCGCGACCAGAGCTACTTCCTATACGGCACTACCGAGGCGCAGCTCGATTTCCTTCGCTTCCCGCTCGGCGGCCTGCCCAAGACCGAGACACGGCGGCTCGCCGAGGCGGCAGGCCTGCGCGTCGCGGCCAAGCCCGACAGCCAGGACATCTGCTTCGTGCCCGATGGCGACTATGCCAAGGTGGTCCGGTCGATCCGGCCAGAGGGCGAGGCGCCCGGCGAGATCGTTCACGCGACCACCGGCGAAGTGCTCGGCAACCACCCCGGCGTGATCCACTACACCGTCGGCCAGCGGCGCGGCCTGGAGATCGGCGGCCAGAGCGAGCCGCTCTACGTCACGCGCATCGAGGCGGAAAACCGCCGCGTCCTTGTCGGGCCACGGCGCCTGCTCGCCACGGCCTCGGCCCGGCTTGTCGAAACCAATCGCATCGGCCCGCTGCCCGACCGCCGCGACACACCGCTCAGCGCGAAAGTGCGCTCGCTGGCCAAGCCCGTTCCGATCGTTCTCGAAGGCTCCATCGGCGGCGGCGCGGCGGCGGTGATCCGCTTCATCCAGCCCGAACATGGCGTCGCCCCCGGCCAGGCGGCCGTGATCTACGCAGGCGAACGGGTGGTCGGCGGCGGGTGGATCGACGGGACCGAAGCGGCATCCTGAGCGGCTCGCCCAGCTGCGAAGAGGCCGACCTGTCCGCGCCTTGGGGCTGCCCGACGCGGCACCCCGGCGGCATCAATCCTCCCACGGTTCCAGCCGGCAGCCGGTCTGCTCGTCGAAGCTGGCGCTCTGGCGCGCCAGCAGCGGCACGCTGGCCTTCACCGTCTTCGTCGCGGTGTCTTCGGACAATGCGACCAAGCCGCCCAATCGCCCCAGGCCCGCGCGCTTGAGATCGCCCTCGCAGCTCTTGAGCGGGCGCCGCGAGATGAACCGGCACTCGCAGCCCACCCGCGCGCCGAAGGCCGAGCCGACCAGCGCCTGTTCGCTGAGGCCCTTCCAGCTCCAGGCCAGCGCCGCTGCCGCCAGCAGCAGTGCCAGCAGCGCCAGGTTGCGCAGCCAGCGCGACGGCTGGCGTGAAGGATAGGCCGGAGCACGCTTGTCCCCCGCCGGCCGTTTCCTGGGTGTTGCCATCCGCCTGCGCCTCGCACATCACACCGCGCGTCATGCCGGTGTGCCGCCTTCCCCATATCCTCGCCCTGCTCGCGCTGCCAACCCTGTGGGGCTGTGGACAGAACAAACCGGTGGCGCCGCCACCGCCGAGCGACGCATCCCTGGCCGCGATCAAGGATGACGGCGGGGCGCCGCGCGGCGCGCTCGGCCATGCGATCGACGCGCTGTTCGACCGCGAGAGCATGGGGGAAACCGAAGCGCTGGTGGTGATGAAGCGCGGCTCGGTGATCGTCGAGCGCTATGGCGCGGGCACCAAGGCGGACACGCGACTTCCCGGCTGGAGCATGGGCCAATGCGTGACCGCGCTGATGATCGGCCAGCTGGTCAGCGACGGGCGGCTGCGCCTCAACGAATCGGCGCCGGTGCCCGAATGGCAACGCCCCGGAGATCCGCGCGGCGTCATCACGCTCAAGCAATTGCTGCAGATGCGATCGGGCCTGCGCCATGTCGAGACCGCGCGGATCGGGGGCGGCGTCGAGGAGCGTGAGTCCGATCGCATCCGGATGCTGTTCCTGGACGGACGCGACGACATGGCCGCTTATGCCGAGGCGCAGCCGCTGGAAGCACCGGCGGGCCAGCTCTTCGAGAATTCGTCGGCCACGCCGGTGATCCTGTCGGACCTCGCCGCCAGGGTTCTCTCTCCCGACAGCGATCCCGGCCGCCGCCGCCGGACGGTGGGCGATTACCTGAAGAACCGGGTGCTGCTGCCGATCGGCATGGATTCGACCCTGGTCGGCTATGACCGCGCCGGCACCATGATCGGCGCCGGCATGGTCTACGCCGACGCCCGCGACTGGGCCCGGCTGGGTGAATTCCTGCGCCACACCGGCTCGGTCAAGGGCGCGCAAATCCTGCCGCGCCGCTGGATCCAGTTCATGCTTGCCCCAAGCCCGCGCCAGCCCGCCTATGGCGCGGGCGTCTGGCTCAACCGCGCCGAGCCCGGCGCGGACGCCCCGCTCTATCCCGCCACGGCCCCCTCCAACCTGTTCGCCTGCATCGGCGAATATGGCCAGTACGTGATCGGCTCGCCCGACCAGCTGCTCACCGTCGTCCGCCTGGGCCAAAGCGACGCCTCGCAGCAGCGCGCCGTGCACGACCGGCTGGGCGAACTGATCGCGCTGTTTCCGGGCGGAAAGCGGTGAGGACGGGCCCGGTTCACGAAAGAAGTGCAACACCTGCTAAGGTGTTGTGGCGGAGATGATCCGGACTTCGGGTTCCTTGCCCTACCCGTGCCAATCCAGGCTTGCCAGGCGATAGCCGATCCCGGGTTCGTTGCGCAGCAGTTTCGGCTGCGAGGGATCATCTTCCAGCTTTCTCCGGATACCCCTTGCCGCGACCCGCAGATATTCGACATCGCCTTCGTGTCCCGGGCCCCACACGGCCTTGAGCAACTGCGAATGGGTAATGACCCGTCCCGGGTTTCGGGCAAGTTCGGACAGGAAGCCATATTCCTTCGGCGTCAGGTGAACCTCGGTTCCGCCCTTGCGGACGGCGCGCGCGGCAAGATCGATTTCAACGTCACCGTGCCTGAACGGGGCGTCCGAAACGCCTGTCGGAAGCCGGTGCCGCAACGCCGTGCGGATACGCGCAAGCACTTCTTCGCTGTCGAAAGGCTTGGAGATGTAGTCGTCCGCGCCAAGATCGAGCGCGGCCACTTTCTGGCTCGTCGCGTCTCGCGCCGAAACGACGATGATCGCGGTCTGCCCCTGCATGATCGGGATCAGTTCCAGCCCATCCCGGTCGGGCAGCCCCAGATCGAGCAGCACGACTTCGGGCTTGTCGATCTGCAGCGCGTTGAGCGCCTCCCGCGCCGTGCCCGCTTCCACGACATTGTAACCCACTCGGGACAGGCCGACGTGGAAAAGGCGGCGGATCGCGGGCTCGTCGTCGACGACGAGGATGGTGACGATCGGCGTCATGCTTCGGGCCAATCCTTGAGATGCGCCGGGTCGAAATGGATGGTGAAGCGTGCGCCCGGCCCATCGGCGCAATTGACCGCCGTCACGTCGAGCCCCATCGCCAGCGCAAAGCCCTTGACGATCGCCAGGCCAAGGCCGGTGCCGCCTTTCCGGTCCGACCCTTCGATCCGGGCGAAAGTCTCGAATATCCGCTCTTCCCAACCCTCGGGAATACCGCCGCCCCGGTCCGAGATCGCCAGGTCGACACCGTCCGTGGTCCGTGCGGCCGTTATCGTTATGGGCGCATCGGGATCGCCATACTTCGCGGCATTTTCGATCAGGTTGGTGAGGCAATGGTGGAACAGGTGCGGATCGACCAGGACCATCGGCGCATCGGGCGCGATGTCGATGGATACCGCATGATCGGCCAGCAAGGTCCGCAGCTCGTGAAGCGCTTCGGAAACGGCCTCGTCGAGATCGACGGGCTCGATCTTCCCATGCAGCGCGCCTGCCTCGATCCGGGCCATGTCGAGCAGGTTGGTCACGAAGCGGTACAATCGCTCCGCCTCTCCGCGCGCGGTCGCGATTTGCGCAGCCTGATCGGGTCCGGCCGCGTCGATGGCGGCAAGAGTGCCCATGATCGTGGTAAGCGGCGTTCGCAGGTCGTGACTGACCGAGGACAGCAGCGCATGCCTCAGGCGATCCCGCTCACGAGCCTGCGACAGGTCGGCCATCTGCGCCTCGAGGGCAATGCGCTCCAGCGCGAGACCGGCCTGGTCGAGAAGGCTGAGCAGCAAGGGCAATTGATCGGGACGCACCGGCGCGCGCGCGTCGCTGCGCGCAAGGCCGAACACCCCCATGACCGCGCCTCTCGCGGCAAGCGGATGAAACAGCCACTCGGATGAAGTCAGCGTATCGGAACCGCGCCCGGCCGGGCAATCGTTCTCGAACGCCCAGTTCGCCGCCGCCATGTCCAGTGTTTCGAGGCGGGCGGCCTGCGGCCAGCTCCAGCGCCGCGAAAGACCGCCCTCCCCCGGCGCTTCGCCCGGCATCAGCAGGACCGTGTTGCCATCGAGCAATCGGCCGATCTCGGCGCAGAGCACCTGCGCCAGGTCGTCGATCATGCTGATGCCCGTCAGCTGCCTGGCAAATCCGGCGAGCGCACTGTTCTGCGCGGCGCTGGCCTGGGCCTGGAGGGCATGTTCGCGCACCCGCGCCGCGAGTTGGCTGCTGACGATGGCGACCCCGAGCAGCACGAGAACGGTGATGAGGTTGCGCGGGTCCTCGATCGTGAAAGTGTGTGTCGGCGGGATGAAGAAGAAGTTGTAGCCCAGCGAACAAGCCAGGCTGGTCACGATTCCGGTACGCAGGCCGTAACGGGTTGCCGCCACCATCACCGGCAGCAGGTAGAGCAGGCCAAGGTCGGTGATATTGCCGCTCGACAGCAATCGCGTCCCGGCTACCGTCACGGCGACGGTCAACCCCAACGAGACCAGATAGCCGGACAAGTCGCCCCATTCGCCGCGCGGCTTGCGCCTTCGGGTTCGTCCTTGCGCCGTCTCGCTCGTCGGCAGGACTTGGACGGCGAGACCGGGCGTCTCGCGCACCAGGCGATCGACGATCGAGCCATGGAGCAGCTCGAACCATCGCGAGCGGATGGACTTGCCGACGATGAGCTGGGTGGCGCGCGCTTCCGTCGTGAAGCGCTTCAACCCCTCGAGCACGGATTCGGCGGGCACCGAGGCAACATGCCCGCCGAGCTGCGTGGCAAGATGAAGGGCATCGGCGAGCTGCATGTTCTCCGCATCGTTGAAATGCGCGCTTCGCGGGGTTTCGATATGCACGGCTGTCCAGGGCGCGCGAAGTGCGTCGGCAAGGCGCTTGGCCGCACGAACCAGTTCGAGCGACCCCGCCTGCTCGCTGATCGCGACGACCAGCCGGTCGCTCGCCGCCCAGGTCCCCTCCATCGCATGGGCCCGCACATAGTCCAGCATCTGCGCATCGACCGCCTGGGCCGCATAGCGCAGCGCCAGCTCGCGCAGGGCCGAGAGATTGGACTTGGCGAAGAAGTTCCCGAGTGCGCGGGTGGCCTCGTCGGGAACGTAGACCTTGCCGTGGCGCAACCGTTCGATCAGGTCGTCCGGGGGAATATCGACGACTTCGATTTCCGCATCCTCCAGCACCTTGTCGGGAAGCGTTTCACGCACCCTGACTTTGGTGAAGGAGGCAACGACGTCGTTCAGGCTTTCGAGGTGCTGAATGTTGAGCGTCGAATAGACGTCTATCCCGGCATCGAGCAATTCCTCGACGTCCTGCCAGCGTTTGTCGTGCCGGCTTCCCGGCGCATTGGTGTGCGCCAGCTCGTCCACCAGTACCAGCGCGGGCCGGCGCGCGAGGATGGCGTCGATGTCCATCTCGTCGAGGATATGGCCCTGATAGCTGGCCTGATGACGGGCAACGACCTCGAAACCGCGCAATTTCGCGGCGGTCTCCTCACGCCCGTGAGTCTCGACGACGCCCACCACGACGTCGATGCCGTCCTCGCGCCGGGCGGCGCCTTCGCTCAGCATCTCATAGGTCTTGCCCACGCCGGGGGCCGCCCCAAGGAAAACCTTGAGACGGCCGCGGCCCTCGCGCGCGGCGGCGCGCAGCAGGGCTTCCGGATCGGGGCGTTGCTCGTTCACCGGGTGGGTCTTGCGCTCCCTTGCGCCAGCTTGTCGAGGGCCAGATTGAGTTCAAGCACGTTGACGCGCGGTTCGCCGAGGAAGCCGAGCAGCGGCCCGCTGGTGTTTTCGCGTACGAGCGCCGCTATCCGCTCACGCGCCATGCCGCGCGCCCCGGCGACCCGGCCGACCTGCATTAGCGCGGTATCCGGGCTGATGTGCGGATCGAGACCGGAAGCCGAGGTCGTCACCATGTCGGCCGGCACCCGCGAACCGGAAGGGAGGCCCAGAGCGGCGACGTCCTTGCCCACCCGATCCGCCAGGGCCTTGCTGGCGGGCCCCAGGTTCGAGCCGCTCGAAGCCATCGCGTCGTAGCCCGCACCCGCGGCCGAGGGACGGGGGTGGAAGTAGCCCGGCGCGGAGAACGGCTGGCCGATCAGCCGCGAGCCGACCACATGCCCGCCGCGTTCGATCAGGCTGCCATTGGCCGCATCGGGGAAAATGGCCTGCGCCAGCCCCGTCAAGGCGAGCGGATAGGCAAGGCCCAGCAGCAGGGCGAAGAGCAATGTCAGGACCAGTGCGGGACGCAGGGCCGACGAGATATCGTTGAACATGGCTTCTAGGTCCTCAGGCGAAATGGAGGCCGGCAACGGCAAGGTCGATGAGCTTGATGCCCACGAAGGGCGCGACCAGGCCGCCCAGCCCATAGACGGCGAGATTGCGCGCCAGCAGCGGGCCCGCCGCCATCGGCCGGTAGGTCACGCCCTTGAGCGCCAGCGGAACCAGCGCCGGGATAATCAGCGCGTTGAAGATGATGGCCGAGAGGATCGCGCTTTCAGGCGAGGAAAGGCGCATCACGTTGAGCACGCCAAGACCCGGATAGAGCGCGACGAACATGGCGGGAATGATGGCGAAGTATTTGGCGACGTCATTGGCGACCGAGAACGTGGTCAATGCCCCGCGCGTCATCAGGAGCTGCTTGCCGAGGCCGACGATCTCGATCAGCTTGGTGGGATCGCTGTCGAGGTCGACCATGTTGCCGGCCTCACGCGCCGCCTGGGTGCCGGTGTTCATGGCGACGCCGACGTCGGCCTGGGCCAGCGCGGGAGCATCGTTGGTGCCGTCGCCGCACATCGCCACCAGGCGCCCGCCCTGCTGTTCCTTGCGGATCAGCGCGAGCTTGTCCTCGGGCGTCGCCTCGGCCAGGAAATCGTCCACGCCCGCTTCGGCGGCGATGGAAGCGGCGGTCAGCGGATTGTCGCCGGTAATCATCACCGTGCGAATGCCCATTCGGCGCAGCTGCGCGAAGCGTTCCCGCACGCCCGCCTTGATGACGTCCTTGAGCGCGACGACCCCCAGCAGCCGCCCATCCTGCGCCACCGCCAGCGGCGTCTGGCCCGAACGCGCGATCTCCTCGGCCATGCGGCGCAGTTCGCTCGCCACCGGCGCGGCCGGGTTGGCGCGCAGCACCGCGTCGACCGCACCCTTCTGGACGATCCCCAACGGGCTCTTCAGGCCCGAAAGGCGGGTCTGCGCGGTGAAGGGGATCACTTCCGCGCCTTCGGGCAGCGCGACGCGGGTCACGCCGAACTTGTCGCGGGCCAACACCACGATCGAACGGCCCTCGGGCGTCTCATCGGCCAGGCTGGCCAGCAGCGCCGCTTCCGCCAGCGCATTGACGGAAACACCCGGAACCGGACGAAACTCGCTGGCCTGGCGATCGCCCACGGTGATCGTCCCGGTCTTGTCGAGCAGCAGCACGTCGACGTCACCGGCCGCCTCCACCGCGCGGCCCGACTTGGCGAGCACGTTGAAACGCACGAGCCGGTCCATCCCGGCAATGCCGATGGCCGAAAGCAACGCGGCGATGGTGGTCGGGATCAGGGTAATGAGCAGCGCCGCGAGAATCGCCACCGGGATCATGCCGCCCGCGTAGTGGGCGAAGGCGGGGATCGTGCCGACGGCGATGAGGAAGATGATGGTCAGGCCCACCAGCAGGATAGTCAGCGCGATCTCGTTGGGCGTCTTCTGCCGTTCCGCGCCTTCGACAAGGGCGATCATGCGGTCGAGAAAACCCTGGCCCGGCTCCTGCGTCACCCGCACCCGGATCGAGTCGGAAATGACGCGCGTGCCGGCCGTCACCGCTGAGCGGTCACCGCCCGCCTCGCGGATCACCGGCGCGCTTTCGCCGGTGATGGCCGCTTCGTTGACCGAAGCGACGCCTTCGATCACCTCGCCGTCGGCGGGGATGAGATCGCCCGTCTCGACGACGACGATATCCCCCCGCTTCAACCGGGACGCGGGCACCATGCGTCCATCAGGCAGGCGCGCAGTAAGCTCGGACTTGGCGGCACGCAGCGAGGCGGCCTGGGCCCGGCCGCGCCCTTCGGCCAGCGCTTCGGCGAAAGTGCCGAACAGAACGGTCAGCCAGAGCCAGACGATCAGCTGCATCTGGAAGCCCAGCGGCAAGGGCTCTCCGCCGATTACCAACAGCACGGTCAGCAGCGAAGCGACCACGGCGGTGGTGAAGAGCACGGGATTCTTCACCAGTTCGCGCGGATCGAGTTTGCGGAAGGCATCGCCGATCGCAGGCACGACCAGCTTTGCGGAGAAAATCGAGGAAGGCGTGGTCATGGAACTTGCCCCTTAGAAAAGCTGGCCGGAAACCATCGCGAGATGATCGGCGATGGGACCAAGGGCGAGGCTGGGCAGGAAAGTGAGCCCGCCGACGATCAGGATCACCGCGATCAGCAGGCCCACCCACAACGGACCCGTGGTCGGGAACGAGCCGGCCGTTTCGGGCGTGTATTTCTTGGCGGCGAGGTTGCCCGCGATGGCGAGCACCGGCACGATCATGAAGAACCGTCCGATCCACATCGCGACCGAGAGCAGGCCGTTGTAGAACGGCGTGCCGGCGGTGAGCCCGGCAAAGGCGGAACCGTTGTTGCCGGTGCCCGAACTGAAGGCATACAGGATCTCGGAGAAGCCGTGTGGTCCCTTGTTGAGCGGCCCGGCAAGGCCGTCCGGCAGTACGGCGGAAAGCGCGGTGAGACCCAGGATGCACAGCGGCAGCACCGCGATGGCGAGCACCGCCAGCTTCACGTCCCTGGCCTCGATCTTCTTGCCGACATATTCGGGCGTGCGGCCGACCATCAGCCCGGCGACGAACACCGCGAGCATGGCGAAAAGCAGGAAACCGTAGATCCCCGCACCGACGCCGCCGACGACGACCTCGCCCAGCTGGATGTTGAGCAGCGGAATCATCCCGCCCAGCGCGGTGAAGCTGTCATGCATGGCGTTCACCGCCCCGCAAGAGGCCGCGGTGGTGACCACCGAGAACAACGCGCTCGCGGCCACGCCGAAGCGCACTTCCTTGCCCTCCATGTTGCCGCCGGCGACACCGAAGTGGTGCAGCACGGGGTTGCCCGAGGCTTCCTGCCAGTACGTCACACCCGCGCCGGCAAGGAACAGCACCATCATCGCCGCCAGGATCGCCCAGCCCTGCCGGGTGTTGCCCACCGCCTTGCCGAAGCACCAGGTAAGGCCCGCGCCCAACGCGAAGATCGAAAGCATCTGAACGAAATTGACCAGCGCCGTCGGGTTTTCGAAGGGATGCGCGGAGTTGGCATTGAAGAAGCCGCCACCGTTGGTGCCGAGCATCTTGATGGCTTCCTGCGAAGCGACCGGGCCGACCGCGATCGTCTGCTTCACCCCTTCGAGGGTGGTGGCGTCGATCGTGCTCGCCAGCGTCTGCGGAACTCCGCTGGCGACGAGGAACAAGGCATAGATGACACAGAGCGGCAGCAGCAGGTAGAGCGTCACCCGGGTGCAGTCGGCCCAGAAGTTGCCCAGCGTCCCGGCCTCCCGCCGCGCGAAGCCGCGAAACAGCGCGAAAGCGATCGCGATGCCGGTCGCCGCCGACAGGAAGTTGTGGATCACCAGCCCCACCATCTGGCTGAAATTCGACAGCGCGACTTCGCCGGAATACCATTGCCAGTTGGTGTTGGTGGTAAAACTGATCGCGGTGTTCATCGCACCGTCCGCCCCGATCGCGGCGAGGCCGCGGGGATTCAGCGGAAGCACCGCCTGCAGCCGCAGGACGGCATAAGTGAACAGCAATACGACCAGCTGGAACAGCAGCATGTGCAGCGCATACCGGCGCCAGCCCTGTTCCGCGTTCGGATCGATCCCGGCAAGGCGATAGAAGCCCCGCTCGACCGGTCCCAGCACGCGGTGCAGGGGCGTTTCGCGGCCTTCGTAAAGCGCGAAAAGCCACATACCCATGGGTTTGGCCAGCACGACGACGAGAGCCGTGTATAGGAGGATAAGGGTCCAGCCCTGAACGGTCATCCGGCCCTCCCTCAGAATCGCTCGGGCCGCAGCAGCACGGCGACGAGGTAGAGGAGAAGGAAGCCGGCGGTCGCGCCGGCGAGAACGATGGGAAGCGTCATGGAAGTCACCTCAGGCCTTTTCGCAAAGCCGCACGAAGGCGAGCGTCAGCAGGAAGAGGCCGGCGAGCACCGCCAGCCAGAGTAGATCGTTCATGGCTTGAAATCCGTTGGACGGGTGAAGTGCGGGGGAAGCGGGATGTCCAGGAATAGCCCCGGCCCCACGAAAGCGAGCGCCAATCCGCCGCACAGCAGGAACACGACGCCGGTACAGACCGCCAGTTCGGCGATGCTTGCCGAATGCGGCGCGGGCGTTGTCGCCATGCGATGAGCCGCCAGCGCCAGGCGCCAGCAAGCGGCCAGCAACGACAGACCGAGCCCGCGCAACGCGATCTCCGCCGGCCACCAGCGGCGGCCGGCGCGCAAGGCGGCAAATCTTCCGGATAGCTGGGTTCGGACCATCTCAAGGCAACTCCCGATGGGTCATGTCGGGAATCCAGGTGGACCTTGGGGCCGTTAAGGTTCCACGGGAAATTCGGGCGTTCGCATAAAGATTCCATAAAGTTCGTGGTCCCGTTCACCACGCGCGCGTAGAGCGCTGCCATGAGCGATACACCGGCGCGTGGCGCCCACCAAGAAAGTTTAGCCACTCTTGCGATCGGCGCGATCGGCGTGGTGTTCGGCGACATCGGCACTTCGCCGCTCTATGCGCTGAAGGAGAGCTTCATCGGCCACCATCCGCTGACGGTGGACCAGCCCCATATCTTCGGCGTCATTTCGCTGATGTTCTGGACGATGACGCTGATCGTTACCGTGAAGTATGTTTTCATCGTCCTGCGCGCCGACAACCAGGGCGAGGGCGGCAGCCTCGCGCTGCTGGCCCTGATCGCGCGCCGGCTCGGCGAAAACCGCTGGAGTCCGCTGATCGTGATCCTGGGCGTGGTGGCGACCGCGCTGTTCTATGGCGATGCCATCATCACCCCGGCGATTTCGGTCCTTTCGGCGGTGGAGGGGCTCACGATCGTGCACCAGGGTTTTGCCGAATGGGTCCTGCCGATCTCCATCGCCATCCTGATCGGCCTGTTCTCGATCCAGTCGCGCGGAACCTCGGCGGTCGGCAAGCTGTTCGGCCCGATCATCATCGTCTATTTCGTGGTGCTCGCGCTGCTGGGAGCGGTTTCCGTCGCGAAGACGCCCGAAGTGCTCGCCGCGCTGAGCCCGGTCCATGCCGTTGGGTTCTTCCTCATCAACCCGACGCTCGCCTTCCTCGCGCTCGGGTCCGTGGTGCTGGCGGTGACCGGGGCCGAGGCGCTTTACGCGGACATGGGCCATTTCGGGCGCAAGGCGATCATGATCTCGTGGCTCTACGTCGCGTTTCCGTGCCTGCTCATCAATTACCTCGGGCAAGCCGCGCTGGTCATGCGCGAGCCGGATCTGATCGAGAATCCGTTTTTCCTGCTGGCGCCGGAATGGGCTCGCCTGCCGCTGGTCGTGCTGGCGACGCTGGCGACGATCATTGCCAGTCAGGCGGTCATTTCCGGGGCTTATTCAGTGTCGCAGCAGGCGGTACAGCTCGGCTACCTGCCGCGTCTGAAAATCCTGCACACCAGCGCGAAGGCCGCCGGCCAGATATACATCCCGATCATCAACTGGGGCTTGCTGGTCATGGTGATCGCACTGGTGATCGGCTTCGGAAGCTCGAGCAGCTTGGCGGCGGCCTACGGCATCGCGGTCACCGGCACGATGGTCATCACCGCTTGCATGCTGGGCATACTCACGTTCGCGGTCTGGAAGTGGCATCCCCTGCTCGCGGGCCTGGTGACCGCGGCATTCCTGGCCATCGACGGAATCTATTTCGCCTCGAACATGACCAAGGTTCCCGATGGCGGCTGGTTCCCGCTGCTGGTGGCCGCAGTGGTCTTTACTTTCCTGACCACCTGGGCATCGGGGCGCCGCCTGATGCGCGACCGCCTGGCCGAGGATAGCCTGCCCTTCAACGTGTTCCTCAATTCCGTTGGTGAAAAAGTACGCCGCATCGCCGGGACTTCAGTCTTCCTCGCCTCGAGCCGCGAAGGCGTTCCTCCGGCCTTGCTTCACAACCTGAAGCACAACCATATCCTGCACGAGCGCGTGGTGATCCTCACGGTCGTCAACGAAAGCGTGCCGCACATCCCGGATCAAGAACGATGCGAAGTCGAGGCACTCGGCCTGGGCTTCTACCGCCTGATGCTGCGCTACGGCTTCATGGACGAGCCGGACATTCCCGCCGTCCTGGCACGCGAGGAGCGGGCCGGCGGTCCATTCAAGGCCATGGAGACGAGCTATTTCCTCTCCAGGCAGACCCTGATTCCCTCAAGTCGTCCGGGGATGGCGATCTGGCGCGAGAAGCTCTTCGCGTGGATGGTGCGCAACGCCCAGAGCGCGATGGAATTCTTCAAACTACCCACGAACCGCGTAATCGAGCTGGGCAGCCAGCTGGAGATTTGATGCCTTCGTCCCATGGAGATGCGGTTCTCCATGGGACGAAAGGAAGCGAACGGAACTATTCACCCGATCAGGGGCCGTTCAGAGAATTGCGGCTACCGTGCGCTGGAAGGGCGGGACGGTCAGCCCGTCGGCCCTGCCGCTGAAGTACTTTTCCCGGGCAGCGCCAAGGGTCAGGGGTTCGACCTGGCTGAACCCCAGCTCGGACAGCATATCGGTCATTTCTTCAACCGAGATGTAGGAGGTGAAGGGCACTATGCCTCGCCGGGCATCGGCCCCGTCTTCCTTGGCACCCGGCTCCACGATCGTGACGACGATCTCCGATCCCGAGGGCCGCTCGCTCGCCCAGCGCAGTGTCTGACGGATCGCATCGCGCGTCAGATATTGCGTCACGCCGAGCCAGGAGATGAAGCACGGCTCGTCAGCCGCGAAACCGGCGTCAGCCAGCGCGCTTTCAAGCGACATGCGTTCGAAATCGCACGGCACGTAGCGCACGTGATGCGGCGTCTCCAGACCCAACGTCTCGATCCGCCGCCGTTTCCACGCCTGAAATGGAGGATCGTCGACTTCGTAAACGATCATCGAACCCAGCTGGTCATCCATTCGCAGCCCGTAGGAATCGAGCCCCGCTCCCAGCACGACATACTGATGCAACCGTTGACGTGCCTGGGCAAGGCGGTCTTCCGTGAAGCGGCTGCGCAACACGCATGTCGATGCGAGCTGGGGCGGAACTTTCGCGTAGAAAGCCTCGATCTCCCCTTCACTCATCTCGAGCAGCCGCCCCGCGAACTGGTCGCGGAAAATCTTGGGTTCGGCTCCCTGGAGGAAGTGACCCGCCCGGAGAGCGGCCGCCATGAACGCGGTGTGGTGAACTTCCGACAGGCTATCTGCGCTAGATGACATTCAAACTCTCCGTTTAGTTCACGTCCCCAAGATACAGCCGAACCCGGCCCGCATGATGATCGCCTATTCCCCTTCGCCGAACCGGACCCTGATCCGTGCGCCGTACATGCGCGGCTGACCAAGATAGCCCGTGTCGAAACCGAAGCTGTTGAACAGTCCTTGAACATAAGTTCGCGTGAATTGATTCGTCACGTTAGTAGCGAACAATGCCAGATCCACGGGTTGGCCGCCAATGTTGCGCCAATCCAAATTGAGGTCGAGCTGCTTGATCGGCGTGGACCTGCCGGTCGGGCCGCCCGTCAGATATGCGGAAGTATAGCGGTAGAAGGCCGCCAACTCGATCTTGCCGAGATCCTCGGATGTCGGAACGGTGAAAGTCCCGCCGACGTTCGCGCTCCATTTGGGGGCGAGTTCCAGGGGGCCGCCGACCGCCGGGGCCTGCCTGACCTCATACTCCGAAAATGGGTAAGTAGTGAAATCGGGAAGATCGAGGGCTTGAATCTTGGTGTTCAGGTAAGTTGCCGCAGCGTCCACGCGGAACAGACTGCCGAAACGCAACTGCCCATCGAAATCGACACCATACATGCGTGACTTGCCGGCATTGATGACCGAGGTGCCGCTTGGCAAAAGCCCCTGATTGTCCGTCAGGCCCAAGAGAATTTGCTGATCGGTCAATTTCGAATAGAAGCCGGCGAAGTTGAGATTGCCCGATACCGTGCCCCTGAAGCTCAGCTTCGCGCCGACTTCGAAGTTGTCGAGCTTCTCCGGACGGTAGAAGGGAACGCCAGCAAGAGCGAATGGCGTGACGCCGCCCTGCTTGTAGCCGCGCGAATAGGTGGCGTATGTCATCATATCGCCGATCGGGCTGTATTGCAGCGTGAGGGTCCAGGTTGGCTTCTTGTCCGACGTCCGTCCGGTGAACACGCAATTGGTGGCGATGGGATACCCCGTGGAGCATGCCTCCGGGTTCGTCGGCGTGGCGTTGGGTGTCGGAGCTACGAACGTGAAGGGCGTGGCAGGGCGATACGAATAGTCGAAGCCCTGGGCCATCCCTTTCGATCGGTCATAAGTATAGCGAATGCCGCCGGTCAGCTTCAGCTGGTCGGTCAGTTCATAAGTAGCCTGACCATAAGCCGCCATGTTGATGAACTCGATCGAGCCCTTGTTAGGGCTTGCCGGGCCGCTCATGCAACGCGAGTTCGCGAGGGTGGTGAAACCGCTGATGAGGCAAACCGCACCGATCGACGGGCTCTCGGAGGCAGTGAGCCCGCCGGGAGTGCTGTGCTCAAAGTAAAGGCCGAACTGATAGTTGAGCCTCTCCGCACGCCCCTGGAATTGCAACTCTTCCGTAAAGTTCTTCTGGTCGCTGGTGTGGTAACCATCCGGATTGAAGGAGAAAGCCGTCGAAATATAGGATTTCAGGGCCGGTATCAGGAAATTTGTTCCAAAGATGTCCTGCCGCAGATCCTGGATGAACGTCGAATAGGAGGTGATGTTCTTGACCGTGAGGTTATCGGTCGCAATCCATGTCGTGGTATTGATAACCTGGAATTGCTTGGTCATCGCGCGGGGGTTGATAAGCTTCTGTTCGATCTGCCACCGCTCGTCGCTGGCATTGAGGCGATTGACTTGCGGAACCGCGAAAAAGCCGAACCCGGCACTCGGATTGGCGCGAAAAAGCTGGGGGACCGAGCCATTGGTGTCCGAATGCATATACGAGACGATCGTATAGTTTTCGAGTTCCGGGCTGAGATCGAGGACGAGGCTGCCGCGCACGGCGACGTAGTCCGTATCATAGAATCGCTTCGGGCCGATGCCCGAGACGTTGTGGACATAGCCGTCGCGGGTCTGGCGATCGACGCCGAGACGAACGCGGGCCCAGGACGCCAGTGGTGCGTTCAACACGCCTTGAACGCGGAACATCTCGTAATTGCCGTAAGACCCTTCGAGATAGCCTTCGAAGCGATCGGTCGGCTTGCGCGGCGTCAGGATGACGGCGCCGCCCGTGGTGTTGCGTCCAAACAGCGTGCCTTGCGGACCTTTCAGCACCTGCACGTTCTGCAAATCGAACAGGCTGCCCGGACCGGCACCGTCGCCGCCCTGCAGCGAAAGCCCGCTGCCGCGCGGCGCCACGACTTCGCCGAAGTAAGTGCCGACGGCTGCCGAGGTGCGCAGCTGCTGAGAGAAGCCGCGAATCGCGAAGCTGGATTGTTCGGAGGAGTAGCGGGAATCCACGGAAAGACCGGGAACGACTTTGGCGAGATCCTCGCTGGACGCGATGTTCGACTTGGTCAGGCGGTCCTGGTCGACCACGGAGATCGAAATCGGCACGTCCTGCAAGCGCTCTTCGATGCGGCGGGCGGTGACGATGATGGGCTGCTCATCGGAAACGGTGCCCTCCGTCGATTGCGCGAACGCCTGCCCTCCCGCGATGAACTGAAGCGACGCGGTAGCGAAAAGAGCCAAACGATAGTAGCGGCGATTCATAAGTTTTTCCTCCCCAAAAAACTCCCCGCAGGCGCTCTTTATGGCAACCGTTACCGGGTAGTCGCCGCACAATGTTGCGCGAGTCGGTCCAAAGGGCAAGGAAATAATAGTAGTTGCAATGATATTCTCGGCGGCAGCGATCGTGCCCCGCTCAACGGCGCGTCGATGCCCGCCCGCGCGTCAGGCGCTCTCTTCCGACAGCACCGTTTGCCCCCGCTTCATCGCCCGGTTCTGCTCCGGATGCACCGAGGACCCCGCCTGCCATTGGGGATAGCGCGGCAGTGTCAGAATCAGGACTCCGGCGATGAAGCAGCCGATCATGCCGACAATGACGAAGGTGTCGTAGCCGCCCGTCCAATCGTAAATCAGGCCGGCAAGAAACGGGCCCAGCGCTCCTCCGATGGCAATCAGACTGCCCATGAAACCGAAAATGGCGCCGTAGTTCCGAAGCCCCCCGAAGCGCGAAGTCAGGTAGCCGCAGATCTGCAGCTTGGTCCCGGCCGAATAGCCGCTAATCATCATCGCGATGAAGATCAGCAGCGGCGTGCGCACGCCATCGAGCAGCAGCGCGAACGCCAGCGCCGTGATCCCCAGCGTGATGCCGCCCACCCAGTTGGCACGATAGCGATCCATCAGCGCGCCCGTCACCACGTTGCCAGCCATTCCGGCGATGCCGCTGAGTCCCGCCAGCAAAGCGGCGAACTCGCGGCTGAGGCCGGCATCGATCATGATCGGAATCTGGTGCACGGCCAGGGCCATCGTCAGCAGCATCAGCAGCAATGTCGATATCGCGATGCGCCAAAGCGCGGGGTTGCGCCACGCCTGCGCGATCGACAGGCCATCGAGCACAACGGCGTCACGCGCCGCCTTCGCTTTGCGCGCCGAAGGGCCGCGGGCGTCGTCCAGGAACAGCCAGCACAGCAGCAAGGTTACGCCGCCCCAGCCGAAACCGAGAATGAGGTAGGCCTGGCGCCAGCCGAAGCCGTCGATCAGCCAGGTGGACAGAGACGGGATCACCGTCTGCGCGACACCGGATCCCACCAGCGTCATCCCCAGTGCCAGCCCACGCCCCGCATCGAACGCGCGCGCCACGGCTCCCGTCCAGATGCTCATCATCATCGAGACATGCGCAAGGGCGTAGAAGGTCCACAGGCACGCCCACAACAATATCGAACCGTTGGCCAGGCTGAAGGCCGCCGTGGCCAGGGACATGATAATCACGCCCGGCAGCGCCAGCCGCCGCGGGCCGTAGCGATCGACCAGCATGCCGGCAAAGGGCGACAGCAGCAGTACGACAACTCCCGCGATCGCCATGCCCATCGTCAACGTGGCCCGGCTCCAGCCGAATTCCGTGCCGAGCGGACCGATGAATGTGCCGAAACCCGACATCACCACCGACAGGAAGGACAGGCCGGCGGCCGCCGTCAGGACTATGGACCAGCCCCTTTTCCATTCCTCCGTGACTTTCAGCGCAGTGTTCAAGATCGGTCCTCTCCTCGCGGCCCGGCCAACACCGGTGCCCACTTGCGCATGACCGCCACGACGGTCGCAAGTATATTATGTCGATGCGCCAGCAATCGCTTTCCGCACGCAAGACACCGTATCCAGTGCAATAATGAAACGCGCAAGGCTGGATCGCGCGCTCGCCAGCAAATGGGTTGCCGCGCGCGCCATCGATCCCTCGATCATGGCGAGAGTCTTGCGGCTGGATATTCCCGGTTATCTGCCCGCGCAGGCGCATCGCGTTGCGGGCGATACCGCCTGTGAACGTTTAACGGCAAAGCAACCAGGCGAGAAGTTTTATCCATGATCTGCCAATCCAGCTCCAGGTCGCCGCGAACGGCCGTGCAACCGCCCCGGCTGGACCATGAAAGCTTTGTTCTCGAAAATGGGCTTACCGTTATCGTACAGCAGGACAGGCGGGCACCGATCGTCGCGACGAATTTATGGTACGGCGTGGGCTCGAAGGACGAACCTTCGGGACGCACGGGCTTCGCTCATCTGTTCGAGCATCTCTTCTTCAATGCTTCGGAAAACCGGCGCGAGGATTGGCACTTCCTGCTCAACGAACTGGGCGGAATCGACGTCAATGGCTCGACCTCCCGCGACAGGACCAATTACTACCAGACGGTGAGCGTCAGTGCCCTCGATCTGGTGTTGTGGATGGAGGCGGATCGCATGGGCCGCCTTTTGCCCGCCATCGATCAGGCCTCGCTCGATCGTGAGGTGATGGTCGTCAAGAACGAGAAAATGCAGCGCGAAAGTGGGCCGCTGGGCCTGTTGCAGGAAAGCGAATTGCGGGCGCTCTACGGCGATGCGCATCCCTATGGACATCCGGTTACGGGAGCCATGGAAGATCTCGAGCGGGTCTCGCTCGACACCGTGGAGAGTTGGTATCGAAGCTGGTATGGCCCGGGCAATGCCGTGCTGTCGCTGGTCGGAGACATCGCTCCGGAAGAGGGGCGCGCCGCCGCCGAACGCGCTTTCGGCGGGATCGCCGCCGGCAGTCCGGTCAGGCGGGTGCTGACGGCGATCCCGGTTTCGCCCCAGGCCAGCCGCGCTGCCTATCAGACGCGCGCGCCGATCGCCGGCCTTCGCCAGACCTGGCTGACGTCGGCGGATGCGGGCCGCGATGGTCCGCTTCTGCAGCTTGCGGCGCAGATGCTGTCGGGCGATGCCACGTCGCGCCTGCGGCGTCGCCTGGTCGAGCGTGATGCGCTTGTGACGGATGTCAATGTGCGCCAGCTCTCGCAGGCGTTGAGCGGCGAATTCTCGATCGCCATCCAGGCAAAGCCGGACGCTCCGATCGGCAGGATCGAACAGGCGATCGCCGAGGAACTCGATGCCTTCCTGCAGGACGGAGTGGACGAGGCGGAACTCGCACGGGCGCGGCGGGTCCTGGCGCTCGGCTCGGCCAGCGCATTGCAGGGCCTGGGCGCGCGCGCGGATTGCCTGTCGATGGGGCACACCTTGCACGGCCGGCCGGACGCGGCGCTTGAGGCATGTCGCACGGTGGAGGAAGCGACCGCCGCGCAAGTGCTCGATACCGCGCGGCGCTGGCTGAGCGGCCCCAGCCTGTCGCTGGAGATAACCCCCTTCCGGGGCGTCTCAGGAGAATCGCGCCCGCCGGTTCCGCGCCCCTCCGTTCCCCCACCCGTCATGCCGACCTTTCCCGCCATCGAGGAACGGCGCCTCGCCAATGGCCTCACGATCGTCCATGCGCGCCGTCCTTCTGAAATGTCGGTCAAGATGAGCCTCGTCGTGGACGGCGGACGGGCGTCGGAGCCGGTCGGCAAAGGCGGCGTCGCCACGCTCGCGCTCAATCTGCTCGATCGGGAGACGCGCAACCGCACGCGCGATCAAATCACCGCCGACAGCTACGATCTGGGTGCGTCGATGGGGACCAGCGTCTCGACGGACGTCGTAGCCGTCAATCTTTCGGTCCTGGCCGACAACTGGGTTCCGGGACTGGAACTGATGTTCGACATGGTTCGGCGGCCCACCTTCCCGAAGGCCGATTTCGACCGTACAGTGATTGCCGAAACCGCGGCGCTTCGTTCCGCCCAGCACCGACCGGCAGCTATCGTCGAACGCGAGCTTGGCGACCGCCTGTTCGGCCCCGGTCATCCCTATGCCAACCGCATCACGCCCGATTCCCTTGCCGCCCTGACGCTCGACGACATACGCGGCTGGCACGCCGCCGCGATGCGGCCCGACAAGGCGACGTTGTTCGCGGTGGGAGACTTCGACATCGAAGTACTCGCATCGGCGGTCGAGCGCATCGCGGGGGATTGGCGGCCGGCCGGCCCCGCCGCCGCGCCGTGTTCGACGCCTATTCCCTTTACCGCGGGCCGCCACCGCCTGCGCATCGACGACGTGGAGCAGGCCATTGTCGCCGCCGCACTGCCGATCGGCGCTTCATCGCAGGACGATGCCGCGCTTTATTTCGTCACGACCATCCTGGGCGGCGACACCAGCGGCAGGCTCTTTCGCCGCCTGCGCGAGGAAAAGGGCTGGACCTATTCCGTCAGCTCGTTCCTGTCGGAAACGCGTTCTGGCCGGTGGTTGCGCCTCGGCTTCAGCGTCCAGGCGGATGCGACGGAGGCCGCGCTGGAGGAATTGATGCGCGTGATGGAAGAAACCCGCGCCGGACTGCCGATCACCGCGGCCGAACTGGCCGACGCGAAAGCGCAAGTGCTGCGTAGCCTGCCGTCGATCTGGGCGGAAAACGCGGCGGTGCTCGATGCCATGGTCGGTTACGCGTCGACCGGCCGGCCCCTGTCCGCCATCGGCCTCATGCCCGAACGGATCGCGGCGGTCACGCTTGAGCACGTACACCGGGTCGCGCGGCAATGGCTCGATCCCCAGCGCTTGATCCTGGTGGTCGGTGAACCGGCGGCAGCCACGCGCGCACTCGCGCTGGGTTAGGTTCCGCTTGGGTCGGTCTGGGAGGATCGCCGTGCCGGTTGCGGGTGGGCGGCAGGCCAGCCGTTTGGTCTTCGGACCAGGCGCGAAGGGCTAGGCAATACGATGGCGGACGCCAAGACCATTACTATCGATCCCAAGGACGTCCGGCTGGACGGCCGGCTGATGCGGCGCATCTGGCGCCTCGCCAAGCCGTATTGGTGGAGGCGGGAGCATTGGAAATCATGGGTGCTCCTGATGTTCGGAATCTCCATGAACCCGGCGCTCGCCTACTACAGCATTTGGATCGCGCGCAAGAGCGCCGAAAGCACCGATGCCTTGGTGACACATGACAAACCGGCTTTCCTCGCGATCTTTTGGCTCATGTTCGCTCTGGGGATCGGACAATGGCTGTACGCCGCCAGTATCGGCCTGCTGACCGACATCATGAAGGTGCACTGGTATCGCTGGATGACCCAGTGGATGGTCGAGCATTATCTTGCCGATCGCACTTACTACAACATCGCCGTAAATGACGACGTAGACAATCCTGACGAACGAATCCAGGATAATGTCATGCCCTTTGTCGAAGCATTGCTATCAATTCCGACCAGGATCCTTGGGACTATATTGGGAGTGATAACAAACGCCGTTCTGATTAACCAGGTCAGTTCGAGCATGACGGTTTTCGTTTTTCTATATTCGTTTGGGACTATCATCGTTCAGACCGCGCTATACATTCCACTTATCCGGATGAATTTCACCCTGGTCGCGACCAAGGCGGATCTGCGCTACGGTCTGTTGCGCGTGAGGGACCACGCCGAAACGATTGCCTTCTTTCGCGGTGAGCGAATGGAAACGCGGCAGGTGGGCGAACGCCTGGGCCGGCACAAGAATGCCCAGATGAGAGTGATCTACTACCAGGCGTTGACCTCGCTCGGCGCGCAGATATTGACTTATGCCTGGATGCTGGCGCCGCTGTTCTTCGTCTATCCGCTCTATTTCGAAGGGAAGATCAGCTATGGAACCATCGCGCTGGCGACGGCGGCGGCCAGCGGATTGATGGGCTCCATAACCCAGCTGAACACCTATCTCCCGTTCCTCACGACCTTGGCGCCCAGCGTGGTGCGCCTCTCGCAGATAGTCGAGCGTCATGAAACGATCACCGGTGGTCGCCGGAAGGACGGGCGCATCGTGATCGCGCGCGGCGATCATGTGGAACTGGACCGGGTGAGCTTCCTGACACCGGGCGGGGAACGATGCCTGGTGCGCGACCTTTCGGTCAGCGTCGAGGGAGGGGAGTCCCTGATGATCGTCGGACAGACCGGAGTCGGCAAGAGTTCGCTTCTGCGCGCCATGGCCGGGCTCTGGGATCGGGGATCTGGACGCATGACCATGCCGTCCGAGGCGGTTACCATGTTCGTCCCGCAGAAACCCTATATGATGCTGGGCACGCTGCGCGACCAGCTACTCTATCCCCATGGCGACGCCGACATGGAGGAAGAGCGTATCCAGGCCGTGCTGGAGCAGGTCTGCCTGCCCGATCTCCTTGCCAAGCAGGGCGGTCTGGACGCGGAAAAGGACTGGTCCAAGATCCTTTCGCTGGGCGAACAGCAACGCATCAGCTTTGCCCGCCTGCTGATTTCCCGCCCGGCCTTCGTCTTCCTCGACGAAGCGACAAGCGCGATGGACCTGAAGACGGAGGCAACGGTGTATCAGGCGCTGGCGGACAGTGGCTGCACCTTTGTAAGCGTCGGCCACCGCGAAACGATCCTGCGGTTTCATGGCCGCGCGCTGCAACTCTTTAACGACGGCAGCTGGAGAGTGGTCGACGCATCCTCGGTTTCGATCGCGGCGCCCGGCCCACAGGAGTTGGCGCGGATCGCCCCGGGGACGGCGAAGGAACCCGACGGCTGGGGGCAGCGGCGCCTGTCGAATCGGCCGAGCCGCGCGGAAAGCGAAGCATGAGGCGCTGAGCGGAAGCCGGCATGGCGACCAGCGATAAAAAGGATTGCGGGTCACGCGCGCTCGCACAGTTTCCCTCTCAAGATGACGGCGCGATGGCAAGACCGGCATGGCCGGCCCGCTTCGGAGGACCGACACTTCGCGAACGGGGGCAGAGGCAACTGAGGGCGATCCGCGCAGCGACGCGTGGCGTGGGGCCACGTGTCGCGACGAGCGATAAGGGGGTAAAGATGATCGGACCGATAGGACGTGCTTTGATCAACCGGCATTGCGGGTCGCGCATCGCCCTTGCATTGGCCATGCTTGCCGCACCGATGGCCTTGCCTGCGACGGCGGCCGCACAGACCGAAGCAGAGCGGAGCTTCGAGATTCCAGCGGGCACGCTCGGCGATGCCTTGCGGCGCTTCGCCGAACAGTCCCGCATCCAGCTGCTCTATCCCGCCAATATTGTCGAGCAGCGCCAGTCACCCGGCGTGACGGGGCACATGACCGCCGAGCAGGCCCTTGCACGGCTGCTCGCGGGCACCGGCCTGGTCTACCGTTTCAACGACGCGACGACGGTGACGCTTTCCGAGCCGGTCAGCGCGGAAGACGGCGGGCGTGTCCTTGGTCCCGTCATGGTGCAGGGCGTGGAAGGGAGCGGCCTGGCCGGCGCGACGCTGGTCAACGGGATCAACGGTTCGCGCGATGTCACCGCGACGGAAGGTACGGGCAGCTTCACCTCGAACGCGCTGACCGTTGGGTCGAAGACGCCCGTTCCGCTGAAGGACGTGCCGCAAAGCCTGAGCGTGCTGACGGCGCAGGCCATCGAAGAGCAGGCCATCACCGATCTGACCGAGGCGCTCTCCCGATCGACCGGCGTGACCCTCGTCCAGGGGCAGACCAGCAACGAAACCCTGTTCTACTCTCGCGGTTTCCAGATCACCAGCATCCAGATCGACGGCGGCGCGCCGCTCAACGGACGGCAAGACGCCTTCGGCTACTATCCGCAGATCGACATGGCGCAGTACGATCATGTCGAACTGCTGCGCGGCGCGGCAGGAACGTTCAACCTCTACGGCGACCCTTCCGGCACGATCAACCTGACCCGCAAGAAGCCGCTGGATCACCCGCAGTTCGTGTTCGAAGGCCAGCTGGGGTCTTGGCAGAAATATCGGGTGGTGGCCGACGCCACCGCCCCCCTCGCGCTCGACGGCGCCCTGCGCGGGCGCGCGGTCATGTCCTATCAGGACAACGACTATTTCTACCGCCTGGCACACGACAATCGCCTGATGCTCTACGGCATCGCCGAGCTGGACGCGACCGACACGACACTCATCACCGCCGGCATCAGCTATACCCGCCAGAACGGCCGGCCCTGGGTGGGCGGCCTGCCGCGCTACGCCGACGGCACCGATGCCCGGCTGCCGCGCGATACCGCCTTCGTCTTCCCCTGGAACCGGTTTGACCTGCGGACCACCGAACTGTTCGGCTCGATCGAACAGAAGATCGGCGAAGACTGGGACGCCAAGCTGAACGTCACCCATGTCAGCCAGCGCAGCGCGCAGAAGCTCGGCCAGGCATATGGCCTCATCAATCCTTACACGCTCGATGGTGTGACCATGAGCGCCTACCAACTCGAAGACGGCACCGAGCAGACGTCCGCCGAGTTCACTTTCGGGGGCAAGTTCAGGCTGTTCGGGCAGGACCAGCGCGTCCTGGTCGGCGCCAACTATATGGATGCGGACGGATCCTTCAAGCGGGAGCACACCGCGCTCATCGCGGGAACCTTCGATCAGCCCTACACGCCCTATCTCGGCGGGCCCTCCTACTACATCGGCTCGCCGGATGGCAGCGCGCCGCCAATCGACGTGTTCAACTTCGATCCCTCGGATCCGCGTTACATCGAGCCGCCAAGCACGCTTCTCAGTTACGCCTATCCGGAACGCCGGCAGGTCACGATAGGTGCTTATGTGAACCTGATGCTGACGCCGCTGGATCGGGTGCACCTGAACGTCGGCTGGCGCTACAGCCGGTTCCTGAGCCGCAAGCTGGCCGAAAGCTACTGCACCGACCCCTACGACTTCTTCTGCGACGGGCTGGCGATCGGCGACGTTTCGGACTCCAACTTCGAGCGGCTGAAGAATGAAAACTTCGCGTGGCCGCCTTCGGCATCCTTGCTCTACGACCTCACGTCCAACCTTACCGTGTACGCCGGCTATACCGACATTTATCAGAATCAATCCTATTATGTCGATCGCGATCTCAATTCCCTGCCGCCAATCACAGGTGGGAACTATGAAGTTGGGACGAAATGGCAATCCCCCAACAAGAAGCTGAATGCATCTGTTTCAGTATATTACATCGAAAAGAACGGCATCGCTATTCCCGATCCCAACTCTTACCTCGTCAATCCGGATGGCACCATCAATCCCAATGTTCAGGTGGACAACAAGGGCAATCAGTACTTCTTCGGCCTAATCGGCGAAGGCGTGTCATGTTGCTACGTCGGCGGGGCGGACGCAAGTTTCATCAGCAAGGGCGTCGACGTGGAGATCGCGGGCGAGGTGCTCGCGAATTGGCAGGTCTCGCTGGGCTATACCTACAATGACAACTACTATCGCGGGAAAGATCTTGCGACGACCCTTTACAAAGCCGCCGGCTCGCCGCTTGTCAGCGAACAGCCCAAGCATCTTTTCAAGTTCTGGACGAGCTATCGGCTCGGCGAAGGGCGCTTGTGGAAGAGCCTGACGCTGGGCCTGGGCGTTCAGGCGCAATCCAGCGTGTATCGCAACGGCAGCACCTGCACCCAGCTTCTGCCGCCCGACGACACCGGGTATAGCGCCTGCGCGGTGCCGCTGAGCCTCATCCGTTACACGCAGCCCGGTTTCGCCATCGTCTCGGGGCGCATCGACTACGGCATTTCCGAAAACTGGTCGCTGGCGCTCAATATCGATAACATCCTCGACAAGACCTATTACCAGACGATCGGACCGGCCACGACGACCGCGACCTCCAACTGGTACGGCGAACCGCGCAACGTCACGCTGACGGTGCGGGCGAAATGGTGAACCGCCGCCGATGCCGTTGTGGGAAGCCCCAGCACGCCTGCAGCGGGGAATGTTCATGACCTATCTGCATGCGGCCGATCGCAGGGATGCGCTTCCGCGCCTGTCGCCCACACAGCAGGTCACGTTCGATCGCATGCGCGAGGCGATCACGGGCGTGCCCGTGATCGCCATCGAGGGCCGCGGGGGGCTCGGCCACACCACCATCATGCGCGCGCTGCAGGCCGCGAAGGGTGGCCGCTTCCTGACGATGGATACGATAGCGGCGGTATTGGCAGCCCCGCATCGCCCCACATACGAACAGGCCGTGTATGAAGTGCTGCGGGATGCACTGGCACAGGACGATATCGTCTTCGTCGATGGCCTTGCCAACAGTTTCCAGGCCGCGAGCTTTGCGCCGTTCCATCCCCGCGCGGGGCTTTTCGCCATCGTTTTCAAGGCACTCTACGACCTTGCGGATGCGCACGACAAACGCATCGTTCTCAGCCTGGACAGGCAGGACCTTCGCCCGCACCACAGGCTGGTCGTCACGCATCGTCCCCTCGCCATCCACCTTCCAGACCTGGGCGCAAAGGATTACGCGCATTTCCTGATCGAACGTTTCGGTCCCGATGCCCTCGCCGCCGTGGATTTCGAAAGAGTCTATCGCTTTTCGCGCAAGCTTTCGGCCCATCATATCCAGGCGGTCTGCAATCTCCTGGCGGTCCGGGGGCATGCCGGGTTCACGACCGAGGATGTGATCGCGGTCATAGCCGGCGAGTTGCTGCGCAGCAATGTCGAGCTTGCCGAAGTGGAGCCGGTGGATCTGAACCAGCTCGCGAACATGGACATGATCGTCGAAACGCTTGATCGCACGATCCTGCTACCGCTGCGCGAACCGGAACTCGCCGCCGAGCTGGGCCTGGAGGCCAAGCGCGGCGTGCTGATCCATGGCGCCCCCGGCACCGGAAAGACGACGATCGGCCGCGCGCTTGCCCATATGATGAAGGGCAAGTTCTTCATGATCGACGGCGACATAAACCATGACGCGGGCAGCGATTTCGTGCGCGAGGTGGACAAGGTATTTTCGCAGGCCGCTTGCAACAGCCCTTCCGTGATCTTCGTCGACGATGCGGACGTGATCCTGGGCGATCCCCGCATGCAGGCGTTCGGACGTTATCTCCTGACCAAGCTGGACGGCATACAGTCGGAATCGGCCGGCCGTGTCTGCGTCATGATGACGGCGATGAACATTGCCGCCATGCCTCGGGCCCTGCTGCGGTCGGGGCGTCTCGAAGTCTGGCTTGAAACCGCGCTGCCGGATGCGGCGACACGCGCCGCGATGGTGCGCGGCCACATTGCGCGCGGTCCGGACATATTCTCCACCTTCGACCTGGATGCGGTCGGCGCGGCGACCGAGGGCTTCACGCCCGCGGACTTGAGGCGACTGGTGGGGGATGTCGCCGGCTATGTCGCCTATGATCGGCACACGGACGGCGCTGAGCGGCCGCTCGATGCCTATTTCGCGATGGCGGTGGAAGATCTGCGTCGCCAGAAGGCACTCGCCGAAGCTGCGGCTGGACAGCGCGGCGGGCTGCTCTTCCATTGATCCGCCCGCCCTTCCCCCGCCTTGCCAGGGCCGATATCCGGCAAAGGATCATCCGATGACGACCGTCCCGACCTCAGTCCGCCGTCCGGCACCCGAGGAGATCGCCACTACCCTTACGCCTGGCCAGGCGCAGGCTTATGCGCATCTTGTCTCGATATTGCCGGGAACCAAACTCGCTCATCTGCGGGGCGAGGCCGGCTCCGGCAAGTCGATGGTGCTGCGCCGCCTCGCCGCCGATACCGGCGGTGCGTATCTCACCACATGCGACCTGCTGGAGGCCATGCGCGGCCGGGCGCCGGATCGCTTGGCCGAAACCCTGGCCGGCATCATCGCCACTGCTTTCCGGAACAATGATCTCGTCGTGTTCGACGACCTCGAAATGTTCGGGGAACTTGGCGGCGCGGGCAACCTGAGCGCCGAGCGGTCCGGTTTCCTGGTCGGGCTGCTGGACAACGCGATCGCCGCCCTCCCGGAAACCGGCAAGACGCTGGTGACCGCTTCAGCGGGCGAGATGACGACGACGGTCAATGGCGAGCAGGCCGTTCACGTGGACCTGGCGGCCCCCGGTCCAGCCGACTATGCCATGCTCCTCGGCAGTCTCCTGCGGCAGGACATGGGCGACTTCGACATCGATGCGCTTGGGCGCGGCTTTCGGCGCCTGACCTGCTACGAGCTGGCCATTGCCGCGCGCATGCTGAAGGCGGAGACGCGCTTACCCGCGACCGCGACGGAGGTTATTGCCCAGCTTGATGCCCTCCATCTCCATTCCAACGTCGATCTGGACGAAGTGGAGGCGGTTTCGCTCGACGGGCTGGTCGGCGTCGAGGAGATCGTGCGCACCCTGCGGCGCACCGTGCTTCTGCCGATGACCGAGCCCGCACTCGCGCGCGACCTGGGATTGACGCCCAAGCGCGGCATTCTGCTCTACGGCGAACCGGGCACGGGCAAGACCACCATCGGCCGCGCCCTGGCGCATGACATGAAGGGCCGGTTTTTCATGATCGACGGCACCTTCGTGCCCACCGCACCCGATTTCGAAATGCGGGTGAACGCGGTTCTTTCCGCCGCCGAAGCTTCCAGCCCATCGGTCCTGTTCATCGACGACGCGGACGTGATCTTCCGCCATGGCCAGCAGACCGGTTTCGCGCGCAAGCTGTTGACCAAGCTTGACGGACTTGAAAGCGCGACCCAGGCCAATGTCTGCATTGTCATGACCGCCATGGATATCGCGGACATGCCGCCCGCCATGCTGCGATCGGGCCGGGTCGAGGTATGGCTCGAGATGCGACTGCCCGATGTGGCGAAACGCCTGGCGATCATACGTCACTACGCCGCCTCGCTGCCGGTCGAATTCGCGTTGGAGGATGAGGCGGCGGTCGCGGCGGCCACCGCCGGATTCACGCCCGCCGACTTGCGCGGTCTCGTCGGCGACGCGCGCGGACATCTCGCCTACGACCGGCATCGCGGGCGCCGGCTTCGGACCTTTGACGAGTATCTGGTGATGGCTGCCGGCGACATCGCAGGGCGCAAGGCAATCATGAGCCAGCTGCGGCTCTGAGGGATCCGTCACGCTCATTGGTATGAATGCCAGGCTTTTCCCGGTTTGAGACAAAATCGGACATCAATCGGCCTGGCGGTTGCGGGTTGCCCTTTTCTGGTTCGTTATCATTCCATAGACTGTCGCGGAGGGGCGGCGACAGCTGGCAAAGGGGACCCTTCGACGTGCATCCCAGCGTACCAGTCGATGAAATTACCGCGGCCACCGGCGGCCCGCCCACCATTCCAATCCATCTGACCCCCTGGCGCATGTTCGCCGATGCCGATCCGATCGTCCAGGCGGTGATGATCGTATTGCTGATGGCCTCCATCGCCTGCTGGGCGGTGCTGATCGCGAAGTCATCCGAACTTTCCGCCGCGAAGCGCGCGCTGAACGGAGACCTGCGCCGGCTGGGTGCCGCCGGATCGATCGGCGAACTCCATGACATGGTCCATGGCCCGGTGTCGGCGATGGTCGAGGCCGCCAGGGTCGAGCTCGATCGCCCGGCCTCGATCGAAGGCGTCAAGGAGCGGCTGTCGCTGCGCCTCAACCGCATCGAGGTCCATGCCGCCCGGCGGATGCTGAAAGGGACGACGCTTCTCGCGACGATCGCCTCGGTTGGCCCTTTCGTCGGCTTGCTGGGTACGGTGTGGGGCATCATGAACGCCTTCATCGGCATCGCCCAGACCCAGACGACGAGTCTCGCGGTGGTGGCGCCGGGTATTGCGGAAGCGCTGCTTGCCACGGCCTGCGGCCTTCTGGCCGCGATCCCCGCCGTCGTGATCTTCAACGCCTTCATTCGCGCGGTCGCGGAATACCAGGGACGGATGGGAGATGCCTCGACCGAGATTGCCGTGCTCACCAGCCGGGTCCTGGATCCCGGCCTGAACTAGGAGGCGCGACATGGCTTTCCGCACGACAAGCGCCGACATCGAACTGAAAGTCGCGCATGAGATCAACGTAACGCCGTTCATCGACGTCATGCTGGTGCTGCTGATCGTTTTCATGATCGCGGCCCCGCTGGCGACGGTGGATATCCCCGTCGACCTGCCGAACGCCAGCGCGAAGACTGAACCGCGCGACCAGGAGCCGGTCTATCTCACGCTCAAGAAGGATCTGTCGGTTCTGGTGGACGACAGGATGGTGATGCGCGGCGCGCTTCGGTCGGCACTGGCGGAAGCGACACGCGGCGACATGGGGCAGCGCGTGTTCCTGCGCGCCGACACGGCCGTGCCGTACGGCGATCTGATGGAGTTGATGAATGATCTGCACGCCGCCGGTTACGACAAAGTCGCGCTTGTCGCGCTGAAGGCGGACGCGAAACGGTGAGGAGGTCCGGTACTGCGCCGGAGGATGTGCCGTGGAAGCGATCTTTGCTCGTCTCGCTCGGGTTGCATGGCGCGGCCGTTGGCGCGCTGCTGGCAGCCGCGATCTTTCGGCCCGATGCCGTGCCGCAATCAGCCGCGCCGATGGTGATGGAAGTATCGTTGGTGACCGCATCTCCGTCGGATCCGCAAAAGCTCATCGCATCCGGACAGGAACGGGTGGAGGCAAAGGCATCCGACCCCGCACGACACCCGGCGCAAAAGACGCCCCCACTCGACATTGCGGAGGCCGATACCGGCGATATCCCGCCGCCGGAGCGCCCGCAGCCTGAGCAGGATCGGCCCAAGATGGTCACGGCCGAGCAGACCTCGGCGCCGCTCAGTATCGCCGCGCGTCCGGCGCCGATGTCGAGCGCGCCGACGATCGGGGCGGCCGCCTCCGTCAGCGCAACCGCGGAACAGTCCTGGGAAGGATTGGTCCTCGCGGCCTTCGAACGCAAGAAGCGCTACCCGAGCCTGGCGCAGCGCTTGCGGCAGCAGGACGTCGTCCTGGTTCGCATCATTATCGATCGTCGGGGCAACGTTACCGATGCCGCCATCCGGCGCAGCCAGGGTTTTGCCGCGCTCGACGGCGAGGTCCTGTCGCTCGTCCGGCGGGTCAGTCCTCTACCCCAGCCGCCGGCCGATGTTTCCGGAGAACGGATCAGTCTGACCGTGCCGGTGCAGTTCTTCGTCCGGCAGGGCCGCCCGTGAGCGGTTTCGGTTCGCCAGGTGATGGACCGGCCGCCACGGCGCCGACGGTCACCGAGGCGGCCGCGACGAAGCTTTCCCGTACCGAGATCGAGACCGTGTTTCTCGACAGCCGGCCCGCGCTGGAGAATGTCATCCGCCGCCGCGTAGGCGATCGGGAACAGGCCGCGGATCTCGTGCAGGATCTGTATCTGCGGCTGAACCGCCTGGCCGACCGCTTGCCGAGCGTCAGCGAAGCACGCTTCTATCTCCTGCGCATGGCCCACAACATTGGCAAGGACCATGTCAGGATCACGCAGAACCGCGCCCGTCTCCTGGAAGGTCTCGCGCTGCTCTATGACGTGCCGCTCGAAACCCAGGAGGAACTGCTCGAACGGCGCCAGAAGATCGCAAGAGTCGAGGTCGCGATGACCCGTCTTACGGAGCGGCAGAGCGACATGCTTCGCCGCAGCCGCATTCTCGGGCAAGACTATCGCACGATATCGGCGGAATGGAAGGTATCCATCAGCACTGTCGAACAGGAGATCGCGCGGGCCTTGCGCCATTTGCGCACCTCGCTTCGGGACGGGTCTGGATAAGCCGTCCCGTTGAATTCCCGCAGGGTTTGCAAACTATGTCAGGAAAGTTTGTGGCTCATGCCCCCGTCCGACGTTAAACGGACATGAATGAGAAGAAGGCCCTTGTTTGATGCCTCGAAGGGGAGCAAATTCTGGCGCTCAGCGACGTGACCCGGACGAGGAAGCGCTGGACTGGGTCATCTGCCTGACGTCGGGCATGGCAACCGACGAGCAGCTTGACGCCTTCGTGCGATGGCGCGACGCCGAACCGGAAAACGGCATGGCTCTCGCTCGCGCCCGGCAGCTCTGGACATCGGTGGGAGAGGCGCTGGTCGCGGGGCAGGAGCGGCAGGTCGCGGCGCGCCTGAACATTGTCTCTTCGCGCCGGAGCTGGCGGAGAGTGAAACCCTTGATGACCATGACGCGGCCCGCTGCCGCCTGGCTCGGACGTCACCGCGCCGCCGTTGCCGGCGTGGCCGCTGCCGCCTGCGCCGTCCTGCTGTCATTCCAATGGCCATTGGCGGACTTGAAGAGCGGCAGCGCCGTCCGCCAAGTCCAGCTCGCCGACGGCTCCGTCGCGACGCTGGCCCCGGACACGGCGCTGGACATCGCGATCGGCGCCGGCGGTGAAAGGCGTATCAAACTGAAGCAGGGCGAAGCGCTCTTTGACGTCGTCCACGATCCCCGGCGGCCCTTTGTGGTGAGTTCGGGACAGGGCGCGACACGGGTCCTGGGAACTGCCTTTTCGGTACGCCTCGTTGGCGGCATGACCCGCGTGATCGTGGCGCGCGGGCGCGTTGAGGTATCTTCCGGCGCCGAACGCCGTATCCTGACACCCGATCGAGAGGTCGTGTACGGACTTACGACAATGGGCGGGATACATGCCGTCGATGCCATGGCGGACCTGAGCTGGACCCGCGACCGGCTGATATTCGACAACACGACACTGGGCGACGTTATCGCTGAACTCGATAGATTCGATTCCCGCAAGATCGTGCTGCTCAATCGGGAAGCGCGATCACGCCGTGTCAATGCAGTGATCGACCTCAAGCGAACCGATCAATGGTTGAAAGCGCTTGAACGGAGCGAAAGGCTGAATGCCGTATCCTTCGCGGGTTTTATCCTTATCCGCTGATAGAGAGGCTGACCGAAAAAGAAGTTGAGCGATATCAGCGAGATGTAATTCAGACGTGTTTTCGAGACAATGACGTTGCCACCTCACGCCGATCATCCGTCGTTCCCCACGATCGACGATGACATAGTAGCTACCAGATAGCTATCACGTATCCGAAAGGGGGTTCATCCATGCCCACCATGTCCTCGCAGACGTCGACGAGGACACCATCATCGACGGGATCGAGGAGGCCGCCGCCAAGACGGCCTTCATTGTCGTCGACCCCGATGGCACGGCAGCCAAGATCGTCCTCCGGAACGCCTCGTGCTCGTTCCAGCGGACGCCGGAAGACCTCGATCCGCGCGGTGTCCAACCTCGACAAGGCCAGGGTGGATGCCGCGGGAACCGGTGTCGGTCGGCGTCGCATCCCGGCTGCTGAACCGTTGGCATAAGCAGCCAATCGCTTCGATCCGCGAACGGACTCCGGGGCGGGGATGAAGCCCCGCCCCGGAGTCCGTTCGCATGCGGCAGGTTCAGATCAGGGCGATGTCCGGTGCGTCTTCCTGCTTCATGCCGATGGTGTGGTAGCCCGCGTCGACATGATGCGTCTCGCCCGTCACGCCCGAGGACAGGTCCGAGAGGAAGTAGAGCCCGGCCCCGCCCACATCCTCGATCGTTACGTTGCGGCGCAGCGGCGAGTTGATCTGGTTCCACTTGAGGATATAGTTGAAGTCGCCGATGCCGCGCGCCGCCAGCGTCTGGATCGGGCCGGCGGAGATCGCGTTGACGCGCACGTTGGCCGGGCCGCAGTCGTTCGCGAGGTACTTCACCGAGGTTTCGAGCGCGGCCTTGGCTACGCCCATGACATTGTAATGCGGCACTACCTTTTCGGCGCCGTAGTAGGTCAACGTCACGATCGAACCGCCCGCGCGCATCATCGGCATCGCCCGTTTGGTGACGGCGACCAGGCTGTAGGCCGAAATGTTCATCGTCATCAGGAAATTGTCGAGCGTAGTGTCGTAGAAGCGCCCGCGCAGCTGGCTCTTGTCCGAGAAGCCTATGGCGTGGACGACGAAGTCAATCGTCGGCCAACGCTCGGCCAGGGTGGCGAACGTCGTATCGAGCGCCTCCATGTCGGAGACGTCGCAATCGATCAGGAAATCGCTACCCAGGCTCTCGGCCAGGGGGCGCACACGCTTTTCGAGCGCTTCGCCTTGATAGGAAAAGGCCATTTCGGCCCCATGTTCGTGCAGCTTCCTGGCGATACCCCAGGCCAGGGACTTGTCATTGGCAAGGCCCATGATGAGGCCGCGTTTACCCTGCATCAGACCGGTCATTCGTGTTCTTCCCGTGCTTCTTGATCTTTCGGCTCCATGGCCGCTCCGGAACGTCCGAGCATGTCCCTTTCCTCGGGCGATTCCGCGAGCGCCGCGTTGAGTTCGGCGCCCACCACCATCCCTAAGCCGACAAGCCAGAAAAAGAAAAGCGCGATCATCACCCCGGCCAGGCTGCCATAGGTCAGATCGTAGACGAAAAAGTTGCGCAGCACCTTCGGCAGCGCGAACACCACCAGCAGCCACCAGCCGGTGACGAGCGCCGCGCCGGGCCACTTGGGGTAGATCCGTTTCTGGTAAGCGGTGGGCGTCAACAGGTAGAACAGCATGTAGATCGATCCGAACAGCGCCGCCGCGCTGACGAGCCCGGAGATCGCAATCTGTTCGGCCAGGATGTCCAACCGGGGGAACAGGGCGGCGACGATCGCCTGGGCCGAGGAGATCACGACCTGCGAGGACAGCGAGACCAGCAGCAGCAGAACCGATCCGAAGATCAGCCCGGTCGAGACCAGGCGGTAACGCCAGAAGCGGCGGTGCTTCGCGGCGCCGTAGGCGCGGTGCAGGATATCGCGGATGGTTTCGATCAGGCTGGTGGCGGTCCACAGGCCGAACAGGCCGCCGATCCATAGCAGCCAGCCGTGCCGTGCCGCGACCACGTCGTGCGCGACGGGCCCCAGCACTTCGGCAACGCGCGGCGGCATCGCGCGCAGCACCGCATCGATCGAGGCGCCCAGCCTGGCCTTCTCGCCGATCGCCGAGAAGATCGCGGCAAGCGCGATGAAGAACGGGAACAGGGCCAGCAGCGTCATGTAGGCCAGGTTGCCGGCGTGGATGAAACCGTCTTCCCAGGCGCCGTTGACGACGCGGGTCAGCACGGCGACCAGGCGCGATCCCCGCCGTGTACCTCGCCCGATCCGCCCATGCTCGGGCATCGCCTCCCGCCGACGGCCTTCCGGCGTGAGATCGGGCGGATCGGCGGGTTCTATCGGCGGATCGGCATGCACCGGGCGGACATAGGCAATAGCTGCGGCAGGTTCAATTTCGACCGTCGATGGCACCGGTCCAGGCGGAACGCCGGTTGTCCCATCGTCGGCATCAGTGCCTGAAATGGCGCATTCCGGTGAAGACCATCGCCAGGCCCGCTTCGTTGGCGGCGGCGATCACCTCGTCGTCGCGGATCGAGCCGCCCGGCTGGATCACCGCCGTGGCGCCGGCTTCGGCCGCGGCGAGCAGCCCGTCGGCGAAGGGGAAGAAGGCATCGGAAGCGACCGCGCTGCCCACGGTGCGGGGCTGCTCCCAGCCGAACTTCTCGGCGGCCTCGGCGGCTTTCATCGCGGCGATGCGCGAGGAATCGCGGCGATTCATCTGGCCCGCGCCGATACCGGCGGTGATGCCGTCCTTGGCGTAGACGATCGCGTTGGACTTGACGTGGCGGGCGACGGTCCAGGCGAACAGGCAATCGGCCAGTTCCTGGTCGGTCGGCGCCCGCTCGGTCACGACCTTGAGATCGTCGAAGCTTATTGCGCCATTGTCGCGGCCCTGGACGATCAAGCCGCCGGTGATCTGCTTGACGGTCAGGCCCGGGCGGCGCGGATCGGGCAAATCGCCGGTGAGCAGCAGGCGCAGGTTCTTCTTCCTGGCGAAGAAGGCGCGCGCCTGCTCGTCGGCATCGGGGGCGACCACGACTTCGGTGAATATCCCGCAGATCGCCTCGGCAGTAGGGCCATCCAGCGCGGCGTTGACCGCGACGATGCCGCCGAAGGCCGAAACATCGTCACAGGCGAGCGCGCCTTGCCAGGCTTCGAGCAGCGTGTCCGCCTGGGCCACGCCGCAGGGATTGGCGTGTTTGACGATGACCACCGCCGGTCTCTGTCCCTTGAATTCGGCGACCAGCTCCAGCGCGGCGTCGGCGTCGTTGTAGTTGTTGTAGGACAGTTCCTTGCCCTGCACCTGCTCGCCTTGCGTGAGGCCTTTCGCATGCGGGCCGACCCGTGCGTAGAGCGCGGCCTTCTGGTGCGGGTTCTCGCCATAGCGCAGCTCGGTGAGGAGGCGGCCGTTGATGGCGAGCATCTCGGGGAACAGCTGGCCCTGGTCGGCAAGGGCGAACCACTGGCTGATCGTCGAATCGTAGGCGGCGGTCCGCGCGAAGGCGCGCGCGGCCATCAGCTTGCGAAAGGCCAGCCTCGTGCAACCGTCGGTGGCTTCAAGTTCGGTCAAGAGGCCCGCGTAGTCGGCGGGATCGGTGACGATGGCGACATAGGCGTGGTTCTTCGCCGCCGAGCGCACCATCGAAGGGCCGCCGATGTCGATGTTTTCGATGATCGTATCGCGATCCGCGCCTTTCGCGACGGTCGCCTCGAAGGGATAGAGATTGACGATCACGAGGTCGATCGCGCCGATTTCGTGCTCGGCCATGGCGGCAGCGTGCTCGGGATTGTCGCGCACCGCCAGCAGGCCGCCGTGGACTTTGGGGTGCAGCGTCTTGACGCGGCCGTCCATCATCTCGGGAAAGCCGGTCATGTCGGAGATGTCCTTCACCTCCAGCCCCACGTCGCGCAGCGCCTTGGCCGTGCCGCCGGTCGAGACCAGTTCCACGCCGCGGGCGGCAAGGGCCTTGCCGAGTTCGGCCAAGCCCGTCTTATCGGACACCGAAAGCAGGGCGCGGCGGATCTGGACGGAATCGGTCATGGGCGAGCTATCCTTCGAACGGGAACTTTGGCGCGCCCTTAGGCCGGGTGGGGATAGGGGGCAAGGGCGCGGCGCGATTGGAACCGCCCAAGTTCCGCGAAGATCGATGAATCACGCAGAGACGCGGAGACGCAGAGGGGGGTATACCCGCCGCATGTGCGCTCGGCCGGGTTTTGCTTTGCGTTTGGCGCGGGCTGTGTTGGAGGCGCCCCCGGCGCGAAGGTTCTTCTCCGCGTTTCTGCGCCTTCGCGTGTTTCGATCTTCTTTCAGTTCTTCTTCGCACCTTCGCGCGAACATCAAGCCGCGCAGGGTCAGTTCATCTTCTTGAGCAGCCAGCTGAAGTTGCCGCCCCCGCGCGAGACCAGGCCCTGGATCACGAGTTGCTGGATCGCCTGCGGGCGCCCATGCCCGTCCACCCAGAGCGAATCCTCCACCGTCACTTCACCCGCGCCGGAGCGGAACTGCCAGTAGGAACCATCGGACAAGGCCAGGCCGGCGCCATGGCCATCGGCGGTAAGGCTGACATCGACATCCGGGCCGAGATGGAAGCGGATCGCGAAGCCCACCTTGCCGCGCTTGGCCTTGCGGCCCGAAGGCAGCAGCAAATCCTCGCCGCGCAGTTCCGATCCATCGTCGCGCAGGATCAGGATGCGGCGGTGGACAAGGCCGTAGCGCGCGGCATAGCCGTTGTGGCTCGCCTCCAGCCGGGTGGCGGTGACGCCGTTCTCCTGCGCCAGGGTCTTGCGATCGACATCGACTTCGTTGACGCCCGAACCGATCATGCCGTTGATGAGGATCGCGGTGGAATTGGCATCGTCCAGCGTCAGCGTGGAATGTGCGGCGGTGGCGCGCAGGCCCTGCTCGAGCCGGACCGGAACGAGCCCGCCGCCGCTCGCCGCGCCGCCGCAGTTGACGATCAGGCGATGGCCGCCATGCGACATCTCGAAAGCCAGCGTGGAGGCGCAGCCGTAGCGCGCATGGGCCGGCATCGGTGGCGGCGAAGCGTCGAACTGCAGCACGGTCCTTTGCGCGACCGCGCGCTGGTAACCCCACTGGCGCACATCGCGCAAGGGACGGGCGCGCACGCCGCTGGCCTTGATAAGCGCATCCACTTCCTCGCCGTCGACCGCCCAGCCGCCCTGCCAGGAACCCAGCGATCCGTCGCCGTGGGTCAGCGCCAGCAGCGGCGGCACCAGCATCTCCACCACGCGCTCCATTGCCGGCGGAGGCTCCCGGCGGGTGGCGTGGTAGCAGTTGCGCAGCCGCACCAGCAGCGCGATGGCTTCCATCTGCGCCAGCGGGCTGCGCGAAAGGACGCCGCCATCGTCACCCATGAGTTCGCCCAGCGCCTTGATAAGTCCGGCTTCGCCATAGAGCCGGCGCGGCCGGCCATCGGGCAGGAGCAGGCCGGCGGCGACGATGCCGCACCAGCCGGAGACTTCGGCAAGACGATCCTCGGCCTGGGTCACATGACGGTCCAGCCAGCGCGCGGTCTCGGCGATGTGGCCCAGCGTGCGCGATCGCAGCGCCTTTTCGCCCGAGAGGATCAGCGGCGCATGGGCAAGCCAGTTCGTCAGGCGCATACCGGTGTTGCCCACGCTCCAGGCGGGGCCCTTGCCGGGCCTGGCCGGCGGCCGGGGGTTGACCTGGAGCCATGCGGACAGGATGCGTTCCGCCACGGGCGCGCCTTGTTCGCGCGCGGCGCAGGCGGCGAGATCGGTCAGCCAGGAGAAGGAATGGACGACCTTTTCGAGCGGCGGCGTGACGCGCGCGGCGCCGGCATAGTCGACCTGCGCCACCGGTGTCTTGGCGCCGTGGACCAGGAAGTGTCCGGCACGGATGGCGGTGCCCGCCACGCGGCTGCCGGGCAGGGTGTTGTTGACGGTCGCCAGCAGGCGGGTCCTGGCCTTCTTGCCCATCGGCGCGCTGAGCATCGTGCCGGGGATGCCGAGGCGATAGGCCATGCGGATCAGCCGCTCGCCCATGCCGACCGAAGGCGGCGAGAAATCGATCAGCGCCAGCGCCCGACCCGGCTCGATCTGCTCGGCGCCGACAGCGTGCTTCCGAGCGGGCGTCATGTCAGGTTCGCTCGCGCTATGGTTCAAAGCACCCTCCTCGGCCGTGGTCGACAAGGGAATCGCGCGGCGCTCCTCCGAGTTCCTGGTCTCCGGCCGTTGGCGGGTCTTGACGGGCATGACCTATACCAGCCCTTTCAGCGTCTTGATATTCGCTGCGTAATGCGAAGGTCCGCCGCGGAACGTGGCCGAACCCGCCACCAGCACGTCCGCTCCCGCCGAAACGCACAGCGGTGCCGTTTTCGCATCGACGCCGCCATCCACTTCCAGCCGGATATCGCGGCCGGACTTGTCGATCATCTTCCGCACCGCCTCGATCTTGCGCAGCTGGCTGGAAATGAAGCTCTGCCCGCCGAAACCGGGATTGACGCTCATCACCAGTACCAGGTCGATCTCCTCGATCAGGTAGTCCAACGTCTTGGCGGGTGTCGCCGGGTTGAGCGAGATGCCCGCCTGCTTGCCCAGGTCCTTGATCGTCTGGACCGTGCGGTGGACGTGCGGCCCCGCCTCCGGATGAACGGTGATGACATCCGCCCCGGCCTCGGCGAAAGCCTCAAGGTAGACGTCGACCGGCGAGATCATCAGGTGGACGTCGAAGCATTTGGCCGAATGCGGGCGCAGCGCCTTCACCACCGCCGGGCCGATGGTGATGTTGGGCACGAAATGACCGTCCATCACATCCACGTGGATCCAGTCGGCGCCGGCTTCGTCGATGGCGCGCACTTCCTCGCCCAGACGCGCGAAATCGGCGGACAGGATCGACGGTGAGATCAGGGGAACGGTCATGCAGGTAAAGCGAAACTCCTTAACGCGGAAGAATAGGGCACCACATCTGGGGTGGACAAGCGGGCGAATGCTCGTTTTCCACACGGGATATGGGTCAATGGGCAGGACGGGAGCAGTATTTGGGGACGTATCCGGCGCGCGGGCGGCACGGCGGTGCCGGTTGCACGCACCGCAACGGACAATTCAGTCGTCATTCACGGCCCTGCCGGCATTCACGCAGGTAAAGCGAACGGGTTTTCGCATATATTGCAACACCCGGCGGCCGTGACGGTCAGGGGACTATCCGTGCAGGATCCGTTATGGGCGGAACATGGGCGGACCGATCCCGACAGGCCGATCGGACGAAAGCGACAGGAATGGATATGAATGATTAGGGGAATTCTGGCGGGGTTAACGGTTCTCGGCGCGATGGGCCTTGCCATGCCTGCGCCCGCGTGGGCCCAGTACCGCAACGAAATCCGCAACGACATGGGCAAGTGCGCCGCCGGCTCCGGCCCGGCGGTGATGGTGACGGTGGACGGCGTCAAGTCCTCGCAAGGCAAGCTGCGCATCCAGACTTACCGGGCCACGTCATCGGAATGGCTGCAGAAGGGCAAGTGGCTTTCGCGCATAGAGGTTCCGGCGCGCGCCGGGACGATGAGCTTCTGCGTGCCGGTTCCCGCCTCGGGCACTTATGGCGTCGCGGTGCGCCACGATCTCAACGGCAATGGCAAGACCGACATCGCATCCGACGGGGGCGCCATGTCGAACAACCCTTCGATCAACATCTTCAACCTTGGCAAGCCGAGCTATACCAAGGTCGGCGTGCCGGTGGGCGATGGCGTGAAGTCGATCCGGATCCAGATGAAGTACATGTAAAGGCCTACTCAGCCCCTCGGGCGGCGATGATGGCGCGGGCGTCCACCAGATCCTGCGGCTTGTCGACATCGACGGCGGCAAGGCCGTCGCGTGCCGCCACCAGGCTGGCGGAAATGCCGATCCGGCGGCCGAGCGCGGCGATCGCCTCGGCCAGCGTCAGGCGCCCCATGGCATAGCTGGCCAGCATGCCGAAGCCGAGCCGCGCGGCGATGCGCCAAGGGCGCTTGCGATCGGCCTCGACCATCTTCCAGGTCTCGATAGCGGCGCTGGCCCGCGTGCTGGCCAACAGGAACAGGTTGCAGCCCGACCACTGCCCGTCGGCGAAGCGCAAGTACGTGCGCCGGCTGCCAGGCATCGCCGCCTCGATCGCCTCGCGCCGGGCCAGGAGGACAGCGACATCGGCGGATCGCGGCGCATCCTTGATGAAGTCGGTCACCCATTCGGGCCGCAGCAGCGCGTGATCGGCGGTCGTCACCAGCAGCGGCGCGCCGAGCCGTTCCAGCCCAAAGGCAACGCTGGCGCTGGGTCCTTCGGCCGCCAGCAGCACCTCGCAGTCCAGCGCGCGGGCCAAGTCCATCACTTGCGGGTCCGAAGCGCAGACGGCGATGCGTTCGATGCCGGCGCCGCGCAGCGCCGCGACCACGTGCCCAAGCATCGGCCGGCCCTCCAGCAGGACCAGCGCCTTGTGCCAGAGGCCTTCCGACGCGGCCACCGGATCGGGCGGTCCGGGCCGCGATCCCGCCAGGATCAACGCCGCGGGATTCACCTTGCGCGGCCTCGCGCGTCGCGATGGCGCCAGACCTGCCAGAGCACCCCGGGCGCGGCGAGCACGGGATGGCGTTCGCGCCAGGGCGTCATGGCCACGCTCACGCCGGTGTGGCGCTCGATCTTCCAGGCGGCATAGCGCGCGGCGCCGTCGAAAGTGGTCGAGGCCTTGAGCAGGCGCAGCACGTTGTAGGGTTTGCCCAGGCGCCGCCGGTGTTTCCACCAGCCCAGCAGCCGCGCCCGCTGCGCGGGTTCCAGGGCGGGCCGGATGGTGCCGGCAGCGCCCCGCGCGAAGCCGATCCCGTCCGACAGAAGAGCCAGGGGCAAGAGCCCATCGAAATGCGCGCGATTGGCGGAGAGGATCGAATCCTCGCGGCCCGCCGCCTCGACCCTGAACTCGGCCGCGTAAGTGGCGCGGAACAAGGCGCGCCAGTAATCCTCCGGCGTCCCGGCCTCTGGCCCCAGCGCGACGGCAAGACGTGCGGCGGTGCGCGCTGCCTGCGCTACCGCCGCCGCAATGGCGGCGCCGGCCGGCGCGTCGCGCTCCCAGGCGAGTGCGCTGGGCTGGACGAAGCGGGCCCAGACCGTGGTATCCAACAGTTCCCCGGCAGCGGCGGCGCGGAACGTATCGAGTGCCATCGTCGCCACTTTGGCGCGCAGCGTGGTGCCGCCGTGCTGCCATTCATGGTAGCTGACCCGAGGCCAGATCTTTTCTTCCTGGGGCGCCGCCGTGAGCACGTAGAAATCCAGCACGCCTTCCAGCGAGCCGGTGCGCAAGTTGGAACCGTAGAACAGCACGCCCAGTGCATCGACCGGCACCAGTCGCTCGGCGAAGGCGCGCACTTCGGGTTCGACCGGCCTGCCGAGCGCCGCGGCGATCCGCTCGTCGAGATCTTCTGGAACGTCGAAATCTTCGCTCATGCCGCCATGCTCCCGCAACGACGCCGGATAATCAAGCGATCAGCATGCGCCTCGGGACTCGCGCCTCAAGGCACCACGAAAGTGAGCTGCGGACCCTCGCCGAGCATGTAGCGGCCGGCGGGAAAGGTCTCTCCGTCCAGGATGAAGGGACCAGCCACATCGAGTTCCAGTTCGTTCGCGTGGAAACGCTGCGCGCCGTTGCGGGTCAGGAAGCGGCTGTTGAAGCCGAACAGGATCGCCGGCAGCATGGCGATGATCCAGCGCACGGGCCAGTCGATTACCGCAAGCTTCATTCCTGGCGCGGGGTCGCGGCCGAATGGGCGGGCGCCAAGCGGGAACTTCTCGAACGTGGTGGCAACCATCAGATAACGCTCATCGGCATGGCCGGGACCGGTATAGGGCAGGCGAACACCGGTCCGGCGGTCGACGATACGGGTCGGCGTGCACTGGCGCCAGGGATTGCCGGCGCGGCCGAACAGCGTCTGGAGGATGCCCCACAGGATCGTCAGGCCCACGGCAAAGCTGTTGAAGGCACCCCGGCGGTGCGCTTCCTGCCCAGCCTCGGTAGCGATCGAGAAGGCGCCGGTGCCCAGGATGAAGCCTTGCACGCGGCGGGCATCGGCTCCCTCTTCGGCCGGCGAAATGCGCAAGGGACGGCGCGTGACGGTATGGCCCCGGTGCGCGGCGGCCAGTGCTTCGGCCAGCGACCAGTGGTTGGGCAGGCCCAGATCCACCGTCAGCGCATTGGTCTTGCCCTTGGGAAGGACAATCAGCGTCGGCCAGATATCCCCGAAGACATCGGACCCGCACGACAGCACATCGCGCACGGTGCCGTCACCGCCGTCGACCACCAGGTAGTCGATTCCCCGGCGTGCAAAGCCGGCCAGCGTATGGTACAGTTCCTCGCGAGTGCGCGGGGTTTCGGTGAGGATATTGGAGCAGTCCGCCATTTCCGGGGCCACGCCCTGGTTGCGGTGGCTGCGCGGGTTGCGCACGATGCCCACGAGCGGAACGGCACGCCCACGCCGAACTGGACGCACGTGTACGCGTTGGACCCGATGACCCGCCTTGGGAAGCGCAGTGAATTCGTAAATAGTACCTTGCACGGGACCGCATATATATGCAGTCTCGCGCGAAATCACCCCACCATCGCATGAATGCCAGATTAACTCTGCATTTTTATGGCAGTTTTGTGCTGTAGACTGTCATTCATCGGTCGTATTCCGGTCTTGCTTCTTGCCTTGAGGCAAGTCCTTCATCCGGGTTACGATCGCTTCGCCGGCCTCGCGAAACCGGGCGAGAGAAAACCGTTCCAGCACGCGTGCGCGCCCCGCCGTGCCCATTGCCGCCAGCCGCGCCGGGTCGGTTTCCAGCATGGTGTGCAGGGCAAGGGCCAGGGCGGCTTCGTCCTGTGGCGGAACGATCAGCCCGGTTTCCCCCTCGATCACGGTGAACGGCAGTTCTCCGGTTGCCGAGACGATCACCGGCAATGCCGCCTGCATGGCTTCGTGGGCGGCGATGCAAAAGCCTTCCCGCCGCGACGGCTGGAGATAGAGGTGCAGTCCGGCGAGGAAACCTGGCGGATCGCTGGTGAAGCCGGGCCAGTTCAACCAGTCTTCCACCCCGGCCGCAAGCGCGGCATTCTTCAAACGCGCTTCCTCGGCGCCTTCGCCGGCTATGGCGATGGTGAAGGGCACCGGCGGCGTGAAGCCGTCCCGCTTGAGTTGGGCGAGCGCGCCGATCAGCACGTCATAGCCCTTTGCCGGGTGAAGGCGCCCCAGACTGCCCAATCGCAGCGTTTCGCCGGCCTGCCACGGACGGGCTAGCGGGGCGTTGGGATCGCCATGGAAGATTGGCCAAGTGAACATCCGTTCCGGTTCGATGCGCAGGCGCTTCAGGGTCAGTTCGGCGACCTGGTGCGAATCGGCCACCCACAGTGCGGAGCGATGACGGCCCCAGCGCAGCAGACGTTCGTTCCATGGTTTGAGATAGGCATTGTGCTGCCAGCTCACGACGGGCAGGCGCAGCCTGGCGCCCGCTACCTGGCCCAGCAGCGTCGCGCGCGAAAGAGATGTCCACAAATGCGTCGCCCGCCAAGCGCGCATCTCGCGTTGCAGCCAGAGCAGCGCCGCAAGGTGATCCTTCTCACCGCCTTCGCGGATAGAAACGTCCACACCTGCCGCCTCCAGGGCAGGCAGCGCCTTGCCGTTGCGGCGGGTCAACACCAGCACGCGCACCTGTGCGCCGGCGCCCTGCAGGACCCGCACGATGGCCGGTACCGGCGATGCCGCGCCGCCGCCTTCGAGCGAGTTGATGACATAGGCGATGCGCATCGTGGTTCAGATTCCTTCCTGGGCCAGGAAGTCGATGATCGCATGCGCGGCGCGGCGCGAAGCCGGCTCGGCAGTGATCGAAAATGTATCGTCCAGCATCATCTTCTGCACCGGAAGATAGCGCGCATGGCTGGCCAAGGCCTGTTCCACCGAGGCCAGAATGTCTGCGCCCGGGCCGATTACCGGGCCGGCCTGCCAGTGGGCATAGTCCGGGTTGCCCTGCCACGGCGTTGCATGGGCATCCAGGAACAGGCAGGGCCGGGGCCGATAGAGAAACTCGTAAACCTGGCTGCTCACGTCACCGATGTAGACATCGGCCATGTTGGTATAGGTCATGTCGGTGGAAGCGCGGCTTCCGGGATCGACCAGGATGTTCGGCGCCCGCACGAAACGCAGGGGCGGCGGGCGCATCCGGCGCACCGCAGGTGGATTGATCGTTACCGTCCACTTGCGCGCGAACATCATGACGTGCGGCGCGAAGATGAGGTTGAACCGGTCCGAAGCGAAAAACGCCTCCAGCACGTCCATCCCCATCTTGTACCAGCTCGACAATCGGGGGGAGGGGTGCGGATTGTAGAGCACGGTCGGGCGCGCCGGTTCTGCGAATGCAAGATTTGCCCGGTTGTCCGCGCAGAGGTCGAACTTGGAGTATCCGACCACGCGGATGCGCCCCGGTTCGACACCGGCATCCTCGATCAGCCGCCGCGCGATCTTGGAACCCGCCACCAGAACGAGATCGAAGCGCGCGCTTTCCGGTCCAAAGCCGATCGCGCGATCGCCGGCGCCGTGGCGCGTATGGATGATCTTCAGCGCGTCGAGACCATAATGCGTCCTGAGCAGCAGCGAGGTCTTTTCCGAGACTACGAGCGCGTCAAAGCCCCTGAAGAAATCCAGATTGTCCCTGTAGACAAGCAATTTGCGGGCCGGAAGCAGACCTTCCAAGCCATGTTGGAGCAGACGTGAGACACCCGACCGCAGGCCAAGCCTCGCCAGGTCGCACAAGGCCAGGTCCGCGCCGGCGATTTCGCGCACCCGGTGCTCGATGACATCCTCGGTGACCGCCAGAGTGATCCGGGCCATGCCCCGGCGCGCCATCTCAAGCGCGATCGGCAGGCTATGGGCAATCTGGTGAGTCTGGTCGTGATTGAAGAGGAAACATATCCTGGCCACGATGCCGGGCGCTATCCGATTTGCCTCAGCTTGCATAGCGAGACCGGCGGCGCTTCCAACAGATCAGTGGCACTATCGCCTGTCAACGACTTGCGATCGGGCACATTCTGGTACAGACGCCGCAGCCATGTCCGTCACGGCGCAAGCATCCCCGCATCGAGAATCGACAGTGCGCCGAATCCTGCGGAACACGGCTTGGCTGCTGGGTGGCAAGGGATTCGGCGGCCTGTGCAGCATTGTCTATCTCGCGATCCTGTCGCGATCGCTGGGGCTGAAGGACTTCGGCCACTTTTCGTTGATCTTCGGAACCGCGCAGGCGCTGGTCGCCGTCGCCGGCTTCCAGACCTGGCAGGCAGTGGTGCGTTACGGCGCCGCCTATGTCCACGCGAACGACTGGGTGCGCTTCAGCCGGCTGAGCATGTTGTGCGGTGTGATCGATGCGGCCGGGGCGCTGTTCGGTTGCCTCATGGCGGCGGTAATCTTCCTTGGCTTTGCCGGGACGCTGGATCTGAACCCGGCCTATGTGAACATGGCCTTCGCCTTCAACTGCGCGCTGATGTGGGGACGCGTCTCGGCGCCGACCGGCATGATGCGCGCGCTCGATCGGTTCGATGCCGCCGTTTATGTGGAGGCGATGGTGCCTGTCGGTCGGCTGATCGCCGCGTCCTTCATCTGGTGGTACGGACCGACGGTGGGCCGGTTCCTGTTCGCCTGGGCTTTCGTCGACGTGACTTCGGCCTTCACGTACTGGGCGCTCGCGCTGCGGCTCAATCCGCGTGGTTTCGATCTTGCGGGCCTGCGCGACTGGCGCGTCACGATCTCGGAAAATCCGCAAATCAGGCGCTTCCTGTTCATCATTTCGACCGCCAGCACGCTTGACGCCGCGTTCAAGCAGGGACCGCTGCTGGCCGTCGGCTATTTCCTGGGGACCAGCGCGGCGGGCCTCTATCGTCTGGCGGACCAGCTCGCCCAGGGCTTTGGCAAGGTATCGACGCTGATCGCGCGGGCGATCTATCCTGAGGTCTCGCGCGCGCGCTTCGCATCCTCGCCCACCGAATTCCGGCGAATGATTATGCGCATCGTCCGCATCGCCGGGATAGGCGGGGGCATTGTGGTGCTCGCGGCCATCGTCGCCGGACGGCAATTGCTCGCGCTTATCGGCGGCAGTGCTTTCGGTGCCGGCGCCGCGATTCTCGTGCCCCTGGCGATCGCAGCCAGCTTCGAACTGGCCAGTGTGGCGTTCGAGCCGGTCCTGCACTCGACGGGCCGGGCCCAGACCGCGCTCTTCGGGAGGCTTTTCGCCGTCGCGACGCTGGCAGGAACGATCCTTGTCCTGCACGGCATCGGAGCGGTCGGTATTGCCTGGTCGGTCGCGGTGGCCGGCGCCGCCGGCTATTGCATGCTCGGCATCATGGCCCTGCGCACGCTGCACCGGCTCGAACGTGAAGAGACTGCACCGGCAGCTCTGGAACCCGGCTCGACAGAAGGGTGAACGCCGGTATCATGGCGGAATGTCGCTTCCCCTCTCGCTAGTCGCCCAGGCTTCCCGTCTTTCCGATCGCATCGTCTCGCTGCGCCGTTCAATCCATGCCGAGCCCGAGATCGGTTTGCATACGCCCAGGACGCGCGACAAGATCCGCGCGGCACTGGCCCACCTCCCGCTCGAATGGCGAGAGGGGCCTTCGACCACCGGGCTCGTCGCCACGCTGAAAGGCGGCGGAGGCGAGGGGCGCAGCGTGCTTCTGCGCGGCGACATGGATGCATTGCCGATGCCCGAGGAAACCGGACTGGACTTCGCCTCGACCATTCCCGGCGTGATGCACGCCTGCGGTCACGACGCCCACGTCGCCATGCTCGCGGGCGCGGCGGAAATCCTCGCCGAACAGGCCGGAACGCTGAAAGGCGAAGTCCGTTTCATGTTCCAGCCCGGCGAGGAGGGCTATCACGGCGCGCGCTTCATGCTTGAGGACGGCCTGCTTGGCGGCGAGGATTTCGACCTGCCGCTGCCCGATGCCGCCTTCGCCCTCCACGTCATGCCCAATGCGCCGCACGGTCTTGTCGGTGGCCGCGCCGGCCCGCTGCTGGCCGCCGCCGATCAGTTGCAGATCACCGTGACCGGGCGTGGCGGCCATGCCTCGATGCCGCACGATGCGCTCGATCCGGTGCCGATCGCCTGCGAGATCGTCACTGCGCTGCAGACCATGGTCGCCCGCCGTTTCAACGTGTTCGATCCCGTGGTCGTCACCATTTCGAAGATCGACAGCGGCACCGCGCACAACGTGATCGCCGATCGGGCGACCATGCTGGGCACCATGCGCACGCTGTCGGCCACCAATCGCGCGCGGCTCAAGGACGAGATCCCGCTGCTGGCCGCGGGAATCGCCGGCGCCCATGGCCTTGTCGCGGAAGTGAACATCCTCGAAGGCTTCCCGGTCACCCTGTGCGACGGCGGCGCGGTCGATTTCGGCGAGCGGGTGGCGCACGCGATGTTCGGCCCGCAGGCATTCCTGCGCCTCGAAAACCCGATCATGGGCGCCGAGGACTTCGCCTACGTGCTGGAAAAAGTGCCCGGCGCCATGTTCTTCCTCGGCGTCAGCCACCAAGGTGACGACTGGCGGCATTGCTGCGGCATCCACTCGACCCGGATGATGGTGGACGAAACGGTAATGCCGCAAGGCGCGGCCTATCTTGCCGGGCTTGCAGCGCAGTTCCTGGCAGGCGGCTGGAGGTGAACTGCCCCCGGCTTCCCGAGATCCATGCCTGGAAGGCGGCTATCCCAGGCACGCCCAGACCATTCTCATCCGCCACATGCAAAAAGGACTTGATGCGGATCGCCGGCCCATGGATATGGGGCCTTGAATTTCGTAGCCGCAAGCGAACGCCCGAGATATCGAAGGCTTTGAAATTGCGGGTGTAGCTCAATGGCAGAGCAGAAGCTTCCCAAGCTTACGACGAGGGTTCGATTCCCTTCACCCGCTCCATCCTACCATCCACCGACGTCCATGCGGGGCTTTGCAACCCGCTGAAATCTGCGGTATTTTCTCTCCATCGGGCCAGTGAAGGTTGCGCGCATCCATGCGTAGCCGGGCAGATTGGGGGCCATTTGGGGGCCTCAACCGAGCTGGTCAATGTGGGTGGCCCCCAAAGTGGGGGCCTCGCGTCAGGAGACCCGGAGAATATGGCACTGAGCGACATGGCGATCCGCAAGGCGAAACCGCGCGAGAAGCCTTACAAGCTGGCGGATGGCGGCGGGCTCTATCTGCAGGTTCAGCCGAGCGGCGGAAAGCTGTGGCGGCAGAAATATCGGGTCAAGGGCAGCGAGCGAACGCTCAGCATCGGACCTTATCCGGCAATCAGCCTCAGCGAAGCCCGGAAGCGACGTGATGCAGCGCGCGAGCAACTCGCCACGGGCAAGGACCCCTCGCGCGAGAAACAGAGGGAGAGATTGCGCACGCAGGCGCTCGCCGCATGCACCTTCTCAGTCGTCGCCGCCGAGTATTGCGACAAGCGCAAGCGCGATGGGCACAAACCCTGGGCACCGGCGACCGCTGCCCGCAGCGAATATTTGCTGAGCTTACTGGAGGGGCCGATCGGTCGACTGGCGATCACCGACATCGAACCAGCAGACGCGCTCGCCGCCATTCGCCGGATCGAACGCAAGGGCAATCTGGAGAGCGCCCGGCGCACCCTACAACTGGCGGGTGCGGTCTTCCGCTACGCCGTCGCGACGGCGCGGCTGGCGTCAGACCCGACGCGTGATCTGCGCGGGGCGCTGGCGGCCCCCAAGGTAAGGGCAATCTGGAGAGCGCCAGACGCACCTTGCAACTGGCGGGCGCAGTCTTCCGCTACGCCGTCGCGACGGCGCGGCTGGCGTCGGACCCCACGCGCGATCTGCGCGGCGCGCTGGCTGCCCCCAAGGTCACTCACTACGGCGCGATCATCGAGCCCAAACGGGTCGGCGAACTGCTGCGCGCCATCGATGGCTATGAGGGCTTCGGCATCACCAAGAACGCGCTCCAGATCGCACCGCACGTCTTTGTCCGCCCCGGTGAGCTACGTCACGCGGAATGGAGCGAGTTCGATCTCGAGGCTGGCCTGTGGACGATCCCAGCAGAGAAAATGAAGATGCGAAAGGCCCACCATGTCCCGCTGTCGCGGCAAGCGGTTGAACTATTCAGGTATCTGCGCGGGATCACAGGACCTTCGGGCTATGCCTTTCCTTCGGTCCGCAGCCGGTCGCGGCCGATGAGTGAGAACACCCTGAATGCCGGACTGCGACGGCTGGGCTACACCAGCGACGAAATGACTGGCCATGGATTCCGCGCAATGGCGAGCACCCTCCTCAACGAGTCCGGCAAGTGGTCGCCCGACGCCATCGAGCGCGCCCTCGCGCATGGTGACAGCGACAAGGTGCGTGCTGCTTATCACCGCGGGGCTCATTGGAAGGAGCGTGTGGAGATGGCTCAGTGGTGGTCGGATTACCTCGATGAGCTACGCAAAGGGGGCGATCATCCCGGGGCAGCTTGATCCTCGTCGTCGGGAGTGCTTCCCAACATCTGGGCACCCCAGAATATTCCAGCGCTGTGTTCGACTAGAACCTCTGTTACATAACGAGAAATGGTGGGAGGGGGACACACTTTGCCGATCGAACATATCCACACATATTTGGGGAAGAAACGGCGCAAGCGCACGCGCGGGGCGGTGAAGTCGAAGCTGGAGGTCACGCGGGAGGTGACGCTCAAGGCTGAAGCTCCAGCCGGCGCCCGTTTCAAAGGTTACGAAGAAGTCCTGGTCCAGGACCTGCGGATCGTTGTCGAGGTCGTGCGCTATCGCCGCGAGCGTTGGCAGACGGCGGACGGGAAGCGGCTTGTCGCGCCTCTTCCTGCCGGCATCATGGGCGGCTTTG
>NZ_FOOR01000035.1 GCF_900113255.1 Novosphingobium sp. CF614
GGATGCATCCTACCCATCGATCAGGCCCTCAACCACATCGCAAACAATGGCATTTTCTGGACATGGACCTGATCAAAAACGTACAAAGTCGAGCTTAGGAAAGGCATTGATATGGACGCTGATTTGACGAGCTACGCTAGGTAGCATCGTAGGTAGCACATCGAGACTCCCGAAGCTGGGCGACCCAAGGTGACGATCAAAGGATTCGCGTTCACCTGAACGCCGGTTCGTGCCCTGCCGGAGCTCAATCCCATCCCAAGCGGTCAATGATCGGACATTCAGGCCGACTGTCGCCGCGACAGTGAGATGCGAAAGGGCAGCGTGGATCGTAATCCCGTGAAGGACGCAGCAGATGCCAATGTCTGGCATACAACACCAGCTTGCACCCCTGGTCATGCGGGGCTGATAAGGTGACGTACTCGCGGCGGCTCGCTGCCTAAGTGGAAAGCGCGAGCGGCATCCTGATATTCTCGGTCGACCTGCGTCACTCGCTCATGCTGGCGCAGATGTTCGAGCCAGCTTTCCACGACAAAACTTTCGACCACGAGGCCACGCGCGGCGGCGTCTTCGTAAAGGCCCCAGCTGATGGCTCCGTCGCGGCGACGGATACGGCGCAGCGGCTGCATCGCCGCGACGAAATTGGACAGTCTAACGGGGTCGATTTGATATTCGATGGTGACCAGAACCGGGCCGCTGTCGTGCCGCACGTCATCCTCCACGATCGGGGTCGGCCAGTGCATAGAAGGGCTAAGGTCGAGCATGGCAGCCTTGCCAAGCGGAAAGCGCCACGCGAGGAGTAAAGTGCTGGCAGCCAGTGCCGCGGCGGCAACTTGCAATGTTGCGGGAATGCCGATCCAGCCTGCTGTTATGCCCCACAGGGTCGATCCAACCGTCATCGCGCCCTGGAACACGAGAAGATATATGGCGAGCGAGCGCGCCTTCACCCAGTGGGGGGATGACGCCTGCGCGCCGCCGTTCAAGGACGACATCATTGCGATCCATGCCAAGCCGCCAACCGCCAGAGCGGCGCCGGCTGGAGCAAAGCTGCGCGACCACGCCAGGGCGAGCATGGCCAGGGCGAGCAGCAGCGACGCGGCAAGCGTCACACGGTTTACGCTCATATGGGCGCGCAGACGCGGCAGCAGCATCGCGCCGCAGATCGCACCCAGGCCCATCAGCGTCAGCAGTCCGCCATAGGCCGCCGGTCCGAGCCCCAGATCGCGCCGCGCGATGATCGGCAGAAGCGCCCACAGCGCGCTGGCAAAGACGAAGAAACCGATGCTACGGACAAGCACGATCTGCAATTCGGGAGCACGCAACGCATAGCGCAGACCCGCGCGCAGCGCCCCGATGAAATGTTCGGCGGGCAGGTGTGACTTCGGCGACTCTCTGCGCCAGCGGGCGAGCACCGAGAGGATGCCCACGACCGACAACGCGTTGAGCGCGAACACAGCCCCGGGACCCGCTAATGCTATGATGACGCCGCCCAACGCTGGACCGATGGCGCGGGCGATGTTGATGCCCAGACTGTTGAGAGCCACCGCTTGTTGCAGGGCGGAAGGCGGCACAAGCTCCGACACGATCGCCTGAAAAGCGGGCGCGGAGAGCGCCGCTCCCGATGTGATGGCGCAGGTGAAGGCCAGCAGCAGCAACGGGCTGGTCACGCCAGCGAAGGTGGCAGCCGCCAGCAGCGCGGCGGCCACCAGGCCGAAAAGCTGCGCGCCCATCAGCAGCTTTCGCCGATCGACGATATCCGCCATAGCACCGCCCGGCAGCGCCAGCAGGAACATCGGCAGCGTAGTCGCGGCCTGCACCAACGCCACCATCAGCGGCTCGGCCGATAGCGACGTCATCAGCCAGCCAGCGCCGACATCGTGCATCCAGGTGCCGACATTGGATACGATCGTGGCGATCCATAGCGCTCGGAAGACCCGATCGCGCAGCGGGCTGTCGGCGCCGGGCGTAGTCACTGTGTTCGCCATCGCAATAATCCATTCACCTTTCCCAGGCGCTCCGAGCCATGGGTCGTTGATCCCCTGTTCACCGGGCAGATTTCTCCTGCTCTTGCCCCCTGCGGCGTTGCCAAGGCCATTGGCCTTCAATTTCCGTTTCGAGCGAGAAGCTCAGGAACGTCCGGATCAGGACAATCAGTCCGAGAAGACCGACGCTTTCCCACGTTAGCGGCGCGGTGACCGTGGCAATGATGTCAGCGCCAACCAGCAACTCAAGCCCGAGAAGAATGCCCCGACCGAGATTTGCGCGGTAGCTATCATACGCCGCCTTACCCGCCTCCCGCCTCAACTGGCGAAGAAAGTTGATCGTGGCAAAGGCCACCGAGATGGCGATGACAGCAACACCAAACAGTTCAAGGCCGGTGGCCAGCGGCTCCATGGCCTGTGTGAAGCTTTCACGCACGGTCGCTCCAACTCCTTGTGCTGCTGTCTCTCACAACGACTTCATGGCTTGGTCGGAACATGAAGCTTTCGCCATCCCCAATGTCGAGATCCAAATTCGAATGCGGACGTCCAGCGCTGGCTACGTGATGTCGGGACGCAGGTTGTGCCTGCGCCCCACTACCCGTCAGGCGGCATCCACCAGAACGATCTCGCTGTCCTCAATCGCGGTGACGCGCAGCAGCTGTATGTCGGAGATGGCGGCACCGTCGCGGGCATTAATGCGCACGCCGTCGATCTTGACCGAACCGATTACGGGAACGAGATAGCCCCGGCGATCAGCGCCAAGCACATATTCCGCCGTCTCGCCAGCCTTCAATGTCGCGCCGACCATCCGCGCATCGGTGCGGATTGGCAGCGCGTCATTGTTGTGCGAATAGCCTGAGGCCAAGGTCACGAACTGCCCGCTGCGGTCGCCCTTGGGGAAAGGCCGCGCGCCCCAGTTGGGCTCGTCACCGGTACGGGTCGGGATAATCCAGATCTGAAAGATCCTCGTCTCGACATCTTCCCGATTATATTTGGAGTGGGTGATGCCGGTGCCGGCGCTCATCACTTGGACATCGCCGGCCTCGGTGCGGCCCTTATTGCCTAGATTGTCCTCATGGGTGATCGCACCTTCGCGGACATAGGTGATGATTTCCATGTCGCGATGCGAGTGCGGCGGAAAGCCAGTCTGCGGCGCGATTATGTCGTCGTTCCAGACCCGCAGATTGCCCCAATGCATTCGCTGCGGATCGTGATAGTCGGCGAACGAGAAATGATGCTTGGCGTTCAGCCAGCCGTGGTTCTCGCCGCCCAGTTCGGCGAAGGGACGCAGTTCGATCATGGCCTGTCTCCTGTTTGCGCCGGCGATGTCGATCGGCAGATGCGCGGTTCGATGGACGTTGAGGAAGCTGGCCTTGCCGACATTTGAAACAAAGTAGCATCAATCGACTGGCTCCACCGATGCCGGATGAAGAGTGCAGGCAATCGTCCCCGCCAGAACGAGCACGCCTGCAAGGATCAGAGGCAATGTCAGCCCGGAACGCATGACAAGCACGGCGCCTAAGGCGGCGCCAAGGAATATGGCCACCACGCTGCCGATGCGGCGAGACCAGTTCGGGTTGGTTCCCCCAGCCAGACTGGAGTCGGCCGCAAGACCGGTCAAGGTCAGCGTCAGCACCGTCGTTGTGAGGTCAGGGATCTTGAGCTGCCGGATAGTCGCGTTGCGAAACCCCATCGCGACGGCAGTGAGCGCGATGATGGAGAAGAGGCGCGTTTCGGGCGCCTGTGCTGCAATCTCAAAGCCAAGTGAAACGCCTGCAGCAATCCACAGTAGGACGGCCTCTATCAACGCGGCGACCATAAGCCAGTGGCGAAGCGGCTTGCCCGCATAGACCTTTCCCGTCCGCCCCCGATCAGCGCACCGAACAGGAAGGCGGCGATGGAGACCAAATAGGGCGCTACGTGGAAGTTCGGTGTGCCTGCTGCCGCAAAGCCCAAAAAAACGATGTTTCCCGTCATGTTCGCGGTGAACACCTTGCCGAGCCCAAGCACGCTGATCGCATCGACAAGACCTGTCGTGACCGAAAGCAGGAGAAGCAGCCAGGGCATTGGCGATGTGTGGGGTTGGGGTGCGGTTGTCATGGTGCTATTCTCTCTCAGAACCGGAAATTGCTCTCGAGGCCGAGCATGTGGATGGTGCGGGCGCTGCCGGTGTCGCGGATGAACGCACCGGGCGCGAAGGCGGAGAGCGATGCCGACAGTTCGAGTTCGGGCGTGACGAGCCAAGAGACTGTTGCTTCGGCCTGTTTGCCGATAAAACGCGCGCTGCTGCCGCGACCGCTCCGGAGCAGATGGCCCGGGATATCGTAGATCCCATCGCCCCGGCTTTCGCGCCAATAGGCCATCGTCGCGAGGCCTGCGCTTACGCCGCCGCCCAGATCAAACGACGTTCCGACATGGCCGTTGATGATGTTGTACGGCCCGATCGGCGAGAGCTCGCCGAAATATTTGCCTTTGGGAAAGAGCGCGTTGAAGGTCTGCAGGCGGCGATCCGACGGATCATGGTCGCCGCTGATTGCGTTAGCGCGCACCGTGACGCTCGGCGCCAGCGGCGCACCTGGAAAGCTGCGCACGATTTCGGTCGCGATTGACCAGGCGCTAATCGGGCCGCCGGCAAAGCGGCCGAACTGGTAAATGCCCTCGACATTCCAGCGCCAGTCGGCAGCCTTGCCGAAGACGCGCATGCCCAGCGTGTGGCGCGTCTCGCGGCCCGCGCCCTGATCGTAGCGCGCCGCGGCGTTCCGATACCCCAGATAATAGGTGTCGATGCCGTTGGCAGCAGTACCATCAAGGCTGCGTGTGGCATAGGCGCCCCACAGGGTGCGCGTGTCCGAGGTGCGGTCGTCGAAGCTTCCCGTGCGGCTCTCGACGGGACGGACGTAGATGAGGTTGAGCGTCGTTCGCCCGCTGTGGAGGATCGCGCGACCGCCATCGAAGGCAAGCGGAACATTGGGACCGTAGCGCGTGCCGATGAGCCGCTCGGTTCCCAAGCCGATCAGCTCGCGCCCCGCGCGCAGGTGCAATGTCGTGTCGGCGCCAAGACCGAGCTGGATATCTGCAAAGCCTTGCAACAAGTCGACGCGCGTCTGGTCAACGGGTCCCGGGGCGGGCGCCACGCCCGCGGCGTAGGCGATGATCGGCTGCACGAAGGCGCGAACCTTGCCTACACGCAGGTCGGCATAAGGCAGCGCGCGGATCCAGAGATAGCCGTCATCGGGTGCGTCGGCCGAGCCCCAGAGATTATTCTCGAACTTCTCGTTGCGCAGGCGCAACTCGAGACCGGTCGTCAGATAATATGCGCCAGTGGAATCCAGCGGAATATATTTGAAAGGCTCGGTCCAATGGCCGATGCGGTTCGCCGGATCGGCGAGATCCGACCAATCCTCATTATAGCGCTCGGTCGTTAGAATGGTCGGTTTCCCCGCTTCGTCGGGCTCCGCCGCCGAAACCGGCGCGTGCATGATCGCGGCGCCGAGGATCAAGGCGACGGGAAACCGCATCAACCTTTCCGCCAGCGGGCGTGGCGGTTGTCGTGCTCGGCCACCATCGCGGCGAGTATGAAGCCGCCAATGAGCCCAATATGCTCGAAAAAGGCGTTGGTCGCCATGAAGCGTGCCTGCCCCTCCATCGTCCAGAACGCGTTTGCCGTAACCGCCGCGAAGCAGGTGAAGACGCCCAGCATACCCGCGCCGAGCCACACCCAGCGCCCGATCAGGATCAGGATCGGCCCAATCAGTTCGATCGCGATGGTGATCGCCGCCCAAAGCGCCGGCGGCGCCATCCCGAAATGCGCTTGCTCGGCGACGGCGGCGGGAAAATCGGCAAGCTTGACGAGGCCACCGAGCAGATAGGCGCCGACCAGAGCGAGCCGCGCCGCGAAAGCGGTGCCGCGCCAATCGAGGATGACATCGACGAAACGCGGATCGCGATCGCTGAGATGCAGGCTCATAGCACGCGCCCATTGTGGATCTCCGCGACATAGCCGCCGGGGAACTGGACGATCGCGGCGTCGCGAACGCCGGCGGCATAGGGATCAGCGACGATGGTCACGCCCGCTGCCTTCGCCTTGCTTAGCGCGGCATCGAGATCGGCGATCTCGTGGCACAGGAGAGTCTGCAAGCGGTTCATCGTCAGTATCCGTGAGATATCGAGGGGAGAGAATGAGATGTGGATCAGACAGCCCAGCAGCCGCAGCCGAGCGTGCCCCAGAAACTCTGGACGTCGGCGGCGGGCACATTGGCGCCGAGCGCCGCAGCGTGATCATGCCCGTGGACGGTACAGGACGACGCGCAGCCGCAGGCCGCCGCGAGCTTCGCGTTCGCCTCGCCACCGCGCCAATAGCCGCCGAAGGTCGCGACCGGGGACCAGTCGGGCATCGGCTTCGGCAGCGGCGGGGCGAGCTTGGCGAAGTCACCCTCACCGAAGACGATCTTGCCGCCGAGCATCGTAAGCACTGATTTCAGGCCGACTATCTGGTCCTCGGGGACCGTGAAATAATCGTCCGAGAGGACTGCGAGGTCGGCGAGTTGTCCGGCCTTGATCTGGCCCTTCTTGCCCTTTTCGTTCGAGAACCAGGTGTTGGCTTCCGTCCACAACCGCAAGGCGGTCTCGCGATCGAGCCGATTGGCAACCGGGTAGAGCCGCAGCCCGCCGACCGTCTTCGAGGTGACGAGCCAGGACAGCGAGACCCAGGGATTATAGCTCGCGACGCGCGTGGCGTCGGTGCCCGCGCCGATGGGGATGCCGGCCGCCATCATCTTCCGGATCGGCGGGGTCGCCTCGGCGGCCTTGGCGCCGTAGCGCTCGACGAAATATTCGCCCTGATACGCCATGCGATGCTGGACTGCGATGCCGCCGCCGAGCGCGGCGATGCGATCGATGTTCCGCTCGCTGATTGTCTCTGCATGGTCGAAGAACCAGTTGAGGCCCTGCAGCGGGATATCGCGATTGACCTTCTCGAACACGTCGAGTGCACGGCCGATCGTCTGGTCATAGGTGGCGTGGAGCCGCCACGGCCAGCGACGCTCGGCGAGCAGGCGGATCACCGGCTCGAGGTCTGATTCCATGTGGGCGGGCAGATCCGGACGGGCGACCCGGAAATCCTCGAAATCAGCCGCCGAATAGACGAGCATCTCGCCCGCGCCATTGTGCCGATAGGTATCGTCGCCGTCGCCGGGCTTCACCTTGGTCGACCAGGTCGCAAAGTCCTTGAGCTCTTCCTTCGGCTTTTGCGTGAAGAGGTTGTAGGCGATACGCAGGGTCAGATCGCCGTCCGCATGCAACTTTTCGATGATGTTGTAATCGTCGGGATAGTTCTGATAGCCGCCGCCGGCATCGATCACGCTGGTGACGCCGAGGCCGTTCAGCTCGCGCATGAAATGCTTCGTCGAATTAAGCTGATATTCGGGCGGCAGCTTGGGGCCTTTGGCGAGCGTTGCGTAAAGGATCGTCGCATTGGGCTGGGCGAGCAGCAGGCCCGTGGGATTGCCCGCGGCATCGCGGACGATCTCGCCGCCAGGCGGGTTCGGCGTGTCCTTGGTGTAGCCCACAGCGCGCAACGCCGCGGCGTTGATGAGCGCACGGTCGTAAAGGTGCAGGATGAACACCGGCGTGTCGGGCGCGGCCGCGTTGATCTCATCGATGGTCGGTAGCCGCTTCTCGGCGAACTGGTGCTCGGTGAAGCCACCGACCACGCGCACCCATTGTGGCGGCGGGGTATTCTCGGCCTGCCTTTTCAGCATTGCCATCGCGTCGGCGAGCGTCGGGACGCCCTCCCAGCGCAGCTCCATATTATAGTTAAGCCCGCCGCGGATGACGTGGATATGGCTGTCGATCAGGCCAGGGATCAGACGGCGGCCTTTGGCATCGATCACCTGGGCATCTGGGCCGGCAGCGGCCCGGGCTTCGGCCTCGGTGCCCACTGCCAGGAACTTGCCATTGCGTATGACGACCGCCTGCGCCACCGGATTTCCGCGGTCCAGCGTCGTAACCTTGGCATTGGTGATGATGAGATCCTTGGGGGACATGGCGAAACTCTCCGTAGCGGTCAGAAGGGCGGTCGTGGCGGCGCTGGCAAGCGCCTGGCGGCGGGTCATCATGCGTTACGATCCTGATTGGACGGAAGTTCGCCCAGCATATGATTACGGCATTCGGATTGGACGAAGTTCAGCAGATCAGGGCCGGACAGCAACCGCTTCGCGATGGGAACGATCTGCTCGCCGGCCAATATGCCAAGCAGGCCGACCAGGGCGATGATCGGAGGTGCGGGCGAGCGCACCCCGAGCAGGCTGTAGACGATGCCCACAAGGAGACCGGCGCCGAGTGAAAGAAGATATAGTTTCATCGTAAGTCTCCGGCTCAGGCGAGATCGCGTGCGAAAGCCAGCAGGTCAGCGTTCAGCCGATCCTGATGGGTCGCAGGGAAGCCGTGGGGAGCGTTCTCATAGACGATCAGCGTCGCGTTCGGCACGATTTTCGCCGCGCGCTTGCCGGTGGTCTCGATCGGCACGACGTCGTCGCCGTCGCCATGGATGACCAACACCGGAATTGAGATGGACTTCATTTCCTCGCGATAGTCCGATCCCCAGAACTGTTCGATGCACGCATACTGGCCGTGAATGCCGCCTGACATGCCCTGCTGCCAGAAGGAATAGCGCCATCCTTCGCTCTTGGTCGCGCCTTCCTTGTTCATGCCAAAGAAAATGTCGGGAAAGTCGAGATAGAATTGCGAGCGATTGTCGGCCACCGACTTGCGCACGCTATCGGCTACTGCAAGCGGAACGCCATCGTCATTGCCGTTGGTGGCGCCCATCAGGGGAGTGATGGCCCCCAACAGCACAAGCTTGGCGACGCGCGAGGTACCATGGCGGGTGACATAGCGGGTGATCTCGCCGCCACCGGTCGAATGACCGACCAAAATCGCGTCCTTGAGATTTAGCGCCTCGATCACCTCCGCAAGGTCATCGGCATAGGTGTCCATGTCATTGCCGGTGGCGGGCTGGTCGGAACGACCATGGCCACGGCGATCATGGGCAATTACGCGAAAGCCGTTCTGCGCCAGGAACAGCATCTGCCCGTCCCAGGCATCGGCATTCAGGGGCCAGCCATGGGAGAAGACGATGGGACGGCCCGCACCGAAGTCGCGGTAGAAAATGCGCGTGCCATCCTTGGTGGTGACGGAGTTGCTCATCGGTGAGTTCCATTTTTTCTGGAAAACGGGAGAGGGGTGGCGGAAACGTCGGATTGGCGGGATGGGCTGTCCACAGCGAAAGACATGGAGAAAATAGTCGGCCTGCATTCAGCGCAACCATCAGGGGGTTGGCAGTCATCAGCCAGCCCGCGCCAACGTCGTGCATCCAGGTGCCGATATTCGACACGATGGTCGCGATCCACAACGCCCGGAAAACCGGGCTCGCGAGCGGTCCTGGCGATGGTGCCGTCATGCCCCGCTCTGAACTGGTCACGGTGTTCATGAGATAGGACGCCTCGATTCCCGGCTTTGGCCGAGTGTCTTCGCCGTGTACCCGCCGGCTTCACCAATCCCGCCAAGAGAGCGGCGACCTGCGGCAGGCACACGGCTTAGACGGGGTCAGCGCGCCGGGATTGGCGCCAATGTATCCCCGTGCGCCACTCGTTCAGATGCCTTGTGGACCATGGTGTAGGCGTAATCCACGCCCATACCATAGGCGCCGGAATGCTCCTTCACGATGGCCATCACGGCATCGTAGGTCTCGCGCTTCGCCCAGTCGCGTTGCCACTCAAGCATGACCTGCTGCCAAGTGACCGGAACGACGCCGGCCTGGATCATGCGCTGCATGGAATAGTCGTGCGCGTCTTTGGAGGTGCCGCCAGAAGCATCGGCCACCATGTAAATTTCGTATCCACCCTCCGCCATCGCGGAGAAGGCGAAGCTGTTATTGCAGACTTCGGTCCACAACCCGGATACCACAACCTTCTTCTGTCCGTTCTTCGCCAGGGCGTCGCGCACTTTCTGATCGTCCCATGAATTCATGGAAGTGCGCTCGAGCAGCGGGAGTTCGGGGAAAACCGCCAATAGTTCGGGGTAAGTGTGGCCCGAAAAGCTTTCGGTCTCAACTGTGGTAATCGTTGTCGGGATACCAAATGCCTTGGCTGCTTTCGCCAGGGCAACCGTATTGTTTTTCAGGACCTGGCGGTCAATCGATTGTACACCGAACGCCATCTGCGGCTGATGATCGATAAAGATCAATTGGCAATTCTGAGGCGTTAGCAGCTCGGGCTTTGCTGTCATTTAAGGTATTCCTTCTAATCGACCCACGGATATAGACCAACTTCTCTTCGGATTCGTTGGTCATGCAGCCGTCGAGATCGGCGGCACCGCAGAGTTACTCCCCTTCAGGCGTCAAGATCAACGCCGTGACCTGTGAATTGGATTCTTAACAGTTGGTCGTATCTCGCTCTTTGATCACGCGGTCCTTCGGCTCATAATCCGTGAGGCGACGAGTCCAGACCGCTGTTCGTCGCACTGCTCGCCATGAATGCTCGTAGGGGCGGTACGACGAAATCGAGGAAGGCGCGGATTCGCGCAGGCATCCTCCTGCTTCCCAGATAGAGCGCGCAGACATCTTCTTCGTCATCGACACCGGCGTCCGCCAGCACTTCGACAAGTCGACCGGCGGCCAGATCGGCTCTGGCATGGAATTCGGCGATCCTAGCGAGACCTACACCCGCTACCGCCATTCGGCGCACGGTTTCGCCGTTGTTCGCAAGCAATGTCCCTGTAACCATGCGATCGACGATCCGCCCGCCCCGCTTCATAGGCCAGACAGGCTTGGCGCGCTGGAAGTTGAAACCCAGGCAATTGTGACGATCAAGGTCGTCGACGACCAACGGTGTTCCGACGCGTGAAAGATAGGAGGGCGCAGCAACGATCTTGCGCCGGGCGGTGCCGATACGTCTTGATATCAATGACGAGTCCGCGATTCCGCCGACCCGGAAAACGATGTCCGTGCGTTCGCGGTAGAGATCGATCTTCTCTTCGGCCAGTGACAGATCGACAACGATGTTCGGATAGGCATTCCAGAATGCCGGCAGCAGCGGCTCGAGCGCGATTGTTCCGAACGCGACGGATGCATTCACGCGTATGTTCCCGCTCATGCCTGCGCCGCCTGCGGCGAGAGTGCGCTCGACATCGTCCAACTCGGCGATCAACGATTGCGCGCGCTCATAATAGGTCTGGCCTTCGTCGGTGAGCGACAGACTTCGGGTCGAACGCTCGATCAACTGGACACCGAGACGTTGTTCCAGACGTGCGATCAGCTTCGACACGGTTGACGGCGTCATTAGCATGCCGCGAGCGGCGGCCGAGAAACTCCCGGCTTCTACCACTGCCACGAACACCTGCATCTCGCCGGCACGATTATCCATGCCTCATCTCCTGTGAATATCCTTCACAGCTTATGTGGAGGCGGCCTCGCTTATCAAGAGATGGCCGCGTCGTCATCTCTGCGCGGCAGGAGACCAGGCATGAAGATTTTTGTAACGGGCGCGAGCGGCTTCATAGGCGGATCAGTAGCAGCGAGGCTTGCGGCCGACGGGCACAGTGTCCGAGGCTTGATCCGTGATCCCAAGCGCTGCGGCGAATTGCCTGCGCACGGCATCGTGCCTGTGCTGGGAACGCTGGACGATCGCGAACTGCTGCGCGCGGAAGCCCATGCGGCCGATGCCGTAATCAACGCCGCGGATAGCGATCATCGGGGCGCGGTGGAGGCCCTGCTGGATGGGCTGGCGGGATCGGGCAAACGCTTCCTTCACACGAGCGGCACCAGCCTCGTTGGCGACGAGGCGCTCGGCGAGCCATCGGACGCTGTCTTCACCGAGGAAACGCCGGTCCAGCCCGCGCCCGACAAGCTGGCGCGCATTGCGATCGATGACCTGATCCGTTCCGCTGCCCCCGGTGTCCATTCGATCATTCTATGCAATAGCTTGATCTACGGAGACACCTTAGGGCCGACGGCGCAAAGCGTGCAGATCCCGCCGCTTGTTGCCCAGGCCAGGGAAAGTGGCGTCGTCCGCCACGTCGGTCGCGGGCTGAACCGATGGTCCAACGTGCACATAGCCGATGTCGCGTCGCTGTATATCTTGGCGCTCGAACGCGCAGCTGCCGGAAGCTTCTACTTCGTCGAAAATGGCGAGGCGTCATTTGGCGAGATAAGCTCGGCGATTGCCGAGGCGATGGGACTCGGAAAAGCCGAGGACTGGACGCCCGCGGCAGCGATCGCGCGCTGGGGTCGAGAGCTGGCCGTTTTTGGCCTCGGATCAAACAGCCGCGTGCGGGCGGACAAGGCGCGAAGAGAGCTTGGTTGGGTGCCTGCTCACACCTCAGTGACCAAGTGGATCTTGGCCAGTTTGGTCTGATCATCTCATAGCCGCCTGCCTGTACGTCCATCCCTCATCGCGTTACGAGACGTTGCGGAAGAATTCGGTTGTCCGACCGGCCCCTCATCGAAGGATACGCTCGGCTTTGACGAGATCAGCTCGCAAGACGGGCGTCGCCTGCTCGACGAACGTCCCGACCAGGCCCTTTTGACGCTGATGGGGCTGGAAAGCGGAATGGACGGGTATAGCGACCGGCCCGTAATCTCGAAGTAGCCGCACGGGTCAACGGGTGGCAGTCACCTCATCAGTCCCCTTCGGCCAGTTTCTCGACGAGATAATCGATCAGGACTCTCGCTCTGGCCGGCCTCAGGGAACTCGGTGGAGTGACGATGTACAGGCTGATCGGCTCCAGGCTCCAGCCGGGCAGGATTTCCACCAGCTTGCCTTCCTCAAGTTCCCGTTTGATGGAGAATTCAGGCTGAATTGCAACGCCTTGACCCGCCACTAGCGCCGGCACGATGACATCGGCATTGTTGGTGATCACCCTGGCCCTCACGCGAACGTCCCATTTTCCCAGAGTGACATGATGCAGATGCCACACGTCCCGGCTCGCGACATTCGCGTAACAGACGCCGTCGAACCGCTCGAGATCCCGCGGATGGGAGGGCGAGCCATTGCGTTCGAGGTAAGCCGGCGCAGCTACGATTGGACGGCGAATTGCCGATAACCTGCGTGCACGCAGCGACGAATCTTCAAGCGCGGCGATACGCACTGCCAGATCATACCCTCCCGCGATGAGATCTTCCCGGGCATCACTCAGATGCAAGTCAAGTGTCACACCGGGATAGGTGGCCAGGAACCCCGGGAGAAGCGGCGCAAGCTGCTTGGTGCCGAACGACATCGGCGCCGTCATACGGACCAGTCCGCTGGGAGCTTCGGCCTGGGCGGACAATTCCGCCTCTGCGGCCTCGCCTTCCGCCAGGATACGCCGCGCGCGTTCCAGAACCGCTTGCCCACTTTCAGTCAGGGTGATCTGCCTCGATGTGCGGTGGAAGAGAGCGACGTGCAGGCGCTGTTCCAAGCGGGTGATAGCCTTTGAAACCGTCGGGTTCGACAGGCTCAGATCAGCGGCTGCACGGGCGAAGGAACCGAGATCGGCAACCCGTGCGAATATGGCCCAGGCGTCGAGATCGGGCAGGCGCGACATGTAATATCCTTCATCGTTGTGTTTCCATCAGTTCTATTTTCTTCTAGCAGACCGGCACCTAGATTGTCGCCAACAGACACACCGTTGGAGAAGACGATGATCGAACTTCGGCCCTTTAATTCGCTGGGCGGCGCCAACCACGGTTGGCTTGATGCCAAGCACCATTTTTCTTTCGCGGGCTATTATGATCCCGCGCGGGTGCACTGGGGTGATTTGCGGGTCTGGAACGACGACACGATCCAGCCCGGGACCGGCTTTCCCGCTCACCCCCACGCGGACATGGAAATCATTACCTATGTCCGCAGCGGGGCGATTAGCCACAAGGACAATCAGGGTAATAGCGGAAGAACCGAAGCCGGCGATGTCCAGGTCATGTCCGCAGGGAGCGGCATCACCCATTCGGAATACAACCTGGAAAAGGAGGCCACCCAGATCTTCCAGATCTGGATTATTCCGACCGAACGGGGCGGTACGCCGTCGTGGGGCACGCGTCCCTTCCCCAAGGGCGACCGGTCGGGACACTTCGTTACTCTTGCCTCCGGCTTTGCGGAGGACACCGACGCGCTGAAAATCAGGACCGGTGCGCGGGTCGTCGCTGCGACGCTCAAGGCGGGCGAGACGGCTGAATACAGCCTTGGCCAGGACCGCAAGGGTTATCTTGTGCCGGCCACCGGTACAGTCGAGCTCGAGGGCATTCGGGTCAATGCACGCGATGGCGCTGCGATTAGCGATGTCCAAACACTGAAAGTGACAGCGATCGAGGATAGCGAAATCGTTCTCGTCGACGCGAGCTGAAGAGCCAACCTGGACGATGCGCCGCATTCCCGTGGCGCATCGTTCAATCAAGCGAGGAATTCCATGAGAAACAAACTTTCATTCGCCGCTGCATTGGCGCTGGCAGGTATATCAGCCGCAGTCGCCGGCCAGACCAGTGATGCCATCGTCCGCAAACCGACCGAAGTACACGCCGGGATCTACGTGCTTGATCCGGCGCACGGCAAGATCACTTGGTCTGTCGATCACCTGGGCTTTTCGACTTATGTCGGGCAGTTCACCGATATGAGCGCAACATTGACCCTCGATCCGCGCACGCCTTCGGCTGGCCGGCTGCAGGCCCGTGTTGGAACTGAGAGCGTCGGCACGTTCAACGAGGCGCTGGATCGACATATTAAGACCGCCGATTTCCTCGACACCGCGAAGTTTCCCACCGCACGTTTCATTGCGACAGGCATTCGCTTGACCGACGCGGACTCGGCCGAGATCAATGGCAATCTGACGTTGCGGGGAGTGACGAAACCGATCGTCATCCTCGCCGATTTCCACCAGGCCGGAACCAACCCGATCGACGGCAGGTATTCCGTCGGTTTCGATGGGCACGCACGCATCAAGCGCTCCGAATTTGGGGTCTCTTACGGCCTACCCGCAGTGGGTGACGATGTTACCCTTCATTTTGAAGCCGAATTCAAGCTGCAGCCGGGAAGCGCTGCAACAACCGGAGATCAATGATGACAAGCGTAAATCTGCTCGGCATTTCCGGGAGCCTGAGAGCCGGCTCGTTCAGCACGGCTATACTGCGCAGCCTGCAGGACGAGGTCCCCTCAGGTGTAGCCTTGCGCCTTCACCCGCTGGACAACCTGCCTCTCTACAACCAGGATTTGGATGCCGATGAGCCTCCGGCGGGGGTGTCTGACCTTCGCGACGCGATTTCGCTATCTGACGGGCTCGTCATCGTGACGCCCGAGTTCAACTACGGCCTTCCCGGCGTGCTCAAGAACGCCCTCGACTGGGCGTCGCGGCCCCATGGGAAGGGGGCGCTGATCGGCAAACCAGTCGTCACGATGAGCGCGTCGCCGGCATTCACTGGGGGCATTCGTGCTCAGGCCCAGCTTCACGAAACGCTCCTTGCCACGCAGTCGATCCTGATCCCCAGGGCGCAGGTCGTGATCGCCGAAGTGCATAACAAGCTCGCTGATGGACGTCTGGTCGATGAAGCATCGCTGGGTTTCGCTCGCGATGCGGTTCGCGATCTTGCTCGGGCGATCAGAGCAAGGGAGTCCGAGCAGCAGTTGCAACCCGCCTGATGCCGAACTTCCGGTTCGGGGAGACGGCTTACCCCACTGAAGTGGCTGGAGTCCTATCATGATTGAACAAATTATCGACAAACGTGCCCACGATCTGGGTGGCGGCTTCGAGGTGGGGCGGGTTCTGCCCTTCCGCGCCCGTCGAATGATCGGCCCCTATATCTTCTTTGATCATATGGGCCCCGTCGATCTCGGTGCAGGCATTCCCCGTGAGCTCGATGTGCGGCCGCATCCTCCGCATAAAAACAGAAGATTAGCCGGGCCATGAAATGGTTCATGTCCACCCGTCGCGCGGCGGTGCCCCAATCGGGATTGTCTTTCAGCAGCTCGACATAAAGCCGATTGAAACGGCTGGTTGCGCGGATGTCGAACGAACTTTCCCGAACCTGCTTGACCGTGGTGATGCCTGCCAGCGGCAGGAAAAACCCAAAATGATCAGGAAAGCTGGCATAGTCGCAGGCAACGGTTTCGCCGGATTCGAGGTCCTCGGCCTCAAACGTCTCGCCATCGGTGGCAAGAATGAATTTTGCCTTCGCCTTGGCAGTAACGGGGCTGGCTTTCAGGGCCGCGACCGTTCGAGGGACCGCGCCGGGGGGCGGCGACAGCCAAGTGAATGTTGTTGGTTTGCAGGACCCCCCAACATCGGACTTGTTCGACACGCCGCTGCGCAGACGCTTGATCGTTGTCGCCTTGTTTCCGAAGGCTTCAAGGAACGCGAACGAGAACTCCTGTGCGTCGAACGGCTGCTCTGCCAGAGCAGAAACCGCTTCTTCAATTTCAACTGCGTTCATTCCGCGCGTCCGAACGTCAATGCCACGTCAGATCACATCATCGTCGGTTGTGCATCGAGCGGCTTGCCCTTGAAAGGCTCGACCTTGATTTCCCCCTCCCGCTTACGGGTTTGGGCGATGTCGTAACTATTCTGCATTCGCATCAGCGTATCCATCGACACGCCGAAGGCCTTTTCGACCCGTAGCGCCATTTCCGGCGAAAGCTGCGAATGCTCGTTGAGCAACGTCGAAAGCGTCGCGCGGGTGACACCAAGCACCTGCGCCGCCGCCGTCACCGACAGACCCAGCGGCTCGATAATCTCGGACTTCACGAAGCCGCCCGGGTGGGCCGGGTTCTTCATGCGGATGCCTGCAATCGCACTCATGGCCACCTCCTAGTGGTAATCTTCGTAATCGAGGTCGATGATCTCGATCTCTTCCCGGTCGATCCGAAACGTCATCCGCCAATTCTTGGTGACGAACAGGCTCCACGTCCCCTTGCGGTCGCCGGTCAGCATATGCGCCTTCCAGCTCGGCACGGTGCGCAATTCCTCTTCCTGCTCCATGTCCTGGAGGAAGGAGATGATGCGCTGCACCTTGGTGACGACAGCGGGCTGCAACCCGCTGGTATCGTCATCCTCGATGAAACGCCGCAACCCCTTATGGATCACGTTTCTGATCTTCATGATGCTAGATAATCCGCCACTCGTTCGGTGTCAAGTTGCACCATACATTCTGACGCTGCCGGAGTTCGGCGGGATGGCCGCCGGTATTTGCCGTGACCTATGGAATTCAGCCGATCAAATGCAAAATGGATAGGGCGCCAAGCGCACCGATAAGCAAGCCCCCTCCGCCCGTCCAATAAAGCTGCTTCCACTGACCGTCAGCAGCCCAGGCGTGCTCGACAACACCATTGATGGTGGCGATCGAGGCTCGCAAGGTGGCACCCGACTTGTCCAGCGTTTCACGATCGCCTGCCCGCGCGGTTTCGCTGGCTCGGGCAATGCTCACAGCCAGATTTTCCGGTGTCAGCCGCATCGCTGGGCTCTCGGCGATCTTGCCGAGCAACTCCTCAGTACGGGCAAGCCTACTCGACAATCCGGTTAGGGTCGGGGTGTAATCGGGCGCATTCTGCCGCTCGGCGGTCAACCCTTCGACAGCACGACGCAGCAGGCTCACCTCACCGCGCAGATCGGCGAAGGCGCTGGCGGGATCGCTTTGAGCGATCGGCGGATTGGTGGTTTGGTCCATCCGCGCACCCTACCGCCCCAACCCGCGCCCGCGCGAGATGCCGAGCCAATCCTGGATATTATGGGACAAGGACGCGCCCTCCTGCGCGCGGATTCCAAGCTCGGGAAGCCGTTTCCGGACCAGCGACTCGGCTTGCGCATCGCGTTCCATGCTCTTGCCGAGCGCGCTCATCTGCTGCCCGATGGCGCGCGCGCCTGCCTCGTCGCCAGCATGACGAAACGTTCGATGCGCCTTAGCCAGCTTCTGCCAATCTTCCACAAACCTGCCTGCACGAAGCTCCGGACTGTCTCGCACCTCCGCCTCCAGCATCAGCGCGCTGATGGCGGCGCGGGTGCGGCCCTGGGCGGCCTCGTCGATCAATCCCATATCGCGGGAGAACGCGGCACGAAGATCGCGTGCCGCATTGGGGCGAACAGCGTCGAGGGCTTCACGCGCTTTGTCGAGGGCGATGCGCTGGTGCGGCAACTCGGGATACCCTTCGTTGCGTGTTGATTTCCGCTGAGAGTTGACCCGGGATTTCCATCGAGAAGTGACCCGGGTGGGTGGTATGTCCCGCAGTGCGGGCAGTGGGTCAAGCGGG
>NZ_FOOR01000060.1 GCF_900113255.1 Novosphingobium sp. CF614
TGGCGATGTAATTTCGGCGATCAAGCAGCGCTGGCGATGTTGCTCATTTCGAACACGGTTTGCCCGGCGTTTGTATCGACCCAGTTGTATGGGAGCAGATCGTCGACCGGATCGGTGTCGGAGCGCTTGATGATCCGGGCGAGCACATCGGAGAGGTAGGCGTAGGGCTCGATGTCCAGCATCTTGCAGGTTTCGACCAGCGAGGCGATCGCCGCCCAGTTTTCGGCGCCGAGCTGGTGACCCGCGAACAACGCATTTTTTCTCTGGAGAGTTACCGGCCTGATCGCGCGTTCGGCGGTGTTGTTGTCGAGCTCGATCCGGCCGTCGTCGAGGAAGCGGGTGAAGCCACCCCAGCGCTTCAGTGCGTATTTCATCGCATCGCTCGTCGCCGATCCGGCCATGATGCGGGGGCTGGTGGCGGTGAACCAGGCGTGGAGCTTGTCGACCAGTGGACGGCTTCGCTCCCGCCGGACAGCGAGGCGCTCCTCGGCCGGATACCCTCGGATTTCCTTCTCGATGCCGTAGATCTTGGCAATGTGCTGCAAGGCATCCTGCGCGATCGGAGCATCGCTGCCCGCGTCGATGAACTTGCGGCGCAGATGAGCCCAGCAGTAGGATTTCCGGGTGCCGACGCCGAAGCTGGCAGGGGCGCCTTCGTCCTTGCCGAACTGGTCGTAAGCTTGCCAGGCATCGACCTGCAGAATGCCCTGGTAGGTTCCGAGCAACTGCTTGGCCCACATGGCCCCGCGGCCGGGCATATAAGTGTAGAGCGCCAGCGGCGGGTCGGCACCGCCATGGGCCCGATCGTCACAGACGATGACCCACATGTAGCCGGTTTTGGTCTTGCCGGTTCCCGGCGCCAGCACCTTGACCGTGGTTTCATCGACGAACAGCCGTGATCGGGCAAGCGCATCCACGCGCATCCGGGTGACGATCGGCATCAGCGCCGCAATGCCTCGGCCGACCCAGTTGGCCAGCGTGGCGCGGCTGATCTCGATGCCCTGCCGCGCGAAGATCCTCGACTGGCGGTAAAGCGGAAGGTGGTCGCAGTATTTGTGGATGAGAACATCCGCGATCAGCGCTTCGGTCGGCAAGCCGCCGGGAACCACATGCGCCGGTGCCGACGCCTGATGCACGCCATCGGTGCAGCAGCGGCAGGCATAGCGCGGCCGGATCGTCACCATGACGCGGTGCTGCGCCGGGATGATGTCGAGCCGCTCGCAGCGGTCCTCGCCGATCTTGTGCAGCGCGCCGCCGCAGGCGCATTCCAGGCTGTCGGGCTCGATCACCACCTCGAAGCGCGGCAGATGCGCCGGCAGCGATGCGCGCTCCGCACCCGCAGGCCGACGGCGGCGCCTCTGCCCGTAGCGCTCGCCTTCCTCGGCCGCCTTATCCTCGAGCCCTTCGGCCTCGCCAAAGGCAACTTCCTGGTCTTCCAGCGCCAGTGCGAGCTGATCGGCGGGAAGCTTCTCCGAACGCTTGCCGAAGCTCGTGCGGTTGATCAGCTTGAGAATATGCTCGAGCCGCGCCGCGCGGGCGCGCTCGGCCAGCAGCA
>NZ_FOOR01000018.1 GCF_900113255.1 Novosphingobium sp. CF614
GTTCCAAACCGTCAGGCCGCGTTAGCGACCTGAACCAGCCGCTTTGAGCGGCTCACATCGTAAAGCCCCCGGCTCTGCCGGGGGATACTTACTGACTGCTACGCTGGCGAGGTGAGAATCCTGTTTTCGGCCACGTAACGCAGGAAAGAGGCAGCGTCGGCCCCGCCTTTGCGAGGGCGACGAATATGAAGTGGGACGAGTTTTGCGCGCCATCGCCATCCTGACGAATGCGGCAAATGCGTGACCTCAGCGAGGCTTACGCAGCAGGTAGTAGCCCACACGTAAACGCATGGCGGCCTTGGCCAGTTCGACGCCGAGTTGGCCCATTGCGGTCGCGAAGCTCCGCAGGCTGTCGGTATTGATAGCAATGCTGCGGCGGCGGGTCTGCGCGATGACTTCAAGCCCGTTCTCGCACGCGAGCCAATCGATCGTCCGGGAACTGAATGCGTTGAGATGCTCGAGCGGTTGGATGGCGCCGCACGCCTCCGCGTCACCCGGGATCGCGCGAGCGCCTTCGGTGGCGAAGAGGGACACGTTGTGCAGCTTGCCAGCACGCAGGATGTTCTCTAGCCGCCCCCGGAAAGGAATCGCGACCTTGAACAGGCCGCCGGGAGCCAGCGTTTTCGTTAACCGCGCGAAATCCCGGCCGGGATGGACCAAATGCTCGCAGACCTGCTCGGTGTGGATGAGGTCGAAGGTCATGCCGTCGATTTTGTGGTCATCGAGCATCTGTATCCCGAGCGATACACCGTGCCTGTGTTTGTCGGCTCCAATCTCCGTCGCATATACTTTCGCGCCCATGCCGCGCGCGACACGGGCCCAGCGCCCCATACCCATGCCATAGTCGAGCACGCGGATCTCGCCGATCGGTTTACCCAGCTTGCGAAAGATACTCGCGAACTCTCCCGATATGCGCTGATAGTTGTCGAGCGTCAGTAGCCCGCTTTCGTACTCCTCGAGATTTTTCGGCCTAATCATCCGGGTGTAGATTGTGTTGAGCAGATCATCGCCCGGCACTTCGGTCTGGTAGATCAGGTCACATTGGCGGCAATGGTCGACGAAGAAATTTGCAGACTTCAGCAAAGTCCAGTCGACCTCACCCTGCCCGGCGAAGTGCGAGGTGATCAGCGACCTGACCGGATCGTCTGAATAGCTGCATTCGTAGATGCGGGCGGGATCGCCGTCACTGCAAACGGGACAGGCCTTCCGGCCGACGAAATGGACTGGTGCCGAATCTTGGCTCTGCATTCAGGCGACCGAGGCGCGTGCTGCCATCGTATTTCTCATTATTCTCTCCCATGCCTTTTCCGGCGCATGACGCCTATCACACGCCGGACGATAAACATGGCTACTAGCCAGCGCGCTAATGTCGCGCATTCTAAGGCCCGCCCAGCCGCGCTCCGCAAGGGATTGCCGGGGGGGACATGCTCACGTCCGGCGTTACGTGCCACAATAGAGCCAGGGTGGGGAATGGAAAGGGCTTAACTGTAATTGATGGTGCGGATTGAGTGTAACGTGTCCATTCGTCAGACTGGTCTCAGCGTCTACTCCTGACAAAAGCCATTATTGGCGCATTTATGATGGAAGGCAACTTATACGTCCGGCTTTATTGATTGACCGTTGCCCATGGTCGTGCTCCGATAGATGTGATTTGTTGGGGTTGTGCGATGAACCAGTTCCAGGCGTCGCAGCCGGCATCGAGGATGGCGTCGTAAGTGTCGAAGACCCGATTGCTGAGCTTGTTGCCGCGCAGATAGGCCCAGACATTTTCGACGGGGTTCAGTTCCGGGCTGTATGGGGGCAGGTGGAGCAAGGTGATGTTGTCCGGGACGCGCAGCTTGTCGCCGGTCTGGTGCCATCCCGCACCATCGATGACCAGGACGGCATGCGCGCCGGGGGTCACGTTGATGCTGATCTCGAGCAGATGCAGGTTCATCATCTCGGCATTGGCGAAAGGCAGGACGAGCGCGGCGCCGGTGCCGCGTGCCGGGCAGATGGCGCCGAACAGGTAGGCCCAGGCATAGCGCTGGTCACGGGGTGCGGGAGGCCGGGAGCCGCGCTCGGCCCATACCCGGGTCAAGGTGCCTTGCTGTCCCACGCGGGCTTCGTCTTGTCACCACAGCTCCAAAGGCTTGGCCTTGGCCTGCTCTGGCAGCGCTGTGTCTATGAGGGCGGCGAAGTCGCGCTGAAAGACGCTTGCGCCGCGGCGTCATGGCCGGGGTGACGGGGCCGCGGGACCAGGCGCCGGAAGCCGAGCCGCCGCAGCACCGTGCTCACCGTGCGTTCCGCCATATCGATGGCGAACTCGGCCTTGATCTCACGGACGAGGTCGGCCCGGCGCCTCCTGAGCGAAGTCGAAGGGGTACGACGCCATGCTCGGCCGGGTCGGGGCCGGCACGAACCCACTGCGCCACCTTCGCTTCCTGTTCGGGCGAAAGAAGGCGTTTGGGTCCGAAATCGCCAGGCCGATCCGACAATCCGGACAAGCCTTCTTCGTTGTAGCGATGCACCCAGTCGCGAAGGGTCTGTCGGTCCATTCCCGCAGCGTGCGCCGCCTCCGCCCGCGACTTGCCTTCCAGCACCAACGCCAGCGCCAGCATGCGCCGCGCCGCCGCCGCATCCGATGAACACCGAGCCGCACGGCGCAGCCCGGCAGCATCCAAATCCATACGCGTAATCCTGATAGCCGCGCCCATCTCCGCCTCCTTGTTTGCACGAATGCAGCGAATCACAGCTGAATTCCAATGGCAACCCCCAGTGAGTCAAGCAATCAGGCCGGGCGTATTACACGTCTCTTGCCAGGCCTGCGTCATCATCGAGAAACCGTGCGGAGTGGGTATGGGTCGACGGAGAATATCATCCTGTCCGGACCACTGCCTGGCAAACTCATCTTTGCGCGCTCAGATAGAATTCGACCGGGATCGTCAGCTCGATTTCGTCGGGCCGACCCTTGGGGATGGCGGGAAGGGGCTGTGCCCGTTTCAGGGTGTCGAGCGCGGCCTGATCCAATGTCGCGAAGCCTGAGCTTCGCTGCACCGATGCGGTGAGGATGGAGCCGGCCCGGTTCATCCGAAACCGAATCTGCACCGTGCCTTGCTGGCGAGCCGCACGAGCGCGCGCGGGGAAGCGGCGATACTGCTCCAGATGTGCTAGCAGCCGGGCTTCCCAGCTCTGACTTGCGTCGCTGGACAGCCTGTCTGCGGCGGGCGCGGCAACGGTCTTCGGCGCTGTCGTTTCGGGAACAGGTGGGCCGGGATCGATCACCTCGCCCACCGGCTCCCGTACCTCGCGCGCCATCGGTGTGAGCAGGGGAAGCTGCACCAGCGGCGGCGGGACTATGTCAGGTTCAGGCTTGGGCCTTACTTCCCGCCGCTCGACTTGTTCAGGGCCAGGAGCTACCTCACGGGCTGGCCCGGGAGGGGCGGCGAGTGGTTGCAACTCGACGACCAGCGGCGCGGAGGGCGAGACGACCGCCGGTCGCACGATCCGCCAGGTGAAAAGCACACAGGCCAGAACCATTGCAGCGACTGCCGCTGTGCCGACGACCCCGACAATCCGGGTCCGCCAGTCCATCGGTTGATCGCAATAGCGGCTGTAGCCGCGAGTAAGGGGATGGGCTGCTTGCGGGCTAGCGTTGACGTCGTCGGCGAATCGGTCATAGCGATAGGAGACCATGGCGACATTGCCGGCGAGCAATCTGCCCTCATGGTCCGTCAGCCTCTGCAGATTGGATCTCATTGCTCATCTCCCGGCATCGGACGGCGAATGATCCACACGGCAGCGGCCAGCATCCCCGTCGCTACGGCGAAGGCTAACCCCCAACGCGGACGTACATGCAGCCAAAACAATGCATAGCCGACCGCCATGCCCAAGCAGGCTGCGACCTTGGCGTGACGCGGAACGGCGCCTGTCGCCCGCCACGCCCGAAGGCCGGGACCGAAGCGGGGATGATCCAGCAGCCATGCTTCCAATCGAGTCGAGGACCGCGCGAAGCAGGGAAGCGCCAGCAGCATGAAGTCGGTGGTGGGGAGGAGCGGCACGAAGATGCCGACAAATCCCACAGCCACCAATAACAACCCAACCGCCAGCCATGCGGCACGGACTGCCCGCCCGCGCCGGAGCAGGTCGTCAGCCGCAGGTTCTGCACCGAGTTCAGCCAATGCGCGCATCGACCAGCGCCTGCACGCGTGCAAATGCGGCATTCGCGCCTGCCACCGCACGGGCTTCTTGCTCGGCTGTCAGTTCCGCCGCATCGAGAACGGCGGTGAAGGTACGCCAATGCGCGGCAGGCCCCTCGGGGGTGGGAGCGAGATGGCGCGCGCCATGCTCGTCGGAGAGCCCAATCTTCGCCGCCTCCTTGCGGAGCAAGGCCGCGCCCATGTTCGATCCTTCCGCCACATAGAGCCAGCCCAGCGCTTCGGGAATATCGATCGCAGCGGTCTGCGCGAATGCCGGTGGTGTATCGTCCTGGGGAAGGGATAGGCCCAGGTCGGCGAGGTCGGCCACGATCAGCGGCAGGCGCCGCCGTTCCATCAGACCAGGCAGAATGGCCTGTAAAGCCACATCGTCATAAAGCGCGCCAATGTCGCGATGGAATAGATATTGCACCGTCACGAACCGGCCGTAGCCCTCGATGGTGGCAAAGGGCGCGGCAGCCATGATCGACGTGTCGAGCCGGTCATGGGTTTCATGGGTCGATGCCTTCAGACGCTTCGCGCGGGATGGTTCGAGAATATCAGTCGTCATAGATGCTCCTATTGTGATGAAGAAAGATGCTTGGGCGCGCGGTCCGAGAGTTGGCGCTTGGGTCAGCAGGCAGGGCGCTAAAAGGCATAGTCCATCCTCACGGCCACGCTGGTTTTTCGATAAGAGTAGAGCCAGTCGACGTTGCTGCGGACGCGGCTGTGCTGGACGAGAACGCTCGGTGTCAGGCTGGCGAACCGCAACGCCGGGAACCGGATGTTCCCGACATAATTCTGTTCACGGTCACGGCGCTTGGCCTCGAGCAATTCGCTGTAGGCCCGATAATCACGCTGCCGAAATGACGCGAAGGCAAGCAGGCTGACCGCCTGTCCGAACTGCTTGTTCACCCCTAGCCGCAAACCATATTGGCGATAGGCGTTGACCGGATCATCGGCTTCCTTGGCGGCAAAGTCGGGGCCTGCAAACAACGTCCAGCCGCGCGGGAGCACTTTCCAACCAGTCAGCAGAGCTTCGGTGAGCGCGCCATCAAAGTTCCGATAGGATGGCGGGCGATAGTTGAACCAGCGGCGGCTGGCCTCGATCCGGATCGCCGAAGTGGCGGAAGGATTGACCATCGTCTCCGCGCGGATGCCGATGGCGTCGTAGAGGATGTCTGATCCCAGGGAGCCGAGGTCGAAGCTCGGCGACAGCGTGAAACTTGCCCGGGCCGTGCGATAGTCATAGCCCAGTTGCGTCGTCAGCGTCGTCTGGCTGTAACGGCCATGACCGGGATAGATGTCGCCGTAAAACAGCGCGCGGCCGGTGATACCGCTGTGTCCGCGAAGGGGAATGCGCCGGCTGACGCTGCTCTCGAAGTTGATCCCGGCCGCTTTGATCGGATCGGGCACCTTGCGATCGATGAGGCAAGTGCCGTCGTTCGCCGCCAGCAGGCAAGTGTAGCTGGCCGACGACTGGTTGAGATTGCTGCTGTAACCCGGGCCTATGGCCACCAAGCCCTGCCAGCCTTGCCGCTTGCCGAGTGCTTGGGTGAAGCTGTCGATGGTACGGCGGACGCCTGCCGCTTTATCGCCGTCCTCCGCAAGGGCGGCACGGGCGGTTTCGAACATGCGGCGTGCTTCGCGATCCTTGTGATTCTCGAACAGCACCCGCGCCAGTTCAAGCTGGCCGGGCACGAAATCGGGCTGGAGGGCGAGAAGCGTCCGATACTGATGCTCGGCCTCGTCCAGCTTGCCGTCGGTCCGCGCAAGCGCCCCCCGAGCATAAGCGACGAGTATCGGGTCACGCTCCCCAAATGCCAGATAGGCCTTCAGGAATCTTTGCACATCAGCCCATTGCCTGCGTGCAATGGCGATGTAGAGCGCCTCGCCAATTTCGCTGACCGTATTGGCGACGGTGTAGCTCTTGCCGTCGATCTCGATGGTTGATGGAACGCCGCCCAGATCGTCGGCATCCCTCAGCAATGGCCGCTCGGCCTCGGCGCTTTGCCGGTCCCGCTCGTGGTCGAGGCGCAGCCGGGTATCGGCGCTGCCCGATGTCTGCGCGGCGGCGGTGCTTGCCAGAGCGCTAGCCATGGCAAGGCTCCAGGCAAGCTGGTGCAGAAATCGGGCGCGGTCGATCGTCACGAAATAGGGGAATCCTGATGGACGGAAGGGGAACGGCTGGGAAACAGAGGCCCCTGGCGGAGCCCCTGTCCCGTTGCCGTGTCGGCTGCGAAGCTTCAGTTCTTCGTGCCACCGAACGCGGTGTCATATTGGTTGCTGGAGAACGTCACGATGCCGGCCAGCGCTGCGGCATTGCTGCCATAGAAGCGCCCGCTCACATCGCCGCCCGACGCCACGGTCGAGCCGGACAATGTCGCGCTGGCGCCATCGCCGATGATGTTGACGCCATCGATGTCGGCCGTGCCGATGTTCACGGTGTAACCGGAACCGGAATTGGCGATGCTGCCGGTCAGCGTGGAGGCGCCGAAGTTGGCGGTGAAGGTTCCGGTCAGCAGACCCTTGTTGGCATAGTCGCTGATGCCCTTGACTGAATAGGTCGCGGTCCCGCTTGTCGGCACGGTCGTCGTGCCGCCATCGTCGCCCACATAATAGACGGTGTGGTCGCCTGCCGTCACGCTGGATGTCTGCGACCATTCGCCAAAGTACAGGTTGGCGCTTCCGACCTTGGCGAAATGGAATACACCAAGGTTGCTGTGGTCGGTGGGAACGCTTGTTCCGGAATTGATCGAGCTGACACCGTTACCATCGGTGCCGACCGAGGATTGTAGCCCCTGGAAGTCGACGAGATTGCTGAGTCCGGTGGCAGGCACTGCAATGCCTGGACGCCCGGAGACATGAGGACCGCCATTGATCGTGCTGGTCCCGACCACGACCTTGCTCGTGTCGCTGGATTCACCCGCAATGCTGGCATGGGCGGCTCCGGCGAACGCCGTTGAAGCCACAAGAGCGATGGCAATCCTGTTGAGGTTCGAGAGTTTCATGTTAGTTCTCCTACGTTCGAGTTGCCTGCGAACAGGCGCTTGCACCCAGGGTTCGCCACCGCATCCACGTCTTCATCAGGGATCGGGAAGTGGTGGCGGCCCTGAATTTCCATGATCAGAACCGGCCGGTGAGGCTGAGACGCACCGTGCGCCCGGGAGCGGGATTGAGCGCACGGGTCAGCGGATCGGCATAATATTTGTCGGTGAGGTTGGTGCCGACCAGTTCGGCGGAAAAACGGTCGTTCAGCCGGAACTTCACATAGGCATCGAGAGTCAGCGTCTCACCCCAGGCATAGGGAACGTTCAGAGCGTTTCCATCGATGGGGTCATCGCCGCCGATGAGTTCAGCCAGCAATGGATTGTCATATTCGCTGTACCAGGTGAGTCGGCCGCCGACCTCGAGGCGCCGGTTCAAGAAGCGTCCGCCGATCGTCCAGTTCACCGTATCTTCAGGGGTTGCCTGGGTCAGCAGATAGCCGCCGTGGAAACCATATTTGACGCAGTCGGGCACGCGGCCAGAGCCATAATCCATCTGGACTGCGACGCTTTCGTCGCAGACCTTGTTGGTGGTCATGTGACCTGCACCAATTTCAGTAAAGAAGCCGCCATTGTCGTAGCGCGCCTGGAACTCGAATCCGGCAATCACCTGCCTGTCGATATTGTTGAACATCAGCCGTGTGGTGCGCTCGATCACATTGCGTGTGGTGTTGCGATACCAGGTGAGCTTGAGATCGGCCGCCTGCCCTTCGCCGTTCAGGCCGAACAGGCCACGCAGATCCTGAACGTACGCGGCTTCCCAGGAGTAGAGATGCTCCGGCTTCAGCTCTTCGAGCGGATTGAACGATGCCGAAAATCCGACCGTGCTCTCGAACATGCTGGGGAAGCGATAGGCCTCCGCATAGCGCAGATAGACGCGGTTGCTGCCGCTGAGATAGGCTGTCGCCGACAGCATCGGCGCCCAGCCATGGCCGGACTTTCGATCCGCGCTGCTCGGCGTGAACGCCTGTTGGTTGGAGACGAGATTGCAGGTGCCCAGATAGCTGGAGAGGCTATCCAGCGATCCGTTGATGCAGACATTGTCCGCCCGGTGGAAGTTCCCGTCCGCGTCCGGCTCCCATGGGGCGCTGTTGTTCATCGTGAAGGTGAACGGGGCGGCGATATAGGCGGCAAGCCTGCGCTGGATGATGCTTTCGCTCGTATAGCGCGACCGCAGATAGGCCTCATAGGCGGTCGCGCCAAATTCCTCCGTTTCGTAGGAAGCGGTGTAGCTGGTGATCGCATAGGCGGTGAACTGGCTCGCATTGCCCGCGGCGATCTGCGCACGCATGAAGTCGTCGACCGCCGAATAACCGGAATAGGTGAGGCCGGCATTGAACTTCAGGAAACTGACCGGGCGCCATTCACCTTTCAGGTTGATGCGATACTCCTCGCGCCGTCCCGCGCGCGGATATTGGCGCCAGCCGTCATAGACGCCGTTCCATTCATCCTGCGAACGCAGTTTTTCATGGCTCCAGTTTCCTTCGAGAAGCAGGTCGAGCCGCGACGACAGCTTCATCTGGTTGCTGGCGGAAAAGCCGATCCGGTTGTTCTGCGAATTGGCAATCGCCGTGTTGCGCAGGATGGGATCGTCGTATGAAGCGTAGTTCGGAAAGCCGCCCGCGCTGTAGGTATGGCTGGCCGTGCGGGTCGCCCAGAGATTGGCCTTGAGATCAATCCACCGGCTTTCGGGCTGCCACTTGTACTCGGCGTTGTAGGCCTGCGCATGGACGCGGCTCAGCGGCCACTGGATCGCCCCGAAATCCTCGGCGGAAAGGATGCGCGAGGGCATGATCTCGCCATATTCCGACTTGCTGTCACGGAAGCCGAACTGGAGATACTGGTCATCGGCAATGTGCCAGGTGCCCTTGAACAGCCAGGACTTCGTTTCGGACGAGGTGTTGGGTACCTCGTTGCCCGGCTCATAGCTGAGCGCCATGCGCTGGATGTAGGTCGCCGAGGATTGTTCCACATCGTCTTGCGAGTAATAGCCTGCCCCATTCTCGCCCGAGAAATAGTTGCCGCGCTTGCGCCAGGCGTAGGCGCCGAACACGTCGATGTCGCCTATGCGGCCGGCGACCGCGAGGCGCGCCGCCTTGTCTCCCATTGAAAGAAAGTCATTGTCCTCCGCTGTCCGCAGCGTCACGCGCAGCGACGGGTCGGCATAGGGCGAGGTCGGATAGCCCGGCGTCCCCGGAGAACCCGGAAACCCCTCCACGGTGCGGTAATCCTGCCCGGTGAGCAGGGTCGGCAGGCGCGGTGAGGTCGAATTATTGCCGCCTTCCAGCTTCAACTCGATCCCGAAATTCCGGCCTGGCTGCAATATGTCGCCGGCATCGAGCGTGTTGATGACGACCGCGCCGCCGGTCGAACCGTTGACATCACGCGTCGAGACCGGCCCCTTGAGCACCTGAACCCCAGCAATCAGGCTTGGGTCGATATAGCTGCGGTTGCTCGCGCCATTATAGCCGCGCCAGACGGTCAGCGCCTGTTCGGTGCCGTCGATGATGACCGGCACGCGTCCCGGCCCCTGAATGCCGCGGATGCTGGGATCGATCGCGCCGCTGTTGCGTGCGTCGCCGCTGAAGACATTGACCATGCCTTTCAACACGTCGGACGGGGTCACGCCCTTGTATCGCTCGACCTCCTCCTTGCCCATGTAGGTGGAGGACAGATCCTGATCGTAGATCGCATCCTTCTGCCGCAGGTCGCGCTCCGCGCCGGTTTCATTCGCCGGGGTAGCGCTGCCACCCTCCACGCGCAGGGAATCGAGCACGATCGTGCCGGCCCCGGACTGGCCGGCTGACGCGACCGTTGCGGAGTGAAGCGACACGATCTCGCCTTCGATCCGCGCGGCAAGGCCGGTGGAGGCAAGTAGCCGGGCCAGCGCCTGTGACGCTGTCATCGTGCCCTTGACGCCCGGCGTGGAAAGTCCACGCACCTGATCGGCGTCCATGCTGACCTGCAACCCCGACTGGCGGCCGAAATCCGCCAGCGCGCCGGCCACCGATTGGGATGCAATGTCGAACGACCGCACTTCCTCGGCAGCCGCCGCTTGCGCCCATGTGGCGCTCGGTGCGCTCAAACCGCCGACGGCAACCGAGGCGAGCAGCGCGCCGGCCCAAAACCGACGCTTCCCAAACTCTTGAAAAATACCCCCCGAATTCACCTGGCCTGTTCCTCTCGTTGAAGTTCGATACGCAATGAATACGCTAATGCGAGTCATTTGCATGAACTCAACGTTCAAGCGGCGGTGAATTCCGGGAAAAAATTCAGGCGGGAGAAAAAAGTCTGCGCGCGGCTAGCCGACTGTCACGATTCTCAGCCACGGCGACACCTGGGAAACCGTAACCTTATGTGCTCGCGTCAGCGCTTTCAGCGCGAGATCGGGATCGTGCAGATCGTATATTCCGCTCACACGGCGGTCTCTCAGCCCCGGCCCTTTGGCGATGATATAGCCACCATACCAGGGGCGGATGCGGTCGATGACATCGCCAATCGGCAGGTCGTTGACGATTGCCACACCATCGCGCCAGCTCGCCACCCGGTCGGGACGGATTGCACCGCGAATGGCCTCGCCCTCGACCACCGTCAGCGATTGCCCAGCGACGAGCTCCACGCGATCGGATCGTGCGCGGTCCGAGGTTACGGCAACACGGCCACGCTGCACAGCGACGTCCGTCCCAGCGTCCGTCAATCGCACCGAAAAGGCTGTGCCGAGAACGGTGACGCTGCTGTCGCCCGCCATGACCCTGAACGGCCGCTCCTTGTCGTGCGCGACGTCGAACCAGGCCTCGCCTTGCAGCAAGCTTAGCCTCCGACCCGCAGCCTCATTCGTGAAAGCGATCGCCGTGGTCGGCGCCAATTCCACCGTGCTCCCATCTTCGAGCTTCACAAGACGCAGTTCACCCGTTCCGGTCATCGCGTCCGATTGGAGCCGGAGTGCAAGATATGGCACCGCGACCCATGCAAGGCAGGCGGCCACAGTAAGCGAAGCGAGCGTGCTAGCGGGCCGGATGTTCCGAAACCAGCCACGGGGACCTGACGCGATTGGCAGGACGGATATGGTCCGCCGAGGTAGGGGACCGGCGGCAGCGATCAGATCGGAGACCCGTGCGGTTTCCTCCCATGCAGCAAGATGGGCCGGACTGGTGGTAAGCCAATCGATAAATTCCGCGCGTAGCGCATCGTTTTCGGGGGCGTCCTCAAGCTGCACCAGCCATGCGGTGGCTTGACGACTGATATCGCCCCGCATCCCGTCCGCCGTCGTTCCCGATTTCATCTCCGCTTCCACATTATGTTGGGCATGGCCCCGCCGACGAGTATTTTGGGTGGCTTCATAGATTGAACGAACGGGGCTCTCACAATTCCGGGAGTTTTTGCAGCAGCGGCTCAATCACGACGCCGAAGAGCCTTTTTGCAATATTCGACGCCCTCCATCACCAGTTCCTGTGCAAGGCTTTTCGAAATACCCAGTTCAGCGGCGATCTCGACAAGCTTCATGTCTTCGAACCGATGCATTTCAAAGGCCCGCCGTGTCCGTTTCGGCAGCTGTGTCACCGTCCTGTGGAGCAGTGCCAGCTCATCCTTCGCCTCCAGATTCGTGTGCTGCGACGGCTCGTCACTCGGTACGAACGCCGCAGCGACGGTAGCTTCCGATCCGAAGATTTGATTCTCGCGCCTCCGACGCCGATACCGATCGAGAGCGAGGTTGTGGACGATCCGGAAAAGATAGCCTTTAGGTTCATCAAGCATGCGCGTGCTGGTTGCCGCCCGGAAACGCAACCAGGCTTCCTGCACGACATCCTCAGCTTCGGCCGAATCCCCCGTTAGCCTTGCCGCGTAACGGAGAAGCTCCGGCTGTGCCGCGACAAAAACCTGGAGGGTATCCACCCTAGACACCCGCGACTGCTCCCTTGGTTACCAATGACGACAGGTCCAACCACTAGCACTTCTCTTATTGCGAACAAATCGCAAAACCTGCGGTCGGAATGCTGCTAACGATGCAGCGCGATTTCGGGCGAAGACAGTTTTAGAATTCGAAACGCAAGCCGCCGTAGAAGGTGCGCGGCTGGCCAATGGTGATGCGGAACGTACCGCCCAATGCCGAGAAATAGCGCTTATCGCCGATATTCTTCACGCCAAGATCGATGCGGACGCGACCACCATAGGAATCCAGCGGTAGATAATACCACAGGCCGCCTTCGAAGAGGGATCGGCGTCATTCTCCGGTAAGCTTGGTGGGGATGAGCGCGAAAGCGAGGATGACGAGCGCAAGCGAGGGCCATGCCATGAAGCCCATGCCGCGCCACATGGCGGCGAGGACGCCGCCGCCTTGCCGTGCAGCAACGTCCTGCCGTAACCGCAGCGCGTAGATCAGCACGCCGGTAACGGCGAGGCCGGTCAGCGCCGCGCCGTGCAGGAACCAGACGATCCGCGCTGGCAGGCCGCCCCATGTGCCGAAATGCAACGGGTCGGCGGCTTCGGATATGCGCTGGTGAAGCGATAGTTCCTCGCCACGCACGACTTCGACCACGGCCTGACTGTCCGGATCGAGCATCACGGCGTTGGCCCGTTCGCGCACGAGCAGCGCCTTGGCCTGTCCCATGACCACAATGCCGCCGGGCTTCCCTTTGGGAAATCCAATCGAGCTGATGTGCAGATCGGGAAAGTCCTGCCGGGCTTTCGTTACCAGCACGTCGAGCTGTGTTCCGCTGGTTTGAGCGGGCGCAAGCATTTCGGGCGGTCGCGGGACGGGCGCAGCACCGCCCATCTTTTCGACGAAATACCAAATGCCGGTCACGCCGATCAGGGCGACGAACCACAGGCTCCAGAGGCCCACGAAGCGATGCAGGTCACCGGTGAAGCGGCGACCGTCATTGCGCCGGCCCTTTCTGCGGCGCGGCGCGCGGAAAAAACCGCGCCACCATTTCTTATAGACCCAGAAGGCGGTCACGACCGAGGCGAGCAGCGGAAAGGCAAGCGCGGTCACGATCGGAACGCCGATCGCGGTGGGCATCATCAGGTTGCGGTGAAGTTCACGGAATAGCCGCTGCGCGTTGAACCAGGGCGTCCGGCCGCGAACCTCGGCCGTCCAGGGATCGATCTGGATGCGAAACCGGTCGCCGCTCGGCTGCTCGGCGACCGCTTCGACCGCGAACCACGGTTCCGAAGGCGCGTAGATCCACTCGATCCGCGCGTCTCCGGCCGCGTCGCGCGCCGAAGCGGCCAGCTTTCCCCAAGAGACTGGTGCTGTTTCTTGAGGCGCGACCCGCATGGCGGGTGTCAGGAGCCAGTCGATTTCATGCGAGAGCGTCGCGATGGTGCCGGTCGCCAGAACGAAGGCAAGGAACAGGCTGAGTTGCAGCCCCGCCCATTGGTGGACCCGCCACCAGAGCGAGCGCCTGACCTGACCTTTCTTTGGCATGCCCGTGGCGGCGACAGTCGCCATCACGGCTTCCAGCGCAACTCGGCGAAGACGGTGCGCGGTTCACCGGGGAAATGGCCGGTGCGGGCGATGAAGCCGGAGGCTGCATAGGTCTTGTCGAAAATGTTGTCGATGCGCAGCAGAACGCTCAGTTGCGGAGTAATCTGCTGGATCACCGAAGCGTCGAAGATTACATAGGGTTTCACCCGCTGCCCCTCAATGCTGAGGCGCTCGCCGACAAATTCGCTGCCGAGCGCGACGGCGGTTCCGGTCGAGCGGAACTGATAGCGGGTCCACAGCCCCGCCTCATGCTTTGGCGCATTGGCGAAGCGATCTCCCACCGCATTGGTCAGCGACTGGCCCGGCACGGTCGCGGTGATGCGCGCATCGTTATAGGCATAGTTGGCGGTCAGCACCCAGTCTGGCGTGACGTCAGCCGCCAGTTCGATTTCGAAGCCCTTGCTGGTGACTTCGCCGATGGGCGTAAGATCGTCGACGCCATCGGAGCTGTCTCCGTTGGGGTCGGTTTGCAGCATGTTGCGGCGCTTGATCTGATAGACGGCAGCATTCGCCTGAAGCTTGCCGCCCATCAGCGCCAGCTTGACGCCGGCTTCGACCTGTTCGCCAGTGATCGGCGCGAAGGGCCCGCCAGCCAAGGGGGTTTGCGAAGCGACGGCCTGCGGTTCAAAGCCTTCGGACCAGCTTGCATAGACCGAGATGTCGGAGCGCGGCTTGAAGATCAGCCCGCTCCGGAATGTCCAGTCGCCGTCGCTGTAGGTGGTTCCGCCAAGCAGATCGGCATCCTTGTAGCGATCATAGCGGGCACCGCCGACCAATATCCACTGTTCCGATAGGTGAAGCTGGTCCTGGAGATAAAAGCCGTAGCGCGTGCTGCGCGTGTCGGTGGGCCGCTTGGCGATCGCTTCCAGATTGTAGAAGGACGCGCCGGATAGACCATAGACCGGATTGGCAAGGCTGAGCAGCGGGATCCGAGCGAACGGGACCGTCCGGCCCCAGAAGTCCGCATCCTCGCGATACCAGTCGGCGCCGATCAGGAAGCGATTGTCGAGGCCCGCGATACGCCGGTCGATGGTCGCGTTGCCCGAAAGGGTCAGCCCCTTAGTGGTACGCTCCTGATCGCGCAGCTCGCGCCGTGAAGCGTCCACCACGCCATCGCCGTCGGTGTCCACCAGACCGCGTGCCTCATGATATTGCTGCCGCTCGCGCGCATTGAAATAACGGGTAGCCAGTTCCACCGCGATGCCGTCGGCCGGTTCGGCCTGGAGCCGCGCTTGATAGACGGTCGCGCGCAGGTTGAGGAAATCGCTTTTCTCGTTGGTATTCCAGCTTCGGTCAGCCAGAAAATTACCGTCGTCGTCAGTGGGCACCCCGCGCAGCCGCGCTCCGCGGTTCTTTTGGTCAAAATGCGTCACCTGCCCGATGATCCGGGCATCCTCACCCAGCTTCACGGTCAGGCCGCCGTCGAGGATCAGGGATTTTTCGCGCGTGTTGTTCCGGAACGGATCCATCTGCTCATAATAAGCGCCCATCCGTCCCAGCAGGACGCCGCTGCCGGTGATCGGCCCGGAAATCTCGCCCGACGCGCCGTAGCGATCATAGTTGCCGACCGTGAGGCTGGCCTGCGCGGCCAGTTCGTCCGTCGGCGTCTTGGTGACATAGTTGATGAGGCCGCCCGGCTCTCCGGGACCGTAGAGCATGCCCGATGGCCCCTTGAGCACTTCCACGCGCTGGATATTGAACAGCCTGGGCACCGAGAACGCGATGAACGGGTCGCCGCGCAGGTTGTCGTAGAAAACCCGATCCTGGCGGAAGCCGCGAAAGGTGACGCCCGAATAGCTGAAGATCGTGACACCGGCGATGTTGCGATAGAGGTCCGTCGCATCGCGTGCGCCTTGGTCGTCGATCAACGCTTCGTTGATGACTGTCACGGATTGCGGAATGTCAAGCGGGTCGCTTGTTCCACGCGCGGCGGATGTCGATTCCACGCGATAGAGCTTCTCGGCCCGGCCGGTGACGATGATGTCACCAGACGCTTCGCCGTCGACCTCGGCCGCGTGCGCGAAAGGCGCGATACCCAGGGAGACGGAAACCGAGAACAGCAGAGATATTTTTGACGCGACCATGATACCCCTTTCGTTTCAGCGCCCTCTAGTAATATCTATTCGCATTAGCAATATGCCAATCTGAGGCTTGTGCGAACCGATCGAGAAGCGTGCGAGAAAATTTCAGCTCCCTCAGGCTGTTAAGCAAAAGTGCCTGGTCGGTCCCCAGCCGACCGTGACGATCGATCGGCCGCAAGGCGGACCGCATATGCGCCGATTTTCCCCGTCATCGTCACCCTGAAGCAAGTCCGGGATGACGACCTTGGAGAGGGAAGCTTCATATGCGATCGCTCTGTCAATCGCCATAGATGCGATTGACTCGCATTAACGATATGCTAAGCCAAGGAGAAGAAATGGGGGAATGAATGCGTCACACTTGGCTTTGGTTGTCGTCGTCTCTTATCGCTGGGCTCTGGTCACCATCTGCATTGGCCGAGGAACTGACCGGACCGTCCGGTGAAGAAATCATTGTCACCGGCGAAAAGACGGATCGGACTTTGCAGGAGACCACCACCTCCGTCAGCGTGACCACCAGCCGGAGGATCGCGCAGGAAAATGTCGTGACGATCCAGGAAATCTTTCAGCGCACCGCCAACCTTTCGGAGACCTACGGTGCGTCCGGCTTCTCGATCCGCGGCATCGATCAGCGCGGCGTCTCGGGCGGCGGCGACGCGGCGACGGCGACGGTGTTCGTCGATGGCGCGCCGGTGCCGCAGGACGTGCTGTCGAACGGCCCGACCGACATGTGGGACGTGGCGCAGGTCGAGATCTTCCGCGGGCCGCAATCGACCATCCAGGGCCTCAATGCGCTGGCGGGCGCGGTGCATATCCGCACGCAGGATCCGACCTTCGACTGGAGCCTGAAGGGCCGCGCGCTTGTCTCCTCCTTCGACACCACGCAATTCGCGGTAGCGGGCGGCGGCCCGCTGGTGCCCGGGGAACTCGCCTTCCGCGTCTCGGCCGAGAAGCGGGATTCGGACGGTTACATCCGCAACATCACGCGGGATGAGCCGGAGAGTCCGGTCGATTCCACCTCGATCCGCGGCAAGTTGCTGTGGACACCCTCCGCACTGCCTGGTTTCGAAGCGCGCCTCGGCTATCATCATTTCGAGACCAAGGGCGGCTACCTCTTCACTTATGTCGACCGATCGGTCGGGGATTATTTCGACAACCGGACCAACCCGTCGAACTATCCCAACAGCAGCGATGTCGATAACGACCAGGTGACGCTGGACCTGCGCTATGACCTGGGCGGCGGCCTGTCGCTGAGCACGCTGGGCACTTGGACGGACACTGATTTCATCCGCAAATATGACGGCGACAATTCGGCCGTCAACAGAGCCTATAGCGACATCGTCGGCGGGGCCGAGACGTTCACGCAGGAACTGCGTCTCAACTATGAGGGCGACCGGCTGAGCGGCCTGGCCGGCCTGTTCTACTACAATCGCGACCAGTATCGGCGCGCGCATCAGGTCACCCTGGTGCCGACGCCCGGCCCAACCATCGCAAACCTGTTGACTCCTGTGTTGGGCGCCCAGACGGCGGCGCAGGTGGCGTCGCTCTACACCGCCGCGCTTCCCAATATCCCGGTGGACTATACCTCGAACTTTCCGACGAAGGTCGCGACCATGGCCGTGTTCGCAGACGCGCGCTATCGCCTGACCGACCGGCTCTCGCTGCTCGGCGGCTTCCGCTATGATCGCGAGCGCAACAAGATCGGCGGCGAGGCGGTGGCCACCTTCGTCGGCACCTTGCCCGATCCCACGGCTTACGGTGCGCTGGCGCCGGCATTCGTGGGTATCAACGCCGCTGTCCTGGGGCTGGTCGACGACGCGAGCGGTTCGGCCCCGGTGGGTACGCGCACCTTCAATGCCTTCCTGCCCAAGGGCGGCGTGGAGATGGCGTGGACGCCGGACATTGCAACCGCCTTCGTCGTGCAGCGCGGCTATCGTTCGGGCGGCAGCGGGTTCAACACCGCCCGCTCGCAGCTTTTCCCCTATGATCCCGAATTCACCTGGAACTACGAACTGTCGCTGCGCTCGGCCTGGCTCGACGGCCGGCTGACGGTGAACGCCAACGCCTTCTACATCGACTGGACCGACCAGCAGACCACCGCCAATTTCGGTAACGGCACCTATGACACGCATACGGTCAATGCCGGCAAGTCGCATCTCTACGGCTTCGAGCTGGAGCTGGCGCATCGCGTGTCGCCGGCGTTCGACTGGTATGCGAGCGTGGGTCACACGCGCACGAAGTTCGACGAGTTCGTCACCGATGTCGGCTCCATCACCGACCTGTCGGGTCTAGAATTCCCCTATGCGCCCAGATGGACGCTGGCGGGCGGCGCCAATGTGCGCTTCGGCGGCGGCTTCAACGCCAATGTCAACGCCAGCTACCGCAGCGCGGTCTATTCCGATGTGTCGATCCCGCAATCGGACAGCCGCGTCGGCGCGCGAACGCTGGTCAATGCCCGGATCGGCTATGAGGGCGAGCATTGGAGCCTGTCGCTGTTCGCCAACAACCTGTTCGACGAGAAGTACGACCAATATATCAACAGCTTCACCAATTTTTCCATCATCGGTACGCCGCGCAGCGTCGGCGTGATCCTGGAAGCCGGGTTTTGACGGGCGCGGTGGTTCCCGGCGCGATGGCGGTCATTCTCGGCGGCGGCGTCGCGGGAGCCTGGATGCTGCGCCGCGCCTGGAGCCTCAAGGCCGGCAAGGCGCCGTGGCGATGGGCGGGACTGTCCCTCCTGTCTCTCAGCATCCTCTGGCCCGCATGGGTCCTGGGAGAAGCGCGCGGTCCATTCACCGCGTTGACACTGCTGTCGGTTGCAGCCTTCGCCGTCATCGCTTCCGGCTATACGCTCCGGCCGGCCAAAGCGGGCCGCGCCGCGCGCGAGGGACTTGCGCCCGAACCGGCGGAGCGCGCGCCGAGCGCCTGGCGCACCACGCTGCGCTGGTCGCTCGCCGGCCCGATCGGGATGGTGGCGGCGATGGGGCTGGGGATCAGCTATGCCGTCTGGGCACCCGGTGAGATGCAGACGCGCCTCCTGATCGGCGGCCTGATCGTGCCTCTGGCCTGGGGCGGCGCGATGGCGTGGACGCTGGCGGACAGCCGCATCCTGCGCGCGACTGCAGTGCTGGTGGGAACCGCCATCGTCGGGTTCGGCGCGGCCATGCTCAAGGGGTTCACATGACGAAGACGAAAAAGGGCGCGGGCTTCCCTTCGCCCGATCTCGTACGCGCGGTGCTCAAGGGGCATAGCGGCCTGGGCCTGGCCTTCGCCGCGCTGCTGTATCTGGTGTGCCTGACCGGCACGATCGCGGTGTTCGCCAACGAGTTCCAACGCTGGGAGAATCCTGGCGCCGAGCGCATGGAGACGATGTCTGCGGACGCTGTCCAGGCCGCCTATCGCGCTGCGATCGACCGCACCGACGGGCCGGTCGAGCATGTCCTCATCCTCATGCCGAGCGAAGATCGCCCCTGGCCGACGCTGCGGGTCGATGCCGCGGACGGCACCCAGACGACCTGGATCGCCGACAGCGCGGGCCGCATCATGGGAGAAGTTCGCGAGAGCTGGACGAAATTCCTGACCCGCCTGCACATCAACCTGCATCTGCCGCAAAGCTGGGGCATCTTCATCGTCGGCCTGACCGGCGTCGCGCTGCTTTCCTCGCTGATCTCCGGTCTGCTCGCCCATCCGCGCATCTTCCGCGATGCCTTCCACCTGCGGCTGGGCGGCTCGCGGCGCCTGCAGGAAGCCGATCTGCACAACCGCATCGGCGTGTGGGCGCTGCCCTTCCACTTCACCGTTTCGCTGACCGGCGCGCTGCTTGGCCTCAGCACCATCATCGTCGGCGCGATCGGCCTTGCGGTGTTCCAGGGCGATACCGCCAAGGTCTATGCCATCTTCACGCCGCCCCATCCGGCAGCGGACGCGCGGCCCGCGCCGCCGCTCGACCTGCGGCCCCTGTTCGCCAGTGTCGACGCACGCGCGCCGGAGGGACGCATCAGTTATCTTGCCGTCGAGCATCCCACGGAAATGGGCGCGGCCGCGCTGTTCGAGGTCGAGGACGGCTCTTCCCGCTTGGCCAACGCGGACAGCTACGCGTTCGAACGCACCGGCAAGCTCTATCACGAACAAAAGGCGGCACGGAATAATGTGGGCCAGCAGATCCTTGGCTCGCTCGGGCTCCTGCATTTTGGCTGGTTCGGCGGCGGCGTCATCAAGATCGCCTATGCCCTGCTGGGCCTTGGCCTTACCTATCTCGCGGCGGGGGGCGTCAACATCTGGCTGGCGCGAAGGCGGGACAAGGGCAGGCCGGCGCCGGGCTGGGAGCGCGTGTGGGCCGCTTGCCTTTGGGGGCAACCGGTCGCGCTGGCAGGCGTGGCAATCGTCGCGCTGTTCACGCCCTTGGTTGGGCCTTTGATCTGGACATGGGCTGCGGTCAGCATTGCAGCGCTTGGTGCGGCCGCGCTGTTCCCGCCCGCCACGCTGTCGCGGATCGGACGCGCTGGAACGGGCGCGCTATTGATCGCCCTTGCTGTTGCACATCCTGTTTTCAGAGGCATCGGCGATAGCATGGCCTTGATCGTCGATGGCGCTCTCGGGCTTATCGGTGTCGGTTTGCTTGCGGCCTCCATCGGTCAGGTTTCAGTCTTCAGGAGGAGAACGCTGCAGGCCACATGATTGGCGGTCATTTGCGGTCGAAACGGTAAGGCGGCGCTGTACAGCGCCGTCAGCTAAATCGCTAACTAAACGTCACGGACGTGGCGCATCCTGTTGAATTATCGATGCGGTGCGACCGAATCGAGCGTAGCGCTCAAATCGACCGCGCGACGACGCGCTGCATGCTCGACCTTCCACGCGGCGACGCTACGCGTGACTTCATAAATCCCGATCGATTCCCGTACAACTGCGTCAAGCCCCTCACGATCGACCGGGCGCTTGGCATGGTGCCGGAATTCGGCCGCGATTTCGGTCGGCAGCCAGGACGTGGCTGTGGCCAACTTACGCAAGCCGGCGAAATCCCCGACCCGCTTGTTTTTCATTGATGAGAGGATATTGGCGTCGAGCGTCCCGGCGCAATGCGCGATGGTCAGTGTCAGCATGGCATCGCCGTCATTTGAGGAAGAACTCGACAGGCGCGACCAGTTCGATCGTGTCGCCTTGCCTGTCGTTCGGCGGCTTGGGCAAGGGTTGTGCGCGTTTGGGCAGGGCCAGTGCTTCCCTGTCCAGATCAGGGAATCCCGATGAGCGTTCGAGGCTCACCGACAGCACCTTGCCGTCACGGTCGATGACGAAGCGAACCCACGGCATCCCTTGCTGCCTGCGCGCCATGGCAAAACGGGGGTAGCGGCGATGCTTGTTGAGCGCCGCCAGGACCCGGCCTTCCCAGGTGTCCGGGCCGTTGCCGGACACCTCGGGGGCTGGCGGCGCGGGCGTGGTCCGGGGTGCGGCTGTCTCCACTTGCTTCGGAGTTGGATCGGCGGGTCTGGCTTCGTCCGGAATCGGGATCGTCACTTCCGATATGGGCCGGATCGTTGGTTTGAACGGCTCCGCCGGGACCGGTTCGGGCAGCGTGATCTTCTTCTTGACGGGGTTGGGAGCCTCCTTTTCCTCGGGCGGCGTTTCCGGCGGAGAGGCGGGATGCTTGAGGTCCATGACCGTCAGCGTGGGTGGCGCTTTCATCGGGATCATATGGTTGACGGTCAGGAACAATCCCGACAGCACCAGCATATAGACTAGGGCAGTGCCGCCGAGGCCGACCCAGCGATTGTTGCCGGAAGACCGGTAGCCATGATGTTCGACCGCGCCGGGCTCCGGTGGCGGAACATCATAGGGCGGCAACGCCCGAGCATCGGTGTCGCTGCGGAACTGATTCAGCAGCATTGACGCCTCCATCCAGAACAACGGATTGCGGAACCGCGCACTTCTTCCACTAGATATAGATGTCGGTGACGCTACCAACGGTAGCGGACCGCACCGATAGCTTGAAGGCGGTTGCCGTAGAAGCAGCTCCCGTACGTGCAGTTCGATATATACTTCTTGTCCGCAAGATTTGTTGCATTGGCGCTGAAGCGCCAGCCTTCGGTTTCATAGGCCAACATGCCGTCGAAGACCGTGTAACCGGGCACCGTCAGATCCCCCGCCCACCAAATGGACGGTATGTCGTCCACATAGCGAGCGCCGAGCCCTACCTTGAAAGTGCCAGGCAGCGCCTGGACGGCAAAGCGATACTCGCCCCACACAGATGCCTGGTGGCGCGGAACGCCATGTTGCCGGTGGCCCAACTCGTCCGGATTATTGCTCTTGGTGATCTTGGCATCGGTGTAGGCATAGGCCCCGATCAGGCTGAACGATGCGCTCAGATTGGCCTTGGCTTCCAGTTCCACGCCGCGCGAGCGTACCTCACCAGTCTGATTGGCAAAGCTGTAATCAGGTGAATAGGACACCACGTTGCGCTGTTTCAACTGATACACCGCCGCCGATAGCAACACGTCCGATCCAACGGGCTGATAGCGCAAACCCAGTTCGACCTGCTCCCCGCGGGTCGGCTTCAACCGCTCACCCGCGCTGTCCGTGCCGCTCTGCGGCTCGAAGGACTGACTGAAGCTCACGAACGGCGCCAGGCCGTTTTCACCGAGATAGACGACACCGGCGCGCCCCGTGAACGCGCTGCTCTTGTCGGTGGTCCAACTGGGTGTGAAAAAGGGCGAGGTTCGGTCCCGCGACCAATCATGCCGCCCGCCGAGCACGATTACCCACCGCTTGCCAGCCTTGATCTGATCCGACAGGTAAACCCCGAAGCGATCCGATTTGCTCATGCTTGACCAGCCCATCGGCATGGGGTCGCCGGGTTTGGCGCCGTAGACAGGGGCGTAGATGTCGATCGGATCGATCGTGCGGGTATAGCGCTCGGTCTCGAAGTGCTGCCGTGTATAGTCGAACCCCATCAGGATTGTGTGGGTAAGGCCACCGGTCGCGCGCCGGACTTCGACCGAACTGTCACTACTGATCGTGGATGAGCGGTCCCATCGGTCATAGGCGGACCGGATCAAGCTACGCTGATCGGTATCAAGATAGTCCCCGCTGACGTTCGGGAACGCGATATCGGCCCGCAGCCAGCGCAGGCTGTTGTGGAGAGTCACGCCCTCCGCCAATCCGTGTTCGAACTGATAGCCGGCCGAAAGGATCTCGCCTTCATATTTGTCGTAGTCGGGCTCGCCGACGAAGAAGGTGCTCGGGATGGCGCCATTCGGATTGGCAAACAGCGTCCCAACCGGGGGAAGGCCATAGGCGTAGGTGGTGCGATTGCGCTGGTAAAAGCCGAGCAGGGTAAGCGAGGTGCCCGTCGCCGGCTGCCATTTCAGCGCCGGGGCAATATAGATCCTGTTGTCCGGCACATGGTCGATAAATGTATCGCTATCGCGCATCAGGCCGGTCAATCGGTAGGATAATGCTCCCCCTTCGGTCAGCGGTCCACCGAAGTCCGCCGATATCTGCTTGCGGCTATAATTTCCGAGTTCCAGATTGAGCTCGTGCAAGGGCGTATCGGTCGGCTTCTTGGTGATCGTGTTCACGATGCCGCCGGGCGCCGCGCTGCCGAACAGGACAGATGCCGCGCCGCGCAGGATCTCGATACGCTCCAGCCCATAGGGCTCCTGCTGTCCGTCATAGAGGTTGGCGGTATATTTGGTGCCATCGCGATAGATGCTACCGCCACCGGCATAGGCTTCGAAGCCGCGAACCATGAAGCCATCGGAAGTTCGATCATAGCCTTCGAGCCGGGCGATGCCCGGCGTATAGGCTAGAGCCTCGGTCAGGCTCTGGGCTTTCAAGGCCTCGACCTGATCGGCTGTCACCACCGAAACGGACTGGGGAATCTCGGTGATCGCCGTGTCGGTCTTGGTGCCTGTGGCCGTCCGTTTGGCAACATAGCCCACGACCGGGCCGGTTCCGCTCTCCTGAATATTGGCATAGCGACCGGTGGCACCCGCGCCATCTCCTTCGACTCGCACCGGGCCAAGTTGCACCGCGCCAGCCGCCGCTTGCGGCGCGCGTTCCAGCGTGAAAGCATTAGGGCCGGTCTGCCGGTAGGTCAGGCCCGTTCCGGCCAGTAGCCGGGACAGGGCTTCTACGGTGCCGAAGCTGCCCTTGAGGCCCGAACTGGACAAGCCGCTGGTTAACGCAGAATCGTAGACCAGTGCCACACCGCTCGCCTCGACAAAGCGATTGAGCGCGGCTGCAAGCGATCCGGCGGGAATATCATAGCTTTGCGACGCTTGGGCGTTGGCCGTTGCCGGTGCGATGAGCGTGCCGGTCGCCAGCACTGTCGCCGCGAGGAAGGCCGAAGCCATCGCTCTACAAACCCCTTGAGAAACTGCCGGTTCGCTCTTGAAAATCCGCACTGTCCTTCATCCCCCTATGAGAAAATGGGGAACCGTTTCTGCTAATGAGAACGATCCTCAATAGATAGAGACGTTTCGGATTTTCAGATGTAGACGTGCGCCGGAATCTTTTTCCGCCGCTGCCGCTCGGTCAGGAATGCAGGAAGATCAGCCGGTTCGTGATGCGCGTGGAACGGATGCCGAGTGTGTGTTGCAGGGTGCCGATCGCCCCGACCGGATCGTCGGTACGGAAACCGCCACTGACACGCCGAGCGGCGAGGTCTGCACCGATCACGCGGATGATGCCCGGATGATAGCGGTTCAGTTCCGCCACCACTTCGCCAAGCGGCCGATCGACGAACACCAGCACGCCGCGCGTCCAGGCAGTGGCGGCACTGGCATCAACGCGATGCGCCGGCTCAATTCCGCCGGGTCCGTAGCGCGTTGCCTGCCCTTCATCGAGATCGAGCGTCGCCATATACGGCGTTGGCCAGGCGACGCGCACCCGATGCTCCGTTACCGTGACATTCGTGCTTTCGTCATCGTGACGGACAATGAAACGCGTCCCAAGCGCCGTTGTCGATCCCTCGCCCGATCGCACGGTGAACGGGCGGGTTCGATCGGGTGCGACGGTGAAGGCCGCTTCTCCTTTCAGCAGGCGGATCACGCGGCGGTTGCCCGTATAGTCGATCGCGATGGCGCTGCCGGTGTTGAGTTGGACCATTGAGCCATCGTCCAGGGAAACATCGCGACGCTCGCCTGTTTCCGTCACCGCATCGGCGCGTATCCGTGTCGGCCAATCCTGGGCGCTGCCGACCAGGATCAACACGAGGCTGGCGGCCAAGGCTGGGCGGGCCCATTGCGACGACAGCCAAGCGCCCGGGCGCAGCCCCCGCGGCACTGTCGTCCTGCCATAGCGATCATGGAGCGCGGCCTTGACCTGGGCACCGCTCATGGTCCCCCAAAAGGCTTCGGCCTCGGCAAAGGCGCGGGCGTGCAGCGGATCGGCTGCAAGCCACGTTGCGAGGTCGCATTCGTCCCTCGCCGTCATGGTGCCCGCGTCACGCATCGCCACCCAGTGCGAAGCCGCGTCACGGATCTCTTTGGGCATGGGCCGTTCAGCCGCCAAGTCTTGCCTTCCCTGTCATACCCGGAACCGTGACAACACGAGCCGGTCATAGACTATGACGTTTGGAACCGGCGCATGTAGATGCGCGCCCGTGAAATATGGGCTCATTCGCCGTTATCTTGCATCCGTGCAAACAGATGGCGAAGCGCATTGTGCATATGACGCGCGACCATGCTGCGTGTGATGCCGAGCCGCTGGCAGATTTCATGGACGGGCATATCTTCCAGCTTGCGAAGGATGAACACTTCCCGGCACCTTGGGCTGAGGTCATCGACGGCACACATCAGGCGGTCAAGCTGCTCACGGTCGAGAAGCTGCTGTTCCGCCGATGGCGCATCAAGGGGAATGTCCAGCGCCGGTTCCCCCGAATCAAACAGCGCGTCATATCGCCGCTCGGCGCGCAACCGATCGGTCGCGAGATTCGAGGCGAGCCGGTAAAGGAAGGCCCGCTTATGGACTATGGGCGGATCGTCCTCGATCCGTTGCACACGCAGCCAGAGGGCTTGTGTCACATCCTCTGCCGCTGGCGCATTGCCGACAATTCTTTGCGCCACCCGCAACAGCGACGGCCGTTCACGCATCAGAAGGCGCGTCAGGGAAAGAGCATTGGTCGACATGGCGAACATTCCCTAACTCAAGTGCGAATGACTCGCAATTAGGGGGTGCGAAAACACCGGGCGCGCGACGGAAGCCGCTCGGGATCGGGCGCCTGCGACCCAAGGCTGAAACGGTAATGCGGTTATCCGTGATGCAACAACCCTCGGACAGGCGATCCCCGGCGAGCAGGGTGAGCAAAGTGGTTCGTATTTTCGGTTCGATGTTCTAGGGGAAGGGCGTAGTGCCAATCGCCCGATCGATCGCCCCGCCATCCCGGAGCAAGTTCAGGATAGCCGGCCACTTCGCCGGGCGGTCGGCATAAGGGGCTGGGGGAGAACAAAAATGCTTGGTTTGCGGGCGCTGATAGGCGGAGTGGCGCTGGCGATCTTGTCATGCGCTGCGGCGGGGCCCATCTGGGCGGAATCCATGCCTGAGATCACTTATCCCGAAACCCGCCGCGACTCGCTCGTCGAAACCCATTTCGGCCAGGAGATCGCCGATCCCTACCGCTGGCTGGAGGCCGACGTGCGCAACGCGCCCGAGGTGGCCGACTGGGTCGCGCGCGAAAACGCGGTGACCGAGGGGTATCTTGCCCGCCTGCCGCAGCGCGCGCGCTTCCAGGAGCGTATCCGCGCCTTCATGGACTATGAGCGCTTCGGCCTGCCGGTGAAGGCGGGCGGCCGTTATTTCTACATGCGCAACACCGGGCTGCAGAACCAGGCCCAACTGTTCGTGCGCGAGGGGCTTGCGGGCGAGCCGCGCCTGCTGATCGATCCGAACGGCTGGGCCAGCGACGGCGCCACCGCGCTCGACGCCTGGGAGCCTTCGGACCAGGGGAAATACCTGCTCTACAGCGTGCAGGACGGCGGCAGCGACTGGCGCATCCTGCGGGTGCTCGACGTGAAGACCGGCAAGTCGCTGGCCGACGAGATCCGTTGGGCCAAGTTCACCGGCCTGGCCTGGATCGGCGAGCAGGGTTTTCTCTACTCGCGCTTTCCCGAGCCGGAGCAGGGCGCCGCCTTCCAGTCGCTCAATTACAACCAGGCGGTCTACTTCCACCGCCTCGGCACGCCGCAGGCCCAGGACGAGCTGGTCTATGCGACGCCCGACCATCCCGATTACGGCCACACCGCGCAAGTGACGCAGGACGGGCGGATCGCGCTCATCACCAGCCACGTCGGCACCGATGCGCGGTACGAAGTGCGGGCGATCGACCTTGCGCACCGCGAGCGGGACGGCTGGAACGCCAAGCCCATCGTCACCGGCTTCACCGACGACTGGAAGCTCGTCGAAGGCGCGGAGCGCCGCCTGTGGTTCGTGACCAACCAGGACGCGCCGCGCTATCGCCTGGTCACGATCGACCTAGCCGCGCGCACTCCCACCTTCGTCGAACTGGTGCCCCAGCGCGAGGATATCCTGGAGCGTGCCGGGATCGTCGGCGACCAGCTCGTGCTCAATTACATGCGCGATGCCGCCAGCCATGCCGAGATCGTCGACCTTCGCGGCAAGCCCGGGCGCGCCTTGACGCTGAGCGGCATCGGCACGGCATCGGGCTTTCGCGGGCGGCCGGGCGATCCCGAGACCTTCTACGCCTTCACCAGCTTCAACTGCCCCGCCGCGATTTATCGCATGGACCTGAATTCGGGCGAAACCGTGCCCTTCGCGCAGCCCAGCCTGTGCTACGATCCCAGCGCCTATATCGTCGAGCAGCGCTTCTACCGATCGAAGGACGGCACGCGGGTGCCGATGTTCATCGTGCGCGCCAAGGCTGTGGCCAAGGCGGGCAGGCCGGTGCCGACCTTGCTCTACGGCTATGGCGGTTTCGACGTTTCGCTGACGCCGGGCTTTTCGGCGACGCGCATGGCCTGGCTGGAGGCGGGCGGGGCCTTCGCGCTCGCCAACTTGCGCGGCGGCGGCGAGTATGGGCGCGAATGGCACGACGCGGGCAGGGGCGCCAACAAGCAGAACGTGTTCGACGATTTCATCGCCGCGGCCGAGTTCCTGATCGACCAGGGCGTGGCGAAGAAGGACGGCCTCGCCATCCAGGGCGGCTCCAACGGCGGCCTGCTGGTGGGCGCGGTGGTGAACCAGCGGCCGGACCTGTTCGCCGCCGCCGTCGCGCAAGTGGGGGTGATGGACATGCTGCGCTTCGATCGGTTCACTGCCGGCCGCTACTGGGTCGACGATTACGGCCACCCGGACCGGGAGGAGGATTTCAAGGTGCTGCGCGCCTATTCGCCGTACCATAACATCCGCGCCGGCGCGGCCTACCCGGCGATCCTGGTCACCACCGCCGATACCGACGACCGCGTGGTGCCGGGGCACTCGTTCAAATACGCGGCGGCGTTGCAGGCTGCGGCGCTGGGCGACAAGCCGCACCTCATCCGCATCGAGACCCGCGCCGGCCACGGATCGGGCAAGCCGACCGACAAGGCGATCGAGGAAGGCGCGGATATCCTGGCCTTCCTGGCGCGATGGACCGGGCTGAAGCTGCCGGATGATGGGGAGGATCGTTCAGGAAAATAGTCAATTATCTGAACGTTGACTGCAAGGTCAGTTCAGCGTCGTCTCACGGGCCCCTTGGTAGACCATCCTCATCGCCGGACAAATGGGTCCGGCGCGATACGAGGATGACGAGCCATGCGGACCTTTATCAAGACCCTGGTCGGAACCGTCGCCGCCGGCACCATGGCGGTCACGGCGGCGACTCCGGCCCTTGCTGACAGCTACCGCCACGACACCTACCGCAACAACAGCCACCGCAGCGGCGGCATCGACGGCGGTGACGTGATCGCCGGGGCGCTGGTGATCGGCGGTATCGCCGCCATAGCCGCCGCCAGCAGCAACAACCGCGACGACGATCGCTACGACGTGCGCTATGACCGCGACTATCGCGGCGATCAGCGCGGCGATTACGGCCGTTATGGCCGCGCCCGCTACGGGATCAGCCCGCGCGACGCGGTCGAGCGGTGCGTCGCCGCCGCTACCCGCACCGCCAATCGCTACAGCTACGGCGGCAGTGCCAGGGTGACCGATATTCGCGATGTCGATCGGAGCGCCTACGGCTACCGGGTCGAGGGCCGCATCGCGGTCAATTCGATGGGCCGCGGCTGGCGCCATGGCGACCGTGACCGCGGCAATGGCTGGGGCAACGACTATCGCGGCTGGAACGGCGGGCTGCGCGGCTACGATGCCGGCAGGTTCGAATGCACCACCGATTATCGCGGCCGCGTCGCCGACCTCGATTTTTCGGGTATCCGCGGATTGTAAACCGCACATGAGCGGACAGGCGGTTCATGCCGAGGCAAGCATGAGCCGCCTATTCCGATACCCTGGGCGGCGCGGAAGGTGCGCCGCCGGAATGGGGATTTCACACGATGCCGATCCTGCGTTCGCGTGCCGCCGCCTCGCTTGCCGTGCTGGCGGCGCTTGCCATGACGGCGACGCCGGCCATGGCGGATGGCCGCGATGGCTGGCGCGGCGGCCGGCACCATCGTCATCATGACAATGGCATCGACGGCGGCGACGTGCTGGCCGGCTTGCTGGTGATCGGCGGCATCGCGGCGATCGCCAGCATGGCCAGCAAGTCCTCGGACAATTCGGACCGGGACGAGCCGCGCGCCGAACCCTATGGCTACCCCGGCGGTCCCGCGCCCGAGGATCGCGGCTATGGCCGGGCGCCGGCCGAGCCGGCCTATGCCGGAGGCGATTATCGGGACGGTTCCCGCACCGGCTTCTATGGCGCGGTCGATGCCTGCACCAGCGAACTCGAGCGCGGCGAACGCCGGATCGGCTCGGTCGACAGCGTGCGCCGCATGGGTGAGCGCTACAGCGTCGAAGGCCAGCTCGATGATGGGCGCGGCTATGCCTGCAGCATCGACGACGATGGCCGCATCCGCTCGGTCGCGGTCGACGGGCACGGGTTGATCTGATCCCGAATTCCCTTGACTGGAGCTGCAACTTTCCTCGTTTCGTCCCTTGCGAGCCGCCGAAGGCGGTGCGGCAATCCAGAGTAGTTTGCGTCGCCTGGATTGCTTCGGTGGCCTTGCCACCTCGCAACGACGAAGCGAATGGATGACTCTCACTCCAAGCAACTTGGCATGGTCCCGCAAAGGGCCGTAGTCCGAGGCGCTGATGCAGGGCCGATGGCTCTATGGTTTGTTCACGCTGGCGGGGGTACACGCGTTGTCTGGCACGAGGCGTCAGAAGGTTCGCTATTGTGGTGCGGCGGCGAATTTCGCCTCGGGGATATGCAGTCGCACCTTGGTCGTAGATACGTAACCGATCGGATTGCCTTGATTGTCCGTCCGGGGATACTGCTTCAGCAAGCTGCGACTGGCGCAGACTACATCGACGAGCAAGTTGTCGTTCTCACCTATATCGGGGCCGCAATCGACAATCGCGCCCGTCTGGTCGACGGCTGTCACCAACCGCACTTCGGCGCTGTCTGCCCCATGAGGAAGGTGGTTAACTTGCAGTTCAAAATCGGGGGCCAGCTTTAATCCCGCGAAGGGGTTCGTTTGATCCACCGACATCGAGATCCACGAACGCACGACACCAGGCACTTTCTTCCCATCGCGAAGCGTTGCCGGTTTACAGCGTTGCTTCATCAGTATGGGACAAATCTCCTTCGCAAGCTTGTCGTCGCCAAACGTCTGTCCAACCTCGCAGCGGATCGGCTTTCCCGCTTCATCAATCAACAGGTCGAAAGTTGCAGCGGCCGATTTACCCTGCCTTGCGGCCCAGGTTGGGTAACTTTGCAGCACACTCCGGGTAAAAGGCATACCCGTCGATGGCACGGCAAGAGTGGTCGCTGCGATCCAAATAACTGGCATCTCATTTCCCCCCGCCAATTAGATAGATGAATGGGATAGCCTCAAGAATGAGCATTTTGCTAGATCAAAGCGGCCGTCTTGCCCTCAAATATGGATCGGCTTGCCCGTCACTGCCATCGCCGCTTCCTTGATCGCCTCGGAATGCGTCGGGTGGGCGTGGCAGGTGTAGGCGATGTCCTCGCTGGTGGCGCCGAATTCCATGGCCTGCGCGGCCTGGGCGATCATCGTGCCGGCGACCGCGGCGATGCACCACACCCCCAGCACGCGGTCGGTCTGGGCGTCGGCGATCACTTTCACGAAGCCGTCGGGTTCGTGGTTGGTCTTGGCGCGCGAGTTGGCGAGCATCGGGAACTTGCCGACCTTGACCGGGCCGCGCTGCCTGGCGGCTTCCTCGGTCAGGCCGACTCCGGCGATCTCGGGCATGGTGTAGACCACGCCGGGGATCACCTCGTGATTGACGATGCCGGTGAGGCCGGCGATGTTCTCGGCCACGGCAATGCCTTCGTCCTCGGCCTTGTGCGCCAGCATCGGGCCGGGAATGACATCCCCGACCGCCCAGACGCCGTCGACCTTGGTGGCGAAGTCATGATCGGTTTCGATCTGGCCGCGCGCGTTGAGTTCCAGCCCGATCTTGTCGAGCCCCAGCCCTTCGGTGTTGGGGCGCCGGCCGATCGAGACCAGCACGACATCGGCTTCCAGTTTCTCGGTAGCGCAACCCGCCGCCGGTTCGACCGTGACGGTGGCCTTCCTGCCCTTGACCGTGACGCCGGTGACCTTGGTCGAGAGCTTGAGCGTCATGCCCTGCTTCTTGAAGATCCTGCCCGCTTCCTTGCGCACTTCGCCGTCCATCCCGGGCAGCAGCTGGTCTAGGAATTCGACGACGGTCACTTCCGCGCCCAGCCGCCGCCAGACCGAGCCCAGTTCCAGCCCGATCACGCCGCCGCCGATGACGACCATCTTTTTGGGGACGGCGGTGAGTTCCAGCGCGCCGGTGCTGTCCACCACCACGCCCCCGTTCTTGTTGCCGGGGTCGTTGTCGATCTCGACGCCGGGCAGGGGGGTGACCGAGGACCCGGTGGCGATGACGATGTTCCTGGCGGTGACGGACTTGCCCGCGACATCCACGGTGTGCGCATCCTTGAAGGTGGCGTAGCCTTTCAGCCAGTCAACCTTGTTCTTCTTGAACAGGAACTCGATGCCGCCGGTCAGGCCCTTGACCGCATCGATGCGCTGGCCCTGCATGGTGGGAAGGTCGAGCTCGGGAGTGACCTTGACGCCCATCGCCGCCATCCTGCCGCTGGCCGCCGCCTCGAAGTATTCCGAGGCGTGGAGCAGGGCCTTGCTCGGGATGCAGCCGACATTGAGGCAGGTGCCGCCCAGCGTCTCGCGCCCTTCGGCGCAGGCGGTCTTCAGCCCCAGCTGCGCCGCGCGGATCGCCGCGACATAACCGCCGGGGCCGGCACCGATGACAAGGACGTCGTAGTCGTAGTTCTCAGCCATGGAGGCCTCCGTGGCGCGCGGGCTTCGACAAGCTCAGCCTGGGCGGGTTTGGGTCAATCATAAGGGGGTTGGTTTTTCCTCCCCTCCCCTGAAGGGGAGGGGCTCGATGCTCCACCTCCGCTCATCCCGAGCTTGTCGAAGGATGTCGCGCAACGTTTCCGTCCTCAAAGATCGATCAGCAGCCGCGTCGGATCCTCGATCGCTTCCTTGATGGTCTTGAGCGCGGTAACCGCCTCGCGGCCGTCGATCAGGCGGTGGTCGTAGCTGAGTGCGATGTACATCATCGGGCGGATGACGATCTGGCCGTCGCGCACCACCGGGCGATCCTCGATGCGGTGGAGGCCCAGCACGGCGGACTGCGGGGGGTTGATGATCGGGGTGCTCATCAGGCCGCCGAACACGCCGCCGTTGGAGATGGTGAAAGTGCCGCCCTTCATGTCTTCCATGGTCAGCGTGCCGTCCTTGGCGCGCTTGCCGAAGTCGGCGATGGCGCTTTCGATGCCGGCGAAGGAAAGCTTGTCGCAGTCACGCACCACCGGCACGACCAGGCCGTTGGGTGCGGAGACCGCGATCGAGATGTCGATATAGTCGTGGTAGACGATCTCGTCGCCGTCGATCTGCGCGTTGACTGCCGGAATGTCCTTGAGTGCGAGGACCGAGGCCTTGGCGAAGAAGCTCATGAAGCCCAGCTTGATGCCGTGCTTCTTCTGGAACAGGTCCTTGTACTTGTCGCGCGCGGCGATGACGGCGGACATGTCGACGTCGTTGAAGGTGGTGAGGAGGGCGGCGGTTTCCTGCGCGCTCTTGAGCCGCTTGGCGATGGTCTGGCGCAGGCGCGTCATCTTGACGCGTTCCTCGCGCCGCGCCGGCGCCGCATCGGCCGGAGCCGAGGCACTGGGCGCGGGGCTGGCGGGCTTGGCCCTGGCGGCGGCGACGACGTCATCCTTGGTGATGCGGCCGTCCTTGCCGGTGCCCTTGATGGTCGAGGGATCGATCCCGTATTCGAGCACCGCGCGGCGCACCGCGGGCGAGAGCACCGCGGCATCCGAAGAAGCTTCCTCGGCGCTGCGAGCCGGAGCGGGCGCGGCGGGCTGCGCCGGCGCATTGGCCTTCGGTGCCTCGGGCGCGGCGACTTTCGCGATGGGAGCCGGGGCCGGAACCGTGCCGGTGCCTGCCTCTATCGTGGCGATCAGCGCGCCGACGACAACGGTGTCGCCTTGCTGCGCGAATTGCTGGCCCATCACGCCGGCATGCGGCGCCATGACGTCGATCGCGACTTTGTCGGTCTCCAAGCTGGCGATCGGCTCGTCGGCGGCGACGGCCTCGCCGGGCTGCTTCAGCCACTGGCCGATGGTGGCCTCGGACACGGACTCGCCGAGCGTGGGAACCTTGATTTCGGTGGACATGATTTATCTCAAGCCTTCTGCTTGCGACGGAGTTCGGAACGGACGGAAAGGCTGAGCGCGTCGGCTACGAGCGCCGCCTGTTCGGCGGTGTGGCGCTTGGCGAGGCCGGTGGCGGGCGAGGCCGCCGCGTTGCGGCCGGCATAGCGCGGGCGCGGGTTCTTGATGCCGGCCTCCTTGGCGGCTTCCTCTATCTGCGATTCGATGAAGAACCAGGCGCCGTTGTTGCGCGGTTCTTCCTGGCACCAGACGATTTCCTCCAGGTTGGTCATCCGGCTGAGGCGCAGCGCCAGCGGCTCGCCCGGGAAGGGGTAGAGCTGTTCCAGGCGGATGATCTGCACATCGTCGATCTCGGCCGCGTCGCGTGCCTCGAACAAGTCGTAGGCGACCTTGCCCGAACACAGGATGACCTTCCGGGTGTCCTTGTCCGCCGCCGGACGGATATCGGACAGGATGCGGAAGAAGTGGCCTTCGCCGACAAAGTCCGAAGCGCGCGATTTCGCCATCGGATGGCGCAGCAGCGACTTGGGCGTCATGATGACGAGCGGCTTGCGGAACGGGCGGTGCATCTGCCGGCGCAGTACGTGGAAGTAGTTGGCCGGGCTGGTGATGTTGCAGACCTGGATATTGTCCTGCGCGCAAAGCTGCAGGAAGCGTTCGAGGCGGGCCGAGGAATGTTCCGGACCCTGCCCTTCGTACCCGTGGGGCAGCAGCAGGACGAGGCCGTTGGCGCGCAGCCACTTGGCCTCGGCGGCGGCGACGTACTGATCGATGATGATCTGCGCGCCGTTGGCGAAATCGCCGAACTGGGCTTCCCACAGCACCAGCGTCTTGGGATCGGCGCTGGCATAGCCGTATTCGAAGCCGAGCACGCCATATTCGGACAGCGTCGAATCCAGCACTTCGAAGCGGCCGTGCGGCAGGGTCGAGAGCGGCACGTACTTGTGTTCATCGTTCTGGTCGACCCAGACCGCGTGACGCTGGCTGAAGGTGCCGCGCCCGCAGTCCTGGCCGGAGAGACGCACCGCGTACCCTTCTGAGCACAGCGAACCGAAGGCGAGCGCCTCGGCGGTGGCCCAGTCGAAGCCTTCGCCAGTCTTGAACATCTCGCGCTTGGCATCGATCACGCGGCCCAGCGTCTTGTGGATGGTCAGGTCCTCGGGCGGCGCGGTCAGCACGCGGCCGAGGCTGTCGAACAGCTTGGCCTCGATGCCGGTGTGGACGTTGCGCCGCGCGGTCTCGGGATCGGCGGGCTTGTTGAAGCCGCTCCACTGGCCGCCGAACCAGTCGGCCTGGTTCGACTTGTAGGTCTTGGCCGCTTCGAACTGCTCTTCCAGGTAGGCGTTGAACGCGGCTTCGGTCTCGGTCAGGAACGCGTCGTCGATCACGCCTTCGGCCTTGAGCCGGGCGGCGTAGATCTGGCTGACGGGCGGATGCTTGCGGATCTGCGCGTACATCAGCGGCTGCGTGAAACTCGGCTCGTCGCCCTCGTTGTGGCCGAAGCGGCGATAGCACCACATGTCGATCACGATATCGCGGCCGAACGTCTGGCGGTAATCGATGGCCAGCTTGCAGGCGAAAGTCACCGCCGCCGGATCATCGCCGTTGACGTGCAGCACCGGCGCCTGGACGCCCTTGGCGACGTCCGAGGGATAGGGCGAGTTGCGCGCGAACTGCGGGCTGGTGGTGAAGCCGATCTGGTTGTTGATGATGAAATGCAGGCAGCCGCCGGTGTTGTAGCCGCGCACGCCGGAAAGGCCGAGGCATTCCCAGACGATGCCCTGGCCGGCGAAGGCGGCGTCGCCGTGGATCAGCACGGGTAGGACCTGCTTGTGCCTGGCGCCGGGCCCGATGTCGTCGCCGATATCGTCGGCGATGACCTGGTAGGCGCGGACCTTGCCGAGCACCACCGGGTCCACCGTTTCCAGGTGGCTGGGGTTCGGCATCAGGCTCATGTGCACTTTGACGCCGTCGAAATCGCGGTCGGTGGAGGTTCCCAGGTGATACTTGACGTCGCCCGATCCGCCGACATCCTCGGGATTGGCGGTGCCGCCCGAGAATTCGTGGAAGATCACCTTGTAAGGCTTGGCCATGACGTTGGCGAGGACGTTGAGGCGGCCGCGATGGGCCATGCCGTAGACGATCTCCTTGACGCCGAGCTGGCCGCCGTACTTGATGACGCTTTCCAGCGCCGGAATCATCGATTCACCGCCGTCGAGGCCGAAGCGCTTGGTGCCGACGTATTTCTTGCCCAGGAACTTCTCGTACTGCTCGCCGCGGACCACGGCGCGCAGGATCGCCTTCTTGCCTTCGGGCGTGAACTCGATCTCCTTGTCGGCGCCTTCCATGCGGTCCTGCAGGAAGCGGCGCTCCTCGGTGTCGGAGATGTGCATGTATTCAAGGCCGACGGTGCCGCAGTAGTTGGCGCGCAGGATCTGCACGATGTTGCGCACCGTCGTCCATTCCAGGCCGAGGTTGCCGCCGACATAGACCGGCCGATCGAGCGCTTCGCCGGAAAAGCCGTGGTATTCCGGGGTCAGGTCCTGGGGCAGTTCGCGCTGCGAGAGGTGCAGGGGATCGAGATCGGCGGCCAGGTGCCCGCGCACGCGGTAGGTGCGGATCAGCAGCATGGCGCGGATCGAATCGGCGGCCGCCACTTCCACGCGGGCGGCGTCGACCTTGAAGCCTGCCCGCTTCGCGGCGCTTTCGATCCCGGCCTTGAGCGTCGTGGGGTCAAGCCCCTGGGTCCAGTCATCCTCGAACTCGGCGCCGACGCGGGGCCAGTTGCTGCGCTGCCAGCTGGGGCCGGGCTGCGGGCCGCCTCCGTTCAATTCGGAGTCGGGAGTGAAATCGAAGCTTTCGTCGCCCATCGGAAAATACCTTTCCGCGCCGGAACAGGTGGTCCGACGCCATCGAGCATTCGCGGCGGTCCTCAGGGTCCCCGGGGAGGACTAGACCCGAAATCCGTCAGAGTCGTCAAAGTACAGTGTGTCGTCAGAGTACAGTGTACGTACAATAATGTCTTTGCCGGGGCGGGCACGCCTTCGATGCGGCACCGAAGGCTTAGCCGCCCCGATCACTTTACGCGAGTTCCTTCAGCAGGCCCTCGAGTGTCACGCCCAGCTCCGAGGGAGAGGGGGAGACACGGATGCCGGCTTCTTCCATCGCCGCGATCTTGTCCTCGGCGCCGCCCTGGCCGCCCGAGACGATCGCGCCGGCATGGCCCATGCGCCGTCCCGGAGGGGCAGTGCGGCCGGCGATGAAGCCGACCATCGGCTTCTTGCGGCCGCGCTTGGCCTCGTCCTTGAGGAACTGCGCGGCCTCTTCCTCGGCGCTGCCGCCGATCTCGCCGATCATGATGATCGACGTGGTCGCATCGTCGGCCAGGAACAGTTCGAGCACGTCGATGAAGTTGGTGCCGTTCACCGGGTCGCCGCCGATGCCCACCGCGGTGGTCTGGCCGAGCCCGGCATTGGTGGTCTGGAACACGGCCTCATACGTGAGCGTGCCCGAACGGCTGACGACGCCGACCGAACCCTTCGAGAAGATGTTGCCGGGCATGATGCCGATCTTGCACTCGTTCGGCGTCAGCACGCCGGGGCAGTTCGGGCCGATCAGGCGCGACTTGCTGCCGCTGAGCGCGCGCTTGACGCGCACCATGTCGAGCACCGGGATGCCTTCGGTGATGCAGACGATCAGTTCCATCTCGGCATCGATCGCCTCCAGGATCGAATCGGCGGCGAACGGCGGCGGCACGTAGATGCACGAAGCGGTGGCGCCGGTCCTGGCCTTGGCCTCGGCCACGGTATCGAAGACCGGCAGGCCGATGCACTCGGTGCCGCCCTTGCCGGGGGTGACGCCGCCGACCATCTGCGTGCCGTAATCGAGCGCGGCCTGGGTGTGGAACATGCCGGTGGAGCCGGTCATGCCCTGGGTGATGACCTTGGTGTTCTTGTCTATGAGGATGGACATGTCTGCTCCCGGTTCAATGGGCGAAAGGAAGGAAGGGGTTGACCACGGTGACCTCACCATAGCGCTGCCCGTGGTTGAGATCTTCGGTATAGAGCGTGCGCGCACCGGCGCGGCGGGCAGCGGCAACGATCAGCCCGTCAAGGAAGTCGATCTTGAAGCGCAGGCCCAGGTCCAGGCCCTCCATGACCAGGACGTCGTCGGCGCCGATTACCGGGGAGGCGCGCAAATCGTTTAGCCATTCGCGGACGGTGTCGGGCGAAAGCCCCGGCTTGCGTTTGCGGGTGGTCGAATTGACGAATTCGACCATGACTTGCGTTGAAATCGCGAATCGCTCGCGCGCGATGAGGTCCGAAGCGATCTTGCGCTTCCACTCTTCGTCGTGCTTGGGGTAGGCCGCGTAGACGAGGACGTTGGTGTCGAGGAAGGTTTCGGCGAGCATCAGCAGTCCGCCCCCCGATCCCAAAGCGAGGCCCGGTCGAACCGAGGCGCGTCGATCGCCCGGGGGGCGTTGTTCGAACGGGCGATCATGCGCGCGATCGCGGCCCGCTGCTCTTCGCTGCGTGCGCCGACGGTTTCTTCCATGTGCTTGCGGATCAAGGCGTTCACACTGGTTTTCAGGCGCACCGCTTCGGCCCGGTATCGCGCCAGAATTTCTTCGTCGACAGCAAGGGTGATGTTCTTGGTCATGGCCGAATTCCGCGGTTACACAGGATATGTGTAAATTTAGGTCTTTCACATTCCTGCGTCAACGCGACGGAAGCGTTCGCCGCTTCCGTCGCGATAGTGGGAATTACGCAAGGCTCGGATCGAGTTCCTTGCAGGCCGCGATCAGCGTCTTCACTTCGTCGATCGAGATCTGCAGGCCGGCCTTGGCCTTGTCGTCGAGGGCGATTTCGATCACTTGCTCGACGCCGCCGGCACCGATCACCACGGGAACGCCGACGTAGAGGTCGTCGATGCCGTACTGCCCGGTCATGTGCGCGGCGCAAGGCAGCACGCGCTTCATGTCGCCGAGGTAGCTTTCCGCCATCGAGATGGCGCTGGCCGCGGGCGCATAGAAGGCCGAACCGGTCTTGAGCAGCGCGACGATCTCGCCGCCGCCGCCGGCGGTGCGCTTGACGATGGCGTCGATGCGCTCCTGCGTCGACTTGCCCATCTTGATGAGATCGGGAACCGGGATGCCCTTGACGGTCGAATATTCGGGGATCGGCACCATCTGGTCGCCGTGGCCGCCGAGCACGAAGCTGGTGACGTCGCGCACCGAGACGCCGAATTCCCAGGCGAGATAGGTCGAGAAGCGCGCCGAATCGAGCACGCCCGCCATGCCGACCACCATGTTGTGCGGCAGGCCGGAGAATTCGCGCAGCGCCCAGACCATCGCGTCGAGCGGGTTGGTGATGCAGATCACGAAGGCGCCCGGGGCATACTGCTTGATGCCTTCGCCGACCGACTTCATGACCTTGAGGTTGATGCCCAGCAGGTCGTCGCGGCTCATGCCCGGCTTGCGGGGAACGCCGGCGGTGACGATGATGACGTCCGCGCCTGCGATGTCCTTGTAATCGTTGGTGCCGGTTACGAAGGCGTCGAAGCCTTCGATCGGGCCGCACTGCGACAGGTCGAGCGCCTTGCCCTGGGGAATGCCTTCGGCGATGTCGAAAAGGACGATGTCGCCCAGTTCCTTCTGCGCGGCGAGATGTGCCAGCGTGCCGCCGATGTTGCCAGCGCCGATAAGGGCGATCTTCTTACGAGCCATATTGCGTGCGTGTCCTTCCCAGGGCGGGATTCCCGGACTTCAAGGCGGCCTGCTTCATCCCGCTAAAGGCAGGCGCCGGTGTTTGCACCGCGCGCCCTACGCCCCTGCGTGCGACATTGCAACCGCGAAACGACGCATTTCGCGGCTATTGCGGCGGAAGATTCTGATAATAGTTCGCAATTGCAACAATAGATTTTTGGGCTCACCGAAACCCGAATGGAAGGCCCGCGCAGGCCCGGCGCGGCAACGCCAACGGGACTGCTCCGGGCCTGGGAGATTGCCGGAAAGGTCGCTGGGGCCGTGCGGCGAAGGCGATTTCATGCCAAGTCTTTTGAAGCGAGACTCGTCTTCTCTCGTCGTCGTTGCGAGACGGCGGAGCCGTCGAAGCAATCCAGGGCAGGGTGGGCGAGGCGCAGGATTGCTTCGATGGCTCCGGCGGCTCGCAACGACGAAACAGGAGTAGGAACAAGAGTTCCGATCGGTCGGACCTGGTATCAGCCTGCTAGGGGATGAGCTCGCGCGTGCAGGCATCGGCCATCTGGCGATCGAGCTGGCGGCAGATCGCGATCCAGCGGTCACGGCCGGCGCTGTTGCCGGCGGATTCGGCCGCTTCGGCTTCCGCCCGCGCCTTCGCGGCGGCGGCCAGGCCGAAACGGGCGAAGTGGCGCAGCGTTTCGACCAGCAGTTGTTCGTCGGCCGAAGACGCGATCAATGGCATCGCGCGGTCCCGATCCGCCGTGCACACGGCCAGGCGCACCGCGCGGCGGTTGTCGTTGACCGCGCCCAGCGGGGCCGAGGGGCACAACGCCCGCACGATCGCGGGGGTCGTTCCACCCCAGGCAGCAGCAAAACGGATTGTCATGGTCGGGGGGCCTTTAACGTGTCAGCTGCGTATAACATCGAATTAGCCAGTGAAACTCTAAACATTCATGATAGGCTTTGGTTGCCGAAGTCTTGATTTACCCGATCGGAGTCTTTCCTGAGGCCAGGCCCTTGCAATCGTTTGACTTCCTAGCTTCCCGGCTGCGTGATCCAGCGGCCGGTGTTGGCGTATTCCGCTTTGATTCCTTGTGCTTCGGGCAAATTGCGGGCGCGGTAGAGCGCATCGCCGCCGCGTTCGCGCAGCTCGCTGGTGTAGAGCGGCGGCGTCCCGGTGGCGGCCGCGGCGGCGTTAACCTTTCCGGCCATCCTGGCCTGTTCCAGCGAATCGAAGACGCGCTGCACCGCTAGCGGATCAACGACCGCGTCCGGAACGGCGGATTGGCTGCGGGCATGCGGGGCGGCGACCGGTTCGCCGCCGAAATAGGCGAAGCGGAACGCCGCCGGCCTGCCGGCCTGCCCATTGAAGCTATAGAAGCGGTGCGCGCCGATGGTGCCCAGGTAATGCAGGCTCGGCGCCCAATAGGGATTGACCTGTACGGTGTGATAATGCGTCGCCAGGCCCACGGGGATGTAGACGTAGCCAGCCAGTGCCTGGCGCGCGACGTTTTCGGCGCGGTCCCAGAACATCCGCGACGGACGGCGGGCCAGCGAACCGTCGCACGTGAACGAGAACTGGCAGCCGGTCGACCGTTCCGAGCCCTGGTAGACGACGCCGCACACGGTCTTGGGATAGGCCGGGTGGGCGACGCGGTTGAGTACCACTTGCGCCACCGCCCGCTGGCCGCCGTCGGGCTCGCTGGCGGCTTCATAATAGATCGCGGCGGTCAGGCATTGCAGCGCCCGGGTGCGGTCGACGCCGGAATTGTCGATCCGGAGTGGCCGCGCCGCCGGCCCGCCCTGGATGGCGGGGCCGGAAACGCTGTCGTCGGCGTCGAAGCGGATGCCTTCGCCCACCTGCAGCACCGGCGCTTCGGCCTCCAGGTAGTAGAACGCGGAGCCGGGAAAGCTCGCCCCGGCCTGTTCGAAGGGCATGGGTTCGACAGCGGCCTTCTGCGCCACCGCATCGGCAATGGCGAAGCGATCCCACCCGCCGGGCGCGGCGAAGGCGGGCAGGGCGATGGCGGCCATGGCCGTCACGCCCAGTGTCCAGCGGCGCTTCAGGCGCATCGGCGGATTGCCGGCGCCGCGTGCCCTGCGTTCGAACCGGGCGGCGAAATCGCGCGGGCGCGCTTCGCACCATTCGGCCCGGAGCTGGTCAGGCAAGGCGGCGGCTGAAGGCACTCGGTCCCTTTCACGGCGTGCGGGCGCGATATCGCAGGCGTGGGCCTAACCCGCCTTGACGGGCGCCGCATCCACGCATTCCGCGCCGTCCCTATGCGGGACAGGCCGGGCACCTAAACCTAATGCCTTAAAAATTCGCGGACCGCCGCCTTTCGCATGCCTGGTCCGCTCGCCCGCGCTTGTCCGAAGCCCGGCACGATGCTTCGCGGCGGCGAAGTCAGGCTCGCCGCGTTCCCTTGAGTTCCATCGTGCCGAACATCCCGGCCTTGACCGTGCCGGTGATCGCATCGCCTTCGACGGTCGCGGTGCATTCGAGGTCCATCGGCATCGGCATGGTCATCTTCATCCGCCAGGTCAGCCGGTTGCCGGAGATCCGGCCATCGATGACCTCCATCGAGCCGAGATCGCCGGCGATGTTGCCGGTGAAGCCGCCCGCTTCACCGGGCACCACGGTCAGCACGCCCGCCTGGTTCCCCAGCGGGGTCTTCGTAACGCAATCGTAAGTGCCGCCTGGGGACATTCCGCAACTCCTCCGGTTAATGCGTTTCGGCGGGGGCCGCCGGCGCCTGGTGGACTTCGAGCGCAAGGCCGACCTTCTTGAGCTGCGGCTCGACGATCCTGCGGTCCCCCACAACGACGTAAGTCATGCCGGCCGGCCGCAGATACCGTGTCGCGGCTGTCGATATCGCATCGGCGCCGATCGCGCGGTACTTGGCGGCCAGCGTGACGTAGTAGTCTTCGCGGCGGCCGAGCAGGTCGTTCTTGCGGATGCTGGCCTGGACGGCGGCGTTCGTCTCGAACTGATTGGGCAGGGCGCGGATCGTGCCTTCGGTGACGCGTTGCAGCTCTTCGGCCGTCATCGGCTTCCGGCCGGGAAAGGCGCGCATGTCGGCGATGATGGCCTTGATCGCATCGCCGGTGCGATCGGCCTGGACCGGCGCGCGTACGACCAGCGTGCGCGGACCGACGGGCTGGGAGACCTGGCTGTAGACGCCGTAGCTCCAGCCTTTCTCCTCGCGCAGGTCCTTGTTGAGGCGCGAAAGGAAATCGCCGCCGAGCACGTCGTTAGCAAGGTCGAGGTCCTCGGCGTCCGGCGTGCGGCCGGTCAGGGGCAGGACCCGTCCGGCGATGATGACCGATTGCGGCGAGTTGGGGCGGTCGATCAGGATGATGCGGTCACTGGCCGCGGGAATGGCCGCGTCGAGCGGCTTGACCGGTGCCGGGCCCGCCGGCGTCTGCCAGGAACCGAAAGCCCGTTCCAGCAGCGGCTTGAGCCGGTCCATGGAAATGTCGCCGACCACGGTGATCCGCGCGAGATCGGGGCGTAGCCACTTGTCGTGGGCGGCGCGCAGCGCGGCCGGCGTCAGCGCCGCCAGCGAAGCGGCATTGCCGAGGCCGTCGGTGGGCTGGGCATAAGGGTGGGCGCCGAACAGCGAGGCGCCGAGCGTGCGCATCGCCAGGGCATTGGGCGTGGACAGGTTTTGCGCCAGTTCCGCTTGCGCCTGTCCTTTCACCCGCGCCACGTCATCGTCGGCGAAGGCCGGGTGCAGGACGAGGTCGGCCATCAGTTCCAGCGAGGGTGCAAGGTTGTCGGACAGGGCCGAGAGTATCACGCTGCTCGTGTCCAGCGAACCGTCGGTCGCGATCTGCGCGCCGAGCCGTTCTTGCGCTTCGGCGATCTCGGTGGCGTTGCGGGTGGTCGTCCCTTCGTCGAGCATGTCCAGCATCAGGCCCTGCGTGCCCGGGGCGTCGAGCGCGTCGGCGGCGAAGCCGGCATTGAAATCGAGCGAGAGGACCAGCTTCGGCACCGCCATGCGGCGCGCCAGCGCGACGGGGATGCCGTTCGACAGGGTCGTGCGCTCTATCCGCGGGAAGGCGAGTTCGCCCACCGGCTGTACCGGCGGCGGGCTTCGCCGGGGAGCCGGCGGCAGTGCCGGCGCTTTGGCATGGGGGTCGGCTGGCGGAGCGGCGTGGCCGGCCTCGTCGCCCCAGCCGCCCATGGCATCGCCGCTGGCGGTGCGCGTGCCGGGGACGACATCGAGTTCGTAGACCGGCCGGGACAGCCATTTGCCGAGCGCGGCCTTGACGGCCCCGGGCGTGAGCGCGGCCATGGCGGCAAGATCGTGCTTGTAGCGGGCGGGATCGTCCGAATAGACCTGTCCCTCGGCCAGCGTCGCCCCTTTCCCGTCGAAGCCGCCGACGCGCTCGAGGCCGCCGATTTCGCCGGACAAGGTGCTCACGACCGCGCGCCGCACTTCGTCCTCGGTCGGGCCGTCGCGCAGATAGTCGGCAAGGACTTTGTCGAACGCGGCTTCGGCCAGGGCGCGATCGACGCCGGGCTTCACGTCCATCGACATCTGCAGGAAACTGAGCTGCTGAAAGACCTGATCGTAGGCGGTGACGGCCACGGCGAGTTCCTTGCCGCGCACCAGTTCGTTGTCGAGGCGCGAACTGGCCAGGCCGCCCAGGATGTGCATGCCGATCCGCAGCGCCGGGGTATCCGGATCGTTGAGCCCAGGCGCGGTCCAGTTGCGGGTCAGGCGCAGGACCGGGACCTGGTCGGCGATGTCGCGCTTGACCGGGGCAGGGAGGGTGAAGGGCTCGGCCGCGACCGGCGCCACTTGCGGCCCGCGCGGGATCTCGCCGAACCACTTCTCCACTTTCGGGCGCGCCGCCGCCGCGTCGATGTCTCCCGACAGCACCAGGACGACGTTGTTGGGGCCATAGTGATCGGCGAACCACCGGCGCACGTCGGTCAGCGTCGCCGCGTCGAGATCCGCCATCGAGCCGATGGTGGAATGGCGGTAGGGATGGCCCACCGGAAGCAGGCCTTCGCTCTGGGCATAGTCGAACAGGCCATAGGGCTGGTTGTCGCCCTGCCGCTTTTCGTTCTGGACGACGCCGCGTTGCTTGTCGAGCTTGTCCTGGGTGACCGCCGGCAGGAGGTGGCCCATGCGGTCGCTCTCCATGAACAGCGCCAGGTCGAGCGCGCCGGTGGGCACGGTCTCGATGTAGTTGGTCCGATCGAACCAGGTCGAGCCGTTGGTCGGCGTCGAGCCGGCGGCCACCAGCGGAACGTCGAAATCGGGCGCGTTGGCCGAGCCGCCGAAGAACAAGTGCTCATAGAGATGCGCGAAGCCGGTACGGCCGCGCGGCTCGTTCTTCGATCCGACCTTGTAGTAGAGCGTGACCGCCACGATCGGGGCCTTGCGGTCGGTGTGGACGATCGTCGTCAGCCCGTTGGGCAGGAGGAACTTCTCATAGGGAATGTCGACCTTGGCGACCAGCTCGGCCGGCGAAACGGACGCGGGCGCCGCGCTCTGCTCCACCCCCGGCGCGCCGCCGCCGGGCGCGACGGGCGAGGGAGGGGGCGTGGTCCCGGCGCAGGCGGAGAGGAGCAGGGGAAGGGTGAGCAGAGTAAGTTTTGCGGCGTGGGAACTGGAGCGGTTCACAGATTGGCCCTTCTGGCAGGAAGCAAGAAACTGCGTGGCAAGGTGGTCAAGTGACCGGCGGGCTATCCGGTTCGGTGCGTTGCGGGGGCGGCAACGCGGCGAAAAGCCGCGAAATTCGCGTCAGCAGTTCGTCCGCAATACCTGACCGGCTGCGAAGACGGACAAGCCACACATGATGAAGCAAGACTGCGCCGACGGACGCAAGATTGATCCATGTCTCGGCGGACCGGCCGGTGAATAGGGAAAGGAATTCCGTCATCTCAGGTTCCCGCCAGTTCCCCAAGCCGCTCTATGATCTGATCGAGGACGGTGATTTCCTCCGACGACTCGGATGCCTGCTTGATCGACCGGGTGCATATGATCGTCCCGGCCAGGAATGGAATGAACGCTACCGCGGGCGTAGTCAAAGCCAATGCGGCAAGCACTGCTCCCGCAGCAAGCCCTATGCCTCCGGCAATGCCCACCAGGCGCGTAGTTTCGCGGGCATTCAGACGCCTTGATCTCAGCTCTTCAGCGGTACGCTTGCAATGCATGATGGTGTCAAGCATGTGGGCGACGCTCAACGGATCGTTCAACCGATCCAGTCCACGCCGCACGCTTTCCGACAGGACGTAGGAATCGAACATCTGGCGAATGTCGCGGAGCTGCGGCACGGTCGGCTCCGATTCCAGGGCTTTGCCCAAGTTTAAAAACAGCTTCGGCAGTTCATCGCCCATCGGGCCGATCATCGTCGCTCCAGCTCGACCTGTAAAGCATCCGGATGAAGCCTTCACGGATGCGCGCCGGGAGCTTTGGCCAGTCCGTCATTCCTGTACCGTCGTTCCGCCGGCTCTTCGGGCACTGGCAATCCGGAAAACCCGCCCCCATGTGTGGGCGGGCCGGCTCCGGTTGCTGTCCTTGTGCTCGATCAAGGTTTTCGCGCGAGATGCGCGGCATAGGAAAAAGGGAGCGGAGAGGCTCTTGTGTTGTAAATATACAACACTACATCATCGGGATCAGGAGGCATCTCAAACCATGAATCTCGAAAAGTTCACCGACCGGGCAAAAGGGTTCCTGCAGGCGGCGCAGACCGTCGCGATCCGCATGAACCACCAGCGCATCACCCCGGAGCACGTGCTCAAGGCGCTGCTCGACGATCCCGAGGGCATGGCCGCCGGGCTCATCAAGCGCGCGGGCGGCAATCCGGTCTTCGCCACGCAGGAACTGGACAAGGCCCTGGCCAAAGTGCCGGCGGTCTCGGGCGGCGGGGCGCAGGCCGCGCCTGGGCTGGACAACGATACGGTGCGCCTGCTCGACGCCGCCGAGCAGGCCGCGACCAAGTCGGGCGACAGCTATGTCACGGTCGAGCGGCTGCTGCTGGCGCTGACGCTTGCCGCCGCCACCCCGGCGGGGCAGGCGCTCAAGGCCGCCAACCTCACGCCCCAGACGCTGGAGGCCGCCATCACCGAGCTGCGCGGCGGCCGCACCGCCGACAGCGCCGGGGCCGAGAACGCCTATGACGCGATGAAGAAGTACGCGCGCGACCTCACCCAGGCGGCGCGCGAAGGCAAGCTTGACCCGGTCATCGGCCGCGACGAGGAAATTCGCCGCACCGTGCAGATCCTCGCCCGCCGCACCAAGAACAATCCCGTCCTTATCGGCGATCCCGGCGTGGGCAAGACCGCCATCGCCGAGGGACTGGCGCTGCGCATCGCCAATGGCGACGTGCCCGACAGCCTCAAGGACCGGCAACTGATGGCGCTCGACATGGGCGCCCTGATCGCCGGCGCCAAGTATCGCGGTGAGTTCGAGGAACGCCTCAAGGCCGTGCTCGACGAGGTCAAGGGCGCCGAGGGCGACATCATCCTGTTCATCGACGAGATGCACACGCTGATCGGCGCGGGCGCCTCGGAAGGTTCGATGGACGCCGGCAATCTCCTGAAGCCCGCGCTGGCGCGCGGCGAGCTTCACTGCATCGGCGCGACCACGCTCGACGAATACCAGAAGTACGTGGAGAAGGACGCCGCGCTCCAGCGCCGCTTCCAGCCCATCTTCGTGGGCGAGCCGACCGTCGAGGACACCGTTTCGATCCTGCGCGGGCTCAAGGAGAAGTACGAGCTGCACCACGGGGTGCGGATCACCGATGGCGCGATCGTGGCGGCGGCGACGCTGTCCAACCGCTACATCACCAACCGCTTCCTGCCCGACAAGGCGATCGACCTGATGGACGAGGCCGCCAGCCGGATCCGCATGGAAGTGGAGTCCAAGCCCGAGGAGATCGAGAAGCTCGATCGCCGCATCATCCAGCTCAAGATCGAGGAGATGGCGCTGGGCAAGGAGACCGACGAGGCCTCCAAGGACCGGCTCAAGGCCCTGCGCGAGGAACTGGCGAACCTGGAGCAGCAGTCGAGCGAACTGACCACCCGCTGGCAGAACGAGCGCGACAAGATCGCCGCCGAAGGCAAGCTCAAGGAACAGCTCGATGCCGCCCGCATCGAACTGGAGCAGGTGCAGCGCCTCGGCGATCTCGCCCGGGCGGGCGAGCTTTCCTACGGCACCATCCCGAGCCTGGAAAAGCAGCTTTCCGAAGCCCAGGCGCAAGCGACCAACGCCTTGCTGCGCGAGGAAGTGACCGAGGACGATATCGCCGCCGTCGTCAGCAAGTGGACCGGCGTGCCGGTAGAGAAGATGCTGCAGGGCGAGCGCGAGAAGCTGCTCAAGATGGAAGAGGTGATCGGCCAGCGCGTGATCGGCCAGAAGGATGCGGTGGAAGCCGTCTCCAAGGCGGTGCGCCGCGCCCGGGCCGGCCTGCAGGACCCGAACCGGCCGCTGGGCTCGTTCCTGTTCCTGGGCCCCACCGGCGTCGGCAAGACCGAACTGACCAAGGCGCTCGCCGGCTTCCTGTTCGACGACGACACCGCGATGGTGCGCATCGACATGAGCGAGTTCATGGAAAAGCACGCGGTGTCGCGGCTGATCGGCGCGCCTCCCGGCTATGTCGGCTACGAGGAGGGCGGCGTGCTGACCGAAGCGGTGCGGCGCCGGCCCTATCAGGTCGTGCTGTTCGACGAAGTCGAGAAGGCGCATGCCGACGTATTCAACGTGCTGCTGCAAGTGCTCGACGACGGCCGCCTCACCGACGGGCAGGGCAGGCTGGTGGATTTCACCAACACCCTCATCATCCTCACCAGCAACCTTGGCAGCCAGTACCTTGCCGCCTTGGCGGACGGGCAGGATGTCGAGAGCGTGGAGCCGCAGGTCATGGAAGTCGTGCGCGCGCACTTCCGGCCGGAGTTCCTCAACCGGCTGGACGAGATCGTCCTGTTCCACCGCCTGGGCCAGGAGCACATGGGCCCGATCGTCGAAATTCAGGTCGGCCGCGTCCAGAAGCTGCTCAAGGATCGCAAGATCAGGCTGGAGCTTACCGATGCCGCCGAGCGGTGGCTCGGCCGGGTGGGCTACGATCCGGTCTACGGCGCCCGTCCGCTGAAGCGCGCGGTCCAGCGCTATTTGCAGGATCCGCTGGCAGAGAAGCTGCTGGCCGGCGAAATCCCGGATGGCAGCACGGTGCATATCGAGGAAGGAGAGGGGGCGCTGGCGATTGCTGTCGCATGATCCCGCCGGCGGAACCGGCGCGTCAGGCGAACAGCGCCAGTCCCGCCACCTCCGCTTCGCTCAGCGCGATCCGGAACACCGCGCCCAAGGTGCCTGCGTAGTCCGCCGGGTCGGCTATCGTGCGCTGGTCGGTGCCGCCCGGATGGTGCACGGTCAGCTCGCGATCGACCATCGAGGCGAAGCCCGCCGCCTGCGGGATGCTGGCGACGTGCAGCGTGGTGAAGCGGGTGCCTGGCCGGGTCGCGGTCCAGTGGCTGGCCTGTTCGAGATCGTCGGCGGCCACTTCCGAAAGGTCGAAGGTGTACTGCGGCTGCCAGTCATGGTGCGGAGCGGCGCGGCCGTCGGTGGCGGCGGGCGGTCCTGCGCGTTCGAGCAGCCACTGCCCGCGCACCATGCCGGTCTCGCCGATGCGGCGCAGCCGGTGCACCGCGCCGTCGGCGGTTCGCGCCCGCACCCCGTCCTTGAGCGGCAGCGGCGGAACATTGCTTCCGCCGAAGCCGGCATCGGCGAGCCAGAACCGCCCCTCGACCTCGGCCAGCAGGCAGACGTGAGTGCGCGGCGGCGTGATGCCTGCGGGAATGCCCAGCCGCACCCGCGCCAGCAGCGGCCGGCTGGGCACGCCGAGCGCCGCCAGCATGTCCGCATAGAGCCGGTTGTGCTCGAAGCAGTAACCGCCACGCCCGCGCAGCACCAGCTTGTCGAACACGCTCTCGCTGTCGATGCGGATCGGGCGGCCCAGCGGAATGTCCAGGTTCTCGAACGCGATCGCCAGCCGATGCGCGGATTGCAGCGCGCTCAGCCCTTGGGCGGTGATGGCGGGCGTTTCAGTGAGGCCGATGCGGGCGAGGTAGCGTTCAAGTGTCATCGCGATCCGCTTTGCCCGCGCACAAGCGCGGGGGCAAGCCTGTGAACTGCCTGTGAATTGCTTGTGGACGAAGGCGAGACACTTCCCGTTTAACCCATTTACAACAAATACTTGTGCCCAGCCTTCGGCAGCTCCGCCGCCTCGCAACGAGGATGGGAAACGAGGATGGGAAATGAATCTCGCTCAAGCAGACTTGGCATTATCCGTATGATTGCCGCGATGGGGCCGCGCCGCTAAGCTCGCCGTCGCTTCGTGGCGGGATCATCGTCCGCGCGGGCGGTGGAGGCAGAGATAGAGCAGTTGCACGCGCTTGCCGAGGCCATCGGCATTGCCCGCAAGTGGTGGGGCGTCGACGGGGCCGAGCGGACGGTTTCGGACGCGTCGCTGGCCAGCATCGCCACCGCCCTCGGCTATGCGGCCGGCAGCGCGGCGGAGATCGCCCGCAGCCTTGAGCAGCAGGCTTCGGAGCGCCGGCAACCGCCGGCGATGATCGTCACCGAAGTCGGCGTGCCCACGCCGCTTCCCGCCAGCATCGCCCGCGCCGAACTGACCGGCGAGGACGGCGTCGCGCGGACGCTGCCGGTCGGCGACTGGACGCTGCCGCCCATCGCCGAGCCCGGCTATTATCGCCTCGAGCTTGCCGGGCATGTACTGACCCTTGCGGTCGCGCCGCGCCGCTGCCCCGCCGTGCGCGACTTCGCCGAGGGCAAGCTGTGGGGACCCGCCGTCCAGATTCCGGCGCTGCGAGGGAGCACGGCGCGACCCTTCGGCGATTTCGGGGAGCTGGACGAAGCGGTCTCGCTGTTCGCCGCGCGGGGCGCGGACGTGCTTGCGATCAACCCGGTCCACGCGCTGTTTCCCGGCAATGGCATGGGTTTCTCGCCCTATTCGCCTTCCAGCCGGCTCTATCTCAACAGCGCCATGGGCGCCCCCGAGCTGCTGGGCCTGCCGTCCCTGCCACAGTCCCTGCCACCGCCCCTGCCATCGGGCGAGGGCGGCCCGCTGATCGACTGGGAAGGCGCCCTGCCGCGCCGGCTGGCGGATCTGCGGACCTTGTTCGCCAGCCTCGATGCCGGCGCGCGCGCGCGCATCGCCCGGGACAACGCGGTCCATGGCGAAGGCCTGCGCCGGCAGGCCCTGTTCGACGCGCTCGATGTGCATTTTCGCCCCGGCGGCGCCGATGGCTGGCGTGACTGGCCGCTGCCGTACCAGGACCCGGAGGGCGCGGCGGTCGGGGCTTTCGCAGCGGAGCACGCGGAAGAGGTGGAATTCCACCTCTTCACCCAGTGGCTGGCGCGCGAGAGTCTGGCCAGGGTACAGGCCCACGCCCGCCAGCAGGGCATGGCGGTGGGCCTGCTCGCGGACCTTGCCGTGGGCGTCCATACCGGCGGGGCCGATGCCTGGTCGATGCGCGAGAGCATGCTGGAAGGGCTCACCATCGGTGCGCCGCCCGATCCGCTCGGCCCCCACGGGCAGAACTGGATGCTCACGGGTTTTTCGCCCAGGGGCCTCGTGCGCAGCGGCTATGCCCCATGGATCGCCACCTTGCGCGCGGCGCTCAGCCTTGCCGGCGGCCTCAGGATCGATCACGCCTTCGGTCTTTCGCGGCTATGGGTCGTGCCCGCCGGGGAAGCATCGAGCGCGGGGGCATACCTGGCTTATCCCTTCGTCGACCTGATCCGCCTGGTCGCGCTGGAAGCGCACCGCGCCCGCGCACTGATCGTGGCCGAAGACCTGGGCACCATGCCGGCGGGCTTCGCGGAGGCGGTTGCCGACCGGAAGATGCTGGGCATGCGCGTGCTGTGGTTCGAGCGCGCCGCCGACCGGGGCTTCATCGGCGGGCAGGACTATGCGCCCGATAGCGTCGCCATGACCGGCACCCACGATACCGCCACCGTCGCCGGGTGGTGGAGCGGGCACGACCTTGAATGGGCGGAAAAGCTCGGGCGCCTGCCCGCCGATTCCAGTCCCGAGCGGGAGGCCGGACGCCGCGACTGGGATCGCGGCCTGCTCTGGGCGACGCTCACCCGCGACGCGGCCCCGCGCCCCGCGCCCGGCGATCCCGAACCCGTGGTCGAAGCCGCGCTGCGCCACATCGGCGGCTCCGCCTCGCAGCTCGCCATCGCGCCGCTCGAGGATCTGCTGGCGGAGCGCGAGCAGCCCAACCTGCCGGGCACGGTGACCGAGCATCCCAACTGGCGACGGCGCCTCGCGGCGCCGCTCAAGGACCTGCTGGAAGAACCGGGAACGGCGGAGCGGATCGAGGCATTGGACGGCGCCCGCAGGCGGTAGGAACAAGTCCCGCATGGACCCCCTTCCCTTCGTCAATTGCGAACCGCCGCAGGCGGTGTGGCAATCCAGGGCGGCACCAAACCGCCCTGGATTGCTGCGGCGGCTTCGCCACCTCGCGGGCGACGAAAGGGAGAGGCGAAGGGGGATGAGATCAGGTAATCACGTCCGGCCCGGTTCGCCCGGTGTGCCGGGCGATGCCCGCGATGTCCTCGGCGGCGGCGACCTGTGGTTGCAGCATCGCCGTGGTCTCGGCATCGAGGTGGCCGAAGGGCGCGACGTAGCTTTCCAGATAGACGCGCAAGGTGGCGCCCTGCGTGCCGGTGCCGGAAAGGCGGAAGACGACGCGGCTGCCATCCTCGAACAGCACGCGAATCCCCTGGTTGGCGCTGACCGAGCCGTCCACCGGGTCGGTGTAGGAAAAACTGTCGGCCATGCTCACCGTGAGCGGGCCGAAGCGCTTGCCCGGCAGCACCGCGAGTTGGGCTTTCAGGCCGTCCATCAGCGCGTTTGCGCCCGCTGTCTCGATGCCTTCGTAATCGTGCCGGGCGTAGTAGTTGCGCCCGTAGCGGGCCCAGTGTTCGCGGGCCAGTTCGTCCACGCTGATCCCGCGCACCGCCAGGATGTTGAGCCACAGCAGCACCGCCCACAGCCCATCCTTCTCGCGCACGTGGTCGGAGCCGGTGCCGGCGCTCTCCTCGCCGCAGATCGTCGCCATGCCGGCATCGAGCAGGTTGCCGAAGAACTTCCAGCCGGTCGGCGTCTCGAAGCACGGCACGCCCAGCGCCTCGGCGACGCGATCCGCCGCCGCGCTGGTCGGCATCGAGCGGGCGATGCCGGCGAGCCGCCCGCGATAGGCCGGCGCGATCTCGATATTGGCCGCCAGCATCGCCAGCGAGTCCGAGGGCGTGATGAAGCGCCCGCGCCCGATGATGAGGTTGCGGTCCCCATCGCCGTCCGAGGCGGCGCCGAGGTCGGGCGCGTCCGGCGACATCATCAGGTCGTAAAGGTCCTTCGCGTGGATCAGGTTGGGATCCGGATGGTGCCCGCCGAAATCCTCGAGCGGGATGCCGTTGACGACCGTGCCGGGCGCGAAGCCCAGCCGGTTCTCGAGAATCTCGATGGCATAGGGCCCGGTCACCGCGCTCATCGCATCGAAGCGCATGGTGAAGCCCGAGGCCGCGATCTTGCGGATCGCGCTGAAATCGAACAGGTCCTCCATCAGGTCGGCATAGTCGGCGACGGGATCGATCACCGATACGGTCATGCCGCCCACCCGCGCATTGCCGATCGCGTCGAGATCGATATCGTCGGCCTCGACGGTCAGCCAGCGGTCGATCTCCAGGGTGCGCGCGTGGATCGCGCCGGTCACGCCTTCCGGCGCCGGGCCGCCGTTGGCGATGTTGTACTTGATGCCGAAATCCTCGTCCGGCCCGCCGGGATTGTGGCTGGCCGAAAGCACCAGCCCGCCGTTCGCCCGGTACTTGCGGATCACGTGGCTGGCCGCCGGGGTGGAGAGAATGCCGCCCTTGCCCACCAGCACCCGGCCATAGCCGTTGGCCGCCGCCATGCGGATCGCCTGCTGGATCACCGTGCGGTTGTGAAAGCGCCCGTCGCCGCCGATCACCAGCACTGCGCCGGGTTCCGGCGAGACCACGTCGAACACCGCCTGGATGAAGTTTTCGGAATAGTTCGGCTGCTGGAACACCCTGACCTTCTTGCGCAGGCCGGAGGTGCCCGGGGCCTGTCCGTCGAAGGGCTGGGTGGGAACGGTAACGATCTGGCTCAAGCAAGGCTCTCCTTACGGCGACGGACCGGGCCGCGCCTGGCGACCGCGAATCTTCGAGCGGATAGATCACTGTCGCCGCGATTCCCGCAAGGCCAATCGTGCCCGGCAGGGATGCGAAATCGCCCGCCGCCGGTCAGAACAGATCGCGCAGCGCGTCGGCGACGGCCAGGCCCGCCACGGCGATGAGAAGAATCCCGGCGACGATGGCGATCAGCGCGGCGGTGCGGCTGAGCCCGGCATGCGGGCCATCGCGCAGCTTTGGAAAGATACGGCCGGCGCGCTCTTCCGGCCACGGATCGGTGAACGTGTAGATCGCCGCATCGGGCAAAACGAAGGTCTCATCCAGTTCGCTCCCGATCAGGACGTGCCGGACGGCAATCGGCTCGGGAGCCTGGGCGATATCGTCCGGCCGCGGCTTGCACTGCGCTTCCAGGTCCTGCTGGTACTGGCGATAGGCCCGCGCGAGTTCTGCGCGGGGCGGTGAGCCGGTGCGGATGCGCACGCCCTCTATCCGCTGATTTACCGCGCTTTCGGAGATACCCAGTTCCCAGGCGATTTCCTTGCTGGTGCGGTTCTCCGCGACGAAGCGCAGGACTTCGTGCTGCTTGGCGGTCAGCCTGGAGAAGGTGCGCAGCAGCCCGGCCTCGGGGACGCCGGGCCGCTCCCGGCGATCCTCACCTTCGGCGGACATCATCTTCGCCGGCGCCCGCGCGGCGGCGCCTCTCGATCCATTTCCTGCCGATACATCGCATCGCGGCCATGATAACGCAGGTTAACCAATCAATGCACCCCCTTGTACATAAAAACATCGGGCCCGGTCATGCCAAGTCTGTTGGAGCGAGATTCTTCTTCTCTTTTCCCCCTTGCCGCCTTCGCAACGACGAAAGGTGAAAATGAGTCTCGCTCGAGGTGACTTGGTATCAGGGCCGCCGTGACTTGCTCTCAACGGCCTCGACCTCGCCATCGAGCAACCGGGCGAGGTCGGCGCGGGCGCGGGCGACGCGGCTTTTCATGGTGCCGATCGGGCAGCCGGCGATATCGGCGGCTTCCTCGTAGCTGAAGCCGGAGGCGCCGACCAGCAGCACCGCCTCGCGCCGTTCGGGAGCGAGCTTCTGGAGAGCCGCTTCCATGTCGTCCAGGTGCAGCGGCCCTTCCTGGTCGGGTTCCATCACCAGCAGGCGTTCGGCGGCGCCCTCGTCCAGGTCGGTCTGGCGCTTGCTGCGGCGCAGTTCGGACAAATAATGGTTGCGCAGGATCGCGAAAGTCCAGGCACGCATGTTGGTGCCGGGCTCGTAGCGATCACGCGCGGTCCACGCCTTTATCGCGGCTTCCTGGACGAGATCGTCGGCGAAATCGGGGCGTCCCGAAAGGCCGCGGGCGAAGGCGCGCAAGTGCGGCAGGACCGCCAGCAGTTCATCGCGAAATCTCTCGTCGGCGGGGGAGGTCTTGATCCGCTCAGGCATCGTCGCTGTCATCCAGCTTCTTCAGGAGATCCTTGAAGCTGTCCGGCAGCGGTTCTTCGACCACGGAGTTGTAAAGCTTCCTCAGACCCCCGGCCCAACCCGGTTCGCCATCCCTTGGCGGGATGCGGCGCACCTCGGGCGGCAATCCCGATATTTTCGCGGGATGCCCACGTCCATTGGACTGACTCAACACGAACTCCCTTTCGCCGACCATCCTTGCTGCGAGACCGGGCGCCGGTCAAGCCTGGTGCGCCGCCGGCGTGGGCCGGGCGCTTCGCGAGCCCCGTCCGGCGGCAAGGCGCGCGGACGTCAATTGGCCTTGGAACAATTCACCTGCTTCAAGGTTCCCCTGCAAGCAAAGTGTTGCCATAGGTTTGTCGCCGGCGCGGGGGGCCGCGATCGTCGGCTTCGGGAAAGTGGAAAGTGCGGGGTGATTGACCAGGCATTGCTCGACAGGGTGCACAAGCAGGCGTGGTTCTACAGGTATCCGCGCGGCTGGCCCTTCCTGTTGTTCCTCCTGGCCAGCATCACCACGGCCGTCTCGGTCATGGCGATCGAGCGGGCGGATCGGCAGACGCGCCAGGTCGAGCTCGATCGCAACCTGACCGAAATCGCCTCGGCGTTGCAGCGGCGGGTGACGGAAAACATCGCCCTGCTGCGCGCGGGCAGCGCGCTGTTCGCCACGCAGGAGACGGTTTCTCCCGAACAGTTCGCGGAATTCGCCGATGACTTGCAGGGCGACGGCACGCTGTACGGTTCGCTCGGGATCGGCTGGGCTCCGCTGGTTCCGGTGGACCAGATCCCGACGCTGGAAGCCGCGCTGCAGAAGGACCGGCAGGAAGATTTCATCGTCTGGCCGCGGCCTTCGGGCGATCAGGGGTACGCCGCGCCCATCGTCTATCTCGAGCCGCGCTCGCAAGACAACCGCCGGGTGGTGGCCTACGATATGTTTTCGGAGAGAGTGCGCCGCTCGGCGATGGAGAATGCGATGCGGCTGGGCGGGCCGGTCGCCTCGGGCAAGGTCCGGCTCATCCAGGACCGGAACGCTCCCGAGGTCGCGGGTTTCCTGATCTACATGCCGGTGATGGTGGCGCGGGGCGGGCAGCGGCAGGTCAAGGGCTTCGTCTACAGTCCTTTTCGCGCCGCGAGTTTCCTCGATTCGGCGAGCGAGCTCTATCGTAACAGCCGTATCGAGGTGGCGATCTACGATGACCACGTCGCGCCCGATACGCTGCTGGCCGAACGCCAGGCCGAAGAACTGACGGGTCCGACGATGGAACGGCGGATCGATGTCGGCAACCATTCCTGGGTGGTTCAGATCAGCGACACGAAGGGCGGCGTGCTTTCGCCTCTTTCGCGCATCACGCTGTTTTTCGGGATGCTGGCTTCCTTGATGGTCATGGCGATCGGCCGGCTGATAACGCGGCGCGCGGCGGAGGATCGCAGGGTGCTCGAATGGCTCACCAGCCAGGCTTCGATCCGCGATTCGCTGACCCGCGAACTCAACCACCGCGTCAAGAACACGCTTGCCAACGTCCTGTCGATCGCGGCGCTGACCCGCCGGCGCTCCAAGGACATCGACGATTTCACCGAAAGTCTGACGGCGCGCCTGCGCGCCCTGTCGGCGACTCACGACCTGCTCTCGCAGTCCGACTGGGGCAACGCGGCGCTGGGGGACATCGTCCGGTCCGAGCTGGCGCCCTACCTGGACGGCAACGAGGGTCATGTCGAAATGTCCGGACCAGACATCAAGCTGGCGCCGAACGACGCCATGTCGCTGGGCCTCGCCATCCACGAACTGGCAACCAACGCCGCGAAATACGGCGCGCTCACCACCGTGGAGGGCCGCATTCACATCTTCTGGTCGCTGGTCTCGCCCGATTGCGCGGAAATCCATTGGCGCGAGGAAGGGGGGCCGACGGTGAGCGAGCCCGCCAAGCGCGGCTTTGGGCGCGACCTGATCGAAAAGATCGTGGCGCACGAATTGAAGTCCAATGTCGATCTCAAGTTCAATCCGGGGGGCGTCGAATGCCGCCTCAAGGTTCCCGTCCGCACGAGCCGTGAATTCGCGCTGCGCGGCGGAAAACTGCGGAAAATGCTTGCGGGTTGAAGGCCATGCGGACCAAGGCGCGCGGCCTTCATGGCGCGGCGCGGGGTGGCTTTCGGATCGAAGGGAAGCGCCGATCGCAAGCAGGCCTAGGAAAAATACGTATGCCGGCCTTCCCGTCAACGCAATGATGCGGTGCAAAAAGGGTTTCGTGGGGCAATTTCAATGTACGAGATCAAGGAGTAAAAACAGCCCATGGCAGTTGCCCACCGCTTCTCCGAGTGGCTTACGGAGGTCGACAATATTGCCCTGTCGTCGACTGTCGCCGCCCCGGACGCCCAAGCCGGCTACGTGCGTGCGATGGGCGTGCTCATGCGGCTGCGCCCCCAGGGCCTGGGGGGTGCCGCGATGTGCCCCTCGCGCGAGGTCGAGGTCATGCGCAGCGTGGCGGCGGGCGCTTTCGAATCGGCGGCGCTGCGCCTGCTCCCCGGCGATGCCCGGATCATGACTTCGACGCCGGGACCGGGACGCCATCTGGCGACCGTGCGGCTGCGCGGCCAGCACCGCGAATCGACCTCGTCCGGCAGCACCTTCGCGCTGGCGCTCATCGGTGCCCTGGCACTCTCGATGGTGGATCACTACCACGAGTTGTCCGACGCCCTGTAAAACGGTGAGCCTGTAAAACCGAGCCGGGACGACGGGTCAACGAAATCGGGCTTCAGAGCAAAGAACCCCTAAATCCGAATCGAGACCCGCTCACCCTTCGACAAGTCCGGGGTGAGCGGTCGGAGGTGTCGGCCCGAGCCCCGCGCCACCGCTCTTGGGCAAACCCGGGACGGGCTGGATGGCGCGGTATTTCCGGTTCGAAAGCCGTCGGCCGGGATCAATCCAGCGGCCTGCTCGATCTGAAAAACAGCGCCTGACTGATCGCCGCGCGCACCGTGGCTTCCTGAAACGGCTTGGTGACGAGATAGGTCGGCTCCGGGCGTTCGCCGGTAAGCAGGCGCTCGGGATAGGCGGTGATGAAGATCACCGGCACGTCGCCGAACTTGAGCAGGTCTTCCACCGCGTCGATGCCCGAACTGCCGTCCGCCAGCTGGATGTCGGCAAGCACGAGGCCGGCGGGCGAGCGGGCGAAGATTTCCAGCGCCTGGTCGTGCGTCGCCGCGGTGCCGACCACGGAATGGCCAAGGTCGGTGACGAGGCTTTCGAGCTGCATGGAGATCAGCGGTTCATCCTCGATGATGAGCACGCTGGTCGCGCTTTCGCCGTCGATCTCCTGGATCGCCTGGTTGACGAGGGCATCGATGTCCTCGACCGAAAGGTCCAGGATCTGCGCGGTCTCGTCGCGCGTGAACTCTTCGACGGTGGTGAGCAGCAGCGCCTGGCGGTGAATGGGCGCGATCGTTGCCAGACGCGTCTGCGCCGCCTGTTCATGCGGCATGGCATCGGGAAGGCCGCTCCGCTCCTCCGCCGCTTCGACATGGCTGGTCGCCCAGATGCGGGTGAAGGCGCTGTAGAGCGCGGCCCGGCTGCTGGCGATGCCGTCGCGCAAGCCGCGGTCGGCAAGCGCGGCTTCCAGGGTCGCCCGCACGTAAGTGTCTCCGGATGTCTGTGATCCGGTCAACGCGCGGGCATAACGGCGCAGGTAAGGCAATTGGACGGCGATCTGATCAGAGACGGACATTGAAATTCCTCAAGGGCTTGGCAACAGTGTTCCGTTTGCACCCGCATGACGTCGTGCGCCTCGATGGGTGCCGTTCAGGGGTTTACGGCCTCACCGGTGGCCATGGTCTGACTCCTGGGTGCCTGCAGGGCAACCGGAAAAATTTTTTCGAATTTCACCGCATCCGGGAACCAAACCCGATCGGCCGCGTTTGCCCCGTATCACCACTGGCTCCCCCACCCCCCGCAAACCAGTGGTGACCCGATCCCGGAGGCCCTCGTTCACGGTAGACGTGGACGGGGGCCTCAAAGTTTCCGGGGCACACTTGTTCCCGGGCGGGCTCAAATGAATTTTCCAAGAACCCGGCGAGCTTATCCTCGAAATGGAAGCTTTACAAGCAATTACAGTGCCTTGGTGCGGAATTGAGGCGACGGGGGCAATGTCCGCCGGGAACTTTCTTCCGTCGGGGCGCGTTAACTGCGCAATTGGTCATCATGGAGGGTATCCGCATGTCGACAACATCCGAGGCAAGGGCCGGCATCGCAGCGAAGCCTGCAACGGCACTCAGCGACCGTGATTTCAAGCAGGCCCTCGCCGATGTCGCCCCGCATCTTCGCGCCTTCGCGCGGGGCCTGTGCGGATGCCGCGACCGTGCGGACGACTTGGCGCAGGAAGCCATGCTGCGCGCCTGGGCGGCGCGTGAGCGCTACATGGCGGGCACCAATTTCAAGGCCTGGACTTTCACCATCCTGCGCAACCACTTCTACAGCGAAGCGCGCCGCGCGCGCTTCCACGGCGAATATGACGAACTGGCCGCCGAACGCATCCTCTGCGCGGAGGCAAGCCAGGAAAGCGCGATCGAACTGGCCGACGTGCTGCGCGCCCTCACCTCCATTCCCGAGACCTATCGCGAGGCGCTGGTGCTGGTCGCCGCCGGCAACTTTTCCTACGAGGAGATCGCCGATATCTGCGGCATCGCGCTCGGTACGGTCAAGAGCCGCATCTGCCGCGCCCGCGCGATGCTCTTGAAAGTCATCGATTCGGGCCAGCTTCCCGATTTTCGCCACAACTTCGTGCTCACCGGCGATGCCGTCGATTCCTTCTTCGCCGAACTCTCGAAGATCGCCAACATCGATCATCGCACGGCAATTGCCGCGTAACACGGCAGGATAAGGGAGTTTGACCTTGGGTACGGTGATGGTGGCGAACTGCGGCAAGATCCTCATCGTCGAGGACGAGTTCCTGGTCGCCCTGCAACTGGAAGATATCCTGGAGGACGGCGGCCACGCGGTTGTCGGCACGGTGCCCGACGCGGCCTCGTTCGCCCTGGTGGGCGAAGCCCCGGACGTGGCGTTGGTCGACCTCAACTTGCGCGACGGGCTGACCGGCCCGGCTATCGCGCGCGATGTCGCGGTCAAGTTCGGCTCGCGCGTGATCTACGTCACCGCCAATCCCGGGCAGATCGACACGCCCGCGCCGACGGCGGTGGGGATCGTCCAGAAGCCTTTCACGCCCAAGTCGATCCTGGCGGCGATCTCCTATGCCCTGGCGGGCTGTCCCGATACCGGGCGCCCGGCGGAACTTCAGCCCCTGCGGCAGGCGTGAGCGCCAGGCCTGGATGATCGATCGAAAGGCCAGCGGCGCGTGACACAGGGGGAGTTCGCCCTGAACGCCCTGCAATATTACGGCGCCGCCGCGGGAACCGTGGCGGCGCTTGTCATTTCGCTCGACCTGGGACGGCGTTGGACCGGCTGGGGCTTCGTGATCTTCGTCACGAGTTCGCTGGCCCTGATCGGCTGGGGCTTCCTCGAGAAGAATTCGGAAGGAATTGGCGCGCAGAATCTCGTGCTGTTCGTCATCAATTGCGTCGGCGTGTGGCGCTATCTGCTATCACGAAGGGCGCGCCGCGCGCCGCCATCCTCCCAGGAACGAAAGGCCGGAAACTAGAGCAGGGAGCCCAGATTCCGGATCACGCTCCGCTCAGCGAGCGAGCGGGGCCAGGGAGCGGGGCCAGCGAGCGCGGCGATGGAGCGGATTTTCCGAAGCGCCGCCCCGTCCCACTTCTTTGGCGTCGGGCCCAAGGGGGGACCAGGGTGGGACCAACGGGGGGCCAAGGGGTCCAGAGGGGGTATCAGACCGCGCCAAGCGCATGATGACCGGCCTTCGCCGGATCGATCGGCTTGCCCGTCAGCAGTTTCCACGCGTTCTTGAGGCCGATCTCGACGGTCCAGACTTCGCCGTCGGCGATGTCGAAGCGCAGCATCACCACGGCGGGGTCGGTCCTGCCGCCCGGCAGCCATGCCTCGACCGCGTTGTCCCAGTGCCGGTCGCGAAGCGCCTGGGAGGTTTCCTCCACCAGGGTGCCCTCGATGCAGGCGAAGACTTCGTGGCCCCTAGTCATGACCTGGCCCATCGCCTTGCCGCCGCCGGCGATCCGGTTGGTGCGCCGGCAGAAGAACCAGATCGCGTGGCGTGCGTCGCGGTCGAGCCGGGCGGTCATCGGCTCGGCATGGTCGCTCGATCCGGTAAGCTTCATCATGATGAAGGGGCTGAGTTGAAAGGCCTTCCAGAAGGTCTCGCGGATATCGATGTCCATGGGAATTCTCCTCGGGCTTTGGCTTGTGGGGCTTTGGCTTGTGCCGCTACAACGCCCGGGAGACGGGCGGCGTTCCATCCCCGCCCGTCCCGCGCCTTATTCGCGCTGATCGCCGGGCTCCGCCTTCTCGGCCAGGGCCAGTTCCTTCGGCTTGCGCGTCTCGAACACTTCGGCAAGCTTCCGCTCGGCCTTGGTCGACAGCGTCTTCGCGGCGGCGGGGAACATTTCTTTCTCTTCCTCGTCGATATGGTGGAGGTAGCGGTGGCGCATCTGCTTGAACTTGCCGAGCCAGGCGCCGGCGGCCATGTCCAGTTCGACCAGCTCGCCCAGGAAATCGTCGATTTCCTTATGTTCCGTGACCGAGTGGCGCGCATCGTCGCGCAGTTCGGGGCAGGCGAGCATCGTCGCGTAGAGCGATTCCTCCTCGGCTGCGGCATGGGCCTGGAGCTCCTTGCGCAATTCCTCGAACAGCCCGCGGCGTTCGGGGGTGTCGCCGTGGGTCTCGCCCAGTTGCTCCAGCATCGCGCGATGCTTGTCGTGATCGGTCTTGAGATCCTGGAAAATGCGTGCGTCTGCCATGGTCGCGGCTCCCGTGCATGAGTGGGCCCGTGGATGAACGGGTCGCCGGAGTAATGGCCGGCCGCCGGCATGGTTGCATCGGGAGCGACGATTTCGCGGCGGCCCGCGCGCCCGGAAGGGCAGGTGGTTGGGAAGACGGCGAAGGGGGAAGACGAGCCGCGTTCCGGGAACCGGGTATTACGCCTGCTTGTCCTTCAGCTGCTTGAGCGCCGCGAAAGGGCCCTGGTCTTCGGGCGTGCCGATGCCGGCCGCCGCCCGTGCCGCGTCGGCGTCCGGCCCGGTCAGGAACGGGTCGATGGCGAGCGCCAGGCTTTGCGCCACCGCCTCGCCGAGATCGAAATGGGTGCCGGCGTACTCGATTTCGTCGCAGTCCCCGGCATCGATCTCCACTTCCTCGCCATCGGCATAAGCGGTGCTTTGGGGGACGAAGCGGAAGTACAGATCCTCGACGATCGAAACCGGCAGGTCCTCGGCCGAGACCGCGCAGGACTGGATGAAGTCCGCCGTGAGCGTGCCGCGCGCCTCGACGATGCGATCCTTCCGGTGCAGTTCCAGGTCGGCGGCGAGGCGATCGATCCGCACCAGCCCGAAGCGCTTCGCCAGCGCCGCCCGCTCGGCCTCGCCGGCTTCCAGGTGGGGCGCCTTGCCCTCCACCTGGCGCACGTCGAACGGCCGCGAGAACTCCGGCGTGCTCACCGCGCGATCCTGGCGGCGAGCAGCGCTTCGCCCGAAAGGGCATCGATCTGCGCGTGGAGCCGCCGCACTTCGGCCGCGAGGCGCGCCTTGTCGGCACCGTCGATCAGCGTGACGTTGCGGTCCAGCGTTTCGATCAGGGTGGCATCGTCCTGCCCCAGGGCATCCCTGAACGCGCCGATGCGTCCGCCCAGCACGCTCATCAGCTTGCCGATGCGCTTGCCGACGACCAGGTCGCCCACGCCCGACTGGCGCAGCTGCCCGTCCATGTCGTCCACGAACAGTTCGGTCAGCCGCACCGAAGGCTCGATCAGGGAATCGTCGGTGGTCCCCCCCGGGGTGTGCTTGTCGCGTTCCATGCGCAGCATGACCAGCACCATGACCAGCGTCACCGCGTCGAAACGGCCGGACACGGTATCGGCCACGCCGCATTGGGCATACCACTGCTTCTCGCGCGCGATTTCCACCACGCGGTGCCAAAGCGGGCGGGCGGCGTCGCGGGTATCGGAGTGCCTGCCGAGCAGGCGGGAGATCAGGGACACGGGGGGCAGGAGCCTTTCGTTCATCACGAATTCAATCGGTGCAATACAGTCAGCTGCGCCAACGCCCATTGCGTGGGCGCTTGCGGGGCCTTAAGGCCAGTGGCGATATATGGGTCGGACGCCCGCTGGCAATGGCCGGCAAGCATCCGCGGGGTTTTGGCCTCATGTTTTGGGCCCCATGCGTTGGGTCCGGTGGTTTGGAGTGTGGAAATGCGCGAGGTTGGTCTCAAGATCAGGATGGCAGGCATGGCTGCGGCGCTTGCCGCGCTGGTCGGCGGCTGCTCGTCGATCCGCGATCACCGTGGCTACCTCGTCGACCAGACCCTGCTCGATTCGGTCCAGCCGGGCATCGACAACCGCCTTTCGGTGGAAAAGACGCTCGGCCGGCCGACTTTCGTCAGCCAGTTCGGCCAGAAGGACTACTACTACGTCTCGCAGATCGTGAAGACGCCGCCCTTCGGCAAGCCGCGCACTTCGGAGCAGACCGTGCTGCGCGTGCGCTTCGACACCGCCGACAATGTCGTCGCGGTCGACAAGCGCGGGATGGAGCAGGTCGCGCGGATCAGTCCGGAAGGTGACAAGACCCCGACGCTGGGCCGCCACCGCAGCCTGCTTCAGGACCTGTTCGGCAATATCGGCGCGGTCGGCGCCGGCGGCACCGGCACCGCGCCGAGCGGCCCGGGTCCGAACGGCAGCTGACAGTCGCAGTTGACAGGCGCGCCCGTGCCCGTTCGGGGCGGGCCTGCTTGAACCTTGCGGGCCGCGCCATATATCCCGCCCCATGAACAGCAACGGGGCGAGCCACGGCCTGATCGAGTGGCACGGAACGACCATCGTCGGCGTCAGGAAGGGCGGCAAGACCGTCATCGCCGGGGACGGACAGGTTTCCATGGGCAATACCGTCATGAAGCCGAACGCGCGCAAGGTGCGCCGGATCGGCGAAGGCGGGAAGGTGATCGTCGGGTTCGCCGGCGCCACCGCCGACGCCTTCACCCTGTTCGAACGGTTGGAGCGCAAGCTGGAGCAATATCGCGGCCAGCTCATGCGCGCGGCGGTCGAACTCGCCAAGGACTGGCGGACCGACAAGTATCTTCGCAACCTGGAAGCACTGATGATCGTGGCGGACGCCGACACGCTGCTGGTGCTCACCGGCAACGGCGACGTGCTGGAGCCCGAGGCCAAGGCCGACACGACCATCGCGGCGATCGGATCGGGCGGCAACTACGCGCTCGCCGCCGCCCGCGCGCTGGACGCCTATGAGGACGATGCCGAGACGATCGCGCGCAAGGCCATGCAGGTCGCCGCCGACATCTGCGTCTTCACCAACGACCGCGTGACGGTGGAAACCGTTTGATCCGCAATTCCCCTCCCGCCTGCGGGAGGGGCAAGAGGAGGGCCTGTTCCCTCCCCGCCCACCCCAACATGCCCTCCCCCCTGCCGCTCCCGCAGGCGGGAGGGGAGAGAAGAGAATGAACGAAAACCTCACCCCCAAAGCCATCGTCCGCGCGCTGGACGAACACATCGTCGGCCAGGCCGAGGCCAAGAAGGCCGTCGCCGTGGCGCTGCGCAACCGCTGGCGAAGGCAAAGGCTCCCGCTCGACCTGCGCGACGAGGTGACGCCCAAGAACATCCTGATGATCGGCCCCACCGGCTGCGGCAAGACCGAGATCAGCCGCCGGCTGGCCAGGCTGGCCGACGCGCCGTTCGTCAAGGTGGAGGCCACCAAGTTCACCGAAGTCGGCTACGTCGGCCGCGATGTCGAGCAGATCGCGCGCGACCTTGTCGAGGAAGCGATCCGGCTGGAGAAGGATCGCCGCCGCGAATCGGTGCGCGAAGCCGCGTCGAAGGCGGCGATGGACCGCCTGCTCAACGCCCTGGTGGGAGAGGGCGCCTCCGAGGCGACCCGCGCGGCGTTCCACCAGCGCATCACCGAGAACGCGATGAACGACACCGAGGTGGAGATCGAGGTGGAGGACAGCCCCGCCGCGCCGATGGAGATTCCCGGCATGGGCGGCTCGGTCGGCATGATTAACCTGTCGGACATCATGGGCAAGGCGTTCGGCGGCCAGCGCATGAAGCGCCGCAAGATGAAAGTGCCCGACGCCTGGGACAAGCTGGTCGACGAGGAATCGGAAAAGCGCATGGATCAGGACGACGTCGCCCGCGTCGCGCTGGTCAACGCGGAGACCAACGGCATCGTCTTCCTGGACGAGATCGACAAGATCGCGGTTTCCGACGTGCGCGGCGGCTCGGTTTCCCGCGAGGGCGTGCAGCGAGACCTGCTGCCGCTGATCGAGGGCACCACGGTCGCCACCAAGTATGGCCCGATGAAGACCGACCACGTGCTGTTCATCGCCTCTGGCGCGTTCCACGTCGCCAAGCCGAGCGACATGCTGCCCGAACTCCAGGGCCGCCTGCCGATCCGGGTGGAGCTGAAGGCGCTGACCGAGGCGGATTTCGTGCGTATTCTGTCGGAAACCCGCGCGAACCTGGTCACCCAGTACAAGGCCCTGCTCGGCACCGAGAACCTCACCGTGGAGGTCACGCCGGGGGCCGTTCTCGAAGTGGCCAGGATCGCGGCGCAAGTGAACGAGAGCGTCGAGAACATCGGCGCCCGCCGCTTGCAGACCGTCATGGAAAAGCTGCTGGAGGAACTGAGCTTCGAGGCCGAGGACCGGGCCGGCGAAACGGTGACGATCGACGAGACCTATGTGCGCGAGAAGCTGGCGGCCCTTGCGGGGAACGCGGATCTTTCGAAATATATTCTGTGAGCGACGTATATTCTGTGAGCGACAGGGGCGAGCCGCTCCAGCAACCTTCACTGCCCCTCTTTCGTCGTTGCGAGCCGCGGGCGAAGCAATCCAGCGCCGCGCCGCCCGCCCTGGATTGCCGCGCCGCCTTCGGCGGCTCGCCATGACAAGGAAATTGAGCTAGCAGGTTCGAATGTACCAGACCCCCGAAGATCGCCCGATCTATCGCCTCCTCACCGGCAAGGACGACCGCGCCTTTTGCGAGCGTGTGTCCGAGGCGCTGGCGCAGGGCTGGCGGCTCTATGGATCGCCCACGCTGGCGTGGGATACGGCGGAGAACTGCATGAAGGCGGCGCAGGCCGTGGTCTGGCATGAGGCCGACGCGGTGAAGTGACGATTATTCCGCCGCTTCGCTGAGTTCTTCCGCTTCCGCCGCCTGCCTTGCCCACATTTCGGCGTAAAGCCCGTCCAGCCGCAGCAGTTCGGCGTGAGAGCCGCTTTCCGCCAGCCGGCCGTCGTGCAGCACCAGGATGCGGTCGGCATCGGCGATCGTCGAGAGACGGTGCGCGATCGAGATGCTGGTGCGGTTCTCCGATACCCGGTGCAGCGTCGCCAGGATGTCCTGCTCGGTACGCGTATCGAGCGCGCTGGTCGCTTCGTCGAGGAGCAGGATCGGCGGGTTCTTGACCAGTGTCCTCGCGATCGCGACGCGCTGCTTCTCGCCGCCGGAAAGCTTGAGGCCGCGTTCGCCCACTTCGGTTTCGAAGCGCTTGGGCAGCCGCTCTATCAGCGGCATCAGCGCCGCCCCGCGCGCCGCCATTTCCACGTCGTCCTGGGTGGCGCCGTCGCGGCCATAGGCGATGTTGTAGCCGATGGTGTCGTTGAACAGCACCGAATCCTGCGGGACGATCCCGATCGCGGCGCGCAGGCTGGCCTGCGTCACCTCGCGGATGTCCTGCCCGTCGATCAGGATGCGCCCGCCTTGCGGATCGTAGAAGCGGAACAGCAGCCGGGCGAGCGTGGACTTGCCCGCGCCCGAGGGACCGACGACCGCGTAGTTGCGCCCCGCCGGCACTTCGAACGACAGGCCGTGGAGGATCGTCCGGTCCGTCTCGTAACCGAACACGACATCGTCGAAGACCACCGAAGGCCTGTGAATGACGAGCGCCGGCGCGCCGGGCCTGTCGGGAATTTCCTGTGGCTCGTCGAGCAGGCGGAACATCTCGGCCATGTCGATCAGGCCCTGCCGGATCGTGCGGTAGACCATGCCGAGCATGTCGAGCGGCCGGAACAGCTGGGTGAGGTAGGTCTGCACGAACACCAGCTGGCCGGCGGTGTACTGGCCCCGATACCAGCCCCACACGGTATAGGCGAGCGCGCCGGCCATCAGCAGGCTCACCACCAGGGCCTGCGCGATATTCAGCATGCCGAGGCTGTTCTCGCTCTTGACGGCAGCCTCGGCATAGGCGCGCGTGGCCCGCGCGTAGCGTTCTTCCTCGCGCGCTTCGGCCGCGAAGTACTTCACCGTCTCGTAGTTGAGCAGCGAATCCACCGCGCGGGCGAGCGCCTGCCCGTCGAGCCGGTTCATCGTCTCGCGCAGCTTGGTGCGCCATTCGGTGATCGTGCGCGTCACCCAGATATAGGCGACGACCGCGACGGCGGTGGCGGCGACGAGGCCCCAGCCGAAATTGATGTAGAAGATCACCGCGACGATCACGAGCTGGATCACGGTCGGCGCGATGTTGAACAGCATGAAGTAGAGCATCGTGTCGATGCTCTTGGTGCCGCGCTCGATGGTCTTGGTGACCTGGCCGGTGCGCCGCCCGAGGTGGAAGCGCAGGCTCAGGCGGTGAAGCTGGGCGAACACGTTTTCGGCCAGGGCGCGCGTCGCATCCTGCCCCACGCGCTCGAAGACGATGTTGCGCAAGTTGTCGAAAGCGGCCTGCACGAAGCGGCCGGCGGAATAGGCGAGCACGGTGAGCATCGCCAGCTGCACCAGCTTCGGCCCGGTCGCGCCCATCGCATCGATCGCCCACTTGAGCAGGTAGGGCAGCGTGAGCTGCGTCCCGGTCGAGGCGAGGATGAACAGGCAGGCAACGACGATCCGCCAGCGCAGCGCCTTGTTGTCGGTCGGCCAGAGGTAGGGCAGGAACCGGAACAGGGTGCCCCAGCCATCATGGCGGGCGTTGGGATCGTTGACGGCGGTATCTGGTGGCATACCGCCGCAAGATAGGGAACTTCCGCCGGGACTCAATCTTATACCCCGTCTCATTGACCGGAACGCGTGTTCCCCTGCCCTTCGTCCTTGCGAGCCGCAGGCGAAGCAACCCAGTGCCGCGCCGCCTTCAGCGGCTCGCAAGGACGAAGGGCAGGGCCATACCCCGTTCCGCTGGCGTCATCGACGCGACCTTGCATCAAGCTTCCAGCGACCGCGCATTCCGGGGGACGGTCGGTATTACCCGGGCAGATCGAACAGGATCTTTCGAGTCGAGAAGTCGATCGCGACCCTCTTGAACGCGCGCAGTTCGCGCATGCCCAGGAAAATCGCCGGCCGTTTGCGCAGGCCCAGTTCACCGAAGGCGGGAGCATCGGCGAAAGCGATCAGGACATTCGAAAGCTTCAGTCCATTGATCGTGAGCTGGCGGCCGAAGCCCATGTCCACCGCCAGCTCGTGCCCGGTCACGCTGGAGAGCATCGCCTTGAATCCCGGGCGTTCCCGCATCGCGTGCTGCAAGGCGAGGTTGCCGACGGTCCCGCTGGCGCCGGTGTCGATCACGACATCGATGCGAACGCCGTCGATCAGGGCATTGGTCATGATGAGCCGGCCCGAGCGCTTGCGGGCCCGCACGACGATTTCGTAGCCGGCGCTGCCGCCCAGTTGGCGGGGTTCGCCGATGGTGATGGTGTCACGGGTGAAATCAAGCAGTACGCGCTGGTCCTGCAGGCTGTCGGTTCCCAGAATGCCGTCCGCGCCGATGTGCCTGTTTTCGAGCAGCGGCACGATGAGGCCGTAGAGTTCGCGGCTGCCGAACCCGAGCGTCTCGACTCTGGCGGTGGCGACGTCGTCCGCCCCGGCCATGCCGACCACTCGCACCTCCGGGCCCAGCGTCAGGCCGAGGTTCCCCGCAAGCGCTGTCGAGACCACCGTGCGCTGGGAACCGGTGTCGATCAGGAAGCGGTAGGGCCCCGTGCCTTCAAGCGCGACATCCACGGTCATGCGTTCGTTCAGGTCGGCCTGGCCCTGGAGTGTTTCGGGCAGCGTTTCGGGCAGTGTTTCTGCGTCTTCGGGCGCGGTGAGGGGGACGGGTGTGGTTCCCAGGATCACCGGATCGGCGATCAGCAAAGCCAGCGCGAGCGCGATTCCAGCCATATTCCCCTCCCGCGGGGTATTTCCCACCCCTGTCTCGGTCGGACGACTCTATCACGGCGGCGCGCCGGGCGCCATCTTTCCGAGAGGTCCCTAAGCGGGACGGGGCTTCAACCGTGCGCGCAGGGGGGCAAGCACGTGCAATGCCACGCCGACCAGATCCTCGCGCGCCGGATGCCGCAGGAGATGGACGGCGCATAGCCAGGCAAGGGCCGAGGCACCGGTGGTCCCGACGAAGTCGAGAAAACCGAGCGTCGCCGGGCTGCGCCACACGGTAACGGCGTATATCGCTGGCAGGACCGTTGCCAGCGTGACGCCCAGGCTTGCCGCGTAGATACGCAGCACCGCGCGCCAGCTGAAGCCGATCAGGCGCCGCAGCCACAGCGCATAGAGGCAGAACCAGCCCAGGCCGTAGACGAGCCGGGAAGCGGCGGCGGCCTCCACCCCGATCGCCGCGCCCGCCGCCAGCGTGGCCACCGAAAGCGCGGTATCGGCGATGTTGAAGTAGAGCAGCTGGCGCAGCCGCCCGAGCAGGATCGGCAGGTCCATGTGGAGCGGCAGCGCCACGAAGAAGCATTCGGCCAGGGCGACGAAGGCCAGCAGCGGCGCCGCTTCGGCCCAGCCCGGCCCGTAAAGCATCAGGATCACCGGCTGGGAAAGCACCGCCAGCAGCGCCATGGCTGGCCAGACGATGACTCCGTGGGCGGCGACGACGCGCTCGTAGTAGGGGCCGAGGTCCTTCTCCTCGTCGTGCAGCCGGGCGAAAGTGGGATAATAGATCGCCCCGACCGCGCCGGCGACGAGGTAATGCAGCTGCGCCGCCAGCGCGACGCCCCGGCTGAACAGGCCGGCCGCGCTCATCCCCTGCATGCGCCCGACGATGAGGTCGGGCGTGCGCATGCCGATCCCGCCCGAAAGATAGAGCAGCGCGCTGCCCGAGCCGAAGCCGATGATCTCGCGCGCGCGCTCCATCCGGAAGCTGAGGCTGAACGGCGTCGGGCGCAGGATCTGCGCCGCGACCGCGCGCACGGCCGCTTGCGCGATCATCGCCCAGGCCAGCGATTCGGCCGAATAGCCGAGCGCCGCCAGTGCCAGCGCGCAGCCGCTGTTGGCCAGCGCCCCCGTGCTGTTGACAAGGAAAGTCGCGCGAAAGTCCAGCCGGCGCGCCAGCAGCGCGGCCGGGACGATGCTCCAGGGATTGAGCAGGTAGGATGCCGCGATCAGCGCCAGGATCGGGAACAGCCGCGGTTCGCCGTAGAACAACGCGATCGGCCAGGCGATCGCCAGGACCAGCGCCGCCAGGATGAACGAAAACGCCACCGCGATCACGGTGCAGTGGCGCACCGTCTCCTCGTCGGCGGTGGGGTGGCGGCCGAGATAGCGCGTCAGGCCGAAATCCTGGATGATCGAAAGAATCATCGCCGCCGCCAATGCGACCGAAAACAGGCCGATCTCCTCCGGCTTCAGGAAGAAGCGCGAGATGACGACGGAGGTGACGAACTGCATCGTGAATTGCGAATACTGGCTCGCCGCCGCCCATAGCGCGGCGGACTTGACGCTGCCCGCGCCGCGCCCGTTGTCCGGCGTGGGGGGAGGGGAGGGGGGAGGGGAGTGGCGCGCTTCGGCCATGGTGCCGCTCAGACCAGCAGGTTCGCGGCGAGGGTGGCGGCCAGACGAAACGCGCGCAGCGGTTCACCGAAACGCAGGAGGCGCACGACGGTACGCCACATGCCGTCGCGTCGGCCGCCGTCGCGCAGATGGCTCATCAGGAGCTCGAAACCGTCGTCGCGCATGGCGCTGGCCGAATAACGCAGCCCCAGCGCGACTTGCTCGCGCACCTGGCGGGAGATCCCGGGACGGCCGAACAGGGCATCGAGTTCGTCGATCGGCGGCAGCCGGTCGAGCGTCGCGGTCGGATCGGGGCGTCCGGCCCGCCGCTCGCGCCAGGCTGCCTGGGCGACGGCCGTACCGATCTGCTGCTCTGTCGTGTAGCGGGAGGACACTTGTCCGGGATAGCGGCGATAGCGCAGCAGCCGCTCGGGAATGTTGCCCAGTTTGGTCACGCTGGCCAGGCGCAGCCACAGGTCGAGATCCTCGCAATGGCGGAATGCGGCGTGATAGCCGCCGACGGCAAGGACGACGTCGCGCCGGTACATGGCGGCGGGGTGGCAGATAAGCTGCCCGCCGGTCTCGATGGCGAGGAGCAAGTCCTCATGAACGAGCGGGTGATCGGCGCCGCCGCGCGCCAGCGATTGGCCGTTCTCGCCGATGTCCTCGCTCCAGCTGCCCACCACGCCGTAGTCGGGATGGTCGGCCAGGAACGCGATTTGTTTCGTGAAACGATCGGGACGGGAGATGTCGTCCGCGTCCATGCGCGCGATGATCGGCGCCTGTGCCGCGTCGATCATTTCGTTGAGACTGGCGATGAGCCCGCGATTCTCCCGCAGGATCGGGCGGATGCGCGAATCGGCGGCGGCGTGGCGGCGCACGATCTGCGGCGATTCGTCGGTCGATCCGTCGTCGAGGATGAGAAACTCGAAATCGCCGAAGTCCTGCGCGAGCACGCTTTCGATGGCGGACACGAGGAATCGCTCGCCGTTATAGACGCTCATCGCGACACTGATTGCCGGTTTCGGCATCGATGACGGGTTCCCGATTCTTCCGCGGACCCTGGCGGCCCTTGTGCACGCCCGACGGGGTAGCCCGCACGTGGTAAACAAAGCGTGTGATCCCGCCGTCGTGGAGCGATAGCGGATGGCGAGTCGGGGATGCGGGGTCGGGAGCGGTGTGAGCGGCGAGGCTGTTGGTTGTGTTTTAAGTGATTGGAATTACTATTATTTCATGGTTCGTGGCGATTTTTGTGAAGAAAGTGTTTGACTGGTTGTGGGGTGGACCTTAGAGGGCGCTTCACCGCAGCGGAGTGGCCGGTTTTACTGGCATCTGGGGCGGTCGCCAAGACAGTACGGGCAACAAGGTCCCC
>NZ_FOOR01000030.1 GCF_900113255.1 Novosphingobium sp. CF614
GCGACGCTTGGAACTGGCTCATCGCTCAACCAGAGCAAATCACTTCAATCGGGTCACGCAAATGGGCACAGGTCAATCAATGAAGCCGAGCGTATTAACGCGACGTGCGGGTTTGAATCGCTCAGCACACACCTAAAGCCCACAACATCATCGAAACGACCATCAAACCGATTCCATTCATCGTTCACAACACGCGCAAATCAGACGATCAGCGCTAGAGCGTGCTTAATTACAGATGAAACGAGGCGGGGTATGGGGAAAAGATCTATCCGCGCACCTTTCTCCGCACCGGCCTGGCGGATATAACGGCGGCATGTCCACGCAGTCACCTTTCGAGATCATTGAGGCCCAACGGGCCTTGGTCGCTCGCCTCGAGTCCGAGCTGGATCATGCGCGCGTTCAGCTGAACGGCATGGAGAAGATCTTTGATGCGATGCCGAGCCGGCGTCGCTCTCCTGCGCAGCCGAGCGCCGGCCGCAAGGACGAGACGGGGCAGCAGCCGACGTCGGGCGGCCGCCAGCCAGGGGCTATCTCCCAGCGCTGGCGGAAGGTGCTCCAGGTCCTCCACAAGGAAGGGCAGGTCTTCGACGCCAATCGGGTCGTCGAGGTGGTCAGGCACCTCGAGGGCCGTGTCATGAAGCCTTCGGAGGCCAAGCGCCTTCTTGAAGGGTATGTTGAGCACGGCTACGTCAAAAAGCAGGGTTGGACTAGCTTCCTGGTGACGGATGAGGCGGCCAATCGGTTCGCTTTCGCGGATCTGGACGAGATGCTTCAGCCGCATGGCGGATCGGTCGACCTGGTCGCGGCGCCGGCACCACCCGCACCGCCAGCGCCCCCGCCGCCTGTCGCCCAGGCCAATCCCTTAGACCTGCCGAGCGTGCCGCCGGCCCCTCCGCCTGCGCCCAACGCGCTTGCCCAGGTCCCGCCGCCTCCTCCTCCTTCAATCCCGCCGCCGCCGTCGGTGCCCAATGCGCTCGACGCCTTGGGTTCGCGCGCCGCGGTCGCTGCGCCGGCCGCACCGGGAACGCAGCAATTTTATGGGGGGGGCACCCCTCAGTGATGCCGATCAGCAAGCTTCGAGAAGGGGAGTACGACATCGTCGACTGGCCCCAGAACGAGGAAGAGCCGCAAGCCAAAAAGGCCCGCGGCTCATTCGCCGGTGGGAAGGGCGCGCCAACGCCCCAACCGCCCAGGAACCAACTTCACGCCCGTAGCCCGGAGCAGCAAAGGAGTATCCCGATGTGGCAAGCCGCCTTTAGAGCAGCTGCCCTGGGGATGTGACCGGTCTCGCGATCGGCGCATCCTCAGGGCTCTTTTCTACCACAATCACAAACATTTTGTCACCAGGTGTGACGGAAAGAGCATTCACATGCCTAAGAACACTCCTCGCCAGACGTCGCCCAAGGTCTCCACTCTCGCTGCCGGCGTGCTCGCCGGACGCGTGAAGCCGACAGCCGCCCAGGTCCGCACCCTCGCTGGTTCTGCGCTGGGCCAAGACCAGACGCCGGGGCAGAAGCCCAAGGGCCGCTAAGGGTTTGCCGGCGCGGCGTTCGCGCCGCGCCGGCGAGCTTTGTTCAGGTCTCCGCGGCGATCTTCGCGCGGTGGGCGGCCAGGTCCGTGCCGGCCTCCCACGCGCCCACTCTCGTCCGAAGGTTCGCCATGACCAGGGCGGCGAGGAACAGATCCAGCTGGGCGTCGAGCCAGCGCACCGGCGCCATGCCCAGGCGGCCGAGCCACAGCGCCTCGCGGACCGTCGCCCATTGCAAACTGTCCTCGTCGCGCAGGCGACCTTCGCTGGTTAGGCGGAGCCAGTAACTCCAAGGCAGCTCGCGGTCGCGACGATCAGAGTAGCCCGTGCGGAACGGCATTAGCTGATCGAGCGGCTGGTCGAAGCATTCAAGCAAGTGAACAGCTTGACACGCGAGCGCATCGACAAAAAGCGCTGGCGCACGCTCGGCAAGGCGGTGCGCCAACAGGCCCGTGCCATCGATGCGACGCCGAATGAACGCAACGCGATCGAGCGCGCGCTTGCCGCCTTGATGTTGGCTTGTGAAATGCGATCCTACCGGGAGGCGCGGAGCGCTCCTGGCCCGATCATCTTCGATCGCGGCATCCCCGATGTGGTCGGTTACCTACGGCTGTGCGGGTTACCCATACCGGCTCCAGCACTGCGCGCGGCCGAGCAGCGGCGCTATGCGAATAGGGTATTTATCGCACCCCCCTGGCCAGCCATCTTCGAGCAGGATGCGGAGCGCAAGCAAACGTTGGCGGAAGCCGAAGCCACTTTCCATGCGATGGTCGATGTCTACTGCGGCTTGGGCTACGAACTCGTCGCGCTCCCGCTGGTGCCAGTGGCCGAACGGGCGAGGTTCGTCCGCGAGCAGATCGCGGCATAATGCTGTCGCATAAGTGGCGACATACGCGACGCCGGGAAGTCAGAACTTTTTCGATGCGTCAGCTCATGGAACGCAGCCGAGACTTGCAGATTATAAAACCAGGCAGATAGTAATATTACTACGTTATTTGAGGAGATGATCAAATATCATAGTCAGAGTAGTATCAATAAAAATTGCGATAATTCTGTTTATTCACATCCCTGTAAGAAAACGCTTACTGTTATCCCCAAACCCTGTATGCTACTGCATACACGGTTTGGGGATACAGCATTTATCCACATGGTCCCGTTAGAATACTTGACAATAGATTCTCGGTTGTGTGATTCGCGATGTGGCTGGGGGTTGCTTAACTTGCCCAGCCCCGTTGAGACACACTCCGACAAGGCGCGCATGACCAACGTACCGCAACACGAGCATATCAAGTGGGCGCTTAGCGCTCGCGGCACCTCGCTGTCAGCGATTGCGCGCGCACTCGGCGTTGCGCCCACCTCCGTAACGATGGTCTGCAAGGGCCGAGGACGTTCACGGAGAATTGAAGAAGCCATCGCCGATGCCGCTGGCTTCACGCCAGCTCAACTTTGGCCCGCAAACTACCCCGATCAGCAAGGAGATACTGCATGACCAAGTAGTAAGGCCAAGCACCAAAGCCTGCGACTACGGACATGAAAAGGGGGCCCACTGCACGAACAGCGGAACCCCGGAAAGATCTAGGATCTCACACTCCTGATCTCCTTCATCCCGCCAGTCTTGTCAAGGCCCGGAGCGCTTCCGGGCACGCCTTGTCACGTCCGCCGCGGATCTCCCGGCGGGGAAGGAGAGACGCATGAAGCTTCCACCTAAGCCTGCCGCGCCCATGCCGACCAGCGCGCCGCACACAAGTACCAAAGCGGCCCGACGAAGCGAGCATAGGTACTATCCATCTCCTGTTCTGTGCATGTTGAGCGGCTTTCCCTGGCCGATGCCTGCATCGGCGCAATGATCGCCAAGTTCTGCGCTAGCGTTGGATACTGTCGCCTTATGGGACCGCCATCGGCCTGGCGGTTCTGGCGACATGCATCAGTTTGTTCTTCGATCGCAGTTCCGCCCGCACTGGAGACGCCTTGCTGCTTGCTGCAGCTTTGTGCGCGGGCGGTGCAGTGGCCTTGCATCAATTGCCGGTTCTGCCCGTCTGGATCAAACGGAGCAATTCCCGACCCTGATAAGACGCAATGCCTAAAACGGCCTTCTGCCCCGCCTTCCCAACCTGGCTCTTACTTGCTCGTTGCGGCCGCCGAACGGAGGCGGTGACGGGACCAGACGGGCAGAACCGAATCCGGTGGATTAAATAATTGTAACTTGGGTGTTTGGTCGCATTTTCATTGACAGCGAAATAGCCCATGCGAAGAAGCATCGCATTGATGCGACACGGGGGTGTTTATTCGTGAACTTACAGAGAAATTACCACCGCGAAGATATGCGATCCCGGCATGCCGTTGCTGATGTCTTCGCAGCAGCAGCCTGCGTGATCTGGCGGGCCGGGCGCACGATTTCGTGACCTGATCGCGGCGCGGTTGTCCGCGGCGCTGCAAGTTGCCACGACGTGCGGGCGACGCCGCGGCCGATCGGCTTTCGGCAACCCGCATGCGATGGTTTGCTCTATTGGCGGATGGGCAGTCTTCACCCTTTATGCAACCATTGTTTTTCACCGGCTCTATCGCCGGCGCATTGTTCTTGATATCGCCGAGCGCATTGTCGGCACAGGCATCGGGCGCCGACCACGCGAGGGATGCCGGCGTCAGCGCCCAAGGCTATCCCGAGCCCTTGCCGTTGACGCAGGAGCAGCAGCAGGTTGAGGCGCCGCCTGACGACAGCCTCGCCGCCGCGATCGTCCAGGCCTACCTCTCTAATCCGGTGCTCGCAGCAAGCCGCTACGACCTTCGCGCGAGCGACGACGAACTCGGCCTGGCGCTGGCGCAGGCGCGCGCGACGGTGCAGCTTCAAGTTGCCGGCCAGTACGACCTGACGCTCCCCGGGCGAGTCACGCAGGCCTCGCGCTCGCTCACCGACCGGCTGAACGATCCCAACATCGAGCGCAATGTCCTGACCACCAGTCTCGTCGCCGATCAACCGCTCTACACCGGCGGCAGGGTGAGCAGCGCGGTCGCGAACGCGCGTGCCGGGATCGAGGCCGGCCGCGAGGCCCTGCGGGGCGCCGAGGGCGACATGCTTGTCAACCTCATCGCCGCCTACAGCGACGTGCGGATGGATTCCCGCGCGGTCGCTATCCGCGAGACGAATGTGCGCGTCCTGGAAGGGATGCTGAGTGAAGTGATCGCCCGCCGGGAAGCAGGGGAACTCACGCGAACCGACATTGCTCAGGCCGAAACGCAGATGCAGGCCGCGCAGGTGCAACTCGATGCGGCCCGGGCCCAGTATGAGGCGAGCAGGGCCACTTTCGCGGCGATCGTCGGGCGCGAACCGGGCAATCTTGCACCGGGGCCGACCTTGCCCGGTCTTCCGCGAACGATCGATGCGGCATTCGAGATCGCGGAAGCATCGAACCCCGATTTGCGCGAGGCCATGGCGCGGGAACGTGCAGCGCGCGCGCAGATTGCCGCGGCCCGTTCGGAAGCGCGGCCTACCCTGTCATTTCAAGGCGTCGCTGGCACGAACGGACAAGCCGTGCCCTTCGATCGGCGCGACCATGACGTGACCTTTACCGGGCGCGCGACGCTCACGATCCCGCTTCTGGCCGGCGGGCGGGTGCGCTCGCTCGTCGCGCAGGCTCAGAACCGCGAGAGCGCGGATCGCCTGCGGATCGAGGCGGTGCGCCGGCAAATGGTGCAGACGATCATCAATGCGTGGAACCAGTGGGTGACCGCCGAGCGCAACGTCGCAACCCAATCGGTCCAGCTGGGCGCCGCGAAAGTATACTACGAAGGAATCTTCGAGGAGTATCGCGAGGGGCTGCGCTCGACCTTCGATGTGCTCTATGCGCAGAATTCGCTGCGCGAGACGGAGCTTGCGCTGCTTTCCAGCCAGCGGGACAGCTATGTGGCGCAGGCCTACCTGCTGCGCCAACTGGGCCAGCTCGAGGCGGGCCGCCTGGTCGAGGGCGCTGCGACGTATGATCCGGCCCAGTACACGCGCAAGGCGGCGGGGCGCAGCGGGATTCCCTGGGGCGGCGTGATCCGTGCGATCGATCGCCTGGGCGCGCCGGACGGCAAGCCGCAGTCCATGATTTCACCAACCGCTGTCGAACCCGCTGCGATACCGGCGCCGCCCGTATTCGCGCGCGAGAGGCCGCTGGCGACCACCGGGCCCGCCGCGACAACGAACAACTCCGAGAAGAATATCCCCGATGAGTAAAGCACATGTCTCCCCGCCGCCGGGCGGATCGGTTTCGAGGGACGACAGCGGCCTCATCGCCTTCGCGACCGTGCTGGCACTGCACCGGATCGCGGTCGATCCGCAGCAGTTGCGCCACAGCCTCGGCCACGACCGGGCAATCGAGGCCGATGACCTCAAGCGCCTTGCCAGGCGACAGGACGAGGTCCGCGCCAGGTCGGTGCGTGCCGGTTTCGACAAGCTGCGCCAGATGCCGCTGCCTGCGCTGGCGAACGGCCCTTCTGGCTGGTTCGTAATTGCGCGCGTGGCCGATGAGGAAGCCTTGATCCAGCCTCCCTGCCATTCGGCCGAAGGCGTGCAGCCGCAGATCATGAAGGTCGATCGGGCGGCACTGGAAGCGATGTGGTCGGGCGAGCTTCTTCTGCTGACGACGCGTGAAGGCATCGGCGGCGTCAGCCGTGCCTTCGACGTGAGCTGGTTCATCCCGCAGATCGTCAAGTACCGGCGGCTGATCGGCGAAGTGCTGCTGATTACGCTCGGGATCAATCTCCTGGGCCTGGCCGCGCCGCTGTTCTTCCAGAACGTGATCGACAAGGTCCTGGTCCACAACACCCTGGATACGCTGACGATCCTGGTCATGGGCTTTGCCGTGGTATCGGTCTGGGAAACCGCCTTTGGCTGGCTGCGCACGCGGCTCTATTCGGAGACGAGCCAGAAGATCGATGTGGAGCTGGGCGCCAAGCTGTTCCGGCACCTGCTGGGCCTCAACCTTGCCTATTTCGAGGCGCGGCGGGTCGGCGACGTCGCCATGCGCGTGCGTCAGCTCGAGACGATCCGCGAGTTCCTGACCAATGCCTCGCTTACCGTGCTGGTCGACCCGATGTTCACGGTCGTGTTCCTGGTCGTGATGTGGTTCTATTCGGTCAAGCTGTTCCTCATCACGGTACTGGCGATTCCATGCTACATCGCGGTCGCCGTTTTCATCACCGGTCCCCTGCGCGCACGGATCGAGGAGAAGTTCGAGCGCTCGGCCGCCAACAATGCTCTTCTCGTCGAAAGCATCGGCGGGATCCAGACGGTGAAGGCCGGGGCGGTCGAACCTCAGTGGCAGGACCGGTGGGAGCGCCAGCTTGCCGGTTACAGCTTCGCCTCGCAGAAAGTCATCAACCTCGGCAATACCGGCAGCCAGCTGATCCAGCTGATCTCCAAGCTCAACATGGTGCTGATCCTCTACTTCGGGGCCAGGGCGGTGATCGACAAGGACATGACCGTCGGCGGGCTCGTCGCCTTCAACATGTTCGCACAGCGCGTCTCAGGGCCGGTTATCCGCATGGCGCAGCTCTGGCAGGACTTCCAGCAGGTGCGCATCGCCATTCTGCGGCTTGGCGACGTGCTCAACCAGGCGCAAGAGCCTGGGACGGGAAGCCGGGTCGCCCTGCCCGACCTCAAGGGCGCGGTTTCGTTCGAGGCGGTGAAGTTCCGCTATGGCCTCGATGGCCCCTGGACGCTCGAAGATATCGACCTCACCATTGCCGCGGGCACGACGCTTGGGATCGTCGGCTCTTCGGGATCGGGCAAGTCGACGCTGACCAAGCTGCTGCAACGTCTCTACGTGCCCGCCTCGGGGCGTGTCACCATCGACGGCGTCGACATCGCCCAGATCGATCCGGCATGGCTGCGCCGGCAGATCGGCGTGGTGCTGCAGGAGAACCTGCTGTTCAACCGCACCATCCGCGAGAACATCGCGCTCTCCAATCCGGCGATGGGAATCGAGAAGGTCATGGCCGCCGCCGAGCTTGCCGGCGCGCATGAATTCATCGTCAAGCTGCCGCAGGGCTACGATACTCCGGTCGAGGAACGCGGCACCAACCTCTCGGGCGGCCAGCGCCAGCGGCTCGCCATCGCCCGCGCGCTGGTCAACCAGCCCCGCATCCTCATTCTCGACGAGGCGACCAGTGCGCTCGATGCCGAGAGCGAGGAGATCATCCAGCGCAACCTCAAGGCGATGGCGGCAGGGCGCACCGTCATCATCATCGCCCACCGCCTCTCCGCCGTGCGCCAATGCGACACCCTCATCACGCTCGAGGGAGGCCGGATCGTCGAGCGCGGCAATCACGAGCAGCTCCTGCGCGCAGGGGGGCGCTATGCCGACCTGCACCGGCGCCAGAGCGGGGGCATCTCGGCATGAGCGGATGGCGCCATCATTGGGAAGTCCTGAAGGAAGCCCTGCGCACCGAGCGCGAGCGGGCCAGGACTTTCATTCCCTCGGCCGAGGCGGACTTCCTGCCCGCCGCGTTGGAAGTGGCCGAGCGGCCGGTTTCGCCGACCGCGCGGGTGACGGCATGGGTGCTGCTGATCGGCCTTGCGCTGACGATCGCCTGGACCGTGTTCGGGCGCGTCGACGTCGTCGCCTCCGCGCCGGGCAACCTGATCCCGACCGGCAATACCAAGCTCATCCAGTCGCCCGGCGCCGGGGTGGTGCGGGCGATCCATGTCCGCAACGGCGACGTGGTGCGCAAGGGGCAACCGCTGCTCGATCTCGATCCGACGCTCACCGGCGCCGACCTTGCCCAGGCGGAAAAGGCGCTGGCGAGCGCCGAGCTGGAGATCGCGCGTGGGCACGCGATCGTTGATGCCCTCTCCGGCCAGGGCCTGCACTTCGTCGCGCCGGAGGGAACGCCCTCGCAAGTCGCCGAAACCCAGCGCCGCCTGATCGCGGCGCAGCTGGCGGAGATCGAGGCCACCACCGCCAGCCTGGCGTCCGCCCGTTCCTCGGCGCTTTCCGACGCGCAAGGCGCGCGGGCGCAGGCGGCGCGCCTTGCCGATACCGTGCCGCTGCTCGACAGGCAGATCGAGCGGATGAACCGGCTCGATGCCAAGGGCTACGCGCCGGGCCAGCGCCTGCTCGAACTGCAGCGCCAGCGCCGGCAGGAGGCGGGCGACCGCGAAGTCGCGCTCACCCAGGTCAGCCGGGGCCTTTCGGAGGCCGGCAAGCTTGAGCAGCAGATCCGCGAAACCCGCGAGCAGGCGCGCCGCACCGCATTGACCGATCTCGCCAAGGCCGAGGCCGACGCCATCCTGCGGCGCGAGGAAGTGACCAAGGCCCGCCAGATGAGCCGCTTCCAGCGCCTTGTCGCGCCAGTGGACGGCACCGTCCAGCAGATGGAAGTCCACACCCTGGGCGGCGTGGTGGAAGCCGCCAAGCCGCTGATGGCGGTGGTGCCCTCGCGCGGCGGCCTGGAAGTGGAGGCGCGCATCCTCAACAAGGACGTCGGTTTCGTGCGCACCGGCCAGGACGCGGCGGTCAAGCTCGAGGCGTTCCCGTTCACCCGCTACGGCACGGTGCCGGGCCGCGTGCGTTCGATCAGCCGCGATGCGGTGCAGGACAAGGACCTGGGCCCGGTCTACATCGCCACGATCACCCTTGAGCGCGCCCACATCGACGCCGACGGCCGCCGCTACCCCCTTACCCCCGGCCTGGCCGCCACCGTCGACGTGCGCACCGGCACCAGGGCCATCATCAGCTATCTGCTCAGTCCGCTACAGACCAGCATCGCGCAGGCGGCGAGGGAGCGATGAGGTCGAAATTCGGGGTGCGCGAAATGGTGATCGGTATGACCCGATGCAGATGGCCGGAAGTAACCGGTGAACGGATTGTAACATCTTGAAGAATATCTGTTTGTTCTTGCTCTTTCGACATCTGCCGAGCTACAGTCAAAATCGGAATCGGGGTGGATGTGCATGGCGCGGCGGCGTTGAAGGGGGAGCACTTGCGTGAGTGAAGCCAGTTTGCAGTGCAAAGCGCGGGCATGATGCGTCGGTTTGCTGCCGGGATCGTCACGGCCGTAACCCTTCTGCTGCTCCCGGCCTGCGCAAGTAGCAACAGCTACATGGGCATTCCTCTCAGCTACATGGGCATTCCTCTCTTTGCAGGTCAGGTCGCTCCCGAATTGCAGCAACTCGCCGCACGCGCGCGAGCCGGGGACAAGCAGGCGCAGTTGGATCTCGGCATCGCCTTTGAAGAGGGGCACGGGGTGGAGCAAGATTTGGGGAAGGCTCGGGATCTTTACCGCCTCGCGGCTTCGGACAGTGGCGGGCCAGTGTGGGTGTATGTCCCGTCAGTAGGAAATGGAACCAAGGGACGGGTCATGCAGGTAGACAGAGGTCCGAAAATGTCAGGGCTGGCCGAGGCGAAGGCAAGACTCGATTTGCTCGCAAGAATTTCGGAATAGGATTGAGATGGCTTTCATTTCCGACAACGTGAACTTCCGTACCTACGATCCAGAACGCGGATTGGAACTCTTCGCCGCATTGCATGCCCCCAATTCGACTCTTGCGATTATCGACGAAACTCATGTTGGCAAGTTGATAGATAGTTGCAATATTATCGCGTTTAACCGGAACTGCACAAATACTAAATTACGTCTTTTCCAGCTCTTTTTGGAGAACGGAAGATGAGCTGGATTACCGATCAATCAAATAATAGAACTTATGATTCAGGGAAAAACCTTGAGCTTTTTTTTGTGTCTGGCGGCTCAGGTGGCAGTCAGTACCTAGAAATTCGTGGCGAACATTTTTGCCTACCCTTCTCTGCCTCGCTAATTGCGGAGCCCATAACCTCCCTAGAGCGGCAGAATTTGGGTGTACCTGACGCCGGAGTGTGGCGTGTTTACGGAAAACTGACGCCAGAGCAACGAGCTATGATCGTTGAAGCTATGTCTGTGACAAAGATGGGGCATGGTTTCTCTCCCAGAAATTTGCCTTATTTCGTTCGGTTTGAGCCCAAAGGGGAGCTTTACGGTGTCTGATCTTACTTACCAGGAAGCAATCGCCGAACTGAATGCGCTCAAATCACGGCCAGGAGCGCCGCCCACGCTGGCTGAACTGCAGTCCATTGTAGCACGTACGCGCGTGACCCTTGCCGATGCGACTTTGGCTGCGGATCGTTCTGGCGCAGTTCAGGGCGCAATCCTTTATTCTGGTGGCGTCAATGGGCAGGTGAGTACCAACGATCTCGCAAAGGCCTTGCACGCAGTCGACCCGTCGCTCGCAATCATTGATGAAACTCACGTAGGAAAGCTTCTCGCCTCAACTTCGTTCGCAAACGAGGCCGTAGCAGCCCTAATGAGGGAAAATCCGGCGCTTTCTGAAATTGACGCGCGCACGTTCATAAATAGCACGAGCGGCGGCTTTTGGTCCAACGCCTCTGAGCGGTTCGCAGATGCTAATGCCAACGGCAAGATTGTGGCGCTTGTTCCTAATCCGACGGGCTTCGATCCATCGCGGATTTTCGGCAACAACGAAATTAACACCCTTATGCAGGGTGGCGGGACCGGGACTATCAATGGCATCCCGCTCAGTGAATTGCGTCTTCGCTACAATGCGCTGGCGAGCGCGGACGGCACCTCAAGCGCGCTGGAAGACATTGCTCGTGTTGTTTCCGTAAAGTCACTTTCCGACAGCTGGGCGAACATTTCGCTAGATACGAGTGGCGGCACGATGCGTGCACAGTTCAGCTCGGCATTTTTTGAGAACGTCGGCATTTCGAATGGTACACTAACCAGTGCCGGGTACTCCGCAACTCAGGCAAAGCCGATGTTTTCGGCTATTGCGGAGGGCAAATGGCTAGACGCGAAGAATGTAGGAATTGCCTTTAACAAGGCAACTTATCTGGGGGCCCTCGCGCGGGCGGGAAAAATTGCTGGACCAGTTGGTGACCTCATAGAATTGGGGGTCTTGACCGGAACGGTGGTCGGCCTGCTCAACGCGGGCGATAGAGATGGCGCTGCGCGTGCAGCAGCGACGGGCCTCGCTTCCATTGGCGGCGGTGCACTAGCTGCGAGCGCTGCTGCAGCTTGGGCTGCGCCATTACTGGCAGGTGGTCCCGCAGGCTGGGTTGCATATACGATCGTTGTCGTCGGAGCAGGCGTTGCTGGATCGGAGGCGGGGCAGTACGTCGCTGACCGCGCTTATACCCTGTTCACGCAGACGTTGCCCGATTACTATAACCGGACTGGCGGCAACCCAATTGTTTGGCTTGCTGATGGACTCGGCGCCTATCACAATTTCATCATGGTCACGTTGCCTGATGGAATCGAGTATGCCGCTCGGATCACCAAGCAGTTGATCAATGGTGAGATAGATATTGTCAAATTCTTCACTCCCGGGAGTGAAGATATTGTTCAGGGTGAGATCATTGTCTCGGCTAACCGCCGGACCGGTGAGACCAGTTGGTCTATCAGCGGAAACGTTGGCGCTCTTCAAAATGTTCCGGAGTTGGCAGCAGGTCTCGCCGCGGTCCTCCTCGACTTTGCCCGGAGCGGACACGATCTAAGCGTATCGGGTTCTGGAGGTGAAAATGTTTCAGGATCAACACCCTCCACCCTTGGACAAGCAAGAACTTCTTCCGGCCCCGTTACCTCCGGTAACGTCGCTACGCCAGTCTTTAAGAAGAATTCCGACGGCACAATCACGATCGGCAATTTGACGGCCAAAGCTGTGGGTACGGATAGAAACGGCGGTCTTGTCATCGAACAGATGGATGGAACGCTATCCACCGGCATTCTCGTTGAGATTGACCGAGTCGATCGATTCGTTGAGACGCTGCGCGAGACAACCAGCGGCAGCCTGACAGTGTACAAAGAGTTCCGTGTCGATGGTTCAGTCAAGAACACCGCGCTACGCTTCAGAAACAATCCGAAATTGGTGAGTTTTACCGATGTTGGCGCATCTCTTGGTAGTGTCTTTGGCTATCGCCTGGCTGGTGGTGACGAACTTTCTGGGGCATTCTACTCTGCTACGTTGAAGACAGTTGGCGAAAATCTCGGCGAAGTTCTAGACGCCGCCATTTTCGGATCACCAGACGCTATCGGTACAAACATCGATGTTGCGCTTGAAGATTTTGGACAAGAGTTTCTCACAAATCTCAAGTCTGCCGGTGTTGGCGCGCTATCTTCGTTCCTGACAGCGGAACTGGTCAATGCCATCGGCCTCGACGGCTTCGCAGGCGAGTTCGCGAACTCGAGCACAGGTTATGCGATCGGGCAGCTTGCAAACCAGCTTATCCTCGAAGGCGCGAATATATCGGAGGCGCTAAAGTCACTCGATTGGACCCAACTGGGGAACGCGGTCGGAGGCTTTCTCGGTGCCAAGCTCGCATCGGAAATCGTCTCCTTCGATACGATCGGTGGGCAAATCGGATCGGCGGTGGGTTCGGCGCTTGGCGCCCTTGCGATGACAGAGTTGGCCAAAGCTGGCACGCTTTTGGCGGGCCCGGTCGGCGCCGCGATTGGTGCTTTTGTTGGTTTCATCGTCGGCGGCCTGATTGGTTCGATTTTTGGCGGCACGCCGCGTTCGGGGGCGGATTCTGTCTGGGATGCGAGCCAGCAGAAGTTCGTGGTGGCCAACGTGTGGTCGCGCAAAGGTGGTTCGAAGGACGCGGCGCGCAGTGTGGCCTCGGCGGTTTCGGATACCTTCAATTCGGTTCTTCTGGCGACCGGCGGCACCTTGCTCAACCCCGAGGCGGTGCAGTCCGGCAATTACGGGATGCGCAAGAAGGACTTCGTCTACCGGCCCTATTCCACCCGCGACAAGGACGCGATCACCCAGCGCTTCAAGGGCAAGGACGCGGCGACGCGGTTGATCGGCTACGGCGTGTACCAGGGCCTGAGCGACCCCGATTTCCAGATCGCCGGCGGCGACACTTACGTCAAGCGCGCGCTGTACAACACTTTCAAGCTCGGCGGCCTCGACCCGCTCGACTTCGACAGCAGCGTGCTGCTCGGCAATATCTCCTCGGCGCAGCAATACGAAAGCTACCTCGCCAACTCGACGGTCATCAACGCGCTGGTATCGGCCGAACCGGATAGCGTGTTCGCCATTGAGACGCTGCTCATATTGGCCCGCGCCGACGAGTTGGGCCTGACCCGGCGCGCGGCGAGCGACTGGTTCGGCGGGTTCTCGTTCCTGCTCAAGGAAGCGCAGACCGATGCGTCGAACGTCGATTTCGGGTTCGACTATGATCCGGCGAGCGGCCAGGTCAGCCGCCTGATCGGCGTCGGCAATTACGTGCTCGGCGACACCATCGATATTGCCGGCCAGACGACAATTGAAGCCAGCGCTGCGAACGACACGATTGACCTTCGCTCTGGCAAGCTGGCGAACCAGGTCGGCTTTACGGTGAACGGTCACCTGAACGACGACATCGCGGTGAGCGGCAGCGACTTCACCGCCAAGACGGCGACGTTGACGATGTCGGGGCCGGCGCCGCGCATAGCCGTCGAAGTCACCATTGCCGCCGATGCCGTGGCGGAAGCGACCGAGACGTTCCAGGCCTCGCTCTCCAATGCGCCCGGCATGCGGATCATGGGCGGCGACGCGGTGGTGACGGTGGTCAACGGCAGCGCCGCGCTGCCCACGCTGATGGTGGGGGACAGCTATGCCTGGGAAGGCGATAGCCATGCGGTGTTCCGCCTCTCGCTCTCGAAGGCTTCGACCAGCGCGATCACCGTGAGCCTGGCCCTGCTCGCCGAGACCTCCAACGGTCGGGCCAGCGGCGGCGGTGTCGATTTCGGGAGCGCGGACGCCTCGAACATCCAGGTCTCGGCCAATGGTTCGAGCGGCTGGACCAATGCCACCAGCGCCACGTTCGCGGCCGGCACCACGCAGCTGTTCGTGCGCACCGCGATCAAGGCGGACAATGTCGCCAATCCTGATTACATCGCGCCGGTCATGCTGGACGGCGAGGTCATCACGCCGGGCAACGGCGAGCCCGAGTTCCTCAATGTCGAGGGCAACGAACGCTTCAAGCTCTCGGCCACGGTGACCGCCGGCGCCTCCGCGCTTGCGAACGGCGCGCAAGGCGCGGCGGGAACGGGTACGATCGTCGACGGCGCCGGCACCGAGCCGCTGGTGTGGATCGACAACGTGGTGGTGGACGAAGCCACGGGCAAGGCGATCTTCATCATCTCGCGCTCGCGCACGATGGCGGCCTCGACCACCGTCGGCTTCGCCACCAGCGACCGGCGCGTGCTCGACATTCCGGTGGCCGCCACCGTCGACGGCGGCGACGGCAACGACACCATCCATGCCTCCAACCTCGGCGACAACCTGTTCGGCGGGGCCGGCGACGATACGCTCTACGGCGGGCGCCTCGATGACTGGCTGCTGGGCGGCGACGGCAACGACGTGCTCGATGCCGGCTCGGCCACGGCGGGATCGCTGGGCGGTGACGGTAACTATCTGGGTGGCGGCGCCGGCAACGACACGCTCAAGGGACGCGAAGGGTCCGACTGGCTCGAAGGCGGTGACGGCACCGACGCGCTGCTGGGCAATGGCGGCGACGATGTCCTGGTCGGCGGCGCGGGCAACTCCGACAGCCTGAAGGGCGGGACCGGCTCGGACCAGTACGTGGTGCGCCGCGGCGACGGCGCCGACGTGATCGACGAGGCCACGAGCGAATCGGCGCTGACCACCACCAGCACCGACTCGATGGCACTGCGCATCGGCGCGATCGAGAAGTGGAAGTCCAATCCCCTGCTCGCGGGCGCGCTGCGTCCCGACTGGGTCGGCACCGCCGCCGGCGTCAAGGCTGGTACGGTCGAAGGCGGCGACGATGCCATCGTGTTCGGCGCGGGCATCGATATCGGGGATATCCGCCTCCAGCGCTCGGGCACTTCCGCTGCGCCCGGCAACGACCTGATCGTCACGGTCATGGAGACGGTGAACGGGATCGAACAGGCGACCAGCACCAGCCTTACGGTCAAGGACTGGTTCGCCAATCCCTTCAAGCGCGTCGAGTGGCTCAAGTTCGCCGACGGTAACGAGATCCGCATCGGCGATGTAACCAGTTTCATCATCGGCGGCGCCGGCAACGATGTGCTGATCGGCACGGCGGGCAACGATTTCGTCTACGGCGGGGCTGGCAACGACAAGCTCTTCCTGCTCGCCGGCGACGATATCGGCAATGGCGGAACCGGCGATGACATGGTCCTGGGCGATATCGGCAAGGACCTGCTCATCGGCGGGCTCGGCAGCGACCAGCTGGTGGGCGGCGCGGGCGTGGATGCCATGACGGGCGACGGCGGCGCGGACGATCTCTACGGCGGGGCGGATAGTGATATCCTGTCCGGCGGCAAAGGCGATGGCGACGTCGTGGTCGGCGGGGCCGGCAACGACACCTTCAAGTTCTCGCGCGGCGACGGGCGCGACATGGTCTTCGACGAGTTCGCCAGTTACTGGCAGGTCGTTTGGACTTCGGCGGGCGGATGGAACGCCGCGGCGGGTTTCGCCTATAACGCTGCGACCGGCGTTGTGACGGGGCCGGGCGGCACGGTGCTGCGCGCCAATGCGGGAACGGCGACGGAGCCCGATTTCGAGTGGGTGGGACGCTATGATTTCGACAGCGCCACCGGTACGCTCAAGGTCTTTGCGCCGCCGGCGGGCGCGGTAATCACCGCCAACGCGGGGATCGACACGATCGAGTTCGCACCCGGCATCAACTTGCAGGACGTGATCCTCCAGAAGCCCGCCGGGACCAATGACCTGGTCCTCGCGGTGAGCCGCGAGAGCGAGGAACTCGCCAATACCTCCCTGGTGACCGACAGCATCACGATCAAGGACTGGTATCTCGCCCCCGGCAGCATCGAGAAGCTCGCCTTCTACCAGACCGGCATTCTCGATATCGATCCCTCGAAGATGACGCTGATCGCCGGCACCGATGCGGCGGACGGCACTGCCAGCACAGCGCTGGCGGGCACGGCCATCGCAGACTGGATCACCGGCGCGGCCGGCGACGATGTAATCGCGGGCGGCTCCGGCAATGACATTATCGCGGGGGGCAGCGGCTTCGACACGCTCAAGGGCGAGGCTGGCGATGACGTGCTCTATGGCGCCGCCGGCGATGACGTTCTCGATGGCGGCGCGGGCAAGGACGTATTGGTCGGCGGTTCCGGTCTCGACGGGGCAAGCTATGCCTCGACTTCGGCGGCCGTGCGCGTTCAACTTTCAGCTTCGGGCACTAACGCGGGCGATGCCGCCGGCGATGAATACTACGCGATCGAAAATGTCATCGGCGGCAGCGGCGCAGACGTGATCGGCGGCGATGACGGCCAGAACGAACTGACTGGCGGTCGCGGCAACGACCAGCTCTCCGGTGACGCCGGCGATGATACTTATGTCTGGAATGTCGGCGACGGTGCCGATGTCATCACCGAAGGCGTGTTCGTCGTCGAAGAAGCGGTGACGGCGGCCGGCGCGCTGGGTGCGGGGTATTCGGTCAAGTCATGGGCCGATACCGGGACCGTCGAAGCGGCATCCGGCAAGCACTATTGGCGTCTTCAGGTCCAGGGACCCGACGGAACGGTAATCTACGACAACGCCACTTATCTCTATGCGGCGGGGACCACACCCGCGGCGCCCGCCCCAACCGGCTATATCCAGAACGGATGGCTTGGCGGCTTTGTCCGCACCAACGGCCAGCAGGTAACCCGCCAGCGCTTCGATACCGCGAGCAATGGCGGCGATGACGAGATCGAGTTCGGAGCGAATATCAGCCTGGGTGACCTGAGCTTCTCCTGGAGCGGCAACGACCTGGTCATCAGCCATGCAGGCCTGGCAACCTCGCAGGTTACGATCAAGGGCCAGCGGCTCGCCAATAGCGCCATCGAGACGATCAAGTTCGGCGACGGCATGGCGGTGTCGCTGGCGAGCATCCTTGCCGCGACCAGCGATGCGGCGGTGAACGGCGCGGCGGCGGATGATCTCCTGCTCGGCCGCTTCGGCACGTTCAATGATAGGCTGGCCGGCGGTGCGGGTGACGACGTGCTGGTAGGGTATGCGGGCGATGACAATCTCTCGGGCGGCGATGGTGACGACACGTTCGAAGGCGGGCTCGGCGCGGATGCATTGAGCGGCGGCGCCAACAGTGCGGCGACTGACGGCACCGATGCGGGCGATACGGCGCGCTATGTCCGCTCGGCGGTCGCGGTAACCGTCGATCTCAACCTGGCCGGCGCGCAAACGAGTGCGGATGGATCGGATGCGCTGGGCGATACGCTTACCGGCATCGAGAACATCGTCGGTTCGATCTATGACGATGTCATCCGGGGTGATGCCAATGCCAACAAGCTGTTCGGCCTTGCCGGCATCGATACGCTCTGGGGCGGAGCGGGTGACGATGTTCTCTCCGGTGACGACGGCAACGACTTCCTTTACGGCGAAGACGGTGCCGACTCGATGTCCGGCGGCCTTGGCAACGACAAGCTTTATGGCGGCCTTGGTAACGACGTGCTCGACGGCGGCGACGGCAACGATTTGGTACTCGGCCAGGACGGCGACGACATTCAGTCCGGCGGGCTTGGCGACGACAACCTCAACGGCGGTATCGGCAATGACACGCTGAGCGGTGGCGCAGGCAACGACAGGCTTTTTGCCGACGATGGCGATGATACGCTCGACGGCGGCGCCGGCAACGACACGATCTACGGCAACGCCGGCAATGACACGTTTGTCTTCCAGCGAGGGTCCGGAACCGACACTATTCTCGACACGGGCGGTACCAATCTGATTACCTTCGACAGTTCGGTCAGCTATGGCGAACTGTGGCTGACACGGGTCGGCAACGACCTGCGCATCGCGGTTATCGGTACCGACGCGAGCATCACCGTCACTGGATTCTTCCTTACGAGCGGGCAGAGCCGCGTCCATGCGATCCAGACGACGAGCCATGTCCTGTTCCTCGATCATCCCGACAGCCTGAACCTCGTGACTGCGATGACGGCGCAGACCGCAACGCCCGCCGTCACTCCTGGAGAGATGCCCGGCGCCGTCGCCTCGCTGCTGGGGACCTATTGGCATGCGGGCGACAAGGCGGCGCCTACGGGGCCGGCGACGCCGCGCGGCATCAGCCTTGCCGAAGACGGCGCGATCACGATCAACGGTAGCTATGGTGTCATCGATCACGACCAGAACGTGACCGGCTACAGTCTCGATCCCGACAAGGGCCCGGCCAAGGGCATCATCAGCGGCTTCAATGCCGCGACCGGGTCACTGACCTACACGCCTTATGCCGATGCCAATGGTGAGGATTCCTTCACCGTCATCGCGACCGACGCCGACGGTCAAGCGGTTGCCCTGCCGGTTACCGTGACGATCACCCCCGTCAACGATGCGCCCAGGAACATCGCGGTCACCGGAAGCGGCACGCTCCAGGTTCTTGAAAGCGCCCCCGGCAGCAGCACGGCGGACGGCACGCTGATCGGCATGTTCACCTCGCTCGACATCGAAGGAGATCTGGTTACTTATTCGCTCGTCGATAACGCGGGCGGGCGCTTCGCCATGACGTCCAACGGGGAACTCCGCGTCCTCAAGGCCAGCCTGCTCGACCGCGAGGCGGCGGCGTCGCACGGTATCCGCGTGAGGGCCACCGATAGCCACGGCGCTTATGCCGAGACCAGCTTCACGGTCACGGTCCTGAACGTCAACGAAGCACCGAACCTACCGGTTCTTTCGGTGCCGGGTGGCATCGCCGACGAATACGTGGCGGGCACAACGGATTCCAATATCTCCGGTCTGGCCGCGCGTTTCACCACCAGCGATCCCGATGGCGCGCCCAATCCGTCGATCGCCTTCGTCGCGGATGCGACCGGCAATCCCGGCAGTCGCTTCAAGATCGTGGGCACCGAGGTCCAGTTCGCGGTGGAACCGGATTTCGAGGTGCTCGCAGGCACGGGCCTGACCATCACCGACAGCGACGGTGACGGACTGGGCGAAGTCACGCTGAGCGGCAAGGTCTACGCGACCGATGGCCAGCTTTCCTCGGCCGCGGTGAGCTTCACCGTCAAGATCGAGGACGTCAACCAGCAGCAGAGCGCGATCGCGCTGTCGGGCGCGGCGGCCTCGATCGCCGAACGTGACCGCCTTGCCGCAGGCACGGTGCGTCCTGCCGTGGTCCTGGGAACTCTCAGCACCACCGACCCCGACCTGGCAGGCCAACTCACCGGGCAGCAGACTTACACGGTCTTCGAGGATGGCGCGACCAGCCCCAGCACCCGCTTTGCGGTCAATGCCAGCAACCAGCTGGTGCTACTTGCGAACCAGAGTCTCGACTACGAGACCGACGGCACTTCGATCGTCTTGACGATCCAGGCGACCGACAAGTCGGCGGCACCGCTGTCCTTCGACAAGGACTTCACCTTCACGATCGTCAATGTCGACGATGTCGTCGACGGCACCGCTTCGGCCAATACGCTGACCGGGCAGCAGAACCGCGACATCTTGCGCGGATATGCCGGCAACGACACGCTTTCCGGGCTTGCCGGCAACGATCAGCTCGAAGGCGGCGACGGCAACGACATACTCTACGGCGGGGACGGCAATGATGCGCTGCTGGGCGATGCCGGTGATGACAATGTCTATGGCGAGGCCGGGGACGACACCTTGACCGGAGGCGACGGCAACGACACACTGGATGGCGGCGCCGGCAACGACAGGCTTTCGGGAGGCCTCGGCAATGAAGGCGTGCGTGCTGGCGGCACCGATGCCTGGCGCGGCTTCACCACCGCTCGCCTCGTCGGCGGCGCAGGCAGCGATGTGCTCGATGGCGGCGATGGGGACGACTATCTCGACGGCGGTGACGGCGCCGACCAGCTGATCGGCGCGGCCGGCTTCGACGGCGTCACTTATCTTGCCTCGACGGCGGCGGTGACGGTCAACCTGACCACCAGCGCGGGCACCGGCGGCCAGGCCCAGGGCGATACCTATTCCGGCATCGAACTGGTCGAAGGCTCGAACCATGCGGACACCATGACCGGTTCCGCCGGTTCGGACGTGCTGCGGGGCGGGGCCGGCAACGACATGCTCTACGGCGGCGCCGGCGCCGACTTCCTGATCGGCGGCGTGGGCGATGACACGCTCGATGCCCAGGCCGGCAACGACTATCTCGATGGCGGCACGGGCAACGATATCCTGCTCGGCGGCGCCGACAACGATACCTATTTCGTGGCGCGGGGCCAGGGCAACGACCGGATCCGCAACTTCGATTCCACCGGCACCAACTTCGATCACCTCACTTTCGATGGTACGGTGGTCTATACCGACATCTGGTTCGACCGGGTGGATGATGCCGGCACGGTCAGTTCCACCGGCAATCACCTGCGGCTCACCCTGCTGGGGGCATCGGGAAGCGAAGGGAGCGTCACGGTCGAGAACTGGTTCACCACGCCTGACCGCAACCTGCCCGAAAACTACTTCAAGATCGACCTTATCTCCGACGGCGTCGACCGCGCGGCCTTGCCCGTCAACGTCGATGCGCTGGTCACGCTGATGGCGGGTATTCCGGCCGCGAGCCGCCCGACGACCCAGGCGCAGATGGCAAGCCTGCGCACCAGTAATGTCTCCTTCAGGAACGGCATGGAGGACTATTGGAGTCGCCTGGGTCCGCCCAGGATCAGCGACACCGTTTCGATCAGCGCTGCCGAGGCGCTGGACAATGCCGCCACCACCATCAGCTTTGCCGTGCGGGCCTGGTTCGAGGACGATCAGGGTCTTGGCGTCGTCATTCCGGCGAGCAGTATCGACCTTACCCTGACGGCGGCCGGCGGCCATGTGCTGTCGCAGTACGTCACCGCGGTCAATTACGGGACGCCCGATGCAAGCGGCAACCGTACGGTCACGCTGACGCTCGCGCCAAGCGCCAGCACGCATCTCCTGCCGGGCGGGACCCTGCCGCTCCAGTTGCAGGCGCGGATTCGCGGCACCACCCGGACTACGCTCGATGCCGGCGGGATCGCGCTCAGCATCGCGCCCACCGCCGACACCGGCAGCTTCACGCTCCTGGCAAGCGCGGGCGGCAATGCCGGAGCCAGCATCGCGATCTCGGTCGCGGCGGACACACCGGATGACGACGGGTCCGAGACCTTTGATGTGCTCGTGAAGGGACTGCCCAGCGGCTACACGCTGGTCAACGCCTCGGGAGCCGCGGTGGGCGTTTACGAATCCGCCTCGACCTGGTGGCGTCTTTCGGCAAGCGAATTGACCGGCTTGCGCCTCGCGGTTCCCGCGGGCCGCTACGAGAACGCATCGCTCAGCTTCGCCGTCCAGACCCAGGACGGCGGTTCGGTGAGGACCTCGGCTTGGTCGGCGCTCACCGTGGCGGTCAACGGCCAGCCGACCGGCATCACGCTTACCGGCTCGGTCGCGGAAAATTCGGCAACGGGCACGTTCGTCGGGACATTGACGGGCATCGATCCGGACACCGCCGAGGGCGTGGCCGCGCCGACGAGCTTCCAACTGCTCAGCAATGCCGGTGGGCGCTATGTTCTCGATACCGTGGACACCAGCAGGCTGCTGATCGCAAGCGGGGGCGCGAACCTCGATTACGAAGCTTCCAACCGGGATGCCGCCAATACCATCAAGGTCCGCGTGTTCGATGCGGCGGGAAGCTACTTTGACAAGCTGATCGTCGTGCCGGTTACCAACGTCAATGAGACGCCGAACGCACCGGGCGGCGGTACGAGCGTCTGGTCATTCTTCGACGAGACGGGGCTCGGCTCGAAGCCGGCGGCAGCCGGGGCGACAGTGGCTACGTTTGCGTTGAGCGACCCCGATGGCACGGCGCCCACGCTGCGCTTCGCCGCCAACGGCAACCCCGGCAACAACTTCGCTATCGTTGGCAACCAGGTTCGCTTTGCAGCGGGCATCAGCTGGGACTTCGAGGCGCTACGCGCTTCCGGTTTCAACATCTATGACTGGAACGGTGACGGACGGCTTGAAGCGCATGTCGCCGATATACGGCTCGAAGCGGTCGACAGCTCGGGAGCGGTTTCACCCGCGACGCTGCTCCAGGTCTTCATTTCCGACGTCAACGAGCAGCCGAACAATCTGGTCCTTGAAGCCTCCAACATCTTTTCCGAGACCGTGGGCGGCGATGCGCCGCACGCCGGCAATTTGATCGCTCGCTTCACCATGGCAGACCCCGACGGGGTTGCCCCCCAACTCTACATCGTGGGAGGCAACCAGAATGGATGGTTCCAGACCTGGTCGAACAATCACATCGCCTTCTCGCCCGGCGTGAATTTCTCCGCCGACTGGCTGCGCGCCAACATCGGCCAGTTCGGGACCAGTGCCGCGACCAGCTACGACACCGACGGCGATGGCATCAAGGAGATCAAGGTCGCGGCGCTCACGCTCGTGGCCCGCGACACCTCGGGGGCCGAGTCGGCCCCGTTCACCTATTCCGTCTACATCGAAGACAAGAACGAGCAGAACAGCCTTGGCGGCGGCTCTTTCGCGATCAACGAGAATGTCGGCACCGGCACGGTTGTCCGCACCGTCGCAGCGAGCGATCCGGACGGCGGTGCCGTGGCTTTCGGGCAGCAGCGCTACTGGTTTTGGGACGGCACGAACTATTCCTCCCAATCCTGGGATGGGCGCTATTCCATCGACAACGTAGCTGGCGTGATCCGCACCAACGCGGCGCTCGACCGAGAAGCGCCCGAGCCGGGCCGCAACTACGTGGTTGCCGCGCGCGACAACCAAGGCAATGCAGGGTTCACCGAAAGCCGGGCGAATTTCTGGATCGAAATCGCCGATGTCAACGAGCAGCATTCGCTGGTCGCGAGCCCGATCGAGATCAGTGAGACCCTGGACCCTCGCATCATTCCGGAAATCAATCTCAACACATTGATGTTGCGGGACCCTGACGTGGGACGCAGCATGAATTGGACATTCGCCGATGGTTCTTCGACTTCGGGGATTTGGACGCTTTCCCCAGAAGGGATACTGCGGCTTACCGCGGGGGCTGTGGATTACGAAACCCTGACGACACGCTATGAAGAAACGACCTTCTATGATCCGATCTTTGGTTCTGGCACCCTCACTACGGCTGTACGGGACTATTCTCTTGCAACACAGTCTCTGTCTGTACGGGCATTTGATGGGGAGTTTTCAACGATCGCAACTTTCGATGCGACCGTGACCGACGTTAATGAGGATGTTTCGTATGCGTCATATCTTGATGGAAGTTCCAAAGGTACTTGGATAAAGAAGAGTGATACAGAATATTGGATTATGGCAAATTCATCTGCCGTAACGCGCTATATTTCACCAAATGTCTACGATCCTGAAGGTCAGAATGTTTCATATTCAATAACCAATATCAATTATAGTGAGTATAGCATAGCCAGTGGTGGCAGCAATGAGATAAATGCCTCAGCCATGCCGGAGATTCGTATTGATTCATATGGCAGAATTAGTTTCTTTGTTCCGAATCAAGACTGGGATGGCGAGTGGGAGGGAGGCCTAAAGATTGGTGGTACTCGCCGAACTTCCAGTGTCGATGCTACATTTACACTCAACATTGTGAATGGCGATCGTACAACCTATATTCCAATGAAAATTGTCTTCGTTCATCGCGGCTATACTTCTCCCCCTATCGTCCTGGATCTCGATGGCGATGGTATTGAGCTTGTGGACTATGGCAGTTCCGAAATATCGTTCGACATGGATCTCGATGGCATTGCCGACAGAACGGGCTGGGCCGCCGCGGATGACGGCTTCCTTGCACTTGATCGCAACGGCAACGGGCAGATCGACGACATCTCCGAGATCAGTTTCGTTGGCGATGTGGAAGGCGCCCTGACCGATCTTGAAGGGCTCCAGGCGTTTGACACTAACGGCAATGGCCTTCTCGATGCCGGCGATGAACGCTTTACAGAGTTTCTCGTCTGGCAGGATGCAAACCAGGACGGCGTCAGTGATGCGACCGAACTCAAGTCGCTGACCGATGCAGGCATCGTGCATATCAACCTGACGCTCAATGAAACCGGCGATTTGCCTGTCTCAAACCGGAACGTGATCTCCGCTACGTCGGACTACCTGCTCAGCGACGGCACATCGCGGGCGGTCGGCGACGTCAGTCTCGCCTTCGATCCTTCCGCGATCGAAACCGAACATCCGGCTACAGAGGAAGTAGCCACGAATTCGATATCGGAGGCCGACGCATCAAATGCCGCAAGCCAAACGGAAGGCACCGATGCTGCTGCCAACCCGGAAGAAGCGGCTGCCTCAACCACCGTTTCCGCCTCGCAGACCGAAACTAATGCATCGGCCGATCAAAGCGATAGTGCTCCCGACGCCGGCGATACTACTCAGGATCAAACCTCACCACCAATCGAGAATCCCGATATCGCCCCGCCGATCGTGTTCGACTTCGATGGCGACGGCGCACCGCTGATCGCGCTTGCCGACAGCACTACCCGCTTCGACATGAACGGCGACGGCATCGCCGACAAGACGGGCTGGATCGAGAGCGGCGATGCCTTCCTCGCGCTCGATCGCAACGGCAATGGCGCGATCGACGGCATTGCCGAGATCTCGTTCCTTCAGGACCGCGAAGGCGCCAGCACCGACCTTGAAGGCCTCGCCGCCTTCGACAGCGATGGCAACGGTCTGCTCGATGGCGGCGATACCCGCTTCGTCGAGTTCAAGCTTTGGTTCGATCGCGATGGCAACGGCGTGACCGATGCCGGCGAACTGCTGAGCCTGGCGGAGGCTGGCCTCACCGCGATCACGCTGACCGGCGAAGCGACCGGAGCGAGCCCGGCCGACGGCCAGAACATCATCTACAACCGCGCCGCCTATACGCTCGACGATGGCGGCACGGGAACCCTGCTCGACGTCGGCCTGGCCTTCAAGGCGCTTTCGGCCCTGCCGGAAATCACCTTCCAGCAGAGCAAGTGGGGGGGCAAGGCCGCGCATTATCGCCTGGTCGGGGCAAGTGACGGCGCGCATGTCGTGCCGCGCGATGCCAAGGGCGTGATCGCCGCTTCGGCCGGCTTGATCGAGCCGGCCGCAATCCTCGATTTCGGCAATGGTGAAGTCGGGATGATCTCCGGCATCATCGTCGATCTCGATGGCGACGGCCTCGAAGCGCGCCGGCGGACCAAGACCAGGGCGCACTTCGACATGGATGGCGATGGCAAGGCGGATGACACCGGTTGGGTCTCGGGCGGCGACGGGCTGCTCGTCATCGACCGCGACGGCGATGGTTCGATCACCGATGTTTCCGAGATCTCGTTCCTGTCCGAGAAGGAAGACGCAAAGAGCGCCTGGGATGGGCTTGGCGTGCTCGACAACACCCGCGACGGCAAGGTCAATGCATCGGACGCGCGGTTCGGCGAGCTCAAGGTCTGGAAAGACGCGAACGGCAACGGCGTGACCGATGAAGGCGAACTCAAGTCGCTCTCCAACATGGGCATCACCGAAATCTCGCTGGCGAACACCGCCGCGGGTGAAGCCGCCAGGCTGGGGCGCAACCTTGCCCTGTCCACGGCGATCTTCACGTGCGACAACGGGGTGACGGCGACGATCGGCAATGTGGCATTTGCCTTCGAACCCGGTTCGGGGCAAACCCAGGCCGAGCAGGCCGCCGCCCGTCTGGTGCAGGCCATGAGTACGTTCGCCGCGAACCACGGCGACAGTGCCCTGAATCCGAGGCTCGTCGAGCAATCGCTTGGGCTCGATCTGCTGACGGCCTCTGCGGCCTGAAGCGATACTACTGACGAAAGATTCTTTACATGACTTCAAGCACTGCAGCACCCCAGGCGGCACCTCTCACCGTCAGCCACTTCCTGGGCGAGATGACCTGGCTCCTGAGCCAGTCGCCGCTTCACAAGGCGCTGGCGATTGGCGATCTCGAGTGGCTGGTCATGCCCGCCCTCCTGCGCGAGCAGTTCTACATGTTCCGCGACGGCCAGCAGCCGGTCGGCCTCGCGCTCTGGGCCAGATGCACTCCGGCCGCCGCCGCCAAGCTCGAGGGCGGCATGATCGAACCCGCAAACCGCCTGACGCTCGAGGAATGGACCAGCGGCGACCAGACGTGGCTGGTCGACCTGATCGCGCCCTTCGCCAACTCCGAGAACCGCCAGCGCGAGATCATGATCGCCGACCTCATTTCCGGGCCGCTCAAGGGCAAGGAATTCCGCTTCCACCAGACCGATCCCAGAACCGGCAAGCGATCCGTCCAGGTCGTGGGCGCCGATGCCGGAGACAAGCTGCTCGCCGCCGCCGCAACCCAGGCAACGTGAGCGAGCCCGGCGCATTCGCGCCGGGTCCGTGCTCGACTGCCGGGACAGCACTACGGCAGGGCCAGCGCTGCGCCCGATCGAAAGGTTCCTCGCCGACCCTGGTGAAGTGACCACTCCGCATGCCGTAAGGTAAGCGGTAAAAATCCCCCACGTAGCGGTGGAGCGGCCGTGGGGGGTTTGGCGATGTAATTTCGGCGATCAAGCAGCGCTGGCGATGTTGCTCATTTCGAACACGGTTTGCCCGGCGTTTGTATCGACCCAGTTGTATGGGAG
>NZ_FOOR01000004.1 GCF_900113255.1 Novosphingobium sp. CF614
CGCGCTTCATCGCGCCAGAAACCTTCCGGATCCCCAAGCGAACGCGCGTACATCTCTTCGTAGCGCGCTTCGTCAATCAGCGCTTTCTCCGCCCACATCGCAGGCACGGGATAGACCGCATTGGCCATGTAGCGTTAACTCCTCTCCGGTCTGTGTAGCCGGCAATACCGGCCCTGTGCCAGTCCTTTGCGCGGACGGCATTTCGCAGCGGCTTAAGACACTGTCTTCCGATAGCCAACAGCCTCGCATCAATTCAAGCCCGGGCAGACGCGATGTGTCCCGGTTCCGGGACGATTCACGGCCAGCCCGCGCCGAATCCCACTGGCCGATCGCGTCAAAATGGCATGCCCTGATCTCGATCAAGGCGCGGTGCTTCTTGCCGACGTAGGGAAGCGCCGCCGCTCTCACCGGAGACCCCTTGCATGACCCTCAACGATACACGCTTGCTCACCACGCGGTCCGGCATCGAGCTCGAAGTCCGTCCCGCGACCGAGGCGGACGAAGCGGAACTCGCCGCTTTCTTCGACCGTGTGACCGATGAGGATCGCCGCTTCCGTTTTCTGGCCGCTGCGGATCATGTCAGTCACGAACAGCTCGAACCGCTGGTCCATACCGATCATTTCCGCACCGAATCCTGGCTCGGGATCAACAAGGCGGGCGGCCAGATCGTCGCCTCCGGCCTGCTGGCCTGCGACGGGCCGCTCGATACAGGCGAAATCGCCATTTCGGTCTGCGGCAACCACCGGGGCAAGGGCATCGGTTGGGCCATGCTGGATTTCCTAGCCGACCAGGCCAGGACGCGCGGCTGCCGCCGCGTCATCGCCATCGAGAGCCGCGATAATCACGCGGCGATCGAACTCGAGCGCGAGAAAGGTTTCAAGCCCGAACCGTTCGAGGGCGACCCCACGCTGGTGATCCTGTCCAAGACCTTCCGTTAAATCGCCGAGGGAGAACCCCGCACGGCGAATTGAGCGGATGGATTCAATAGCCCGATGACCGACGCGATCCGCACGACGTCGGCCGGGTCGCGGCGATGCCGGTCTCCATTGGCGCGGCCGAGGGGGACCGGCATCGTCATCCGCATCACAATCGCGCCGCCCATCACGCAGCGCTTCACAAGTCGCTGAGGTTTCAGCAGAACCCTCCCTTCGTCGCAGCCCGCGTTGCGAACGTCGACTTATCCACTGCCTGATGGTCTTCGCCGGGGGTTCGCTAACGCGATGGTAACGGCCCGGGGAGCAAGGCTGCCTCTGCCCGCATGGAGAGAACATTGCGCCACGAACGAATCAGCGACTGCTCGAAGCGCCATGCCGAGCGCACCGAGCTGGCGGGCGTCGTTCTGCTATGCGAGGTCCGCCAAGGAACGCGCCCCTGGAAGATGGCGCGGCTCGAAGACCTTTCTCCGGGAGGCTTCCGTATCGCCTGGCTGCCCGACGCGCGCGCGGAACTGCCGCTGCGCATCCGCATCCCCGGCATTCGGCTGCTGAGCGCGCGCATCTGCTGGACACGCGATGGGGCCATCGGCTGCGAATTCGCCGAACCGCTTCACGTCGCCGTCTTCGAGCACATCGTCCGTTCGGCCGGAGCAGCCTGACCGGCAAACAAAGAGGGCGCGCCATGCGGCACCGCCCTCTCCCATATTCCGGATTCGCCAGCCTCAGATGTGCAGCGCCCGCCCGTAAGCGGCCAGCGTTGCCTCGTGCATCATTTCCGACAAGGTCGGGTGCGGGAACACCGTGTTCATCAGCTCCGCCTCGGTGGTTTCCAGCGTCTTGCCCACGACATAGCCCTGGATCAGCTCGGTCACTTCGGCGCCGATCATGTGGGCGCCGAGCAGTTCGCCGGTCTTGGCGTCGAACACCGTCTTGATGAATCCCTCCGGCTCGCCGAGCGCTATGGCCTTGCCGTTGCCGATGAACGGGAAAGTGCCCGCCTTGACTTCGTATCCCGCTTCCTTGGCCTTGGCTTCGGTCAGGCCGACCGAGGCGATCTGCGGATGGCAATAAGTGCAGCCCGGAATGTTGCCGCGGTCGAGCGGGTGCGGATGAACATCCTTGTTGCCCAGTTCCTGCGCGATGGCCTCGGCGGCGGTGACGCCCTCGTGGCTCGCCTTGTGCGCCAGCCACGGCCCGTCCACGCAGTCGCCGATCGCCCAGACGCCCGGCACGTTGGTGCGGCCGTAGCCGTCGACCTTGATGTGGAAGCGCTTGTCCGGCTCTATATTGAGGTCTTCGAGGCCGATGTTCTCAAGGTTCGGGACGATGCCGACCGCCACGATCACGTGGCTGAACTCGGTGGTCGCTTCCTTGCCGTCCCTGTCCTTGATCGTGACCTTCATGCCCGAGGCGCCCTTCTCGACCGCGCCGACATTGGCTTTGGTCATGATCTTGAGGCCTTGCTTGACCAGCGCCTTCTCGAGAAACGCGGAAACCTCGGCATCCTCGACCGGAACGATCCGGTCCATCATCTCGACCACCGTCACGTCCGAGCCCATGTCGTTGTAGAAGCTCGCGAACTCGATACCGATCGCGCCCGAGCCGATGACGAGGAGCTTGGCCGGCAGTTCCCTGGGCGTCATCGCATGGCGGTAGGTCCAGATGCGTTCGCCATCGCTCTTCATCTTGGGCAGTTCGCGGGCACGGGCGCCGACGGCGATGATGATGTGCCTGGCCTCCAGCGTCTCGGTGCCCTTGTCCCCGGTCACTTCGAGCTTGCCGGGCGCGACCAGCTTGCCGGTGCCCATGTGCACGGTGATCTTGTTCTTCTTCATCAGGTGCGTCACGCCCTTGTTGAGCTGCGAGGCAACTCCGCGCGAACGTTTCACCACGGCATCCAGATCGGCAGTGATATTCTCGGCAGCCAGGCCATAATCGCTGGCGTGCTTCATCTGGTGGAACACCTCGGCAGAGCGCAGCAGCGCCTTGGTGGGAATGCACCCCCAGTTGAGGCAGATACCGCCCAGCAGTTCACGCTCGACGATGGCGGTCTTCAGCCCAAGCTGCGCGCAGCGGATCGCCGAAACATATCCGCCGGGACCGGAACCGAGAACGATGACGTCGTAGGAATCTGCCACTGCTTCAACTCTCCTGCTCGATTGCGCCCTGCTCGACCGCGTGCTGTTCAATCATTCTGGGCCTGCCCCTATCGTCCACCGCCACGAAAGTGAACACCGCTTCGGTAACCTTCACCGCTTCTTCTTCATGACGGTGACGGCGCCAGGCATCGATGCAGATGGTCATGGAACTGCGCCCGACCTTGCGGAGCCCGCCGTAGACCGAAACCTCGTCCCCCACCTTGACCGGGTGATGGAATTGCATGCCGTCCATCGCCACCGTCACCGCCCGCCCGCGCGAATAGCGCGCGGCGATCAGGCCGGCGCCCATGTCCATCAGGCCCATCAGCCAACCGCCGAAGATATCGCCATAGGCATTGGCGTCAGCAGGCATGGCAGTGACGCGGATGACGGGATCGCAAGCGGGGTCGCTCACGTCAGGCGACCATCCCCAGCGGGCTTTCCACAAACTCCCTGAAAGCCGCCATCAGGCGCGCGCCATCGGCGCCATCGACCGCGCGGTGATCGAAACTGCCCGTCGCGCTCATCACGGCGGCCACTCCCAGCGATCCGTCGGGCATGACCCAGGGACGCTTTTCACCCGCGCCGATGGCGAGGATGCACGCCTGCGGCGGGTTTATCACGGCGGTGAACTGCTTGATCCCCATCATGCCCATGTTGGAGATCGAGGCGGTGCCCCCCTGGTATTCCTCGGGCTTGAGCTTGCCTTCCTTGGCCCGCTGGCCAAGATCCCTAGTGGTCCTGGCGATAGCAGAGAAGGACTTGCCGCCCGCATCCTGCACGATCGGCGTTATCAGTCCGCCCGGAATCGAGACCGCCACCGAGATATCGGCGCGCGCGTACTTGATAAGCTCGTTGCCGGCGAACGACACGTTGCATTCGGGCACGGCGATCAGCGCCATGCCCAGCGCCTTGACCAGCATGTCGTTGACCGAGACCTTGACGCCCTGCTTTTCCAGCGCGGCATTCAGTTCGGCCCGCATCGCCATCAGCTTGTCCAGACGCACATCGACGGTGAGGTAGATGTGCGGCGCTTCCTGCATCGACTGGGTAAGGCGGCGGGCGATGGTCTTGCGCATGCCCGAGAGTTTTTCCACCGTGTGCGGAATGCGATCGTCGAGCAAGGCGCGTGTTTCCGGGGCCATTTCGACGGTCGCGGGCCGGGCGGCGGCCGGCGCGGCATCGTTGGCGGCGACGGGAGCGGCGGCCTTGGGCTTCGCGGTGCCGGCCTGAGCGGCCTCGACATCGGCCTTGACGATACGGCCGCCCGGACCGGAACCGGCCAGGGATTCGAGATCGACGCCTTTGGCGGCGGCGAGGCGCTTGGCAAGCGGGGATGCGATCACGCGGGCTTCCTTCGAACTGGAGGTATTCTGAACGGCCACGGCAGCGGGCGCCGGTTCGGGCGCTTTCTTCACAGCCTCGGGAACCGGCATTTTCGGAACGGCCGGCGTCACGGCGGCGGGCGTGGCGGCCACGGCGGAAGCGTCCTCGTCCTCGCCAGTCAGCAAGGCGATCACGGTGCCGACTTTCACGCCTTCGGTGCCCTCGGCGACCATGATCCTGCCGATGGTGCCTTCATCGACAGCCTCGAACTCCATGGTCGCCTTGTCCGTCTCGATCTCGGCCATGATGTCGCCGGAGCTCACGGCATCCCCTTCCTTCACCAGCCATTTCGCCAGTTTTCCCTCTTCCATGGTGGGAGAAAGGGCGGGCATCTTGATCTCGATAGGCATGGAGGCGTGATCGTCCTTGCGATGCTTGAAGTATCTGCGGGTCGCGCCTTCATTTGGACAAGTTGGCGCCCGCGCACAAGCGCCCAACGGTCGCTTTTTCGCATTCGTGATGGCTTGCGCGGTAACTTGAATGGCCTGATAAGCCCGTCCGGAGGGGAACATCATGCGCGTCTATCTGGTCATTATCGATGAAACCGAAGAAGCGCTGGTAGCGTTGCAATTCGCCACGCGGCGCGCCGCCAAGACCGACGGCGCGCTGCATCTGCTTGCGCTGGTGCCGCCCCAGCCCTTCAACGCCTTCGCCGGCGTCCAGGCGACGATCGAGGAAGAGGCTCGCGCCCGTGCCGAGACGCTGGTGACGGCGGCCGCCGGCAACCTGCTTTCGCAAGGGGCGAAAATGCCGGTGATCTCGGTGCGCATGGGCGAGGACATCAAGGTGGTGCGCGAATACCTGAAGGAGCATCCGGAAGTCTCCGCACTGGTTCTCGGTGCCGCCAAGGAAGGCGGGCCGGGCCCATTGGTCTCCCACTTCACCGGCGCCGGCATGGCGCATATGACCTGCCCGGTGTTCGTGGTGCCGGGCGGGCTCGATGCGGCGGCGATCGAAAAGTTGAGCTGATCGCCGTCCCTGGCGCGGCCTGCTACCGCTTCTTGCGTCCCTGATGCCGGATGTTCGCCGGCCGACCGCGCGGACCGGCCAGGTGGCTGCCGCGCTTCTTGAGCGGTGACGGCCGCCCGCGCGGCTCGATGCGGCCGCCGCCCTGCTCCAGCTCGAACTTGAGCGCGCCGGTCAGCGGATTGGCCTCGGCGAGGCGCAGACGCAGGATCTGGCCGATCGCGTATGTCGTCCCGCTCTCCTCCCCGACCAGGACTTGTGCCTTCTCCTCGTAGGCGAACCGCTCGTCGCCGAGCGTCGAGACCGGAACAAGCCCGTCACCGCCGAGCCCGATGATCGTCGCGAAAAAGCCGAACTTGCGAACGCCGGTGATGCGGGTGCCGAAAACTTCGCCGACCCGGGCGGACAGCCAGGCGGCGACATAGCGATCGATGGTCTCGCGCTCGGCCTCCATGGCGCGGCGCTCGGCCTGGCTGATCGCTTCGCTGACCCGGCCGAGATCGTCGCGGTCGCGGTCGGACAAGCCGGTGGTCGCGGGAATGTCGCCCGCCGGCCTGGGCTGCTCCAGCCCATAGGCATCGACCAGTGCGCGGTGAACCAGCAAGTCGGCATAGCGGCGGATCGGCGAGGTGAAATGCGCGTAGGAACCCAGCGCAAGGCCGAAGTGGCCTTCGTTGCGCGGGCCATAATAGGCCTGCGTCTGGCTGCGCAGCACGGCTTCCATGATGAGCGCCTTCTCGCTCTCGTCGGCGATGTCCTTGAGCATGCGGTTGAACAGGCTGGGCGTAATCACCTGGCCAAGCGCAAGCTTCTTTCCGAACGTGGCGAGATAGTCCTTGAGCGCGACCAGCTTCTCCCGGCTCGGCGTCTCATGGACGCGATAGACCACCGGCGCGACCTTGGCCTCAAGCGCCTTGGCGGCGGCGACGTTGGCGGCGATCATGAAATCCTCCACCACACGATGCGCGTCGAGCCGTTCGCGAACGGCGATCTCGGTGATGCGGCCCTGTTCATCGAGTTTCACGCGCCGTTCGGGCAGTTCCAGCTCCAGCGGATCGCGCGCCGCGCGCGCGGCCGCGAGCGCCTTCCAGCAAGCCCACAGGTTCCGAAGGACCGCGATGTCCACATGCCCGTCCCCTCCGACCACGGAAGGGGAATCGATGCGCTCTTGCGCGTCCTCATAGGCGATCACTTCCGCTATCCGCACGATCGCCCGCGTGAAACGCCAGTCGGTCACGCGGCCCTCGCCGTCGATCCTGAGATGGCACGCCATGGCCGCGCGGTCCTCGCCCGCGCGCAGCGAGCAGACGTCGGCGGAAAGCACTTCGGGCAGCATCGGCACGACGCGGTCGGGGAAATAGACCGAGTTCCCGCGCCGCCGGGCTTCCCGGTCGATCTCGCCGCCGGGCCGGACGTAGAACGAAACGTCGGCGATGGCGACAAGGGCGCGGAAGCCCCCTGCTCCATCCGGCTCGGCCCAGATCGCGTCGTCATGATCGCGCGCGTCGGAAGGGTCGATGGCGACAATCGGAAGCGCTCGCAGATCCTCGCGCCTGTCGATATTGAGCGGCAGTTTCGCGACCGTCTGCGCCTCGTCCAAAGTTTCCTCGAGGAAACAATTTGGAATGCCGTGCTTGTGGATCGCGATCAGGCTGAAGGCCTTGGGTGCAAGCGGCTCGCCAAGCACCTGGGTGATCTTGACCGAGGGCCGCGCCGAGCGGCCGATCGGTTCCGCCAGCACCAGTTCGCCCGCTTCCGCCCCGCCGAGATCGGCAATCGGCGAGGAATGCCGGATACGCTTGTCGACCGGGGCCAGCCATGGCCTGCCGGTGCCGTCGATCTCGACGACGCCGAGGAACTGTTCGGAGCGCAGCTCCAGCTTTTTCATCGGCCAGGCGCGCCAGCCCGTGGCGGTTTCCTCCGTCCGCGAAAGTACACGATCGCCCTTCTTGAGGGCGCCGCCCGCCGCGCGTTTTCCAGGGCCCTTTTCGACGAGGCGGATGCGCGGCGGCGGGGTTGCATCGTCGGGTTGCCAGGTATCCGGCACGGCGATCGCCTCACCCTCGTCGATGTCCACCACGCGCAGCACGGTGACTTTCGGCAGACCGCCCATCTTGTGGAAGGCCGTGCGCTTGCCGTCGATCAGGCCTTCCTCGGCCATGTCCTTCAGCAGGGCCTTGAGTTCGATCTTCTCGTTCCCCTTGAGCCCAAACTCTCGCGCAATCTCGCGCTTGCCGGCGGGCACCGGCGAGTTCTGGATAAAGTCGAGGATCTGCTTGCGCGTGGGCAAGCCGGGCACTGGCCGGTTTCGGGATGGCATGGCATTGCAGTGGGGCCTGGCGGCGTTTATTGCAATGGCGCTCCCCTCGCCGCGGGGCTCCTTACATATGATCCGGTTCGGGACCGTAGCGATTGTCGCCATCTGTCGATGGCCAGGCGCCGAAGAGGATGACCAGGATCAGCGGAATCCATCCGATCAGCCCACGCAGGATCATCTTTCCCTGCAGGGCCTGAACCGCCTCGAGCTCCCCCACCTGCGCCATCGCGACCATTTTGACGGCATCGTCGATCGTGCCGATGGTGACGGCGATCGCCAGAAGCTGGATCGCGACGGCGATCCCGGCGATCCAGCCCGGCTTGTTCGAATCATGCAGGCGCCGGGTGAAAGATGCCGCAACCAGGCCCGTCATCGCCAGCGATACGAACGCCGAGGCCCACATCGTGGCGCGCATCAGGCCGCCGATCTTTTCCATCACGCGGCGCTGGATTTCCACTTCATCGGCGCCGTTCCGGGCGGCAGTGAGGGCATCCCCCATCATGCTTCCCGTCATCGGGATCGAAATCGCGAAGGAAACGGCGAATTGCAGAATGACCAGGAACAAGACGTAGTACCAGAACGTGGACCGCGAATCCCTGCCCGCGAAGTTGGCGAGACTGGATAGATTGTACTTGATCGCGCCGAGCATCGCCGTCCCCTTTGCGTTACCAGTCAATAGGCCCTTGCGACGTATATCCTTTCAACCGCCGGACGTCCTGTAAAAATGCAGGTGCCAATCTGGGCCGCACCGTCCAGGGGGGTATTGCGGATGGTGAGTTTGAGCGCCTTGAGCTTCTGCACCACGTCCTCAAGCTCCACCCCGGTCGGGCGTGCCCAGTGCACTTCGGCCCAGCCCGGATAGCGCTTGTCTTCCGAGAAGAATGCCGCAAGCGCGTCAAAGCTTTCGATGGCCGTGATATTGGCATCGCGCCTGGCCCTGGCCTCGGCATAAAGCGCAGCCTGGATGTCTGCCAGTTCGGCGACGGCGCGGGCCAGGAAATCGTGCTTGGGCATGCCCACGAAATTGGCCTTGGCCGCCGCGTTCCACAACCGGTCGCGGCGCAGCATGGAAACCTGACCGCCGGCCGCATCGCGCCCGCCGATCTCCAGGATCAGCGGCACGCCTTTCTTGACCCAGGCCCAGCGCTTCTGCGTGGCCTTGCCGGGGCGCTTGTCGAGCAGCACGCGTACCGGCTCGCCCAGCGCGGAGAGGGCAGCCAGCGCCGCACGCAAATCCTCGCAATAAGCAAGCAGCGCCTCATCCTCGTCATTTTCGCGCAGCATCGGCAGGATCACGATCTGTTGCGGCGCCACCATCGGCGGCACGCGCAGGCCATCATCGTCGCCGTGGGTCATGATAAGACCGCCGATCATGCGCGTGGAAGTCCCCCAGCTGGTGGTGTGCGCGTATTGCTGGGTGCCTTCCCGGTCCTGGTACTGGATACCCGCCGCATGGGCGAAGCCGGTGCCCAGATAATGCGAGGTCCCGGCTTGCAGCGCCTTGCCATCCTGCATCATCGCCTCGATCGAATACGTCGCCACGGCTCCCGGAAAGCGTTCGTTCTCCGGCTTTTCGCCCGCAACCACCGGCATGGCGAGCTCCGTCTCGGCGAAATCGCGATACATCTCGAGCGCGCGCAGCGTTTCGACCATCGCATCCTCGCGGTCGGCGTGGGCGGTGTGGCCCTCCTGCCAGAGGAACTCGCTGGTGCGCAGGAACATGCGGGTGCGCATTTCCCAGCGCACGACATTGGCCCACTGGTTGGTGAGCAGCGGCAGATCGCGCCAGGACTGCACCCAACGCGCCATCGCCGCGCCGATCACCGTTTCCGAGGTCGGACGAACGATCAGCGGTTCTTCCAGCTTGGCGTCCGGGTCGGGCACGAGGCCGCCCTTGCCGTCTGCGACCAGCCGATGATGCGTGACGACCGCCATTTCCTTGGCGAATCCTTCGACGTGCTCGGCTTCCTTGGCGAAATAGGAAAGTGGGATGAACAGCGGGAAATAGCAGTTGGAAACGCCGGCGGCCTTGATCCGGTCATCCATCCGGCGCTGGATCCGCTCCCAGATGCCATAGCCCCACGGCTTGATGACCATGCAGCCGCGCACGCCCGATTCCTCGGCCATTTCGGCTTCGGAAATGACTTCCTGATACCACTGGGCGAAATCGTCCTCGCGCTTGGTCGAGAGGGCGTGACGGATGGCGGACACTTGTGGTTCTTCCTGACTTGTTGGCGCGAACGGGGGCTCCTCCCCCGAAGGCGCACCCGCTGGCCCTTATTTGCCCAGCGCGTCAAGCCTCTTCTGGATTTCGGCCATCTGATCGCGCAGCGCGGCAAGGTCTCCATTGTCGTCGGAGGATGGCGCCTTGGGTTCTGGCTTCTCGGAACCGGGCATGAAGGCGGAGGCGGCGGCCTTGAACATCGCCATGTTCTGTTCGGCCAGCTTGGCGAGCGGATTGTTGCCCAGGCTGTCTTCGAAAGCCTTGGCCAGCTTCGTCTGGTTCGCGCGGAAGTTTTCCATCGAAGCTTCGAGGTAGTGCGGGATCAGGGACTGCATCGAATTGCCGTACATGCCGATCAGTTCGCGCAGGAAGTTCACGGGAAGCATCTGCTCGCCGTTCGTTTCCTCTTCCATGATGATCTGGGTCAGGATGGTGTGCGTGATGTCGGTGCCGGTCTTGGCATCGAGAACCTTGTAGTCCACGCCTTCCCGAGTCATCTTCGCGAGGTGTTCGAGCGTGATGTAGCTTGACGAACGGGTGTTGTAGAGCCGCCTGTTCGCGTACTTCTTGATAATTACGGTATTGTCCTCGCCAGGCGCCGCTTCAGCCATTTCCAATCCCCAGTCCAACCAATCGCTTATGGTATCATTCGGGGATATCGCAACGCAACACAATTTGCTGCGCAGCAAAAGACCGGATGCGCCGTTTCAACGCCCGAATCGGCGTCCCAGCACGGTCAGCAGTTCGTATTGCGACAAGCCGGTCACGGCGGAGGCTTCGGGCAATGTGTAATTCGCGGTGACCCAGTCACCCTCGTTCAGATGCGGCGCCCGGCTCAGGTCGATCACCGTCATGTCCATGCTGATCCGTCCCAGCACCGGCAGTTCGACCCCTCCGGCATGGAAGCGTCCCTTGCCGGACCAGCAGCGCAGATAGCCATCGGCGTAGCCCAGCGCGATCGTGCCGACGCGCATGGCGGCGGGCGCGGTGAAGGTGGCGTTATAACCCACGGTCTCTCCCGCAGCGACGGTGCGCACTTGCATGATCGCCGCCTGCGGATGCACGACCGGACGGATCAGGCCGGCCATCTCGGGGCGTGGAACGCCGCCGTAGAGCGCGATGCCCGGGCGCGTGAGATCGCCATGGAAGGCACTGCCCAAAGCGATTCCGGCGCTGTTGGCAAGACTGGAGCGCGCGTGCGGCAGCGCGGCGCAGACTTCTTGCCAGCGTGCGCATTGGACCGCGTTCAGCGCGCTATCCTCCTCGGCGGAAACGAGGTGCGAAAGCAGGACGTCGATCTCCAGCGCCTTCAGGCACTCCTCGCCGATCTGCGCCATGGGCAGGCCAAGCCGGTTCATGGCGGTATCGACCATCAGGTCACAGCGCCCGCCGCCCGCCGCCAGCCAGCGCCGCGCCTGTTCGAGCGAATTAATCACCGGCTTGACCCCGCAGGCCCTGGCGAACGCCGCGTCGGCATCGCCCAGCGGGCCATGCAGGACCGAGATCGAACCCGGCGCGGCGAAGTCCAGCACGTCCACGACCTCTGACCAGTGGGCCACGAAGAAATCGCGGCATCCCGCCGCATGGAGCACCGGCACCACCTGCCGCACACCGACGCCGTAGCCGTCCGCCTTCACCGCCGCTCCGGCGCGGGCACGGCCGGAGAGCTTGTCAAGCGCCTGCCAGTTCGATCGCAGGGCATCGGGATCGAAGCCGAGCCGCAAGGCCGGCGGGGGAACATCAAGGCGCATCGTCACCATATTCGCGAGGCGGGCCACCGCGCAGGCCCCAGAGCGCCACGGCAAGCGCCATCGCCACCACGGCCCAAGTGTACCACAAGCCTTCATAGGGATTGCCGCTCTTGGCCACCATGTAGCTGGAGATCAGCGGCAGGAAACCGCCGAAATACCCGGTGCCGATATGATAGGGGATCGACATCGAACTGTAGCGGATCTTCGGCGGGAACATTTCACAAAGCAGAGCCGCGACGGGGCCATAAGTCGCGCCGGACAACGCCATCAGCACGATCAGCATGAAGCCGATCATCAAGGCATCGCTGATGGCCGGCGTGATCCTGTCGAAGCTGTATCCGGCTTCGGTCAACCATGACTGGATCTGCGCGGTGCGAGCCTTCTTGTCGTCCCAGGCATAGCTGTCGATCGGCAATGCCCTGCCCCCCACCTTGACCACAAGCTCCGGCGCAGCCGATACTTGGTAGGTAATTCCGGCCGCCGTAAGATCGCCGAGCAGCTTGCCGCAATTCGTCGGCTGTTCGGAGGCGAAGGGGCTGTAGTCGCAGTCCGGGCCGGCAACGGAGACCGGCGCCTTGCGGCCGGCCTCGACCAGGCCGGGATTGGCGTGCGTGCCGATCGTCCAGAACGCGGGAAACATCAGCACCAGCGTCAGGAAATAACCCCAGACGATCGGCTTCTTGCGGCCGATCCGGTCGGACAGGCTGCCGAAGATCACGAAGAACGTCATGCCCAGCGCCGCCGACACGCCGACGATGACTTCCGCCCAGGTATCGTTCATGCGCATCGCGCCCTTGAGGAAGCTCAAGGCGGAGAACATCGCGGTGTACCAGATCACCGTAAGGCCCGCGGCGATGCCGAACAGGGCGATGAAGATGCGCTTCCGGTTGCCCGGGTACGTGAAGCTTTCCACGAAGGGATTTCCGGCGATCTCGCCTTCCGCCTGCATGGCCCTGAACACCGGGCTTTCCGAAAGCTTGAGACGCATCCACAGCGAGATCGCAAGCAGCGCGATGCTCAGGATGAAGGGCACGCGCCAACCCCACGAATCCCACAACTCCGCGCTCATCAGTCCCTTGCAGCTCAGCACCACGATCAGGCTGAGCACGAAGCCGCCCACCACGCTGGCCTGGATGTAACCGGTGAAATAACCGCGCCGATTGGCGGGTGAGTGTTCCGAGACGTAGATCGCCGCGCCGCCATACTCGCCGCCCAGCGCCAGGCCCTGAAGCACCCGCAGCAGCAGGACGATCGCCGGCGCCGCAAATCCGATCGTCTCGGCCGAAGGGATGAAGCCCACGCCCGCCGTCGCGATACCCATCAGCGTCACAGTGACGAGAAACGTGTACTTGCGCCCCAGCCTGTCCCCCAGGAAGCCGAACAGGATCGCTCCAAGCGGCCGGAAACCGAAGCCGACCGCGAAACCGGCCCAGACCAGCAGCGTTTCGAGCGTGGCATTGCCGGAGGGAAAGAAGGTCTTGCCGATGATCGCGGCGAGCGTGCCGTAGATGAAGAAGTCATACCACTCGAACACCGTGCCCATCGAAGAGGCGGCGATCACCAGCTTGATGTCGGAGACGCTGGGCTCCGGTCCGTGCGGATGCTGGTGTGCGTCTGCCATGTGTTCCCCCCTTTGAATCTCGCTCCGGAAGTGTCGCCCTTATACGGTGGCTCAACGAGTGGGAAGCACCTGCATCGCGGCGTTCCATGGGAGCATGACCGCCCCGTGGCGTGCGGGATAGTCGCGCGCGGCCGCGATCGCCGACAGGCCCGGCCAATCCGGCAGTTCGCTTGCGCCCGCCAGCCAGGAGGCAATCGCCGTGCCGGCGGCGTGGATCTCGTCGATGCTGCGGCCAGGCGCGCCTTGCGCGAAAATCGCCGCTGCAGCCTGGCCGATGGCGCAAGCCTGGCTGCGCACGCCGATTTTCGCGATCGTCCTATCGGGCGCCGTCGCCAGGCCGAGCGTGATGGTGCTGCCGCAGCTTTTCGAACGCGCCTCTGCCCGCAGCGGCAGGTCATCCGTGAGCGGAAAGCGCGCGAGTCCGACGGCAAGTCCGAGCACGTCGGAGGTGTATAGAACGGTCGCCGACATTCAGTTCGTGTCGTTCTTCGCCGGATGCTTCGCCGGACCCTTGGCCGGGTTCTTGGCTTCCGCGGCGATCGCCTCGCGCCGCCGCTCGGAGATAAGCTGGACCAGCGCCTCGCTGCTTGCGTTGACGAAGGGATAAGTGCGTGCCTGGGTGATCCAGTCCGGCCTGCCGCCGATGCCCCAGATGGTGTCGTAACCCAGCACCAGCACTGAGAAACCGAGCACGATGATGATCGTACCCTTCACCGCGCCGAAACCGAAACCGAGCACGCGGTCGATCGGCCCGAGGACGGAGGACCGGCTCTGGCTGCCCGCCCAGCGGGCCACCAGCTTGACCGCCAGGAAAGGCACCAGCAGCAGCAGCGCGAACGCCAACACCGCCGCGCCGGAACCGGTGCCGACATGCGGTTCCAGCCAGTCGGTAAGCGGCGTGTGCAGCAACCGGATCGCGAATATCGCGAAGATCCAGGCTCCCAGCGTCAGGATCTCCTGCACGAAGCCACGAAGGAAGCCGGTGATGGCGCCCAGCCCGACCAGGAGCAGAACGGCGATGTCGAAGCCTGTCATAGGTTGCCGAAATTATGCGTCCGAAAGGATGCGGTCAACGAGGTTGGGCAGCATGGCAAGTCCCGCAAAACGAATACCCTTGTCGGCCTTGCCGTCCGCCGCCGGTCCCCCGGCGGGCCCGAACGCACGGCTAAATCCCAGTTTCGCCGATTCGCGCTGTCGGATCGATGAATGGGCGACGGGGCGAATCTCGCCGGCGAGCGAAACTTCCCCGAACCACACGGCATCACCCGGCAACGGCTTGTCGCCGAGCGCGGAGATCAGCGCGGCCGCCACCGCGAGATCGGCGGCCGGGTCGCTCAGCCGGTATCCGCCCGCGACATTGAGGTAGACCTCGGCGCTGGAGAAGTTGAGCCCGCAGCGCGCCTCCAGCACCGCCAGCAGCATCGCCATGCGGCCATTGTCCCAACCGACCACGGCGCGGCGCGGCGTCGCTCCGCTCTGCAGCCGCACGATCAGTGCCTGGATTTCGACCAGGACCGGCCGGGTGCCTTCCATGGCCGGAAACACTGCGCTGCCGGCGATCGGCTCCTCGCGGCCGGAAAGGAACAGCATCGAGGGATTGCCCACTTCAGCCAGCCCATCGCCTTCCATCGCGAAGACGCCGATCTCGTCGACCGGGCCGAAACGGTTCTTGAGGCTGCGCAGGATGCGATACTGGTGGCTGCGCTCGCCCTCGAAGCTCATCACCACATCGACCATGTGCTCCAGCACGCGCGGCCCGGCGATAGTGCCGTCCTTGGTGACATGACCCACCAGAACCAGCGTGACGCCGCTCTCCTTCGCATAACGGATCAGTTCGAAGGCACAGCCGCGCACCTGGCTGACCGTGCCGGGCGCCCCCTCGATCTGGTCCGAATGCATGGTCTGGATCGAATCGATCACCACCAGCGCGGGCGGATCCATCATTCCCAGCGTCGTAAGAATGTCTCGCACCGAAGTCGCGGCCGCGAGCTGGATCGGTGCGTTGGACAGCCCGAGCCGCTCAGCCCGCAGCCGCACCTGCCCCGCCGCTTCCTCGCCGCTGACGTAGATCGCCTGCCCACCCGACCTGGCGATGTGCGCGGAAACCTGCAGCAGCAACGTGGACTTGCCGATTCCCGGATCGCCGCCCATCAGGATCGCCGACCCGGGCACCATCCCCCCACCCAGCGCGCGGTCGAACTCGGCGATGCCGCTGGCGCGCCGCCGCGGCATCTCGCCCGGCTGGTCCAGCGGGGTAAAGTGGATCGGGCGGCCGCCGGACGAGAGATCGTGCTTGGCGGAGAACACCGTCTGCGGCGCATCCTCCACCAGCGAGTTCCATTCCCCGCAATCGGCGCATTGCCCCTGCCAGCGGTTGGAGACGCCACCGCAGGCCTGGCAGACATATCGACGCTTGGGTTTCGCCATGCCTGTCGACTAGTAAGAACAGATTGCGAACACAAGCCCTCCATGGGGCTTTTTGCAGCACCCGCCAATCTTTGCTGCGCAGCATTGAGGTATCGATCGCCATTGCGATTGCAGTAGCGCTTGCCATCGCGCTCTGCCAAGCATGCGCCATGCGGCAGAAGGAACTGCGGATCGCACTTGTCTGCTACGGCGGCGTCAGCCTCGCCGTCTACATGCATGGCGTGACCAAGGAACTGTGGAAGGCCATGCAGGCGAGCCGCGCCTTCTGGTCGGACGATCAGCAACCGGCCGGCAGCGCTGCGGTCTACCTGCGTTTGCTGCGACGCCTGGAGCACGGCAGCAACCTCAGGCTCAGGCTGCTGACGGACATTGTCGCGGGCGCCAGCGCGGGCGGCATCAACTCCCTGTTCCTGGCCCAGGCGATCCATTCCGGGCAGTCGCTCGAACCGCTGACCGAATTGTGGCTCGAATGCGCGGACGTGGACGTGCTGCTCGATCCGGAGGCGCGACCCTGGTCGCGGATGGCCAAGTTCTGGGCGAGCCCGATCGTGTCCTATTTGCTGCACCGTCCGGGCAATGCGGTAAGTGCCAGCGTCGCCCCCGAAACGCGCGCGGAGGTTCGCGAGAAACTCTCGCGGCTGATCCGCTCGCGCTGGTTCGAACCCCCGTTCAGCGGCATCGGCTTCTCGCGCCTGCTATGCCGCGCGCTGACCGCGATGGCCGCGGCTCCCGCCGAAAAACCGCTGCTGCCCGCGCGCCATCCGCTCGACCTGTTCGTCACCGCCACCGACTTCAAGGGCCACCTGGAGACGCTGCACCTCCACTCGCCCCGGCTCGTCCTTGAAAGCGAGCACCGCCTCACGATCGGTTTCCGCGCCGCGACCCGGGCCGAGGGCGGCCATCCGCTGGCGCCGATCCCCGAACTGGTGCTCGCCGCGCGTTCCACAGCGAGCTTTCCCGGTGCCTTCCCGCCCTTGCAGATCGGCGAAATCGACCGGCTGGTGCGCGAGATGGCAGTGGACTGGCCAGAGCGCGACGCCTTCCTTCGCCGCGTCATGCCCGAGCATTCGCGCAGCGGCGACATCGATGGCGTGTCGCTCATCGACGGTTCGGTCCTGGTCAATGCGCCTTTCGCCGATGCCATGTCCGTGCTGCGCGATCGGCCCGCGACACGCGAGGTCGACCGGCGCTTCGTCTACATCGACCCAAGCCCGGACCACACCGGCCCGACGATGCGCAAGGAGACCCGGTCGCTGGGGTTCTTCCCGGTAATCTTCGGTTCGCTCTCGGCAATTCCCCGCGAACAACCGATCCGCGACAATCTCGAAGCGCTGGAGCGCGATTCGCGCGAGATGGCAACCTTGCGCGACATCGTGAGCGCCTTGCGGCCCGAGATCGAGGAATCGGTGGACCGCCTGTTCGGCCACACGCTGTTCCTGGACCATCCCACGGCGAAGCGGCTTGCCGCATGGCGCGCGAAGGCGCAGCTGGCCGCGCTGGAACAGGCCGGATTCGCCTGTCATGGTTACGCCCAGGTCAAGTTCAGCGGCATCGTCACCATGTTCGGGCGATTGGTCTTCGATGCGGCACCGGAACTTGGCCTGCCCAACGCGGCGCCGATCAGGGATCGCCTGGTCGCTCACCTCGCGGCCATGGGGATCGACCGCATGAAAGCGCTGCGCGATGTCAAGTCGCCGACGCAGATCGCGTTCTTCCGCACCCATGATCTCGCTTTCCGCATCCGCCGCTTGCGGCTGCTGGCTCGGCAAGTGACGCAGGAGCGAGAGCGCGAGGGAAGTGTGACCGAGCAGGACCGAGACGATGCGCGCACAGCCATCTATGCCGCGCTGGCACTCTATATAGATCGCGAACCGATGGCCGCGCTGGGGGAGGAATTTCCGGTCCTGGCCCGCGCCTTCTTCGAGGATCCAGGCGCGCTTGTCGATCATGTCGCGCGCAGACGCCGGCTCGTCGAGACCGACGCCGTCGTCGACGAAATGCTGGCCAGGGCCATGGCGGCAATGCCTGCCCCGCTACGTCGACGCGTGCTGCTGGCCTACCTGGGCTTTCCCTTCTACGATACGGTGACCCTGCCCTTGCTGCGCGGCGAAGGGCTGACCGAATTCGACCCGGTGCAGGTGGACCGGATCTCGCCCGAGGACTGCCACGCGATCCGTCGAGGGTCGGACACGCTACGCGGCACCGAGTTCTACAACTTCGGCGCCTTCTTCAGCCGCGCCTACCGCGAGAACGACTACCTCTGGGGCCGGCTTCACGGAGCCGAACGCATGATCGACCTGCTCGCCTCGGCGCTGGACGCCGAACATGCCGTGCCCGAGCGTGAGCTGAAACAGTTCCGGCGCGAGGCGTTCCTGGCCATCCTCGACGAGGAACAGGGCCGACTGCGCGCCGATCCCGGGCTGGTGGAACGGATCAGGCGGGAAGTGTCCCAAGGCACCAGGTGATCGTCATCCCGGGTCACCCTCGGGATGACGTTTGCGCCGTTACTCCGTCAGATCGTTCCAGACGTCCTTGATACGATCGAAGAAGCCCTTCGATTGCGGGCATTCCTCTCCGGTTTCGGTGGCCTGAAGCTCACGCAGCAGTTCCTTCTGGCGCGGGGTGAGCTTGGTCGGCGTCTCCACCGAGATCTCGATGACCAGATCGCCGCGCCCGCGCCCTTGCAGCACGGGCATGCCGGCGCCGCGCTTGCGCAGCTGCTTGCCCGACTGGATGCCGGCGGGAATCTCCAGCTGGATCATCTCGCCGTCAATGTCGGGGATCTCGATCGCTCCGCCCAGCGCCGCCGTGGTGAAAGTGATCGGCACGCGCGTGAGCAGCGTGGTGCCGTCGCGCTCGAACACCCTGTGGCGCTTGACGTGAAGAAAGATGTAGAGATCGCCCGGCGGTGCGCCGAACGGGCCTGCTTCACCTTTGCCGGCGAGACGGATGCGCGTGCCCGAATCGACACCCGGCGGAATATCCACCTGCAAGCGCTGCGGCGTATCGACGCGCCCCTCGCCGCCGCAGGCACGGCACGGCTTCTCGATCACTTCGCCGCGGCCGTGGCAGGTGGGGCAAGTACGCTCCACGACGAAGAAGCCCTGCTGGGCACGAACCTTGCCGTGGCCGGCACACATGGCACAGGCCCGCTTGCCGGTGCCCGGCTCCGCGCCCGAGCCACGGCACGGCTCGCAGGTCTGCGAAACCTCGATGGTGATCTCGGTCTGCTTGCCGCGAAAGGCTTCGTCGAGGCTGACTTCCATGTCGTAGCGCAAGTCGGCGCCCCGGCGCGCCTGCTGGCGTCCGCCGCCGCCAAAAGCGCTGCCGAAGATCGATTCGAAAATGTCGCCGATATCGCCGAACTCGGCACCCATGCCGCCGCCCATGCCCTGCTGGAACGCGGCATGGCCATAACGATCGTAGGCCGCGCGCTTCTGTGGGTCCTTGAGGCAGTCGTAAGCCTCACTGATCTGCTTGAAGCGCGACTCGGAATCCGAGCAGCCCGGATTCTTGTCCGGGTGATAGCGCATCGCGAGCCGGCGATAGGCCGACTTGATGGCCTTGTCGTCCGCCGTCCGCTCTACTTCCAGCAGTTCGTAATAGTCGATCTCGGTGCTCAAGAACTCACCCCCAGTAAACCTCGCCACCCCCGCTGAATGCGGGGGCCCGGCTCTTGCCGTCGCGGCTTCGCGCTAGGGAAGAACAAGGTTCCCGTTTCGCGGGAATGACGAACACGGTTTATCTCCGTTGGCTGGTTCAGCCCTTGTTTTCATCGACTTCCGAGAACTCGGCATCGACCACATCGTCGTCACCGCCCGAGGGCGCGGCGCCGCCAGGCGAGGAGGCGGTGGCCTGCTCCTTCTCGTAGATCGCCTGGCCCATCTTCATGGCGACTTCAGTCAGCGCCTGGGCCTTCGCAGTGATTTCGGCGGTGTCGCCGCCGTCGATCGCGGCCTTCGCGGCCGCGATCGCGGCCTCCACGTCCGACTTGAGCGAAGCGTCGATCTTGTCGCCGTTCTCGGCCAGTTGCTGCTCCGTCGCATGGACGAGGCTGTCGGCGTTGTTCTTGGCCTCGGCCGCCTCGCGACGCTTCTTGTCCTCCTCGGCGAAGCGCTCCGCATCCTTGACCATCTGGTCGATGTCGGAATCGGAAAGGCCGCCCGAAGCCTGGATGCGGATCTGCTGCTCCTTGCCGGTGCCCTTGTCCTTGGCGGAGACGTTGACGATGCCATTGGCGTCGATGTCGAACGTCACCTCGATCTGCGGTACACCGCGCCGCGCCGGAGGGATGCCAAGGAGATCGAACTGGCCGAGCAGCTTGTTGTCCTGCGCCATCTCGCGCTCGCCCTGGAACACGCGGATCGTCACCGCCTGCTGGTTGTCCTCGGCGGTGGAGTAGACCTGGCTTTTCTTGGTCGGGATCGTGGTGTTGCGGTCGATCATCTTGGTCATGATGCCGCCCAGCGTCTCGATACCCAGCGACAGCGGGGTCACGTCGAGCAGCAGCACGTCCTTGACGTCGCCCTGCAGCACGCCGGCCTGGATCGCCGCGCCCATGGCGACGACTTCGTCAGGGTTCACGCCGGTATGCGGATCCTTGCCGAAGAACTCCTTCACGACTTCGCGTACCTTGGGCATGCGGGTCATGCCGCCGACCAGCACCACGTCGTCGACATCCTTGGCCGAAAGACCGGCATCGGCCAGCGCCTTGCGGCAGGGCTCGAGCGTGCGCTGGATCAGATCGGCGACCATGCGCTCCAGGTCGGAGCGAGTAACCGTCTCGACCAGGTGCAGCGGCGTGGTGGCGCCACCTTCCATGCGCGCGGTGATGAAGGGCAGGTTGATCTCGGTCGTCGCGGTGGAAGACAGCTCGATCTTGGCCTTCTCGGCGGCTTCCTTGAGACGCTGGAGCGCAAGCTTGTCGCTGCGCAGGTCCATGTTCTCCTTGGCCTTGAACTTGTTGGCCAGCCACTCGACCAGCTTGGAGTCGAAATCCTCGCCGCCCAGGAAGGTGTCGCCGTTGGTCGATTTCACTTCGAACACGCCGTCGCCGATCTCGAGGATCGAAACGTCGAAAGTGCCGCCGCCAAGATCGTAGACCGCGATGGTCTTGCCGTCCTGCTTGTCGAGGCCATAGGCCAGCGCCGCCGCGGTCGGCTCGTTGATGATGCGCAGCACTTCAAGGCCGGCGATCTGGCCGGCGTCCTTGGTCGCCTGGCGCTGCGCGTCGTTGAAGTAGGCCGGCACGGTGATGACCGCCTGCGTAACCGTCTCGCCAAGATAGCTCTCGGCGGTTTCCTTCATCTTCTGGAGGATGAAGGCAGAAATCTGCGAAGGGCTGTAATCCTCGCCGCCGGCATTGACCCAGGCATCGCCGTTCTTGCCCTTCACGATGGTGTAGGGAACAAGCTCGGTGTCCTTCTTGGTCACCGGATCGTCGAAGCGGCGGCCGATCAGGCGCTTGACCGCGAAGATCGTGTTGTCGCCGTTGGTCACGGCCTGACGCTTGGCGGGCTGCCCGATCAGGCGCTCGCCGTCCCTGGTGAAGGCCACGATCGAGGGAGTCGTGCGCGCGCCTTCCGAATTTTCGATAACCTTGGGCTTGCCGCCGTCCATCACGGCAACGCAGCTGTTGGTAGTGCCGAGGTCGATACCGATTACTTTTGCCATTATCCCCATTCCTCACGTCAGTGGTTGACACCGCCCGGATCGCCTCCCCCGAAAGGCAAGACAGCTTGCGCGGCTCGATGACGTTCCTAGTCGTCGGGGGGCGATATAGGAGCGGTTTTGCTTGGAACAAGAGTGTTCGGGTGGCATTACCGCCCGCGAAATTTCGCAATGCACAAGCTAAGGATATCCCGGCCGTGAAACTGCCTCGCAAGCTCGCTTTTCTCTGTGGCGCCGCCTCGCTCGCGGCACTGGCGGCATGCCAGCAACCCGCTGCCCCGGTGCCTCAGGAGACCGGAGCCGACGCCGCCGCGCCCGATGCCAAGCCGGGGATTTCGGCGAGCGACGGGCGCTTGGTCCTGCCGGTCGTCGCGGGCCGTCCCGCGGCAGTCTATTTCTCGGTACGCAACGACGGCCCGGGCACGGCCACCCTGGTCGGCATCCATGTCGCGGGCGCCGGCAAGGCGGAAATGCACAAGACCGAAGGCGGCACCATGAGCCCGGTCGACTCGGTCGAACTGGCGCCGGGCGCAGTGCTGGAATTCGCGCCGGGCGGCTATCACATCATGGCCTTCGATCTGGCGGACACGCTCAAGGCGGGCGCCGCCACCGAACTTACCCTGACTTTCTCCGATGGAGACAAGCTGTCGATGCCGCTCCGCATCGAGAAGATGGGCAATGCCATGACCGATCACGATATGGCGGACCATGACATGGCCGGCCACGATATGGCGGGCATGAATCACGGAGAGCCATGAGCGATCCGCATGTCTGCCCGCCCGGCGGCGAAAGGCCGCTGACGGCAGGCGAAACACGGCTCGTGCGCTCGGTGTTCGGGCACGCGATCGATTGCGAACCGGTCCGTGTTCGCCGCTGGCGCTGGTTTCCCTTCCAGCCCGTCCATACCGTCATGGCACCTTGCGGCCACCTGCATTTCCATCCCGACTCGGGGAATTACCGCGACGATTTTTGGAGCAGCGACGCCGCCGCCCAGGGGCTTTTCATCCACGAGATGACGCATGTCTGGCAGGCCCAGCGCAAGGGTGGCTGGTATCTGCCGTTGATGCGCCATCCGCTGTGCCGCTATGATTACACGCTGCGCCCGGGCTGGCCGCTCGATCGCTACGGGATCGAACAGCAGGCCGAGATCGTCCGGCACGTATTCCTGCTATCGCGCGGTCGGCACGTTCCCGGCGTCCCGCCGCTGGAAGACTATCGCGGCGTACTGCCCTTCCATCCCGCGTAGAAAGGGCGCGGAAGCCAGTGGCAACCCGCGCCCTTTCCCGCGACCCGACAGGCGGGCATGCGCTCCGGCTTTCGCCGGACGTATCAGCAATCGCGATCCCAATAACGGTCGCCATTGCGGTCATAGCGGTAGCAGCCCCGGTCCTTCTTCTTCACCTGCGAACCGGCAACGGCGCCTGCCGCGGCGCCGATCGCCGCGCCGGTCCCGGCATCGCCGCCGCTGAGCGCGCCGACGCCCGCGCCCAGCGCACCGCCTGCAAGCGCACCTTCGCCGCCGTAGTTGCTGGCACAGCCCGCCATGCCGAGGGCGCCCGCCATGAAAAGCGGTAGAATGAGCTTGCGCATCGAAGTCCTCCGAGAAACTCTGGGTATACCCGAATCAACGGAGCAACGCGCGCGCGGTTCCTTCGCATGGAACGCATTATCGACGGCCCGCACCCGGTCATCCCGATTCGGGGCCGCGTGCGGTCCGTGAAAAGACATTCGTATCAAGCTTCTTTGGAGCGAGCCTCATCCATTCCCGCCGCCGTTGCGAGGCGGCAAAGCCGCCGAAGCCATCCAGGGCGAGCAAGAAACTGCCCCGGATTGCCGCACCGCCTTCGGCGGCTCGCAAAGACGAAACAAGGGCCGGAACCAGGGGAGCAAGATTCCGACCAATGGATTTTGGTATCAGTCCGGCTTCTTGGCCACCGCCACCATGGCCGGGCGCAGCAGGCGGTCCTTTATCATGTAGCCTGCCTGCAGCTCCTGCACCACCGTGCCCGGCTCCGCGTCGGCCGAGGGAAGCTCGATCATGGCCTGGTGCTGGTTGGGATCGAGCGGCAGGCCCATGGCCGCGATGCGGCTGATGCCGTGGGCGCCGAACACCTTGTCGATCTCGCGCCCGGTCGCCTCGATCCCGGCGACGAGATTCTTCATCTTGTCGTCCTCGCGCAGTTCGGCGGGAATCGAGGAAAGCGCGCGGGACAGGTTGTCGGCAACCGAAAGAATGTCGCGGGCGAACCCGGTCGCGGCATAGGCGCGGGCATCCGCGATGTCCTTCTCCAGCCGGCGGCGCACGTTCTGGGTTTCCGCGCGGGCGTAGAGCACGTCCTGCCTGGCCACTTCCAGTTCCTCGCGCAGCTTGGCGAGTTCTTCGTCCTCACCCCTGTTGTCGAGCATTTCCTCGGGCACACCCTTCAGTTCTTCGGCCACGGCCACGTCTTCGGGCGGCTGCGTCTTGTCTTCGGTCATTCTTCCAATGTTCCAGCTATCCGATGAGCTTGCCCAGGCTCTGGGCAGTGAAATCCACCATGGGGACAACCCGCGCATAATTCAACCGAGTCGGTCCGATAACCCCCACCACGCCGACCACGCGCCCTTCGCGATCACGATAGGGCGAGGCGATGACCGAGGAACCCGAAAGCGCGAAGAGGCGGTTTTCCGAACCGATGAAGATGCGCGTCGATCGCGCCTCGCGGGCCATGTCCAGCAGATCGGCGACCGATTGCTTGTTCTCGAGATCGTCGAGCAGCGAACGGACGCGTTCCAGGTCCGAAATCGCGCTTTCGTCGAGCAGGTTGGCCTGCCCGCGCACGATCAGCACCCGGCGCTGCATGGCATCCTCGGTCCAGACGGCAAGGCCGCGCTCGACAAGGTCGCGGCTGGCGGCATCGAGCGCCGATTTACCCGAATCGATCTCTGTGCGCATCGCCCGGGCCGCTTCGGCGAGCGTGCGCCCGGCAAGCCGCGCGGAAATGTAGTTGGACGCTTCTTCCAGTGCGCCGGGCGGCAGGCTGACGGGCAAGTCCACCACCCGGTTTTCGACCGCCCCGTCCTCGCCGACCAGCACCGCCAGCGCCCGGTCCGGGGCCAGGGGCACCATCTGCAAGTGCATCAGGCGCGGTTCGCGCCGGGGCACCATGACCACCCCCGCGCCTGAAGAGAGACTGGAAAGCAGCGTGCTCGTCGCCTCCAGCGCCGCCTCGATCGGGCCCGGCGCGGCAATGCGGCTTTCGATGGCCAGGCGCTCCTCGGCGGTCGGCTCGGCCACTTGCATGATGCCGTCCACGAACAGCCGCAATCCCGCGTCGGTCGGCAGCCGGCCCGCGCTGGTATGTGGCGCGGCGAGCAGCCCCAGCCCTTCCAGGTCGGCCAGCACCGACCGGATCGAGGCCGAGGACAGATTCACGCCCCCCGGCCCCGCGAGCGTCTTCGAGCCAACCGGCGATCCCGTTTCGAGATAGCCTTCCACCACGAGCCGGAAGATCTCGCGTGCGCGCAGGGTCAATTCGGTGATGGGCGGTGTGGGCATCCGATGCAATTTAGGCATAAGGCTTGCAGCCTCAAGCCTTATGCGCAATGGGCGCCCGGTAATCGACGATCCAGTCGATATAACGTTCACGACAAGGAATTCCCATGCGACCTTCCGGCCGTGCGCCCGACGAGATGCGCGCCATCGATATCCAGACCGGTTTCACCAAGCACGCCGAGGGATCGGTGCTGATTTCCTTCGGCGATACCCGCGTGCTGGTGACGGCCTCGGTCGAGGAAAAGGTGCCGCCGTTCCTGCGCGGCAAGAGCGAAGGCTGGGTAACGGCGGAGTATTCGATGCTGCCGCGCGCCACCCACACGCGCGGCAGCCGCGAGGCGGCCAAGGGCAAGCAGTCCGGTCGCACCCAGGAAATCCAGCGCCTGATCGGCCGTTCCCTGCGCGCAGTGGTCGACATGAAGAAGCTTGGAGAACGGCAGATCGTGCTCGACTGCGACGTGATCCAGGCCGACGGCGGCACCCGCACCGCCTCGATCTCGGGCGCATGGGTCGCACTGCGTCTTGCGGTCGACAAGCTGATGGCGGACGGCAAGATCAAGGAAGACCCGATCCAGGGCCGCGTCGCCGCGATCTCCTGTGGTATCCATACCGGCACCCCGGTGCTCGACCTCGACTATATCGAGGATTCCTCGGCTGACGCGGACGCCAACTTCGTGCTGATCGAGGGCGGCAAGATCGCCGAGGCACAGGCCACCGCCGAGGGTGCCTGCTACGACGAGGAAGGCCTGCTGCGCCTGCTGCGCCTGGCCCGCATCGGCTGCGATCGCATATTCGCGGCGCAGGCCAAGGCGGTGGGAAGATAAGGCCATCGGTCGTTTCGAGAAAATGGGAAGGCCAAGGAGCGGTGATGCGCAAACTCGATAGCAAACGCCTCGTCATCGCCACGCACAACGCGGGCAAGCTCAAGGAAATCGGCGCCTTGCTCGCGCCCTACGGGATGGAGTGCCTTTCCGCCGGCCAGCTCGGCCTGCCCGAACCGGCGGAGACCGGCAAGACTTTCGCCGAGAACGCGCTCATCAAGGCCCATGCCGCCGCCAAGGCCGCGCAGCTTCCGGCGCTGGCCGACGACAGCGGATTGTCCGTCACCGCGCTCGGCGGCCGGCCCGGCGTCTACACCGCCGACTGGGCCGAACGTCAATGGTTCGAGGGCGATCCCGGCCGCGACTGGTACATGGCGATGGGCAAGGTCGAGGGGCTGCTGTGCGAGCAGGGCCCTGATGTCGAGCGTTCCTGCTGGTTTTCCTGCGTCCTTGCCATCGCGTGGCCCGAAGGGGACGACGCGGTCTACGAAGGCCGCGTGAACGGCACCTTTTCGTGGCCGCCGCGCGGGACGATGGGCTTCGGCTACGATCCGATCTTCGTGCCCGAGGGACACGACATGAGCTTCGCCCAGCTCGCTCCCGAGGAAAAGCACCGGATCAGCCACCGCGCCGATGCTTTCGCCAAGCTGGTCGCGGAGCAATTCGGCCGCTAGGCAGGGCACATGGCCCGCGCCCTCTACATTCACTGGCCGTTCTGCCTCGCCAAGTGCCCTTACTGCGACTTCAACAGCCATGTCCGCGAGCGGGTGGATCATGCGCGGTGGGAGCAGGCCCTGCTCACCGAGATGCGGCACGAGCGCGCGATGGTGAACGACGAACCGCTGGAAAGCGTGTTCTTCGGCGGCGGTACGCCGTCACTGATGCCCCCCGCTCTCGTCGAGCGCCTGCTGGCGGAGGCCGAGCGGCTCTGGGGTTTCGCGCCGGGCATCGAGATCACCCTGGAAGGCAATCCCTCCTCGGTAGAGGCGGCGAACTATGCCGCGCTCGCGCGTGCCGGAGTCAACCGCGTCTCGCTCGGCCTGCAGGCGCTAGATGACGAGACCTTGCGATTTCTCGGCCGGCTGCACGACGCCGCCGAGGGGCTTGCCGCACTCGACGTGGCGCAGCGCCATTTCGCGCGTGTCTCGTTCGATCTCATCTACGCCCGTCCGGGGCAGGCGAGCGAACAGTGGCGGGCGGAACTTTCGCGCGCGCTGGCGCTGGGCACCGGACACCTCTCGCTTTATCAGCTCACCATCGAACCGGGAACGCGGTTCGAGACCATGGTGCGCAAGCGGCAGTTCGCGCCGCTCGACGAGGATGCCTGCGCCGACATGTTCGCGCTCACGCGCGAAATGACCGCCGCTGCCGGCCTGCCCGCCTATGAGGTGAGCAATCATGCCCGGCCGGGCGAGGAAAGCCGCCATAATCTCGCCTACTGGCGATATCAGGACTATTGCGGGATCGGCCCCGGCGCCCATGGACGACGCATGGGAGAGGCGACCGTGCGCCATCGCAAGCCGGAGAACTGGCTGGAGGCGGTCGCGGCATCGCGGAACGGCATCGTCGAGGCACGTTCGCTCGGCCAGCGGGAACAGGCCAGCGAAGCCATGCTGATGGGGCTGCGCCTGCACGAGGGGGTGGACCTTCACGCCGTGGCGTCGCGCTTCGGCCTCGATCCGGGGGACCTGCGCGACGCGGCGAAGGCGTGGTTCTACCAGCAACAGGGCCTGGTTCGACAGGAAGGATCACACCTGGTCGTGACCGAGGCTGGCATGCCGCTGCTCGACGGCCTGCTGGGCGAACTGGTCCCCGCCGCGCTGGTGGCGACGTGACCAAGGCCGATCTTCTGGAGGCCTGGGGCGGCCACCTCGCGCAAGGGCGACGGCGCAGCCCGCATACCGTGCGTGCCTATGTCGCCACGGCGGCGCGGCTGCTCGACGCGCTGGGCGAAACCGACTGGGCAGCGCTCGCCCGCCTGGAGGCGGGCGACTTGCGCCGGCAGCTTGCGGCGCGGCGGCAGGACGGGATCGGCAACGTCTCGGCCGCGCGCGAACTTTCGGCGCTCAAAGGCTTCCTTGCCTTCGCGCGCGCGCGCGCCGGCGTGAATGACGCCATGCCGCCGCGCCTGCGCGGCCCGCGCGTCAAGAAGGGCCTGCCGCGCCCTGTCACCCCCGACGAGGCGGTGAACCTGGCCGCGACGGTGGAGGAAGACGCCCGCGAACCCTGGATCGGCGCGCGCGACCGCGCCGTGCTGCTGCTGCTCTACGGCGCCGGCCTGCGCATTGCCGAGGCGCTTTCGCTGGCCGGCGCGGCGGTGCCGCTGGGCGAAACGCTGATCGTGACAGGCAAGGGCGGCAAGCAGCGCATGGTCCCGATCCTGCCGATCGTGCGCGACGGCGTGACCGATTACCTCACCAAGTGCCCCTGGCCGCTGGAACGTGACAAGGCGCTGTTCCGGGGCGCCAAGGGCGGCCCGCTGTCGCAGGGCATGGTGCAGAAAGCGATGGCGCGCGCGCGGATCGCGCTGGGCCTGCCCGTGACGGCGACCCCGCACGCGCTGCGCCACAGCTTTGCCACCCACCTGCTGGGCGCCGGCGCGGACCTGCGGAGCCTGCAGGAACTGCTCGGCCACGCCTCGCTCGGCTCGACGCAGATCTACACCCGGGTGGACGCGGCAACCCTGCTTGACGTCTATCGCAACGCTCATCCCAGGGAACAGGGTTGAAGCCGGTCAGCCTCCGGTTTCGTCGGTGGCGAGCAGGACTTTCCAGATCAGGCCGCCCAGCGCAGCGCCCACCAGTGGCGCCAGCCAGAACAGCCAGAGCTGCTCAAGCGCACCGGTCTCAGCGAAGATCGCGACGCCGGTGGAGCGCGCGGGGTTCACCGAGGTATTGGTCACTGGAATCGAGATCAGGTGGATCAGCGTCAGCGCCAGGCCGATGGCGATCGGCGCGAACCCGGCGGGCACCAGCTTTGAAGTCGATCCCAGGATCACGATGAGGAAGCCCGCCGTCAGGATCATCTCGATCAGCAGCGCGGCCTGCATCGCGTAACCGCCCGGCGAGAGATCGCCATACCCGTTGGAGGCGAAGCCGCCCGGCGCGAAACCCGCCTTGCCCGAAGCGATGGCGAAAAGCGCGGCGCCCGCGACGACCGCACCGATCACTTGCGCGATCCAGTAGGGCACAAGGTCCTTCCAGGCGAACCGGCCGCCCACAGCAAGCCCGAACGAGACGGCGGGATTGAAATGCCCGCCCGAAATGCCCCCGACCGCGTAGGCCATGGTCAGGACGGTGAGTCCGAAGGCCAGCGACACGCCGGTAAAGCCGATCCCGAGTTCCGGAAATGCCGCCGCCAGCACCGCCGAACCGCAGCCACCGAACACCAGCCAGAAAGTACCGAAAAATTCGGCCGCGAGTTTCTTCACCATTAGCCCCTCTCCTCAGGTTGCCGCCGGGAGAATAGCTCAATATTCACCACGCGCAAATCCGCACGGACGATTGTCGCGCCAGTGAAGTCCGGCGTGAAGTCCGGCGTAAAGTCCGGGCCGTCACATCGCGGCGTGGCGCGCCTCGATCGCCTCCCAGATGCGCGCGCCGGTATCGGTTCCGTTGAAACGGTCGATCGCGACGATGCCGGTGGGCGAGGTGACGTTGATCTCGGTGAGCCACTTGCCGCCGATCACGTCGATCCCGACGAAGACGAGCCCCCGCGCCTTGAGCTGCGGCCCCAGCACGGCGCAGATTTGCTCTTCCGCCGCAGTGAGTTCGCTCGCCTCCGCCGAACCGCCGACCGCGAGATTGGAGCGGAACTCGCCCTCGCCCGGCCGGCGGTTGATGGCGCCGGCGAATTCTCCGTCGACCAGGACGATGCGCTTGTCGCCGGCGCTGACTTCGGGAAGGAAGGGCTGGACCATGAACGGCTCAACCCAGGCGTTCTGGAACATCTCCACCAGCGCGCCCAGGTTGCTGCCGTCGGCGGGAACGCGGAACACCGCCTTGCCGCCGTTGCCGTGGAGCGGCTTGACGACGAGATCGCCCGCCAGCCCCTTGTCCAGCATTCGTTGCTGGAACCGGCGCACGTCCTCGATCCGGCGCGCGATGAAAGTCGGCGGCATGAACCGCGCGAAATCGAGCACGAAGACCTTCTCGGGTGCATTACGCACCGAGGCGGGATCGTTGACCACCAGCGTCTGCCCGGCAAGCCGTTCCAGCAGGTGAGTGGCGGTGATGTACCCCAGGTCGAAGGGCGGATCCTGGCGCATCAGCACCACGTCGATATCCGCCACCAGATCGATCAGCCGATACTCGCCGCGCGTGAAATGCGTGCCCCCCGCGCGCTGTACGGTGACCGGCACTCCCCAGCAGGTCAGCCGCCCGCCGGCACCCTCGGAGGTATCGTAGGCGAGCGTGCGCACGTCATAGTGGAACAGCGCATGCCCGCGCGCCTGCGCCGCCAGCATCAGCGCGAACGAGGAATCCCCGGCGATGTTGATGCTTTCGAGCGGGTCCATCTGGACGGCGATGCGTAAGGTCATGGGATTGTGGTCCTGCGGATTGCTGCCGGGCGTTCGCTTAGTCGGATTTGCGCGCAGGCGCGACAGGTTTCGGGAATGGTCGCCGTCCTGGGCCCGCCCCCGGGACGGCGCGGATTGTACGGGATCAATTCAGTCAGCTTCCCGGCTGCCAGGCGTTGACGATCCGGCGCGGCCAGCAACCTGGCGCGATCAGCATCACGTCCACCCGCTGGGCATCCCCCGGCTTCGCGAAACGCGGCGCCAAGGCCTCCGCCGCGGCGGCCACCCGCCGCAGGCGCGGGAGGGAGATGGCGGTGTCCAGTTCAGCCTTCGTCCGCCGCCATTTCACTTCGACGAAGCACAGCGTCCGCCCCCGCCGGGCCACGATGTCAACCTCACCGCGCGGAGTCTTGACGCGGCGGGCCAGCACGCGCCAGCCGGTGACGAGCAGGAACAGTTCCGCCAGCCGCTCGCCCCGCCGCCCGTCGCGTTCGGCCCGGTCACGTTGGCTTTTCGTGCGCCGACTCACTTGAGCTCCATCGCGCGGGCATAGAGCGCCTTGCGGTCCAGCCCGGTGGCCCGGGCCACTTGGGCCGCCGCCTGCGAAGGCTTGGCATCCGCCAGTGCCGTCCGCAGCAGCGCGTCGACATCGATGTCGCCGGCCGGCTCCTCCAGCGGCGGCGCCACCAGCAGCACGATCTCCCCGCGGGGCGGATGGGCCGCATAGTGCCCGGCAAGCTCGCCGGGCGTGCCGCTGCGGCATTCCTCGAACTTCTTGGTCAATTCGCGCGCGACCGCGACTTCGCGGCCCGGCAGCACCGCCGCGATCGCCGCAAGCGCCGCTTCCAGGCGCGGGGCGGTTTCGTAGAACACCAGCGTCGCCGGCACCCCTGCCAGCTCCGCCAGCGCCTCCTCACGCGCCTTGGCCTTGTTGGGCAGGAACCCGGCGAACAGGAAACGGTCGTTGGGCAGGCCCGAAAGCGTCATCGCCAGGACCGCCGCGTTCGGCCCCGGCAGGCTGGTCACTGCAATCCCCCGCTCGCGCGCCGTGCGCACCAGGCGATAGCCGGGATCGGAAATCAGCGGCGTTCCCGCGTCGCTGACCAGCGCCACCGCCTCGCTTTCCATCAGCGCCAGCAGGCGCTCGCGGTCGCCCTCCCCGGCGTGATCGTCATAGCGGATCATCCGCTTCTTGATGCCCAGGTGGTGGAGCAGTTTTCCCGTCACCCGCGTATCCTCGCAGGCGACCGCACCGACGCCGCGCAACACATCGACCGCGCGCAACGTTATATCACCCAGGTTGCCAATCGGGGTTGCCACTATATACAGCCCCGGCGAAAGCGAATGTTCCATCACGGGACTCATGGCCAAGGACCCAGGGAGCGGCAAGAGATGTTCGACAAACGCCTGAATTCTCGCCGGATTTGGCGGACAGATCGGCGAAATCTCGTTGCCGCCGGGGTGCTGGCGGTGCTGGCCGGATGTACCGTGGTGCCCAAGGCCCCGACGCCGACGACGCCGCCCCCCGCCCCCAAGCCGAGCGAAAGCGTGATCCCGGTCGACACCGAACGGCACCGCATCGCCCTGCTGGTCCCCCTCACCGGCGGCAACAGCGCCGTCGGCCAGTCGATCGCCAATGCCGCCAACATGGCGCTGCTCGATACCGGGGCCAAGAACCTGCGGGTGACCACTTACGATACCGGAACCAATCCCGCCGAAGCCGCGCAGCGCGCCATAGCCGACGGCAACAAGCTGATTCTCGGTCCGTTGCTTTCGGACGACGTTCCCGCTGTCGCCGCCGTCGTCCGGCCGGCCAAGGTCCCGCTGATATCGTTCTCCAACGACGAGTCGGCGGCCACCCGGGACGTGTTCATCATGGGCAACCTGCCTGGCCAATCGATCGCGCGCACGGTCAACTACGCCCGCTCCCAAGGCATTTCCGCCTTCGCCGCGCTGGTCCCGCGCGGCGAATACGGCGACCGGGCCAGCAGTGTCCTGCTCGAATCGGTGCGCAGTGCCGGCGGCACCGTCATCGCCATGGAACCCTATGACCGCACCGCCGCCTCGATCAGCACGGCGGTGAACCGGATCAAGGCCAAGAGCGGCTACGGCGCGCTGCTCATCGCCGATGGCGGCAGCCTGTCCGGCAAGGCGGCGGCATCGTTCCGCGCGCGCGGCGGCAATGCCAACGTGCGCCTGCTCGGCACCGAACTGTGGAGCGGCGAACGCGAACTGACAACCACGCCGGCGCTGAACGGAGCGTGGTTCTCGACGGTCTCCGACCAGCGCTTCGCCCAGTTTTCCAAAAGCTACCGCTCGCGCTTCGGTGCGCAGCCGTTCCGGATCGCCACGCTGGGCTACGACGCGGTGCTGCTGACGCTGCGCGTCGCGCGCGAATGGAAGCTGGGCAAGGATTTTCCGGTGCCGCAAATGCTCGACAGCGGCGGGTTCCTCGGTCTTGACGGCCCGTTCCGCTTCACGCGCGGCGGCATCGTCGAACGCGCGCTCGAAGTGCGCGAGGTGGAAGCCGGCTCGGTCAAAGTAATCAGCCCCGCGCCCACCAAGTTCGGCGAGTAGGCGCCGGCAGCCCCCATGGGCGAACCCGGGACGACGGTTGCGGATAAGCGCGGATCCCCGCTTGATCGCGGATTCCGGCCCTGCGTATAGTCGCGGCCATGGCCGATGACCTGTTCGACAAGCTCCCCACCGCCGGCGGGGAATCCTACGATGGTTCCGCGATCGAAGTGCTGGAAGGGCTTGAGCCGGTCCGGCGGCGCCCCGGCATGTATATCGGCGGCACCGACGAGCGCGCCCTGCACCACCTCGCCGCCGAAGTGCTCGACAACGCGATGGACGAGGCGGTGGCCGGCCACGCCAACCGCATCGAAGTGACGCTGGAGGAGGAGTCGGGCACTCCCGGGCGCCTGACCGTCATCGACAACGGGCGCGGCATTCCCATTGACGAGCACCCCAAGTTTCCTGGCAAGTCGGCGCTGGAGGTGATCCTTTCCACGCTCCATTCGGGGGGCAAGTTCTCCGGCAAGGCCTATGCCACTTCCGGGGGTCTGCACGGCGTGGGCATCTCGGTGGTCAACGCGCTCTCGGCGAAGACCCGCATCGAAGTGGCGCGCAACAAGGAACTCTATGCGCAGGAATTCTCGCGCGGGGTGACGCTGGGGCCGATCGAGCGCGTCGGCGCCGCGCCCAACCGGCGCGGCACGGCGGTGACTTTCACCCCCGATACCGAGATCTTCGGGGAGCAGAAGTTCAAGCCCGCGCGGCTGTTCAAGCTGGCGCGGTCCAAGGCCTATCTCTTCGCCGGGGTGGAGATCCGCTGGAAATGCGCTCCCGCGCTCGCCTCCGACGATGCGCCGGCCGAAGCGACGTTCCAGTTCCCCGGCGGCCTGGCCGACCACCTGGTGGAGCAGATCGGCGGGCGCGAATGCGTGACCACGCAGGCCTTCTCCGGCAGCCAGGAGTTCCCGCGCGGCGAGGACGGAGCCGAACAGGGCCGCGTCGAATGGGCGATCGCCTGGCCGCTCTATTCGGACGGCGCCTATTCCTGGTACTGCAACACCATCCCGACTCCGGACGGCGGCACCCACGAACAGGGCCTGCGCGCCGCGCTGACCAAGGGCATCCGCGCCTTCGCCGAACTGGTCGGCCAGAAGAAGGCCAAGGACATCACCCCCGACGACGTGGTGACGGGCAGCGAAGTGATGCTTTCGGTGTTCATCCGCGATCCGCAGTTCCAGAGCCAGACCAAGGACCGCCTGACCAGCCTGGAAGCCGCGCGCCTGGTCGAAAACGCGGTGCGCGACCACTTCGACCATTTCCTCACCGACAACCTCGATCGCGGCAAGGCGCTGCTGGGCGCGGTGATGGAGCGCATGGACGAGCGGCTGCGGCGCAAGGCGGAGCGGGAGGTCAAGCGCAAGACCGCCACCAACGCACGCAAGCTGCGCCTGCCCGGCAAGCTCACCGACTGCTCCGGCGAAGGCAGCGGCGAGACCGAGCTGTTCATCGTGGAGGGGGACAGCGCGGGCGGATCGGCCAAGCACGCGCGCGACCGCAAGACGCAGGCGATCCTGCCGATCCGCGGCAAGATCCTCAACGTCGCCAGCGCCACGACCGACAAGATCCGCGCCAACCAGGAAATCGCCGACCTCGGCCTCGCGCTCGGCTGCGGCATGCGCAAGGACTGCAATCCCGACAACTTGCGCTACGACCGCATCGTCATCATGACCGACGCCGACGTGGACGGCGCACATATCGCGACGCTGCTGATGACGTTCTTCTTCCAGGAAATGCCGGAAGTGGTGCGGCGCGGGCACCTCTACCTCGCCCAGCCCCCGCTCTATCGCCTGACCAGCGGCTCGACTTCCGCCTACGCCCGCGATGACGCACACCGCGCCGAGCTGGAAGCGACGCAGTTCAAGGGCAAGAAAGTGGAAGTGGGCCGCTTCAAGGGCCTTGGCGAAATGAACCCCCAGCAACTGCGCGAAACGACGATGAGCCCCACGTCGCGCTCACTGATCCGCATCACCCTGCCCCCCGAATACGAAGGCCGCGCGGCCGTGAAGGACCTCGTCGACCGCCTGATGGGCCGCAACCCGGAACACCGCTTCATGTTCATCCAGAACCGGGCGGGAGAGATCGATCCCGAGTTGATTGATGCATGAGTGCACCGATCAACTCATCGCATCATGATTGCTGAGCCGCAGCCACAGGCACTTCCAGAACCTATGGTCGCGGCATAGCCGTTCGCCGGCCAGCAGGAGCAGACGCATCCGGTGGCTTGCCGATCGCTACCGCACCCGCTTGACGAACACCCCGCTCGCCCGCTTCTCCGTCGCGAAGTTCGGCAGCGACTGCACCAGTTCCGACAAGCGCGAGAAGCCGTAGCTCCTGGCGTCGAAGCTCGATCGGTTCGCCGCGCGCTGGCCGACTTCGGACAGGCTCGCATAGCCCTGCTCGTCGCGCTTGCTGGCTTTCCAAGCGTCGCCGAGCAGTTTGACCAGTTCGTCGTCCACCACCGGCTTTTCGGCGGGCCTGGCGACCGGATTGCCCGGGGCTTCCTCCTCCTCGGCCTCTACCATCGCGTCGAGGTCGATGAAGCGGGTGCAGGCCTCGCGGAAGGCCTCGGGGGTGCGGGCGGTGCCGAAGCCGTAGACCGGGGTGCCGTTCTGACGGATGCGGATGGCGAGCGGCATGAAGTCGCTGTCGCTGGTCATCAGCCCGAAGCCGTCGACGTGGCCGCCATAGAGCAGGTCCATGGCATCGATGGTCATCTTCATGTCGGTGGCGTTCTTGCCCTTGGTGAGGTCGAACTGCTGCTGCGGCTCCAGCGCGTGGCGGTGGACCAGCGCCGACCAGCCCTTGAGCGCCGGCTTGCTCCAGTTGCCATAGACGCGCCGCACGTTGACGGTGCCCAGGTCCCCCAGGATCGTCAGCGCCGCGTCGAGCGTCGCGGGCGAGGCGTTGTCCGCGTCGATCAGCAGGGCGATGTTGCGGCTCTGGCGGGGTCTGTCGGTGGCCACGGTCAATTTCCTTCCTCCGCCGGAGTGGTTGCCCGGCGCGCGATGATGGCGAAGAGCAGCGCCAGTACCAGAGGCATCGTCGGTACGCCAAGCTCCAGCGCCAGCGGCCGAGCGAAGGCCGGGGCGACGAAGGCGAGCGTGATCGCCAGCTTCTCCCAGTCGCGAAACCCCGTGCGCAGCCCCTCCCCCGCCAGCCATAGCAGCGGGAAGCCCAGCAGCACCATGTCGTAGTCCAGCACGAAGGGCGTCGCCAGCGGCGCACCGGCGAGCATGGCGGCGCCCAGCCCTGGGGACCAGCCCCGCCCCCAGACGGCACGGGCCAGCAGCAGTACCGCGAAAAGCGCCGCCGCTCCCTGCGCCGCGTAGGCGGCCAGGACCGGCGCGCCGAGCAACCTGAGGGCGGCGAACGGACTCACCATCTTGCCGAAGGGCACCGTGCCCGCCTCCATCGCCGCCCGCGCCCGCCCGCTCGCGGCCAGCCATTCGCTCCATACGCCGGGCCCGAATGCCAGCGTGGCGAAGCCGGCGAGCGCCAGCGCCGTCACCGCGGCGACCGCGATCACTTTCCATTCGCGGGTCAGCAGCAGCGCCAGCGGCACCAGCGGCCCGAACTGCGGCTTGATGGTGGCAAGGCCAAGCAGCACGCCCGCCATCACCGGCCGAGTGGGCACCAGCCAGGCCGCGAGGCCGAGCAGGCCGGCGACGAGGAACGATGTCTGCCCATGGGTCACGACGATCGGCACCGCCGGAAAGGCGAGAAACGGCAGCCAAAGCGGCATGTCCGGCAGCGACGCTTTCCACCATGCCCGCAAGGCGAGCAGATGGAACGCCCCCGTCGCCAGCAGCCAGGCACCGAGCGCCGGAAAGTAGCCCAGCAGCCCCAGCGGCCAGCACAGCGGCAGGAACACCGGCGGGTAGAAGAACGCGGTATAGCCGTCCCCCGAAGCGAAATAGGCACGCTGCGCGGCCATGTGCGCAGCCGCGTCGTAGACCTCGCCCCCGACATGCAACATCCGCCCCGAGGTCCAGAAACCGATGAAATCGCTGCCGAGCAGAAAACCGTTGCGATCCACGCCGCCGCGCGATGTCGCCACCAGGAAGGCCAGCATGGCCAGGTTGAGCACGGCAAGCAGCCGCAAGTAACCCATGGCACGCGCGCGGCCGAGCCAGTCCATCCGTCGCAGGAAATCCCCCATCGCGCGCTTGTGCCGTGGCCGACAGGGGTTGTCCATGACGCTTCGTTCGATCATCCGCGAACCATCTTGCCTTGCTGCGTCGCACAACATAGGGCTTGATGGCATAGTCAAGCGGACAGGATCAGCCGATGCAGCGTTTCGAGGGAACCAGCAACTACGTCGCCACCGACGATCTGAAAGTCGCGGTCAATGCCGCGGTGCTGCTGCGCCGCCCCTTGCTGGTCAAGGGCGAGCCCGGCACCGGCAAGACCGTCTTGGCCGAACAGATCGCCGCCGCGCTCGGCGCTCCGCTCATCACCTGGAACGTCAAGTCCACCACCAAGGCGCACCAGGGCCTCTACGAATACGACGCGGTCGCCCGCCTGCGCGACGGACAACTGGGCGACGCCCGCGTGCACGACATCTCCAACTACATCCGCAAGGGCAAGCTGTGGGAGGCCTTCACTTCGCCCGAACTGCCCGTGCTGCTGATCGACGAGGTCGACAAGGCCGATATCGAGTTTCCCAACGACCTGCTGGCCGAACTCGATCGCATGGCCTTCGACGTCTACGAGACCGGCGAGCACATCGCCGCGGTGGAGCGGCCGATCGTCGTCATTACATCGAACAACGAGAAGGACCTGCCCGACGCCTTCCTGCGCCGCTGCTTCTTCCACTACATCAAGTTCCCCGACCGCGAGACGATGGAAGCGATCATCGACGTGCACTTCCCCGGCATCCAGAAGACGCTGGTGCGCAAGGCGATGGAAGTGTTCTACGAACTGCGCGAGGTGCCGGGCCTGAAGAAGAAGCCTTCCACCAGCGAACTGCTCGACTGGCTCAAGCTGCTGCTGAACGAGGACATGCCGCTCGACGTGCTGCAGAACCAGGACCCTAGCAAGGCGATCCCGCCGCTCCACGGAGCGCTGCTGAAGAACGAGCAGGACGTGATGCTGTTCGAACGGCTGGCCTTCATGGCGCGGCGCGGCGGATAGGATCGACCGCCCTTTGGAACGACCCGTCGTCCGAGCGGTCCCGGGTCACGTCCGGGAAGACGAGTGAATCGAATCGGCCGCGGGTTCTACCGGGATCACGCCGCCAGCTTGAACGGCTCGATCTCGCCCGAAAGGTAGAGCTTCTTCGCCTTGGCGCGGCTGAGCTTGCCCGAGCTGGTGCGCGGCAGGCTCTTTGGCGGCACCAGCTCCACCACGCAGTTCATGCCCGTGATCGAGCGTACCTTGTCGCGGATCTCGTCGCGTAGCGCCACGCGGGCCTGCGGGTCGGAAACGCGGCAGTGGACGAGCACGGCGGGGGTTTCCTCGCCGTTTTCCATCTCGATCGAGAAGGCCGCGATGTCACCGTGGTTGAAGCCGGGAAGCTGCTCGACCGCCCACTCGATGTCTTGCGGCCAGTGGTTCTTGCCGTTGATGATAATCATGTCCTTGGCGCGCCCGACGATGAACAGGTAGCCGTTCGCCATGTAGCCCATGTCGCCGGTGTCCAGCCAGCCGTCCACCAGGCACGCCGCCGTCGCCTCGGGATCGCGGAAGTAGGAATGCATCACGCTGGTGCCCCGGCACCAGACCTTGCCGATCTTGTGATCGCCCAGCGTCTCGCCCTTTTCGCCCCGGATCACGACTTCCATGTCCTTCACCGGCTTGCCGCAATTGACGATGGCGCGGTAGCGGGCCGGGCGGCTGAGGTCGCGCGGCGAGCCCGACAGGCGTTCCTCCTCCACCAGTTCGACGCGGATGCCTTCGCCCGGGGGCATGACGGTGACCGCCAGCGTCGCTTCGGCAAGGCCGTAGCTCGGCAGGAAGGCGCCGGCCTTGAAGCCCGCATCGGCGAAGGCATTGACGAAGCTCTGCATCACGTCGGGCCGGATCATGTCGGCGCCGTTGCCGGCCAGGCGCCAACGCGACAGGTCGAAGCGGTCGGCGACCGAACTCTGGCTCGAGATGCGGCGGGCGCAGATGTCGTAGCCGAAAGTCGGCGAATACGAGATCGACGTGCCCTGGTTGCGGGTTATCAGGTCCAGCCACGCGAGCGGCCGCCGCGCGAAATCCTCGGTCTTGAGGTAGTCGCCCGAGACCTGGTTGGCAATCAGCGAAAGGAAGCAGCCGACAAGGCCCATGTCGTGATACCAGGGCAGCCACGAGATGCAGCGGTCGCCTTCGCCCAGTTGCATGCCGTGGCTGTGCGCGGCCAGGTTCGAAAGCAGCGAGCGATGCGTGACGGCGACCCCGTGCGGGAAGCGGGTCGAGCCGCTCGAATACTGCAGATAGCAGATGTCGTCCGGGTCCGGACTGGGCAGGTCGCAAACAGGCGCGTCCTTCGCCGCGAAATCGGCCCAGGTGGCGTGGTCGCAGCCCTGGCGCGCGGCGGCGGCGGCCGTCAGCGCGGCGATCTCGTCCGGGCCGACCAGCATGATCGGGTCCGCGCTGGAGAGCTGGACCGCCAGCTGCTCGATATAGTTGTCCCTGCCGCCGAAGCTGGTGGGCAGCGGCAGCGGCACCGGCCAGGCACCGGCATAGACGGCGCCGCAGAACAGCGCCGCGAAATCCGGTCCGGTCTCGGCGATCAGGGCGACGCGGTCGCTCGGCTTCACGCCGCGCGCGATCAGCGCATAAGCGATGGCAAGCGAATCTTCGCGCAGCGCGCTGAAGGGATAGACCCGCGTCAGCTGTCCGCGCGGATCATGGAAATTGAACCCGCGCTCGCCCCTTGCGGCATAGTCGAGCGCCTCGCAGAAAGTGTCGAAATCGGCGAACCGCCTTGGCAATGCGTCATCGTTTGGCGTCGCTGCAAGTGCCTGACCCGAATTCGGCACCATGCTGATGGTGTCGGCCATTTTTATCTAACCCGTTGTTGTTATACCATTATAGTGCGAAACTAGGCGCTTCTAACCGGCGTTTCCTGAACCGGAGATAGCTAATTCCTGCCGAACGGTTTCGCACTCTCCCCAATCTGAGCCGAGTGTGGCACGAATAGGGCAAGATGTCCGTCAAGCGTCACAATCCACACCCCCTCACGTCCACCGGCCTGGAGGAACTGGCGCTGGCTTATGTCGCGCGCTTCGCGACGACGCAAGCCAGGCTGGGCGCCTATCTCCACCGCAAGCTGCGGGAACGCGGCTGGGCGGGAGCCGGCTCCCCGCCGGTCGACGCGGTGGTGCGGCGCCATGTCGAGGCCGGGCACGTCGACGATGCGGCCTGGGCGCGGATGAAGGCGGGCAGCTTGCTGCGGCGCGGATATGGCGCCCGGCGGGTCGGCGAGGCGCTGGGGCAGGCCGGCGTGGAGGAACAGGTTCGCGAGGAGGCTCGCCCAGGCGAGAGCGAACAGCGCCGCGCGGCGCTGGTCATGGCGCGGCGGCGGCGGTTCGGGCCTTTCGCGGTTCAGATCCCCGGCGGGGCCCCGCAGGAAAGACAGCGCGAAAGGCAGATCGCCGCGATGCTGCGTGCCGGGCACCCGCTCGACATCGCGCGCCGGATCGTGGATGCCAGCGATCCCGAAGCGGCTGAACAATGGGCCGAGTCGGTTGCCGGAGACGATGTCGGAGATGATTGAGTGCGCCTGACCAGGATTTTCACCGCCGCATTCCTGCTTGCCCCCGCGTTGCTGCCCACGGCCGCCTGCTCGCAAGGCGGGCAGGAGGCGACCGCCGGCGCCGCTCCGTCGCAGCCGGCGGTCCACCCCGAGTCGGGCCTCCCGGTGATCGGCCTCAAGATCAGGTCGGGCGGAAAGACCCACCATTTCCGCGTCGAAGTGGCAAGCACGCAGGAACAGCAGGCAAAGGGCCTGATGTTCCGCACGCAGATGGGCGCAGACGAAGGCATGCTGTTCCCGGAGGACAGGCCGCGCCGCCTGGCGTTCTGGATGCGCAACACCGTGATCGCGCTCGACATCATCTTCATCGGCACCGATCACAAGATCCTGAACATCGCCGCCAACGCCGTCCCCTACGACGAAACGCCGCTCCCCGCCGCCGGCCTCGCCAGCGGCGTGCTGGAGCTGAACGGCGGCCGGGCAGCGGAACTGGGCATCAAGCCGGGCGACAAAGTGGAATGGTAGGCGCGTGCAAACCGTGTAAATCCTACCCCGCGAACCCGCGATGTTCTTCGCGGCCGGGGACCGTCGGCCCCTCGCCCCTTGCCATCGCGCGACCCCGCGCCTAGCGGCTCGCGCGTCAGCAACAGGAGTCGAACATGGTCCCCCGCTACGCCCGCCCCGCGATGACCGCGATCTGGGAGCCCGAAGCGCGCTATCGCATCTGGTTCGAGATCGAGGCCCACGCCGCGGTCAAGATGGGCGAGATGGGCACCGTGCCGCCAAGCGCCGGCAAGGCGCTGTGGGACTGGTGGGCGACCGATCCGGTGATCGACGTCGCCGCGATCGACGCGATCGAGGCGGTGACCAAGCACGATGTCATCGCCTTCCTGGACTGGGTGGCGCAGCAAGTCGGCCCCGAAGCGCGCTTCATGCACCAGGGCATGACCAGCTCCGACGTGCTGGACACCACGCTGAACGTCCAGCTGGCCAAGGCCGCCGACCTGCTGCTCGACGATCTCGACGGGCTGCTCGCCGCGATCAGGCGCAGGGCCGAGGAGCACAAGTATACCCCCACCATCGGCCGCAGCCACGGCATCCACGCCGAGCCGGTGACGTTCGGCCTCAAGCTGGCCGAGGCCCATGCCGAATTCACCCGATGCCGAAAGCGCCTGGTCGCCGCGCGCGAGGATGTGGCGACTTGCGCGATCTCCGGCGCGGTCGGCACGTTCGCCAACGTCGACCCGGCGGTGGAGGCCTATGTCGCCGACAAGATGGGCCTCGGCATCGAGCCGGTCTCCACCCAGGTCATCCCGCGCGACCGTCACGCGATGTTCTTCGCGACGCTGGGCGTCATCGCCAGCTCGATCGAGCGGCTGGCCGTGGAAGTCCGCCACTTGCAGCGCACCGAAGTGCTGGAGGCGGAGGAATACTTCTCACCCGGCCAGAAGGGCAGCTCGGCCATGCCGCACAAGCGCAACCCGGTGCTGACCGAGAACCTGACCGGCCTTGCCCGCGTGGTCCGCTCCGCCGTGGTCCCGGCGATGGAGAACGTGGCGCTCTGGCATGAGCGCGATATCTCGCACTCCTCGGTCGAGCGCTTCATCGGCCCCGACGCGACGATCACGCTCGACTTCGCGCTTGCCCGCCTCACCGGGGTGATCGACAAGCTGCTGGTCTATCCCCAGCGCATGCAAAGGAACCTCGATCGCATGGGCGGCCTCGTTCACTCGCAGCGGGTGCTGCTGGCGCTGACACAGGCCGGGCTCTCCCGCGACGAAAGCTATCGCCTGGTGCAGCGCAACGCGATGAAAGTGTGGGAATCGGACGGCGAGCTGAGCCTGATGGACCTGCTCAAGGCCGACCCCGAAGTCGCCGCCGCGCTGCCCGCCGAAACCATCGAGGAGAAGTTCAACCTTGATTACCACTTCAAGCACGTAGACACGATCTTCGCGCGGGTGTTCGGCCAGTAGCCCGGGGCCGGCGCGGTCCCCCCAAGCACTTCCCATGCCCCGAAATCCCGCCTAGCATCACGCAACCTAGCGGGTGGGCCCAGCAGGAGGAGCAGGAGGAAGAATGCATATCGTGCGCACCATCGCGTGGATTGCGGCCACCGCGATCCTCGTCGCCTTCATCGCCATGAACTGGACCAAGGTCCCGGTGAATTTCTGGCCGCTCGACGATGGCAACTACGTCCACTTCGAATGGCCGGTGGGGATCGTCGCCCTGCTGTTCTTCCTGCTCGGCATGACGCCGGCCTGGCTTTACCTGCGAGCGGTGCGCTGGCGGCTGAACCGGCGGATCGCCACTCTCGAAAACTCGCTGCGCGCCAATTCCATGCCTTCGATCAATGCGCGGCCCGACGATGCGGCTTCAACCGCAAGCGGATCCCTGGAAACGCCGTCGCCTGACGCTTCCACCATGACAAGTACCTGAAAGCCTGAGCCGATGAACCACAATCCCGTCTATCTCGCCCTCGACCTGCCCCGCCTCGAAGCCGCCGAGGCGTTGGCGCGCAAGGTCGCCGGGCACATCGGCGGGATCAAGCTGGGGCTGGAGTTCTTCTGCGCCCATGGCCACCACGGCGTGCACGAACTGCACAAACTGGGCTTGCCGATCTTCCTCGACCTCAAGCTGCACGACATTCCCAACACGGTCGCCGCCGCGATGCAGGCGATCCACGTGCTCGAACCCGCGATCGTCACCGTGCACGCCGCTGGCGGGCGCGCGATGATGGAGGACGCCAAGGCGGCGGCGGGCGAAAACTGCAAGGTGGTGGCCGTCACCGTGCTCACCAGCCTTGATGACGACGACCTGACCGCCATCGGCGTCAGCGCGGATCCGCATGCGCAGGCGCTGCGCCTTGCCGAACTGGCCCAGGCGGCGGGCCTCGACGGCATCGTCTGCTCCGGGCATGAAGTGGGCGCGGTGCACAAGCAGTGGAAGGACGGGTTCTTCGTCGTTCCCGGCCTGCGTCCCGATGATGGCAAGGGCCGGGGCAGGAACGGGAATGGAACCGGCGACCAGAAACGCACCGTCACCCCGCGCGAGGCGCGCGACGCCGGGGCCAGCGTGCTGGTGATCGGCCGCCCGATCAGCCGCGCCGATGACCCCCTCACCGTCGCCCGCGCCATCGAAGCCACGCTCTGAGGAAGCAGGGCCGATGCCGGGCCGGTGTCGGGCCGGTTCAGGCACCGGCAACCTCAGGCGCTCCAGATCAAGGCTTCGATAGATTGGATGGAGAGACCCAATGAAGCGCCCGAACCTGATTACCGCCCTCGCCCTGGCCACCGCTCTCGCGACCGGCGGCGCGCAGCCGGCGCTGGCGCAGCAAGCCAGCCCGGTTCCCGCGATCGAAGCGGGCCATACCCTGCTGACGGTATCCGCCCAGGGCTCTTCCACCCGCACCCCGGACATGGCCAGCTACTCCGCCGGCGTGACCACGCAAGGGACCACCGCCAGCGAGGCGCTGTCGGCCAATTCGGCGCTGATGACCCGCGTCATCGCGGCGCTCAAGCAGGCCGGGATCGCCGACAAGGATATCCAGACCAGCAACCTCAACCTCAACCCGGTCTACGCCCAGCCCAAGCGCCAGCCCGATGGCAGCCATGAGGATGGCCCCCAGCGCATCGTCGGCTACCAAGCGACCAACACCGTCTCCGTCCGCCAGCGCAAGCTGGAGGCCATGGGCAAGGTCATCGACGCGCTGGTCAATGCCGGCGCCAACCAGGTCAACGGGCCGAACTTCATGCTGGCCGAGCCCGACGCGGCGCAGGATGAAGCCCGCAAGGCGGCGATGAAGGATGCCCGCGCCCGCGCCAATCTCTATGCCGGGGCGGCGGGCCTGCGCGTTGCGCGCATCGTCTCGATCAGCGAAAGCGGCGGTTATGCCCCCACCCCCGTGATGTACATGCGCAAGGAAGCGATGGACGTCGCCTCGGCCCCGCCGCCGGTCGCGGCCGGCGAGCTGGAAATGAACGTGAACCTGACGGTGCAGTTCGAACTGGCGCCCTGAACACCGGCAACCTGAACACCGGCAACCCGAGCACTGGCTACGCATCGACGCCGATCCACCGCGAAAAGCCGTCGTTTCGCCGTTGATCCGGATTCGTTCAGGAGCAGTTCGGCGCCGCGTGCGTAACAATCATACCCATCGTTGCTCGCTGCTTCATGTGCACGAGCGCACCTCGGCCCTTGGGGCCGGTTCAGCCGTCCGGCCATCGTCGGACGACCCTTAGTGCCCCGCGGGTCCGGGGCCGAGTTCCGGGGCCGCGCCCCGTACCGAAGAGGAGTATGACATGAAAAAATCGCTCATCGCCGCCGCGATCGCCGCAGCGAGCCTTGCCCCCCTGGCCGCCATGGCGCAGGACGCGGCCACCGCTGCCGCGCCCGCCCCGACGGTGGGAGCCAAGGTCTATGGCCCCGAGGGTGACGAAGTGGGCACGGTCGAAGCCGTGCAGGGCGGCGTTGTCACCGTCAACACCGGTACGGCCCGCGCCGGCCTGCCGACCAGCGCCTTCGCCACGCGCGAAAAGGGCCTGACCATCGGCATGACCAAGACCCAGCTCGAAGCCGCCGTCAACGGTGCCCAGGCCCAGAACGGGGCCGCCAAGGAAACCGCCATGGTCGCCGACGCGCCGATCAAGAGCAGCGACGGCGTGGTGCTCGGCACGATCGCCAAGATCGAGGGCGACGACGTGACCGTCCAACTCAGCAGCGGCGCCTCGGTCGTCCTCAAGAAATCATACCTCGGCCTCGTCGACAACGCGCTGACGCTCGGCATGACCGCCGATGCCTTCAACAAGCAGACTCAGGCCAGCGCCGCCGCCCAGGCCAGCAGCGACGCCGCAGCCCCGGCATCGGGCGCAACCGCCGCGACCGAGAGTACCGGTGAATAATGCCAAGTCTCTCTTGAGGTGAGACTCACGCCGTGGCGAGGCGGGTAAGCCGCCGAAGCGATCCAGGGCGGCGCCAACTCGCCCTGGCCCAACCGCTCCGGACGGCCAAACCGTGTCCGATGGCTCGCGATGGACGAAAAGGGAGCAAGGGTTGCGATCAATGGAATGGGGTATGAACCCCACTCCCCGCTCAATGCTCCACGGGGCTGGGACGACCGCGTCGTTCCAGCCCAATCACGCCTTCAGCTACAGGATGATTGCGAGGCCGATGTGCCCGGCGTGACGCCGCTCAGATTGCGCCCATCCCTGATAAGCAAGGCGGCCTCGCGGCGGAACATGGTGCTGTTGCCGGCGAACATCGTGCCGAAGAGCGGCTGATATTGATAGAAGACTTCCACGAACATGACGGCCGAGTTGTTTACGGCGGTAATCTGATGCCCGGTCGGGCCCATCCCGGCAAGCGTCGCGCCGGTCTTGCCGCTTCCCTCCGGGCCATAGGCGGAGGATTGACTGAGATTGCCGCGACAGCGTTGCCAGTGAATGTACTGCCGCCCGGTACTCGAATCCCTTTCCAGGCTGGAAAGGATGATGCGCCCGCGCGCCTGGAAGTCGAACGCACCGCCCTGTACCAGCGCGCCGGTCATGATCGAATCGATCTGCGTCTCGGTCACTGTCGGCGTCACCGCGGTATTGTCGGTCTGGCCAAGCCGCGAGGCATTGTCGGCCACTGAACTCGCGATGTCGCCGACCTGCATGTTGATCGTGGCCATATAGGCCATTTCCGTCCCGTAGAGCCCCAGCGTGAGCAGCACCGGCAGCACGAGCGCGAGTTCCAGGACCGAAACGCCGCTCCGATCCGCCCGAAGCGCGCGGATCAAGGCGCCAGACCGGGCCAGGATCGTTGTCCCCGGGAAGGCCGCGGCTTTCATGTCATGCTTGCTCAATTGCAATTTCCCGCCTCGGAACCGGGGCTGTCCTGCAGCGCGAACGGTTGGTTCTTCTTGACGGCGCTGGCCTGCAGCGTGCGGGTGTTGTCGCGGTTGGTCAGGCCGGGAACAGGAAACAGCGGTTTGTAGGTCACGGTCACGGTGTAGAGCACGACATCGTTGGCGCCGCCGTTTCCACTCTCGCCGACGTCGGCGTCCCAACGCCCATTCTCGTTTTCGTCCGTATAGGCCTCCGAATTGTCGCACGTTCCGTTGCTGTTGTTGTCGTTCCAGGCTTCGGGGCGGGCGATGTTCGCGAAATCGAAGTAGCTCTTTCGCGATGTCGATACCGTCGCGCCGGGCGCGGCCTGCTGGACGACCGTGGCGACGAATGCGTCCTCGCTCGTCGTGTTCACGGACTCCAGCGTCCCGCTGCGCGCGACGCGCTGCACCGCGCCGTGCAGCGCCGCCGTCACATAAGTCATGTGGCCGATATCGAAAATGCCCATCAGCAGGACGATCAGGACCGGGGCGGCGAGCGCGAATTCCACCGCCGTCACACCCGCGCGATCGTCGCGGCAACGTTTCAGCACCGCAAAGCCGTGCAACCGCATGGTCCAGGCGGACCATTGCGTCATTGCGTGATTCTCAGTTCGCCGACCTGCTTCGCGATTTCCTGGAAGGCCGTGTTGAGCTCGGTCGAGCTGTTGGCGGTGAAGGAACTGTTGTCGGAGGCGCAAGTCTTGAGATTGTCCGAAAGACCGGAGGTGAACGCGATCACCCAGATGCGGATGCCCCTGTCCTTGATGGCGTCGCAGACAGCCAGGAAGCGCGACGTATGGCGCGACGCGTCGTCGGTGCTCCCGTCCGAGGTAACCTTGCGGTCCCACCACTCCAGGCCCCAGGCCTGGTTGACCGAATTGTTCGGCTCCATGATGCCGTCGGTCATGAACACGACGTGGCGCGACACTTCGCCGCCATTGCTGGGCTGCGTGTTGACGGTATTGGCGAAAATGCCAGTCGGCGAAAGCAGCCGCCCTCCCCAGATCATGCCGATGTCGAGATAGGTGTTGCCGGTGGCGACGAGCGAATCGGCATAGGCATCGAACTGGGCCTGCGTCATCTCCTGCAACGACTGGGCCGCCGCCGGGCAGGGAGAGGATACCCGCTCGCCATAGGTTCCCGTGCCGGTGGTCGCCGTATAGCTCGTTCCGCCCCAGTAGTTGGTGCTGGTGGTGTAACGGTTGTAGACGACCACAGGCCACATCGGCGCCCACTTGGTGTCGTCATTGTTGACGTCCGGGGCAGTGTCGATATCGATGTCGCTCGCGCCGGATGGCGTGATCCCGACAAGCGAGGAGTAGCTGAAACTGGCGCTCGCGACAGTGGCGCGTTCGTGGATGCAGCCGTTCCACGTCGAACTTACGGACGTAGGATTGCCTCCGGAAACGTTGCCGGTAACGGTCGAAACCGAAGCGAACGTCTTGTATATGCTCGTATCGTATTCGACCGGCTTATAATCATAGTGATCGAAGGTCTTGGTGGTAACAACTACCTTGTCGCTCGTAACGTACTTGTAAGTAACCTCATCGCGCGTTTTGTATTTTGTCTGGATTTTGTATCGAGTGTTGCCCTTGTTGTTCAGATAGGAGACGCACTGAACGGCGGTAATCTGGATTTGCGGCTGAGTCGTCGTCGTTGTCACGACCTGTTGCCCAGACCCGTTGGTCGTCGTAGAATCCGATGACGACGACGAGCCGTTGTCGACATAGGAACTGGAAACCGCTGGCTTGTCGTTGTTGCAATCCGATTCGTACTTGTAACCCGACTGGTAGTCGGTCCAAGTGTTGTAGATTACTTCGTTCTTGTATTCCGGGCCGCCGTAAGTGGTCACAGGGTTTTGATACGTCGTGTTCGTGGTTTCGTTGTACACCGCCTGGCGCGACGAGTACGTATGCCTGTCCGTCAGATAGGCCGGATTGAGCGCGTAGAGCAGCCGTCCCACATTCACCGTGGTGCTGTAGGGCACGAAGCCATAGCGGAGCCGCGCGTTCGATCCGGACGTGGCCGTCGACAGCGTCGTGTAGAAATTCTTCATCGCCGCCTGCAAGGCCTGCAGGCGGGTCTGGGTGGAATTCAACTGGCTGCCCATCGAGCCGGTCGTATCCAGCACCATCATGACGTCGGAATTGCCGACGCCCATCGACGAGGTGCAGGTCACGGAAAGCGAGAAACTGGAATACCCGAACAGACGCATGACCAGGGTATCAAGCGTGGTCGATGCCGTTCCGTTCACGGTATTGCCGTTGTCGTCCGAACTGGGCACGAACGACGTCGAGCGCGTCTCCTGGCCGGAATCGTCGAAATTGGTCGCGAAATAGTTGTTGGCCGCGGTGGTGGCGGCTGCGTCCAGGCCGTTCGTGGTAACCGTGCGGCGCCCCGCCAGCACCGCCGCGTCGCAGGCGGCCTGCAACTGGCTCTTCACCCTGTAGGAACGGCTGATATCCACCGCCGATCCGACGATCGTCGCCGCGACCAGCGCGCCCACCGCCGCCAGGGGCAGGATATTGCCCCCCGTGTCTTGCCGCAGGTGACCCAGGAACGTGTCTGTCTTGCGCATCGGTTAACCAGCCCCACCCGCCCGAATTGAGGGGATTTTTGCAAGTAACTACCCCTCATTTATTAACGAAACCCTCATCCACATTGCCTCGCGATCCTCGCCGTAGTGTTATCAAAGCGGGCAAACGCGAAATTCACCATGATTCGGGCGGAAAGCTCCGGCATCGGTCCTTTGCCCGCCATGGCCGCCTGCAAAAAACACGCGGCCATGGCCCTCATGAAAGATGACGCGGAGATAGCGGCCGATTAGGAACCGGTGCATGACCAGCGCCCAGCCCTTGCCCTCCGTCCTGTTCGTCTGCCTCGGCAACATCTGCCGCTCCCCACTGGCCGAGGCGGCGCTGCGCCATCAGGCGCTGTCGGCCGGGATCGACGTGCTGGTCGATTCCGCCGGGACCGGATCATGGCACGTGGGCAAGGGGCCGGACCCGCGCTCATGCGCCGAAGCATCGCGCCACGGCATCGACATCGGCGCCTATCGCGCCCGGCAGGTGGGCCGCGAGGACTTCACCCGTTTCGACCGCATCATCGCCCTCGATCGCAGCAACCTGGCCGATCTGCAACGGATCGCCCCGCCGGCTCCGCGCGCCGTTCTCTCGCTGCTGCTGGATCACGTTCCGGGCATGGCCGGCCGCGACGTTGCCGATCCCTATTTCGGCGGGCCGGAGGGGTTCGTCGAAACCTGGCGGCAAGTCAGCGAGGCGGCGCGCCACTTGCTTGAAACGATCCGGCGCGAAGGTCTTTAGAGCGAAGGCCCCGAAACCCGAATCAAGGCCCGCTCGGCACGGGCCAGGCGAAGGGCATTGGCGCGGCGCCGTGGCCCCCGGCACGGGCCGTTTGCTTTTGACCCGGCTTGCACTATATGCGCGGGCGAACGCCCCGGCCCGTACAGTCGCCCGCGACTCCATCGGGCCGGGGCTTGCTCTTTTGCAGTTTCTAAGGACGAATACCATGTCCCGTCGCCGCCAGATTTATGAAGGCAAGGCCAAGATCCTCTACGAAGGCCCCGAGCCCGGCACGCTGATCCAGTATTTCAAGGACGATGCCACCGCGTTCAACGCCCAGAAGAAGGGCACGATCCAGGGCAAGGGCGTCATCAACAACCGCATCAGCGAGTACGTCTTCACGCGCCTCAACCACATCGGCGTGCCCAACCACTTCATCCGCCGCCTCAACATGCGCGAGCAGCTGGTGCGCCAGGTGGAAATCATTCCGATCGAGGTCGTCGTGCGCAATGTCGCCGCCGGCTCGATTTCCCAGCGCCTGGGCATTCCCGAGGGCGAGCCCCTGCCGCACACCCTGATCGAATACTATTTCAAGGACGATGCGCTGGGCGATCCCATGGTGGCGGAGGAGCACATCCGCTGCTTCGGCTGGGCCAGCCACGACGAGATGCAGGACATCGCCGACATGGCGATCCGCGTGAACGACTTCATGTGCGGCATGTTCGCGGCGATCAACATCCGCCTGATCGACTTCAAGCTGGAGTTCGGCCGCATCTGGGACGGGGACTACAGCCGTGTCATCCTGGCCGACGAGATCAGCCCCGACGGCTGCCGCCTGTGGGACATGTTCACCGGCGAGAAACTCGACAAGGACCGCTTCCGCCGCGACTTGGGCGGCGAGGAGGAAGCCTACCAGGAAGTCGCCCGCCGCCTCGGCCTGCTGCAGGACGACAACGGGCCGAGCGAAGTGTTCGACTTGTCCAAGCACCGCAAGCTGCGCGGCAAGTAGGCGATAAGCCGGAATGACAGGCCCGGCCGCTCCTGAACGGGCGTGCCGGGCTTTCGCGTGCCTGGAGACTGCCGACAGGCCCTTGTTATCCCTGCCGCGCTAAGGCAGGTGTGGGCCGATGAGAGGATACCTGTTCGCCCTCCTCGTCGTGCTGGCGCCCGTACCGCTCGCCGCGAGGGAAGCTCCCTATCCCGAAGATCCCCGCTGGGCCTTCGAGAAGAGCGATGTTCCCGTCGATCCGGACTTTCGCTTCGGCCGGCTCGGCAACGGGATGCGCTATGTCATCCGCCACAACGCCACGCCCGCCGGCACCGCCGTGGTCCGCATGGACGTGGACGCCGGATCGCTTGACGAAGCAGACGGCGAACAGGGCTATGCCCATTTCGTCGAGCACATGGCGTTCAACGGTTCCGCCCGTGTGCCCGAGGGCCAGATGATACCCTTGCTCGAGCGCGAAGGCCTGGCCTTCGGAGCCGACACCAACGCCGCCACGGGTTTCGAGGGCACCCTCTACATGCTCGATCTGCCGCGCAGCGACCCCGTGCTGCTCGACACCGCGCTGATGCTGATGCGCGAAACGGCGAGCGAGCTCACCATTTCCGAGGACGCGGTGGCGCGGGAACGGGGCGTCATCCTGTCGGAACTGCGTGACCGCAACACCTGGGGCTTTCGCAACGCTTTCGATTCCACCCGGTTCTTCTACCCCCGGGCGCTATACGCCGCGCGCTTTCCGATCGGCACGGTGCAAACGCTGAACGCGGCGACCGCCGCGTCGCTGCGCGCCTTCTACGAGCGCGAATATGTGCCGGCCCACATCACACTGGTCGTCGTCGGCGATTTTGACGTCGACGCGGTCGAAGCCGGCATTGTCCGCCACTTCAACGGCTGGACCGGCAAGCCGGCACAGCGCCAGCCGGGTGCCGGCCCGGTCGACCGCAACGACCGGGACCGCGCCGAAATCTACATCGATCCGGCGCTTTCGGAGCGCGTAACCGTGCTGCGCAGCGGCCGCTACAGGGAAGAGCCCGATACGATCGCCCAGCGCCGCGAAAACCTGCTGCGCGCGATCGGCTACGATATCGTCAATCGCCGCCTGCAACGCTTGTCCCGCAGCGCGGAGCCGCCGTTCCGCAGCGCCGGCTTCGGCACCGGCGCCGTGTTCAAGGCCGCCCGCTCCACCCGGCTGATCGTCGATACCGTCGATCGCAAGTGGCAGGCCGGGCTGGAGGCAGCGGCGCGGGAATATCGGCGGGCGCTGGCCCATGGCTTCGAACCCGCCGAGCTGGCCGAACAACTGGCCGACATCCGCGTCTCGCTGACCGACGATGCCGGCTCGGCGGGCACCCGCAGCAATGCGTCGCTCGCACAGGCCGCGCTTTCACTGGTGGACGACGAAGCGGTGCCCTCAACGCCCCGGTCGGTGCTCGAACGGTTCGAGGCTTTCGCCCCGAATATCACGCCCAAGGCAGTGCTTGCCGCCTTGCGCCGCGAGGCGCTGCCCCTGAAAGCGCCGCTGATCCGCTTCCAGGGCCGCTTCGCGCCGGAAGGCGGCGAGAAGGCCTTGCGCGAAGCCTGGCGCGGGGCGATGCACGCACCGATCGCCAAGGGCGCCGGCCCCGCCGCCGAAAGCTTCGCCTACACCGATTTCGGCACGCCGGGAACAGTGGTGAGCGACACCCGCGAGCCGCGACTGGGCATTCGCACGGTGCGTTTCGCCAACGGGGTCATGCTCAACCTCAGGCATACCGATATCGAGAACGACAAGGTCCGCGTCAACCTCGCGATCGATGGCGGCGACATGCTCGACACCAGGGCCAACCCGCTGGCGAGCGAGATGGTCCCCTACCTGGATGAAGGCGGCCTGGGCAAACACAGCCGCGACCAACTCGATACGATCCTTGCCGGGCGCACCGTCGGCTTCGGCCTTCACCGCGGCGAGGCGGCTTTCAACGCCCGTGTCCGGACCACGCCGCGCGACCTGGAGCTGCAATTACAGCTGCTGACCGCGCTGCTGAACGATCCCGGCTATCGGCCCGAAGGCGAAGTGCAGTACCGCCAGTCGATCAACAACTACTTCGCGCAGTTGCGCGCGACGCCCACCTCCGCGCTCCAGGCGGACCTGGGCGCGATCCTCTCCGACAAGGACCCGCGCTTCAGCCTGCAGAAGGTCGAGGATTACCGGCATCTCGGCTTCGCCAAGCTGCGCGCGGACATCGGCGACCGATTGGCGCGCGGCGCGATCGAGATCGGGGTGGTCGGCGATATCGACGAAGACCGCACGATCGCGCTCGTAGCCGAAACGCTGGGTGCCCTGCCCGCACGCGAACCGGCCTTTCGCGGCCATGACGATCAGCCGCCGCGCACTTTCACCGCCGACCGTGCCGCCCGCGTCATCCGGCACACCGGGCCCGCCGATCAGGCGCTGCTGCGGATCACCTGGCCCACCCGCGACGACAGCGATCCGCTCGACACTCTGCGGCTGGAGATGCTCGAGCAGGTCATGCGCGTGGAACTGACCGACGAGCTGCGCGAAGTGCTGGGCAAGGCCTATTCACCTTCAGCCGGCAACTATCTCTCAAGGCATTGGAAGGGCTACGGCGAATTCACCGTCAACGCCTCGGTGAATGTCGCCGATGTGCCCGCCGCGCGCGAAGCGATCCGCAAGGTGGTGACCGAGCTGAACGCGGCGCCGGTCAGCGACGATATGTTCCGCCGCGCCCGCCAGCCCCTGATCGAATCGCTGCAGAACGCGCTCAAGGACAACGGCGGCTGGCTTTCGCTGGTCGACCGCGCGCAATCGGAAGCGGACCGCATTGATCGCTACGAACAGGCAAGGGACCGCCTGCTCGCCCTCACGCCGGCGGATGTCGAGTTGGTGGCGCGGCGCTATCTGACCCCGGGCGCGGGGCTGGAAGTACTTGTTCTGCCCGAAGGCGCGCCGGTTCCCGAATAGGGTGCCGCGCCGCCCGGCTTCGGCAGCGCGTCGGCCACGTCATCCACCGTCGCCGACACGATCGCATCGATGCCGATCGCGGTCGGGTGGATGTGATCGTCCTGCAGGAGGTCCGGCTTGTCGATCACCGGCTGCAAGAAGAACGGCACCAGCACCGCGCCGTATTCATGCGCCAGCCGCGGATAGATCGGGTTGAACCCGGCGGCATAGTCCTTGCCCAGGTTCGGCGCGGCCAGCATGCCGAGCAGCACGATGTTGATATGCTCGTCACTCAGCCGCTTGAGGATCGTCTCGAGGTTCGCCCTCGTCTGCGCCGGGGGAATTCCGCGCAGCATGTCGTTACCGCCCAGGCTGACGATCGCAAGTTCCGGCTTCACCGGCTGGCTCTTCAATGTGAAATCGAGCCGCTGCAATCCGGCGGCCGTGGTATCGCCGGAGACCCCGGCATTGGCGATCCGCGCGTTCACGCCGCGCGCCCGCAGCGCCTGCTCGAGCCGCGCGGGGTAGGATTCGCCATCGCCCAGCCGATAGCCCGCCAGCAGCGAATCGCCGAAGGCCAGGATCGGACGCTCCGGCCCCATGACCGGGATGTCCGGCGGCGCATCGAGCGCGCTCCGCGTCTGTTCCGGAGCAGGCGGAGCGGCCTTGTCGCAGGCGGCGAGCGCAAGGACCGGCAGGACCGGAAAGGCAAGGCGAAGGAGGCGCAAGGTAATCTCCTGGTGGCGGCCGTCTTGCAGGAAGGCCCGGTGCCATCCCATATGGGACGCGTGACAAGTCCTTCCCAGTCCCCCGGACATGCCGTTCTCTCGGAGCAAGGCTCATCTCCTCCTTTCGTCGTTGCGCGGCGGCCAGGCCGCCGAAGCAATCCAGGGTGGCCCGAAACAGCCCTGCATTGCCGCGCCGCCTGCGACGATCCGCAATGACGAAGATGGAGGAGCAGGAGTTCGCATCGATGGAATTCGGTATTGTCGCCCGCGACCTGCGCCTTACGCTCGGCAGCGGCGCCAGCGCGGTCGAGATCCTGCGAGGCATCGACATCACCGTCCCGCAAGGCCAGACGCTTGCGCTGCTCGGCCCTTCCGGTTCGGGCAAGAGTTCGCTGATGTCGGTGCTGTGCGGCCTCGAACGCGCCACGTCGGGCACGCTTCGCGTCGCCGGCGAGGACTTCGCCGGGATGGACGAAGATGCGCTGGCCCGCGCCCGGCGTGGCCGTATCGGCGTGGTGCTCCAGGCGTTCCACCTGCTGCCGACGATGACCGCGCTGGAAAACGTGGCGACCCCGCTGGAGCTGGCGGGCATGGACGATGCCCGCCAGCGGGCCGAGGCGGAGCTGGCGGCGGTCGGCCTCGCGCATCGCCTCTCGCACTATCCGGCGCAGCTTTCCGGCGGCGAGCAGCAGCGCGTGGCCATCGCCCGCGCGCTCGCCCCGCGTCCGATGCTGGTCTTCGCCGACGAGCCGACCGGGAACCTCGACGCCGGCACCGGCGGCGCGATCATCGACCTGCTCCTGGCCCGCCGCGCGGAAGCCGGCGCGACGCTGCTCATCATCACGCATGACGAAAGCCTTGCCCGCCGGTGCGAACGCGTGGTGACGCTGGCCGATGGCCGCATCGCGAGCGACAGCGGTGCATGATGCCCGCCCCGTGCCGGGGAAGACCACGCGATGAACCTTCCATGGCGCACCGCCTGGACGATCGCCCGGCGCGACCTTTCGGCGCGTTTCCGGGGACTGCGGCTGCTGCTCGTCTGCCTGTTCCTGGGCGTGGGCGCGATCGCCGCGATCGGCACGCTGACCGGCTCGATCGAGCGTGAGCTTGCGCTCAGGGGCAGACAGATCCTGGGCGGCGACATCGAACTGCGCGTCTGGCAGCGCGCATTGACCGACGCGGAAATGGCGGCGCTCGCCCCGCTCGGAGAGGTATCGCCGGGCCTGAGGATGCAGGCGATCGCCAGCAAGGGCGATCGCACCGCCCCCGTCGCGCTCAAGGCGGTCGCCGCCGACTGGCCGCTCTACGGCCGGCTCGAACTGACCGATGGCCGCACGGTGGGCGCGCCGGGCGAAGGCACCGCCTGGATCGCGCAAGGCACCGCCGCCAGGCTCGGCATCGCGGCGGGCGACAGTTTCCAGCTCGGCGGCGAAACGGTAACGGCCGCCGGCGTCATCAAGGCCGATCCCGAGCAGCTGGGCGAGGGCTTCGCGCTTGGCGATGTCGCCATAGTCCCGCTTGGCCTGCCCCGGCACACCGGGCTGACCGCACCGGGCGCGATGTACCGCAGTGCCGTGCGCGTGAAGTTCAAGGGCAATACGGATCCGAACGCCGTGGCCGATGATCTCAAGTCCCGCTTCCCCGACGCCGGCTTCGAGGTGCGCACCCGCAACAAGGCCGCGCCTTCCACCGAACGCTTCGTCAGCCGGATGGGCGAGTTTCTCGTCCTCGTCGGGCTCGCGGCGCTGGTGATCGCCGGGATCGGCATCGGCGGGGGCGTCTCCTCGTACCTGGAGGCCCGGCGCGGCGCGATCGCCACGCTCAAGGTGCTCGGCGCGACGAGCGGCGACATCGCGCGCATCTATCTGCTGCAAGTGGGCACGGCGGCGCTGGCCGGCAGCCTGGCGGGGGTGTTGGCGGGGGTGCTGGTGACGCCGCTGCTGGCCAGCGCGCTGGGTACGCTGCTGCCGGTGAGCCCGGGCTTCACCGTCTCTCCGGTGGCACTGGCGACGGCCGCCGCCTACGGGCTGCTGGTGGCGCTGATCTTCGCGGCGCCGCCACTGGTGCGGGCGCGTGGCTTTCCGGCAATGGTGCTGATGCGCGCGCGGGTGTCCCCGCTGGCGGCGAACCGCAAGGCGCTGGCGCTGCCGGTCGGCCTCGGCCTTGCGGCGATCGTCGCGCTGGCGCTGGTCAATGCGGCGCAGCCGATGGTGACGATCGGGTTCCTGGCAGGGGCCGCCGCGATGCTCGCGCTGCTGGCACTGGTGGGCCTTGGCATCCGCACGCTCGCCGCGCGCCTGCCCCGGCCGCGCGACCCCATGCTGCGCGCGGGGCTCGCCAATCTGCACCGTCCCGGCGCGCAGACCGGAGCGCTGGTCACCGCGCTCGGCTTCGGCCTTTCCGCCTTGGTGCTGATCGCCGCCGTGCAGACCAGCCTCGATGCCAATATCCGCAAGACCGTGCCCGCCCGCGCGCCCGATTTCTTCGTGCTAGACGTACCGCAGGACGGTTCCGCGAAATTCCGCGATACCGTCGAACGGACGGTGCCGGGCGCGGTGGTCAAGATGGTGCCCAACATGCGCGGCCGCATCCTCGCCTATGGCCCGAAGGGACGCATGACCCGCGTCTCCAGCCTTGGCGACGACTTGCCCGATGGCGCCTGGGCGCTGCGGGGAGAGCGCGGGCTGACGTACTCGACCAGCGTACCCGAAGGCAGCACCGTCACCGCCGGGCGATGGTGGCCCGCGTTCCACAGGGGCGAGCCGCTGGTCTCGCTCGACGAGGACTTCGCCAGGACGATCGGCCTGAACGTGGGCGACTACGTCACGGTCGGCCTGCTCGGCGTCGAGCGCACCGCCCGGGTCGCCGCGCTGCGCCGGATCGAGTGGGACACGATGGGTTTCAACTTCGTGCTGGTGTTCTCTCCCAATGCCATCGCCGATGCCCCGCACAACCTGGCCGCGACGATCGAGGTGCCGCCCGGCACGCCGACCGTGGGGCTGCTGCCCCGGCTGGCCCGCGCCTTCCCCTCCAGTTCGGTGATCGAGACCGGTAGCCTGCTGCGCGATGCCCGTGCGCTGCTGGACCAGATGGCGGCGGCGATCCTGGCGGCAGCCTCGGTGGCGGTGCTGGCCGGGCTCGCGGTGCTGCTGGGCGCCATCGCCGCCGCCCGGGCCAGCCGCACTTACGATAACGTGATCCTGCGCGTGCTGGGCGCGAGCCGGCGGCAATTGCTGGTACTTCAGCTTGCCGAATACGGGCTCCTGGCAGCGGTGCTCGCCCTGGTCGCGCTGGTCACGGGCAGCGCGATGGCCTGGGCCGTGGTCGTCAAGCTGTTCGAATTCGCCTGGCTGCCAGACTGGCCCCGCATCCTCGCGGTGCTGGGCGCGGGCGTGCTGCTGATCCTGGCCTTCGCCCTCGCCGGCTCGCTGCCGCTGCTGCGGGCGAAACCGGCGCGCGCGCTGCGGGAACTCTAGGCGAAGATTTCAGAACCCGACGGATCCTTGGGATCCTCGCCATAGCGGTTCGGGCCGGCAGTACCGGGCAGGAACGTAATCACCAGGAAGGCGATGCTGGCCAGCCAGCCCACAAGGGGAAGCAGGCCCAGCACGATGAAGCCCAGATACCACCAGCCGCTCATGTCCCGGTCATGCAGGCGCCGCACCGTCACCGCGATGGTGGGGACCAGCACGGCAAGCCAGTAAATGCCCAGGATCGCGAAGAAGGAGATCGTCGCAATGCCAAGGCCCGCGCCGAAATTGCCGCCCGCGATCAGCGCGCGATAAGAGAATCCCGTTGAAAACGCCAGCCCGACAAGAACCGTCATCACGATCAAGTTCAGGAGGGCGAAGGACCAATATTCCATCCGCCGGGATCGCCCGGCGAAATCGACATAGCGTTGAAACGGCATGAACATGTACTGAAGCATCACGCGCCCCCAATTACTTGGAACCTGAATCATAGACATTCGGGCCCGGCAGGCAAGGGAAAGGCGGCGGCGATCACGGTTCGATTGCGCTCCCCCTCATTCGCCTTCCGCGCAAATCGGTTTTCCCCAAATCGGTTTTCCAACCCGGCCTGGTTGGGATAGGCTTGCGCCATGCCGTCCCGCGCGCCCCACCCACCCATCCCGCAATCGGCGCCATGACCGCGCCGGGACGCATCCGTGCGGGTATCGGCGGCTGGACTTACGAGCCATGGCGGGGAACCTTCTATCCGCCGAAGCTGGCGAAGGCGCGCGAGCTGGAATATGCGGCCTCCCGCCTTACCGCGATCGAGGTCAACGGCACGTTCTACAGCGCGCAGACCCCCGCGACTTACGCCAGGTGGCGCAAGGCCGCCCCGGACGGTTTCGTCTACGCGCTCAAAGCCGGGCGGTTCTGCACCCAGCGCAAGGATCTGTCGCAAGCGGGAGAGAGCATCGCCAAATTCCTGGGCCAGGGGATCGTCGAACTGGGGGAAAAACTCGGCCCGATCCTATGGCAATTGCCCGCGACCAAGAAGTTCGACGTGGAACAGATCAAGGCGTTCCTGGCGCTGCTGCCGCCGGCGCAGGACGGATTGCCGCTGCGCCACGCGATCGAGCCTCGGCACGAGAGCTTCGACGATCCCGCCTTTTTCGCACTGGCGCGCGCGGCCGGCCTCGCCGTGGTCTTCGCCGATTCGCCCAAGTACCCCTGCTTCGGCGAACAGACCGGACCCTTCACTTACGCCCGCCTCCAGCACGCGCGCGAGGAGGTGGCGACCGGCTATGATGCGCAGGCGCTCGACCGCTGGGCACGGAAGGCCGGCGACTGGGCCCAGGGCGGACGCGAGGTGTTCGTTTTCTTCATCAACGGTGCCAAGCTGCGCGCGCCTGCCGCCGCCGAAGCTTTCCTGAAGCGGTTGGGCTAAGGGCCGGGCACGATGGATTCCGCCGCCGAACTCGCCATCCGCGCCCGCCGCGCCGCCTTCAACCGCGCCATCGCCGAAGGCGACGCGGGAGCGATCGGTGCCATCCTCTCCCGCGATTGCGTCATGGTGACCGGCAGCGACAGCGCCGTCGTTTCCGGCCGCAACGCGCAGATCAAGGCGTGGCGCCGCGAATTCGCCAGCCCCGCGCGCACGATCTACACGCGCACGCCCATCAGCGTCGTCATTTCCAGGGTCGAGCCCGTGGCGCTCGAACACGGCCACTGGCAGGGGATAGAGGCCGGTTCGGGCGCCGGTTCGGGCAAGGCGCTCGCCTTCGGGGACTATAGCGCAAAGTGGCGCGAGGTGCTGGGGGAATGGACGATCGTGGCGGAAATCTATGCGACGCTGCGATAGGGCCGCCCGTGTTTTTCGATCCCGGGCCTTAATCATTTGGGTTAGCTGACGCTATAATTGTCAGGACGGCAACTGGGGGCCGTCCTCCCCCTCCCGGGGGAAAACGCGAAAACAGGTGGAGCGATGCTCAGCAAGATCAACCCTTCCGCGGTCGTCGCTCAATGCTGGTACATGCGCCGCCATGTGCCCGAAGGGCGGCGGTGGCGCGAGGCGGATGGAGCCGTGCATTGCACCTGCCGCTATTGCCAACGCCCGATCCGTTCGCGCGGGGGCGGAAGATGGGATCTTGCCGAAGGATTCGATCTCGATGCGCTGGCCGAATCGGGACGGACCAGCCACTTCTGCGTGATCGACGCGCTGGATGACATGGTGATTGCCCGCTATCCGCTGTCCAACGGCGCGGATGAGCAGACCATCGCCGCGCGCCTGGCGGAAATCTGCGCAATCCACGGCATCGAGGATTCGAACAGCGTGCTGGAGGTCCGCCTTGTCCAGACCCGGGGCGGATTGCGCCGGGTTCATTGACGCGTCCGCGTGCCGGATACGCGTCCGCCGCGCTGGCACTGGCCCGCAAGCCCCGCCAGGACGGCAACAAGCAGCACCACGCTGGCAAGCGCGGCGTAGACCGCGACGGTCTGGATCTGGGCAAGATACCCGCGCACGGCCACGGCGATGCCGAGCGAGACCAGGATTCCGCCGGTGATCCAGCGGGCGATCCGCGCGCCATCGGTCACGACATAGGCGATGGTTGAATAGCTGCGGCAGGCGATGATCGCCGCGAACAGCGCGAAGATCGCGAACGCCACCGGCAGGCTGGCCGGCCCGGGCAGTTTCAGCACGGTTTCGATATAGAAAACCGAAATGCCCCACAGCGCGGTCGAAGCCATCACTCCATAGCCCAGCCCGGCGATGGCCGTCGTCCGCAAGATACGATCTTGGCGCCCCGGGTCGCGATCGTTCCAGCCCAGCCGAACGTAGCTCGAAAGCGGCATCAGCAGGAGCATGACGGGGACGGCGAAGCTCTGGAACAGGCGCACGAGGGTGGCATACCAGCCCGCGAGGGATGCGGGGGCGCCGGCCTGCATCCAGACCACCGACAGGCCCAGCGAAGCCGCCAGGAGGCCGTCGGCAATGCCGATCCGGAAGCCGCCGCGCGCGATCCAGCCCGCCCTCCGGGCCGCCCCCCCCAGCAGATAAGGCCTTGCCGACACGAGGTGTACCCCCGCGACGAGACTGGCCAGCAGCAGGTGCCCCTGGATGGCGAGGGCGGCCAGCACCGGATTCTCGCGAATGGGCCTGACCAGGAACGCCAGCCCGATCAGGATGACCTGGAAGACGATCTGGAACAGCGCGGTCACATAGTGTTCGTTGTAGGCCGCCCGCGCATTGTCGAACGTATTCGCGAACGCGGCCGTGGATACCAGCGATGCGATGAGGAACAGTGTCCCCGGGTCCGGCTGGACCGCCGCATAGGCGCCGATCCCGGCCAGCGTGAGCAGGTATACGCAGCCGTTCACCGCGAACATGCTGACCACGCCGGCAGCCTCGCCTTCCCGGTCCCGCGCGGCGTGCGCCTCGCCGACAAGGCGCCGGCCCATGGTGTTGAAACCGCCGAACAGGAACGTCGAGGTGGAACCGAGCGCCAGCGCGCCCAGCAGGAAGCCGTAGCCGCGGACACCGAGATCGAAGCGCAGGAGCGGCAGAATCAGGAATATGCCGACGGCGCCAGGAATGCGCGTGGCGAAATTGACGGCCAGCGACAGCAGCAGCTTCGTGCGTTGCGACTTCGGCGCCGGCGGGCCCCATGCCGCGTTCATCCCAGCAAGCCGCCGGTGATGACGGACGTATCGGTGCCCACTTTCACGAACGGCACATCGTCCGAGCAATAGCGCTCGCCCTCGGCCTCCGTGGCCAGCCAGATCGAGGGCATGTCGCCAAGAAACGCCGCCCAGCGCGAGAACGTGGATTGGGAACCCACCAGCAGCCTGGCGCCGGCCAGCGCGGCAAGGTCCGACAAGTCGTCGCCCTCCCGCCGCATGCGCACCCCGTCGATGGCAAGGAGCGGCGAGAGTTCGCGTGCGGCGCCGTCGGAAAAGACGTGAACCGGCAGGCCCGGAAAGATCGCGCGCAACCGGCGCAGCACGCCTTCGTACCATGCGAGCGGAATGCGCAGGTTGTTCACATTGCCGTGCCGCGGATCTTCCGGATCGGCCTGCGCGAAGTCTCCCAGCCGCACGTGCACCGCGATGTAATCGCCGTTTCCCCAGCCCCGCTGCAGCGGCAGCCTGGGCTTGGCGATCTCCAGCAGGCGCCGACGCATGTCCTCGCGCGCGGGAAAGAGCGGTTCGAAGATATGCTTGCGGCAGGAAACGACGGTCAGCCGCCCGTTGCTGCGCGCGGTGGCCGGCCCTGGAACGGCAATGTCGCGCCAGGACCCGCCGAGGCCGGAGGCCAGCGCCAGGCCCTTGCGCGGACCCGACACATCGGACGGCGCGGCGCGGAAGAGCCCGAGGTAAAACCGCTTCGAGTGCTCCCCGCGCAGCAAGGGGCCAAGCTTGAGCGATGGCCAGGCCGGCTCGATCAGTCGCGCCCCGATGCGCCGCGCCAGCATCATCGCGTGGCAATAGGTGATGAGGCAATTGCCGATGCCGGCCCCGGCGACGCGGAAGTAGCCCAAGTCGAATTCCGCTTCGAAATGGGGATACACGTATCCGCCGGCGATCGCACCGCCCGCCGCTTTCGGCACCGGGTTCAGGCGCATTTCACGCATGAGGGCCGGCGGCGCGGCGGCAACGCGGTGAACCGCCCCGGCACGACGCGCAGCGCGGCGATGATGACGGCCAGCAGCGCCATCGAGATGATCCCGAAGACCGGATCGAAGCGCCACATCGCGAAACCGACGAAGACACCGACGTATCCCACCACTTGCGAGCGTCTCCCCAGCGCCCGGAACAGCGCTTCGTAGACCAGCAGCAGCACTGCCAGGCCGACCCACCAATAGGCGCCGAAATTGATGTAGGGTTCGCCCAGCAGGGTCGAGTTGAGCGCCAGGTGCCGGTCCTGGTTGATCGCATAGCCCAGGTCGGTTCCGAAATTGTCCGGCCTGCCCGCCCAGACGATCTTGGGCAGGTAGAAGGTGACCGGGCGAATGAACATCTCGCCCGGGCGGTATTCCAGCCCGCGCTCTCCGGCATGCCGCACGATATGATTGAGAGCCACCAGGTTGATCGATTCGAACACCCCGTTGAGCGTCAGGACCAGCGGCTTGTCTTCACTGGCGTGCGCGAAGGCCGTCGCCGCCGCACCAGCGATGGCGCTTGCGCTGCGATCCGTCGTCGAGACCAGGCCGCGGAACATCGGCCACATGTTGCTGACCGTGGGGATCATGGTGAACACCAGCGTCGCCAGCGCCAGCAGCATCGGGACATTGCGGCGATAGAGCAGGAGGACCGCTATCAGCAGGTAGACGAAGGTGATCCGGTTGAACGTGGTCGCCAGGTCGAAAAAGGCCATGACCACGCCCAGGCCGATCGCCCGGAGCCGCGAGATCCGCCCTTTCGCCACGCAATAGACGAGGACGCCGAAAATCGCTGTCCGCGCGAAGTTGCTGACGTGCTTGATGAGCAGGAACGCCGGGTTCGATGCCAAGGCCGCATCGGCCGCGAGATACCAATGCCCCCCCGATGCGATGCCCGAACCGAGAAAGCCGTAAGCGCTGCTGGAAAGCCAGATCGTAACGATGAAGGGCAGAAACCGCCGGTCGGTGCGATCGATCGCGGGAGCCCCCGGCCGGGTGACGAGATGGAGCAGCGCCGTGAGGTGGATGGCGCCGATCACGACCGCCGTCGCGGCAATGTCCTGGAAAGGGTAATAGGCGTGCGTGTTCAGGAAATCGGGCGGCATGCTGCCGTGGAGCAGGATGAACAGCATCGGCGCGCAGATGTAATAGGCATGGCCGATCAGAACGCCGTCCATGAAGCGCATGCGGGCGAAGCGGATGCGGGCCATCGAGAGGACGACCATCGCCGTTCCCAGCAGGTAGGCGATCCAGATGGCCGTGGCGCTCAGCATCGCGCGCAACCGGATCGGCCGAACGCGCGCCGCTTGACCGCCTCGGCGGGATTGCCGCGATAGATGGTCCACGCGTCCAGATCGTCGAAAGTGACTGCCCGCGCGCCCAGCACGGCGCCGGTGCCGATGCGGACCCCCGGCCCGACGAAGGCATCGGCGGCCACCCAGGCATGCTCCCCGATCTCGATCGGACGCAGGACGAGCTGGAAATCGGGATCGTTGGCCCGGTGCGTGCTGGCGCAGATGTGGGCGCCCTGGCTGACGACCGCTCGTGATCGGATCGAGACGGCCCCCTGGTTGTAAAGGCGCACGCGCGGGCCGACCGTGACGTGATCGCCGAGCGTCAGGTTGGCGGGATGCCAGACGATCGCCGATCCATAGAAGCGCGCGCCGCGTCCTATGCGCGCGCCGAACAGCCGGAGCAGGAAACATCTCCAGCGGTGGAGCGGCGGCGGCGTCCAGGCGGCGGCCAGGGCCCAGACGCACCGGAACAGCATGCGCTCCAGCCGGTTGTACAGGGAGAAGCTGGGCCCGCCCTGGACGAGTCCGGTGTCGCGGGCATCAAGCGGCTGGGCATGAATGGCCCGGATTTCCGACGGTCTGCTCATGCGGTGCGAAAGTCCCGCATTTCGCCGCCGATGACTTCGGCATGATGGCGCCGCATCGTGTCTTCGCCAAAGCGCCACCTGATGCGCCTGGCCGGCAAGCCCGCCATCACCGCGTAGGGCGGCACGTCCCTGGTCACCACCGCGCCCGCGCCGATGACCGCGCCGGTCCCGATGCTGACGCCTTCCATCACGGTGACGCGCTGGCCGAGCCACACGTCGGCGCCCAGGATCGTCGCCGGGCGGGGCCGTTCCGCAAAGGCCAGCCGGGTGGGAAGGCCGGCGATATCGTAGAGGTGGTCCGCCCCCACGATCTTGCAGCCGGCGGCCAGCATGCACAGATCGCCGATCACGATCGGGCCGTGACATTCGAAATCCGCGCCAAGATAGGCGAAGCGGCCGATCCGGCTGCCGGGCGCGAGGCGGATGTTGCGCCCCCAGTGAAGGCCCTCCCCCAGTTCCGCCAGCCGATGGCGCCGGCGCAGCAAGCGGACGAGGCATGCGCGCACCGCTCTCTTGCAGCGGCCCTCGATCCCGGCGCGGCACCGCGCGATGACCGCGTCGGCGGCGCGTTCGGGCGCGGGCAGGTCGGCCGGAACGGCGCGGCTAGGCATTTCCGGTTACTTCCAGCACCGCGTCCTCGATGATGCGGGCCTGCACGTCCGGAGACCATTTCGCGCGGATCGTCCTTCGCGCGGCGGCGCGCACGACGGGGCGGGCCGGGGCCGAGCGGAGCCAGCGCTCCATCGCCGCCGCCAGACCGGCGGTGTCGCCGTGCGGGAAGAAGGCCCCGGTCAGGCCTTCCTCGATCGCCTCCACCTCCGGCATCTGCCGATCGAAGTGGTCGTGGGTGATCGCCGGCGTCCCGTACATCAGGCTGTGCATGGCGGTGAGGCCGATCTTGCCGGGCGAGACCGTGAGATCGGCATGGTAGATGAATTGCCCCGTGATGTCCTCGTCGTAGCAGGCACCGAAGAAATGCACCGCGACGCCCAGGCACCTTGCCCGTGCTTCCAGCCCCTCGCGCGCGGGACCATCGCCGACGAGCAGGACATTGACCGGCAGGCCGCGCCGCGCCAGCAGTGCCGCGGCATCGACCAGCAGGTCGAAGCGGCACTGCCGCGTCAGCCGCGCGGTGCAGATCACCAGCGGCCGGCCGGGATCGGCGAACAAGCCCTGCGGCCGCAGGCTTGCCAGCGTGCCCGATTCGATGCCGGCGATCACCCGGTCCGCCCGCTCCAGGTCGAGACTGTTGTAGACCACCCGGATCCTTTCCGGGGGGAATCCAGCCTCGGCACCCAACCGCCTGCCGCGCTCGGAATAAGTGAGGAAACCATGCGCGAGGCGGAAATAGAGCCCGCGCACGCGCGCCTTCACGGCGCTTTCGCGCCTGAGCCAGCCGTGCCCCCAGAACAGCACCGGAATCCTCATCCAGCGGGCCAGCGCGGCGGCGATCCAGGTCGAGGCGAAATGGGGATCGGCAAGGAAGATCACCGCATCGTAGCCGCCGTTGCGGACCGCCGCGATGGCGGCCGGCTGCCACGTTATCCTGCCGTGGCAGGTGAACGGCGCGCGGACGAAGTGCCTCACCGATCCGGGATCGGCATGGACGATCCCCGCGAACGGCTCGCCGCTGCCGTGGAAGTGGTATTGCACCCGGTCGCCGCGATCCATCGCCCGCATCACCGCCTCCCGGTAATGCGGCCAGAGATGATAGATCACGGCGACTTTGAGCGGATGCGTCACCGCAGCATGTCCTCCAGCGCGGCCGACGCGGCGCGGGCATAGCGTTCGCCGATATAGGCCGCGCCATATTCGGTCGGATGGGTCCAGTCCGCCGCGAACAGATACCGCGCGTTGCCTTCGCTCTGGTGCACCGTGGCCTCCGCAGCCGCCGTCACCGCGCCGGTCCAGGTCACCGCCGTGCTGCCGCTGGTGAAGCTGCCCAGCCGCGTGGAGCCGTCCGAAAACACGATCGTATAGAGCGAGGAGGAAGTCGTCCGGCTCCAGGCGGAGGCCAGCGTGCCGCCCGCCGCGCCGGAAAGCGGGGCAGTGAACAGCAACTGCGCGCCCGCGCCCGAAGCCCAGGCACCCCGGGGATCGGAAACGATCGGCACGAAACGGCAGAGCGGGTCGGCGAACGCCGTGACCGCCGCCTGCACCGCCTGTTCGGCCGAAGTGATCGACGGTGTGCCGGTCAGCGGGCCGGCCGGGATCGGCACGCAGCCGAAGACCACGATCGGCACCTCGGGGAATTGCCGCCGCGCCTCGATGAGGCCGGCCAGCGCGTTTGCCTGCGCCACCGCGGCGTCGCGGTTGCGGTCGTTGACCGAGGCCGTCAGGAAGATCACTTCGGGCGGATAATAGCTCATGGCCAGGTCGCCCGCCGCGATCCGCTGGTCGAAGCGGTGGGCGCTCTGGTTCGCGTGGTTCCATCCGGTCCCGCCGGAGCCGCTGGCGTGGAGGGCCAGTCCCATGCGGTCCGCCATCTGCGCGCTCACGCCGTCCCCCCGCTGCGCCGGTCCCGCGCCCTGCACATAGCTGTCGCCCAGGAACACCGCATGGACGATCTCGCTGGTGTCGACCGGCCACATGAACGCGCCATTCTCCACATAGCCGCCTATGAAGCCCGATGCCTGGCTGGCCTCGATCATCACATGGCGGATGGCCCGCGCGCCGAAATCGAGCGTAACGTACTGGCTGGTGCTGCCGGTCGTGACACCCAGCGTGGTGCCGGCCGGCGAGACATGCCTGCCATCCACGATGAAGCGATAAGGCACCACCGATGGAAACAGCCGCGCGGTGAAATAGCGGCTGTCGGCCACCGCTTCCCACCGGGCATATGTGTTTATTTCCGAGGCATAAGTACGCCCCCCATCGACCCACGCGGCGCGCAGCGCGGAAGCGCCGGCGTTGAAGCCGTGAACCCCGCCGACCACGTGCCAGATGCCGAGGGCGGCGCTGTTGCACAAGTATCCGTTGGCGGCATGGGGATTGGCCGGACCGTTGTCGGTGATGGCGGGCGCGGGGGCATAGGCCCCGGCCGTGCGCGGATTGGACAGCGCCGCCTTTGCCGCGGCGCGGCGCAGACGGGCCAGGCGATGGAGGTTGCCGACGGCACGCCGGCTGGCGGCGGGAAGAGTCACGGACAGCATCGGCGCCTCCTCAGGCCAGGGCGAAGAAAGTGGCGGGGACGTTCGTTCCGCTGCCAACCACCTCGATCGCGGCGAAAGGCAGAATGGAAAGGCCCGCCTCGACCGGGAACACGATCATGCTGGCATCGGCGAAACGCAGCGCCACGTCGCCGGCGCCCTGCGCCACGATGGCGATGGCACGGGGCGCCGCGATCGGCGTGTCCGGCGTGATCGGGGCGACGCCCGCGAAGGAAGGCTCGCTGATCGGCAGCGGCGACTGGCCGGAAACGCCCACCGCTCCCTCGGGATCGGCGAAGGCGATGGCGGTCTGCGGCACGTAGGCCGCAGGGGCACTGATCGGAATGCTCATGCGAAGTCTCCGGAAGCTGCGGGCGATCGGCCCGGACGAATCGGGGAGACTCGATTCTATGCGGCGCAGGCACCTGTAGGAAAGAACAAAATAAGAACATCGTCAATGAACGAAATCGCACAGCTGCGCTTCGAAGCGCGTGTCGTGCTCATGGGGGTCCTGATAGATGTCTTCGATGCGGCCGGTGTTGAAAGAGGATGAACGGCGCTTGATGCCGTGAACTTCATATCCCTTTTCAAGAAGCATTTCGGAAAGGTATGCCCCATCCTGCCCGGTAATTCCGGTAATCAACGCGATTTTCGACATGAAGCGATCCGCCACCGAACTGAGCCCCGGGTGGAACATTATTCCACCGGTATTCTTCGAGGATGAAAGCTGCTCTCGCCGATCACAAGATGGTTAATAGAATTTCATTCTTATGCACGGCGATGATCGAACATGGTCTCCGGGCATGGCCTTACGGCGATATTGTGCTAAAGGCGCACGCGCTGATGTCGCTATCGACGGATATCGGGCCGCCTCGGCTCCTCCCTTTGTCCCTAAATCGCTTCACGAAGCCGGGATGCGCCGCGTTGGCGCATGCCCGCTGAACCTAAGGACAAGGAACCGTCCATGATTACCGGAAAAGTAAAATTCTTCAATGCCGACAAGGGCTATGGCTTCATCGCGCCGGAAGGCGGCGGGGACGATGCCTTCGTGCACATCTCCGCGGTGGAACGCGCGGGCCTGCGCACGCTCGACAAGGACCAGCGCGTTTCCTACGAGCTGGAAACCGATCGTCGCGGCAAGACCTCCGCGGTCAATCTCCAGACCGCCTGAAACGGCTGAAGGGGGCCGGCACGCCTTCGCGGGGGTGCCGGCCCTCGGCATTTTGATGATCTCAAGGAAGTCGAGTACCGATTGATGGCAGGATACAAGGAACCGGGCTTTCAGGACCGGGTCGCGGCCGCCGAGCAGGCCCGGGCCAAGGCGCTCGCGCGCCTGAAGGCCAAGCCCCCGGTCGATCCGGCCGTGCTGGCCGAGCGCGCCGCCAAGGCGCGCGCGCGCGAAGCGGCGCAGGCGGAAAAGCGCGCGGCGGCCAAGGCCGAACGCGAAGCCAGGCAGGCCGCCGAGCTGGCGAAAGCCGAAGAACGCGCGCGGGAAACGGAGCTGCCCCCGCCGCCGCCGGAACTCACCGAGGCCGAGCGCAAGGCCGCTCGCGATGCGCGCTATGCCGCGCGCAAGGCACGCCGGAAGTAGTTCGGCCGATCCATAAGGCACCATCATGAGCGGGCACGAAGTGATAGGCACCGCCATGGTGCCCGACGGGGTGGAGCTGCGCCTGCTGCGCAGCGGCGACGACTATGCCATCGTCCTGGAACGCAACGAGCTGATGAGCACGGACATCAACGCTTCGGAGGAAGCGCTCGCGACGATGACCTGCGAACGGCTCGGCCCCTGCCAGGCGCCGCAGCTGCTGATCGGCGGCTACGGCATGGGCTTCACCTTGCGCGCGGCGCTGGCGGCGCTCGGCGAGGATGCGAGCGTGGTGGTGGCCGAGCTGGTGCCCGAAATCATCGAATGGGCGCGGGGCCCGATGCGGGAACTGACCGCCGATTGCCTCGACGACGCCCGCGTGCTGCTGGTGAACGACGATGTCGCGATGCTGATCGACGCGGCAACGGACGGCTACGACGCGATCCTGCTCGATGTCGACAACGGGCCCGACGGGCTCACGCGCGAACTGAACGATCACCTCTATTCCCGGCACGGGCTGCAGGCGGCCATGACCGCGCTGCGACCCGGCGGAATCCTCGCGATCTGGTCCGCGGAGCCCGATCCGGCCTTCGCCGTGCGGCTGCGCGACGCCGGCTTCGAAGTGACGGAAGTGCGGGTGAACGCCCAGACCGACTCCCCGGCCGACTGCCCGGCCGACTGCGCCGACGAGCGCCACGTCATCTGGTTCGCCCGGAAGGACTGAGCGGGCATTCTCCGCCTCGCAGCGACGAAGAGCGGGAAACAAGCGCTCCGGTCAAGGCCATCCGGTATCAGTACTTGCCCCAGACGAACTTGGACGAAAGCGCGAAGTTCCACACCGATCCCAGGATGATGCCGGTCACCACCGCCACCACGTCGTGCAGGCCGATGGTCTTGAGCACCGCCGCCGCGCCGACATTGGTCAGCAGGCCCAGCGAACAGGTCACGCCGAACTGCGCCCAGCCGCGCATCAGCGGGCCGAAGCCGCGCAGGCGCTTGTCGGAATACGTCAGTTCGTTGTTGAGCACGAAGTTGAACGTCATGGCGACGACCGCCGCCAGCGTGTTGGCGACGTTGAAAGTCGCGCTTTCCGACCAGTTGCCGTAGACGAAGCGCTCGGAGAAGACCAAGTGCAGCATGATCCACAGCGCGCCCAGCTGCACCAGCACGCCCAGCGCGCCCACGGTGCCGAACAAGGCGAAGCGCGTGGGGATGATCCGCCCCAGCCACTTGTCGTAGAGGCCTACAAGGAATTCGAACACGACGGTCTGATCCAGCTTGCTTTCGCCCTCTGCCCGAGCAGCGAAGTTGAGGGGGAATTCCTTGACCTTGAGCGGCCGGTCGACCGTGGCCAGGATATCGAGCAGGATCTTGAAGCCCACGCCCGAAAGCCGGTGCGCGTCGGCGCGCAGGGTTTCGGTGCGCAGCATGAAGAAGCCGCTCATCGGATCGGTCAGTTCCACGCCGGTGACCTTGTTGGCGATTCTGTTGGCGAGGCCCGAGACCTTGACCCGGTCCGGCCGCCCCCAGGCCTCGGTGCTCGCCCCTTCGGCGAAGCGCGAGGCATAGGCAAGGTCGTATTCGCCCGAGGACACCGCCTGCAGCATGCCGGGCAGCAGCGCCGGGTCGTGTTGATGATCGGCGTCCATCACCGCGACGATCGGCGCGGCGGTGGCGCACATGCCCTCGATCGCGGCGCTGGCGAGGCCGCGGCGGCCGATGCGCTGGATGCAGCGCACGCGCGGGTCCACCTGCGACAGGCGGCGCGCTTCTTCCGAGGTGCCGTCCGGGCTGTTGTCGTCGACGAAGATCACTTCCCAGGAAATGCCTTCGAGCGCCTTGCCCAGGCGTTCGATCATCGTCGCGACATTCTTGCGCTCGTTGTACGTCGGCAGCACGACCGCGAGCTCGAGCGGCGCCATGCGCGCGCCCGGGCGAACCTGGGCAGCCGTACCGACAGCTTGGGCAAGATCGGAACTGGTAATGTTCATGCGTCCCGCATTTAGGTGGTAAAGCTCAAGAAACCATTATTAGAGCCGTTCGACCACCGCGTCACCGATTTCCCGCGTGCCGGCGCCGCCGCCCAGGTCGGCGCCCTTGACGCCCGCCGCCAGCGCGCCGGCGACCGCCTGTTCGATGCGCACGGCCTGCTCTTCAAGCCCGAGCGAATGGCGCAGCAGCATCGCGGCGGACAGGATCGTCGCCATCGGGTTGGCCAGCCCCTTGCCGGCGATATCGGGCGCGGAGCCGTGGATCGGCTCGTAAAGGCCGAAAGTGCCCTCGGCAAGGCTGGCCGAGGCGAGCAGGCCGATCGAACCGACGCACATGCTCGCCTGGTCGGAAAGGATGTCGCCGAACAAGTTGCCGGTAACGATCACGTCGAAGGCGCCGGGGTTCTTGACCAGCTGCATCGCCGCGTTGTCGACATACATGTGGCTCAGCTCGACTTCGGGATATTCGCCGGACACCTCGATCATCACGTCGCGCCAGAGCTGCGAGGTTTCCAGCACGTTGGCCTTGTCGACCGAGCACAGCCTGCGCGCGCGGCCCATCGCGGCGGTGAAAGCGGTATGGGCGATGCGGCGCACTTCGTCCTCGGCATAGGACATCATGTCCCACCCCTGGCGGCGGCCGTCCTCCAGCGTGCGCATGCCCTTCTCGCCGAAATAGACGTCGCCGTTGAGCTCGCGCACGATCAGCAGGTCGATCCGGGCGGCCACTTCGGGGCGCAGCGTGGTCAGGTCCTCAAGGCCCGGAAAGACGCGCGCCGGGCGCAAGTTGGCGAACAGGCCGAGTTCCTTGCGCAGGCCCAGGATCGCCTGCTCGGGCCGCAAGTGGCGTTCGAGGTGATCGCAGGAAAAATCGCCCACCGCGCCGAACAGGATCGCATCGGCCGAACGGGCGGTTTCCAGCGTCGCCTCCGGCAGCGGGTGGCCGTGCTTGCGCCAGGCCATGCCGCCCACGTCGCCTTCGAGCAGCTCCAGGCCCGGCAGGTCCAGCTTCCGCAGCACCCGCACCGCCTGCTCGGTAACCTCGGGACCGATCCCGTCCCCTGCAAAAACCGCGATGCGCATGTCTTTATCCCAATGCCTACCCGTCAATCCGCGCCAGCCGCTCGCGCAGCAGGGCGCGCGCCGCCATAACGTCTTTGCGGCGATCGGCAAGCGGGTAGCGGGCCAATTCGCGCCCGATGCGATCGAATGCGTGGAGAATGGCCGGCCAGTCGGACTGCCCCGGCCGCGCCACCGGCACGCCGTAGCCCAGCTCGCGCAGCAGCAGCACTTCGTAGGACAGCAGCGACAGCGCCCAGCCCCGGGCCGAGGGCGCCATGCAGATCGCCCCCAGGACCCCGGAAAGGGCCTCGTGCAGCGCGGGATAGGCATGGCGTTCGGGAAGCGCCGCGGCGGTGAGCGCCGTCACCCAGGCGATGGCGGCGGCGGGCAGCGGTTCGCTCAGCCAGGGGCCGCGGCTGTGCAGCAGCTCGACGCGGGCAAAGGGAAGCCGGCTGTCCGACTTCGATCGCACTTCGGCCTCCACCGCGTTCCCCGGAATCAGCACCGGCCGCAGCTGCCGCCCCCTGCCCCCGGCGACATAGGCCGCGACCAGGCCGTGCTCGGCGGTGAGCAGCCGGACGATCACGGCGGTCTCGCCGTGCGGATGGGCGGCGCAGACAAGGGCGGGGGCGCGGAACTGCATCGGGCCGGTGTGGAAGGGCGAAGCGGCAACGGCAAGCCCGCTAAAGCGAAGAACCCGAAATCCGAATCAATCCCCGCTCACCCTGAGCCCGTCGAAGGGTCTCGGCGCCGAGACCCTTCGACGGGCTCAGGGTGAGCGGGTTTGGAGCAGATTTCGGGCGCGATGCTCTGGCGCGATGCTACGGCGAGTGGATGAACGGCGCCAGCGGCCGGTTCAGCCCGCCTGGTTCAACTTCGCTTCGATGGCATCGAGCCGCGCCTTGAGCGCATCGGCTTCCGCGCGGGCGGTGGCGGCCATTTCCTTGACCGCATCGAATTCCTCGCGGCTGACGAAGTCCATGTCTCCCATGAACTCCTTGAACCGCTCGCGCGCATTGTCGCGGGCTTCGCGGCCCATGCCGGCGAGCGTGCCGGCGGCGCTGTTCATCATCTTCACGAAATCGGCGACGAAGGGGTTTTCGCTTTGCATGGCGCCTAGATGGAACGAGCGGGACGAAGGTGCAAGAGGGGAGGCGCAAGAGGGCAGGCGCAAGAGGGATCGGCGGCGTATCAGATCGTATAGCGCACGACCGCGCCGTTGCCCTCGGCCCCGTCCATCGCCGGATTGGCCTGGAGCAGGGCGAAATTGAGGTACGTCGCGAACAGCAGCCACAGCACGTAGGGCACCAGCAGCAGCGCCGCGACCTGCCGCACGTTCCAGAACAGCACCGTGGTGGCCAGCGCGGCGACATCGAGCAGCGCGATCACGATCAGCCCGCCGGTCAGCAGGTGGGCACCGAAGAACACCGGCGACCAGGCCAGGTTGAGCGCGAACTGCACCGCGAAGGCGATCACCGCCGGCCCGCGTCCGCGCGCGCCCCGGGCCGAAAGGACGATCGCCAGCGCCAGCCCCATCAGCACGTAGAGCACCGTCCACACGACCGCGAAACTTTGCGCCGGGGGATAGGCGGCGGGCTTCACCAGCGCGGCGAACCACGGATTCTCCGGCCCGCTCTGCACCGTCGTTCCCGACAGGAAGCCCAGCAGCACGGCGGCGGGAACGCAGACGAGAGCCCAACGCATGAAACTCGCACGCAACTGGCCTGGAGAGGCTAGCAGGTTCATTCCGCGCAATTACTCCCGAATCGGCACAAGGCCACGAACGCGGCGCGTTTTGTGAAGCGGTGGGGCGAAAGGTGCAATCGTCAGCTAACCGCCGCGGCGTGCCGAAACGAGAAACTCCACATTGCCTTCCGGCCCGGTGATCGGACTTTCGACGATTCCCTGGATCGCCCAGCCCTGCCCTTCCAGCCAGGCGCGCACTTCCCCGCAGACGCGTGCGTGGAGCGCGGGATCGCGCACCACCCCGCCCTTGCCGACCTCGCCGCGCCCCACTTCGAACTGCGGCTTGATGAGCGCGACCAGGCGGCAGGCCGGGGCAGCGAGGCGCAAGGGCGTTTCCAGCACTTTGGCAAGGCCGATGAAGCTGGCGTCGCACACCACCCAGCCGCACGGCGCGTCGATCATCGCCGGAGTCAGCACGCGGGCGCTGGTCTGCTCGAGCACGGTGACGCGCGGGTCCTGCCGCAGCTTCCAGGCGAGCTGGTTGGTGCCCGAATCGACCGCGAAGACGCGCGCCGCGCCCTTGCTCAGCAGGACGTCGGTGAAGCCGCCGGTGGAACTGCCGATGTCCATGGCGACGGCGCCCGCCGGATCGAGCCCGAAATGTTCGATCGCGTGGGCAAGCTTGATCCCCCCGCGCGAGACCCAGGGATGATCGCGCCCGCGCACTTCCAGCGGGGCATCGGCCTTGAGGCTCTGCCCGGGCTTGGCCAGCTTGGTCTCGCCCGAGAACACCAGTCCGGCCAGCACCAGCGCCTGCGCGCGGGTGCGGCTCTCGGCCAGGCCGCGATCGACCAGTAGCTGGTCGACGCGCGCCTTGGCCGGGGCACGGCTCTTTTCGACAGGACGAGTGGCGGACGGGTCGGTCATCGGGGCTAGCGCACTTGAGGTGGGGCGCGTGTCATTCCATACCACGCGGATGAAGGCAAATCCGCGCACTTGCGCCCCGATCCCCAAAACGATGCTGCTGACGGCCTTGCTGACGGCCTGCGTGCCGCAGCCGCCCGCCGTTCCCCCTGCGCCCCGGCCCGCGCCGCCGCCGATCCAGCGGCCCGCGCCGCGCCCCGCGCCCCCCACGCCCATGCCGTCGGCCGCTCCCAACTGGCACGACGCTCCGGCCACGCCGGGCGGCTGGCAATGGACCGCCGGCGCCGCCGGCTCCACCGCTAGCTTCGCCGGCGGCCAGTTCGTGATGCGCTGCCAGCGCGCCCAGGGCACCGTCTCGCTGCTGCGTGCGGCCACGGGGGCGACCGCTCCGGCGATAGTCACGATCATGACCACCCAAGGCGCTTACGCGATCAACGGCAATCCGGTCGCCGGCGGCATCGAGGCGGTCCTGCCGGCACGCGATTCGCGGCTCGACGCCATGGCGTTCAGCCGCGGCCGCTTCGCGGTGCTGGTAGCCGGACTGGCGCCGCTCTACGTCCCGAGCTGGACGGAAGTTTCGCGAATCATCGAGGATTGCCGGTGAAAAACAGGCCGGCGCCTTCCTGAAGGCGGGAAGGCGAAATCCGGATCAAGAGCTGCTCACCCTGGGCCTGTCGAGGAGTGCGGGGGGGATGGAGCAGCTTTGGAACGAGGCCCCCCCAGGGTCCTTTCGGCGGTGTCCTTTCGGAGAGGTCCTTTCGCCGCCGCCGAGGCGTTGTTCGGGCCATGCCGCGGCCGCAGCGGGCCGTCCCCGGAACGGTGCCTGCAAGTCGCCGCACCGTTGGGGAAAACTGGCCGGAAGTCCCGATAATGACCGCAAAAAAAATGATTGCAAGACTTGTTGTGCGCTGCGGAATCGGACACATCTTGCATCAAGACGACGGGCCCCGGGAAACGCGCCAGGGAGTTACCGAAGTCCCAGTCGCATCAAGCGGCGTTCTTGGCTCAACAGCGCGAAAGGAGGTGATCCGATGTCTCATGGTTCAGCAGAGAGGTCGGCAATTTCCGTCGCGAGGCATTATCGCTGAGTATCGATTGAAGCGATAAAGGCTTTCGCTGGCGGCACTTCCCGGCCGCTGACCATGCGAAGGGCCGTACCGAGCTTCGGTGCGGCCCTTCTCATTTGGACGGCCAGCCCGGCGTGCATTCCATCGGCCTCGCCAGGTCGAATACATATCGAAACCATTTCAAGTAGTTAGGGCGTCCTGCCCAAAACCTGCTCCGTTCACCTTCACCGACGTCGCGGATTGCGTTGTGGATTGCCGGCCTTCGGCGTAGCGATGACGAAGGGGCTTGGCGAGCCTCGCCCCGGGAGACTTGCCGTTACTCCGCCGCGTCCCGCAGCGGCGACGCCATCTGGTAGTCGGGCAACGCGTCCAGCGCGTGCTTGAGCGCTTCGCCCCAGCCGGTGGAAACGGACTGGAAGTAGGCATCGCCCGCATCGATCCGGCGTTCGTGGCACGGCGTGAAGCAATCGCGCGCGATCACCAGCAGGTCCAGCGGCAGGCCCACCGAAAGGTTGGCCTTGATGGTCGAATCGAACGAGACCGTCATCAGCTTGACCGCCGCTTCGAAAGTCATGGTCCGGTCGTATCCCCGGATCAGGATCGGCCGGCCGTACTTGGTCTCACCGATCTGGAAGAACGGCGTGTCGAAGCTCGCCTCGATGAAATTGCCTTCCGGATAGATCAGGAACAGGCGCGGCTCCATGCCCTCGATCTGGCCGGCCACGATCATCGAGGCGCTGAACGTCCCCGCCGCGCTCTGGCCGTTGTCGGCGGCGCGCGCGGCGATGGTATCCTGCAGCAGGTTGCCCACGATCGTCGCGACCTGGAACATGGTATCGGCTTCCAGCAGCGAGTTGTGCCGCTCGGAAGGCGCCTTGTTGCGCTCTTCCAGCTGGCTGATGACGGCCTGGGTGGTGGCGAGGTTGCCCGCCGTCATCACCGCCACGATCCGCTTGCCGGGAATTTCCCAATGATACATCTTGCGGAAGGTGGAGATGTTGTCGACGCCGGAATTGGTGCGCGTGTCGCTCATCAGAACGAGCCCGCGATCCAGCATCATGCCCACGCAATACGTCATTTTAAAATTTCGCCCCTGCAAACCCTTGATGCCGCGCGGCCCCAGCTGCTGCGCGGACCCGGTGCGGAAGACGGCCCTTCAGCCGCCCTGAACCTGTTGTTGCCCGCCGCCGCCGGCAGACTGCTGTTGCTGCATGCCTACCAGCTTCTCGCCCACCGACAAGTGGACGTCGAGGCGAGTTTCCCCAGCTCCCACGGCTATACCTGTAACCGGAGCCGCCTCGCCATAGTCACAACCGGTGGCTACGCGGATATACCGCTCGTCGGGACAGATCGCGTTGGAAATGTCGAAACCGACCCAGCCCAGCCCCGCCACGTGGGCCTCGGCCCAGCCGTGCCCGGCCTCCTCCTCCACCTTGTCGTCCATCTTCAGGTAGCCGCCGACATAGCGCATCGGGATATCGAGCAGGCGGCCGGCGCTGATGAAGATATGCGCATGGTCCTGGCACACGCCTTTTCCGGCGGTCAGCGCCTGTTCGGCGGTGGTGCCGACATCGGTGGTGCCGGGGACGTATTCGACTTGTTCCGAAATCGTGCGCGACAGCGCGTGGAGATAGTCCAGCGTGTTCGAACGGTCGGCATCGATCGAAGCGACCAGCTGGCGCACGCGGTTGCCGGCGCGGGTGAGCGGCGTGGGGCGCAGGAAGCACCACAGCGGCATGTGGCCGAAATGGATTCCCGTCACGCCGCTGTTGTCGACGGTGCGCACGGTGCCGCTGCAGGTAATGACGACTTCCGGCGCGCCCGGTTCGATCGACACCAGATCGATGTGGTTGTGGTGCTGATCGTCGTAGGCGGCTTCCCGCTTCGCCCCGGCAAGGTCCATGCGCCATTCGAGCACGTCCTGGCCATGGGTGGACTTGGGCTTCAGCCGCAGCCGTTGCAGCCCGTGGGAGACCTTTTCCGCGAAGGCGTAGCGCGTGGTGTGGGTGACGGTCAGGAGCACTGGGACCTGTCCTATTCGATGAAGCGATAATCGGCGGCGATGGCGCTGCCGATCTCTATGGTCTTGCCGATGAAGTGCTGCAGGAATTCATGCAGTCCGCCGTCGAAGATTTCCTCGACCGAAGTCTGGTGCAGCCTGGCCCCGGCATCGCGCAGCAGTTCGTGCGCGGAGACTTCGTGGCCGTATTCCTTGGCAAGGCCCGCCATGTTGCTGCGAATCTTTTCGTAGCAGAAGATCAGGCTGCGCGGAAACTGGCCGTCGAGGATCAGGAAACGCGCGATCCCGCGCGGGTCCATCGAGCCGGCATTGAGCCAGGAATAGGCGCGATAGCCCGCCACCGAACGCAGCAGCGTGTCCCACTGCACGTTGTCCAGGCTCGATCCCACCCAGGCCGCCGAGGGCAGGAGCACGTAATACTTCACGTCGAGGATGCGCGCGGTGTTGTCGGCGCGCTCGATGAACGTGCCGATGCGCGCGAAGTTGAACACTTCGTTGCGCAGCATCGAGCCTTCCATCGCGCCGCGCACCAGCGTCGCCTGGCGGCGGATGGCGGCCAGCACCTCGCCCAGGCTGGTCTCGCGGACCGGGCGGGAGAGCAGATCGCGCAGCGTCATCCAGCCTTCGTTGGTCGCTTCCCATACCGAGTTGGTGATGCTGGTGCGCACGACGCGGGCATTGGTGCGCGCGTTCTCCACCATCTGGAGCACCGAGCCGGGATTGTCCTTGTCGCGCAGCAGGAAGTTGAACACTTGCGGCCCGCCGAAATCGGAATGGGTCCGGCAATAGGCCTCCACCTGGCCGGTGGTGGTCAGGACCGACTTCCATTCCTCGTCGGCCGAGTGCTTGTCTCCCCGGGTGAGCGCGAGGTGGAAGCCCACGTCGATCAGACGCGCCGTGTTCTCCGCCCGTTCGAGGTAGCGCGTCATCCAGTAGACGCCGTTGGCTGCTCTTCCCAGCATTACTCGTCCAGTACCCAGGAGTCCTTGGTGCCGCCGCCCTGCGACGAATTGACCACCAGCGACCCCTTCTTCAGCGCCACGCGCGTGAGGCCGCCCGGCGTGATATCGATGCCGTCGGGCGAAACCAGCACGAACGGCCGCAGGTCCACGTGGCGCGGCGCGAGGCCTTCCTTGGTGAAGATCGGCACGGTGGAAAGCGAAAGCGTGGGCTGCGCGATGTAGTTGTCCGGCTTGGCGCGCAGCTTGGCTTCGAAATCGGCCAGTTCCTTCTTCGAGGAGGTCGGCCCGATCAGCATGCCGTAGCCGCCCGAGCCATGGACTTCCTTGACGACCAGATCGGCCAGGTTATCGAGCACATAGGCCAGCGCATCGGCTTCCGAACAGCGCCAGGTCGGCACGTTGCTCAGGATCGGCTTCTCGCCGGTGTAGAACTCGACGATCTCGGGCATGTAGCTGTAGATCGCCTTGTCGTCGGCGATGCCGGTGCCCGGCGCGTTGGCGATGGTGATGCCGCCGGCGCGGTAGACGTCCATGATGCCGGCCACGCCCAGGACCGAATTCGGATTGAAGCTGAGCGGATCGAGGTAATCGTCGTCGACCCGGCGATAGATCACGTCGACCGCCTTGTAGCCGGTGGTGGTGCGCATGGCGACGCGCCCGTCGACCACGCGCAAGTCGCTGCCTTCCACCAGTTCCGCGCCCATCTGGTCGGCCAGGAAGGCATGCTCGAAATAGGCCGAGTTGTAGATCCCCGGGGTCAGCACCGCCACCACCGGGCGCCTGCCACCCCCATTGCCGCCCCCCTTGCCACCATCGTAGGCCGGCGGCGCGCAGGCCCGCAGCGAGCGGGCCAGGCGGCGCGGATAGTCGGAAACCGGCCGCACCGGGATCTTGGTGAACAGCTCGGGAAACATCGCCATCATCGTTTCGCGATTCTCGAGCATGTACGAGACGCCGGACGGCGTGCGGGCATTGTCCTCCAGCACCATGAATTCGTCCGGGCCGGTGCGCACCAGGTCGATGCCGACGATATGCGTGTAGACCCCGCCCGGCGGGGTGAAGCCGATCATCTGCGTCAGGAACGCCTCGTTATGGCGCAGGGCATCGATCGGCAGGCGGCCTGAGCGGATGATCTCCTGCCGGTGGTAGAGATCCTGCAGGAAGGCATTGAGCGCCCTCACCCGCTGTTCGATCCCGCGCGTCAGCTTGCGCCATTCGCGGGCGGTGATGATGCGGGGGATCATGTCGAACGGGATCAGCCGTTCTTCGGCCGCATCGTCCCCATAGACGTTGAAAGTGATGCCGATGCGGCGAAAGAACCGTTCCGCCTCCGCGTCCTGCCGCCGGAGCCAGGTCTTGTCCTGGGAATCGTACCACTCGCAGAAATCGGCATAAGCGGGACGGACCGAACCGTCCTGATTGAGCATCTCGTCGAAATTCGTAACGCTCGCAGCCGACATTGTGACTCCCGTTTGTCCATGTGATGCAACATGGAAAGGGACTTGCCAAGCGTTTACGCTGCACTTGCGAAATATATTGCCGGTGCCCGAGAAGCGCGGAAACCGGAGCGGTTCGGTCAGGATTTGCGGTCAGAGCAGATCCCGCGCCTCCAGGTCGGCGCGCAGGCCGGCGGCATCCTGGAAATGATGCACCTGCCAGCCCAGATCGCGCGCCGCGGCGATGTTCGCGGCGTTGTCGTCGATGAACAGCATGGCGCCCGGCTCATGCCCGAACCGCCGCGCGGCAAGCTGGAAGATGCGCGCATCGGGCTTGGCGAGCTTCTCGTCGCCCGAGACCACCACGTCGCCGAACAGGTCGAACAGCGGCTCGCCCGCCCGGTACTCGCGCCAGAAAGCGCTGGCGAAGTTGGTGATGGCGAACAGCGGCACCTGCCGCGCGGCCAGCTCGCGCACGATCGCGTGGCTGCCCGGGACGTTGCCGGGGATCGTCTCCAGGAACCGCGTGGCATAAGCGTCGATCAGGTCGTCATGGCCGGGAAACTCGGCCTTGCGGGCGGCGATCAGCTCGCCGAGATCGCACCCCGCGTCGTGCCGGGCATGCCACTCCTCGGTCACGACGGTGCCGCAGAACCAGTCCAGCCGCGCCGGATCGTCGATCAGCTTGGCGAACAGCCGGCGCATGTCCCACTGGACGAGCACGCGGCCGACGTCGAACACGACGGCCCGGACCGAAGCAACCTGGACCGGAAGATCAACGGCAGACATGACAAGACCCCCGCGAATGGCGGGGGCCTTCGAGTGTCATCGCAATGGCCCGTCCGCCGGATGGGCGAAACGAATCAGCCCTGGCGCGCCTTGAAGCGGCGATTGGTCTTGTTGATGACGTAAGTGCGGCCGCGACGACGGATCACGCGGTTATCCCGGTGGCGGCCCTTGAGCGACTTCAGGCTGTTGCGAATCTTCATGGCTTGTCTCGTCTGTCTGGGCGGTTACCGACCGCCGGAAATTCGAAGTGGCGCCGTTAGTGGGAGCAGTCCCCAAAGTCAAGCGCGGCGGGTGCCGCGCATGCGGCCCCGCCCCGTTCATCTGCCGGCAATCCTGCGCGCGCATAACGGAAATTGGGCGCGACCCCACCGAATTCGGAAAAAATGACAACGACGATGAAACAACGCAAGGGGAAACAACGCAAGGGCGTGGTCTTCGCCGCGGGCATGATCGCCATGCTGCTCGCTTCCCCCTCCGCCCAGGCTCGTCCGGGAGGCTGGGGGGACGGAGGGTATCCGGGCGGGGGCTATCCAGGCTGGGGTTCTCCGGGCTGGGATGGGCCGATGGGCGCGCCGATGTCGCGCGGTGGTTCGCGCGACCCGCGCGAGGGCCGCGTCGCGGTCAGCCGTTTCGTCGTTGCCGAACCGGCCGCCGATGCGCTCGGCCACGGCCCCGTCACCGTCGAATCCGAATCCGGCGAAGGCCCCTGGGTCGAAACCGGCCAGCGCGCCGCATACGAAGCCGCCGTCATCGACGCGCTCGTCGGCGCCGGCTACGATACGCTGCACCCCGGCGGCGCGCAGGCCCAAGTCGCGAAGCTGCGGGTCACCCGCCAGGTGCTCGTCCCCGCCGAGGAAAAGAAGAGCCCGGTCAGCGGCAGCGCGGCCATGTCCGTGGGCACGCATGGCTCCGCCTATGGCCTCGCCGTCAATGTCGACATGACCAAGCCCCGCGCGGCGCTCGTTTCCACGCGGCTCGACGCCCGCATCCTCGACCAGGCGAGCGGCAAGGTCCTGTGGGAAGGCTATGCGACGATCGCCACCCGCGAAGGCGACGACGACTGGGGCGAGGGCCGCATCGCAAGCAAACTGGCCGCCGCGCTCTTCGACAACTTCCCCAAGGCGGACGCGATCGTGCCGGCGGGCGCCCCGATCGGTTGACACGCGCTTGCTTCCTGCCGCGGCAGGGGGCAAACCCGTGGTGGAAAAACACGCCGGGGAATTCCCGGCTTCCCTGCCGCCGAGAGGATGCGATGATCCAGTCCCCGTATGCCTGCCTGCGCGCCCGCCTGCGCGCCTGCTCGCCCCGCAAGGCGATCGGCGTGCTGGCGCTGGCCGCCAGCGCGGCGCTCGCCGGCTGCGTCGCCCCCGTGGGACCGGTCGAGGTGACGCGTTTCCACGCGGCGGAAACCGCCTCGCTGGGGCATGGAACGATCCGCGTCGAACCGGCGCCGGGCCAGGCCGACGACATGGAATTCCGCAGCTACGCCGCCGCCGTCGGACGCGAGCTGGCGCGCCTGGGCTATGCCCAGCCCCTGCCCGGCGAGAGCGGCAGCCAGCAAGTCGCGGTGCTCAGCCTGGAGCGGCAGCGCTTCCAGCCGCAGCGCCGTTCCGGCCCCGTCTCGGTGGGCCTCGGCGGCGCCACCGGCAGCTATGGCTCGGGGGTCGGGCTGGGCATCGGCATCGACCTTTCCGGCCCGCCGCCCGAACAGGTCGCCACCAGGCTCGCCGTCACGATCCGCGACCGGGCCAGCGGCAGGCCGCTTTGGGAAGGCCGCGCCATGTTCGCGGTGCGCGCCGATTCGCCGATGGCGCAGACCGCGCTCGGCGCGGCGAAAATGGCCGAGGCGCTGTTCAAGGGGTTTCCGGGCGAGTCCGGTGAAACTATCCTGGTGAAATGACAGATATCGAAATCAGCGCCGCGTTCGATTCCGGCAATATCGAAATCCTCTCCATCGATGGCCCGCAGGCTCGCCTCGCGATCAGGAAGGACCACGATTCCGAGTTCTTCCAGTGGTTCCATTTCCGGGTCAGCGGCGCCAAGGGCCGCGATCTGGCGCTGACCATCACCGGCCTCGGCGGCTCGGCCTATCCGATGGGCTGGCGGGGCTACCACGCCTGCGTCTCGGAAGACCGGCAATTCTGGGCCCGGACCGGGAGCGACTGGGACGAGCATCGCGACGGCGGCGCGCTCACCATCCGCTACCGCCCAGCCCGCGACATCGCCTGGTTCGCCTATTTCGCGCCCTATTCGATGGAGCGCCACCACGACCTGATCGCGGGCATGGCCGGCGCCGACGGCGTGGAGTACCGGTGCCTGGGCCGGAGCCTGGACGGCCAGCCGATCGACTGCCTCGAGCTGGGCTCCGGCCCCGTGCAGGTCTGGCTCTACGCCCGGCAGCATCCCGGCGAGACGATGGCCGAATGGTGGACGCAGGGCGCGCTGGAACTGCTAACCGATCCGGCAAGCGCGACCGGGCGGGAACTGCGCCGCCGCTGCCGGTTCCATGTGGTGCCCAACGCCAATCCCGACGGATCGCGGCGCGGCCACTTGCGGACCAATGCCGCGGGCGTGAACCTCAACCGCGAATGGCACGGTCCCAGCCTCGATAAATCCCCCGAAGTCCTGGCGATCCGCGATGCCATGGATGCCAGCGGAGTCGACTTCGCCATCGACGTCCATGGCGACGAGGCGATCCCGGCGGTGTTCCTCGCCGGTTTCGAAGGCATTCCCGCGCTCACCGACCGGCAACTGGCGGGCTACAACCGCTATGCCGCGATTCTCGAACGCCGGACGCCCGATTTCCAGACCAAGGTCGGCTATCCGATCGCGAGGCCGGGCACCGCCAACCTCTCGATGTCGACCAACCAGCTCGCCGAGCGCTTCGGCTGCGTGGCGATGACGCTGGAAATGCCGTTCAAGGACCACGATCCCGCCGCCGACCCCCGCCAGGGCTGGAGCCCGGAACGCTCCATGCAACTGGGGCGCGACTGCATGGGGACGCTGCTCGAATGGCTGGCGGAGGCCGGCGCCTGAACGGCGTCTCCTGACCGGGTCATGTCCTGCCCCCCGGTTATGCGGGGCCCAGGTTCGCCGGCCCGAACGCATGCGGCAGCAATTCGGAGAGGCGCAGCTCCAGCACGCCTTGCCCGCCATCGCACCAGATCACCGGATCGGTGCCGCCCAGTTGCGCCAGTTCGTTGAGGACCTGCCGGCACCGCCCGCAGGGGGTGACGGTCGGCCCCTCGCCCGGCGCGCCGGGAGCGCCGCCGGCCACCGCCACGGCTTCCAGCATGCCATGCCCGCCGCCCGAAAGGATCTTGGCCACCGCCACCGTTTCGGCGCAGAGCGCCAGGCCGTAGCTGGCGTTCTCGACATTGGCGCCGGTCACCACCGAGCCGTCGGCCAGCAGCAGCGCGGCGCCGACGTGGAACCGCGAGTAGGGCGCATAGGCCCCGCCCGCCGCCTCGCGCGCCGCCGCGACCAGCATGTCGCGTTGCGCCTGGGTGAAATCCGCGCTCATGGCTGCACCACTACCCAGCGCAGGCCGTCCTGTGCAATCTCGTTGGCAAGGTCGGTATTGGCGGTCCACAGCGTCCAGGGCCGGCCGGCATAGCCGGGCATGAACCGGTCGCGCACCAGCCAGAGGTTGCGGTCGAGCTTGCGGGCGATCGCATAGCGTGCCTCGAAGCGGTCGATGACCTTCAGGATGGCCGGCTTGCCGGTATGCGTCTCGATCTGGTTGAGGAAAGTCATCAGCTCGCTTTCGACCCTGGCATCGGAAACCTTCACCGGACAGCCATCGGCCAGCATGTCGAGTTCGATCGCCGGCGGCAGCAGCGCCGGATCGCGCGGCACCGTGGTAACGAAGTTCGCCGCCTGCTTGTCGGCGGGCTGGCACGGGTCATAGCGATGGACCGCGCCCACCTGCATGCCCGCCGCCCGCGCCGCGTCGAAGTTGGCGACGAAGCGCGGATCGCGCGCGAAAGCGCTGGCGCTGGCATCGACATAGGCGAAATCGGCCCCGATCGCCTTCAGCGATTCCCAGTTCACCTCGCCGTCGTCCGTGCCGATCTCCACCCCCTGGACCGGATAGGTCGAGCGATCCGGCGTCCAGTGATGAAGCTGCCACCACGCCCATGCCCCCGCGATCATCGCCGCAAGCAGCAACGCGCCCAGGATACGCAGCCTGGCGACACCGCGCGGCCTTGCGGACCTGGCGCCCCTCCGCGCTCCCCGAGCTGCCAAACGCCCCTCCTCAGCCCCGGATATGGAGCACGCAGATCAGCGTGAACAACCGCCGCGCCGTGGCGAAATCGGTTTCGACCTTGCCTTCCAGCCGTTCCAGCAGCAGCTCCGCCGCTTCGTTGTGAACGCCGCGGCGGGCCATGTCGATGGTCTCGATCTCCTGCGCGGTGGCCTTGCGGATCGCCTGGTAATAGCTTTCGCAGATCGCGAAGTATTCGCGGATCGGCCGGCGGAACCGGGCCAGTCCCAGCAGGAGCGTCTCCAGCGGTTCGCCCGTCTCGCTGGCGATCTCCAGCGACAGCCGCCCGTCGCGCACGGCAAGCCGCAAGTGGTACGGCCCCTGATGCCCCGCCTGGAAGGCCCGCAGCGGCTTGAACACGTTGTCCTCGATCAGATCGAAGATGGCGATGCGCCGTTCCTGTTCGATATCGGCGTTGCGCCACAGGATGGTCGCTTCGTCGAGCTCGATGTGGGTGATGCGCGGGTCCGCCATGATGCGCATCGCCTTTACGCGCTCGGATCGTGCCCGGGCAAGCCCGGCCGTGCCGGAAACTCGTGGCCGGCGCCTTTCGGGTCCGCGTTTCGGGCGCCGGCCATCCCCTCGCCCTTCCACAAGCTGTGGATTAAATTCGCGGCAAGTGACGCTTGCGGCCACGACGCGAGACGAGCATGGTGCCGCGCTTATGGCCCAGGAAGACCTTCTCATTCGCGCCGCCAGCGGTCCCGCCGGCAACGCTGACAGCGGTGCGCGTGCGCTGCCCGCCAACGTCGAGGCGGAAGCGGCGTTTCTCGGCGCGGTACTGATCGACAACCGGGTGATCGAGGAATTGCAGACCCAGCTGGGGCCCCTGCACTTCTTCGAGCCGGTTCATGCCCGCATCTACGAACGCATCCTGCAACTGCTCGATCGCAAGGCGGTGGTGACGCCGGTCACCCTGCGCCCCTACTTCGAGGCCGACGAGGCGTTGAAGGCGCTGGGCGGCGTCGCCTACCTGGCGCGGCTCACCGCCGACGGCCAGGGCCTGCTCGCCCCGCGCGAACTGGCCGAGCAGATCTACGACCTCGCCTTGCTGCGCGAGCTGATCTCGGTCGGCCGGGCCCTGGTGGAAAGCGCCATGGACACCTCCGAATCGGTCGAACCGATGCAGCAGGTCGAACGGGCGGAAGCGGCGCTCTACAAGGTCGCCGAGGGCGCGGCCGCCGCCAACGAGGCGCAGAGCTTCGGCACAGCCACCCGCACCGCGATCCAGGCGATTGAAAAGGCGTTCAATTCCGGCGGCCACATTTCCGGCAAGACCACCGGCCTCACCTCGATCAACGAGAAGATCGGCGGCCTGCACGATTCCGACCTCATCATCCTGGCCGGCCGGCCCGGCATGGGCAAGACCTCGCTTGTCACCAACATCGCCTTCAATGCCGCCGACCGCCTGCAGCGCGATCTGGCGGACGGCATCGCGCCGGAAAAATCGGTGGGGGCGGCAACCGCGTTCTTCAGCCTGGAAATGAGCGCCGACCAGCTCGCCACGCGCATCCTGGCCGAACAGTCGGGCATCAGTTCCGAAGCGCTGCGCATGGGCAAGATCAGCCGCGAGGATTTCCAGCAGCTCTCCTTCGCCAGCCAGCGCCTGGCCGAGCTGCCGCTTTACATCGACGATACGCCCGGCCTCTCGATCGCCGCCCTGCGCACCCGGGCGCGGCGGCTGAAGCGGCGCCATGACATCGGCCTGGTGGTGATCGACTATCTCCAGCTGCTGCAGGGTTCCGGCCGCGCACAGGACAACCGGGTTAACGAGATTTCAGAAATTTCCCGTGGCCTCAAGACCTTGGCGAAGGAACTTTCGGTTCCGGTGATCGCGCTTTCGCAGCTCAGCCGCGCGGTGGAGCAGCGCGAGGACAAGCGCCCGATGCTCTCGGACCTGCGCGAATCGGGCTCGATCGAGCAGGACGCCGACATGGTCTGGTTCGTCTACCGCGAAGATTACTACGCGATGGCCACCGAGCCCAAGGCACCCACCGAGTCCGATCCGCCCGACGTGCATGCCAAATGGCAGGACTGGCGCGAAAAGATGGAGCGGATCACCGGCCTGTCCGAACTCATCATCGCCAAGCAGCGTCACGGCGCCACCGGGAAAGTGCGGCTGCGCTTCGAGGCGCGGATCACCAAGTTCTCCGACCTCGCGCCCGACGACTTGCGCGCCGCCTACGAAAGCGACTGAACAAGGCGGCACCATCGGCTTCGTCCGCACCGTCGCGCTGGAGGTCGCCCGCGGCTGATAGGAAATCCCTCGGGGCGAGACTCATGCGTCTTCTTGCGTCCTCAATCGCGAGGTGGCGAAGGGAAGGGCAACGAGCGTTCCGTTCATCGCGGACCGGCCATGGGCCCAGCCCGCTCAGGCCAATGCCCGCCGCCACTTCGCCAGTCGCTCCACCGCTTCGTCCAGCACGGCGTCGGGCTTGGTGAAGCACAGGCGCACGATGTGTTCGGGCCGGCCTTCGCCTTCGTAGAGCGCCGAGACCGGGATCGTCGCGACGCCGGCCTCGGCCACGGCACGCTCGCTGAATTCCCGGTCCGTCAGCGCGATGCCCGAGGCGGCCAGGTCGATGCACAGGAACCACGTCGCGGCATTGGGAAGCACCGCGAAACCGGCACTTTCGAGCCCCGCCTTGAGCCGCGCGCGCGATGCCGCCCAGCCGGCGTGCTGCGCCTCGAGCATCGCTGCGGGCATCGCCAGCCCCTCGGCCACGGCCCATTGCAGCGGCGGAGCGCTGGCATAGGTGAGGAACTGATGCGCCCGCGAGACCGCCGTCGCCAGCTCTCCGCGCGCGATCATCCAGCCGATCTTCCAGCCGGTGATCCCGAAGATCTTGCCCGCCGAGCCGATCTTGATCGTTCGCCCGGCCATCCCCTCCAGGCTCATCAGCGAACGCTGGATCATGCCGTCGAAGCGCACCGCCTCCCAGACTTCGTCGCAGATGACGATAAGGTCATGGGCGATACAGACGCCCGCGATCGCGGCCAGTTCCTCCGCGCTCGCCGCCGTTCCCGCCGGATTGAGCGGATCGTTGAACATCACCGCCCTGGTGCGCGGGGTGATCGCCGCTTCGAGCGCCGCCGCATCGTAGCGGAAACGCGGCGGCTGGAGCATGACCGAGACCGGTACGCCTCCCGCCCGGCGCACCATCGGCGCATAGGCGTCATAAGCGGGCTGGAACAGGATCACCTCGTCGCCGGGCCGCACCAGGGCCAGCACCGCGCAGGCGATTGCCTCGGTTGCTCCGGATGTTACAGTCACCTGCTCAGGTGAAAACTCAAGCTGCTGCCGCCGCGCATAGTAGCCGCCGATCGCTTCGCGCAGCTCCGCCAGCCCCGCCCCGGGCGGGTACTGGTTCGACCTTTCGCGCAAGGCGCGCGCGGCCGCATCGATCACCGGCGCGGGGCCCGGCGCGTCGGGGAACCCCTGCCCCAGGTTGATCGCGCCGTTTTCCCGCGCCAGCGCCGACATGCGATCGAACACGGTACGCTCCATCGCCGCGTAGACCGGATGGATGCGTCCTGCCGTGTTCATGGGTGCTGCTCCGATGGCATTTCTGGAACCGGCCCGATAGCGCGCGCTTGCGCGAATTGCACGTTTCGCGAAGGATCAGCGCGTTACGGGACGAGCGGGGGCTTGGGGCGGAGGAAGCAGGGGACGAACGGCAGGGCATTCAGCATTTCAAACTTCGCCCGCCGCAACTTGAGATGCCGCAACTTGAGATGCCGTAACTTGAGATTCAGCCGCGCGGGCCTACATTGGTGATCGAAAGGACGACTCCTGAAAATGAACGACGACCAGCCCAGCGGCAATCCATGGGTCAAGAGCCTCCTCGTCTGGGGCGGCATCTTCCTCGCGCTTCTCATGGTGGTGTCCATGTTCGGCGCGCGCGGAGAGAGCGGCCCGGCCATCCCCTATTCCGATTTCCGCTCGAAAGTCGTGGAAGGCCGCGTCGATTCGGTCGAGATCAGCGAAGAGCGGATCGACGGCAAGCTCAAGAACGGCGACAGCTTCACCAGCGTGCCGGTGCCGGGCGATACCACGCTTCCCCAGCTTCTGCAGGACAACGGCGTGAAGTATTCCGGCAAGGAGCCCGAACAGGGCAGCCTGCTGGTCTATATCCTGGCCCAGACCCTGCCTTTCCTGCTGATCGTGGGCATCGCCTTCTTCGCGCTGCGCCAGGTGCAGAAGGGCGGCGGATCGGGGGCGATGGGCTTCGGCAAGTCCAAGGCCAAGCTGCTGACCGAGCGATCGGGCCGCGTCACTTTCGCGGATGTCGCCGGCATCGACGAAGCGCGCGAGGAGCTGGAGGAAATCGTCGAATTCCTGCGCGATCCGGGCCGCTTCTCCAAGCTCGGCGGCCAGATTCCCAAGGGCGCGCTGCTGGTCGGCTCGCCCGGCACCGGCAAGACCCTGCTCGCCCGCGCCATCGCGGGCGAGGCGGGCGTGCCGTTCTTCACCATTTCCGGTTCCGACTTCGTCGAGATGTTCGTGGGCGTGGGTGCCAGCCGCGTGCGCGACATGTTCGAGCAGGCCAAGAAGAACGCGCCCTGCATCGTCTTCATCGATGAGATCGACGCGGTCGGCCGCCATCGCGGGCACGGCCTGGGCAATTCGAACGACGAGCGCGAGCAGACGCTGAACCAGCTGCTGGTCGAGATGGACGGGTTCGAGGCCAACGAAGGCATCATCATCATCGCGGCCACCAACCGCCCCGACGTGCTCGACCCGGCGCTGCTGCGTCCCGGCCGCTTCGACCGCCAGGTGGTGGTGCCGGTGCCCGACATCGACGGCCGCGAGAAGATCCTGGCCGTGCACATGAAGAAGGTGCCGCTCGCCCCGGACGTCAACCCGCGCGTGATCGCGCGCGGCACCCCGGGCTTCTCGGGCGCCGACCTTGCCAACCTCGTCAACGAGGCGGCGCTGCTCGCGGCGCGCCGCAACAAGCGCCTCGTCGCCATGCAGGAGTTCGAGGACGCCAAGGACAAGGTGATGATGGGCGCCGAGCGCCGCTCGATGGTCATGACCGACGACGAGAAGAAGATGACCGCCTATCATGAGGCCGGCCATGCGATCGTCTCGCTCAACGAGGACGCCTCGGACCCGATCCACAAGGCCACGATCATCCCGCGCGGCCGCGCGCTGGGCATGGTCATGCGCCTGCCCGAGCGCGACAGCTATTCCTACCACCGCGACAAGATGCTGGCGAACCTCTCGGTGGCGATGGGCGGCCGCGTCGCCGAGGAGCTCATCTTCGGGCACGACAAGGTATCGAGCGGCGCCTCGTCCGACATCCAGTACGCCACCAGCCTGGCGCGCAGCATGGTCACCAAGTGGGGCATGTCGGACAAGCTGGGCCCGCTTCAGTACGAGGAGCATCACGAAGGCTACCTCGGCATGGGCGGCTCGCAGCGGCTGATGGCCTCGGACGAGACCAACAAGCTGATCGACAGCGAGATCCGCCTGCTGGTGGACACCGCCCACGCCCGCGCGACGCAGCTTCTCCACGATCGCAACGACCACCTGCACCTGCTGGCGCAGGCCTTGCTCGAGTACGAGACGCTCTCCGGCGAAGAGATCAGGCAACTGCTCGAAACCGGCGCGATCGACCGGCCGAGCGAACCGCGCGGCCCCAAGACACCGCGGCCGATCTCGGGCTCCTCGATTCCCAAGACCGGCAAGCACCTGTCCGGCGGCACCGCCCCGCAAAGGGCGTAATGAAAACCACGGTTCTCCCCTGGGAGAATGCAGGAGGGGCGCAGGGCGTAACGGCCTTGCGCCCCTTTCGTCACCTCGGGGCGAAGAATGCAAGGGAACAGGAGTTCAGATCAGTGAGATTTGGTATGATTTCGCTGGCAGCGATGGCCTGGCTGGCGGCGGGCCATGCGGCGGGGGCGGCGGAAAATCCGGACGAAGCCGCCGCCAAGGCCGCCCTCATCATTCTCAGCATCGACCGGCTTGCCCAGGATTGCGCGGCCAGCGGCGCCCTGTCGCCCGCGAACGGCAGCAGGCTGAAACAGTGGGAACAAGCCAATGGCGTACCCGGCTTCCGCCCATTGCTGAAAACGCTCCAGCAGAACCCGGAACTGGGCGGACAGATCGAGCAGGGCGTTGCCATCATCATTCAGGCCGCCCATGCATCGGGCCAGGGTTCCTGCGCCGCCGCGCTGACGCTCGCCAACTCCAACGACGGGAAACTGGGACTCGATGCCCTCGCCGCGGCTTCTGCTGCCTCGCCGGCACCGCCGACCTCCCCCGCGCGCGCCGCGATGCCAACCGCGCCATCCCGATCGACGCCGCCACCCGCCTCCATCCGCGCGCTGGCATCCCGCATCGACAGCTTCGGCTTCGACACGCGCTCCAAGATGGGGATAGGCGGCTTCATCGCGCTCGAAGTCTACCCTGTCGTGCTGATGAAAGATGGCCGGGCGCTCACGGACATCGAGTTGCTGTCGCAAGGCGCGGTGGGAAGCGAGGACTGGACCCGCTGGCGCCGCGCGAGCGGCAGGATCGAGATCCTGAAAGAGGGCGCGTGGAAGGCACTGCCTTTTTCCAGGACGTATTCCACCCTCCCCGCGGGCTTTCGACTGGACGGTCGTTTCCAGCGCCTTTCCGGCGTCGGCAATGTCGCGGTGGGCGGCAGCCAGTCGGTGTCCGCAGTCCAGGAATATCAGTTTTCCCGGGACGGCACTGTCACGAACGCCGACAGCGCCGGATCGACGGGATCGGCGGACGCCACTTCCGTCGCGACCTTCAGCCGCGCGGCTGGCCGGACGGGGAGGTATCGCATCGACGGCCTCGTACTGACCATCGACTGGAACGACGGAGCGAGCGAGAGCCACATCATCGTCACCGACCCCACCGATCCCAAATCCGTGATCTGGCTCGACGGGCGCAGTTATACCCGCAAGCGCGGTTGAGGGACGACGAGCTTCACCGAACGACCATCGGCGAGCGATTCAATCCGCGAGCTTTCGTTCGATCGCGTTCCACAGCTTTGCGAAAGCCTGCGCCGCCGGGCTGTGCGGGGCCAGCGCGCCGACCGGCTGCCGGTGGACCGCGCATTGCTCGACCACGCTGGCATAGGGGATCGCCGGCCAGTTCGGGTTGGTCTCCTGCGCCTGGCGGTGCAGCGTGCGGCGCATGTCGAGCATCGAGAGCACCGGCAGGATCGGCGGGTGGCGCTTGGTATTGCCGGCGATCTCGCGCACCACCAAGTCGAAGGCGCGCGCCGACAGCGGCGATGGTGGCAGCGGCACGATCACCAGATCGGCGGCACGCACCACTTGCGCGGAAAGCTCGTTCATCACCGGCGGGCAATCGAGCACGATGCGTTCGTAGTCGGCGGCCAGTTCCGCCGCCAGTTTCGCCAGCCGCCGGCGCTTGCCGATCCGCATCAACTGGGCATCGAGCGCGCGGATGCTCTCATCGGCGGGCAGCACGTCGATGCGCTCCCACGCGGTATGCTGGATCACGCCCCGGGGCGAACGCTCACGCGAGAAGACTTCCTCCGCCAGCCGCGAGCCCTTGGGTTCGAGCCCATAGAGAAAGCCCGATCCGCCCGCCGCGTCCAGATCCCACAGCAGCGTGCGGCGGCGCGAAAGCTCTGCCGAACACCAGGCGAGATTGGCGGCGAACGTGGTTTTCCCCACCCCGCCCTTGACGCTGTAGACGGCAATGGTCGCGCCGGCGACGGCCTGCTCGCCGGCGCGACCATGGCTTGCGGACGCCGCGCGCTCAACCGGGCGCTCGGGCGCGGCGCTCGCGGACGCGCCAGCCTGGTCAGGCTGCCCCCCGGAAGCGCCGGCGATACGCGGCAATGCTGGTCTTTTTCCCGCCACTGCCGGGATCGTTGCCTGTCACGCGAAGACAGTCAACGAAAAGGTTCAGCCTTCGTAGTCGCCGCCGAGCGAGGTGTTGCGGGTCGGCGCCGAAGCGGTGATGCGCAGGGCTTCGGCCGACTGGCTGAGCGAGCCGATCTCGTCCATCTCGTCATCGTCCTCGGGCAGGACGCGCTGCATCGAGGCGATGAGCGTTTCCTTGAGGTCGGCCGGCCTGACCGTCTGCTCGGCAATCTCGCGCAGGGCCACCACCGGGTTCTTGTCCCGATCGCGATCGACGGTCAGCTCGGCGCCGCCGGAGATCTCGCGCGCGCGCTGCGCGGCAAGCAGGACGAGATCGAAGCGGTTGGGAATCTTGTCGACGCAATCTTCGACAGTAACGCGCGCCATGGGCACTCCCGTGAGAATCTAAAGGTCCGGAAAGGGCGGCAGATAGGTGTCCCCCCCTCGAAAGTCAAGAAATCCCGCGAGAACCTGAACCGTGAGGCAAAGGACGGTCAGCCCGACGCGGCCGAGCCGATTTCCGGGCAGCCCACTTTCACGAACGGATCGACGACGAAAGGATTGCCGCCCGCGAAAGTGCGGATGCGGAAATCGAAGCGCGCGCCGCCTTGGGTCAGGCTGCCTTCGCCGATCGCCGACGATGCGCCGCTCTTGATCGCGGCGACTTTCATCATACGAAAAACGGCCCAGGGGCCGTTCCATGTCCGCTGCGAAGGGGCCGCGCCCCCTGTCGCAAACGTGACCGAGGCCCCTCCCGATCCAGGCCAGTCGAATGTCGAGGGGATCGGCGACTTGCCGTCATAGCGCAGCGATTGCCCATCGACCTGCACCGTGACCGCATCCGCGCCGGACAGCGCGACCGGCTCGATCTGGTAGGACATGTGCGGGTTGGCGGGGTCGCTGGCGAAGAACGTGTGCGTCACCGTGTCCGCCGCCTGCACCGCGCGCACCGTGCTCGCGGTCAGGCCGATCTCGCCGGCGTTCTCCTTGAGCGTCCAGGTCGGCGGCGTCTTGTCGAGATAGCCGGCAAGATCGGTATTGACGAAGCTGGCGAACTGGCCCTGCGGCGAAAAGAACCGCGCGAAGTCGGCCAGCGGCAAGTCCGCGCTGGACCCGGGCATGACCGGATAGGATTTCGCCAGCACGCCCGCGCAGGATTCGCCGAAGCTGGCGTTCACCGCCCCTTCCATCTGCGAGAGCCGCGCGCCGCCCAGCGCCACGCTGGCGTCGCTGGCCACCTGCTTGACCCAGACGCCCGCCGGCGCGGGCATGGTGTTGCCGTTCTGGTCGAGCTGCAGGATCGCCGCCTTGACGTCCAGGCTCTGCTGCGATCCGGTCTCGCCGCCGCCGCCGGGCAGCACCGCGATCACGTTGAGCTTGTCCGCCAGCTGGGTCATCGACTGGAGCAGCGCGTCGAGCGGCGAGCCCTCGCCCTTGCCCACGAACAGGCGCAGCGGCAGGAAGGCATCGACCACCGCCTGCCGCCCGCCGTCGGTGCCGGCGGGCGCGACGCCTGCCGCGCCTGCGATGTCGATCGCCTGGGCAAGCCGCCCCGATGGCTTGGGCACGCCCGCGCCCGGGGTCAGGCCGGGGGTCAGGTCGGTCGCCTTGGCAATGGCCGCGAGCAGCGGCTTGATCGGCGACAGCGGCCCGCCGCCATCGCGCAGGCGCTGCACGTTCTCGCCCAGGGAACCGGCCGGCCGGACCTTTATCGAAGACATGAACGACTGCCAGCGGTCGAGGAACTCGGCGAAATAAAGCCGTTCCAGGTCGGACTTGAGCCCGGCCATTTCGGCGGGCGAAAGCTGGGCGTTGCCGCTGTCCCCCACCACCCATTTCTCCTCCTCCAGCAGCGAGGCGCCCTTGGCGACGATCGGCAGGAAGATCGTGTCGTAGCCGCCGCGCGTGAACAGCGCGGGGACGCCGGCGCCGGGCGCGAACGCCCCCGAGCCGTCGAAGAACGTCTCCGGACGCGGTCCCGCATGGGCCCGCGCGGTCCAGGTCTCCTCGCCGGTTTCCATGGCCTTGCTCTTGAGCCGGCCGTAGACGCGCACCGCCGCCGGCTGCGCGCGCAGGATCGTGCGGGCGGCCTCCACGCGTCCGGCATCGATCGTCTGGGGGGCGAAGTTCCCTTCGAACAAGGCCTTGGTATGGCGCGCGAGTTCGCCCGCCTGGCTTTCGGCATCGCCGCCGCCGCGCTCGATCCAGGCCGGCTGCACCCAGGCGATCACGTGCTCGCCCAGCGCCGGCCCCTGCCCGCCCAGGATCAGGTAGGACTTAAGATCGTCGTAGAGGGCGGGCGCGTTGCCGCTGTCCGATGCCATGCGCTGTTCGGCCAGGCCAACCAGGATCGGCGCCAGCCGGCGCTTGAGGTCGCGCCCGTAGATGCCCCCCAGCTCGGAAGCGAGGCGGCCGCCCTGCCCCAGGCCCAGGCCGAAGTCGCTGGCCTCCGCCATCGCGGTGGTCGCATCGCCGAGGATGCCGAGCGCCGCCACGTCCTCGTCCACGCCGCCGCCGCCGTTGGCGCGGACATTGGCATAGGCCTCGGCAGTGGCGAAGACCCTGTCGATCAGCGCCAGGTTGCGGAAGTAGCCCCAGGTCCAGATGCCGCAGCACATCGCCAGCAGTGCCAGCGAGGCGGCGACCGCGATCGTGTAGTTGCGGCTCGCGCGCTTTTCCGCGAGCGGATTGCGCCCGGCCATGCCCTGCTCGGGGATCAGCAGGTCGGAGAAGAAGCGCTTGAGGAAATAGCTGCGCCCGGCGCCCACCGCCTGCGCCGAGTGAGTCGCCGGCGCGCCGACGCTGAGCAGGATGCGGTCGACCGGATTGCCGGTCTGGATCGAGGAAGCGAGATAGACGCCGCGCACCCGCGCCGGATCGTCGAACCGGCTCTTCTGCCCCAAGGCCTCCAGCAGCCTGGCGATCGGGGCCTGCAACGAAGCGAGCTGCGCCGGGAACGAGGCGATCTGCGCCCGCAGGTGCATCTGCGGCTCGTTCTGCATGCGTTCGACCACGCGCGAGGCGACCGAAGTGACCAGCGCCTCGAAGCCGGCGAGCACCGACTGGCTGTCCGGCTGGTCGCCTTTCGCGGTGGCGCCGAACACCTGGTCGGATTCGCTGTCGGTGCTCGAACGGAAGTATTCGCGAAAGCCGGCCAGCAGATCCGCCTTGGTCACGAGCACGTAGACCGGCAGGTCCTGCCCCAGTTCGTTGCCGATTTCGGCCAGCCGCGCGCGGATGTGGCGGGCATGCTCGGCCATCCTGGCGGGATCGACGAAATCGGGCGCCGGAATGGCGACGATGACGCCGTTCAGCGGCTGGAGCGGGCGATGCTTTTGCAGCAGTTCCAGAAACGACTTCCAGCCCGCCGCGTCGGCGCCGGCATCGTCGTCCTGGGTGACGTAGCGCCCGGCGGTGTCGATCAGCACCGCCTCGTCGGTGAACCACCAGTCGCAGTTCGGCGTCTTGGGCTGGCCGCGCAGCGCGCGGTATTCGCCCGCCACCGCCGTCGGGAAATCGAGCCCGCAATTGAGCAGCGCGGTGGTCTTGCCGGCGCCCGAAGGGCCGATGATCGCGTACCATGGCAGCTGATAGGCGTAAGCCCCGCGCGCGCCGACCTTGGCGGACTTGAGCATGTCCAGCGCATCGGTGAGCTTGGCCGCGATCTCGTCGCGGTCGGCGGCGCCCGGCTCGGGCTTGAGCGCCTCCATCATCGCGGCGTTCCTGTTCCTGTCGCGCCGGATCGCGAGCAGCCACAGCACGCCGACCACGATCAGCGGCAGCAGCGCGAAGAAAGTATAAACCGGCCACCAGCCGAGCGGCCGCCATCCCGCGATCGAGACCAGCGGGCCGACGAAGAACACCAGCAGGCCAAGCGCCAGCGCGCCCAGGACCCGCCAGAACCAGCGATTGCGAAACAGCGCCTTCATCCGTTTTCGCTCCCCCTCAACGCCAGTTGATGTCGTTCGCGACGCGCAGTTCGACGCGGCGGTTGCGCCGGCGGCCGTCGTCGCTCGCATTGTCGCCGATCGGCTGGGTGGCGCCGAAGCCGGCGGTGGCCAGGCGCGAGGAATCGGCCAGTCCCGCCGCCCCGATCGCATCGGAAACCGACTTCGCGCGCGCTTCGGACAGTTCCTGGTTGGACGGGAACTGCAGCGAATGGATCGCCTGGCTGTCGGTATGGCCCTCCACCTTGATCGGCCCCTTGGTAAGGTTGGCGGCCTCGGCCAGGTGGGAGAACGTGTCGCTCCACGAACTGGACGCATCGGCCTGAGCGGAGGCGAACAGCCCCTCGTTGTGCAGGCGGATGACGATCTCGTTGCCCTCGCGGGTCAGCTCCAGGCGGCCGGCGGCGACGTCGGGCCGCAGGATGTCCTGGAACTTCTCGTAGAGCGGGGTCTCGGCCTGCGGCGGCGGGGGTGGCGGCGGCGGGGGCACCGCGGCGGTGCCGACGGCGCGGTCCACCGCTTCGATCGCGGCCGTGCCGCGGCTCGAAAGGTGCATCAGCAGCGCCGCGAAGACCAGCAGGGCGATGATGCCGATCCCGGCCAGCACCGCCCAGAGCGGTATCTGCGAGCCGAACCGTCCGGTTTCGACCTTCTGGCCGTGCCACTGCGGCGAAATTTCGCCGGTCGGCGCGGCGCGCTGGCGCTGGACCAGCGCGACAAGCCCGGCGCGGCGCTGGGCAAGGATGTTCTGCCCGCGCGGATCGAGCGCGGCGCGTCCCTCGAAACCCAGCGAGAGGCACAAGTAGAGCAGCTCGATCAGGCGCGGCTCGCTGCCGGGATCGCGCTCCATCTGTTCGGCGAACTGGAACATGCGATCCCCGCCGCGCGCGTCCTTGTGGTAGACCACCAGCAGGCTCTGCGTGGACCACTGGCTCTGCCCGCCCCAGGGGGTGGACATCACCGCATCGTCGATGAAGGCGCACAGGATGTAGTGCGCGAGCTGGACCGACTTGGGCTCCAGCCCCAATGCGCGGCCGCGCTTGGTGAAGGCGTCGAGTTCGGTCACGGTGGTCCGGCGCAGCGATTCCAGATCGGGGCCGACCGCCATGGTCTTGATGTGATTGGCCAGCAGGATCAGGCGGCCGGCGGCGGCGACCACGGGTTCGGGGCCGTAGAGATTGGGTTCGCCGGGAGCGAAATCGATGCGCGCGCCCGGCTGCGGGCCCGGGGACGATGAAGCAGGCGGCGCGGGGGGCGGCGCACCCCACTGCGCGGCGCCTCCCTGCGGCGCTCCCCATGGCGCTGCGCCGCCTTGCTGCGGGGGGAGCGGCGACGGTGGGGGCGACTGGGGCGGCGACTGGGGCGGCGACTGGGGGATCGGCGTGCCCGGCACCGGCCGCGCGGGCGGCTGCTGGGGCATTCCCCCGCCGCCGGGGCGGAAGACGGTTGCGTCGTCGCCGTCGTCGTCGCTCATGGCTGCTGCCCCCGGATCGCCCACATTTCGAGTTCAAGCCCCGGTATCTCGCCCGCCACGTGCAGCGCCACCGCGCCCGAAGTGCGCACGGCCTGCCACTGTTCGTGGCGCGAATTGATGTTGAAATAGACCGTGTTGGCGCGGAACGGGATCTGCCGGGGCTCGGCCGCCATCGGATAGAGATCCGCGCCGGGCAAGTGGCGGTTCACCAGGTCGCGGATATGCTCGACCGAGCCGATCTTGGTCAGGCGCGGCATGTTGGCGCGCAATTGCTCGCTATCGACCCCCGCGCGCACCGCGAGCACGAACGAGGCGGTGGTGAACAGCGAGCGGTCCTCGATCTGGCCGACCTGGATGCCATAGCCGCGCGCGACCAGCGGGATCGCCACCGCCGTCTGCTCGAACACCTTGCTGAGCGAACGGCGCAAGTCGCTCATCACCGCATCGAAGCAGACGCGCTGCTGGCGGTGCGCGTAGAGCGGCATGAACGTGGGCCGGTTCGACGTGACGGTGAAAGTCGAAAGCTCCCCCGCAAGCGCGCACAGCATGCCGTAGAAGTCCGCGGGATGAATCGCGGGCAGCGCGGTCAGATGCTTGAGCAGCGCCTCGGCGCGGTTGGCCACCATCAGCATCAGGAAGTCGGTGATATCGGCCACCGCCTTGGCCCCCGGCGTGCCCAGGCGCCCGGCGATCGCCTCGGCGCGCTGGTGGACCATGCCTTCCAGCTCGGTGATGAACCCGGACAGCACCGGGCTTGCCGTCACCGAGACGCAGCAGGGGATGAAACCGGGATCGAGCACCACCGAATCGTCCGTGCGCCGCTCCACCACGCGGGCGATCGGCAGTGTGGTATAGCCTTCCAGCCCCTCCGCCTCGGTGCGCAGCGAAAGCTGCAACCGCCCGACGTTCATGGCCACGCGCGAGCTGGCGCCATAGACGGTATCGGCCGCCTCGAACTCCTCGCCGCAAAAGCGCGTCTCGGCCTGGGCGCCGCGATCCAGCGCGACATCGGCAATGCCGGCCCGGCTTTCGGGGATGCACAAGTGGACGATCTGGTCGCGCACGTCGCGCATCACTTCCAGCGGCTTGGGCGCGGCGGCCTGCTCGGGAATGCGGAACGGGGTGCCGTCCTCGAATATGCCGGTGCAGCTGTTGATGACGATCTTGCCGGTCTTGAGCGGGCCGTCGCCGATCTCCAGCCGGGCGATCCCATAGCCGTGCGCGACAAGCGGGGCCACGCGCGATTCCAGCTGCGCGCCCACGAAGCGCTCGAACTGCTGGAAATGTTGCGGCCGCAGGAACATCCCCTCGGACCAGACCGGCTTGTTCTCCCAAGTCAAATGCCCGTTCCCCTTCCCCAGCCCTGGCGCGATCGCGAGCCACTGAATTCATCCGGTGGCTCGGAAATCACGAAAAACAAACCAAAATCTAGCGCGCGGACTTCATGAACTGTTCGTAGCCTTCACGAAAGGCCGCGCTCATGATCCCGTTGGCGTTCGATGTCGCATCCCGGCGCAGATTTTCGTAGACCGTAACATACAAGGACCAGCGGTCTATTCCACGCTTTCCGAGAAAACCCTTCTTCTCGCCTTGCGCCTTCTCGACCAGCTTTTCCATCTCTTGCGGCGAAAGGCGCGAAAAGGCGGTGGTAAGTGCGTTCTGCACGCCCGCGAGCATCGCCATCTGGTGCTTCTTGATATCCTCGAACGAGGTGCGCACCGCCTCCTCGCCGTCCATGAAGCCGGGCAGCGGCTGGCCGATCACGACTTTGGCGGCATCGAAGGCGGCAAGGTGCTTGAGCGGATTGTTGCGACCGACGCTCAGCTGCGTGCGTTCGACCCGGAACTCGTCCTTGAAGGTCGCGCGGTCCTGCAGGATGTCGCACAGGCCAAGCACGACCTGGCGATACAGCACGCCCAGGCGGTACATCGCGTCACTCGGCAGCTTCAGGTCGTCCGGGCTGAAACCGGCGCCTTCGTAGAAAGCCGCCCAGTCGGCCCCGCCCGCCGAAGGCGCGGGAGCCGGCGTTGCCGATGGCGCCGCCGCGTCGGGAGCGGCGAACCCGGATGGCGCGCTGGCGGCGAAAGGATCGAAGGCCGGCGCGCCGAAAGGAGGTTCGCCGTCAAAGGCCGATGGTGCCGGCGCGGCTGGAAACGGTTCGAACTCCGGGATCGGCAGGCCGTCGCCCACGCCGTTGCCGGGATTGGCCCAGTCCTCCGGGATGCCGATGCTGCCGGCAAACGGATTGGGATCGGCCATGATCGGACGCGGGGCATAGGCCTGGCCGAACGGTTCGCCGAAACCGAAATCGCCGATCGGCGGGGGCGGCGCGCCGAAATCGGGCGATAGCGGCGGCGGACTGAAGCCTCCGCCGCCTCCGGAAAGGAAATCATGCGTCTCGTTCCCGCCGAGATCGCCCAGGAACGGATCGACCGGGCCCGCGCCCCAGATGTCGTCGCCCGCCGTGCCTCCCCCCATCGGCAGCGGCGGCGGAGGCGGGGCGGCCAGCGAAACGCCGGCGGCGTCCGCCGGTGTCGAGACGGTGATGACGAAGTCGTTGATGACCAGCCGGTCCCCCGGCCGGATCGAGACCGGCTGGCCGGGCACGATCCGCGCGGCGGGATCGTTGAGGGCGACGCCGTTCTTGCTGATATCGGTGACGAACAGGTCAAGGCCGATGGCCGAGATCGTGCAATGCTCGCGCGAGACGAAGCCCTGCTCGTCGGGAAGGACGAGGTCGCAGCTCTTTTCGCTGCGGCCGACCTTGATCTGGCCGGCATCGATCTGGCGGCGGTCGAAGAAACTGCCCGGCGGATCGTTCAGGCGCGAAACGAGGATGGTCCACATAAGTTACTGCCCGGCGGGCTTGAGCACCGCCAGCCTGCCTCGCAGCTCCGCCTGTGCCTGGCTCCCATTCCCGCCACTCATCAATGCCAGGCCTATTTCGAGCCAGTCGCCCAGCGCGATACGCCCCGCCAGCGCCGGATCCTGCGAAAGCAGCAGCAGCGCGATGCGGGCCGCCACGCCCGGCAGATGCGGCGCCGGCGGCACCGCCTGCTGCCCGCGCGGCGCGATCGAGGGGCCGGACCAGTAGGCGGCGGTGGCCACCCAGGCCGGCGCGAAATCCGGATCGCAGGCATTGGCAAGCTCGCCCGCCCGCTCGGCATCAGCGCTGGCGCCGCCCTGCACCCAGCGCTCGGCCCAGGAGACGGCGGCAAGGTCCTGCTTGCGCCGCTCCAGATCCGGCAGCACCCGCGCCGCCATGCAGGCCCACCAGACCGCCTGGCGATGCGGCAGCATCAGCGCCAGCGCATAGACGGCGTCGCGGCGGTTGCCGGAATCGACGAGCGCGCCGACCAGCCGCTCAGGATGTGCGATCTTGCCCAGCAGCGCGCGGCCCTCGGCCGTGAGGTCGGCCTTGGCTTCAAGCTCGGCGCGCTGGAAGCGAAGCGGAATCGAGGCGGACTGCGCGGCCATCAGTTTATCATCACTATGCCGCCCTTGAGGGTCAACATGGCATCGGCGGTGACATCCGTTTTGGGCGCCTTGAGCGCGGCGGTGGCGCCGCCCGACATGTCCAGCTTGACGTCCGCCTTGATGGTGATCTGCGGCGCGGTGATCTCGATCCCCTGCATGGTGAGCTTGATCGTCGAGGGGCCGACCTTGATCTCGACCTCCTTCTTCGATTCGAGCAGGTTCTTGTCGGTCACGGTGACGGTCCGGGTCTTGGTGACGTCCACCGTCTCCAGCCCCTTCACCGTGCGCTTGCGGTCCTGCTGCACTTCCAGCGTCTGGTTGTTCTTGACCGTGCCCCAATCGTCGTTGTCGATCTCGCGCCGAAAGTCGCGGCCGGTGTAGAGGTAGATTTCCTCTTCGCCCTTCTTGTCCTCGAAATGGAATTCCTGGACGATCGCGCCGTTCTTCTCGGTCACCGATCGCCAGCCGCTCTGGGTGACCTTGCTGGCGGGGTCGAAGGGATAGGCCTGCGCGGGCGTGTAGACGGTGCCGGTGATGAACGGCAGATCGGGGTTGCCATAGAGGAAATCGATGATGACGCGCGTGCCGACGCGCGGAAAGAACTGCGCGCCGTGGGTCGCGTGCGCCCATTGCTGCTGCACCGGCAGCCAGACCACCTTGTCGAACTTGTCATAGTCCCGCGCGTTCGAGATCGCGACCGGCACCCGCCATTCCTTGTCGACCTTGATCTCGCCGGTCGAAGCGCCATCGAGCGAGACCACCCCCAGCATCGGCCCCGGCGCCTGCCGCGCGGGAACGTCGACCGGGGGGCGATAGGACTTGGCCGCGTCGATCGCGGTGAAGTGGTTGCTGTAGGTGGCGGTTCCCGGGTCCTGGAACATCCACGGATCGTGGGCCGAGTGGGAGACCGACGTGAGCACCACGCGCCGGGGCGCCAGCGGCTCGCCGCCCTTGATCTCGGCGCGTCCGCCCGCCATGAAGCTGGGCTCGGTCGAAGTGCCCTCGACGCGGTCGGTGCTCTGCGATCCATGCTCGTCGGTCGCCTTCTGGCGCGCGGCGACATCGCCTTCGGCCAGCGCCTCGAAACCGATCGTCTCGTATTCGTGGCTATAGACCGCGCCCCAGCTCTCCGGCGAGGAACTCGCCTTCAGGAACGGCGTGTCGAGCTTATTGACGTTGAACGAGACGTGCTTGTGCTTGCGCGGCGCGGCGGCGACCTGGCGTTCGAGGCTCTCGACCTCTCCGGGCTTGCCGCCGACCATGAACTGGACCGGCCCGGCCGCGATATCCACATAGTCGGCCGGCTTGTTGGTCACGATCATCTTGTGCCGGTAGGCGCCGGCACTGCGATCGTAGACGAAGAAATACATGATGCCGTCCTGCGCCAGCAGGCGGCCGAGAAAGCCGATCTCGCTTTCGTCATAGCGCACGGCGTAGCCGCGCTTGGGCGGCGGGGGGCTGACCGACATCGTCTTGACCAGGCCGGTGACGTCGCCCGTCATGCCCTCGAAGATCTCGACGCTGGTCTTGTCCTGGATGAAATGGGTGGCGCTGGCGTAGGACAGCGCATGATAGGCCGGGCGGACCTGCACGAACACGCGGGTCAATTCGTCGCCCACGACCTTGCGGGCGGCATAGATGCGGCCGGCGAAGACGCGCTCCTGGCCTTGGCCGGGATAGATGTCGAATTCGGCCAGCTTGCCGATCCAGCCGGTCAGGTCGGGATCGGAATTGGTGACAAGCTCAAGGCGATAGTCGAAAGGCTGGGAAATCTCTTCCCGGCCTTCGAAGCCCAGCAGGGCGTAATCCTCGATCGGTGCGTCCGCAAGGACCCGAAGGTTGAGAAGGTGCTTCTCCATTCCTGCCTGCCCAGCCGAAACGAGACCCGCGGGGTGACCAGCCCGGCCAGGGGCCGGCCATCCACGCCGGTTCCCGTCAACCGACCTTGTTCGCGGCCAGGTCGTAGATCAGGTGCGTCGGGCTGCCGCCGAGCTTGCTGTCGCGGCCCGTGAACGACCAGTCGAACTTGGTGAAATTCAGCGAGAGCGATTCGCTCGGCAGGTCGGCGCCGCCGCTCGACATGCTGTAGCCCGAGATGATGACGTCCTCCAGCTCCAGCGTGGCGAAGGCCACCGATTCACCCTTGCTCGCGGCGACGAACGAAATCGTTCCCTTGCCGACCGGCTCACCCTTGAGAAGCGCCTTGAAGATGCCTTCCGACGACTTGTCCAGGGTCTTGGTCGTGGTGATTTCCGAAACGCTCGGCTCGCTGGTGGTGCGGTCACCACCTCGAGGGCTGCCAACGCCCAGGCCGGCGCCCCAGCTGAAGCTCAGGAGTTCGATCTGGTCCTTGAAGTTATTGTCAGTCGAACTGCCCTTGATGCTGTCGATCTTGAGAAAAATAGCCACTGCATGCCTCCTTCCACTTAAATCCGAACGTTTGCGCTCGGTCGTTCGATCAAGTGATCGCGAACGCGTAATCCGCGCCGTCGCCAGCAGTAACCTCTACGCGACCAACGGTTTTTCCGTCGGCGCGCATTTCCAGCAATTGGCCTGCAAGGTCTGCGAGCAATCCACGCTTTAGTATGTTTTCTATGTTTCGCGCCCCGCTCTCCACTTCAGTACAGCGCGCGGTGAGCCGGTCAAGTAGCGCGTCATCCCAAACGAACTCAGCACCATAGTTGGTTTCGATCCGCTTGCGGATGCGGTCGAGATTGATGACCACGATCTCCTTGAGGATCTCCTGCTCGAGCGGGAAGAACGGCACTGTCGCCACCCGGCCCAGGAACGCCGGCTTGAAATATTCGAGCAGCGCCGGGCGCAGTTCCTGCGCCAGCTCTTCCGGCGCCGGCATCTCGTCCTTGCCCCGGGCCCGGCACAGCGATTCGATGGTGTCGGTGCCCGCGTTCGAAGTCATGATGATGAGGGTGTTCTTGAAGTCGATGTCACGGCCCTGGCCGTCCTTCATCATGCCCTTGTCGAAGACCTGGTAGAACACGTCCTGGACACCGGGGTGGGCCTTTTCCATCTCGTCGAGCAGGATCACCGAATAGGGCTTGCGCCGCACCGCCTCGGTCAGCACGCCGCCCTCGCCGTAACCGACATAGCCCGGCGCGGCGCCGACCAGGGTGGAGACTTTGTGCTCCTCCTTGAACTCGCTCATGTTGATCGTCGTGATGTTCTGCTCGCCGCCATAGAGCAGTTCGGCCAGCGCCAGCGCCGTCTCGGTCTTGCCCACGCCCGATGTGCCGCAGAACAGGAAGATGCCCAGCGGCTTGCGCGGGTCGGCCAGGCCGGCGCGCGCGGTCTTGACGGTATGGGCGATCATGTCGAGCGCGTAGGGCTGGCCCTTGATGCGCTGGGCAAGCTGTTCGGCGACGGTCAGGACGGAGCGGATCTCGTCGCTGACCATGCGGCCGACGGGGATACCGGTCCATCCCGCGAGCACTTCGGCGACGACGTTGTGATCGACGACGTCGTAGATCATCGGCGTTTCGCCTTGAATCTCGGCGACTTTCGCCTGTGCCTCGCGAAGCGCGGCGATGGCCGCCTCGCATTCCGGCGTACCCTCTACCGCGTCGGCCACGGCATTGCGCGCCTCGACGACGGCCTTCACCGCCGCCAGTTCGACCTGCCAGACTTCCGACAGCCGCGCCTTCTCCGCCTCGAGCTCTTCGCGCTCGATCGCCTTGGCCTCGATCTTCGCCCTGACGTCGGCGCCGGCCTTGGCCTCGCGTTCGAGCATCCGCACTTCGGAATCGAGCAGGCCGATCTGGCGTTCCAGGTCCTCGACCGGCGCGGGTGTCGCCGCCTGGCTGATGCCCACGCGCGCGCAGGCGGTATCCAGCAGCGAGATCGCCTTGTCGGGCAATTGGCGGCCGGTGATGTAGCGGTGCGAAAGGCCCGATGCGGCTTCCAGCGCCTCGCCCAGGATGCGCACGCCGTGGTGCTTCTCCAGCACCGGCACCAGGCCGCGCAGCATGGCGACCGCCAGGTTCTCGCTCGGCTCCTCCACCTTGACCACCTGGAAGCGGCGGGTGAGCGCCGGGTCCTTTTCGAAGTACTTCTTGTACTCGGCCCAGGTCGTCGCCGCGATCGTGCGCATCTCGCCGCGCGCGAGCGCGGGCTTGAGCAGGTTGGCCGCGTCGTTCTGCCCTTCGGCGCCGCCCGCGCCGATCAGCGTGTGCGCCTCGTCGATGAAGACGATGATCGGCGTCGGGCTCTTCTTGACTTCCTCGATCACCGATTTCAGCCGGTTCTCGAACTCGCCCTTGATGCCCGCGCCGGCCTGCAACAGGCCAAGGTCGAGCGAGAGCAGGCGGATGTTCTTCAAGGCTTCCGGCACGTCACCCTGGACGATGCGCAGCGCGAAACCTTCCACCACCGCGGTCTTGCCGACGCCCGCTTCCCCGGTGAGGATCGGGTTGTTCTGGCGGCGACGGGTGAGGATGTCCACGATCTGGCGGATTTCCGGATCGCGGCCGAAGATCGGATCGATCTTGCCCTCGCGCGCCTGCTGGGTCAGGTCGATGCAGTACTTGGCCAGCGCTTCGCCGCCGCCGGCAGTACCTGGTTGCGGCGCGCCGCCGCCCGCCGTGCTCCCCGGCCCGGCCGGCGCCGAAGCGGCCTGGGCCGTCCCGGCTTCCTCCGAGCTTTCGGTGATCTTGGCGAAGGCGGATCTCAGCGTCTCGGCCGGGATCCTGGCGAACTGCGAACTGGCGTCGCGCGCGATGCCGTTCAGGTCGTTGCTGGTCAGCAGCGCCAGCAGCAGGTGGCCCGAACGCACCAGGCTGGAGCCATATTCGAGCGAGGCGACCAGCCAGGCCTCGCGGATGAGCTTGACCAGGTTCGGGGCTATCGCCGGCGATCGTCCGTTGCCGGTCTTGAAGCCATCGATCTGGCGGTTGATGTCCTGCGTCATCCGCCCCAGGTCGGCATCGAAGTGGCTGGCGATCACGGCCAGGTCCGAAGTCTGCCGGTCCAGCAGCCGGTTCAGCCAGTGCTCGATCTCGATATCGTAATTGGTGCGCGAAAGGGCCAAGCCGGCGGCGGCTTCAAGCGCCATGCGGCAGGTGTCGTCAAGTTTCCCGATCAGGCTCTTGAGATTCAGTTCCACGCCCTCCCCCTTTTCTCGGCTTTTTTCCGGCTTTTCGCGGCTGGCGCGTGCGGCACCATGGCCGCCGTTTTGCCTACGTCAATTAAAACTGACTGTTAGATGGGCTTTATGACACAATAATTCCGCGGGCATTATTCCGGGCACTATCAAGGCAGCCTAGTAAGCGACCAAGGCTTACTCAACTGGTTTTTTGCATCATCGCAGTGGGATCGATGGGGATCAGGCAATCGTTGGCAATGCCCCCTGGGCGAACCGGCGTTCCCATCCAGGTCGTCCAGCCCAGCATCGCCGGTGAGCCGGCATCGCCAAGCCGCAGCGCGGGTATGTCCGCCGTCGCGATCAGCAGCCGCATGGACGGCCGCTGCTCCAGGCCGGCGGCCAGCGCGCAAAGCTGCGCCACGATGCGCCGCGATTCGCGCCTGCAGCAGAAGTCCTGCAATTCACGATAAGTCAGCGGACCGATTTCGACCACGTAGTGATGCTGCGCGTCGAGCACGGCGGCACCGATCATCGCCGCTTCGCCCACGCCCAGGTCGTCCTCGTCGCCGGGCTGCCCCAACTGGGCGAACTGCGCCTGCGCTCCGCCGATGCGGGTCTGCTCGGAGGGCGGCACCGCCATCCAGGTCGGGGTCGCCTCGACGATGCGCAGCGGCAGCCCGGTCAGCACTTGCAGCACCGTCTCGACGCTCGCGGCGCTGCGGCGCACATCGGCGAGATGCGCGACCAGCGTGACCAGCGAGCGGTCCCTGATATCCAACCGGTCGCGCGCGCCCTCCTGACCGATCCCGGCCAGCGCCACCAGCACATCCTGGACCGGGTCCTGCTTCCCCCGGCCGGCGCGTTCGGCCATCAGCGGCCAGGAATACTTCTCGGCAATGCGCCAGAAGAACGAGAGCGCGCGGTGGTCGAAGATCGCCAGGAAGTGCCCAAGGGCGAAATCGCGCGCGCGCCGGCGCTGGAGCTGAAGCTCGCTGTAGGGCGGGGGCAGCGCCGGCGTCGCCCCGGCCAGGCCCATGACATTGGAGACGACGCGCACCTGCCGGTCGTCGCCGCGCCCCGCGCCCCCGGCGTCGGCCCCGGCGACGTCGTTCGCGGGCAGGCCCATGCGGTCGGACGCGGAAAAGCGGATCGGCTCGACCGCGGGCAGGTCGTCGCGGCCGACTTCGGCCGTGTTGCCGCCACCGCGCGCCCAGCCCTGGACCGTGCGGGCGGCCTGGACGAAAGTGGAGCGCCTGATCCTCTCGAGCAGTTCGGCGGCGGCAATCATATGAGCGGCCGATCGCCGATGCGTGGCCGCCAAGTCTTCCACACGCCGGTCTCGCGCTGCAAGCGCGCGGTCACCCGCACGAAGCTGTTGAGCGCGCAGGCGCCGGCAAGGAACCGCTCGATCACCGCGCACAGCAGGAACGAACCGGAGCCGGACAGGCGCTCGTCATCGATCTCCAGGGTAACGTCGATCCCGGAGCACATCGCGGTATGCCCCTTGAACCGCAATCGCGCGACGCCCGGCGAGGAACTGACCGAGATCAGCCGCTCGCGCAAGTATTCGCTGTCTGGCGTGTTGCCGGTATCGTAGATCGCCAGGATCTCGCGCAGCGCCTCGCCCGACAGTTCGTTGCCGACCAGCGTGAGGTAATTGAGCGAAAGCTGGCCGATCAGCTTCCAGTGCGCCGATTCCCCGCGCGCCGGGCGGCGGGTCGGCGTCGGCTTGGACAAGGCGCTGACGCCGGCGAGACCGTTGATCGTGCCCGAGACGGCCAGGTGCGGCCGGCCGCCGCCGAACGGCAACCGCGCCGGCAGGTCGCGGTTGGTCGCCAGGATGCTGGTGTTGACCACCGTGGTGTCCTCGGCAAGCAATTGCGCCTGGAGATCGGCGATGGTCAGGAACACGTCGTCGCCCCCGCCCGGGCTGAAGCTGGAACGGCGCGCGATGGCATGGAAGAACGCGCCAAGCTCGGTCGAACCGCGCTCGAAGGAATAGAGCGAGGGGGTTTCGATGCGCTCGCCGCTCGCCTTCTGCAAGGTGACGCCGGTGACCGAGTGGACCTCTATCGCGTCCTCCTGCCGGGCGCTGGGGACGATCCGGTATTCGACCGAGGTATGATCGAGATAGATCGGCTCCGCCTCCACCGGGAAAAGGTTGATCGCGGGCGCGGCATGCAGTTCGAAATCGTCGGCGCGCACCACGCGCTCGAGTTCGGAGGAGACGCGGTCGAAGAAGAAGAACAGGTCGAACCTGTTGCCGGCGGCGTTGATGAGACGCCGGTCGAGCCCCGAGACCTCGAAGAACAAGTGCTTGTGCGGATAGGCGAAATGCTCCTGCAACAGGCCGTAGGACTTGCGCGCGGTCCTGGTCTGGGGAAGCAGCAGCTCGTCCTCCGACAGGCCGAGCAGGCGCACGCTGTCCGGCCCCAGCAGCACCGCGTTGGGATCGGTGGTGCCGCTGGCCACCGCCACCCCCAGCAGGTTCGCCCCCAGCTGTTCTAGCAGGATCTGCGCGCGGCGCCCGTCGCTCTTGATGAACAGGCGCAGCTTTTCGATCTCGAGCGCGGCAAGATCGACCTCCGGCCTGGTGGTCTCGAAAGTCAGCCTCAGCATGCCGCGCGCGCCGCCCATGCCCACCGGGGGCGCTTCGAAGGGCGGGCCGATCATCGAGGCTTCGGCAAGTCGCAGCGGCAGCAGGCGCGTATCGCCGCACAGGCGATAACGGCAGGCTACCCCGTCGATCTCCTCGGTGGAGATCATCGTCCCCCCGGGCACGGTCACGGGCTCGGCCATGTCCGCCTCCGGCTCCAGCCGCACCACCATCAGCGAGGGCAAGGGCTGGATCAGGTGCGGGTAAAGCGTCAGCAGCAGCGCGTCCGAAAGCTCGGAATACTCCTCGTCCAGCTTGTGCCGCAGCCGGCCGTTCAGGAACGCGACCGATTCGATCAGGCGGCTGACATGCGGATCCTCGATCGCATCGCGGCTGATCTTGAGGCGCGCGGCATAGCGCGGGTAAGCCTCCGCGAAGGCACCGGCATTGCGCTTGAGATAGTCCAGCTCGCGCTGATAGTAGGCAATCAGGTCATCGATCATCGCATCAGCCGGACAAGTTCACTTCGATGGTGCGGTCGCCAGGACGCACGCTGGCTTCATAGACGACCGTTTCCTCGCTCCGCACGACATTGAGCACCGCCGAGATGCGCAGGCGCATCCCGCGCGACGTGGGCCCCTCGTCCAGCTCGATCTCGATGTCGGAAAGCCGGGGTTCGTGCTCGCGGATGACCTGGGCGATCACGCGGCGGGTCCGATCCCGCACCACCGGCACCGACATGTCCTCGGTCGAAAGATCGGGGATGCCGTAGCCCAGAATGGTGCGGTCGAGCCCCTCGTACCGGTCGACCAGCGGCAGGTAGGGCCGCTTGGTGTTGAGCAGGCTTTCAAGATCCCGGCGCAGCGCGATCTTGTAGCGCGTCACCGCCTCGTCCTCGGTTTCCTGCGGGTCGGCGGCCGCTTGCGGATCGTCGTCGATCAGCCGATCGATCAGCGACTGGGTGATGATCCGGGCCATCAGGCGGCGGCCTCGTTGCCGATCACGGTGGTCAGGCGGAACTCCGACGTGATCTGGTCGAGCTGGTAGTGCGGGCGCAAGTGGATCTCGCAGCCGTAGCTGCCCGGCTTGCCCGGCACTTCGTGCACGCTCACCTGCCCTTCGCGCAGCGGGTATTTCACCCGCATCTCGGGCGAGGCGTCATCGTTGCCGGTGACGTAGCCGTGCAGCCACTGCTGCAGCAGTCGCTCGCATTCGCGCGCATCGTTGTACTTGCCCACCCAGTCGCGCGCGATGACTTTCACGTAGTGGGCGAAGCGGGCGACGCAGAAGATGTAGTTGAGCATCGCCCCCATCTTCGCGTTCATCCGCGCCGCCTCGCCATCATAGTCGGGCGGGCGATGCAGGCTCGGCAGGTTCATGAAGGCCGCCGATCCCGTCAGGTGAAGCTGGCGCAGGACCAGGATGCCCTGTTCGTTGAGCGCCATTTCCTGGTCCTCGGAGACGGCGTTCTCGACCGCGAAGCGCGCGACCACGCCGCTGCGGTCGCCGGGCAGGAAATGGCGGACCGGCCCTTCGACGATGCCGGCTTCGCCCGGCGGCAGGGTCCCCCGGATCGCCGCCGGCCAGCGGTGCCGGGCCATGGCGCGGGCGGTCACGTAGGCGACCCCGAAGCCGCCGTGAATCCACACCATGTCACGCCCGTCGCGAACCTTCTCGTCATAGACGAAGCCCAGGCGTGGATGGTCGCGGCCGCGATGCGACCGGCGCACCAGCAGGCGCGGCAGCACCGCGCCGACGAAGCGGCTGTCGGGACGCATGCGGATGCGGTTCCAGCGGGCGAACGAGGGATCGGCGAAAGTCGCGCCGAGATCCTGGCGCAAATCGAGCTCGTCAAGCCCGTCCAGCGAGAGCATCGACGGGCTGACCCCGACCACGAACGGACAGAACGCGGCCGCGGCCACTTCCATCAGGCCTTCGAGCACTTCGACATCGTCCACCTTGCCGCCGCGCCCGAGGCGATGGGAGATATCGTGGTCGACAACCATCACGCCATAGGGCTTGCCGCCCGGCATTCCGAATTCCTGGCTGTAGACCAGATCGAACAGCGTGCTCTGGTCGAAAGCGAGCGCGCGCTCGAGATCGCGGGCGATCTCGGTCCAGCGCACGTCGAGGATGCGCAGGCGGACCGCGGGATCCTCGATGCTGTCCAGCAGCCACCAGGTCCCGCGCCACAGCGCCTCGAGCTTTTGCAGCGCGGGGTGATGCAGGATCACGTCGAGCTGCTTTCCCAGATCGCGGTCGATCCGGGCGATCAGGCCAGCGGCCGTCGCCCGAAGGCGTTCGAGGTCGGCGCTTTCGCGAACGACCGCATCCGGCTCCGCGATATCGGGGTCCGCCAGTGGCGTCGTCGCCCCCTGCCCTTCGGCGAGTGTCGGCGACGACGCCATGGCGACCGGGCGCCCCCGTCAGGACGCCGTCGGGATGCGGGCAACCAGGCGCATCGACGTGGTCAATTCCTCGAACTGGAGCCAGGGCCGCAAGTGCGCGACGGCGCTGTAGGAACCCGGCGCCCCCGGCACTTCCTTCACCTCTACCCGCGCCTCGCGCAGCGGATACTTGGCGCGCGCTTCCTGGCCGGCGCCCTCGGTCGCGTCGACGTAGTTCATGATCCAGCGGTTCAGCCAGGTCTCGCAGTCGCTGGCCTCCATGAACGAGCCGATCTTGTCGCGCGCCATGACCTTCAGGTAATGGGCGAAGCGGCTGGTCGCCATGATGTAGGGCAGGCGGGCCGAGATCGCGGCGTTCGCGGTCGCCTCCGGGCGATCGTACTTCTTGGGGTTCTGCGTGGTCTGCGCCCCGAAGAACACCGAGTAATCGGTATCCTTGTAATGGCACAGCGGCAGGAAGCCGAGGTCCGACAGTTCCTTCTCGCGGCGGTCGGTGATGCCGATCTCGGTCGGGCACTGGGTGTCGAGGTCGCCGTCATCCGACTGGAAGACGTGGGTCGGCAGGTTCGAAACCTTGCCACCGCCCTCGGCCCCCCGGATCGCGGTGCACCAGCCGTATTGCGCGAAAGCATCGGTCATGCGCGCGGCGAGCGCATAGGCCGCGTTCATCCAGCAATAGTCGTCATGCTCCATCGACTTGGGCGCGCCGTTCGCGTCGAACGGCGCTTCCTCGTAGGCGAAAGCCTCGACCGGCTTGGTTTCCTTGCCATAGGGCAGGCGGGCCAGCACGCGCGGCATCGTCAGCGTGACGAAGCGCGAATCCTCGGACTGCCGGAACGAATTCCACTTGGTGTAGTCGGCGGTCTCGAACAGCTGCTTGAGGTCCATCGGCTTGGACAGTTCCTTGTAGGAGTCCATGCCGAAGACGTTGGAATCGGCGGCCGAAAGGAACGGAGTGAACCCCGCCGCCGCCACGCTCGAGATATTGGTCAGCAGTTCGACGTCGTCGGGATGCTTGGTGAAGTAGTAGTCCCCCACCAGGGCGCCGAACGGCTTGCCGCCGGCGGTGCCGAACTGCTCCTCGTAGACCTTCTTGTAGAGCGTCGACTGGTCGAAGTCGGTCGCCTTGGCGAGGTCGTTGGCGATTTCCTTCTTGGTCGCGTTGAACATCTGGATCTTCAGCGTGGTGCTGACCTCGCTGTTCTTCACCAGGTAGTGCAGGCCGCGCCAGGTGCCTTCGAGCTTCCTGAACTTTTCGGCGTGCATGATCGCCGCGAGCTGTTCGGAAATCTGCTCGTCAAGCCGGGCGATCGCCTTGCGCAGGGTGACCGTCATGTTCTTGTCGAACTGCACGGTCCCGCTGGTCGCCTCCTGGGCGAGCGTGCGCATCAGTTCCTCGACGCGGCTGGGTTCGGTCTGCTTGGTGACGCTGATCGCCGCGTCGAGCAGGCTGAGCGGAGCGTCTACGGTTTCGGTCTGGACCGCGCCGGCGCCCTGGGTTTCGGTATCTGCCATTGTCTCTTACTCCGAGGGTTCGCCGCTGCCGAGCTGCGCGGAAAGCTGGTTCAGCTTCTCCTGGTCGCCCAGGATCTGCTCGAGCAGGCTTTCGAGCTCTTCCGAGCTGTCGGCCTTGGCCATCAGGTCGCGCAGGCGGTTGCGGGTCTCCATCAGCTTGCGAAGCGGCTCCACCTGCTCGACGATCTTTTCGGGTTCGAAATCGTCCATCGAGGAGAACTTGAGGTTCACCTCGAACTCCTTGCCGTTCTTCTCGAGGGTGTTTTCGACCTTCATCTTCACCGCCGGCTCGACGCGGGCCATGACCTGGTCGAACTTGTCCTTCTTCAGGTCGATGAACTTGCGTTCCTTGAGGCTCTTCTTGGGAACCGCCGAATCGCCCGAGAAATCACCCATCACGCCGACGACGAAGGGCAGTTCCTTGATTTCCTGCGCCCCTTCCGTCTCGACGTCGTAAGTGATGTGGACGCGCGGCTTGCGCACCCTCTTCAGCTTGTCGTGTACCGAGTCCGCCATTTCGTTCTCCCTCGATTGCGCCCCTTGACGGCAAGCTTGGCGAAACGCCCGATCATGCCTGACTTACAAGGGCCTCGATTTCCTCGATTGCAAAGGACCCGGCCTGTCCGGGATCCCCCCGTGGTCCCCGAAGGGGCCGTGTTAATAACCGCCGTTGTTGTTATCGTCTTCCGCGGGCGGCTTGATACCCGAACGCCAGTAGAAGTCCCGACGAGCCGAATCGTCTGGAATAAGCTCGCTAAGCAAATCATGAAGACTCATTCGCGCCCTGCGGTCAACCTCGCGCAGCGTTACACCAAGCGGCGAGAGCGGTTCATTGAGCTGAAAATAATCGGCCGCGGCGCCAATTGCCTTGAGCGCGTCCTCGCGCCGCGTGATCTTGCCCGCCACGAAGCCGCCGCCGGCCGCCGCCGGCGCGGCGGCACCCGGCTCGCCCGGCGATGCCAGCTCGTCCCCGGGGGCCTCGGCGGCAGCCGCGACGGTCGGCGCCATTCCTTCGAGCCACTCGCGCATCGCGCGCAGCTCGTCGGTCAGGCGCGAGGCGCCGGGGAACTGCGGCTTGGTCCGTTCGGAAATGAAGCCGATCGCCCGGCGCCAGCCTTGTTCGGCCGCGCCGGCCAGCGCCGCGGCCCGGGTCAGCACTTCGCCCGGGAGGTGCCGCGCATGCGCCTCGATCTCGCGGTAGAGTTCGCTCGCTTCCTCGATCCGGGCGGATTTCTGATCGCCCGACAGCCCCTGGGAGGCGGTCATCGCGGCATCGGCGCGGATCTTGTCGAGGTGCCGAAGATCGCCCCCGCCGGTCCGCGCGATCACCAGCTTGCGCACCGGCTGGATCAGCGCGCCGTCCTTGTCGGTGCTGCCGCCGCTCAGGCCCGAGAGCGGCTGGAACCGGGTCTCGACGCCGTCCTCGTCCTCGGCCGGATAGAGCCCCTGGTCCCAGTACGCCTCGACCAGGTCGGCCAGCAGCGCCATCGCGGCGGCCAGATCGCCCAGCCCGTCATGGCGCGCGGCAGCCTCGATCAGGACCGTCATCGGCTCAAGGTCCTTGCCGTGATCCGAAAGGTACTCGATCGAATTCTCGGCCAGCGCTTCCCAGTCCCAGGCGCCGTCGGGCAGCACCAGGTCGTCGTCGGTCATCGCCGCGGTCTGCTCCAGCCGGACGATCGCCTTGCGCTGCGAACGGATCTCGCGCAGCAGGTTACCGGCCGCGCCTTCATCCTCGCGCCCGTCTATTCCGACCGAATTGTCAATCGGCGCAAGGATTGCCTGCCGTCGTTCTTCGTCTATCAGCACGCCACGCTTCGCCCCATCATCCCCTCTTAACCAAGTTGAATTTACAGCTTTCCCGCGCCCACTCCACTTTTTTTTTGCGCGACTTGGCCGCGCGCCGTAAGTTACCTCGGCAGATCGATCCAAAGCTAATTCAGAAGGCAACTCTATTGCCCCCCGCATCACGACTTACCGACATGCATACATGCCCGATGGTGACGGGCGTGGTGCCGCATGTCGGCGGGCCGATCCTGGCCCCGGGCGCGCCGACGGTGCTGATCGGTGCGCTCCCGGCGGCGCGGGTTTCCGACCAATGCGTCTGCGTCGGGCCGCCGGACGTGATCGTCAAGGGCAGCGCGACGGTCCTTACCCAGAACATGCCCCAGGCCCGCATCGGCGACATGACCGCCCACGGCGGCGTGATCGTGCTCGGCCTGCCGACGGTGATCGTGGGCGGATAGGGCAAGGCGCTTCCGGTGTTCGCGGGGACGGTGTTCGCAGGGACGGTGTTCGCAGGGACGAGGGGCACGGAACTGATTGCACACTTTTGCCTTGACAAGATTAACCTATTAGGTTATATACCCCATCAGGTTCGGAGCCGTGGCGAAAGGCTTCGCGAATGATAGCTGGGTGAACGACGGCTGGCAGTCTTGAGGCGCCTTATTGTTGGTTGCGCGGTGGAATGAAGGCGGTGTTGTCGCGCAGCCAGGCCGCCAAATGGGTGAATTCAAAGTTTCCGGTTTCGTGGAGACCGATGATGAAGGCATGTGTTTCCTCAGCGCCGGCCGTGACATGCGCGCCGTTGATGGCGAGAAAAGTGTAGGTCACGGCAAAGGCCGTGCGTTTGTTGCCATCGATGAACGGGTGATTTTGCGCCATGCTTTCCCAAAGCGCCGCCGCTTCTTCGATCAGATCGGCGTAATATCCAGTCTGGGGGCGAAACAGGGCGGCCTCCAGCAGACCGGGATCACGCATCCCGTCGGAACCGCCGTAACGACCGATCTGATCCGCGTGAATGGCAAGGACCTCGATCGTCGTCAGATAGTCCGTCACTCAGCAAGCTTCTTGTATAGCCCGCCGAATTTTTCGAGGCTGCCCTGATAGGCCTCCATCACATGCGCACGCGGCTGGCTGCGCCTGCGCTTCTCGATCAGATCGCTCAGCGCTTCGTCGATCAACGCCTGAATCTGCCGCCCCTCGCTCTGGGCAAGGCCGCGAACGGCGGAGAGGATCTTTGCATCGACCTGGGTTGCGAACTTTTCACGAGCCTTGGACGCCATAATGCACCTCCATTCCGTTCCCCGCTTATCATGAAATATCATGAAACTTCAAGAAATCCGGATATCCACTGGCATGCCGTGCTCCCAAAACCGGCGTTTTGACGATTGCGGGCACCTGCGATCGCCCGCGGCACTGGCAATGCGGCGAACTGAAGACTAAGGGGGCGCGTAACGACTCCCCCCGCGAGAAGGACAGGCCCCCTCTCCCATGCGCATCGCGATTGCCTCGGACCATGCCGCCGTCGACCTCAAGGCCGAACTGCGCGAATACCTCATCGGCCTCGGTCACGAAGTCGCCGACCTTGGCCCGGAGACCGCCGACCGGGTCGATTATCCCGACTACGGCTACAAGCTCGCCGCGGTCGTCGCCGACGGCACCGCCGACTACGGCGTGGCGCTGTGCGGATCGGGCATCGGCATCTCGATCGCGGTCAACCGCCATCCGGCGCTGCGCTGCGCGCTGGTGTCAGAGCCGCTTTCGGCGGCGCTCGCCCGCGAGCACAACAACGCGAACTGCATCGCCATGGGCGCGCGCCTGACCGGGGTCGACATGGCCAAGGCCTGTCTCGACGCCTTCCTGGCGACCGCGTTCGGAGGCGGCCGCCATGCCGGCCGCGTCGAAAAGCTTTCCAATCCTTCCTGCTGATCCGCAAAAGGCCCAACGCATCATGACCGTCGAAACCGCCATCCGTTCTCCCGGCTTCTTCACTGAAAGCATCGCGGCCAGCGACCCCGCCGTCGCCCGGGCGATCGGCCAGGAACTCAAGCGCGAGCGCAAGCAGATCGAGCTGATCGCTTCGGAAAACATCGTCTCCAAGGCGGTGCTGGAGGCGCAAGGCTCGGTGCTTACCAACAAGTACGCCGAAGGCTACCCCGGCAAGCGCTACTACCAGGGCTGCGAACCATCGGACGCGGTCGAGACGCTGGCGATCGAACGCGCCAGGCAGCTGTTCGGCTGCCAGTTCGCCAATGTCCAGCCCCACTCGGGCGCGCAGGCGAACGGCGCGGTCCTGCTGGCCACGGTCAAGCCGGGCGATACCGTGATGGGCATGAGCCTGGATGCCGGCGGCCATCTCACGCACGGGGCCAAGGCGGCGATGAGCGGCAAATGGTTCAACGCGGTGCAGTACGGCGTCACCCGGGACACCCACCTGATCGACTACGACCAGGTGGAGGCGCTGGCCAGGGAGCATCAGCCCAAGCTCATCATCGCCGGCGGCTCCGCCTATCCGCGCGTGATCGACTTCGCCCGCATGCGCGCGATCGCCGATAGCGTGGGCGCGCTGTTCCAGGTCGACATGGCCCACTTCGCCGGACTGGTGGCGGCGGGCGTTCACCCCTCGCCCTTCCCACACGCGCACATCGCCACCACCACCACGCACAAGACCCTGCGCGGCCCGCGCGGCGGCATGATCCTCACCAATGACGAGGCGCTGGCCAAGAAGATCAACTCGGCGGTGTTTCCCGGACTCCAGGGCGGCCCGCTGATGCACGTCATCGCCGCCAAGGCGGTGGCCTTCGGCGAAGCGCTGCGCCCCGAGTTCAAGGACTACTGCCGCAAGGTGGTGGAAAACGCCAAGGTCCTTGCCGAGACGCTCAAGTCGCGCGGGGCGGAGATCGTCTCGGGCGGCACCGACACGCACCTGGCGCTCGTCGACCTCTCGCCGCTGGGCGTGACCGGCAAGGACGCCGACGAGGCTCTGGAACGCGCCGGCATCACCTGCAACAAGAACGGCATCCCGTTCGACCCGCTGCCGCCGATGAAGACCAGCGGCATCCGCGTGGGGTCCCCGGCGGGCACCACGCGCGGCTTCGGCGCCGAGGAGTTCCGCGAGATCGGCAATATGATCGCCGACGTGCTCGACGGGCTTGCCAAGTGCGGCGAACAGGGTGACGCCCAGGTGGAGCAGAAAGTGCGCGCGCGCGTCGAAGCCTTGTGCGATCGCTTCCCCATCTACGAGGACTGACCGATGACCGATCCCCGCCGCCCGCACGATCCCGGCACTTTCGTCCGCGACGCGCGCCACGAACTCGCCGGAATGCTGCAGGATGGGCTGGACCATCCTTCGACCAAGCCGGTGCTGGTCTGGGGCGCGATCGGGGCGGTGGCCGGTGCCATGCTGCCGTTCGTTTCGATCGGCCTGGGCCTGGCCGCCGGGGCCGGCTACAAGTTCTACAAGCGGGTCCGTCCTGACCAGGGCGCCCGGGATTGAAAGCCAACGCCTGAATGCGCTGTCCATTCTGCGCCCACGACGATTCCCAGGTCAAGGACAGCCGCCCGACCGAGGACAACACGGCCATCCGCCGCCGCCGCCAGTGCTCGAGCTGCGGCGCGCGCTTCACCACGTTCGAACGCGTCCAGCTGCGCGAGATCACCGTGGTCAAGAGCAACGACAAGGCCGGCGAACCGCGCCGTGAACCGTTCGACCGCTCGAAGATCGAGCAATCGGCCACCCTGGCCTGCCGCAAGCGCGGGATCGAGCGCGAGAAGATCGACCAGCTCGTCTCCGGCGTGCAGCGCCAGGTCGAAACCTCGGGGGAGGCGGAGGTATCCTCGCGCATGATCGGGGAACTGGTGATGGAAGGACTGCGCCAGCTCGACTCGGTCGCCTACATCCGCTTCGCCTCGGTCTACCGCGCCTTCAACGAAGCCAGGGACTTCGAGGAATTCGCGGGCGCCGTGCGCGAAATCAGCAAGGGGTAGTTCTCCACCCCCCGTTCGTCCCGAACGAAGCCGAGGCAAGTTGAGACGCGACAATGGCATTCTGGACATACATCCTCCGCTGCGCCGATGGCAGTTACTACACCGGCCACACGGACGACCTTGAACGCCGCGTTGCGCAGCATCATGACGGCACGTTCGCCGGATACGCACACGGTCGGCGGCCCGTGGAATTGGCCTGGGCGGACGAGTTCCCATCGCGCGTCGAAGCGTTGGAAGCGGAACGCCGGATCAAGGGCTGGTCACGAGCGAAGAAGGAGGCCTTGATCCAGCGGGACTGGGAAGCGGTGCAGCGGCTGGCACGCCGGCGCGGGTCCTTCGAGACGGCCCCTCGGCCTGCGGCTTCGGTCCCTCCTCATGACGAACGAAGTGGGGAAACACGGAGTCCCGCTTCCGTTCGCCCCGAGGAGGGACCGAGTCTTGGCGAAGGCCCGTCTCGAAGGGCCGCGCGCCGCCCGCCCCTTCCCCCCGTCATCGTCCTCGTCCGCCCGCAGCTGGGCGAGAACATCGGCAAGGCCGCGCGCGCGATGCTCAATTTCGGGCTGACCGAGATGCGGCTCGTCACCCCCCGCGACGGCTGGCCCAATCCTTCGGCCGGCCCCGCCGCGGCCGGCGCCGACGTGGTGCTGGAAGGCGCGCGGGTGTTCGAAAACCTGGCCGAGGCGGTGGCCGACTGCGCGAACGTCTATGCCACCACCGTGCGCAAGCGCGGCGTCACCAAGCCGGTCGTCACGCCCGAGCAAGCCGCACGCGAGGTTCACGCGGCGGCGGGGCGCTCCGCCTATGTCTTCGGTCCCGAGCGCTCGGGGCTGGAGACAGAGGACGTCGCGCTCGCCCGCGCGATCCTGACAGTGCCGATCAATCCCGCGTTCGCCTCGCTCAACCTGGCCCAGGCGGTGATCCTGTGCGCCTATGAGTGGTCGAGGAACGCGGGCCTCGAACAGCCCACGGTGGAGGAGCTGCTGCCCCCCGCCCCGCAGGACGAGCTCGAAGGGCTGATCGGCCATTTCGAGCGGCTGCTGGAAGAGAAGAACTACTTCTGGCCAGAGACTCGCGCCGCCGCCAACCGGCTGACCTTGCGCAACCTGCTGACCAAGCCAGGCTGGAACCACCTGGAAGTACGCACCATGCGCGGCGTTCTTTCCAGCCTCGAAAAGCCGCGCCGGCCGCGCGGCTGAGGTTTTGCCGGCGACTGTCCTGCTTTCAGCTTGCGCTTGACTTTCCGGCCCCAGCCCGTAAGGGCCACGCCTTCACATGGCACCTGCCCGTTTCCGGCAGTTCGCCCATTCGGCCCCGCAACCCGGTGAAGCGGCGGCCGCATCCCGCGCAATAGGCGGTGATGGTGCGCCCCGGGGAACGACGGATCGCAGGCCGCGGTGGCCATGCGACAAGCAGAACGGAGACGACTTATGTCGAAGCGCAAGAGCGCCAAGTACAAACTCGACCGCCGCATGGGCGAGAACATCTGGGGCCGCCCCAAGAGCTCGGTCAACCGCCGCAGCTATGGCCCCGGCCAGCACGGCCAGCGCCGCAAGGGCAAGCTCTCGGACTACGGCATCCAGCTGCGCGCCAAGCAGAAGCTCAAGGGCTACTACGGCGACGTGACCGAGAAGCAGTTCAAGGCGACCTACCAGGAAGCCAGCCGCATGAAGGGCGACACCGGCCAGAACCTGATCGGCCTGCTCGAACAGCGCCTGGACATGGTGGTGTACCGCGCCAAGTTTGCGCCGACCATCTTCGCCGCCCGCCAGATCGTTTCGCACGGCCACATCCGCGTGAACGGCGTGAAGTGCAACATCGCCTCGCGCCGCGTCAAGGTGGGTGACATCATCAGCCTGGGCAACAAGGCCAAGGAAATGGCGCTCATCATCGAAGCGCAGAACCTGCCCGAGCGCGATATCCCGGACTACGTCGCGGTCGACGGCACCGACAAGATCACCTTCGTGCGCGTCCCCACGCTCGACGAAGTGCCTTATCCGGTGAAGATGGAACCGAACCTGGTCGTTGAGTTCTACTCGCGCTGATCCGGCTCCATTTGGAACCAAAAAAAGGCGGTGGCGCTGGCCATCGCCTTTTTTCTTGTCCGCCGGCCAAACATCCACGATGCATGGCCACCTGACGGAACGAACGGGATGCTTGCTGTGAACATGTCCAGGCGGATGGCCCCTGCCCTTGCGCTGGCCTTTGCGATGGCCTTTGCGATGACGCTGGGCATGGCGACGCCGCTGCGGGCCAAGGCGCCCCAGATCGGTGAGATCGCCCCCGAGGCGACGCTGAACCTGGTGAACGGTGAAACGGTGAAGCTCTCGGAGCTGCACGGACAGGTGGTGGTGCTCAATTTCTGGGCGACATGGTGCGGGCCCTGCCGCACGGAGCTGCCGACGCTCGATACCTACTACCGTATCCAACGCAAGTTCGGGCTGCGGATATTTTCGGCGACGACCGAGAGTTCGGTCCCGGAACGCTCGCTCCGCAAGCTGTTCGACGTGCTGACGATCGAACCGGTGCGCCGGCTGCGCGGCCCCTATCGGCCCATCGAAGGGGCAGTGCCCACCAACTACATCATCGATCGCGCGGGCCGGATCCGCTATGCCAAGGCCGGCGCCTTCGATCTCGACGACCTGAACCGGGAACTCGTACCGCTGCTTCGTGAACCCGCCCCGGGCAGCGACGCCAGGCGTGCCGGCACGAAATGATTCAACCCGTCTCATTTTATCCGGCGATCGACGAAAACGACGCGATTCGCGATGCTTGTCAGGGAACTGACGCAGTATTCGGGCATTGGGCCAGCATCATGTCACGATATCGCTTCGTCACGCCCCATCGCACCGGAAAATGGTATCCCGACCTCGAAACGGCAAAGCGATTTGCCAGCGAGATCGGCGCGGGATTCATGGACACGCGGACGGGCCGCTTCATCGCCTATGTCGGCACCAAGCTGGAGATCGCTTCCGCGAACGTCGAGCCCGAGACGGCCATCGCCGCCCTGTGACGCCCCAGGCTGATGGTGCCGGCACTCCGCAAACCCGCCGTTCAGGCCGAATCCGCCATCCCGAGCTGTTCGCGGCCCCACCGCCACAGCGCCTCGACCTCACCCGCGGCCTTGCCTTCCGGATCGACTTCCGACGCCACTTCGCCCGCCTTGGAGGATCGATGGAACGCGGCCCGCTCCCCGAACGTGACGGGACATACCTTGAGCCCCAGGCCTTCGACGAAGGCCGCGGTTTCGGCGACAAGGCGCGAGGCCCGTGGCGGAACCCCGTTCAGCAGCACGAACGCCGGCTTGCGCGCATAGGCGACCAGTTCGGCGGTGGCCTCCAGGGCGTGAAGGTCGAAGGCGCGGGCCCGCGTCGGGATCAGCACCAGGTCCGCCGCGCGCACCGCCTCGCGCGAGGCGGTGTCCCCATGGGGCGGCGTGTCGATGACGAGAAGCTCGGCCCCTTCCCTGACCGCCTTCTGGATGGTGCCGAACAGCCGCACCGGCGGGCACGTCAGAACCTTGGGCAGGAAATCCCCGCGCCAGTCCCCCCAGACGGCGGCCGTGGCCTGCGGATCCAGGTCGATGACGCAGGCCTGCTTGCCGGCATAGGCCGCGCAGGTCGCCAGGTGCAGCGCCAGCGTGGTCTTTCCGGAGCCGCCCTTCTGGCTGACAATCGCGACAGTCGGCATTGCTTCGCGCTCCTCGCTTGCCGGCGGCATGCCCCCTTGACGCCCTCGGCATCACGGAAAGTCGATTTTGACATGACTGGCCGCGGGGGGGAATGGCAAACTTGCCCGGGCGGCGGATATTGAAGGCCGGCCCCTAAGCCGCCGAGCGCAGATAGCTCTCCAGCCGCGCGATCAGGGCGGACTTGTCCGCTTCCGGCAGCCACGCCGCCTCGAACCCGTTGCGCGCGATCATCGTCAGTTCGTCGCGGGTCAGGTTGCTCCGATCGACCGCCCGGATCAGGACATCGTTGAGATATTCGCTGCCCATATACGCGGGATCATCAGAAGAGATGGTAACCTTCAACCCCGCATCCAGCATGGCGCGCACGACGTCGACCGGCTCTTTCAACCCGGCGCGCAAGGTGCCTGAAAAGGTGGGGCAGACGGTGAAATAGATGCTGCGCTGACGGGCGATGGCGACCAGTTCCGGCGATTGCACGATGTTGCCGCCGTGATCGATGCGATCCGCCTTCAGGTCCAGCAGCACGGTGCGGATATGGCCCAGGCTATCGACCTGATCCACGTCGCAATGCGCCGTCACATGCAGGCCGTTCACGCGTGCCTTGGCGAAATGAGCGCGGAACTTTTCGGGCGGGTTGTCCTTCTCGTCGGAATCCAGCCCCACGCCGACCAGATCGGCCTTGAACGGCAGAGCCGCATCCAGCGCAGCCATCGCGCTTTCCGCCGAAAGATCGCGCACGAAGCACAGGATCAGTTGCGATCGGATACCCAGCTTGGCCTGTGCATCCCGGCGGGCCCGCGTGATTCCCCCGATTACGGCCGCCATGGGCACGCCGCGCTTCAGGTGTTCCTGAGGATCGAAGAACATTTCGGCGTAGATGACGTTCTGCGAGGCTGCCTTGACCAGATAGGCATAGGCAAGGTCATAGAAATCCTGTTCCTTGAGAAGAACCTTCATGCCGTCGTAGTAGATCTTCAGAAAACTCGGCAGGTCGTGGAAATCATAACTGGCCTTCATCGCCGCCACATCGGCAAAAGGCAATTTCAGGCCATTGCGCCGCGCCAGCGCGAACTTCATGTCGGCTTCCAGCGTGCCCTCAAGGTGCACATGGTATTCGGCCTTGGGCATGCCGGCGATGAATCGTGCCAGTTCGGGATCGGTGATCGGCGCGACGGCACCTGCCTGGCGTGGCACCGCGACAAGAGCGGCCATGCCCGCAATGAAACCCCGCCGATGGATGAGCATTGACATATCCCCTTGCCTGATCGCCGGGCAGGTTGTCGGCGATGCATATGGCGGCGTCAAACGCACTTTCCAGAACAGGGCATTGGCATTTTTAGGTCGGGTGGCGCTGCCGGTATCGGCGAGCCGACCGCCGGCGGGGTGAAGCGCCTAGCCTTTCAGGTAATCGCGCCGGAAGTCGTTCGCGAAAGCCGCGAACCGGCCCGCCGCGATCGCATCGCGCATGGCCTGCATCAGTTGCTGGTAGAACCATAAGTTGTGCTCGGTCAGCAGCATGGCGCCGAGCATCTCGCCCGAACGGATCAGGTGGTGCAGGTAGGCGCGGCCGTAAGTCGCGCAGACCGGGCAGGCGCAGCGCGCGTCGATCGGGTCGGTATCTTCCGCGTGGCGGGCGTTGCGCATGTTGAGCGGGCCGTTCCAGGTGAAGGCCTGGCCGTTGCGGCCCGAGCGCGTCGGCAGCACGCAGTCGAACATGTCGACCCCGCGCTCGACCGCGCCGACCAGATCGTCGGGCTTGCCCACGCCCATCAGGTAGCGCGGGCGATCGGCGGGAAGCTGGCCGGGCGCGAAATCCAGCGTGGCGAACATCGCCTCCTGCCCCTCGCCCACGGCAAGGCCGCCGATGGCATAGCCATCGAAGCCGATGTCGGCCAGGGCATCGGCCGAAGTCTTGCGCAAGGCCTGGTCGAGGGCGCCCTGCTGGATGCCGAACAGCGCCGAGCTTTCCGCATGTTCGCCGCCGGCGTCGAACGCCGCCCGGCTGCGCCGCGCCCAGCGCATCGACATCTCCATGGAACGCGCGATCACTTCGCGCGGCTGGTCGATCCTGGGGCATTCGTCGAAGCACATGACGATGTCCGATCCGAGCAGGCGCTGGATCTCCATCGAGCGTTCGGGCGTGAGCAGGTGGCGCGAACCGTCGAGGTGACTGGCGAAAGTCACGCCGTCCTCGGTGATCTTGCGCAGTTCCGAAAGGCTCATCACCTGATAGCCGCCACTGTCGGTCAGGATCGGGCGATCCCAGTTCATGAACGCGTGCAGGCCGCCCAGCCGCGCCATGCGCTCGGCCCCGGGGCGCAGCATCAGGTGATAGGTATTGCCCAGGATGATGTCGGCGCCGGCGGCACGCACGTCCTGCGGCTTCATCGCCTTCACCGTGGCGGCCGTGCCCACCGGCATGAAGGCCGGCGTGCGTATCTCGCCGCGCCGCATGCTGATGACGCCGGTGCGCGCCTTGCCGTCGGCCGCGTGGACCTTGAATTCGAAGCGGGGTTTCATGCCCCGCCCGTTAGAGAACTCAGAAGCCGTAGACCAGCGAGAAGCGCGAGATCGTGTCCGTCTTGAGCGCGCCTTCGGGAGGCGCGGTCTCATGCTCGATCGAATAGGACAGCCTTGCCTTCACCCCCCGGGCCATGCCCGCCTCGATGCCGGTCTGCGACGTGAAACTGCTGTTTTCGGATTCGACATAGCCGGTCGCATCCTGCGTCAGCTTGACGGCCGGATTGATCTTCCAGTCGAAGTCGAACGAAGTCAGCATCGACCAGGCGGTCTCGGACGGCTCGGTGATGAAGTGCGTGCGGCGCACGGCCGGTCCCACTTCCACCGAGAGCGTCAGGTTGTTCCGCTTGAGCAGGCGATAGCCGAGGCCGCCCGAAAGCGAATAGCGATCGCGGAAACCCTGGATCCTGTCCCTTTCATATTGCAGGCGGCTATAAGTGAAGAGGTCTTCGTTCAGCGTGTACCGGGGCTGGTAGCTGGCGCCGTACTGCTCGCGGGTGATGGTGCCCGAATCCTGCTGGTAATCGGCGCTGACCTGGACGGTGTGCTGCCAGTCGATGCCCTTGCGGTCTAGCTTGAGCGCGCCGGTGAAGCCGAAGTTGCTGGTATTGCCGGTCGATCGGAAGGCACCAAGCTCGATCTGGCCCTTCCACAAGTCGAGCACGCCCGAATTGCGGATGCGCTCCGTCTCTTCCCTGGTCCTGGCCGCCATGGTCATGGCCTTGCGATCGAGGTAGGCGCGTTGCATGGCGCGGATCTCCTCGGCATCATAGGGCCGGGTCGCCATCGCGACTTTCACCACCGCCGCCACGGCCGCCGAATCGTCGCTGCGGATCGCCTCCTCGATCATGGCCTTGACCGCATCGGGCAGGCGCGGCGGCCCGGCGGCGATGAAAGGCACCGGATCGACGAAAGGCGGCACTTCCACGCGCAGGGGCCCGGCGGGCAGGACCGTCATCGGCTCATCCGCCGGTTGTGCATGCGCCGGCGTGGTAAACGGCAGAAGGGAAAGGATGGCGAAAACGGGGGGACGCGTCGTCATCGCGCCCGATTAGCGGGTCATGTCCGCAAACGCCACCCGGTATGGAATATCCACGCGATGAACGCCGTGCAAATCGCGAGGAATGCCAGCGTCAGGCCGAGCGACAACAGGATCGGGAAATCCGAATGCCCATAGAAGGTCCAGCGCAGGCCGTTGACGAGATAGACCACCGGATTGACCATCGCCACCGAACGCCAGGGTTCGGGCAAGGACTGGATCGAATAGAACGTGCCGCCCAGGAACGTCAGCGGCATCAGGATCAGCATCGGCACCACCGCGAGTTTCTCGAAACTGTCGGCCCAGATGCCCAGGATGAAGCCGAACAGCGAAAAGCTCGCCGAAACCAGCAGGATATAGCCGAAGGCATAGACCGGATGGGCGATCGAATAATCCACGAAGAAACTCGCGGTCACCAGGATGATCGCGGCGAGAATCAGCGATTTGGTCGCCGCCGCGCCGACGAAGCCGACCAGCGTCTCGGCCACGCCCAGCGGGGCGGACAGCAGTTCGTAGATGGCGCCGGTGAAGCGCGGCATGTAGATGCCGAAGCTGGCATTGGAGGTGCTCTCGCCCAGCAATGTCAGCAGCAGCAGGCCAGGCACGATGAAGGCGCCGTAGTTCACCCCGCCCATGCCGCCCTGCATCTGCCCGTCGATCGCCGCGCCGAAGACCACGAAGTACAGCGTCGTCGTCAGCACCGGGGAAAGGATCGACTGCATCGCCGTGCGGAAGGCACGCATAAGTTCGTGCTTGTAGATGGTCCAGGCGCCGCGCGCGTTGAACAGGTTCATGCCGCATCCGCTTCAAGCAGGGTCACGAAGATATCCTCCAGGCTCGATTCGTGGATGTCGATGGCGGTGTAGTCGATCCCGGCGCGCGTCAGCGCCTTGGTCAGTTCGGCGACTTCGGTGGTCCCCGCCGCACCTCCCTCGCCGCCGCCGCCGCGATAGCACAGCACATCGCCCTGTCCCGTCAGCGATACCGGGAAGGCGGCCAGCACCTCGGGCACCGCGCCGAGCGGCCGCGCGAGCGTGATGAGCGCCTCGGTGCGGCCCAGGCGTTCCATCATCGCCTGCTTGTGATCGACCATCAGGATCTCGCCCTTGTTGATGATCCCGACGCGATCCGCCATTTCCTCGGCCTCCTCGATGTAGTGGGTGGTGAGGATCACGGTGGTGCCGCGCTCGCGCAGCAGCGCGATCTGCCTCCACATGTCGCGCCGCAGCTCAACGTCGACGCCGGCGGTCGGCTCGTCCAGGAACAGCAGTTCGGGCTCGTGCGCCAGGGCCTTGGCGATCAGGACGCGGCGCTTCATCCCGCCCGAAAGCGTGCGTACCTGGGCATCGCGCTTGTCCCAGAGGCTCAGCGCGCGCAGGATCTCCTCGATCCTGGCAGGGGCAGGCGGCAGCCCGAACAACCCGCGCGACTGGCTGACCGAGCGCAGCACCGGCTCGAACATGTCGGTCGCAAGCTCCTGCGGAACCAGGCCGATGCGCGCGCGCAGGCGCCGCCAGTGCGAGCCCATGTCCTCGCCGAACGCCAGGATCGTGCCCGAAGTAGGCCGCACGAGCCCGCAGACGGCGCCGATCAGGGTAGTCTTGCCCGCCCCGTTGGGCCCGAGCAGCGCGAAGATCTCCCCCTTTTCAATCGTAAGATCGACGTTCTTGAGCGCGGTGAGCCCGCCCGGATACGTCTTGGTCAGGCCGCTGATTTCGAGAATGGATGGCATGAGGCCATGATGGCCATTGATCGGCCCGGTTCCTAGAGCAAAAAGCCCGAAACGCGAATCAAGGCCCGCTCGCCCTGAGTTTGTCGAAGGACGTGGAGCGGATTTCAAGCGCGATGCCCTGGCGCTACGGCAGGAGCAGCGACGAATCCCCGTAGGAATAGAACCGATACTCCCCGGCTATGGCATGGTCATAGACAGCCCGCATCCGCTCCAGCCCCATCAGTGCCGAGACCAGCATGAACAATGTCGACCTGGGCAGGTGGAAATTGGTCATCAGCCCGTCGATCGCCTTGAAGCGATATCCCGGCGTGATGAAGATCGCGGTATCTCCCTCGAACGGGCGGACCAGGCCGTCGTCGCCCGCCGCGCTTTCGAGCAGGCGCAGGGAGGTGGTGCCGACCGCGATCAGGCGGCCGCCGGCGGCGCGCGCGGCGTTGAGGCGCGTGGCGGTCGCGGCGTCGATGCGGCCCCATTCGGCGTGCATGCGGTGATCTGCGGTATCCTCGGCCTTGACCGGCAGGAAAGTGCCGGCGCCGACGTGCAAGGTCAGCGTCTCCCGGGCGATCCCCGCCGCATCGAGCCGCTCCACCAGGCCGGGCGTGAAATGGAGCGCCGCCGTGGGCGCGGCGACGGCGCCCTTCGCGCGCGCGAACATGGTCTGGTAGTCGCTGGCATCGGCGGCATCGGTCTCGCGCTTGCCGGCGATATAGGGGGGCAGCGGCATGCGCCCGGCGCGCTCGAGCAGGACTTCGACCGGCTCGTCCCCCTCGAACCGCAGGGTCCAGCTGCCGTCGTCGTGGCGCTGCTCCGCCAGCGCGGCGACATCGGCCGGGAATTCCACGCGGTCGCCGGGCCTGAGGCGCTTGGCGTTGCGCACGAAGGCCTGCCAGCGCCGCAGGTCGATGCGCTTGTGCAGTGTCGCGCCGATCCGCGCCGCGCCGCGCCATCCCTCCAGCTGGGCGGGGATGACCCGCGTGTCGTTGAACACCAGCACGTCGCCTGCCCGCAGCAGTTCCGGCAGGTCGCGCACATGGCGGTCGGCGAAGGGGGCGTCTTCCTGGACAACCAGCATGCGCGCCGCGTCGCGCGGGCGGGCCGGGCGCAGGGCGATACGCTCTGGCGGCAGGTCGAAGTCGAAAAGGTCAACGCGCATGGCGCGCCGGCTAGCGGAGTGCGTCGTTTCGAACAAGCGGGGCTGGGAAAAGCGGAGCGCGTTCCAGCCGCGGAAATTTGCTCCCGCCCATCCCGCCAACGCCGAACTGACGGTAATTTGCGAACCCGGTCAGTCCGACGGCGAATTGCTCAGTTGATCGGCGGTAATGGGTCCCGCGGGCGGCGCGGCCGCCGCCGGGGGCGCCTTGTTCTGCGAAGCGAGCGAGGCCTGGAGGACTTTCGTCGGGTTCTGGGGTGGTTCGCCGCGCTGGATCTTGTCGACATAGTCCATGCCCGAGATCACGCGGCCGAACACCGTGTATTTGCGATCGAGCGCGAAGCGCGGGTAGAAGACGATGAAGAACTGGCTGTTGGCACTGTCCGGATCGTTGGTGCGCGCCATCGAAACGGTGCCGCGCAAATGCGGCATCGCGTTGAATTCCGCCTTGAGGTCCGGCAATTTCGAGCCGCCCTCGCCCGTGCCGGTCGGATCGCCGGTCTGCGCCATGAAGCCATCGATCACGCGGTGGAAGATCACGCCGTCGTAAAAGCCCTGCTGGACCAGCGTCTTGATCCGCTCGACATGGAGGGGTGCCCACTGCGGCATCAGCCGGATGGCAACCCGGCCACCGCCGGACAGATCGAGGAACACCACGTTGTCGGGATCATGGGTCGCATCGGGATCGACGAAAGTCGGCAGCGCCACCGGAGCCGGCGTGACGGGCTCCTTCTTCCTGGCGAGCGCAGGGACCGCCAGGAGCGCAACGCCCATCATTAACACGGTAAGAGGCAAGCGGAACTTCATTGAATACTCACAAGCTCGGGCTGATGCACAGGATGGCGCGATAGAGCGCCACCCCTGTCGACACAATGAACGACTAACAGATCGGCGAACGATTGACGGGATCGGCGAACGATTGACGATCGGCTCTTCAGTAGTCTCCCAGAAGCCCGGTCAGGGCGATGCGCGCCATCACGTCCTCCCGCACCGCCGGGCTGACGAACTTCGCGACATCGCCGCCGAACATCGCGATCTCCTTGACCAGCTTGGAGGCGATCGGTTGCAGGCTGACATCCGCCATCAGGAACACCGTCTCGATCTTGGGGTTCAACTGCTGGTTCATGCCGGCCATCTGGTATTCGTATTCGAAGTCCGCCACCGCGCGCAGGCCCCGCACGATCACGCTGGCCCCCTGCTTCTGCGCGAACTTCATCAGCAAGGCATTGAAGCCGACCACCGAGACATTCTCGATCCCCAGCGCCGCCGCTTCGCGCTCGACCATCGCAATGCGTTCCTCGGGCGTGAACAGCGGGTTCTTCGAGGGATTGGTGGTGACGCCGATGATAAGCTGGTCGACCAGCTTGGCGCCGCGCCGGATGATGTCGGCATGGCCCAGCGTGATCGGATCGAACGTGCCAGGATAGACCCCGATTCTTACCCCCTGCGTCATCAATGATCTCTTTCGATGATATAGCGCGCCACCGCGCGCAACAGGTCGGCTTCCCTGCCGTGCTGCGCGAGATGCGAAATGGCCTGGTCTACCAGCGCCCTGGCCTGCGCGCGGGCGCGATCGGGCCCGAGCAGCGAAACGAAGGTCTGCTTGCCCGCCCCGGCATCCTTGCCGACCGCCTTGCCGGCGATCTCCGCATCGCCTTCGTGGTCGATAAGGTCGTCGGCAATCTGGAAGGCGAGCCCGATGTCGCGGGCATAGCCGCGCAAGTGCGCGCGGCCTTCGGGGGCCACGCGGCCAAGGATCGCCCCCATCTCCACCGCCGCGCCAAGCAGCGCGCCGGTCTTGAGTTGCTGGAGGCGCGTGACGGTCTGGAGATCGAACTCGGTCGTCTCGGCAACCAGATCCATCATCTGCCCGCCCGCCATGCCCTGCCCGCCGCTGGCATGGCCAAGCGTCTGGACGAGTTCGATGCGCGTGAAGGGATCAGCGCTCGTGGCCGGATCGGCCAGCACCTCGAAAGCGAAGGCGTGGAGCGAATCGCCGGCCAGCACCGCCGTCGCCTCGTCGAAAGCGAGATGCAGGGTCGGCTTGCCATGGCGCACCGCATCGTCATCCATGCAGGGAAGATCGTCGTGGATCAGCGAATAGACATGGATCGCCTCGATCGCGATCGCGGCCCGCACCGCCGCCTCGCGCTGGACGCCATAGATCTCCGCGACCGCGGTAAGCAGCAGCGGGCGCAGCCGCTTGCCGCCGCCGATCGCGGCATAGCGCATCGCCTCCACCAGGCGCGCGCGCGGATCGGCGGGCATTGGCAGCAGGGCATCGAAGGCGCTGTCGATCTCTCCGGCGATGCGGGCGAGCCCTTCGACCAGCAGCGCATCGCTCACGCCCACGGCGTCCACGGCTCAGCGATCCGGTGCATCGAATGGCTGGACGCCCGCGGGGGCCCCGTCCGGTCCGGCAACGATCTTCTCGATCCGCGCCTGCGCGGCATCGAGGCGCTTCTGGCAATGCTGGCGCAGACGCTCGCCTTTCTCGTAGAGCGAGATCGAGTCCTCCAGCGGCACATCCCCGGTTTCGAGCTGGCGCACGATGGTCTCCAGAGCGCGCAGCGCGTCCTCGAAACTCAGGTTTTCGATCTCTTCGGTCTCTCCGGCCATGGTGCAGCAATGGCGGGCTCGCCGGGCACGGTCAAGGTGGAAGCCGGAGAATTCCCGGATCAGTGCGCATCTGCGCCCGACCGGACTAGCCTGCGCGCGGCGACATGGCTAAGGCGCGTCGCATGAGCGGAATCACCCCTGACGTCGTAGAGGCGCATGGCCTCAACCCCGAGGAATACGAGCGCGTGCTGCACGCGCTGGGCCGGGAGCCCAACCTGGTCGAGCTGGGTATCTTCTCGGTCATGTGGTCGGAGCACTGCTCCTACAAGTCGAGCCGCTTCCACCTCAAGAAGCTGCCCACCCAGGCGCCCTGGGTGATCTGCGGCCCGGGTGAGAACGCCGGGGTGATCGACATCGGCGATGGACCCGATGGCAGGAAGCAGGCGGCGATCTTCAAGATGGAGAGCCACAACCACCCCAGCTACATCGAACCCTACCAGGGCGCGGCGACCGGCGTGGGCGGCATCCTGCGCGACGTGTTCACCATGGGCGCGCGTCCCGTGGCCAACATGAACGCACTGCGCTTCGGCCGGCCCGACCATCCCAAGATGAAGCACCTCGTCCAGGGCGTGGTCGCGGGCATCGGCGGCTACGGCAACTGCGTGGGCGTGCCGACTGTGGGGGGAGAGACCAACTTCCACAAGGCCTACGACGGCAACATCCTGGTCAACGCGATGACGGTGGGCGTCGCCGATACCGACAAGATCTTCTACTCGGCCGCGACCGGGCTGGGCAATCCGATCGTCTACGTCGGCTCCAAGACCGGGCGCGACGGCATCCACGGCGCCACCATGGCCAGCGCCGACTTCGACGAGAATTCGGACGAGAAGCGCCCGACCGTGCAAGTGGGCGATCCCTTCACCGAAAAGCTGCTGATCGAGGCCTGCCTCGAACTCATGGCGACCGACGCCATCGTCGCGATCCAGGACATGGGCGCGGCCGGCCTCACCTCCTCCTCGGTGGAAATGGCGAGCAAGGGCGGCGCCGGCATCCGGCTCGACATGAACAAGGTGCCCTGCCGCGAAGAGGGCATGACGCCTTACGAGATGATGCTGTCCGAATCCCAGGAACGCATGCTGATGGTCCTGAAGCCGGGCAAGGAACCCATGGCCGAGGCGATCTTCCGCAAGTGGGAGCTGGACTTCGCGGTGATCGGCGAAGTCACCGATACCGGGCATATGGTGCTGGAATGGGGCGGCGAAGTGGTCTGCGACATCCCGCTCGGGCCGCTGGCGGACGACGCGCCGGAGTACGAGCGCCCCTACGTCTCGCCCGAGGAATACAAGGCCTGGGCCAAAGTGCCGGAACTGGGCGAAGTGCCCGAAAGCACCGACATCGGCGCGGACCTGCTCAAGCTGATGGCCTGCCCCGACCTCGCCTCGCGCCGCTGGATCTGGGAACAGTACGACAGCCAGGTCGGCGCCGATACCTTGCAGAAATCGGGCGGCGACGCGGCGGTCGTGCGCATCCACGGCACCCGCAAGGCACTGGCTATCACCACCGACTGCACCCCGCGCTACTGCTATGCCGACCCTTACGAAGGCGGCAAGCAGGCGGTGGCCGAAACCTACCGCAACCTCAGCGCGGTGGGCGCGAACCCGCTCGCCATCACCAACTGCCTCAACTTCGCCAATCCCCAGCGGCCCGAGATCATGGCGCAGATCGTCGGCTGCCTGAACGGCATGGGCGATGCCTGCCGCGCGCTCGACTATCCGATCGTGAGCGGCAACGTCTCGCTGTATAACGAAAGCAAGGCGACCGGGGGCGGGAGCGCGATCCTGCCCACCCCGGCGATCGGCGGCGTCGGCCTGCTGGCGGACCATGAGAAGATGGCGACGATCGGTTTCAAGGCCGAAGGGGACGCGATCTGGCTGCTGGGGGGCGAAGGATCGCATCTTGGTCAATCGCTGTGGCTGCGCGAGTTGCATGGCCGCGAGGCAGGCGATGCGCCGCCGGTCGATCTTGCCAAGGAGCGCGTGAACGGCGAACTGGTGCGCCGATTCGTCGAGATGGGCAAAGTCAACGCCGTGCACGACATCAGCGACGGCGGCCTGCTTGTCGCCCTGGCCGAAATGGCCCTTGCCGGAAATGCCGGTTGCGATCTTACGATCGAACTCGACGCCGCCAAGGCTTTCGGCGAGAATCAGGGCCGCTACCTGCTTGCCGCACCGGCGGGCGAGTTCCTTGAGAACGCCGTGCGAATTGGCACCGTCGGCGGAACACGAGTGGCCGGTGTGGGCCTATCCACCCTGCGCGAAGCCAATGAGGCGTTCTTCCGCGACTGGATGGATGCCTGACCCCTCCACCATCCTGCGGATGGTCCCCCTCCCCATTGCTCCGCAACGGGGAGGACCAGGTTCCTCCCTGTTTTGCGCCAGCAAAATGGGGAGGTGGCATTCGCGCAGCGAATGACGGAGGGGCCTTTCAGAGGCCCGCGCAAGCTCGGACGACAGCGCCCACCACGTCTTCGACCGAGCGAAGAACGTCCCTGGCCGGAATGCGGATCACGGTTATCCCTTTCGTCCGCAGCCATTCGTCACGCGCCCGATCCCGCACCGGATTGTCGCCCATGTCATGCGCGATGCCGTCGATCTCGATCGCCGTCCTTGCGGAAGGGCAATAGAAGTCGAGCACGAATGGCCCGATCGGATGCTGACGGCGGAACTTGACGCTCCCCGAAGATCGCCGCAGCCGCTGCCAGATCAGCACTTCCGGCAAGGTCATCGCGCGGCGCAGGCGGCGGGCTTTGCGGATGGTTTCCAACGGTGGCGGCATCTTCCCCCCTCCACCATCCTGCGGATGGTTCCCCTTCCCATTGCTCCGCAACGGGAAGGATTGGGAAGTTAAATTGCTCTCACGCCTTCAACGGCGCGGGCAAGTTCGCCGCCAGTATCGCGAAGCCGGCGAATCCTTTTTCCCGGACTGGATGGAGGGGTGGAATTTTGCATCCCGCTTCGTCATGCTTGCGCTTGCCTGGCCGCGCTGGCCGCGGTCCGACAGCCATAGTACGGCAACGCGGCGACATGGGCCCTGAACCGGGCTCCGCAACGGGAGGACGCAAAGTGCCCGCAGGTTATTCAGGCAAGCCGCTGGCGGCCAAGCTCGGTTACAAGGCGGGGCAGCGCGCTTGGTTCCACGAGATGCCGGCCGGCGTGCGCGACGAGATCGGCGAGACCGGACTTGTCTTTCAGGACAGCGGCGACGCCGCGCAGGCGGTGCACATCTTCGTCACCGCCAAGGACGAGATGGCGCGCCTGCTCACCGATCTGCGCACCGCGATCGACCCAGCCGGAATGGTCTGGGTGAGCTGGCCGAAGAAGGCCTCCAAGGTCCCCACCGACGTCACCGAAGACACGATCCGCGATGTCTGCCTGCCGATGGGCTGGGTCGACGTGAAAGTCTGCGCGGTGGACGCGGTGTGGTCCGGCCTCAAGCTGATGATCCGCAAGGAACTGCGCCAGATGTAAGCGGGATGCGCGAAGCCGCCGAAGCAATCCAGGGCGACACCGAATTGCCCCTGGATTGCCGCGGCGGCTCGCGATGACGAAGGCGAGGGAACGCAAGAGTTCCGATCATTGACACGGGATATGAGCCTGCTTCCGATCCGATCGGACGGGATCGACCGGCGCCTCACCAGCCCTGCTTCTGTCCCTTGTTCTGCGCGTCCAGCCACTTCCTGAGCGGCGCGAAGTATTCGAGCATCGGCTTGGCGCTCATCTGGCTCGAACCGGTGAAAGCCTTGAGCGCCTCGGGCCAGGGCTTGGACTGGCCCATCTCCAGCATCTTGTTCAGGTTCTCACCCACTTTCTTGTCGCCATAGAAGCTGCAGCGATGCAGCGGCCCCTTCCAGCCCGCCTGCTTGCACGCCGCCTGGTAGAACTGGAACTGCAGGATTCGGGCAAGGAAGTAGCGGGTATAGGGGGTGTTGCCCGGGATATGATACTTCGCGCCCGGATCGAAAGCGTCCGCCGGGCGCTCGGCCGGCGGGGTGATGCCCTGGTAGTCGAGGCGCATCCGCGTCCAAGCCGCATTGTAGTCCGCCGGCTTGATCGAACCGTCGAAGACGCCCCAGCGCCAGCGGTCGATCAGCAGGCCGAAGGGCAGAAAGGCGACCTTGTCCATCGCCTGGCGCAGCAGCAGGCCGATGTCCTTGTCGGTGCTGGGCACCTTGCCCTTGTCCAGCAGGCCGATGTCGACAAGGTACTGCGGCGTGATCGACAGTGCGATGAAATCGCCGATCGCCTCGTGGAAGCCGTCGTTGGCGCCGTTGAGATAGAGGTAGGACTGCTTGTTGTAGGCGCGCTGGTAGTAGTTGTGGCCCAGTTCGTGGTGGATCGTGACGAAATCGTCCGAATTCACCTTGGTGCACATCTTGATGCGGATATCGTCCAGGTTGTCGATGTCCCAGGCCGAGGCATGGCAGATCACCTCGCGGTCGGCCGGCTTGGTAATCATCGATCGCTGCCAGAACGTCGCCGGCAGCGGCGCGAAGCCGAGCGAGGAATAGAAGCCCTCGCCGGTCTTCACCATGTCCAGCGGGGTCTTGCCCTTGGCGGTCAGCAGATCGCCGATGTCATAGCCGAGATCGCCGGAACCGGCCGGGGCGACCAGCGGATAGATATTGCCCCATTCCTGCGCCCACATGTTGCCCAGCAGGTCGGCCCGGATCGGGCCGCTATCGGGCTGCACGGCATCGCCGTACTTGGCGTTCAGCTTGTGGCGCACGTAAGTGTGCAGCGCCAGGTAGAGCGGTTTCACTTCCTGCCACAGCCGCTCGGTTTCGGCGGAGAACTGCTCGGGCGACATGTCGTAGCCCGAACGCCACATCGCCCCGACATCGGCATAGCCAAGTTCCTTGGCACCCTGGTTGGCGATCGAGACCATCTTGGCGTAATCGTCCTTCATCGGCTTGCCGACATTGTCGTGCCAGCTCGTCCACATCTCGGCGTATTCGGCCGGCGTGTGGTTGACGTTGCCCATCTCGGCCTCGATGTCGGAACCGTTGATCGGCTTGCCGTCGAGCGTGCCCTTGCCCTTGCCGTAAGCGGAGGACAGGCGCGTGGTGATCTCGCTGAGTTCGGCGGAGGCGCCTTCGGCGGTGGGGGCCGGCAGGACGATGTTCTGGCGCAGCAGGCCAAGCTTGCGCGAAACGTCGGGATCGAGCCCCTTGAGGTCGGCGAACTTCGCCGCCTCGACCGCGTGCCGGACCTGCTTTTCGGTGAACGACGCGTTGGACTGCGCGACAAGCGCGTCGGTGTCGTCGGTGATGTAGGTGTAGTTCACCCAGTTGATGCGATTGTTGTCGATGGAGGCATTCAGCAGGTCCTTCTCGGCCGCCGCCACGAAGTCGGCGGCGCCGCCGGTGGTCAACGGATAGCCGGGCGCGGCGTCCTGCGCGAACGCGGGAGCGGCAAGGCCGACTGCGAGCGCGGCCAGCGCGGTGCTTGCAAGTTTCATGGGGGTTACGCCTCTTGGTACTTCTGGATGGGCGCAAGACTAACCGCCCCCCGTGCGAGATCAACCGCCGAAACGAATCGCCGCGAATCCCGCCACACGGAAGCTCAATCCACGAGGAATTCCGCCATTCTGCGGCCCATCTCCTTGAAGGTCACGGACGACATATGGTTGCCGGGAACCTCGGCATAGTGGCCTTGGGGCAACGCCGCGGCGAGTTCCCGCGCCGAACCGTTGTCGGCATCGTCCTTCCCGCAGACACACAGCGTCGGCATGGAGACGCGGGCAATCGCTTCGGGCGGCGTATCATCGACCGAGCCGAGCAGCAGGCGCGCGGCTACCCGGTCGATCTTCATCGTCTTCATGAAAGCCTGGGCGACGAAGGCCGGATCGCCGCGCTCGATGGTTCCGAAACGGTCGATGGCGTCCACGAAATGGGCGCTGCGCCGGGCCCAGCCGGACAGGCCCGAAAGCCCCATGCCGCCAAGGACCAGCTTGCGCGGTGCCAGCCCCGCCAGCACGCCGCGCACCGCCGTGCGCGCGCCGAGCGAGAAGCCGCCGAGGTCATAGTCGCCAAGGTCCAGCGCGGCGACGAGCAGCTTGAGATCCTCGACCAGCACGTCCTCGGGGTAAGCGCCCGGGTCATGCGGTGCCTCGCTTTCGCCGTGGGCACGCAGATCCGGCATGATGACCCGCAAGCCCGCGTCGGCAAGAACCTGGGCGTTGCCGTACTTGATCCAGTTCACTTGCGCGCTGGAGAACAGCCCGTGGAGCAGCAGCAGCGGACGCCCTGCCCCCAAGGCATGGACCGCCAGCCGCGTGCCGCCGAAACCCTCGATGTAATCCTTGCGCGCTTCGCTCACTCGGGAACCTCCAGGCCCGCCGCCTTCCAGCGCGAGGCGACGCTTTCGGTCGTCGCGCTGAAATGGCGTGGCAGGTCCCTGGTGTCGAGCCAGGCTTCGTGCAGGCTCTCGCAGCCCGCATGCGCCGCCGGACGGAAGAATCCGGGCTCGTCGAAGCTGCCGAGCGTCAGGTCCATGTTGCCGCTGCTGTCGATGAAGTCGAAGCCGAGCGGCGTGCCGCAACACGAGCAGAACGGCCGCCGCGCGATCGGCGAACTGACGTACCAGTCCGGCTCGCTGCCCCAGGCGATCGCCGCCTTGGGCACCTGCACGAAGGCCGCCGCGAAACCGCCGGTGGCCTTCTGGCACATGCGGCAATGGCACAAGTACGCTTCGTTGCTTTCCAGCCGCACCGCGTAGCGGATGCGGCCGCACTGACAGCCGCCGGTAAGCGTGGTCGTCATTCGCAAACCCCCTTGTCCTTCTTGCGCAAAGTCCATGGACCGGAACGGCAAGTCTTTTCAGAGGATCACGCAAGTCGGCCTGGAGCGCCGGCGGGTGAGCCCCTGGTCGAGCACGCCCGTCGTTTCACCGTCGCCGCCGTAATACCAGATGCCCGCCTCGATCTGGCGACCGCCCGAATTCATGGTGGTGCGCACGGTCGTGGATATCTCCCGGTCGTCCTCACCACCCATCTCCTTCGAGTTGAGCACCGGTTGCTGGTTCTTCCAATACAATTGCGCCGAATTACCCGGCTCCGCGCGCGTGACCGTGGCCCCTCCCAGCTTCTTGAGGAAGTCCGTCACCTTCTCGATATCGAACCTGTTGCTGCCCGAACCGTTGTAGCCGCCGTCGCTTGCGGGGGTTACCACCACGAGATCGGGCGCGACGTCGTTATACATCTGCCGGATCGTGTCCGCGACATTGGCATTGCCGATCGCGTCCGCCGGATAATGATACAATCCGCCGCGCAGGCCGCGCGTATTGATGAAGGCGATCCCCATGCAGGTGTAGATCTGGGTGGTGCTCATCGCGACCTGAGAGCCGCCGACAATGCCTTCGCCCATGTTGAGGCTACCATAGTACCACAAGGCTCGTCTCCCGCCTGCTTGTCCAGGGAACAATTCCTATAGGCTGTTCGCATCGGGCGAAAGGCGGTAGGATCGTTTGCATACAGGGAAGATCGGTACAATCAGCCCTGTCGCGAAGCGATGGGAAGGCAGCATTCGCGCCTTGCCCCGTCCTATACGAAAGAGGGGCCCGCGACGCGCCGCGAGCCCTTTCACGGTTCGTCAAACCGGGGGGAGAGGGTCCCTCACCCCTTCTTCAGATGCCGCCGCCCCAGCAGTTCGGCGATCTGCACCGCGTTGAGCGCCGCGCCCTTGCGCAAGTTGTCCGAAACGCACCACAGCGCCAGGCCGTTCTCGATCGTCGGATCCTCGCGCACGCGGCTGACGTAAGTGGCGCCGTCGCCCACGCATTCGATCGGGGTGACGTATCCGCCGTCCTCGCGCTTGTCGACCAGCATCACGCCGGGCGCCTCGCGCAGGATATCCTGCGCTTCCTCGGCGGAGATCTCGTTCTCGAACTCGATATTGAGCGATTCCGAGTGGCCGACGAACACCGGCACGCGCACGCAGGTCGCCTGCACCTTGATCTTGGGATCGAGGATCTTCTTGGTTTCGACCACCATCTTCCATTCTTCCTTGGTGGAACCATCGTCAAGGAAGACGTCGATGTGCGGGATCACGTTGAAGGCGATCTGCTTGGTGAACTTGCGCGGTTCGGTCTGGTCGCCGACGAAGATCGCGCGGCTCTGCTCGAACAGCTCGTCCATGCCCGCCTTGCCCGCGCCGGAAACCGACTGGTAGGTCGAAACCACGACGCGCTTGATCTTCGCCCGGTCATGCAGCGGCTTGAGCGCCACGACCATCTGCGCGGTCGAGCAGTTGGGATTGGCGATGATGTTGCGCGCCTTGTAGCCGTCGATCGCCTCCGGGTTCACCTCGGGCACGATCAGCGGGATATCGGGATCCATGCGATAGAGCGACGAATTGTCGATCACCACGCAGCCCTGCGCGGCGGCCTTGGGGGCGTAGATCTTGGTCGGGCCCGATCCGGCGGCGAACAGCGCGATGTCCCAGCCGGTGAAATCGAAATGCTCGATGTTCTTGACCTTGAGTTTCCTTCCGGTCTCGCCGAACTCAATCTCCATGCCGGTGGAGCGCGACGAAGCAACCGCCGCGATCTCGTCGCACGGAAACTCGCGCTCGGCGAGGATGTTGAGCATTTCGCGGCCGACATTTCCGGTCGCGCCGACGACGGCAACCCGGTAACCCATTTCAAGATCCTTCTGAACAAGTGCCCACCCGCGCAGGAGGCGCGCGTGAAGGCGGGGCGTTAGCGACAGAGCGCGTGGAGAGCAAGCGGTAGAGCGCGGCTTTCGCGCCGCGCCCTCGTCACCCCCGCGCGAGTGGACCCCAGGTCAGACGCGCGCGTCCCATGGGCCCACCCGCGTGGGAACGTGGCGGAACGAGGTCAATGCGCCGTGGCGCTGCTCGCCGGCGAATGCGGCGGGGGGGCGGTCGCAAGCTCGTCGGCGTCGGTCCACTCGATCGCCTTCACCGGCTCGGTAAGCGCCCGGGCGAGCACCTCGTCGACGTGGGCAACCGGGATGATCTCCAGCCCCTGCTTCACGTTGTCCGGTATCTCGGCCAGGTCCTTGCGGTTCTCTTCCGGGATCAGCACCGTGGTTATCCCGCCGCGGAGCGCCGCCAGCAGCTTTTCCTTGAGCCCGCCGATCGGCAGCACCCGGCCGCGCAGCGTGACTTCGCCGGTCATCGCGACATCCTTGCGCACCGGATTGCCGGTCAGCGTCGAGACGATCGAAGTGACCATGCCGATGCCCGCCGATGGACCATCCTTCGGCACCGCGCCTTCGGGCAGGTGGATGTGGATGTCCTTCTTCTGGAATATGCTGGGCTTGATCCCATAGGCGGGCGAGCGCGCTCGCACAAAGCTGAACGCGGTCTGGATCGATTCGTTCATCACCTCGCCCAGTTTCCCGGTCGCCTTGATCGCGCCCTTGCCCGGCACGGTGACACTCTCGATGGTGAGCAGCTCGCCGCCGACCTCGGTCCAGGCCAGGCCGGTAACCGCGCCGACCTGATGCTCTTCCTCGCCGATGCCGTGGCGGAACTTGCGCACGCCGGCGAAGTCGGCGAGGTTTTCCGGCGTGATGGTGACTTCGGCCGCCTTGCCTTCCAGGATCTGGCGCAGCGACTTCCTTGCCAGGCGCGCGATCTCGCGCTCCAGCGTGCGCACGCCGGCCTCGCGGGTGTAATAGCGGATCAAGTCGCGCAGGCCCGTTTCGGACAGCGTGAATTCACCCTTCTTGAGGCCGTGCGCCTCGACCTGCTTGGCGATCAGGTGGCGCTGGGCGATCTCGACCTTCTCGTCCTCGGTATAGCCTTCGAGGCGGATGATCTCCATGCGGTCCAGCAGCGGCTGCGGCAGGTTGAGGCTGTTCGCGGTGCACACGAACATCACGTCCGACAGGTCGATGTCGAGCTCCAGGTAATGGTCCTGGAACTTGGCGTTCTGCTCCGGATCGAGCACTTCGAGCAGCGCCGAGGCGGGATCTCCACGGAAATCCTGGCCCAGCTTGTCGATCTCGTCGAGCAGGAACAGCGGGTTCGACTTGCCGGCCTTGCGCAAGTTGGTGACGATCTTGCCCGGCAGCGAGCCGATGTAGGTGCGACGATGGCCGCGAATCTCGGCCTCGTCCCGCACGCCGCCCAGCGACTGGCGGACGAACTCGCGCCCGGTCGCCTTGGCGATCGACTTGCCCAGCGAGGTCTTGCCCACGCCCGGGGGGCCGACGAGGCACAGGATCGGCCCCTTCAGCTTGTTCGTGCGCGCCTGGACCGCCAGGTACTCGATGATGCGGTCCTTGACCTTGTCGAGCGCGTAGTGATCGGCGTCGAGGATCTCCTGCGCCGTCGAAATATCGCGCTTGAGCTTGCTCTTCTTGCCCCAGGGCAGGCCGAGCAGGACATCCAGGTAATTGCGGATGACAGTCGCCTCGGCGCTCATCGGCTGCATCGACTTGAGCTTCTTCAGCTCGGTATTGGCCTTTTCGCGCGCTTCCTTGGACAGGCGCGTGCTTTCGATCTTCTCCTGCAGCTCCTGGATCTCGTTGGCTTCCTCGCCGTCGCCGCCGCCAAGCTCCGACTGGATCGCCTTGAGCTGCTCGTTGAGGTAGTATTCGCGCTGGGTCTTCTCCATCTGCCGCTTCACGCGGCCGCGAATCTTGCGCTCGACCTGCAGGACGCCGAGTTCCCCTTCCATGAAGGAATAGACCATCTCCAGGCGCTTGAGCGGATCGGCCTCGGAAAGCACGGCCTGCTTGTCGGAGACTTTGGCCGAAAGCTGCGCGGCGACGGTGTCGGCCAGCTTGGCGGCATCCTCGATATCGCCAAGCTGCTCGCCGGCATCCTGCGAAAGCTTCTTGTTGAGCTTGGCGTATTCGCCGAACTGTTCGACGACCGAGCGCATCATCGCCGCCACTTCCGTGCCTTCGGCTCCGGCGGATTCGATCATCTCGACCTCGGCCACCAGCATCTCGCCTTCCTCCGACTGCTCGGCATGCAGCGATTCGAGCCGGGCGCGGTCCTGGCCTTCCACCAGCACGCGCACGGTGCCGTCCGGCAGCTTGAGCAATTGCAGGACGCTGGCGATCACGCCGGTGTCGTAAAGATCGTCGCGATCCGGATCGTCACAGCCCGGATCGAGCTGCGCCAGCAGGAAAATGTCCTTCTGGCCGGCCATGGCCGCTTCGAGCGCAGCCACGGACTTCTCGCGGCCGACGAACAAGGGCACGACCATGCCGGGAAAAACGACGATATCGCGCAGGGGAAGTAGCGGTAAGAAGTTCACGGGATACATCCATTTCATCGCGCACGGGACGTCTGCAAAAGCCCCGGCTTTCGGGGACGATATGGGGTGTGCGGGCCGCCGTGCAATGCATTAGCCGCGAAAGCCTGTGGAAGCACTTGCCGCACCCCCTGCAACTTCCCCTTAGGTCGGGAGCGATCAATTCCGATATGTTCCCGGTTGGCTGGAAAGCCGCGCGGCCCGACAAAGCCCGCCTTCCCGCCCGCACCGGCTTCGACACGGCCTTGCGGGACGGACAGAAATTCATGAAAATATTGGTGTTTCACGGCGAAGTGCCCGAAATCCCATCAAGCCCCGCTCGTCCCGAACTCGTCGGGAGAGCAGGTTCCGGGCGCGATGCTCCAGGGTTTGGCGGCAACGCCCCGCGCGGATGCCACCAGCCATGTTCGCCCTGCCCGGCGGCGACGGTCGTGATCCTGCGCCGCGCCAGGTCGATCGCCAGGCCGCCGCTCCGCTCCAGCATCGCGCGGTCCGCCTTGAGCCATCGCGGCCGGCAACTGCGCGGCAGCCAGCGGTCGGCGATCACGATGTCGGCCCTGTCGCAAGCCGCCGCGAGCGCCCGCTCCGGCACCGCGTCCCGCCCCCGGGCGATGAGGAGGTTCCAGGCCCGGCCCGCGCGCCGTACCGGCACCGCGCAGAAATCGCGATTGCAGCGGGCGCCCGGCCATCGCTCCAGGCCGACCGGCTCGCCTTCCATGCCCGCCAGTTCCATGAGATTGTCGCGGACGTAGTCGCTCCGGCTGTCGCGCAGGACGAAAAGCCGCGTGCCGCCTTCATCGAGAATGCCGACGTGCCGCCCGTCTCCGGTAACCAGCACGTCCGGCGGCGGCATCGTCGCCAGCATGAAGGTGCCGGCGGCGGCGGGGGCAAGGCCGAGCAGGCGCGCGCGCCCGCTCCACAACCCCAGCCACAGCGCCCCCGCGACGAACAGCAGGAACGCCCCGGTGCCCGAGGCCGGCAGCATCGTGACCGCGCCCGGCCGCGAGGCTATCCAGTGCGCCAGGCCGATCAGCAGCGAGATCGCCTTGCCCGCCAGCCACCACGCGGGACCGCCCGCGCCCAGCAGGTCGAGCGCCAGGGCGGCGGCGACCAGCGGCATGACCACGAATGTCGTCAGCGGAATCGCGATCAGGTTGGCCAGCGATCCGTAAACCCCGGCGCGATGGAAATGATGGAGCCCGATCGGCATGAGCGCGAATTCGACCATCAAGCCGGTCAGCAGCAGCATCGCCAGGTGGCGCAGGAACCGCACCGCGGCAGCTTCGTCCCGGGGTGCCATGAATCGCCGGAAGGGCCCGGCCGAACTCAGCGCGATGATCGCCAGCACCGCCCCGAAGCTCATCTGGAAGCTGGGCCCGACCACCGCCTCCGGCCAGAACAGCAGGACGCAAAAGGCCGCTGCCGCCAGCATGCGCAGCGACAGCGCCTCGCGCCCCAGCACCAGCGCCGCCAGCACCAGCAAGGCGCCGATGCACGAGCGCACGGTGGGAACCTCCGAGCCCGTCAGCAAGGTATAGGCGATCCCCGCCAGCGCGCCGCCGCCCGCCGCCGCCACCGGCAGGCGCACCCGCAGCGCGAGCCAGGGCGAGAGCGCCAGCACCCGCAGCGCCAGCAGATAGACCGCCCCGATCACCGCGCTCACGTGCAGGCCGCTGATCGACAGCAAGTGCGCCAGGCCCGCGTCGCGCATGGCCTGGGCGTCATCCTCGGCGATGCCGCCGCGATCACCGGTCGCCAGCGCCGCGGCGATTCCGGCCGCATCCGCATCGAGTCGCGACCGCACATGGTGCGACAGATCCGCGCGCAACGCCGCCAGGCTGCCCGTTCCCGGCCCCGGTTCGAGCGTCTCGAGCGGACCAAGCGCCGTCCCCGTCGCGGCGATCCCGGAAAACCACGCCGTCCGCGCGAAATCGTAGGCGCCCGGCAGCATCGGCGGAGCCGGCGGCATGAGCCGCGCCTTGAACCGGATCACCGCGCCGATGCCCGGCCGCTGCGCCGCGCCGGCATCGGGCACGTTCACCCGCACCTTGATCGCCCGCATGCTCCCCGGCTCGCGCATAGCGAGCAGGAGCCGGTCACGCGCCAGTGCCGGCTGTTCCTCGCGTTCCAGCACCCGGGCCGTGAAAGTTCCGGCGAGCGGGCCGGCAATGGGCGCCTCGCCGACGATCGCGGAACGCGCCCAGATCGTCAGGCAGCCCGCGAGCAGCAGCAGCGGCACGACGAGAACCGCTTGCCGAACATGGGGATAGGTTTCACGCCGCGGCCAGCGGCAGATTCCGATTCCGGCAAGGCCAAGGCACGCGCCGCACCATGCCGTCCAATGAAGCGGCGAGGCGAGCGCGAACCACGCGGCGACCCCGGCCCCGAACGCCACCGCCAGCCACGGCCCCCGGTCGAAACCGGCGCTCGAAAGAAATCGTTCCGACCCGGCCAAACCCCTCGACAAGAGACGCTTGCTGTTCCATGGCCGATGTTGCAGTGCAGCGCTTCGGGCATCGTCCGGAAGCAGATTTGCAGAGGTCGCGGCCGGGCTCGCCATGGCGCGCATAGGACAGGAAGGTACGGTTAATGGCAAGCGGCAGTGCGTTGGGCGGATCGGCGGGTGCAAAGGCCGTCGTTACGCGCTTTGCGCCCTCGCCCACCGGCTACCTGCACATCGGTGGCGCCCGCACCGCGCTGTTCAACTGGCTCTATGCCCGTCACCACGGCGGCAAGTACCTGCTGCGCATCGAAGATACCGACCGCGTCCGCTCGACCGAATCCGCCATCGACGCGATCTTCGACGGGCTGTCCTGGCTTGGGCTGGAGGGAGACGAGGCGCCGGTCTTCCAGTTCGCGCGCTCTCCCCGCCACGCCGAAGTCGCCGCCGAGCTCCTTGCCGGCGGGCATGCCTATCGCTGCTACCTGACGCCGGAAGAACTGGCTGCCCGCCGCCAAAAGGCCCAGGAAGAGCGCCGCCCTTTCCGCATCGAGAGCGAATGGCGCGATGCCGATCCGTCCACCTGGCCGGAAGGGCAGCCCTACGTCGTGCGCATCAAGGCCCCGCGTGAGGGCGAATCGGCGATCGACGATCTCGTCCAGGGCCGGGTGACCGTGCAGAACAGCGAGATCGACGATTTCGTCATCCTGCGCAGCGACGGCACGCCGACTTACATGCTGGCGGTCGTCGTCGATGACAACGACATGGGCGTGACGCACGTCCTGCGCGGCGACGACCATCTCAACAACGCGTTCCGCCAGCTCGTCGTCATCCACGCGATGGGCTGGAGCGTGCCGGTCTACGGGCACGTCCCGCTGATCCACGGCGCCGACGGCGCGAAGCTTTCGAAGCGCCACGGGGCGCTGGGCGTCGATGCCTACCGCGACGAACTGGGCGTGCTGCCCGAGGCCCTGTTCAACTACCTGCTGCGCCTGGGCTGGGGGCACGGCGACGACGAGATCATCGACCGCGCGCAGGCGGTGGAATGGTTCGACATGGCCGATGTCGGCAAGTCGCCCTCGCGCTTCGATCTCGCGAAGCTGCAGAATCTCAACGGACATTACTTGCGCGAGGCCGACGACGCCCGACTCGCGGCGCTGGTCCTGCCGCGCCTGGCCGGCGCCGGCGACCTTGCGCTGCTGACGCGCGCGATGCCGGTACTCAAGGTCCGCGCCAAGGACCTCAACGAACTTGCAGAAGGCGCCGCCTTCCTGTTCGCCAAGCGCCCCCTCGCCATGGACGAGAAGGCGCAAGGGCTCCTGACCGACGAGGCACGCGAACGCCTCGCCGCGATTCACGAGCGCCTGTCCGGACAATCCGGCTCGATTCCGGTCGACTGGACGCTGGACGGTCTGGAAGCCAGCCTGAAAGCAATGGCCGGGGAACTGGGACTGGGCCTCGGCAAGCTCGCGCAACCCTTGCGGGCAGCCCTGACGGGTCAGACGACTTCGCCGGGAATTTTCGACGTATTGGTTTTGCTCGGCCGGGAAGAGAGCCTCGCGCGCATCGGTGCGCAGGCAGAGGTTCCCGCTGGGTCGCAGGCATAAGGAGTAAGAACTGGTGGGTGATCAGGTCAAACTGAACGCTGGCGGCGCGGAATACGATTATCCTGTCCTTAAAGGCAGCGTGGGACCGGATGTCATCGATATCCGCAAGCTTTATGGGCAGACAGGGATGTTCACCTTCGATCCGGGCTTTACCTCGACGGCAAGCTGCGAATCCGCGCTGACCTATATCGACGGCGACGAGGGCGTGCTGCTGCATCGCGGCTATCCGATCGGCCAGCTGGCCGAGAATTCGTCGTTCATGGAAGTCAGCTACCTGCTGCTCAATGGTGAATTGCCGAGCAAGGATGAGCTCGAGAAGTTCCAGCTCACGATCAGCCGCCACACCATGCTGCACGAACAGCTGGCGACGTTCTACCGCGGGTTCCGCCGCGACGCCCACCCGATGGCGATCATGTGCGGCGTGGTCGGCGCGCTCTCGGCGTTCTATCACGATTCGACCGACATTTCGGACCCGGAGCATCGCAAGATCAGTTCGCACCGCCTGATCGCCAAGATGCCGACGATCGCGGCCATGGCCTTCAAGTACGCGGTCGGCCAGCCCTTCATCTATCCGGACAACAAGCTGTCCTACACCGGCAACTTCCTGCGCATGACCTTCGGCGTCCCTGCCGAGGAATACGAAGTGATCCCGGCGGTGGAGAAGGCGATGGACCGCATCTTCATCCTCCACGCCGACCATGAACAGAACGCCTCCACCTCGACCGTGCGCCTCGCCGGTTCCTCGGGCGCCAATCCTTTCGCCTGCATCGCGGCCGGCATCGCCTGCCTGTGGGGCCCGGCGCACGGCGGCGCCAACGAAGCGGCGCTGAACATGCTTAAGGAAATCGGCACGCCGGACAAGATCCCGCACTACATCGAACGTGCGAAGGACAAGAACGACCCGTTCCGCCTGATGGGCTTCGGCCACCGCGTCTACAAGAACTACGACCCGCGCGCGACGGTCATGCAGAAGACCGTGCGCGAGGTGTTCGAGGCGATGAAAGTCACCGACCCGCTGTTCGAAACCGCGCTGCGCCTTGAGGAAATCGCGCTGTCGGACCCTTACTTCGTCGAGAAGAAGCTGTTCCCCAACGTGGACTTCTATTCGGGCATCATCCTTTCGGCGATCGGCTTCCCGACCACGATGTTCACTGTGCTCTTCGCGCTCGCCCGCACGGTGGGCTGGGTAGCGCAGTGGAACGAGATGATCTCCGACCCCGGCCAGAAGATCGGCCGCCCCCGCCAGCTCTACACCGGCCCGACGCACCGCGATTACCTGCCGCTCGAGCAGCGCTGAACGACGCCATGCCATGCCCCGCCGCCCGGCCTCTCGATGATGACGAGAGTCCGGTGGCGGGCGTGAGAAGCGGGTGATTGACCTTCCGGTCAGCCGCGCCGATTGGCGCGCCGCCAGGCCGTGAAGTCTATCCGCACCAGGCGGCGCGCGCGGCAGATTTCCACGCAGAGTTCGCCCTCTCCCGTCCCTTCTTCGGCTTCGGCGTCGTAGATGAAGGACTGGCCCTGCGGGTGCTCCCAATCCTCGATCGTCATCAGCCGGCCCTCGCTGGTCAGCCAGCGCACATCGACCGGGAAACGCGCGAAGGACCGGAGCCGGCCGTGCCGCCGGGCGGACAGTTCGGCGACGTAGCCTTCCAGTTCGGCGTCGCGGCTCTCCCAGTCGACCCAGCCGATCGCGTTGTCCTGGCAATAGGCGTTGTTGTTGCCCTGCTGGCTGCGCCCGAACTCGTCGCCGGCCGTGAGCATGATCGTGCCGGTCGCCGCGAACAGCGTGCCCAGCAGGGCCTTGAGATCCGCCTGGCGCGCGGCGCGCACCGCGGGATCGTCGCTGGGGCCTTCCACCCCATTGTTCCAGGTGAAGTTTTCGCCGTGCCCGTCACGGTTGCCTTCGCCGTTCGCCTGGTTGTGGCGCTGCTCGTAGGCGACCACGTCGGCCAGCGTGAAGCCGTCGTGGGCGGCAAGGAAATTCACCGCGCGACAATCCGAATGCGGCCGGTGCGGGCCGAACACGTCGGACGAGCCCGCCAGCCGCGTCGCCAGCGTGCCGATGTCTTCCTCGCCTTTCCAGAAGCGGCGCGCATCGTCGCGGAAACGGTCGTTCCATTCCAGCCAGTGCGCCGGGAAGTTGCCGAGTTGATAGCCGGCCGGTCCGACATCCCACGGTTCGGCGATCAGCACGCGGTCAGCCAGCAACGGATCGTCCCCGATCTCGGCGAAGATCGGCGCGGCCGGATCGAAACCGGGGCCGCGCGCCATCACCGGGGCGAGATCGAAGCGAAAGCCGTCGATGCCGCAATGGGCGACGAAATGACGCATGGTGTCGAGCGCGAGCCGGCGCACCGCCGGGTTGGCGAAGTCCAGGGTGTTGCCGCAGCCGGTATCGTTTATCAGCGTGCCGTCCGGCGCATGGGCATAGGCCGCGTTGTCCAGGCCGCGGAGCGATAGCACGCCGCCGTGCACGTCGCTTTCCCCGGAATGGTTGAAGACGATATCGAGCAGCACCCCGATCCCTTCGGCATGGAGCGCGGACACCGTATCGCGCAGTTCCGCGACGCCGCCGGGGCACAGGCCGGGATCGAGCGCCATCATCGCCACCGGATTGTATCCCCAGGCGTTGACGAGGCCGAGCGGACGCAAGTGGCGTTCGTCGATCCAGGCGACGACCGGCATCAGTTCGACGGCGGCGACGCTCAGCTTCTTCAGGTGGGCGATGACCGCCGGGTGCGCCAACGCGGCGACGGTGCCGCGCAAGGGCCCGGGCACGTCGGGATGGCGCATGGTAAAGCCGCGAACGTTGAGTTCGTAGACCAGCCCGCCGCGCGCGAAGCGGGGCGGCTCGTGCGGCAGCGGTGCGGCCGGCGCCGGCACGATCGCGCGCGGCACGATCGGGGCGGTATCCTTCCCGAGAGCGGCAAGGCGCGGGTCCTGCACGAAGCGCCGGTCCAGCTCGGTCGCATAGGGATCGACCAGCAGCTTGGCGGGATCGAACCAGTGCCCGCGCGCCGGCGCCCATTCGCCGGCCGCGCGGTAACCGTAACGGGCACCGGAGAGGTCTCCCGGCAGCTCGATCGTCCAGTCGGGCCCGCTGCGCGCCATCGGGTGGCGCGTTTCCCCGCCATCGGCGAAAAGGCACAGCCATACCATGTCGGCATGGGGCGAACGCACCGCGAAACGCGTCGTTTCCGCGCCGACGACAGCACCCAGTGCGTTCATGCCATCAGCGAGCGGTAGAGATCGGCATAGGCCTTGCCGCTGGCCTTCCAGGAGAAGTCGCACTTCATCGCATTCCTTTGGATACGTTCCCAGGTCTCACGCTGGTGGTAGAGGGCTACCGTGCGCGTAAGCGCGGCGGCGAGACCATCGTAATTGACCCCGTCGAACTGCACGCCGGTGGCGCAGCCGGCGGCGAGGGCGGCGGGATTGGCGTCGATCACGGTGTCCGCCAGCCCGCCGGTGCGCGACACCACGGGCAGGCAGCCATAGGCGAGGCCGTAGAGCTGGGTCAGGCCGCAAGGCTCGAAGCGCGAGGGGACGAGGATCGCGTCGCCCCCGCCCATCATGCGGTGGGAGAGATCTTCGTCATAGCCGATGCGCACGGCGATACGCCCCGGATGGCGCGCGGCGGCGGCGTGCAGGCCCTGCTCGATCTGCGCATCCCCCGATCCGAGCAGCGCCATGCGCCCGCCGATGCCGACGAGATGGTCGAGCACTTCCAGCAGGACGTCCATGCCCTTCTGCCAGGTCAGCCGGGTGACGACGATGAGCAGCGGCCCGCCGCGACCCTCCTCGTCCCCGGCGAGACCGAACTCGGCCGCCAGCGCGCGCTTGTTGGCGGCGCGCTTGTCCAGCGTGCGGAAACCATAGCGGGCCGCCAGCGCCGGATCGCCGGCCGGGTTCCACAAGCCGGTGTCGATGCCGTTGAGGATGCCGTGCACGGCGTTGCCCCGCGCGGCGATCAGCCCTTCCAGGCCCATGCCGAACACTTCCGAGCGGATCTCCCGCGCGTAAGTGGGGCTGACCGTGGTGACCGCGTCCGCGCTGGCGAGCCCGGCCTTGAGCATGCCCACGCCGCGGTGATATTCGACCCCGTCCAGCGACCAGGCCGAGGGCGGCAGACCCAGCTGCGAAAACACTTCCTGCCCGAACCAGCCCTGGAACGCCATGTTGTGGATCGTCACCACCGAGGGCGCTCGCCTGCCCTCGCCGAACGGGGCGAAACGAAGGTAGGCGGCCGCCATCGCGGCCTGCCAGTCATGGGCATGGACCAGGTCGAAGCCTTGCGGCTTGCCGCGCTTGACGATCGCCCCGCCGGCAATGTCGGCCGCCGCGCGGCCGAGCGCCGCGAAGCGCCGCCAGTTGTCGCTCCAGTCGCGCCCGGCCGCGTCGGTATAGAGCCCGCCGTCCCGGGCATAGAGGCTGGGCGCGTCCAGGATCAGGAGCGGATGGCCATCATCCAGACTGGCCGAAACCAGCCGAGCCGGGGTGCCGAGCAGCGAATCCCAGGAATGGATCGCCCGCGCCCGCCCAAACGCCTGCATGACCGCCGGATAGCCCGGCAGCAGCGTGGTCATTTCCACGCCGTGCGGCGAGAGCGCGCCAGGCAGGGCCCCGGCGACATCGGCAAGCCCGCCGGTCTTGACCAGCGGCACCGCCTCCGAGACGACGGACAGGACCTTCAGGGACACGCCGCGATCCCCGGACGGGGCGAGGAACGCGATGCGTTCGGACATGGCGTCATGTCAGCCGGTCGATCATCGGCTTGGTGATGAGGCATACGCCGTTGTCGGTGCGGCGGAAGCGCCGGGCATCGAGTTCCGGATCCTCGCCCACCACCAGGCCTTCGGGAATGCGCACGCCGGAATCGATGATGACCCGGCTCAGGCGCACGTGGCGGCCGATGTTGCAGTAAGGCAGGATCACGGCTTCATCGACGCTGGAATAGCTGCCCATCTTCACGCCCGTGAAAAGCAGCGAACGGCGCGCCATGGAGCCCGATACGATACAATCCTGGCTGATGAGCGAGGAGATCGCCTGCCCGCGCCGGCCTTCCTCGTCATGGACGAACTTCGCGGGCGCGGCGATCACCTGGTCGGTCCAGATCGGCCATTCGCGATCGTACATGTCGAGCTTGGGCACGGTGTCGGTCAGGTCCAGGTTGGCCTCGAAATAGGCATCGAGCGTGCCCACGTCGCGCCAGTATTCCTCGATCTCCTCGGCCGCGCGGATGCACGAATTGGTGAAGCGATGCGCCACCGCTTTCCCGTGCTTGACGATATGCGGAATGATGTCCCCGCCGAAATCGCGCTTCGAATCCGGATCGGCGGCGTCGCGGCGCAGTTCCTCGAACAGGAACCTGGTATCGAACACATAGATGCCCATGGAGGCGAGCGCATGATCGGGATCGCCGGGGATAGCGGGCGGATCCTTGGGCTTTTCGATGAAGGCGGTGATATTGTCCTGCTCGTCGACATGCATGACGCCGAAGCCGACCGCGTCCATGCGCGGCACGACCAGGCAGCCCACGGTAACGTCGGCGCCCGAATTGACGTGCTGCTGCAGCATCAACTCGTAGTCCATCTTGTAGATGTGGTCGCCCGCCAGGATCACCATGTATTTCGGGCTGTGCGCTTCTATGATGTCGATGTTCTGATAGACCGCGTCGGCCGTCCCCTCGTACCACAGCATCTCGGAAATGCGCTGGCTGGCGGGCAGGATATCGAAGCTTTCGTTGCGCTCGGGCCGCATGAAGTTCCAGGCACGGTTCATGTGCCGGATCAGGCTATGCGCCTTGTACTGCGTGGCGACGCCGATGCGGCGGATGCCCGAATTGATCGCGTTCGACAACGCGAAGTCGATGATCCGGCTCATGCCGCCGAAATAGACGGCAGGCTTGGCGCGGTTGTCCGTCAATTCCTTCAGCCGGCTGCCCCGCCCCCCGGCAAGGACATAAGCCATGGCATCACGCGCCAGTGGCTGTCCGATCGGCACCCTCATCCCTACACTCCATGTCTGTCCAATCCCTACCTCGACCTGGGCCCCGACCCAGGCCCGTCTTTGCCCATCCCGGGCCGCCTCTATCCCCCCTTTGTCCCCTCCTTATCCCCCCCTGGTCCCCCCGTTGTCCCCGCCTCAGCCCGCGTATTCCAGCATGACCGTCGCCAGGGGCGGCAACGTGACCAGGGCATGGCCGTCGGCCGCCTTGACCTGTCCGAGGTTGCCCTTCCCCGATCCCCCGTAATGCAGCGAATCGCTGTTCAGGATCTCGTTCCATTTACCCGCCAGCGGCAGCGGCAGGCGATAGTTGGTGCGCAGGGCCGGCGTCATGTTCGATACGACCGCGATCGGATTGACGCCAGCCGTCTTGCGCAGCCAGGCGAAGACGGAGTTCTCTGCATCGTCGACCACCAGCCACGCGAATCCGTCCGCCTCGCAATCGCCGGCGTGCAGCGCCCGCTTGTTGCGGTAGATGCGATTGAGATCCCTGACGAGGTTGCGCACGCCTTCATGCGCGGGCGCCTCGCGCAGTTCCCAGTCGAGCGGACGCTCCTCGCTCCACTCGCGGCGCTGGGCGAATTCCTGCCCCATGAACAACAGCTTCTTGCCCGGATATCCCCACATCAAGGCGTAATAGGCGCGCAGGTTCGCGAACTTCTGCCAGTCGTCGCCGCTCATCTTGCCGAGCAGCGAGCCTTTGCCATGGACCACTTCATCGTGGCTGAGCGGCAGCACGAAGTTTTCTGAAAACGCGTATACCAGGCCGAACGTCAGATCGTTGTGATGATAGCGCCGGTGCACTGAATCGCGGTTCATGTAGCGCAGCGTATCGTTCATGAAACCCATGTTCCACTTGAACCCGAAGCCCAGCGAAGTGGGCCGCGCCGCGCCCTCGCCCCCACCTTCGTAGGCCGGCTGGGTGACGCCGGGCCACGACGTCGATTCCTCGGCGATGGTCATGAAGCCGGGGTGCTGCCCGTAGAGCGCCCGGTTGGTGCCGCGCAGGAAATCCACCGCTTCCCAATTCTCGCGCCCGCCCGCCTCGTTGGCGATCCATTCGCCTTCCTGGCGCGAATAGTCGCGGTAGAGCATCGAGGCGACCGCATCGACGCGCAGCCCGTCCACGTGATAGCGCTCGGCCCAGAACAGCGCGTTGTTGACAAGGAAGCTTTGCACCTCGCGCCGGCCGAAGTTGTAGATCAGCGTGTTCCAGTCGGGATGGAAGCCGAGCTTGGGATCCTCGTGCTCGTAGAGCGCGGTCCCGTCGAACCGGATCAGGCCGTGCTCGTCGGTCGGGAAATGGGCGGGCACCCAGTCCAGGATCACGCCGATCCCGGCGCGGTGGGCGCCATCGACGAAGCGCGCGAAGCCGGCCGGCTCGCCGAAGCGCGACGACGGGGCATAGAGCCCGGTGGTCTGATAGCCCCAGGAAGGATCGTAGGGATGCTCGCTGATCGGCATGAACTCGATATGGGTAAAGCCCATGTCGACCACGTAGGGGATCAGCTGCTCGGCCAGGTCGTCCCAGCTCAGGAACCAGTTCCAGCGGTCGCGCTGCCAGGAGCCGGCGTGAACCTCGTAGATGGAGATCGGCACCTTGCGCGGATCGACCGACGCCCAGTGCGCCCGGTGCGCCTCATCGCCCCAGTCGAGCTTCGCCGGAACCGTCGTCATCGAGGCGTTGTTGGGGCGAATCTCCGACATGAAGGCGAAGGGATCCGCCTTGAGCGGCTGCACCGCTCCGTCGGCGCCGACCACGTGGTACTTGTAGGCCCGGTAATCGCCGATGTCGGGGATGAAGATTTCCCACACGCCGATGTCCTTGCGGCTGCGCATGACATGGCGCTTCGGGTCCCAGTCGTTGAAATCGCCGACAAGGCTGACCAGCCGGGCATTGGGCGCCCATACCGCGAAGTGGACGCCCTTCGCGCCCTGGTGCTCGACAAGGTGGGCGCCCAGCTTGTCGAACAGACGGAAGTGCGTTCCCTGCGCGATCAGCAGGTCGTCGACCGGCCCCAGCACCGGCCCGAACGTATAGGGATCGGTGACCAGCCAATCATGCCCACGCGCCGTGCAGCGATAGCGGATCGGCTGGGGCTTCACCGGCAGGCGGCCCTCGAACAGGAAGCGCTCGTCCCCCTTTGACAGCTTGCCCAGGCGGTGCCCATCGAGACTGAACGCCTCGGCTTCGTCCGCCCCGGGCAGGATGGCCCGAAGGAATGTGCCGTCAGGTCCGGAATGCGCGCCGAGTAGCGAGAAAGGATCCGCGTGAGTACCTTGAAGCAGGGATTCGATGGCGCTTTCCGATGGCTTCACAGGACCTTCCAGATTTCCCTGGCATATTCCGCGATCGTGCGGTCGGACGAGAACCAGCCGACATTCGCGATATTGCGGATCGCCGAGGCACGCCATCTCACGGGATCTTCCCAGCGCGCATCGACCGAACGCTGCGCGGCGGTGTAGCTGTCGAAATCGGCCGCGCACATGAACCAGTCCCCGGCATGGATACCGCCCATCAGCCCGGCGTAGCGCTCCGGATCGTCGGGAGAGAACACGCCGGACGCGATGGCCGAGAGTGCCTGGCTCAGTTCCCGCGATTCCTCGATCACCTCGCGCGGGTCATACCCATCGGCACGCTTCTGGGCGACTTCATCGGCGGTGAGGCCGAAGATGAAGATATTGTCATCCCCCACCCGCTCCTTGATCTCCACATTGGCGCCGTCGAGCGTGCCGATGGTGAGCGCGCCGTTGAGCGCGAATTTCATGTTGCCGGTGCCTGAGGCCTCCATGCCCGCGGTGGAGATCTGTTCGGACAAGTCGGCGGCCGGGATGATCCGTTCGGCCAGGCTGACATTGTAGTTCGGCACGAACACGACCTTGAGCAAGCCGCCCACCGAAGGGTCCGAATTCACGCGGCGGGCGATATCGTTGGCCAGTTTGATGACAAGCTTGGCGTTGTGGTAGCTGGGCGCCGCCTTGCCGCCGAAGATCTTCACCCGCGGCACCCAGTCACGCTCGGGATGGCTGCGGATCTGGTCGTAGAGCGCGACCGTCTCGATCAGGTTCAGCAGTTGGCGCTTGTATTCGTGGATGCGCTTGATCTGCACGTCGAACAGCGCGTCCGGATCGAGCCGGATGCCCATCGTCTTCTTAATGTAGTCCGCCAGCGCCACCTTGTTGGAACGCTTGACCTCGGCAACCCGTTCCCCCAGCTGCACGTCGTCGGCCAGGGCATTGAGATCGATCAGCTTCTCCGCATCGTCCAGGAAGCCATCGCCGATCGCGTCGCGGATGACCCTGGTCAGGCCGGGATTGCACTGCTGCAGCCAGCGGCGCGGGGTGACGCCGTTGGTCTTGTTGTTGATGCGGGTGGGATAGAGCCGGTGGAGATCGGCGAAGACCGTCTCCTTCATCAGCTCGGTGTGCAGCGCGGCGACGCCGTTCACCGAATGGGCGCCGCAGAAGGCGAGATTGGCCATGCGCACGCGCCGTTCGCCGCTCTCGTCGATCAGCGAGATGGCGGCGATCTGCGCATCGTCGCAGCCGGCGCGGCGCGCCTCGCGCAGGACGCGGCTGTTGATCGCGTAGATGATCTGCATGTGGCGCGGCAGCAGCCGCTCGAACAGCGGCAGCGGCCACGATTCAAGCGCCTCGGGCAGCAGCGTGTGATTGGTGTAGGAAATCGTGCGCTTGCAGATCTCCCACGCCTCGTTGAACTCGAGGCCATGGGCGTCCACCATCAGGCGCATCAGTTCGGCGACCGCCACCGAGGGGTGGGTATCGTTGAGCTGGATCGCGGCCTTTTCCGGCAGGGTGCGGATATCGCCGTCATACTGGACGTGCCGGCGCACGATGTCCTGGATCGAGGCGGCGGTGAAGAAATACTCCTGGCGCAGGCGCAGCTCCTGGCCGGCCGGGCTCGAATCCGCCGGATAGAGCACGCGCACCAGGCTGTCGGCGCGGACCTGTTCGGCCAGCGCGCCGAAGTGGTCGCCCGCGTTGAAGGCATCGAGCTTGATCGGGTCGAGCGGGCTGGCGGTCCATAGCCTGAGGGTATTGACCCGCTTGCCGCGCCAGCCGACCACCGGGGTATCGATCGCGGTCGCCTCGACATGTTCGGCGGGGTTCCAGATCACGCCGTCGCCCTCGGCCACGACCTCGCCGCCGAAGCCGATGCGATAGGAGCTTTCGAGCCGCTCGAATTCCCAGGGATTGCCATGGGCGAGCCAGGTCTCCGGCAGTTCCACCTGCCAGCCATCGTCGATACGCTGGCGGAACATGCCGTTCACGTAACGGATGCCGTAGCCGTAGGCCGGGATGTCGAGCGTGGCGAGACTTTCCATGAAGCAGGCGGCAAGGCGCCCGAGGCCGCCGTTGCCCAGCGCCGCGTCAGGCTCCATCTCCTCGATCGCGGCAAGGTCCAGCCCATGCGCGGCAAGCGCCTTTTCCATCTCGCAGGTCATGCCGATGTTGGAAAGCGCATCGCGCAGCAACCGCCCGATCAGGAATTCCATCGAGAGGTAGTAGACCCGCTTGCCGCCGGCATCGTGCGTGCGCCGGGTCGATTCGAACCAGCCGTCGATGATCTGGTCACGCAGGGCCAGGATCGAAGCGGTGTACCAGTCATGCAGCTTGGCCGCGCGCTCATCCTTGCCGACGCGGTGGCGCAGCACCTTCACGATGTGCTGGTCGAATTCCGAAGGGACGGCGGGCTTGAGGACGGAGACGGAATCGGTAGCCACGATAGCACTCCTTGACTGACCGGCGCGAGCACCTGTCGCAGGCCCTCGAGCGCGGCACCGGGTATCGCCTTGTGCGGGGGCGAGCCCCCCATTCTCTTCCCATCCTTCCGAACCATGGCTAGCACAGGCCGGGATTGCGGCAAGTGCCATTGTGCGGTGCCGCATGAATTTCGTCGTCGCCGTTCCGGGCGTGCCGCCACCGGGCGGCACCGCGATTGCGGGCTCAGGCCCGCGCGGAACGGATTTGCGCAATGGCAGCGCGCAGGACCCGAACCGCCGACCGCAGCACGATCAACGCCATCACGCTGCCGATCAGGATGTCGGGCCAGGAGGACCCCGTAACGCCGACCGCCGCCGCCGCCAGCAGCACGCCGCAGTTCGATACCACGTCGTTGCGCGAACATTCGAAAGTGCTGGCCATGTTCACGTCATGGCTCCGGAAACGCCAGAGCAGCGCCAGGCAGGCAAGGTTCGCCGCCAGCGCGGCGGCGCCGAACATCAGCATGAGCGACGAGGACGGCGCTACGCCGCTGCCGATCTTGATCGCGACGTTGACGACTATGCTCACGCCCAGCAGCAGGATGAAGACGCCCTTGAAGGCCGCCGCGCCCGCCTTCCAGCGCTCGCTTCGGGTGATCGCATAGAGGCTGACCGCGTAGACCAGCGCATCCCCCAGGTTGTCGAGCGCGTCGGCCATCAGCGCGGTGGAGCCGGCGACCAGTCCGCCGCCGAACTCGGCGACGAACATCACCGCGTTGATGAGCAGTACCGCAACCAGAACGCGGCGCTGGCCGGCCTCTTGCGCCAGCCGTTCGAGTTCCAGCCCCTTGGAAGCGCAACAATCATCGGACATGCCCGCCAGGATGCCCCTTCCCGCCGATGCTGGCAAGATCGCGGCCTCCCGGGCGGGTGTTTCAGCCCGCCGTCAGGCCCGCGGCGGCAACGCCGGCCAGCGCCGCTTCCTCATCCTTGTCCGAAAGATCGCCGCTGACGCCGACGGCGCCGAGCAGGGTGCCGGCCGCGTCCTTCATCAGGACCCCGCCCGCCGCCGGGATCAGCTTGCCGTTCCACGCCGCCGAAAGCGCCGCCATGAACTGCGGGCGATCCACCGCCATGTCTCCCAGCTTGCGACTGGAAATGCCCATGGCCAGCGCCCCCGCCGCCTTGCCCCCGGCGATGTCCGGGCGGCCATAGCCGGAGCCGTCCTCACGCTCCATGGCGACAAGGTGCCCCCCGGCGTCGAGCACCACGACGGTAAGCGGGTTGAGCCCCATCTCGCGCCCCTTGGCGCGAGTGGCGGCGATCACGGTACGGGCCTGATCGAGGCTAATCATGGCATGGTCCTTTGCAAGGAAGAGATTGGCTATCGGCCCGCCGCCTAGCCGCTGCCACCCGCCGCAGGCAAGCCTCGATCGGCTGAATCCGCCTGTCCGGCGGCGCCCGGCGACGGAATCGCCAAGGCCGTTAACGAGTCGTTTTCCAAAGGCTTACCCACTCCGTTCAGCACCGCCGGCCTAACATCGATCGCCTGACAACGAATCGGCAATCGCATGACACTGAAGCAGATATCCACGTCCCAGGTCGAACTGGGCATGTTCATCCACGGCTTCCAGGGCAGCTGGCTGAGCCATCCGTTCTGGCGCGCGCGCTTCCTGGTCACCGACGAAGAAAAGCTGCAGGCGCTGCGCGACAGCGCGCTCGATGCCATCGTGATCGACACCGAGCGCGGGATCGACGTGGTGACTCGCGGCGAAGCACCGCCGCCGCGCGGACCCGCCGCCCCTCCGGAAACCAGGGCGCGCATCCAGCGTCGCGAACCGGCCGCCGCGGCGCGGCCCGCCCCCCTCGCCGCCCCGTTCCCGGCCCAGCGCCCGGGCTCCGTCGCGATAGTGCGCGAGTTCGGCAATGCGCGGCATGCCGCGGGGCAGGCGCGCAAGGTCATTTCCAGGATCTTCCTCGAAGCGCGGCTGGGCAAGGCGCCGCGCGTTACCGAAGTCGCGCCGGTGGTAGAGGACATCCACGCCTCCATAGAGCGCAATCCCCACGCCTTTTCCGGGCTGATGCGTTGCAAGACGGAGATCGAGGCGATCTACCAGCACATGCTTTCGGTCAGCGCGCTGATGGTCTCGCTGGCGCGGCAGATGAAACTGTCGCCCCAGGAAGTCCGGCTTGCCGGCATGGCCGGGCTGTTGCTGGACATCGGCGTCAGCCGCCTGGAACTCGACGCGGCGAAGCTGGCCCGCAGGCTGGATGCGATCGAGCCGGAACTGTGGCACCGCCATTGCTACGTCGGCCGCGAGATGCTGGCCGCCGCCGACGGCATGCCCGACGAAGTGCTCCACGCGGTCGCGCGGCACCACGAACTGATGAACGGCAGCGGCTTTCCCCAGAAACTGGCCGGGCGGGAAATCGACATATACTCGCGCATGGCGGCGATATGCGACCAGTTCGACCTGATCGTGTGCGGCGCGATGACCGGCAGGACGGTCGACCCGGCGGAGGCGCTGCGCATGATGATGCGGATGGAGGGTGCGTTCGACGACGCCATCCTGGCCGGTTTCCGCGAAGCGCTGGGCGTCTATCCGGTCGGTTCGTTCGTGATGCTGCGTTCCGGGCGGATTGCCATGGTCGTGGACCAGGACCCGTCCGACCCGGCGCTGCCCACGGTGCGCGCGTTCTATTCGGCCGCCACCGGCAAGCACGTGGCGGCGAAGACGATCGTGCTGGCGCATTGCTACGGCGAGGATGCGATCGCCGGCGTGGCCGACATGGCCGGACTGGACCTGCCGGCACCCGAGGACCTGCGCGAGCGCCTGTTCGCGGCGGCGGCGAAGTGATCCGGACGATGCGCGGCCCGCCTTATCCCTGCGCCTGGGTCCATTCCACCCGGTAGAGATCGAAGCGCCGGTCCTTGAGGTTCTGCACCGCGCCCGATTGGCGCGCGGTCAGCAGCGCATCCAGGCTGAGGTCGGCGATGGCGATGGTTTCGGTATTCGGCGCGGCATCGGCGGCGACGCCGTCGCGCGAGAAGGGAAAGTCCGAAGGCGTCAGGATCGCGCTTTCGGCGTAGTGGACGTCCATGTTCTCGACATTGGGCAAGTTGCCGACCACGCCCGAGGTGACGACGTAGCACTGGTTCTCCACCGCGCGGGCCTGGCAGCAATAGTGCACGCGCAGGAATGCCCGCCGCTCGTCGGTGCAGAACGGCACGAACAGCAGCAGCGCGCCCTGGTTCACCAGGTGGCGGGCAAGTTCGGGAAACTCGCTGTCATAGCAGACCATCACCCCGATCGGCCCGCAGTCGGTCGGGATCACGTTGGCGCCGTAACCGCCCCGGATGTTCCACCATTTGCGCTCGGACGGCGTGGGGTGCAGCTTCTGCGTCTCGTGCACCGCCCCGTCGCGCAGGAAGGTATAGGCGATGTTGCGGATCTCGCCCTTGCCGGCGCCCAGCTTGACCCGCGTGGGATGCGAACCGCCGATGATGTTGATATTGTAGCTGACCGCCATCTTCTGCATGAATTCCACGAAGCGATCGGTGTAGGTCGCGATCTTCTCGACCGCCTTGACCGGCTCCAGCCTGGCCTCCTCGATCGTGAGCAGTTCGAGCGTGAACAGTTCGGGAAACACCACGAAGTCGCTCTCGTAGTCGGCGGCGACGTCGACCCAGTATTCGACCTGCTCCTCGAACTGGTCGATGGTCTCGATCTTGCGCATCATGAACTGCACGGTGGCGACGCGCACGCTGGAGGGCACGCGCTCCTTCAGGCCGGGCACGGCCTTGCCGGTGTCGCGCGGGGCGAGCGGGTTGGTCCAGTACATCAGCACCGCGTTGCCGCCGCTTTCCTTGTCGCCCGGGATATAGTCCGGCAGGATGCCGCGCGGCTCGTAACCCTCGTTCATCTGGAAGTTGATGACCTGGTCGCGAAGTTTCTTGTCCCTGACCGCCTGCAGGTAGTCCGAAGGGTTGGGATAATGGCGCTTGCGCCGGTAATAGCCCGGCATGCGGCCGGCGAAGGCGATGCCCTTGAGCTCGAAATGCTGGCACAGTTCCTTGCGCTTGCGGTAGAGCCGCTGGCCGATGCGCAGGCGCCGGTATTCGGGATCGACGCTGACCTCGAAGCCGTAAAGCACGTCGCCGTCCTCGGCCGGCGGACGGCCATAGCCGCCATTGCTGATCTCTTCCCAGGTATGCGGCTTGAAGGCGAGATCGGCGGTAAGGATCATCGTCGCGCAGTGGCCGACGATCCTTCCCTCGTACTCGGCGACGAACTGGCCTTCCGGAAAATTGATGACCTGGCCGCGGATCTCCGCGCGGGTAAAGGCATCGACCTTGCCGTAGACCTTGACGGAAAGCCGGGCAATGGCGGGGGCGTCGGCAACGGTGGCCTGGCGGATGATGAGCTTGGCTTTGGTCTGGTCCATGGGACACGTATTACCCGCAAGGCTTCGCGCGGCCAGCCCGGATTGCAACTGCATCGCGGTGGGATCGTGGCGCTGCGTCGCGAAGAACGAGGCCCGGCGCGCGAAGTTTGACCGGGCGCATGGTTTCACCCCCGTTTCCCGGATAGATTTTCGTTTTCACCCGTTCTTCCCGGCAAGGAAGGAGCACCATGAGCGCTACGCTGTTCGCCCTCGCCCTGTTCGCCTGTTCGGAAGACGCCACCGCCTGCCAGCGCCTCGACGTGCCTGCCCAGACTTACGGCAGCCGCGCGCAATGCACCGCGCGGCTCGGCGAAGCGCTGGATACCGAGGCCGCGCGCAAGGCGGATGCGCCCACCGTCTACGCCCAGTGCCTGGCCACCCGCCAGATGGCGAGGCTCGGCAAGGGCATGCTGGACCTGACGAAAGTGAACGGCGCGCGGTTCGGCGCGGCGGAGTATTGAGGCGCTAGCCCCGCCCGCGATAGCCCTGCACGCCCTGGTCGGGCACCCACAGGCCGGCGGGGGCAGCCCCCGATTGCCAGAACACGTCGATCGGAATTCCGCCGCGCGGATACCAGTAGCCGCCGATGCGCAGCCAGCGCGGCTTCATCTCGTCGCACAGGCGCTGGCCGATGCCCACGGTCACGTCCTCATGAAAGCCGCAGTGATTGCGGAACGAACCCAGGAACAGCTTGAGGCTCTTCGATTCGACGATGGTCTCGCCCGGCGCGTAATCGATCACCAGGTGCGCGAAATCGGGCTGACCGGTCACCGGGCATAGCGAGGTGAACTCCGGCGCGGCGAAGCGCACCAGGTAAAGCGTGCCGGCGCGCGGGTTGGGCACGTAATCAAGCACGGCCTCTCCCGGCGAGGCGGGAAGCGCGCTGTGCCGGCCCAGGTGAAGGGGGGCGGATGGAGTTTCGCTCATCGCGCGGCCATGCCGTGAACCGCCCGCGATGACAAGCGCCTGGCGCGCCCGTTCGGCGGCACCGCGCCACGACCGGTCGCGGGCGCCAAGGCGCATTCACGCGCGGTTCAGCGCGGATGCGGCGTGCTCGCACCATCATGTGGGGCGGAGGCAGGACCATTTCGCGCGGGGCGCTGATCGTTGCGTTTGCCGCAGTGCTTGCGGTGGTGCCGGCCCATGCCCAGTCGCAATCCCCGTCACCACCACCATCGCTCAAGGACTGGAGCCTGCCCCCGCCCACGCCGAGCCGCACCGCCCCGGCGGCGCAGGGGCCGGTCGACGCGCGGGATCCGGTAGTCCGTTCGGCCGGGGCCGAGGTCCGGAATCCGCCCGCGCCAAGCCCCCTCCCCACGCCCGGCCCCCCGCCCGTCTCCATGATCGACGCGCCGCCGCCGGCCCCGGCCGCCGCACCCAGGAGCGATGCCGCCGGCCCGCGCCCGGTAGCCTCGGCGGCGAGCCGGCCGGCGCCAGCCGCGCCAACCAGTGCTTCTCCCACGCCGCCGGAGCCGCGCCCCTCCCCGGTTTCACCCGCCGTGGCCGCATCGGAAACGTCCGCGCCGACGATTTCGCCGCCGCCGGCCGAGAGCGCGAATGCGCGGTGGCCGGCCTGGTGGTGGGCCATTCCCGCCGGACTCGCGGCCATGGTACTGGGATTCCTGCTGATGCGGCGGCGCCGCGCCCCGGCGATCGAGGATGAAGCGGAAACCGATCGGTTCGAGGCGCCGGTCGGGACCGTCGAGGAACCGCTCCCCGCGCCGCCCACGCTGACGCCCGTTCTGATGCCCGTTCTGGCGCCCGTACTGGCCCCGGCCACGATCCCCGCGCCCTCGTTCGCGCCGGCGCTTCCCGCCGAACCTGCGCGCGCCAGTGGCCAGATGGACTTCGAACCGATCGCCATGCGCGTTTCGCTGGTCTACGCCACGCTCCAGTTTCGCCTCGTGCTGACCGCGCGGACCGCGTTTCCGGCGGGGCGGCTGCTGGGGGACATGATTTCGGCCCATGGTTCGCTGTCGCGCGACGAGCAGCTGGCGCCGCCGCCGCAAGCGCTCGCGATAATACAGGCGATCCCGCGACTGGCGCCGGGACAAGTGCTGGACGTGAAAGGCGAGCTGCGGCTGCCGCTGGCGGCGATCCGTCCGCTGCGGCAGGGCGCCGCCACATTCATGGTGCCACTGGTCCGGCTGGCATTGCTGGGAGACGGCCAGCCTGGCCTGCCTCGTCTCGAACTCGGCTGCGTCTTCACCATCGGCATTCCCGGCGCCGGCCCGGCGCTGGCGCCCTTGCGGCTCGACACCGGTCCGCGCGATTTCCCCGGCCTTTCCGCACGCGAGATCGAGGCCGCTCGCCGCACCGTGCTGTTGCCCCTCGACCCTGCCCGCGCGGCGGGCTAGATCACCCGCGGACAAGGGAAAGCGGCCCGAATTGAATGCCATGGGTGTGGCGTTTCGCCGCGGAGATCGAATTGAGCGATAACGAAGAACTGGACAGCGCCGGCCCCGGAACCCGCATCGTCGGTGCCGGAAGGCGCAAGGAATGGACCGGCGCGGTGGTCAATCCCCCGGTCTGGCGCGCCAGCACCCATCTCTACGAAAACACCGCCGCGCTGGCCGAAGGGCCGCGCCGCAACGAGGACGGGCGCTTCTTCTACGGCCGCCGGGGCGCGCCGACGCAATGGGCGCTGAGCGAGGCCTTGACCCGGCTCGAACCGGGAGCGGCTGGCACCGTGCTCTATCCTTCGGGCGTCGCCGCCATCGCCAGCGCGATGCTGACCGTACTGCGGCCGGGCGATGTGGTGCTGATAACCGACAATGCCTATGACCCCAGCCGCGCCATGGGCAAGGGCCTGCTCGCCGACATGGGCATCGAGCCGCGCTTCTTCGATCCCCTGGACCTGGCCGGCTACGAGGCGCTGTTCTGCGAGCGCACCCGCGCGGTCCTGCTGGAAGCGCCGGGAAGCCTGTCCATGGAAATGTGCGACCTGCCCGCGCTGGCCCGGATCGCGCGCGAAAAGGGCGCGGTTTCGCTGCTGGACAACACCTGGGCCAGCCCGCTGGGCTTTCAGGCGCTGGAACGGGGGATCGATATCACGCTGATGGCACTGACCAAGCATGTCGGCGGCCATTCCGACCTGATGATGGGCAGCGCCAGCGCCGGGCCGCGCTTCCACGCGAAGCTGCGCCAGCGCGCCCAGCAGCTGGGCATCGTGGTCTCCCCCGACGATGCCGCGCTCGCGCTGCGGGGGCTCAGGACCCTGCACGTGCGGCTGCGGCAGGAGACGGAGAGCGCGCTCGCCATCGCCCAGTGGCTTTCGCGGCGTGGGGAAGTGGCGCGCGTGCTCTGCCCGATGCTGCCCGGGGCGCCCGGCCACGCGCTGTGGAAGCGGGACTTCACCGGCGGCTGCGGCCTGTTCAGCTTCGTCTTCAAGGGCGGCGACGCGGCGGCGCGCGACCGCTTCGTGGATGCGCTGGAACTGTTCGGCATCGGCTATTCCTGGGGCGGGTTCGAGAGCCTGGCGCTGCCGATCGAGCCGGCGAACTATCGCAGCCGCATGGCCTGGCCGCCCGAGCCGGTGGACGCGGCCGACTGCTTCGGCGTGCGGCTTTCCATCGGCCTCGAAGACCCGCGCGATCTGATCGCCGACATCGAACGCGCCCTGAAGGCCTGGGCGCAAGGATGACCGCCGCCGCGGCCTCCACCCCCGCCACGGCTACCGCCGCCCCCATGGCCGGCGCGGCGCCCAGCACGGTGCCCCAGGTCGTGGTGGAACAGCCGGTGACCGGCGCCGAGGGCCTGAAGAACGCCGTCGCTTCCCGCAGCAACACCGTCGGCGACGTGGTCGACACGCTGGACAGCCTCGCCTTGCAGGTGGGGGATACCCGCATCTCGGTCTGGGACATGGCGGTTATCACGCTGGTGCTGGTGCTGGTGGTCACGGCCGCCTGGGCCGCCAGCAAGCTGGCGCACCGCCTGCTGGCGGGAGCGACCCGGCTGGACCTGACGCAGCGTCTGCTGATCGAGAAGATGTCCAGCCTGGTAATCTGGGGAATCGCGATCCTTGTCGGCATCGACGTGCTCGGCATCGACCTGACCGCGCTGACGGTGTTCTCGGGCGCCTTCGGCCTCGCCATCGGCTTCGGCCTGCAGAAGACTTTCGGCAACCTGATCGCCGGCATCATCCTGCTGATGGACAAGTCGATCAAGCCGGGCGACGTCATCGCCATCACCGACCAGGCGGGCAATTCCACTTTCGGCCAGATCCGCCGCATCGGCATCCGCGCCGTCTCGCTGACCACGCGCGACCAGAAGGAATACCTGATCCCCAACGAGAACCTGATGATAAATCAGGTGGAGAACTGGTCCTACTCCAGCAAGAACGTGCGCATCCAGGTGCCGGTGGGAATCGCCTATTCGTCGGACATCGTGCAGGCCGAGGAACTGATGCTGGAGGCGGCCCGCAAGGTGAAGCGCGTGCTCGCCGCCCCGCCGCCGACCGCCTGGCTCGATTCCTACGGCGAAAGCAGCGTGCGCTTCATCATCCACTGCTGGATCACCGACCCGGAGGAAGGCACCGGCAACGTCCGGTCCGAAGTGCTCAAGAACCTCTGGCACCTGTTCCGCGAGCACGGGATCGAGATCCCCTTCCCCCAGCGCGACCTCAACTTGCGCGACGGCGAGGCCTTTCGCGAGCTGGTGGCTGCGGTACGGGGGAAGCGCGAGGCGGATCGGTAGAGGCTTTGGGCATCAACCCGAACTCCTGCGAATATCCCGTGATATCAAGTCTCTTGAAGCGAGACTCATCTCCCCCTCGTCATTGCGTGGCGGTGAAGCCGCCGAAGCAATCCAGGGCGGCGTCAAACGCCCTGGATTGCCGCACCGCCTGCGGCGGCTCGCAATGACGAAAGGAAGGGAAGATGGACAAAAGAAAAATTTTCAATCGGGTGGTATGACGCCGTGCGCGCTCAATGCCCCAGGCAGCGCTCCGCCTTTTCCATCTCCAGCCGGTTCCTGCCCTTGGCCTTGGCGACGAACAGCGCCATCTCGGCGCGCTCGAGGGTGGAATCGAGGCTGACGGCGATGCGCGCCACGCTGGCGCTGGCGGTGATCGCGAAGCGGCTTTCGCCCGCTTTCCGGCGCAAATCCGCGAGCGTCTTCACCACGCGGCTGCAGATCGCCTCGGCCTGTTCGGGCGTGGCGCGCGGCAGCAGCACCGCGAAGCGTTCCGAACCGATGCGCGAGATGATATCCTCGGCGCGCAGCATCTCGCGCAGGAGGTCGGCGAAGACCACCAGCACCTCGTCGCCCACGCTCTGGCCGTGCTGCATGTTGATGGTACGGAAGAAATCGATGCTGAACAGCGCCAGGCACCCGTCCATCTGGCGGTCGAGCATGTGTTCGAGCATCGAGATGAAGGCCGCGCGGTTGGTCAGCCGGGTCAGTGGATCGGTATAGGTCGCGGCGAACAGCTGTTCCTTGAGATCGTGCCGCTCATCGATGCTGCGCATGATGCTGAGCGCGCCGTAAGGCTTGCCGCCCTCGTCCATCAGCGCGCGCGTCTGGATTTCGAACCAGTGCTCGCGGTCGTCGGCGGTCGCGGCGGGGAATTCCACCCAGCGCCCGTGCCCCACGCCCGCGAGCGCATCGGCATGGGCACGCTCGACCGCGTCCCTGGCGGCGGGCGCCACCAGGTCCAGCAGGTGCGGCCCCACCGGCATGCCGGGCAGGCGAAAACCGAACCGCTCGAGCGCCGGCGATGCGTGGACGATATATCCCGCGATGTCCGTCTTGAGGACGATGTCGGAAGTGCTTTCCGCCAACAGCCCGTACAGAGCGGAACTTTCCTGAATAGTGAAATCCATGTCCATTTCGGCGATGCCCCGAATTCCAGAAATCGACACGAAGCCAGTGCACCTCAGTCCGGAAAAACCCGTTCCCAGGAAATTATCTTACAGCCATGCAATAATTATGCATATAATGGATAATCTACACCAACCCCCAACACAACAAATCGAACAACTCTGTTAGGTTTGTTATATAACTTGATTTATACTGTTATCTTGTTATAGATATATTTACCATTGATTTCCGGAGTCGGGAAGTCGGAAATTCCCTGGTTCCGGCAACTGCCCCGAAATGACCATGCACCAAGGCGCACGGCGGCTGCGGGATTTGGCCGAGGTCGAAGTAGAATGGCCAGTCTCGAAAACTGGCATCGAAAACTGGCCTCGAAAACCGGCGGGGACGCGCGCTTTGCGCCACCCAGATCTGATGCCAAGCGGAATGGGGACCGTTCGCGGCCCGGCATGGGCCGGTTCCGGTCAGGCCTCAGGGTTCCGGCTTCAGAGTTCGACCATGATCCTGACTTTATCGGGCGAGGTCTCCACCGCCGCGGCGATCTGGTCGCGGCAGCGCGCGATCAGTTCGGGAAGTCCCGGCACCGTGCGGCTGGGACGCAGTTCCGCGCTCGTCACGCCGAGAATCGCGGCGATGGCTTCCAGCCTGTCTTCGATGGGGCGGGCGCGGCCCTGTTCCCAGGCCCAGACCGTCGGCTTGCTGACCCCCAGGCGCGCCGCCAGTTCGCCCTGCGTCAACCCGCGCAGCTTGCGCAGGCGATGCAGCCGCTCGCCAAGCGACTCGCCGCCGATCGCGGCGGGACCGGCCGGCGCCGGAGCCGGACCGATGCCGGCGTGGTTCTGGACGGCGCTGCGCAATTGCGCGGCGCTGAGCGTCGCCGGCGGCAGCGGGGTGTCGAAAGCGCAGCCATAGAGCCGGCCGCTGGCCCAGACCACCCGCGCGCGGGTGGCCCCGGTCTCCGGCAGATCGAGATCGATGGCCTCGCCGATCTCCAGCTCGTCCGGGGTTTCGAGCAGGAGCCCCGTCTCGGAGAAATTGTGAACAAGGACTTGCGTCTCATGCCCGGACTCGAGCGCGCCCTGCGTTTCGAGCAGAAGCCTGCGCCGCGTTGCCCGGGGCTGGCCGTCCTGGGCCGGAAATTCTTCGAAGTGCGCCGAAATCGGCATCGGTCTGTCTCCTGGGGAGACGCGAATCGTCGGCTGACCGGGTTAAGATTCGGTTAGCGAACGGGTTAGTCCGTAAATGAGCCCCCCGGAGAGCGCCGTAGCCCGCCGGACAGGGTGCGTTGAGAGTTTCCGGCCGAGGCGAAATGGCGCGCGCTAAAGCTCCCCTTATGCCCGGCAAAGTCATTCTGGCTGGAACTGCGGCGCGATCACGGCCATCTGCCCAGCATGGAAGCGAATCCCGCCCTTTCCGATCGCGGCCGGCGCGTCGGCAAGGTTCACCTCGTCGGGGCTGGACCCGGCGATCCGGACCTGTTGACCTTGCGCGCGGCGCGGCTGCTGATGTCGGCGGCGCTTGTCGTCCATGACGGCCTGGTCGATCCCGCCATCCTTGCCATGGCCCGGCCAGGCGCGCGGCTGGTCTCGGTCGCCAAGAGCCGGTCGCGGCACACCATGAGGCAGGAGGCGATCAACGCCCTGCTGGTGCGCGAGGCGCTGGCCGGCAACGATGTGGTGCGGCTGAAAGGCGGCGACCCGTTCATCTTCGGTCGCGGCGGCGAGGAGGCGGAGGCCTGCCGCGCCGCCGGGGTGCCGGTGGAAGTCGTTCCCGGCGTCTCGTCCGCGCTGGGGGCCGCCGCCGCCGCGCGGATTCCGCTGACCCACCGCGACCATGCCTCGATCGTCAGCTTCGTCGCGGGGCAGTGCAAGGGGCTGACCGACCAGGACTGGTCGGGCCTGGCCGGCAAGGGCCGCACGCTGGTGATCTTCATGGGCCTCGCCACCGCCGGGCAGATCACCGAAAAGCTGATCGCCGACGGCCTGGCCCCGGACGTGCCGGTCGCGGTGATCGAGCGGGCGACCCGCGCCGACATGCGCGTGCTGCGCGCGCCGCTCGCCGGGCTTGCCGACCTTATCGCAAGCGAGAGGGTGCAAAGCCCGGCGCTTATCGTTATCGGCGCCGTTACCGCACAAGGCGACAACACCATTCGCGCCCTGGCATGGGATACGGCATTGAATACCACATTGGATACCGGGGCACTGGAGGCAGAACTGTGAAAATCCTGACGGGCAACGATCTGAAGACCGGGGCGGTCACCTGGTGGACCGGCGTGGGCTGGTCGCTCGACGTCAACGATTCCGCCGATGTCGGAGAGCATGGCGCGGCGATCATCGCCCGCGAGGAAGGCGCCCGGAACGTCTTCGCCGCCTATGTGATCGACGGCGAAAAGACGGCGGAAGGCGTGCGCCCCGCGCACATCAAGGACCGCATCCGCGCGCTGGGCCCCACCGTGCGCCCCGACCTTACTCTCAAGCCGGCCGATCCCGAGGCCGTGAACTGGGTGATCTGATGTACAAGTACGATCAATACGACCAGCAGATGGTCGATACGCGCGTCGCCGAATTCCGCGACCAGGTCCGCCGCCGCATCGACGGCGAACTGACCGAGGACCAGTTCCGCCCGCTGCGCCTGCAGAACGGCCTCTATCTCCAGCTCCACGCCTACATGCTGCGCGTCGCGGTGCCCTATGGCACGCTGAATTCCACGCAGATGGCGATGCTGGGCGATATCGCGGACAAGTACGACCGCGGCTACGGCCACTTCACCACCCGCCAGAACATCCAGTACAACTGGATCAAGCTGGAGGACACGCCCGATATCCTCGCCGATCTCGCCTCGGTGGAGATGCACGCGATCCAGACCAGCGGCAACTGCATCCGCAACATCAGCTCGGACCAGTACGCCGGCGCCGCTTCCGACGAAGTCATCGATCCGCGCCCTTATGCCGAACTGCTGCGCCAGTGGTCCAGCTTCCACCCGGAATTCCTGACCCTGCCGCGCAAGTTCAAGATCGCCGTCATCGCCAGCGATACCGACCGCGCGGCAATGCGCCTGCACGATATCGGCATCCAGATGGTGCGCAACCCCAATCCCGAAAACGGGGCCGGCGAGATCGGCGCCCGGTTCTACGTCGGCGGCGGCATGGGCCGCACCCCGATGATCGGCCCGATGATCCGCGCGTTCGTGCCGCTGGATCAGCTCATCACCTATTCCGAGGCCTGCCTGCGCGTCTATAACCGCCATGGCCGGCGCGACAACAAGTACAAGGCGCGCATCAAGATCCTGGTCCACGAACTGGGCAAGGACGAATACACGCGCCAGGTCGAGGAAGAGTTCCAGCACCTGCTCGATCAGGGCATCGAGCCGCCGCTGGCCGAGCTGGAGCGCATCGGGCAGTACTTCGCCGATCCCGCCTGGGAGACCGGCCTGTCCGACGAACTCGACCTCTCGGACCCCGACTTCCGCCTCTGGGCCGAGCGCAACTGCCATGCCCATAAGCAGGCCGGCTATGTCATCGCCACTGTCAGCCTCAAGCCGGTCGGCGGCATCCCGGGCGACGCCACGGCCGACCAGATCCGCCTCATGGCCCGGATCGCGAAGGATTACAGCTTCGACGAACTGCGCGTCACCCACGCCCAGAACATCGTCTTCCCGCACTTGCGCAAGGCCGATCTCTACGCCGTGTGGCGCATGCTCGACGAGGCGGGGCTGGGCACCGCCAACCTCGACACCGTGGGCGACATCATCGCCTGCCCCGGGCTCGACTACTGCTCGCTGGCGAACGCCCGTTCGATCCCGATCGCGCAGAAGATCTCCGAACGTTTCGGCAGCCCGGCAAAACAGGCGGAGATCGGCGAGCTGAAGCTCAAGATCTCGGGCTGCATCAATGCCTGCGGCCACCATCACGCCGGCCACATCGGCATCCTGGGCGTCGACCGCAAGGGCGTGGAGAACTACCAGCTCCTGCTTGGCGGCTGCGAGGGCGCGGACACCTCGCTCGGCCAGATCACCGGCCCCGGCTTCGACGAGGACGGCATCGTCGATGCGGTGGAGAAGGCCACCGAAGTCTATCTCGCCAACAAGCAGGGCGAGGAACGCTTCCTCGACACCTATCGCCGGATCGGCATGGCCCCGTTCAAGGAGGCGATCTATGGTTGAAGTGCAGTTCCGGTTCCGTAGCGACGAAGCCGTCAACGATCCCGCCGTCACGGTCGACGCCTTCGCTGAGCAGACCAACGCCACCGCCGTTCGCGTCGAACCTGGCGACGATGCCCACGCGCTCCTGCCGCACCTTGACCGGCTGCGCCTGATCGAGGTGAACTTCCCGGCCTGGACCGACGGGCGCGGCTATTCCTCCGCCCGTATCCTGCGCGAGGCGGGTTTCGGCGGCGAAATCCGCGCCGTGGGCGACGTCGTCATCGACATGCTGAGCCATCTCAAGCGTTGCGGCTTCGACGCCTTCGCGCCCGACAAGCCGCTCAACCCGGCCGACGCCGAAGCGGCGTTCAAGCGCTGGGACAACGTCTATCAGGCTACCGCCGACGGCCGCCAGCCCATCTGGGCGCTGCGGCACCAGGGCTGAAAGGATTCCTCCAAGGATTAACGACATGCACGAAGCGACACGCATCCGCGACCGCATCGACACCGGCCCCCGCTTCGCCGAGGCCGACGCGGTGCGTCTCAACCGCCTGTTCCGCGGCACCGATACGCTCGAAATGCTCGAAACGCTGCTCAAGGAAAGCATGGCGGGCGATCTCGCCATCGTCTCCAGCTTCGGGGCGGAGAGCGCGGTGCTGCTGCACCTCGTCAGCCGCGTCGATCCCGCCGTGCCGGTGCTGTTCCTGGAGACCGGCAAGCATTTCCCCGAAACGCTGGCCTATCGCGACCTGCTGATCGAACGCTTCGGCCTCAAGGATCTGCGCGATCTGGTGCCGGACCCGCAGGAGCTTGCGAAGAAGGACGAATCGGGCCTGCGCTGGTCCTACGATCCGGACGGCTGCTGCGATATCCGCAAGGTCAAGCCGCTGGCCAAGGCCCTGCTCGGCTTCGACGCTTCGATCACCGGGCGCAAGGCATTCCAGGCTTCGACCCGTTCGAGCCTGCCGCGCTTCGAGATCGACACCACCGACAGCCAGGGCCGGCTCAAGATCAACCCGCTGATCGATTGGTCGCCCGAACGCATCGCCGCCTATATCGAGGAGCACGACCTGCCCCAGCACCCGCTGGTGGCGCAGGGCTATCCCTCGATCGGCTGCTCGCCGTGCACCAGCAAGGTGGCGCCGGGCGAGGATCCCCGCTCGGGCCGCTGGCGCGGCTGGGACAAGACCGAATGCGGCATCCACGTCCCCGGACAGGGCGAGGATTCGAGCGACCTGCCCCCGGGCTTCGATCCGGTGTTCTGAAACCATCGTCATCCCGGAACAGGTCCGGGACCGCTGGCCCAGCCTGTGCCTGGCCCGCCGCCGGGCCGGGATCGGCGGGATCTGCCCTCAGCCGATCATCATCAGGCTGGCATTGCCGCCGGCGGCGGTGGTGTTGATCGAGGTGGACACTTCCTCCAGCAGCCAGGCGCAATGGGGGCCGGGATCGGTGTAGACCGGCACCACCGGCCCCGGCATCGCCGCCACCGCCTGGCAGGCCGCGCGGACCGCATCGGCATTGCCTTCGACCAGGCAGGCGGCGAAGGGCTCGATCGGATCGGGACGGAACCGGGCGGCGATGGCGGGAGGCAGGCCTTCGGGCAGGTCCATGCCCACCACCGTGGCGCGGTTGCCGGTGGCGAGCGCGGCGGCCATCTGGGCGAGCAGCCCCGCGCGCGTCGCCGGGCGCAGCAACAGGCGCCCGCGCGGATGGAGTGCGTAAAGGTTGCGCTCGCCGACCGGGCCGGACAGCTCCCGCTGGGTGCCGAGCGCCGAAGCCGCGCCCAGCACGCGGGCGTCCCCGGCCGCCGCCGCTTCGCCCTGCCCTTCGAGCCAGAGCGCAAAGGACTCCACCAGCGGCGGCGGCGTGCCCGCTGGCAAAACGGGCCCCGCCAGCACCGGCGGGCCCCGTTTCACCAGCCGCCCCAGATAGAGCGGCCCGCCGGCCTTGGGTCCGGTGCCCGAAAGCCCGCGCCCCCCGAAAGGCTGGACGCCGACGACCGCGCCGATCATGTTGCGATTGATGTAAAGGTTGCCCGCCCGCACCCGCGCGGTGACGCGCGCCGTGGTCTCGTCGAGCCGGGTGTGAAGGCCGAACGTAAGGCCGTAACCGGTGGCGTTGATCTCCGCGATCAGGGCCTCCAGCCCTTCTCGGCGGAAGCGCACGACGTGGAGCACCGGCCCGAACACCTCATGCGCCAGTTCGGCGATCGATCCGATCTCGATGATCGTCGGCGCGACGAAAGTGCCCGTCGCCATCGCTTCCGGCGGAACTTCCCGTTGCGTCACCCGACATCCCCTCGCCCGCATCGCCTCCACATGGCGCACGATGTTCGCTTGCGCCTCGGCGGTGATGACGGGGCCGATGTCCACCGCCAGGCGATCGGGATTGCCCACGCGCAGTTCCGCCAGCGCCCCTTTCAGCATCGCCAGCGTGCGATCGGCCACGTCCTCCTGCAAACACAGCACGCGCAGCGCCGAGCAGCGCTGGCCGGCGCTGTCGAAGGCGGATGCGATGACGTCTCCCACCACCTGCTCGGCCAGCGCCGAGGAATCGACGATCATCGCGTTCTGCCCACCGGTTTCGGCGATCAGCGGGATCGGCCGACCCTCGCGTGAGACACGGCCGGCAAGCTGGCGCTGGATCAGCCGCGCCACTTCGGTCGAGCCGGTGAACATCACCGCCGCCACTTCCGGCGCCGCCACCAGCGCCGCCCCTACCCTGCCGTCGCCGGGGATCAGTTGCAGCGCATCGGTGGGAACCCCCGCTTCGTGAAGGGCGCGAACCGCCTCGGCGGCGATCAGCGGGGTTTCCTCCGCCGGTTTCGCCAGCACCGGGTTGCCGGCGACCAGCGCGGCGCAAACCTGCCCGATGAAGATCGCCAGCGGGAAGTTCCACGGACTGATGCAGACCACCGGACCCAAGGCATCGTGCGCAGCGTCGGCCCCATGTCCGGCACCCTTCGACAAGCTCGGGGTCAGCGGGTCTCCATTCGGATCCTGGGCACGATGCTGTGGCCGCGCGGGTTCCGACCCCAAGTTTTCGCGCGCCTCCACGGCATAGTAGCGCAGAAAATCGATCGCCTCGCGCACTTCGGAAACGGCGTTGGCGGCGGACTTGCCGGCCTCCCGCATGGCCAGGCCCATGAACTGCGGCATCCGCTCCTGCAAGATATCGGCGGCGCGCTCCAGCATGCGCGCGCGCGCGGCGACCGGAACCTGGTGCCAGGAACTCATCGCCGCGCGGGTCACCGCCGGGGCAGCGGCCTCGGGCCGGGCCTCGATCACGGTGCCGACCACGTCGCGATGATCGGCCGGATTGCGGACCTCGCGCGCGGTTCCTTCGCCGCCCTCCGGCAAGGCCCGCCGGTCCTGCCGTGCCGACTGGCGCAATTGCCCGGCCAACGCCGCCAGCGCGTGCTCGTCGGTCAGGTCGATCCCGGCCGAATTGCGCCGCCGCGGATAGAGGTCCCCGGGCAAGGCGATCTGGTCGTGCGGGGCGCCGGGCGCGGGCATGGCCCGGACCAGATCGACGGGATCGGCCACCAATTCGCCAACCGGTACGGCCGGATCGGCGATGCGATGGACGAAGGAGGAATTCGCCCCGTTCTCCAGCAGGCGGCGCACCAGGTAGGCCAGCAGCGTCTCATGCGTGCCCACCGGCGCGTAGATGCGGCAAGGCCGGTCCAGCCGGTCCCTGCCGACCACCTGCGCATAGAGCGGCTCGCCCATGCCGTGCAGGCATTGGAACTCGTATTGCCCGGTCGTGAAATCGGGACCCGCGAGGTGAAAGATCGTCGCCAGCGTCTGTGCGTTGTGCGTGGCGAATTGCGGGAACACCGCCTCGGGCGCCGCCAGCAGCCTGCGCGCGCAGGCGACATAGGCGACATCGGTATGGCCCTTGCGGGTATAGACCGGGAAATCGGCCAGCCCGTCCACTTGCGCCCGCTTGATCTCCGCATCCCAGTAGGCGCCCTTGACGAGCCGCACCATGATCCGGCGTTCGGCGCGGCGGGCCAGGTCGATGATCCAGTCGATCACGAAAGGGCAGCGCTTGCCATAGGCCTGCACCACGAAGCCCAGCCCGTCCCACCCCGCCAGCTCGGGATCGAGCGCCAGGCTTTCGAGCAGATCGAGCGAGAGTTCGAGCCGGTCCGCCTCTTCGGCATCGATGTTGAAGCCGATGCGATAGCCCCTGGCCATGAGCGCCAGCGCCTTCACGCGCGGCAGCAGTTCGCCCATGACCCGGTCCGCCTGCGCGCGCGCATAACGCGGGTGGAGCGCGGAAAGCTTGATCGAAATGCCCGGCCCCTCGTAAACGCCCTTGCCCCCGGAGGCAGCGCCGATCGCGTGGATCGCATTCTCGTAATCGGCGTAATAGCGCGCCGCGTCCGCCGCCGTGCCCGCCGCCTCGCCCAGCATGTCGTAGCTGTAGCGAAAGCCCCTGGCCTCCAGTTCGCGGGCCCGCCCGACCGCATCGCCGATGGTCTCGCCGGTGACGAACTGTTCGCCCATCATCCGCATGGCAAGGTCCACGCCGCGGCGGATCACCGGCTCGCCGGCCCGCGCGACCAGGCGGGTGAGCGCGGCCCCCAGTCCCCGGTCGTCGACGCTGCCCACCAGCTTGCCGGTGACCACCAGCCCCCAGGTGGCGGCGTTGACGAACAGCGACTTGCCGCCGCCCAGGTGCCCGCCCCAGTCGCCGTCGGCGATCTTGTCGCGGATCAGCGCGTCGCGGGTGGCATCGTCGGGAATGCGCAGCAGCGCCTCGGCCAGGCACATCAGCGCGACGCCCTCCTGGCTGGAGAGCGCATATTCCTGCACCAACGCCTCCACGCCGCCGCGCCTGCCAGTGGCCCGCAGCGCGGTGACCAGCGCGGCGGCCGTCTTGCGGATCGCGGCGCGCATGGGCGGGGGCAAGCTCGCGGCTTCCAGCAGCGGCGCCAGACACGCCGCCTCGCCGCGCCGCCGGGCGCCGGCTATCGCGTGCCGGAGCGGTGAGAGTTCCCGTATGGGGGGCGCGAAATCCGCGAAGGGGGGCGTGCTCTTCATGGCCGTGATCCTACACCAATCGCAATTGGCGATCCGCCTTTTTTGCGGCATAAGACCTGTCAATCCGACTTAATATGAACCTCCATCCGGATGATATGCATGGAAATTGGCGATAATCCGGTTCATCTGGACGATCTCGACCGCAAGATCGTGGCCGTGCTGCGCCAGAACGGACGCATCACCATGACCGACCTGGCCAGGGAAGTGGGGATGTCGAAAACGCCGTGCCAGGTGCGGTTGCGGCGGCTGATCGACAGCGGCGTCATCCGGGGTTTCAGGGCCATCGTCGCCCCGGCCAGCCTGGGGCTCGATCATGTCGCCTTCACCGAGATCAAGCTGTCCGATACGCGCGAGGCGGCCCTGGACGAGTTCAACCGCGCGGTGCGCCGCATTCCCGAGGTGGAGGAATGCCACATGATGGCCAGCAGCTTCGACTACCTGCTCAAGGTCCGCACCGCCGACATCCGCCGCTACCGCGTGGTGCTCGGCGAAAAGATCTCGAGCCTGCCGCACGTGGCCAGCACTTCCACGTTCGTGGCGATGGAAACGGTCAAGGACGCCAGCAACTGAAGGCGGCTCGGATGGCGGTTCAGGCCGCCATCGCCATGTCCGGCTTGCTCAGCAGGGCGAGCAGCGAGATGCGGTTGAAGAACCACATCCGTTGCAGTTCCAGGCCGCTGTACTTACGCAGCGTGTTGGCGAAAGTGTAGGGCGTGTACCAGACGTTGTGATCGGGGTGCACGCCTTCCAGGAAGGTTTCGCTGTCGGCAAGGTAGTCGAAATGGCGGGCGCGGCACTGGAAGGCGTCGGGCACCGAGATCAGGAACAGCGAGGCGTCGACCGCTTCGATCTGCCCCAGGAAACCCGCGACGTCGGAAACGTGCTCCATCACTTCGGGCACCAGCACCACGTCATAGCGGCCGGTGGCCTGGGCGAAATCGGTGAACAGCCGGCCCTTCACATGCGGCCGCAGCGCCTCCAGCGCCTCGTCGTGCGGGTCGAGCCCGTCGAGCTGCGCGCAGTGCGCCTCCAGCGCGACGTGGAGCGAAGTCCTGGGATCGGTGATCGGCCAGTCGGCGCAGCCGACATGGAGCACCCGCTTGCCGGCGCAAAGCCCGCGCAGCACGTCGAGCCGGCCAAGCTGCGCCAGCTCGGCGCTCACCGGCACGCGCTGCAGGAAGTAGGGCGCATGGATCTTCTCGAGCGGCGAGGTTCCTGCCGGCTTGGACGCTGCGGCGGGCGGGGGGGCGGCAGGCGGGGGGGCGGCAGGCGGGGGGGCGACGGGCGACTGGGTCGGCTCGGCGATCGGCGTGGCGGCCGGCTGCCGGCCGCTGCCCAGCGTCGAAACGTCGGCCTGGTGCAGCTTGTCGTAGCCGCGCAGCGTCGAGCCCCAGAGCTGGTGGGCATAGACCGGATCATCGCCCTGGTAGGTCACGCCGGTGAAGTGGCGGGGAATGAAATAGTGGCTGGGATAGATGCGCAGCGGCGTATAGCCGAACTTGCGGTAGCATTCGGTCAGCCGCAGCGGCCCCACCGTCTTCCACGCCATGTCCTGCACGACCGAGGGTGACACCGCGATGTCCTCGATGATCTGCTTGACGAAAGGATTGCCGGCGGCGCAGCCGAAATAGCCGGCGGCGATCAGCCCGGGCCGGGCGATTTCGCTTTCCCAGCAGGCGAAGGCCTCGCAATCGAGCAGCGCGTCGTCGAGCGGGCGGGAACAGATCGAATCGGCGTCGAACACCAGGCCGCCGTGCTCGTGCAGGATTTCCCAGCGCATCATGTCGGCAACGCCGTTGAACTCGCGGGTGCGCATTTCGGCCATGTGGCGCGCGTTGATCCAGGCGCGGCCGTCAAGCTCGGCATTGCCCCAGAGACGCAGCTCCCAGTCGGGATGGGCGGCCCGCCAGGTGTCGATGCAGTTGTCCGGCCGCTTGCTCTCGTCGCCCACCCAGATGAAGTGGAAGATTTTGGGTATCATGGTGCTCGGGTCCCCACGGCCGGCGCCGCCGACCTTCATTGCCGAAACCTAAAGCCACACGGTGAACCAAGCCCGAAACCGTTCTAAGGGCATTTCCCTATGGGAGGAGATCGGAAGAAGGTCCTTCCCGGGCCAGGCCGGGAAGGACAGGCGTCAACCGCCCAGGGTGGGCGCTTCTTGCGAAGACGGTGGGCCGGAGCGGCCCGGAAAGGCGCGGACGGCGCCGCTCCGGCCATGCGGCCGGATGGCCGCAATGGGATTGACACGGCCGGATGGCCGCAATCGGCGTAACTTCGGCCGGATGGCCGCAATTGCTCCGTCAATCGCGCGGGATCACCCAGCGGATCGTTCCGGAATAGCTGCCCGCGACCCGCTCGCCGGCGGCGTCGGTCGCCGGATCGAAACGCGCGCGTCGGGTCACGTTGCGGCAGGTGGCGGCATCGAGCCCGGGATAGCCGCTCGATTCGACGATGGTGCAGTCAGTCACCCGGCCGCCGGAATCGATGGCGAGAAGAAAGCGGACGGTGCCCGCATGGCCGGCGCGGATATCGAAGGTCGGGTAATCGTCGGTGGTAACCCAGCGCGCAAGATCGCCGCGCGCCTTGGCGGCGGCCGGCGTGAAGCGGGCCGGCGGATCGGCGGGGACGGGCCGTATGTAGGTATAATCGCCGGTGCCCTCGTTGTCGGTGGGCCCGGTCGCAGGCTGCGGCGTGACCTCGACCGAGGAATTGTTGGGAACCGCGACCGTGGGCTTCGCGGCATCGACGAAGGTGTCCCGCACCAGCGGCTTTTCCGGATTGGCCTTGGGCGGATCGACCGGATCGGTCGGCAGGGGCGCGGTGGGGTAGAACTGGGTGGGCAAGTGCCGCGGCGGGTCGGGCTCGATGAAGGCCACCGCGAAGCCGTTGACCAGCGCCAGGGCCAGCCCGGCCTGGATCAGGGCAACCGTCCCTCCGGTCAAGGCCTTGCGGCCATTGCCTGAATTCCCATCGAGATACGACATGGGCATTCCTCTCCATCTGCGGCCATATTCCTGCGATCCATCGCAGGCCCGGCTCGGTTCATGGCTGGAAGCGTATCACAATCGTTTTGATTGGGAATAGTTTTTTACTAAGGAAACCAAGTGTTTAATGATCCATGACTATAATAGCCATGCTTAGTTTCGCGGGACTCGTGGAAATGCGCGGGGCGCGAAACATGCAGTGAACGATCACTGAACAAATACCGGGCCCCATCCCCTGAAGGGGGCACGGCTTCGCGGGTTCCGGCAAGGAATTTGCTATCGTCAGCGCGCCGCCGCCAGCGCTTTCTGCCGGCGACGTTGCACCGAGCTGCCGAGCCCGATCGCTTCGCGGTACTTGGCGACGGTGCGCCGCGCGAGTTCGAAGCCCTTGTCCCTCAGCAGGTCCACCAGCGCGTCGTCCGAAAGGATGGCCTTGGGATCCTCGGCATCGATCAGCCGGCGGATCGCCGCCTTGACCGCTTCGGCCGAAGCCCCGCCTTCGCCGTCCGCCGAGGCGACCCCCGAGCTGAAGAAGTACTTCAGTTCGTAAGTGCCGCGCGGGCAGTTGAGGAACTTGTTCGAAGTGACGCGGCTGACGGTCGATTCGTGCATGCCGATCGCTTCCGCGACCGTGCGCAGGGTCAGCGGCCTGAGATGCGAGACGCCGTGGCGAAAGAAGCCGTCCTGCTGCTTCACCAGCTCGGTCGCGACCTTGAGGATCGTCCTTTGCCGCTGGTCGAGCGCCTTGATGAGCCAGTTCGCGTCGGCCAGCTTCTCCGACAGCCACGCGCGCGACCCCTTATCGTCGCACGTGCCCTTGAGTTCGACGTAGTAGCCGCGGTTGACGATCAGGCGCGGCAGCGTCGCCTGGTTGAGTGCGATGTCCCAGCCGCCGTCGGCGCGCGGCGCGATCAGGATGTCGGGCGTCACCGCGCCGCTCGGCTCGCCGCCGTAGCGCAGGCCCGGCTTGGGATCGTAGCCGCGCAGCTCTGCCAGCATGTCGGCGAAATCCTCGTCATCGACCCCGCACATCCGCTTGAGCCGCGCCAGCTCGCCGCGCGCGACAAGATCCAGGTTGTCGATCAGCCTGGCCATGCAGGGATCGTAGCGGTCGGCCTCCCTGGCCTGCAGGGCGATGCATTCCGACAGGCCGCGCGCGCCCACCCCGGTGGGATCGAGCGACTGCACGACGGCCAGACCCTGCTCGACCCTGGCCAGCGCGATGCCGAGATCGGCGGCCAGTTCGGGCAGCGCCGCCGTGAGGTAGCCGGCCTCGTCGAGGTGGCCGATGATGTAGCGCGCGATCCCCGCCAGCACCGCGTCGCCTGCGGCGGTGCCGACTTGCGCCTCCAGGTGTTCCGCCAGCGTCTGTCCGCCGCCGGCGCGTTCGTCGATGCCGGGGCCCTCCTCGCCGCCCATGCCGCGAAGGTCCGCTCCCCAGGCGGCATCCTCGGTCATGCGCTGCCCGTCGCCGGTGTCGCGGTCGCGGTCGAGCGCGGTGGCATCGATGTCCAACGGCCGGTCGTCGGCGCCGCGCCCCTCGCCGATCAGCTGGTCGACCGGCGATCCCTCCAGCGTGGTGCGCCGGGCCTCCTCGGGCATCTCGACGGTTTCGGCCACCGGCTCGCCGGCCTGCGTGCCCACGTCCAGCAGCGGATTGGCTTCAAGCGATTCGCCGATGAAGGCCTCGATCTCAAGATTGGACAGCGCCAGCAGCTTGATCGCCTGCTGGAGCTGCGGGGTCATCACCAGCGACTGGCTTTGCCTGAGATCGAGGCGAGGCCCCAGCGCCATGGCTCAGTCCCGCGCTTGGATGCGCCCTTCGGCAAGCCCGGGGCGAGCGGGTTCCATATCGCGATGCACCCCCGCCCATGCCGAACCCCGAGCTTGCCGAAGGGTCGAAGCCCCTGGACGGATCACAGCGTGAACCCCTCGCCCAGGTAGAGGCGGCGCACGTTCTCATCAGCGACGAGCGCCTCCGGGCTGCCGGCGAAGAGCACCTGGCCGCCGTAGATGATGCAGGCGCGGTCGACGATGTCGAGCGTCTCGCGCACGTTGTGGTCGGTAATCAGCACGCCGATCCCCCGCGTCTTGAGATCGCGCACGAGTTCGCGGATATCGGCGATCGAGAGAGGATCGATGCCGGCGAAAGGCTCGTCCAGCAGCATGATCGAAGGCGTGGCGGCCAGCGCGCGGGCGATCTCGCAGCGGCGGCGCTCACCGCCCGAAAGCGCCATCGCCGGGCTCGATCGCAGGCGGGTGAGGCCGAATTCGTCGAGCAGACGCTCCAGCTCTTCCCGGCGCACCGCCTTGTCCGGCTCGTTGAGTTCGAGCACGGCTTCGATATTCTGCTCCACCGTCATGCCCCGGAAGATCGAGGTTTCCTGCGGCAGGTAGCCGAGGCCCAGGATCGCGCGGCGGTACATCGGCAGCCGCGTGACGTCGACGCCGTCCATCAGGATGCGGCCCGAATCCGGCCGCACCAGCCCCATGATCGAATAGAAGCAGGTCGTCTTGCCGGCGCCGTTGGGGCCCAGCAGGCCCAGCACCTCGCCCTTGGCCACCGACAGCGAGATATCGGTGAGCACCGCGCGCTTGTCATAGCTCTTGGCGATCGAAATGACTTCGAGCCCGCCCTTCTCGGCAACCAGCGCCGCGCTTGCGGCCAGGCCGCCCTGCTCCCTCGAAAGATCAGTCGTTCCGGTCATCCCTGCGGGGTTTACGCAGGGAGCCCGGCAACGGCAAGCCGGCATTTCGGCTCCAATGGCTGCTGTTGGCAGGTTTCATGCATGGCCCATGCCCGCGAAGCCCGCCGGCGTGGTTGCCCGCCGCATTCCCTGCATTCATGCCGCACTTGCGAAAAACGAAACCGAACTTGATTCGAACGCAATTAAGTGTTCTAGTCAGGGAATCGGACGAAGGGAGAGTCGCCTGATGAACAACGGCACGAACCACAGCGCGGTCCATCCAGCCGCGGTGCTCGACAGCAGGCAGGCCATGATGACCGACTGGCGCCGCAAGATGAGCGATCATGTCGCCTATGCCCTGCTGGTATACACGGCGCTGCAGATCTTCGTGACGATCGGCGCGCTCAAGTCGAGCGGCGGATCACTGCTTCCCTACCTCGCCCTCATCATTCTGGTGGTGGCCATCATCCCGGCCTGCCGCCGGTTCGAATCGCGCTGGGGCCGGCTTACCGACGAACAGGCCCACGATCCGGCATTGGCGCCCTACTATCGGCGCGATCGCCTGGTGCTGTGGATCCTCGCGATCGGGCTGCCCTTCGCGCTGACCGGCCTGTTCAAGGGCCTTGCACTCGCATTCACCTGATTTGTCATCCTTCCGCGCGCCGGAAGAAGACTTGACGCAACTCCCGTTTGCCCTTCGCCCGCGCGGCGACTAGGGCATGGCGCTCGCGCGGCCGCGCGAATGGCTTTAGGGAGTCGCTGTTCACATGCTCAGTCCGGAACAGGCCAGGGACCGCGCCCAGGACCTGGTCGAACGCGCCCGCCGCGCCGGGGCGGATGCCGCCGACGTGGTGTTCGGCGCCAATTCGTCCGAAGGCATCCAGATCCGGCTGGGCAAGCTGGAGGATGTCGAACGTTCCGAAAGCGAGCATATCGCCCTGCGGGTGTTCGTCGGCCACCGCTCGGCCAGCATCGGTTCCTCCGATCTTTCGCCCCAGGCGCTGGACGAACTGGCCGCGCGCGCCATCGACATGGCCCGCGCCGCGCCCGAGGATCACTATGCCGGCCTCGCACCGGAAGAACTCCTGGCCGGCGGTCCCTGGCCCGAGCTGGACCTGGTCGACGCTTCCGAACCCAGCCCCCAGTCCTTGCGCGCGATCGCCGAGGAAGCGGAGGACGCCGCCCGCGCCATCGCCGGCGTGACCAATTCCGACGGCGCCTCGGCCAGCTCAGGCCTGGGCATCTTCGCGCTCGCCACCAGCCACGGCTTCGTCGGCGGCTACGGCTCGACCAGCCATTCGATCAGCGTCTCGGTGGTCGGCGGCGAGGGATCGGGCAAGCAGCGCGACAACGCCTGGCGCTCCGCCCACCACGCGGCCGACCTGCCGCCGCCGGCGGAAATCGGCAAGGAGGCGGGCCAGCGCACTGTCGCCCGGCTCGATTCGGGCCGGATGAAAAGCGGGCCGATGCCGGTGGTGTTCGATCCGCGCGTCGCCGGCACGCTGATCGGCCACCTGATCGGCGCCATGTCCGGCAATGCGATCGCCCGCCGTTCCAGCTTCCTGCTCGACAAGCTGGGCGAACAGATCCTGGCGCCGGGCACGACCATCGTCGAGGAGCCGCACGCCCCGCGCGGCCTGCGCTCGCGCCCGTTCGACGGCGAGGGCCTCGCCACCCGCGCGCGCAACCTGGTGGAGGACGGCAGGATCACCGGCTGGCTGCTCGATTCGGCCTCCGCCCGCCAGCTCGGCATGACGCCCACCGGCCATGCCGCGCGCAGCGGCGGCGGCGCGCCGAGCGTCTCGGTCGGCAATGCCCACCTGGCCGCCGGCCCGCTCTCGCCCGCCGAGCTGATGGCGGACATCAAGGACGGCGTCTACGTGACCGAACTGATCGGCCAGGGCGTCAACGGCATCACCGGGGATTACAGCCGCGGCGCCTCGGGCTTCCGCATCGTCGACGGCAAGCTGGCCGGGCCGGTCTCCGAATTCACCGTGGCCGGCAACCTGCTCGCCATGTTCGCGCGGCTCACCCCCGCGAACGACCTGGAGTGGTATCGGGCGATCAACGTCCCCACCGTTCGCGTCGACGGGATGACCGTGGCCGGCGGCTGAGCGGAAAAACGCCGCGCGGGCCTGACTTTCATCATGACGAACCGTTCCGGAGCGGTTAGGAGCGCGGCGATGTTCGCGCTGCGCCAATTCTTCAGGGACCGTCCGACCTTGGCGGCGCTGCTGCTGGCGGCGGTGCTGTGCCTGAAGATCGTCATGCCGGCGGGCTACATGCCGCAAGCGCAAGGCGAAGGGATCGTCGTCGCCCTGTGTTCGTCCGCGGCGGACGGCGCCTCGGTGCTGATCCGCGTGGGCCAGAAGGACGGCCACGAAGCCGCCGGCAAGGCCATGGACCATCCCTGCATCTTCGCCTCGCACGGCGCCGCCATGCTGGGCGCGGCGCCGCCGGCGATCGCGCTGGCCGCGCTGCTCTTCGTCTTCGCCGTCGCCATCCTGCGCCGGCCGCTCGCCTTGCCGGCACCCGGCGGACAAATCCGGCCGCCGCTGAGAGGCCCACCCCTCCCCGCCTGATCCCATGCCATGCCGCCGGCCGTCAGCGCCGCGCGGACCGGAATGACATGCGCGCGGCGCCGCCAGGCGGACGCCGCCGCGCCGATCAGGTGACTATCATCATGACCAGGATTCTCCTCGCGCTCGGCGCGAGCCCGCTTGCCCTGCTTGCTTTTGCCGCGCACGCCGAAGAGGCGGCCGACACCCAAAGCGCCACCGACACCATCCTCGTCGTCGGGCAGACCACCAAGGCCATCAGCATCGAGCCGCGCGGCCTTTCCGTCAGCCTCGGCGACGAACAGTTCGCGGGCATCAACGCCCAGAACGTGGAAGACCTGATGAAGTACGCGCCCGATTTCTTCGTGCGCAAGCGCTACGCCGGGGATTCGAACGGCGTGCCCGGCTTTCGCGGCACCCATTCCACGCAGAGCGCACGCACGCTGGTGATGGTGGACGGCTTCACGGTCTCCAACTTCCTGGGCAACTCGTTCGGCTATGCGCCCAAGTGGGGGGTGGTCGGGCCCGGCGAGGTCGAGCAGTTCGACGTGGTCTACGGCCCCTATTCGGCGCGCCATGCCGGCAATTCGATGGGCGGGATCGTGAGCATCACCACCCGCTCGCCAGACCGGACCGAGGCCTTCGTCACCGTGCAGGGCCTGGCCCAGCCTTACGACCAGTTCGCAACACACGATACCTATTGGGGCTATTCGGCGGAGGCGGGCTTCGGCGCGCGGCAGAAGGACGGGCCGTGGTCCATCCGCCTGTCCGGCCGCCATTTCCGCAACGACGGCCAGCCGATGAGCTTCTACGGCGGCACGCCGCCGGCCGGCACCACCGGCGCGGTGATCGATCCCGGGCAGGCCATTCCCAATGCCCCCGGCCTGCCGACGTTCCCGATCCTGGCCGCGCAGAGCCCCGCCGCCATCACCCAGGACCAGGCCAAGCTGCGTATCGGCTATGACGGCGAGGGGGGCGCGACCGGCGAATTGCTGCTGGCCTACTGGCACAACCTGGACAGCCAGACCGCGCCCGACTGCTACTTGCGCGACGGTGCCGGCAATATCGCCTGCCCCGCCGGCGCCAAATGGTCGCGCACGCTGCGCGACGAACTGCTGGCGGGCCTCAGGCTCGCCGCGCCGCTGTCCGGCGCGGTCGGCGTGCAGGCCAGCGTCTCGACCTACCAGATCCTGCGTTCGGACGGCTTCACCTCGAACAGCTGGGCTGCCGGCGCGAGCGACGGCGCGGGCCTGCTCGCGCGGCAGGGGCCGACCTACTGGTGGACGGGCGAACTGACGCTCACCGCCGACCTGGCGGGCGCGCAACTGGCGGCGGGCGGCAGCGCCAATCTCTACGCCACCGACGCCGCCAACCATACGACCTCCCACTGGCGCAGCGATGAAGGCGCGGCGTTCTCCTCCCGCACTTTCGGCAAGACCCGCGACCTGGCCGCCTGGGCCGAACTGCGCGTGCCGCTCGATCCGGTGACGCTGACGCTGGGCGCCCGCTTCGAGGACTGGCGCGCCTTCGACGGCGGCATCACCCGCTTCGGCACCGGCGCGCTGGCGGGCCGGCGGGTGACCGGGCGCTATGCCAGTCGCCACGCCGCCGGCTTCCAGCCCAAGGCCTCAGTCACATGGACGATCGATCCCGATAGCGAGCTGCAGCTGAGCCTTGCCAAGGCGACGCGCTTTCCCACCGTCGGCGAACTGTTCCAGGGCAGCCTCAACGGCGACGGCAGCTTCAACCCGGACAGCTTCGATCCCAACCTCAAGCCCGAGCGTTCGACCGACGCCAACCTCCTGCTCGCGCATCGGTTCGGCGGGATCAAGCTGACCGGCTCGGCCTTCTGGCAGCGCGTGAAGGACACGATCTTCTCCTTCACCGGCTTCAACGCCAACGGGGTGACGACCGCCAGCTTCAAGAACATCGACGTGACCCGGCAATACGGCTTCGAACTGATCGCCGAGGCACGCGGCATGCTGGTGCCGGGCCTCGATATCGATGCCAACCTGGCCTGGATCGATTCGATCACGGTCAGGAACCACGCCGCCCCCGCGGCCGAGGGCGTGCAGTTCCCGCGCATCCCGCGCTGGCGCCTGAACGGCAACTTGCGCTACCGCGTGGCCCGGCCGGTCCTGGTCTCGATCGGCATGCGCTATGCCAGCCGGCCGAACACCGACCTGCTGGGCACCCAGCGGGGCGACACGTTCGGCTATGCCTCGGAACTGTTCGCTCTCGACGCCAAAGTGAACTGGGAGGTGACCGGCCAGCTCCGCGTCAGCGCGGGCGTGGACAACCTGACCAACGACCGGGCCTGGGTCTATCACCCCTACCCGCAGCGCAGCTTCCTGCTGGAAGCGGGGTGGAAACTATGAGCGGACAGGCCGAACCGCGTTACGAGCGCTGGTATCGCGCGGTCTGGCGCTGGCATTTCTATGCCGGGCTGTTCTGCGTGCCGTTCGTGCTGTGGCTTTCGATCACCGGCGGGATCTATCTGTTCAAGCCGCAGATCGAGGCCGCGCTTTATGCGCCGTACCGCCATGTCGCGAGCGGCGATGCGCCCATGCTCCCGCCCGCCGCGATCGCGGCACGGGCGGTGGCCGCGGTGCCGGGATCGGTGCTGCACAAATATGTCCTGCCCGGCGCGCCCGGCGATGCCGTGCAAGTGCTGGTCGGCAAGGGTCCGCGGGACATCCGTGTCTGGGTCCATCCGCGAAGCGGCGCCGTGCTTCACCAGGTGGCGGAGGAAGACCGGCTGATGCGCGTGGTCTTCCGCCTCCACGGCGAACTGCTGGCGGGCGACCCGGGATCGGCGCTGGTCGAGGCGGCAGCCTGCTGGACCGTGGTGATGCTGATGACCGGCCTGTTCCTGTGGTGGCCGCGCGGTGGGCGCCTGGCCGGGGTGTTCTGGCCGCGCCTGCGCAAGGGCGGCGGCCTGTTCTGGCGGGATCTTCACGCCGTAACCGGCCTGTGGATCGCGCTGGGCGCGCTGTTCCTGATCGCTTCGGGCCTGCCCTGGGCCAAAGCCTGGGGCGATTACTTCAGGCAGGTCCGCCAGATCACCGGGACCGTGGCGGGCCGGCAGGACTGGTCCGCCGGTTCCGCCGTCGACGCCCGTGAACGGGCAGCGGCCGATGCCGGGATGCGGATGGCGATGTCCGATCATGCCCAGCACGCGGGAATGATGATGCCCCGGTCCGTGGCGGGCACGCCGCCGGCGGCGCTCGACGCGGTCGTGGCCAGGGCGCGGACCCTGCGCTTTGCCGCCCCGGTAGAGATCAGCCCTCCGGCCGCGCGCGGCGCGCCCTGGCAAGTGCGCAGCCAGGCGGAGAACCGGCCCTTGCGCGACAGCGCGGAGGTCGCCGCGGACGGCAGGCTGATCGGCGTGCAGCGCTTCGCCGACCGGCACTGGCTGGACCGTGCCGTCGGCTACGGCGTGGCGATCCACGAAGGCGCCTGGTGGGGCCTGGCCAACCAGCTCGCGAACCTTGCGGTGCTGCTCGGTCTGGTCACGCTGGCGCTTTCGAGCATCGTGCTGTGGTGGCGCCGGCGGCCGGCCGGAATCCTGGGGGCACCGGCGTCCCTGGCGCCGCTGCGCCATAGCTGGCTGCTTGTGGCGCTGGTCCTGGCATTGGCGCTGCTCATGCCGCTCTTCGGCATCTCGCTCGGGCTCGCCGTCGGCTTCGAATGGGCGCTCAAGCGGGCGATGCCACGGCTTGCCGCCGCGATGGGCTGGCGCCGCCGGCGGGCACCGCCCGGAACATGAAGCGAGAGCGGTCGGCTCGATACAAACGCTATCCCCCGCCGGCGATGCCGAAGCGGCTTTCGGCGCCCCGGGCGTGCATTTTCATGTTTCCTACAAGGGCCCACCTGTGGCTTATACTGGTGAATGCAGACATCCGATTCCCGCTGGCCCCGATATGTCCGCGCCTCCTTGCGCGGCCTGGCCGCGCTCGTGTCCGCGGTAGCGGGAATGGCAAGGCGCATGCGGAACATCGCCGCCGCCGCGAGCGGGCGCGGAGCGGATCCCGGGCGCGATGCCCTAGCGATAGCCGCGCCCCAGCTTCATCGCCTGCCGGCTCTCGGTGAAGATCGAGCCCGCCGTCACCCGCGTGCCGCGCAGCACCAGGACGACCGTGTCCCCCGCCTCGATCTTCACGTCCTCGGAAGGATGGACGAAGCTCTGGCCGTTGGGCCGGTCGATCTGGACCAGGAAGAAGGCGCCGTTGCCGCGCCGCTCCGCCTCGCCGACGGTGGCGCCGGCCAATGCCGACTTTTCCGGAACCGTCACCGCTTCGATCTCCAGCCCGAACTCGTGCAGCCCGCGCTTGAGATCGCGCACTTGCGGCGCCTCGCCCAGGAACCGGGACGTGGTGGGGTAAAGGATCATCTCGGCGATGCGCTCGGCGCCGATGTGGGTGGGCAACACCACCTTGTCGGCGCCGGCATGGATCAGCTTGCCCTCGGTCGTCGGATACTCGCCGCGCGCGATGATCTCCATGCGCGGGTTGAGGTTGCGCGCGGAAAGCGTGATGAACACGTTGAGCGCATCGTCGGGCAGCACCGTCGCCAGCACCCGCGCGCGCTCGATCCCCACCGCGCGCAAGGTCGCCTCGTCGGTGGCGTCGCCCTTGAGCGTGAGATGGCCGGCGGCCTCGGCCTCGGCAAGCTTGGCCGGATTGCGGTCGAGGATGATGTAGGGCGTGCGCGCCCGCTGCAATTCGATGGCAAGCTGCTTGCCGATGCGGCCATAGCCGCAGATGATGGCGTGGTCGGTCAGGCGGTCGATCTGGCTCTGCATGCGGTCGATCCCGAGAATGTTGCGAATCTGGTAATGGGCGAAAACCTGGACGAGCGCGCCGGTGAAGAAGATCATGCCGGTGCACCCCAGCACGATCGTCGCCATCGCCAGCGCGCGCAGCCAGGCGGTGTCGACCGGACGGACCTCGCCATAGCCGACCGAGAAGATCGTCAGCGTCACCATGTAGGCGGCATCGTCCAGGCTCCACCCCTGCGCGACGAAGCCGGCGGTCGCCAGCACGAACACGCCCACCACGAACACGGCGGCGCCCGCCAGGTTCTGGATCGGCGAGCCCAGCACGCGCCCGGCCGCTGCCTCTATCCTGTCGTGCTCACCGACCATCGGCCACCATCACCCCCACCCATCGCGCCACGCCGTCCCGCCCGACGAACCTGCTCACAAGCGAATCGCTTGTCCAGCGATCGGTGTCCAGCGACTCGATCAATTTCCCGGCCAATTTCCCGGCGCCCAATCCGGCGCGGCAAGTTCGAAGCCCGCGAATTCGAAGCCGGGCGAAACCACGCAGCTCACCAGCGCCCAGCCCCCGAGCGGTTCGGCCGCCTGCCAGTGGCCGGCGGGCACGAGCAGCTGCGGCACCTCCCCCGCCAGAACATCGCCGCCCAGCACCCGGCGCGATACGGGGCCGGCATCTTCCGGGGCGATCGACAGCGCGATCGGGCTGCCGGCATGCCACAACCAGATCTCGGCGGCATCGACCCGGTGCCAGTGCGACGCCTGCCCCGCTTCCAGCAGGAAGTGGATCGCGGTGGCGCGCGCCCGGATGCCCGGCGCGGCCTCCGCCTTCCAGGTCTCCCGATACCAGCCGCCTTCGGGATGGGGTGCGAGAGCAAGGCGCGCGATGATGGCCGCCGCCGCTTCGGAATCCGTCTGCATGGTCCTGTTCCCGTCGGCAATTGCCGGTGTGCGGCGCGATCGTGTTCTGTATAGGAAGCGCGAAGGGAGGGGAATCGGGGTCATGCCACATCCGCTCGGTATCGAGCTGCTCACGGTCCTGGGAATGGGGCCGGTCGAACACGTCACGCTGGCGGCGGACCTTGGCTGCACCGGTGTGTCGCTGGGCCTGGCGCAGCTGCCGCTGAACCCTTGCGGGTATCCGGCATGGTCGCTGCGCGAGGATGCCGGGCTGCGGCGAGAGCTCAAGGCGGTGCTGCGCGAGCGCGGCGTGGTGATCTCGATTGCCGAGGGGATCTCCGTCTCGAGCGGAATGGACGTCTCTCAGCGCGCCGCCGACATGGACCTGCTGGCCGAACTCGGAACCCGCCGGATCAGCGCGGTCGACGCGGGCGCCGAGCGCGAGCGCGCCATCGATCAATGCGCCAGGCTTTGCGAAATGGCGCGCGAACGCGGCATGGAGTTTTCGATCGAGTTCTGCCCGGTCTACACGATCCGCAGTCTGCCCGACGCGCTGGAGGCGGTGCGCCGGATCGGCGAGGACAAGGCGAGCGTGGTGATCGATTCCATGCATTTCTTCCGCTCCGGCGGCACCGTGCGCCAGATCGCCGAACTCGATCCCGCGCTGATCGGCCATGTCCAGCTGTGCGACGCGGCGCGCAAGACCGGCGGCGACTATCGGTGGGAAGCCAGGGCGAACCGGATCACCCCCGGCGAGGGCGACCTGCCCTTGCGCGAATTCGTCGATGCCTTGCCTCGCGGCCAGATGCTGGGCCTGGAAGTGCCGTCGCTGGGCGCCCTGCAAAATGGACGCCCCATGCAGGAATGGGTCGCGGAGGTCGTCATGAAGACGAGGGAACTGCTGGCTTAGGGCCCTCTCCACTCCCGCCCGCTCGTCAAAGGGTGTGCTTCGACAAGCTCAGCACCAGCGGGGGTGGGGGGCAGAGATGAGTCTCGCTTCAAGAGACTTGGTATCAGTCCGCGTCGGAACCGAAGCGTACCCTGGCGCGGACACCCAATGTCCTCGGCTCGCCCAGCAGCGCGGTGACGACCCCGCGCGAAAGCGTATCCGTGGCAAAAGTGTAATAGTGCTTCTCGGTCAGGTTGTTCACGAAGAACCCGAGATCGAGCGGCGCCCCGCCGACGTCCTTCCAGTCGGCTGCCAGGTTCAACGTCGAATAACCGTCGATATGCGAGAATTCGCGGCCGGAAGAAAAGTATCCGCTGGTGTGCTGCCAGGTGCCGGATAGGGTCAGCCTGCCAAGGGCATCGTCGATCGGCAGGGTGTAGCCGGCCCTCACATAGGACTTGAACTTGGGGGCAAGCGGAAACGGCCGGCCGACCGATTCGGATTCGATGACGATCGGGTAGCCCGGCGGGGGAACCGAAGGCGAATTGACCTCCAGCAGCTTCGTGTTCAGGTAGGTCATGCCGCCCGTGAGCCTGAAACCAGCGAACGGTTCCACGCCCGCATCCGCTTCAAGGCCATAGAGACGGGACTGCGCTGTATTGGCGATCCCCGTCGTGGTTCTCGCCCCATTGATGTCGGACCAGGTGTTGAGAAACTGCTGCTTGCCGAAATCGTTGTAGAACGCGGCAAGATTCAGGAAGCCCGGCACGGCCCCATGCCAGCTTGCCTTTCCGCCGACCTCGTAGCTGTCCAGCTTTTCCGGCCCGAAAGTCTTGTAAGGCGCCAGCGAGCGGGAATCGACCGTCCCCTGGCGATAGCCCCGGGCATATTTCGCATAGAGCAGCGTATCCACGCTCGGCTTGTAATCCAGGCTTATCAGCCAGGTCGGCGCGCTCGTCTTGAAATAGCCGCTGGCCGGGGTGACGATGATGCAATCCGGCAGGACGCCGTTGGCGTTGCTGCACGATGTGATGATCCTGCCGCCGACGAAACGGTAGGTGCGTTGCTCGTCGATACCCTTGGACGCGTTTTCCGAATAGCGGATGCCGGCGGTCAGCCGCAGGCTGTCGGTGATGCTGTAGATGCCTTGCGCGTAGATGCCGAAATCCCGGTACGTGGTGTTTCGCAGCCCCTCCGTCACCGAACCCGTCGCGCCGTAGGGCGACTGGCAGACAAGATTGGCAATGTCGCTGCACAGCAGCAGGTTCCTGCCCTTGGTGCCGACGTAGGGGTCAAGCGTCTTGCTCGATTCGAAGTAGCCGCCGGCCTGCCAATCCAGCTTTCCATCGAGGCTGATCGCATGCAGTTGCAGTTCTTCCGTGAAGGTCGACTGGGCATTGGAATAGAGCCCGGGCGCGGCGTTTGCCTGGGCCAGGAAGATGACCGAGCCGGTGTAGTTGCCGTTCGTTCCCTGCGCTCCGGCAACCGGATCATCGGCCCTGATCTTCCAGTATGTACCCAGCGGATCCTGCGAAACGATATTGCGCAGCTCGCCGTAAGTGACGATGTTCTTGAGCGTCACGTCATCGCTAACGTTCCACGTCGTGGTATTGATGAACTGCCATTGTTTCAGATAACTGCGAGGATCTTCTATCGGGTTTTCGACGGTGTAGAAATCACCCGTCGCCCGAATCCGGGCAAGCGAATCGCAGGCCATCAGGCCCGACGGCACGTTTCCCAGCATCGCGGTCGAATTGCACCGCGTCGGCTGGGGCGTGGATCCCACCGTATCGGACTTCGCGAAAGTCGCGATGGTGTAGTTTTCCAGGTCGGGCGTCAGGGGTTGCAGGAAGCTGATGCGTCCGGCGATGTAGTTGACATTGCCCATCCGGTCAGGCCCGATGCCGATGTTCTTGATATAGCCGTCCCGCGTCATCCGATCGAAACCCAGGCGCAGACCGCCTTCGCCGACCGGGATGTTCACCACCCCCTGCAACCTGGTCATGTCGTAGTTGCCGTAGGATCCCTCGACGTAGCCGCCGAATTCGGAAGTCGGCTTCCTGGGCACCAGCAGGACCGCGCCGCCCGTCGTGTTGCGCCCGAACAGCGTACCCTGCGGCCCCTTGAGCACCTGCACGTTCTGCAAGTCGAAAAACGAACCCGGACCGGCGCCTTCACCGGACTGGACGGACGAGGCGCCGCGCAGCGCCACCGCTTCCGCGAAATAGACCGCGACCGACGGCGCCGTGAACACGTCCTGGATAAAGCCGCGGATCGAAAACGTCGTGTTCTCCACGCCGAAACGCGGATTGGCGGTCAGCGAGGGGGTGAATGCGGCAAGATCGTTGGGATTGGCGACATTGCGCTCGTCAAGCTGCTGCTGCGTATAGGCCGTGATCGCGATCGGAACGTCCTGCAGCTTTTCCTCGAAACGCCTCGCCGTGACGACAATGGTTTCCTCGCTCTCGATGCCGCCCGCCTTGTTCGTCGCGGGCTGATCGGCAACTTCATCCGCAAGCGCCGCCACCGGCAGGATCGCAAGCCCCGACGCCAGCAAAAACGACCATTTCCCGGAATTGCACTTCATGGCCAACTCTCCCCTGTCTTGACTCATTCGATGCTTGTTTTTCGGCCAGCCTCCTCCCCAATCTTGCCTATGGCCAAAGTGGGGATGGCATGGCTCAAGGTGGTTTGATCGCATCGATCAAGCCATGGCGCCAGCTCTCGAATCGGCGCGAAGGGGCTTTTCGCCAGGCGATTGCCAGGACGCCGGGAATGATGGGGAGGGTTGCTTGCGAAGCGCGGCAACGAATGCGAGCGGTCGCGGCGCGCCCGGGCGACGCGAAAGGGCCTGATGCCAAGCCTCCTTGTGTCCCGTTGCCTTCGTCATTGCGAGCCGCCGAAGGCAGCGCGGCATGGCCAAGGCGGTTTTGCCTTGCCCTGGATTGCTTCGGCGGCTTCGCCGCCTCGCAAAAGGGGGGAAGATGAAGAGACTTGGCCTGACACGTCCGGCTCGCCGGCGTGTCAGGCCGTTTCCGGCAGTTGGTTCAATGCGCCGATTGCAGCGTCGTCTGGTTGCCGCCGGCCAGCTTCGCATTCGGCTGAGCCTCATGCTTGCCGACCCCGACGCCGACGTTCACCGCCGCGCTCATGTCGATCACCTTGTCGACATTGGCGGCGATCTCCTCGGGAGTCAGGTTTTCGCTGGTATGGCCCTGGTTCTGCATGACCGCCGTGCGCAGCACTTGCCCGCCACCGCAGGCCAGCAGGACGCCGTTGAGCGGGCAACTCTCATGCGCGAGATAGACCGCCGCCGGCGAGCACAGCTCGGGCGGGAAGATCTGGCCCAGCCTGGCGAAGGATTCCGGCGGCCGGCCATAGACGTGCGACATGACCTCCGGCGAAGACATCCGTGTCGCCACGCGCGGCGAGAAGCCGTTGACCGCGATGCCGTATTTCGGTGCTTCGGCAGCCAGCGCCAGGGTAAGGCCGATCACCCCTCCCTTGGCGCCGCCATAGGCGGTCATCATTTCATGAATGCCCAGCGGACCTTCGGACACGGTGTTGACGATCCGCCCGCCGCCGTTCTTCATGAAGTGCTTCCAGACGGCCTGCGAAACCAGGACCGTGCCGAAGTAGTGGACATCGATCATGCGCCGAAAATCGTCGAAAACGTGATTTTCGAACAGTTCCGGCCCATTGATGCCGGCGTTGTTGATGGCAACGTCGAGCCGGCCGAAACTGTCGAGCGCGGTCTCGATCATGGCGGCGACGCCCTTTTCCTCGGTCACCGATTCGCAGCTGGCCACCGCCTCGCCGCCGGCAGCGCGGATCTCGTTCACGACTTCGCCGGCGGGACCGTCCGAACCGCCGGTTCCGTCGAGCGCCACGCCCCGGTCGGCGACGACGATGCGTGCCCCGCGCGATGCCAATGCCAGCGCGTGCGAGCGTCCGACCCCGCGTCCGGCGCCCGTGATGAGAACCACTTTTCCGTCAAATCGAAGTTCGCTCATCGTCCCGACCTTTCCCGGATTTCCCTGCCGCACGCGATCAGCGCGCCATGAACCCGCCATCGACGAGGATCGCCTGGCCGGTGATGAAGGAAGCGTCTTCCGAGGCGAGGAAGGCCACGACCTTGCCGATTTCCTCGGGCTCGCCCCAGCGGCGCAGCGGCACCTTCAGCGTCTCGTTGATAAGCTTCGCGCCGCCGTCCTCGGCCTCATAAAGGGGCCGGGTCAATTCGGACTTGATGTAGCCCGGGCACACGCAATTGACGCGGATGTTGTGCTTGCCGTTGGCAATCGCGAGCGTCTTGGTCATCCCCAGCACCGCATGCTTCGCAGCCGGATAGCCGGTGCCCTCGATCTTCTGCGCCAGCGAGCCGGTAACGCTGGAAAGCGAGCCGATGGTGATGATCGAGCCGCCGCCCTGCGCCTCCATGATCGGCAGAACTTCGCGGCAGGCGAAGTACGGCGCCTTGAGGTACATGTCGATCTGGAAGTGCCATCCGGCCTCGTCGGCGGCGGTCGGCGCGCCGGCGCTGTTCACGAGGATGTCGAGCCGGCCGAACTCCTTGGCAACCGCCGCGATCGTCTCGACGATCGAGGCTTCCTTCATCGCGTCGGTGTACATGAATTTGGCCTTGCCGCCCTTGGCGACGATGCCCTCGATCACGGCCTTTGAACGCTCCTCGTTGATGTCCCCGAGCACCACCATCGCGCCCTCGGCCGCGCATGCCTCCGCCGAGGCCCTGCCCAGGCCCGACGACGCGCCGATCACCAATGCAATCTTATCCTGCAACTTCACTGGAATTCTCCCTCGTACTCGTTCGGCCGCGGGCGGGAACCGCTGTTCCCCCGCACCGGCATCCGGTTGCGATCAATCAAACATCGTCAGGTCGATATCGGGCAGGTATCGCGGCGCCCGCTTCTCCCGGAAGGCGGTGAGCGCCTCCTTGGAATCCGGGTGTCCGCTCATGCGCACGGTGCCCGCCTGCTCGAACTTGTAGCCGGTCTCGAGGTCCATCCACTCGACCTTGTCCAGGATGCGCTTCGAAGCGCGCACCGCCGTGGGGCTGTAGGCCGCCACCCGCGCGGCAAGGCGCTTGGCTTCCTCCACATGCTTGCCCGGCTCCGAGACGATCAGGCAGCCGCCCGCCGCGAACAGTTCCTGCGCCGACATCGGCTTGCCGGTGAAATACATCCGCCTCACCAGGGGGAACGGCGCGATGCGCGCCAGGTGCCGTGCCCCGCCCATCACGCCGACGGTCAGTTCCGGCAGGCCGAAGCTGGCATCGGGATCGGCAACCACGAAATCGCACGAACCCGAGAGCGCGAGGCCGGTGCCCAGCGCCGCGCCGTGGATCGCGCCGATGACCGGAACCGCGCAACCCGAGATGGCGTAGAACGCCTCCCGCACGCGCCACATCCGCTCCGTGCCGTTCTCCGGCGTCATATTGGCGAATTCTTCCAGGTCATTGCCGGCGCAGAAATGCTTGCCGGTCCCGCCCAGGACGATGACCCGCACCCCCTTGCCGACCCGGTCGACATGATTGAACAAGTCGGCGATCTCGATGTACATGTCGCGATCGACGGCATTGGCCGGCGCGCGATCCAGCATGACCGTCAGAATACCGTCAGCGTCGAGTTCCGTGCGAAGATACTTGTACGAAGGCATGGATCCAGGGTTCTCCGGTTATGGGGCCCGCTCGGGGCTCAACTGTTGGCTCCGCCGGCGTGGCGGGCGGCTCGGTAGCCGAATATGAACGAGGCGCCGATGCTGGCGCCGGCTCCGGGATAGACCGCCCCGGTTACGCCGGCGGTGACGTTGCCGGTGGCGTAGAGACCTTCGATCACGCTGCCATCGTCCTTGAGGACGCGGCCGTTCTCGTCCGTCACCAGCCCGCCATACGTGCCGACATCGCCGGGATAGAGCTCCACGGCGTAGAACGGCGCTTCGTCCACGGTGCCCAGCGTGGGGCTGGGCTTGTGCGTCGGATCGCCGAAATAGCGGTCATAGGCGCGCTCGCCGCGATGGAAATCCTCGTCGCGGCCGGCGGCGACGAAACCGTTGAAGCGCGCGACGGTCTCGGCCAGGCCGGCCTTGTCGATCCCGCATTTCCCGGCCAGCTCTTCCAGCGTCGCGGCCTTCTTCATGTAGCCGCTGCTGATCCACTCCGACGGGGTATAGCGCGGCGGCGTCAACGCCCAGGCATAGCGCGCGCGGTGGCGGCTATCCATGATCGCCCAGCACGGCACGGCGCCCGCCTTGTAGATGTTCTGCCCGGTTTCCATGTAGCTGCAGGATTCGTCGGTGAAGCGCTTGCCGTGCTTGTCGACCACGATCAGGTGCGGCTTGGCGAGTTCGTTGGCATGGACGCCGATGTTGCCGTTGGGTTGCCGCGAGGAAACCACCCAGATCGCCCTGTCAAGACCATGCGTGGCCGCGCCCAGGCCCATCACCGCCTTGAGCATTTCGCCGGTGTCGCCGGGATTGGAAACGGTCCATTCGGTGAAGGACGGTTGCGGCCCGTATTGCTTGCGCATTTCCGCGTTGCGGGCAAAGCCGCCGGCATTCACCAGCACGCCGCGGGTGGCGCCGATCCGCACGTCCTTGCCATCGCGGCGTGCGACGACGCCGGTGACCCTGCCGTTCTCGACGATCAGATCAGTGGTCGGGCAATCGGTGCGAATGTCGATGCCGGCCTTGAGCGCGGTGAACAGCATCCAGCCCTGGATGGCCGCGCCGCTACCGGCGTATTCCGTGCCCAGCAGCTTGCTTTTGACGATCCGCGCGCCGACCTTGATGCTGGTCAGCGCCCCGGCCAGGGTGCGGGTCGCCAGCGTCATCTTGTGTCCTTCGACACCCTGTACCGGCAGCCGCAGGAAGTTGCGGCGAAGCTTGTCCTTCCACGGGCCAAGCTTGCGCACGTCGAACAACGCCATGCCGAGCGAGCGACCCAGCGGCTGACCGCCGGGCTGCTCGTCGTAATAGTCGGACCAGCCCTTGCAATAGACCATCGGGATGCCCTTCGCGCGCAGCCAGTCGATCATCGCCGGACCGGTTTCGACATAGGCCTTCTTGCGGGCCAGGGTCGATCCGGGCTGTTCGGGCACCAGGCCCTGGAGATATTCGAGGCCCCGTTCCGGCGAGTCGTCGACACCCGCCTCGCGCATCAGCGAGTTGCCGGGAACCCAGATGATCCCCCCGGACATCGCCGTGGACCCACCCACCAGCGGCTCCTTTTCGAGGATCAGCGGACGCATCCCCTGATCGACGCAGGCCAGCGCGGCGCACATCGAACCGCCGCCGCTGCCGACGATCACGAAATCCGCCGTCTCGTCCCAGTTGCTCACTGCCTTGCGCCTCTCTCGTCCCGGTTTTCTGGTTCTGTCGGTGCGTTATGTCCGCCTGGGCGCCTCACCAGTCAACGAATTCGGTTGCGCGCAGGAACAGGCGCTGCGGCCTGCCGCCCCACGCGGTATCGAACATGGCGCGCTTCAGCCAGACATGCGCGTCGAATTCCCACGTGAAGCCGATGCCGCCGTGCAGTTCGGTGCACATGCGCGCGCAGATATCATAGACTTCGGTGGTCTGCGCTTTCGCCAGCGAGACGGCGTGGCTCGCCTTCTCGGGCATGCGGGCATATGTGTAGGCCGCGAACCAGTAGAGCCCGCGCGTCGGTTCCACTTCGACCACCACGTTGGCAAGCTGGTGCTTGATCGCCTGGAATTCGGCAAGCTTGGCGCCGAACGCCTCGCGCACCTGCACATAGTCGCGCGCCATCTCGGTGATCTTCCAGGCACCGCCATAGGCATCGGCCGAAAGCAGGGCGAGCGCCGCATCCCACACCCGCGTCGCGGCGGCGGGGCCGTTCTGGAGCAGTTCGACCTCGGCCTTGTCGAAATCGATCGAGCAGATCGGGCGCGTCAGGTCGAGGCATTCGAAAGTCTCGCAGGAGACGCCCGGCTTCGCCATTTCCACGACGCCGAGCCGTCCGCCCTCGATACCGACCACCACAAGCTGCGCGATGTCGCCATTGGGCACGTTGCGCTTGCGGCCCGAGATCGTCGTGCCTTCGGGCGCCATGCGCCAATCGGCGGGTGCCCAGGTGTCGTTACCCTCGGTCAGCGCGATCGAACCGAGCACTTCGCCCGAGGCGAGGCCGGGCAGCAGGCGCGCCTTCTGCTCCTCGCTACCGCCCTCGACGATCGCGATCGTCGCCAGGACGTGCCCAAGGAAGGGCACCGCGGCGGTGGAACGGCCCAGTTCCTCGGCGCAGATCGCAAGTTCGATAAGCGACAGGCCCATGCCGTCGTTCTCTTCGGGCACGATGATCGCGGTCAGGCCGAATTCGACCAGTTCCTGCCAGGTCTCTTCGTCCCAAGCCTTCTTGCCGTCGATCACCGCGCGCACGCGGGGCTGGATGCGATCGGCGGCAAGGATCTTGCCGATGGTCGCCTGCAGCTGCTGCTGGTCCTCGTCGAGACGAAACTTCACTTGCTTGCCTCCCGGTTGGAACGGGCGTTCACGCCAACGCCGTCGCGCGGCAGGCCGAGGACGCGTTCACCGATGATGTTGCGCTGGATATTGGACGAGCCGCCAGCGATGCGAATCTTGAGCGACTGGAGCGAGGCATCGACCCACTTGGCGTTGCCCTTGAGCCCGTCGGTATCGATACCCGGGTTCATCATCATCAGGTCGTCCGCCAGCAGGTCGCGGGTGATGTCGTCGAGCTTTAGCAGCATCTCGGTGAGATAGAGCTTCTGCAGCATCATGTAATCGCCCGAAGGCTCGCCCACGGCTTCCATCGACATGTCGCGATAGGCCGAATAGCGCATGGCCATGGCCCGCGCCTGCAACCGGGCGATGTCGGCACGGACGGCGGGATCCTCGATCGCCGGCTTGCCGTTGCGCATCGTCCCCTTCGCGGTCCTGACGCAGCGCTGGATGAGGTGATCGGCCCAGTTGATGCCCGAGAACGCCGCGCGTTCATAGCGCAGCAGCATGCGCGACACGTTCCAGCCGTTGCCGCGCCCGCCGACCACGGCGTCGATCGGGGCTTCGGCATTGGTGAAGAACACTTCGTTGAATTCCGGCTCGCCCGAGATCTGCTTGATCGGCCGAATCTCGACGCCCGGCTGGCGCAAGTCGAGCAGGAAATACGAAATGCCCTTGTGGCGCGGGGCCACGTCCTCCGGCTCGGTGCGGATCAGCGCCACCATGAACGGATACTTGTGGGCGCCCGAACTCCAGATCTTCTGGCCGTTGATGATCCACTTGTCGCCCACCAGTTCGGCGCGGGTCTTCAGCGAGGCAAGGTCGCTGCCCGCGTTCGGCTCGGAATAGCCTTGGCACCACATGAATTCGCGGCGCACCGTGGGCGGAATCCAGTAAGCCTTCTGCTCTGGCGTGCCATGCTGCAGCAGGACCGGAACGACACGACCGGTGCCGATATGGACCACCTCGGTCGGGGCGCCGTGCTTCTTGATCTCCTCACGGATGATCTCGCCCTTCAGGAAGTCGAGCGGCTGTTCGGAGCCGCCGTATTCCTTGGGAATCGAGCGCATCATGTAACCGGCCTCGGTCGCGCGCCGGCGGAATTCCTCTTCACGCTGCTTCAGGTCGCCGATGGATTCCGGCAGTGGCCAATTTTCCTTCAGAAACTCCTGGAGCTTGGCCCGGAATTCCTCATTTTCCTCGGAGTAGGACAAGTCCATCCGACCCGATCTCCTCTATGTACCTGTTTTCGGAACACGCGGCCGGGGCCGATTTTCCCCATGCATATCCCGTTGTTACCCATTCGACGGTCGGGGAAGTTGCCTCGCCCCTCTAGGGGGAGTCAGACATGATCCCATGCGTGCGAATGGCGCGTTCGTAGTCTTCCGGCCGAAGCCTCGGCCCGGATCGATCTAGCCCGGATCGACCTGAATTGCACGGCTGGCCGCGAGATCGGCGATGGCGGCTTGGTCCATGCCCAGCAGTTCGGTCAGGATTTCCGCGCTATGCTCGCCCATGCGGGGAGGATGGCGCCGGACGGGATCGATCTTGTCGCCGTAACGGATCGGCGAGCCGATCAGCGTCAGGTCCGGATCGTCGGGGTGGCCGGCCGAGACCTCCACCTGATTGGCCACCACTTGCGGGTCGGCAAGCGCCTCGGCGACGTTCGTCACCGGGCCGCAGATCACGCCGACGTTGACGAGGGCGTCGTAGAACGCCTGGCGATCCCACTTGGCGATCGCCTCGATCAGCATGGGCTGGAGGATGTGGTAGTTCTCCACGCGGCGCGCGCGTTCGGCGAAGCGCACGTCCTGCAAGAGGTGCTCCATGCCCAGGACGCCGCACAGTTTCGCGAAATCGACGTCCTTGCCGGCCTGCAACAGCACCTCGCCGTCGCGGCAGGAGAACAAGCCCGAAGGCGCCGAGCCCTGCCCGTCGTTCCCCATGCGCAGCGGCACTTCGCCGCTGAGCTGCGCGATGATCGCCTGCGAGCCCATCATCGCCATGCCGCAATCGAGCAGCGAGACGCGCGCCCAGTCGCCGTGGCGCTTGCCCTTGGCGCGGCCATAGAGCGCCGAGACCACCGAGACCGCGCTATAGAGCCCGGTCATCATGTCGACGACCGGCACGCCGACGCGATTGGGCGGGCCATCGGCCTCGCCGGTGACGCTCATCAGCCCGCTCATGCCCTGGACCACCACGTCGGTCGCCGGACGGCCGGCATAAGGGCCGCTTTGCCCGAAGCCGCTGACCGACAGATAGATGATGTCCTCGCGCACCTTGCGCAGGCTTGCCTCGTCAAGCCCGTACTTGACCAGCGCGCCGACCTTGAAATTCTCGATGAAGACGTCGCATTCGGCCGCGAGCTTGCGGATCAGCTCGACCCCCTGGGGCGTACCGAAGTCGATCGCGATCGAGCGCTTGTTGCGATTGAAATTGAGGTAGAAGGCCGACGCCGAACCCGCCCCCTCCTTGCCGCCAAGGAACGGGGGGCCATAGCCGCGGATGTCGTCACCGGAACCGACGCGCTCGATCTTGATGACGTCGGCGCCTAGGTCGCCCAGGATCTGCCCGCAAAAGGGCGCCGCGATCAGTCGCCCCAGTTCCAGCACACGGACGCCTTCCAGCGGGCCGCCATTCTTGCTCATTGCTTCACCTTTGTTCTTTAATCCACCCGAACTCGCGCCAGGTTGCCCGCGCTCAGCGCCCGGTAAACCTGGCGGGACGTCCTTCGGTCAGCGCCGCCGCCCCTTCGCGGTGGTCCTCGGTCATGAAAGTCAGCGTTTCCAGGCCCAGCGACATATCGAGATGCTCGGCCGCCTGCTTGCGCACCCAGGCACTGAGCGCGCGCTTCGTCATCGTCACGGCGGCCGGCGAGCCCTCCATGAGACGGCCGGTCCAGTAGTCGGTGCGCGCGTCGATCTCGGCGCGGGGAACGGACTCGGTCACCAGGCCGATCCGTTCAGCTTCCTTGCCGGTCAGCAGGTCGCCCGTCAGCAAATAGCGCCGCGACAGCAGCGGTCCGACGAAATAAGGCCAGAGCAGCGATCCACCGTCGCCGGCGGCGAGGCCGATCTTCACATGGGTATCACCGATCTTGGCCTCCTCGGCCATGACCGTGACATCGCAGCACAGCGCCAGCGAACAGCCCTTGCCTACCGCGTGGCCGTTGATCCGGCCGACGATCGGCTTTTCGCAATCGAGCGCGGCAACGATCACATCGCGTGCCAGCTGCATGCCGCCGAACCAATAGGCGTCGCGCTCTTCCGGCGTGGCCCAGGTCCCCTTGCCGCCGCCGCCGACGCAGAAGACCTTCTCCGCCTCGCCGGTCAGCACCACCACGCGAACATCGGGATCGCTGTTCACTTCGCGGAATATCCTGGTCAGGTCCGCGTTCGGCCGATGATCCCTGCGCATCGCAAGCCACAGCACCGCGCCGCGCCGCTCGACGGCGATCGCGTCGAGCCCCTCGTACTTCTGGGCGGACATCCAGGCCTTTCCCCTACTTTAGTGATTTCATCCCCGGAACATGCATCGGGGGACTTTCGGAAACCACGCAAAAACCACGACCAGCCCGCGACCCTCGATGGAAATCCAAGGCCGCGGACACAATTGACGACAGGCACGCCCGGCCCCAGTTTCCGCTGTGGCCTGGCGTGCGTTCCGACCGGGAACTTAGGTCAGTAGTGCCGGGAGGACAATTTGGCACGGCATGTGTCATTCACCCTGACCGCATGCGATACTCTCACTTGCGGTAAAACCCCGTTCGCATGAGGCGGAATGGTGAAGTGCGCCCATGTTCTGCGGCTCGCGGCGATCGCTGGAAGCTCGGCTCTCATGGTAATGACCAGGGGTGCTCTTGTTCTTGGTGATTCTGCCGTGTCTGAAGGGACGTGCAGTCCAGGGAGCAGTTCGGGTTTTCGGGCAACGATCAAGCGAAGCGTGGAAATCGAACCGGAGATTTGGGATCGAACGAGGAATTGGAACGATGAGTCTGGCAGAGCGAATTCGCCGGGTTCTGCAACTGGGCGGTAACGGCTGGGCGCTGGAATTCGAAGGCACCACATTCAGCTGGTCGCAGATCGAGGCGCTGGCCGACGCGATCGGCGATGCCGTCCGCCTTGCCGGAGCCAAGGACCACGACGTTATCGGCTGGGCGGCAGAGAACCTGCCGGGCGCCATTGCCGGCATGGCGGGGCTTGCCATGCACGAACATTGCGCCGCCCTGATAAATCCGCACATACCGGCCAAGATCCTTGCGCGCGAGATCCGCGAACAGCGTTTCCCGGTGATCCTGGGCAGCAGCCATTTCTGGTCGTTCGAAGGCTTGATCGAGGCTGCGCGGGAGGTTGGCACCGCCGGCCTGCTGGTATCGCTGGATGCCAACGGCGGCACCGTCGTTCCTATCGAGGGCCTGGAAAAGGTGGGCCCCGGCCCGCACCGCGATCCCATGCCGGACTACGTCGTCGAACGGCTGAGCAGCGGTACGACCGGACCGCCGAAGCGCTCTCCCCAGTCGGAGGAAGCCATCCTCAAGGCCCTGCAGGTGGGCCAGCGCAGCGACAAGCCCGAAGAGGAAGATCTGCGGATCAAGAGCTCGCCCTCGATCGTGTTCCGTCCGCTGGCCCATGCCGGATCGTTTTCCACGCTGCTGGCATTGTGGTCGGCGCGGCCGATCGCCTTGCAGCAGAAGTTCTCGATCGAACACACCATCGGCGCGGTGCAACGCCATCGGCCCAAGGTGATCCAGCTCGTGCCCGCCATGATCCGCATGATCTGGGATGCCGATGTTCCGCGCGATGCGCTGTCCAGCCTCATCGCCGTGCGCAGCGGCACCGCGCCGCTCGATCCCGTGCTGCAGGCCGATTTCGAGGAAAAGTACGGCATTCCGATCCTGATCGACTATGGCGCCACTGAATTCGGCGGAGCCGCCTGCTGGACCCTGGGCGATCACAGACAGTTCGCCGCCGCCAAGCGCGGCAGCGTGGGCCGCCCGGTGCCCGGTGCCCGGCTACGGGTCGTCGATCAGGAAAGCGGCGTGGAAATCACCGACGGGCGAATGGGCATCCTCGAGGTCAATATCGAAGGCAAGACCGAAGGCTGGATATCCACCACCGATCTCGCCGCGATCGACGGGGACGGCTTCCTGTTCATCCGCGGCCGCGCCGACGACGCCATCGTGCGCGGCGGCTTCAAGGTTCTCCCCGACGATGTGGCGCGGGTACTCCGCCAGCATCCCCTGGTGGGGGACGTGGCCGTGGTCGGCGTGGACGATCACCGGCTAGGCCAGGTGCCGGTGGCCGTTGTGGAAACGCGTCCCGGCCAGCCCGCACCCGACGCGGCCGAGCTCGAGCAGCTCGCGCGCGACAACCTGACTCCCTATCAGGTGCCCGCCGCCTTCCGCTTTACCGACAAGCTGCCCCGCACCCCGTCGCTGAAAATCATCCGCGCCGAAGTGCTGGAGATGGCAAAGGGGTGAAGTCCGCCTGGTCCTTCCCCCGGTAGAAACATAATCGCAGAATTTGAGGAGAACCCAATGTCTGACACCGCCGAAGCAAGCATGCCCAAGGCCATAGATGGCCAAATCACCGACGAGGATATCGCACGCGAACGCGCCCAGATCGGTATCCCGCAGTTCCTGCACGAGGAAACCTTCAACACGCTCATCTCGCATGACGTGATCCGCCATTTCGCGTTCGGTTTCCTCGCTGACGACAATCCGCTGTGGCATGACGCCGAACACGCCGCCAAGTCGCGCTGGCGCGGCCCGATCGCGCCGCCGCTTTTCGCCATCACCACCGGGATCAGCGAAACCCCGCCTTACGAAACGCCGGAAAAGAAGGCGCTGTTCAAGGGGCTGTACCGCAATGTCGGGCGCTACAACGTCGGCACCAAGTGGAAGCTGTTCCGCCCGATCCGCCCCGGCGACGTGATCTACCGCGAGCTTTCGGTCGACAATGTCGAGGTCAAGCAGCAGTCCTCCTTCTCGGGCGGACGCACCGTGCTGGACCGCATCCGCCACTTGTTCGTCGACCAGAACGGCGAGCCGGTCGCGGTGCGTTATGAGCATTTCGTCAATGCCGAGCGCAGCGGATCGAAGAAAGTCAGCAAGCACGCCGACCTCAAGCGTCATGTCTATACGCCCGAGGAAATCGCCAGGATCGATGCCCAGTACGCCGCCGAGGAAATTCGCGGCGCCAATCCGCGCTGGTGGGAAGACGTGGCGGTCGGTGACGAGATCGTCCCCATCGTCAAGGGCCCGCTGGGCGTGATGGACATCATCGCCGCCCACCTCGGCTGGGGCCTCGCCTCGACTTACGGCGGCGGACCGTTCCGCTACAACTGGAAAACCCGCCAGAAGCTGAAGGCCTTCTACAGCGAAGACCAGTATGGCGTGCCGCAATCGATGATGCGCGTCCACTGGGACCAGGAACGCGCCCAGGATCTGGGCCTGCCCGCCCCCTATGACTATGGCCAGATGCGTTCCAACTGGATGACCCACGCGATCACCAACTGGATGGGCGATGACGCCTGGATCGCCGACATCCACACCGAGATCCGCGGGTTCAACTTCCACGGCGACACCACGCTCCTGACCGGCAAGGTCATGGAAAAGGGTGAGGATGGCAACAATCGCACCGTCACCATGGTCATCACCGGCACCAACCAGCGCGAGGAAGTGACCTGCCGCGCCACGGCCACCGTCCGCCTTCCCTCGCGCGATTGCGGGCCGATCGTCCTGCCCCGGCCCGATGACGAGCTGCGCGAACGCGGCGCCAGGATGATGGCCGACGCGGCCGAGCGAATCCGCGCCAAGGCCTGATCGATACGGCATCCGGACGGCCTTCCCGGCCGTCCGGCTCCGGAACAAGCCCGCTCCCCAGGCATAGTGTCACCGGGGGCGTCTGGTGCTATCCGGGATTGACAACGCTCGATCTTGGGGGCCAGTGGATAGCCTCCCCCGCTGACAATGTCGCGCGCTAGTTTCTGGTTGTTTCAAGATGAATCTGAGCCTTGTACGCATTCAACGCTTCGTAGCGGTTGCGGAACACCTGTCCTTCACCCACGCCGCCACGCTGCTCGGCATCGATCAGCCGTGGCTCTCGCGGCAGATCATGCAGCTTGAGGACCAGCTGGGTATCGTGCTGTTCGAACGAAGCGGTGCGCGGATCGCCCTGACGCCCGAAGGACAGGAATTCTACGAGGTCGCGCGCGAGGTCGAGATGGCGGCGCAGCGGGTTCGCGACAAGGCCATGGAGATGACCCGGCGCATCCGGTCGGAAATGACGATCTGTGTCGCCTATGCCACCTTTTCGCTGAAGGGCCGCCACCGCCTGCTGGAACGGTTCGCGAAGATCCGGCCGGACGTGAACATCGAGATATCGGCTTCCGAATGGACGGACGAAGTCGTGGCGAAAGTGAAGTCCGGCGAAGCGGACTTCGGGATCGCGTTCGGCCCTCTCGACGACCAGAACGTCGAAACCTGCGAACTCGAAGCGCTGGAACTGGCGATGGCGGTGCCCAAGGAGCATCCGCTGGCAGCCAAGTCATCGCTTCACCTTTCGGACCTCAAGGATCTTCCGGTCGCGATAACGATCAAGGATCCGAAGATGATCCGCCTTGCCCCACGGTACTCGTGGCTCTTCAACGCGGGCGCGGAGCCGGTCCACGTCCCCGAAGGCCGGCGATATGTCCTGGACGTGGCGCAGCAGCGGCGCATCTGCGTGATGTGCTACACGGCGGCGGACCAGGTGCCCGAAGATTTCATCAAACTGCCGTTCGCCGACCCGCTGCCGCCGTTCATGCTCATCCTGGTCCGGTCCAAGCGCATCATGTCGCCCTCCGCCGAGCGGCTTTGGCGTCTGGCCGATGAAATGGCCAAGGAAGCGAGCCCCAAAGGGGGCCCGAAAGCCAAGTAGACGCCAATCACGCTGCGGCGGGAAGCGATCAGGCGATCACGCCGCGGCGTTCCATTCGCCCTCGAGTTCGGTGAAAGTCACCGTCACGCTGGCGGGGTCGTAGCAATCGCTGCCCGGCATCTCCGGCGTGCCGTTGCGCCGACCGATTTCGCGCATGACATCGCGCGGATCGTCGCATTCGACTTCCAGAATAGCCACGAAGCGATCCTGGTCCTCGCCGCCTTTCCCCATGACCTTGAAGCGCTTCGCCGAAACCAGGCCTGGTACGCGCATGATGTCGGGGAAATGCTGCACGCGGCACCATTCGCTGTATTCCTCGCCGCGACCGGGCTTGGCCGCCGTATTGAACACGATGTGGAATCTGGCCATCGAACCAATCCTTTCCTGTTGTATTATCGCGGCTGACTGCCGCCGGTTTCCATATTCGTTTGGGCATTCAGGGCATAGCGCCGCGCGAAGGCGGCCTTTCGCGCGGCGCGCTGTTCGTCGCGTTCTCTCGCCGTCAGCCAGCGCATGTCGCCGGGCAAGGCCCCGCGCAAGTCGGCTAGCGGGACGAGCCGTGCCGTAAAGCCCGGTCCGCCGCGCGGGGGCTCTGGCGGCAAGCCCTGCCAGCGCAGCATCATCATCACCCGCGAGAAACCACCGCAATCGAGCCAGTTGGCAACGCCCGGGTCACGCCGGGAAATGACCGCGCGAAGACGGCCGTCGGCGCAAGGCGTGCATTGGCCGCGATTCAGGCTGGACGTGATCCGATCGGCATCAAGCGACTGGAACAGCCAATTGCTGAGCTCAATCGCGCAATAGGCGGCGCCCGCCGGCTCGCAATCGATGATGACCGCATTGTCCGGCCCCAGATCGAAATAGCCGCGTCCCAGCGCCTGGGTGACCAGCCCGCCGGTGCCCCGGTTCGCCGGCAGGAATTTCCAGCTGTTCAGCCGCATGTTGATGAAAGTCGATTGGAACCAGAAGTACAGCGGCACGTCCTCCCGCGCCCTGAACACTGCCGCCTGCGCCATCTCCTCGCGCGAAAGCGGCGCGGTGCTGGGTTCGCCCAGGCGCTCGATCTCGAGCGCGAAAGGCGTTTCATGCTCCCAGTCCTCCATCGAGTCCCGCACGTAGAGGAACTTGACATGCGGCGCGGTGGTCATGTGGTTGCGCCGGGCGCCGGCCGGCTCGTCGTCGATGGTCAGGACAAAGGAACCGTCGGGTCGCCGCTCCAGCATGTGGCTCTCGATCGTTGCGATCGTCACCGAAGTACCATAGTCGCCCACCAGCGTGAACGAGACATTGGCCGGTTCGCGCCCCACCGGCCGGCCGGTCACCCGATAACGGGTGCCGTGGGCAACGCCGGCGAGCCGGTAGATATTGTCGGGATTGTCCCCGCCGGTCCGCGTGCCGGGCACGTCGTGCCCGTGCCACGAATGGGGCGGCATGAAATTGCGCACGAAGCGCGGGTGCTGGCTGTCGCTGGCGGCGGCCTTGAACAGCCAGTTCGCCAAGTACTCGTCCAGCATGGACTCGATTCCCGGCACCACTTCATCGGGGATGGCATCGGCCCAGGCATTGCGCCAGAGCCGGCCGACATGTTCGCGCGCGGCCTTGACCCGATCATCCTGCAACAGCGCGATGACATCGGCTTCGGCGGCCAGTTGGCCGGCATTGTCGGCGGGATTCATCATGCCCGCGCCTCCCGCGCCACGCCATGCCGTTCGATATAGGCGCCGAAGGCCTCCTCTATGTCGGCTTCGCAAAGCCCGAAGTCGGCCAGGGCATAGCGCCGCGCCGGGCCCTTGCCATGCCTGTCGGCTTCGAGATGGGCCGCCATGGCGCTCTGCGTCGCGGCGGACAGGCCGAGGCCGAATGCCTCGTAAAGCCGCCGGGCGGTGCCGATGGGATCGGCGATCAGATCGACATAGTGCACATCCACGATCCGCGCCTCCGGATGAGCCTCGCGCCAGGCGTCGAGACGGTCGAGAATACCGGACCAGTTGGCCACCAGGCGGGGGCCCAGCGCCAGGGGATCGACACTGCTGTCCGAGGCGAGACTGTAGAGTTTCATGTAAAGGCTTGCCATCGACGGGATGACCTTGCCCGGATCGCGATGGTTGATGAAAACCAAGGCATCGGGAAAGGCCGCGAACAGCGCCTCCGTCTGGATGATATGCGAAGGTGCCTTGAGCAGCCAGCGGCGCCTTGCCCCATCGCCCTGCAGGCTCTCCATCATGCCCTTCTGCCAGGCATAGCTGTCGGCCACGGCATCCGGGCCTCCCGCCAGCGCGGCGAAGGCCGGCGCATGGTAGAAGGCGCCCAGCGGCATGCCGCAGGCCGCTTCCTGGAGAAACACGCATTCTTCGGGCGCCGCGGCGGCATAAGGATGGATCGCGGTAACGTCCGGCGCGGTAAAGCCCTGGAATGCGAGAATACTTTCGTAAAGCCCCGTTCGCTCGGCTTCGTTCGCGCCCGCTTGCCCGGGCGGCGGAACCGGGATCGCCGCTTGCGCCGCCGTGGCCACGCGGTTGTCCGGGTCGCTGGCGAGAAGACCGTGCAGGAACGTGGTTCCCGCGCGCGGCAACCCGGTTCCCACCAGCGGAGCCGCGATGGCGGCATCATGGTCGAGCCGCCGATGATGATCGACCTGACGAAGGCGTGAGCACAGCAGCACGTGAAGCCGCGAATGGGCGCGCGAACGCCCGGTCTGGTGGAGCCGTGCTTCGCCTTCGAGCCCTTGGCACAAGGCGTCGAGGCGCGCGCGGAAACGCTGCTCCGCCCAGCGCTCGCCCCCCCAGTCGCTCAGGCCGGTCGCACGCTCGGCCTGTGTCATCAGCTCCGGCGCATGAAACGAACCTGCATAGGGCTTCAAAGCCGCGGCATAAACCGCGCCCAGCATAGGCATCGCCAGCTCTCCCCCTAAAGATTCTTTGCAATTCTGGCATGGATGGTATCAACGGGATTGCAAATCGCGGCCGAGGAATTTCACATCCGAGGATGTGAAATCTCGACGCCCGCCAAGGAGGAGAGGGACATGACGGTCACGGAAATGACGATTCCGGCCATCGATTTGACGCCGCTTATCGGCTCAAGGATCGATACCGATATAGAAACCCTGCTGAGCGGCCGATACGCGAGGGATATCCGCGCCCTGCTGGCGTCCAGGGTAGTGCTGGTCTTTCCGGAGATCGGGATGACCGACGAGCAGCAGATCGCCTTCACCGCCACGCTGGGCACTCCCGCGAACGAGAACAACGGCTATGCCGGCCCTGACGGAAAGCCGCAACCGATCTACCGGGTGGACGCCGCGCAGAACGATCAGCATGCGATCAGGAGGCTCAGGAACAATTTCCTGTGGCACCTGGACGGATCGATGCACGAAGTGCCGATCCTGGCCTCCATACTGTCCGCCAAGCAAGTGGCCCCGGCGGGTGGAGAAACCGAATGGGCAAATACCTGCGCCGCCTTTGCCGCTCTGCCCGAGGCCGAGCGGGACGCGCTTGAAAACCTGCGCGTCGTCCACGCGAACTGGGCCCTTGCGCGCCATTCGAACCCCGAGCCGACATATGCGGAATTCGAGCAGTCTCGCCGGGGACCGTCCAAGTCGCAGCCACTGGTGTGGAAACATCGCTCCGGCCGGAAATCATTGGTGGTCGGTTCCACCGCCGCCTATGTCGAAGGGATGGAACCGCTCGACAGCCTGGACCTGCTGGTGCGGCTGCGCGACTGGGCCACGCAGCCGCAATTCGTCTATCGCCACGAATGGAAAGTCGGCGACATGGTGATGTGGGACAACACCGCCACCCTGCACCGCGCCCGCCCTTACGAGTTGAACTGCGGGCGCCTGATGCACCGTACCGTGCTGAGGGGCGAGGAACCGATCGCCTGAAGCGCAAGATGGCACCGCACCGGGGCCTTGAGCAGTTAATGGGAGAAGGAATGATGACAGTCACCAGCATGGCCCTTTCGGTGAGCCATCTGACACCGCACATCGGGACCCGGATCGATAGCGATGGCGAAACTCTGCTGAGCGGCAGGCATGCGCAGGAAATCCGCGCCCTGCTTGAAACACGGAGCGTCCTGGTATTTCCCGAAATCGGGTTTGACGACGAGCAGCAGATCGCCTTCACCCGTTCCCTCGGCGCATTGGCTTATGACTACAACGGCGTGCCCATGGTCAACGGCGAGCAGCAGGCCATATTCAAGGTCAGCCTTGACGAGAAGGTCAGCCCCACGGCCCGGTCACTGAAGAACTCGCTGTTGTGGCACCTCGACGGCACGACGCACGACGTGCCGATCCTGGCATCGGTGCTGACCGCCCGGCACCTCGCTCCGGCCGGAGGCGAAACCGAATGGTGCAGCACTTATGCCGCCTACGAAGCCCTGCCCGATGAAGACAAGCGCGCGCTGGAGGGGCTGCGAGCGGTGCATTCCAATCTTCAGCTTCAGCGCAACATCAACCCCGAACTGTCCTACGCCGATTTCCGCAGGGCCCGCGGCGGTCCGTCGAAATCGCAGCCGCTGGTCTGGACGCACCGCAACGGGCGCAAGTCGCTGGTGGTCGGCGCGACCGCCGCTTACGTCGAAGGAATGCCGCACGACGATAGTCTCGAACTGCTGGTCCGGCTGAGGGACTGGGCGACGCAGCCGCAATTCGTCTATCGGCACGAATGGAAAATCGGCGACATGGTGATCTGGGACAACACCGGCACGCTGCATCGCGCCCTGCCCTATGCGCCCGACAGCGGGCGGCTGATGCACAGATCGATGCTGGCGGGCGAAGAACCGTTCGCTTGAACCCGGCCGGGACCAACGGAACTATCCCAGCGCAAGACTATCCCAGCGCAAGACTGGGATAAAATTCACTCTCGCCCGCATCTTTCGTCGTTGCGAGGCAATCCAGGGCGGCCTGCACAGCTCTGGATTGCCTGGCAACGACGTGGGGAGAAAGCGGGGCTCTCCCGAGAGACTGGTATGAACCCCGGCGGAAGCTCAGGCGGCGACGGTCTCGGCCATCATGCCGGCAAGCCGCTGCGAGATGATCGTTTCGGCGTCGTGCACGATCCGCTCGATCAGTTCGCGGCAGCTCGGCACGTCGTGAATCAGGCCCTGCACCTGGCCGGCAGTGATAAGGCCGTGATCGAGATCACCGGTTTCCAACGCGACCCGGCCCTTGGCCCCCAGCACCAGCTCGCGCACGTCCTCGAACACCGCCTCGGGGTTCTTGAGGATTTCCGCCACCTGGATCGAGACGCTGTTCGCGGAAACGCGGGTGGTGTTTTTGAAGGCCCGGAAGATCAGCCGGGTCGAGCGCTCGTCGTTGCCGACGATGAACTGCTTCACATTCTCATGCACCGGCGCTTCCTGCGTGGCGATGAAGCGGGTGCCCATGTTGATGCCGTCCGCGCCCAGCGCCAGCGCGGCGACAAGGCCGCGTCCGTCGCCGAAGCCGCCGCTTGCCAGCATGGGAATCTTCACTTTGTCCGCAGCCGCCGGAATCAGGATCAGGCCCGGAATGTCGTCCTCTCCGGGATGCCCCGCGCATTCGAAACCGTCGATCGAGATCGCGTCGGCGCCCATCCGCTCGGCCGAGAGCGCATGACGGACGGCGGTGCACTTGTGGATCACGATGATCCCGTGCGACTTGAAATCGTCAATGTGTTCCTGCGGGTTGTTGCCCGCCGTCTCGACGATACGCACGCCGCTCTCGATGATCGCGCGGCGGTATTCGGCATAAGGCGGCGGCGTCACCGAAGGCAGGAACGTAAGATTCACCGCGAAAGGCTTGTCGGTCATCGACCGGCAGCGATCGATCTCGGCCCGCAAGGCATCGGGCGTGGGCTGGGTCAGCCCGGTGAGAATGCCAAGCCCACCGGCATTGGAGACGGCGCTCGCCAGTTCGGCGCGGCCAACCCACATCATCCCGCCCTGAACGACGGGATATTCGATGCCCAGCATTTCGGTAATGCGCGTGCGCAGCGCCATAGTCAGTTTCCTTGCTGGCCGAAACGCGCCGGGCGCCTCTCCAGGATGGCCCGGAGCCCTTCGGCATAGTCCTCTGTCAGGGCGCAGCGCCAGAGGCTCTCGGCCTCGGCGGCGACCTGCGCGTCGATGTCGCGCGCGAGCGCGCCCTGGAGCAGCCGCTTGGCTTCCTGCTGCGCCACCGGTGCCCCGGCCGCCAGCTTGCGCGCCAGCGCCATCGCCCGCTCATCCAGCTCGGCGTCGGGCACGACCCAGTTGACGAGCCCCAGCGACAGCAGTTCATCGGCATTCATCATCTCGCCGAGCAGCGCGATCTGCGCGGCGCGCTTCATCCCCACCTGGCGCGGCAGGAAGAAGGTCCCCGCCCCGTCGGGATTGATGCCCAGCGTCACATGCGTGAGGCCGACCTTGGCGGTCTCCGAAACGATCGCGAGATCCGAGGCGAACAGCAGGCTGGCGCCGACCCCCACCGCATAACCGCGCGCGGCGACGATCACCGGCTGCGGCAGAGTGCTGATAAGCGCGCTCAGCGCGCCGGCACCGGCGGCGCGGCCCTTCATGTCGGTGGCGCGGTCCTCGGGCGTCATGGCAAGACCCTCTCCGAAGGCCTTGATATCACCCCCGGCGACGAAGCTTTTGCCAGCCGCCTGGATCAGAACCACCCGCACGTCTTCACGGCCGCGCACGTCCTCGAAGAACGTGAACAAACCCTCCCGCACATCGGAAGACATCGCATTGCGCGCCTCCGGCCGGTTGATGGTGACGCAGCCGATGCCGTCGGCGATGCTCGTGAGCAGCCGCGGTTCGCCCGCATCGTTCAAAAGCTGGCTCATTCCGTCTCCCCAGGCATTCAGAAGCCTTGCGCGTATTCCTTGAGCATAGCCCTGGCGATCACGAGTTGCAGGATCTGGGTGGTGCCTTCGTAGATGCGGAACACGCGGGCATCGCGATAGAGCCGCTCGGCATCGTATTCGGCCATGTAACCCGCCCCGCCGAAGATCTGGACGCAGCGATCGGCAATCCGGCCCAGCGCCTCGCTGGCGAAGATCTTGCAGGCAGCACCTTCCTTGAGGATCGACTGGCCCGTTTCCGCCTTGGCGACGGCATCGCGCAGCATGCACTCACCCGCGTAGAGTTCCACTTGCGAGTCCGCCAGCATCGCCTGGACGAGCTGGAAGTTCGCGATGGTCTCGCCGAAGGCCTTGCGCTCGTTCGCATAGCGCAGCGCCACATCGAGCGTGCGACGGCTGAGGCCGAGCGCCGAAGCGGTCACGCTGAGGCGCCCGCCGTCGAGCGCCTTCATCGCGGTCTTGAAACCCTTTCCCTCCACTCCGCCGAGCAGCGCCGAGGCGGGAACGCGCACCTCCTCAAGCACGACGTCGGCGGTCAGCGCGCCGCGCTGGCCCATCTTCTTGTCGGGCTTGCCGATCGAAAGGCCGGGCGTTCCGAGCGGAATCAGAAATCCACTGACATGCGCGTTACCCGGCAGCGATTCCGCGCTGGTGCGCGCCATGACAAGGAAGAAATTCGCCTGCGGTGCGTTCGTGATATAACGCTTCGATCCATTGAGAACGTAGAAATCGCCGTCCTTGACCGCGCGAGTCTTCATCGCTGCGCTATCCGATCCGCTGTCCGGTTCGGTCAGGCAGAAGCTCGCGATCTCACCGGCGACGAGACGCGGCAGGTATTCCTGTCGCTGTTCCTCGGTGCCGTCGAGCTTGAGCGCGGTAGTGATGATGCCCGTGCCGATGGCCATGGCCGAACGGAAAGCAGGGGCCGCATAGGCAATTTCCGCAACAGCCTGCAGATATTGGCCCATCGACAGGCCGGGGCCGCCATAGGCCTCGGGTACGCTGAGGCCCATCAGGCCCATCTCTCGCATCTCGTTGAGCAGGGGCTCCGGGATGCGGTCATCCTCGAAAACCTGCGGCTCGGCCGGGATCATCCGCTCGCGCACGAAGCGGCGCAGCGTGGTGATGAAGGCTTCGAAAGTTTCGGCGTCAAGTCCGGTCTCAGGCATCGGCAAGTCCCACAATGGCGATTGCGCTCACGTTCTGGCTGGGCATGCCGCCCAGGTTGTGGCTGAGCGCCAGGCTCGGCGGTGTCTTGCGCTGGCGATCGCCGGCGCGGCCGAGAAGCTGAAGATAGTTTTCGTAGATCATGCGAAGGCCCGAAGCCCCGATCGGATGGCCGAAGCACTTGAGCCCGCCGTCGATTTGGCACGGCGTGCGGCCATCGGCGTCGAAATCGCCGTTGAGCACGTCCTTCCAGGCCTGGCCCTCGTCGGAAAGGAACAAGTCCTCCATCGTCACCAGCTCGGTGATCGAGAAGCAGTCATGCACCTCGGTCAGGCTGAGCTGGTCGCGGGGGCTGGTGATCCCGGCTTCGTCATAGGCACGCTTCGCGGCGACGCGCGTCGGGTGGAAATAGGAACCGTTCCAACCACCTGCATGCTGCAGTTCCCAGCCGTTCGAGGCCGCGATCTGCAATGCCTTGACGGTGACCAGATCGGTCTTGCCCAGGGCGCGGGCGATCTCGGGGGTGGTGACGATCGCGCAGGCCGCACCGTCCGACACGCCGCAGCAGTCGTAGAGCCCCAGCGGCTCGGCGATCATCGGCGCGTTGAGCACGGTGTCCATGTCCACCACCTTGCGCAAGTGCGCCTTGGGGTTCTTGGCGCCGTTGGCGTGGCTCTTGACCGAAACGTGCGCGATCGCGCGCTTGAGGTCGTCCTTGCTGACATTGTGCGCGGCGCGATAGGCCGAGGCGACCTGGGCGAAGTTGCCCGGGGCCGAGCCGGTCACGCCCACCATGTCGAACGTGGTGCCGCGCGTGCGCACCGGCAGGCCGCCGTAGCCGGTGTCCTTGAGTTTCTCCACCCCGAGCGCCAGCGCGATGTCGGCCGCGCCGCTGGCCACCGCGTAGACCGCGCCGCGAAAGCTCTCGGTGCCACTGGCGCAGTAGTTTTCCACCTTGGTGACGCCGATGTTCGGCAGCCGCAGCGCGATCGACAGCGGCAGGCCGGAAGGCCCGATGTTCATCGCATCGAAGCCGACGCCCATCCAGGCCGCGTCGATCTGGCTTACGTCGATCGCCGCATCGGCGATCGCTTCCTCGAAAGCCTCGACCATGAGGTTGTCGGCGTCCATGTCCCACCGCTCGCCGAAGCGGCTGCAGCCCATGCCGAGGATTGCGACCTTGTCCTTGATGCCTTTTGCCATGTCATCACTCCTCGGTGCGGGTCAGCGGACCGGCGCCGCCTTCCAGAAATACTTCACGAAACCACGCACGTCGTCGACGGCCTTGATGCGGAAAACCATCCGCATCTCGCAGCCGACCTCGACCTCCTCGGTAAGATCGGCGAATTCGGCGGTCATGCGGCCGCCGCCCTCGAAATCGATCATGCCGTAATAGAGCGGCGGGCTCGGGCTATAAGTCAGGCTGTCGGCGGTTACCGTCAAGACCCGCGCCGGGATTTCCGCCAGCGGATAGTCTTCCTGCGTATGCGCGGTGCGATCGTTGGGATTGACCGAGATGTCGGACTTGGGGAACTGCACCGTGCCGGTCTTGGTGCAGCGTCCGCCGACCAGCCCCATCACCGCCTTGCGATGACGCCACAGCGTGGTCGAGGGCTGCTTCTGGTCCTGCTCCGCACGCATGCCCTTGTCGAGATCGACGAGCCCGCGATGCGCCAGCCAGCGCATGTAGTTCTCATCCTTGACCCCGCCCGCCAGCGAACCGGCGACGCCGCGCCGCGGCGCCAGCCTGGCGAGGGCATCGGTGGTTTCGAGCAGGATCAGGTCCGCGCCCTGGCCGAAGCCGACCAGCAGGATCTTCTCGCCGGGCTTGGCCGCCTCCAGCGCGGCGACCAGCATGACGAGGCCGTGCGCGGAGCCCGCTTCGCCCAGCTGCGCCTGCAGCGTGTCGGCCACCGCGCTGTCGGGAATGCCGGCCTTCTTGGCGAGCGTGGCGGCCACGCCCTTGGCGGAGATCGGCACCAGCAGGCGATCGATCTCGGTGGGGTTCACCCCCAGAGCGGCAAGCCCTTCCTTCAGCGCACGGCTGGTAAGGCCGACATGGCCCTCCTCGCGGATCCAGCGCGCTTCGTAGACATAGTCATAGTCCATGCCCGGCGAACGGTAGTGATCGACGAAGTCGGTCGTCAGGCTGTAGGCGCCCAGGAACTTGGCGACGACATCGCCGGTTCCCACCAGGAGCCCCGCCGCGGCATCGCCGCTGAGCAGCTCCAGGTCGGACGCCGGGCAGGTCTTGCGCATTTCGGCGGCCAGGCACAAGTGCGGCGCCTTGCGGCCCGAAGCGGCCTCGAAAGCGTCGCGCAGGGCGGAAACGCCGGCGCGCTGACTGCCGGTCAGGTCAAACGCGGCGACACCGTCGGACAGGACCAGCGCTTCCTTGACGATGCCGGAATTGAGCCGGTCGACGAAGGGCAGCGTGGTGGATGCCAGCGACAGCGAGCCGACGGTCGACCGGTCGATCCCAGTCAGCGTGTCACGCGCGGCTTCCACCGCCATGGTAACGCTGTCCTCGTCCCAGTCGCCGATCGCCCGCTCGCCCTTGGCGAGGCCCTTGAGCCCCGGCGCGAACCAGGCGTTGGCCGCGTAGATGGCACTGCGCTGCAAGCGCCGGCGCGGCACATAGGCGCCGAATGAAAGAATGCCGACATCGGCCATCATGCAAACTCCACGTAACCGTTGTTCAGCACCACCAGGTCGCGCTCGACCACGCTGGAGCGATAAGAGGCGATCCCGTCGCCCTCGCGCCAGATCTCGGTGCGGATCGTCTCGCCCGGGAACACCGGGCTCGCAAAACGCACGTCGAGCCGCTTGAGCCGCGAGGAATCGTTCCCGCACAGCGCCGAAAGCACCGCCCGGCCCGCCACCCCGAAGGTCGCCAGGCCGTGCAGGATCGGCCGGTCGAAACCGCCGACCTTGGCGACTTCCGGATCGATGTGCAGCGGGTTGTAGTCACCCGAGAGGCGATAGATCATCGCCTGGTTGGCGGCCGTGGCCAGGGTCACCACCTCATCGGCGGGACGGTCGGGCAGCGGACGAGGCTTCGGTTGAGGCTCCGACGAACCGCCCTGCCCGCCGTCTCCGCGCAGGAAGCTGCTGTTGCGCACCGTGACGAGAAGATTTCCCTCAGCATCGCGGATCTCGCGCTTCTGATAGGCGACCGTCCCCTTGTCCGCGCCCTTGTCGAAGAACGGCCCGAAGGTCGTCTCTCCGACAAGCTCGCCCTCCACCGGCAACGGCCGGTGAAGTTCGATGCTGGTTTCCCCGTGCAGGACCTTTTTCCAGTCCGCGCCAAGATCGAAATCCTTCCAGACGAAACCCGGATAGGCGAGCGTGGTCGCCATCGTGGGAAGCATCTGGAGGTTTTCCTCATACACGAAGGAAAGATCGTCTGAACCGACGCCCAGCGCGTAGAGCATCACGTCACGCTTGGTGACGGTCTGGTGCGACACGATGGGCGGACGCGCGACCAGCGCGGCGGGATCGATCGTCATGGGCTGGCCTCAGATCGGATCGTAGGGGAACATGTCGGCCGAACGGGCGAGCTTGGGCATGTGCGGACGCAGGGCCGGCAGCAGGTCCGAAGCGATCGTTTCCGGCGTCCAGCCGTCGCCGCGATGGATCGTGCGGATCGGGCGCGGCATGGTGAACAGTGAGATCTCGTTCTTGCGCACGCAGAAGATCTGCCCGGTGATGTCCTTGGCGGCATCCGAAAGCAGCGTGGCCACCATCGGCGCGATCTTGTCGGCGGACATGGTCTTCATCCGCTCGACGCGGGCCAGCTCTTCCTCGCTTTCGGTCGGGATCGTGGCGATCAGGCGGCTCCAGGCATAGGGCGAGATGCAGTTCGAGCGGACGCCCGAGCGCTGCATGTCGAGCGCGATCGAGTTCGACAGGCCGACGACGCCCATCTTGGCCGCCGAATAGTTGGCCTGGCCGAAGTTGCCGACGAGGCCCGAGGTCGACGTGAAGTGAACGTAAGAACCGCTGCCCTGGTCCTTGAAGTAGTTGGCCGCCGCCTTCGAGGTGTAGAAATAGCCGTTCAGGGTGACGTTGACCACGTCGTTCCAGTCCTGGATGCTCATGCGGTGGAAAATGCGGTCGCGCAGGATGCCGGCATTGTTCACCAGGCCATCGATCTTGCCGAAGTTCTTGACCGCGTCCTCGATGATGCTGGTCGCACCCGCCGGGTCGGCGACACTGGCGCCGTTCACCACGGCCTTGCCGCCGGCCGCGCGGATCAGGCCTACGACTTCCTCGGCCGGACCGGCATCGGCGCCTTCGCCGTCGGGCGAAGTGCCCAGATCGTTGACCACCACCGAGGCGCCCTGCTTGGCGCAGAGCAACGCGATCTCGCGACCAATGCCACGTCCCGCGCCGGTGACCGCGACGACCTTACCGTCCAACCTTGCAGAATCACTCATCGAAACCATCCTCGTTCTAGCGTGTGAGGCTGGCCGGGACGAAGCGCCGACGCGGCGTGAAAAGCGGCCTGACGGGAATCAGGTCGCTTGGTTCACGACGCGCGGAAGACGTCCCGGGCGGCCCGGTGTCATTTGCAGATAGCACTTAGGAGATCGACTTCCGGCTGCAACTGATTTCTGCCCCACAGCGACGCCAGGGCTCGATGGCGCGTGAAGGAATTTCGCATGGCTTCATGCGCTGGCCCCAATTTCCGATCGCCGCGAGCCCCGCGCGTCATGGGATTCACGGTCCCGGCAGCGACTATGCGTCTTCCTCCACGCCGCGCGGCAGCAGCAAGAGCAACAATCCGCCCGTCAGCACGGCGACGCCCGTAATCAGCAGGAACGGCTTGTACGAGTCGGTCAGATAGAGAATGTAGCTGAGCGCCCCAGCGCCCAGTGCCGAGGCGATCGCCACGGTCGCCGCGAGCATGCCGTGGACGGTGCTGTAAACGCGCACGCCGAACTGGCGATAGATCAGATAGGCCAGAATGTCGGATTCGGCGCCGAACGAGAGGCCGATGGCCAGGACCGCCAGCGCCAGCCCGACGATCGATCCGCCTTGCAGTCCCATGGCGAGAAGTCCGAAGGCCGATATCGACAAGCCGATCGTCGCCACCAGCCGCGCCGGAAACCGGTCGAGCGCATAGCCGCTGATGAAGCGCCCGATCAACATGCCGACCGCGTAGGCGGACACCATGATCGAAGCGGACCTGCCGACCACGTTGTGCTCGGCGATCATCAGGTTGAGCTGGGTCAGTATCACCGCCTGGGGCAGGTTGCACAGCAACATGCTGACCACCAGCAGCCAGAACGCCGGTGCGTGCAGGATCATCCTGTAATCCTCGCGCGCGGCCTGCTTGCGCGCCGGCTGGCCGGATTCGCGCAGCTCCCGGGGCATCAGCAGATAGGCACTGAGGCCGCCGACGATGGCGAAGACCATCAGCGCGAGGTAGCCCGCCTGCCACCCCTTCGCGACCACGAGATTGTTGAGCAGCGGCCCGCCGATCGCCGCGACCGCGGACGGGCCGGAGGCCGCCAACGCCAGTGCCAGTCCGCGCGCCTTCTTGAAATACTGGACGATGACACGGCAATAGATCGGCGGCGTGGTGGTGGTGAGAAACAGCACCTGGAGCGCGAAGATCGCGGCGTAAGTGGTGATGCTGGTGACCATGGTGAAGGCGAAGAACAGCAGCGGCGAGGCGACGATGCCCACCAGCGCCGTTCGCCGCGAGCCGACCACGTCGGCAAGCCGCCCGACGAATGGAAACGCGAAGACGGCGATCAGCGCCAAGATCTGGACGGCGGCCAGTTCCGACTTGGACCAGTGGAACGCCGCCACCAGGTGCGGCCCCATGATCCCGGCGGCATAGCTGTTCATGATGAGCCCTGAAGACAGGCCGACCATGGCCGATGTCACCGCACGCCATTCGGTACGAAATTCGCCCAGATATTCGGACATTACCTTCTAGAATCCTTTTTGCGCGCGGGAGGGCATCTCCCGCGCGAGCCTTGCATCGTTGATAAAGCCATGCGCCGGGCCCGGCAAACCCGGTGCCGGGCGGGAGATCAAGTCGCGAAACTCTCCCCCACCCACTCCTCGCTTTTCGCCCACAGCGCGCGTGCGTTCGCGGGATCGATGGCATAGGAACGGACGCCCGCCATGTCGGGAAGACGCTCGGTGCTGTCGTTGACGGGCGAAACACCGCAGTCCTCGCAGAATCGCCCGCCGACCAGATCGGCCGGCGCGGCCACCCCCGCCCAGACCGAAGTCGCGGCGCCCTGCGCCGGTGTCTTGGTGATCGACGGCGGCAGTCCCCGCTCGACCAGTCCCTTGTCGATGGTGGCGACGAGGCCGTCGAGCCCGCCTTCCCCCAGATGCCGGAACAGTTCGGTGTCGACGCGGCCCGGATGGACGCCGCTGGCGCGAATCCCGCGCGGAGCATGGCGGCGATCGAACTCCACCGCGAACAGCATGTTGGCGGTCTTCGAACGGGCGTAGGCCAGCCACTGGTTATAAGGCGTGCGTTCGAAGTTCGGATCGTCGAGATCGACATCGCCGCCGCGGTGCCCGGACGATGACAGCATGACCAGCCGCGCACCCGGTCGCATCAGCGGAGCGATCCGGTTGACCAGCAGGAAATGGCCGAGATGATTGGTGCCGAACTGGATCTCGAACCCGTCTTCGGTCAGGCCGAAGGGAATTGCCATGACACCCGCGTTGGCGATGACGAGATCGAATGGCCGGCCGTCCGCCGTCAGGCGATCGGCGCAGGCCCGCACGCTGGCCAGCGAGGCAAGGTCAAGTTCGGCAAGTTCGAACGACCCGCGCCGCGCCGCCGCCTCCCGCACCGGGCCCAGCTTGCGCTCCGCCTTGCCAAGATCACGCGCGGTTCCCACCACGTCGGCGCCATGCGCGACCAGAACCCGCGCGGTTTCGCCGCCGATCCCGGCGGTAACGCCGGTAACGAGCGCGCGCTTGCCTTGCAGATCGATACCTTCGAGAACTTCGTCCGCAGTGGACGTCCGTCCCAGGTTTGCGGCCATTTCCATTCTCCTCAACGCCAGGCAGCGGCGGCGGTGTGACGCCGGATGGCGTCGGTCGCCCGTTATTTGATAGCTCGCCGATGCCACTTGTGGCCGAGGCAGGCCAATAACCGTTAGGGCAACAACGCACCATGCCATGCCAATCCATTGCGATGCGCCAATTGCCGTTCCATTACAAACAATTGCATGTGACATGCCGGTGTCACGCGCAGATGTGCCAGGGTTGATTGTCATTGCAAAACCGAGCAGGACACCGGCCGGGGGGGAGTCCGCCACGAGGCCGGATCGCGGATGCCCCGCCGAAACAAACGGCTATCGTGAGAGGCATCTCGTTACATGAATCTGGAGATTAACGACGACCAGCAGCTGATGCGCGATTCCTTTGCCCGGCTGCTGGACGATCTCAGCAGCATGGAGCGGGTCCGCGCGGCGCAGCCGCTGGGTTTCGATCGCGACTTGTGGGCAGGCCTTGCGGAGCTGGGCGCCTTCGCGATGCGCGTGGAGGAGGACAAGGGCGGGCTTGGCCTCGGCACGTTCGACGCCGTGCTGCTGATGGAGGAAGCCGGGCGGACCCTGGCGACGGGACCGCTGGCGGAAACGCTGATGGCCGCGCGGCTGCTCGCCACCTTCGATGATCCCGCGCTCGATGTGGTGGTCTCCGGCGAAAGCCTTGCGACGATCGCGTTTCACGACATCGCCCGGCAGCCGCGCCAGTGGCTTTCGGGCGGCGCCAACGCCGACCTGGTCGTGGCGCTTCGGGGGGACTCGCTCGTGCTGGTCTCGCTCTCCGCCGCCGACCGGCACCCCGAAGCGACGCTGGCGTCCAACGGCATCGGCGAGGTCGACCTGGCGAGCGCGCCGCATACGGTGCTCGCCACCGGGCCCGATGCGCTTGCGGCTTTCGCCGCCGCGCGGGAGGAATGGAAGCTGCTCACCGCCGCTTCGCTCACAGGCCTTTCGAGCGAAGCCCTGCGACTGGCGGCCGCCTATGCCTCCGAGCGCCACGCATTCGGCGTGCCGATCGGTACTTTCCAGGGCCTGTCACACCCCATGGCAACGCTTTATTCCAGCGTCCAGGGCGGCAAGTACCTGATCTGGAAGGTCATCCACGAGATAGCCTCGGGCGCGCCCGAGGCCGCGGCACACATCCCGCTGGCGCTGTGGTGGGCGGCGCAGACCGCCGGGCAAGTCGGAATCCAGGCCGCGCGGACTTTCGGCGGCTACGGGCTTTCGACCGAATACGACATCCACCTTTACAATCTGCGCGCCAAGGCCTGGCCGGCAATCCACGGCGATCCGCAATTCTATCTCGAGGAAGCGGGGCGGCGACTCTACGCGGGCGAAGCCGCGACCGTTCCCGATGTCGGCGCGGTTTCGATCGACACCGATCTGGGTGAAGAGGCACGCGCCCTCGCGGCCGAAACCGATGAGTTCTTCACGCGCACGCTCACGCCCGAACTCAAGGCCCATGCCCACCATTCCTGGGAAGGCCATCACCCCGAAGTCCACAAGAAGCTCGCCGAGGCCAACCTGCTGTTCCCGGCATGGCCCAAGGCGAAAGGCGGACGCGGCGCCACCCCCTATGCGCGCTTCGCCGCGCTCGAGGTCTGGGCCAAGCATGGCTGGTCGAACCATTCGACCGGCACCTCGCAGATGGTGGCCGCCATCGTCGACCGCTTCGGCAGCGAAAAGGCGCGCAAGGATGTGCTGGAGCCGATCCTGGCCGGGGACATCATCTGCAGCGTCGGCTTCTCCGAACCCGGATCGGGCTCGGACGTCTTCGCGGCGAAGTGCAAGGCGACCCGCGACGGCGATGGCTGGCGGATAGACGGCACCAAGATGTTCACCAGCGGCGCCGACATCGCCAGCTATGTGCTGATGCTGTGCCGCACCGACCCCGATGCGCCCAAGCACAAGGGACTGACCATGTTCATCGTGCCGCTCAAGGCAGAGGGCGTGACGGTGCAACCGGTCCACACCTTCCAGGACGAGCGCACCAACATCACCTTCTATGACGGGGTGCGCATTCCCGACGACTATCGCCTGGGCGAAGTCAACGGCGGCAACCGCACGATGTCCGCCACGCTGGAGCTGGAACAAAGCGGCAATTTCGCGCGATCGCTGCGCGGCCTGGTGCGCGCCGCCGAGGAATTGTGCCGCGAAATCCAGCACGACGGCAAACCGCTGATCGAACATGCGCCCGCGCAGATGCGGCTCGCGCGGACAGTCGCGCATGAGCTGCTCTCGGAAATGCTGGGCCTGCGCGCGCTGTGGGGAGCGGAAAACAAGATCGAAATTCCCGCCGCCGGCGCCATGTCGAAAGGGTTCACTTCCGACTTGTTCCTGGCCGACGCCAGCGACCTGCTGGACCTGACCGCGCCGCTCTCGCTTTCGAAACGGCCGGGTGCTGCCGAGGCGGTCAATCTCGCCTACCGCTTTGCCCATGGCGCCACCATATGGGCAGGCACCAGCGAAGTGCATCGCTCCATGGTGGCTGAACGCGGCCTGGGGCTGCCGCGCAGCCGCAATTGAAATCGAAGGGAAACACCTGATGGCTGAGGCCTACATCATCGACGCGGTGCGCACGCCGCGCGGCATCGGCAAGAAGGGCAAGGGCGCGCTGGCGGACACGCTGCCCCAGCACCTTGCGGCGACCGTGCTCAAGGCGATCAAGGAGCGCAACAACCTGCCCGAGGACGCGGTCGAGGACGTGATCTGGGGCACTTCGGCGCAATATGGCCTGCAGGCGGCGGACCTGGGACGGATGGCCGCGCTCGACGCCGGCCTGGGCGTGGGCACCAGCGGCGTCACGCTCGACCGGTTCTGCGGCAGCAGCCTCACCGCCACCAACCTCGCGGCGGCGACGATCATGTCCGGCATGGAGGATCTGCTGATCGCCGGCGGGGCGGAGATGACCTCGTTCACCGCCGATTTCGGCGGCCGCATGCGCGAGGCGGGCTTCAGCCTGGGCCTGGGCGGCGCCAACCCGCGGCTGCAGGCAAAGTTTCCCCAGACGCACCAGGGCGTCGCGGCGGACGCCATTGCCGCGAACGAAGGCATTCCGCGCGCCGCACTCGATGCCTTCGGCGCCGAAAGCCAGCGCCGCGCCGCCGTGGCGATCCAGGAAGGCCGCTTCGCGAAGTCGCTGGTTCCCGTGATCGACGACGAGGGCAACGTCGTGCTCGATCATGAGGAATATCCCCGGCCGAACACCACGGCGGAAGGACTGGCCGAACTCAAGCCCGCTTTCGCCATGTTCGTCGACATGCCTTCCGCGCCCGACGGGCCGACTTTCGGCGGGCTCATCAACCAGGTCTACCCCGACATCAAGATCGAGCCGGTCCACCATGCCGGCACCTCCTCGGGCAATGTCGACGGTGCGTCGGCGCTGCTGCTCGCTTCGGAAGCGGCGGTGAAGAAGTACGGCCTGAAGCCGCGCGCCCGGATCGTCGCCATGGCCAATCACGGCGAACATCCCACGCTGATGCTGACGGCGCCCTCCGGCGCGGTAACCAAAGTGCTGGCCAAGGCCGGGCTGACCAAGGACGACATCGACGTCTGGGAAATCAACGAGGCTTTCGCCGCGATCGTCGAAAAGGTCATTCGCGACCACGATATTGATCGCGCCAAGGTCAATCCCAACGGCGGTGCCATCGCGCTGGGCCATCCGATCGGCGCGACCGGCACCATCCTGGTCGGCACTGCGCTCGACGAGCTGGAGCGGACGGGCGGACGCTACGGCCTCATCACCATGTGCACCGCTGGCGGCATGGCCCCCGCGTTGATTATCGAACGCGTCTGAACGCGTAACTTTCGAAAAGGTTCTGAACAACCATGGCAGTCAAGGTAATGGAAGGCGTCCGGGTCCTGGAGGTGGCGCAGTTCACTTTCGTCCCGGCCGCAGGCGCGATGCTGGCGGACTGGGGGGCCGACGTCATCAAGATCGAGCACCCGCTGCGCGGCGATACCCAGCGCGGGTTCCTGAACCTTGGCGGCGTGCATCTCGATCCACTGCGCCATACGCTGATCGAGCATCCCAACCGGGGCAAGCGGAGCGTCGGTCTCGACGTCTCGACGCCCGAAGGCCAGGAAGTGCTCTATGAGCTGGCCAAGCAGTGCGACGTGTTCCTGACCAACTACCTTCCCCAGGTGCGCCAGAAGAACAAGTTCGACATCGAGCATATCCGCGCGGTCAACCCGAACATCATCTACGCCCGCGGCTCGGCGCTCGGCAACAAGGGGCCGGAACGCGAGGTCGGCGGATTCGACGGGTCCTGCTTCTGGGCGCGCAGCGGCATCGCCCATACGATGACTCCCGAGGCACTGGACGGCCCGCTTTCACAGGCCATTCCGGCATTCGGCGATTCGATTGGCGGCATGTTCATCGCCGGCGGCATTTCCGCGGCGCTTTATCACCGTGAAAAGACCGGCGAGGCGATCGAACTCGACGTTTCGCTGCTCAGCACGGCGTCCTGGGCCTGCGGCGCGATCATCTCGCAATATCTGGAAACAGGCGTGGTCAACCGGAACACCATGCCGGTTTCCGGCGGTAACCCGGTCAATCCCTTCATCGGCTACTACCGCACCTCGGACGGCGGCACGATCAACTTGTGCACGCTTTCGCCGACCGGCCTGATCCGCAGCCTGTTCGAGCACGTCGGCGTGCCCGAGGCGGCGGACGACCCGCGATTCGCCGATGCGCAATCGCTGTTCAAGAACGCCCAGGCCGCCAGCGCCATCCTCGTCGAGGCGTTCGCGAAGCAGTCCTTCCAGTACTGGCGCGAACATCTCAAGACCTTCAAGGGCCAGTGGGCGCCGGTCCAGTCGATCGCGGACCTGCTGACCGACGATCAAACCCTTGCCAACGACGTCATCTTCGAAGTGGACGCGGCCGACGGCGGCAAGCCGCTCAAGCTGGTGCGCGGGCCGGTGCAGTTCAACGGCGAAGCGCAGGTCGCCACCCGCGCGCCGCAGGCCTCGGAACATACCGAACTGGTGCTGATGGAAATGGGCATCGACTGGGATCGGATAGAAGAACTCAAGGCCAAGGGCGCCATCGCCTGATGCCGGGATGGGAATGGCGATGACCGGCTCGCGGATCGGCTTCATCGGGCTGGGCAACCAGGGCGCGCCGATCGCGCATCGCATCGTCGATGCCGGCCTTGCCCTCACGGTCTGGGCGCGCCGTCCCGAAGTGCTGGAGGCCTATGTCGCCAAGGGCGCGACAGCCGCGACCAGCGTGGCAGACCTCGGCGCGGCCTGCGATCATGTCGGCATCTGCGTCTCCGCCGATGCCGACGTCATCCAGGTGTGCGACGAGCTTGTCCCGGCCATGCGCCCGGGCAGCCGCGTCGTCATCCATTCCACCGTCCTGCCGGAAACCTGCATCGCCCTTGCGCGGAAATGCGCGGCTCGCGGCGTCGCGCTGATCGACGCGCCTGTCAGCGGCGGCGCGGCACGGGCCGAGAAGGGTGCGCTGACGGTGATCTGCGGAGGTGACGAAGCGGTCTTCGGAGCAGTGCGGCCCGTGCTGGAGACATTCGGCAAGGACATCGTGCTGCTCGGCCCCGTCGGCGCGGGACAGCGCGCCAAGATCATCAACAACGCCCTGCTCGCGGCCAATATCGCCACCGCCCACGCGGCACTCGGCGCCGGCGTGGCCATGGGACTGGATCGGGCCGCGCTGGCCCGGACGATCCGTTCCAGCAGCGGCTACAGCTTCGGCCTGGAAGTGAGCGCGTCAACGCCCTCTCCCGCCGATTTCAAGGGTGCCGCGCTGTTGGTCAAGGATGTGGGACTGCTGGAGGCGGCATTGTCCGACGATCCTGGCGCGGCCGTGCTGAGCGCCACCGCGCGGCCTTACCTGACCGAAGCGATGGGATAATCCGACCCCTCATTCTGGCCCTCAACGGGGGGCCTTGCTGCTCTTCTCGCGTGAAACCTGCCCCGGCCCCTCAACGCGTTCTTTGTCGGCGGCCGTGCTGCGAGTCCACGTGGATGAGCTAATACTAACCTGCATTGATAAGAACTCACCCACTTTTCCTTCGTCTTTGTGAGCCGCCGAAGGCGGCGCGGGATGGCGCCGGCCGGTCCATCCCGCTCCGGCGGCATGCCCGAAGATGCTCAGATGGCGAAGCTGTAGCCGCCGTTCACCGGATAAGTCTGCCCCGTGATCCACGCCGCCGCCTTGGAGCACAGGAACGTGGCCATCCCGGCGACATCCTCCGGCTTGCCGTAACGGCGAATGACATAGCGCGAGACATAGGCCTTGGCCCGTTCGGTCTGGACATATTCGGCAAGCTGCTCGGGAGGCATCGGCGGCTCGAGCGTGGACAGCGAGATCGCATTGCAGGTGATGTTCCAGCGCCCCGATTCCTTGGCGATCGCGCGCACGAAGCCCGCCGCGCCGGCCTTCGCGGTGGCATAGGCAGCCAGCCGCGCCTCGCCGACCCTGCCGGCGTCGGAGACGATCGCCACCACCCGGCCGCGCCGCGCTTCCACCATGTTGGGAATGAAGGTGTGGCAGCAGTTCATCACGCCGAACATGTTGGTGCGAAAGTACTTGTCCCAGGCCGAAGGATCCTCTTCCCAGAACATCGCCGAAAAGCCGATGTCATCGACCGGGCCGGCGTTTCCGGCATTGTTGACCAGGATCGTCGGCGTGCCGAGCGTGTCCTTGATCGCCTGGTTGGCCGCGCGCACCGCCGCGATGTCGCCAACGTCGAAGGGCACCGCCATGGCCGGCACGCCGGTGGCGCGGATTTCCCCAGCCACGGCCTCAGCCCGCTCCGCCACATAGTCATTCACCGCGACGCCGCCGACATTGTGCCGCGCCAGTTCGCGCGCGATCGCCCGGCCTGCGCCCTGCCCGGCACCGGTCACGATCGCCACCTGGCCTTCCATATCCAGCAGATCCTGCTCACTCATCACTGTCATCCTTGAATAGTCGGTTCATCGCGGCCGGCGGCCACGCAACGGTGAAATATCGGGCGGACGCCGCCCGTCAGCCGCCCTTGGTTCCCTTGCCGATGTTGGAAACATGGGCGTCGTGAATCTTCGAATAATCCGGCATCAGCATCAGCGCGGAATTGGCCAGGCGTTCGACCGAGGCGGCCTGATGCGCGCCCAGATCGCGCGCAAGCTCGATGGCGATCTTGGCAGTTCCCATCTGCTCGCTGTTCTGCCGGGCCAGATGGCGGCAGAAGGCCATGACCTGTTCGTCGAAGGTTTCCGCCGGGAAAACCTTGTGGACCAGCCCCATCATCCGCGCCTCCTCGGCATCGACTTCCATGTTCGCCATGACCAGGTAGCGCGCCCAGGACGCGCCAACCATGCGCGTGAGGCGGCTGACGCCGTTGGTCGCGGGCAGGATCGCGAACTTGCCTTCGGGAAAGGCATAGCGCGCATTGGTCGATGCCAGGCGGAAATCGCAGGACAGCGACATTTCGAGCCCACCGCCCACGCACGGCCCTTGGTGGGCGACGACGAAGGGCTTTTCGATCGCCTCCATCTCGTCCCAGATCCGGCGCATGTCGGAGGGCATGCGGCGATGCATCTCGCGGATTCCCGAACCGGTCTTCGGGCGTTCGTTGCGCGATTCCTTGAGATCCGCGCCGGCCGAGAAATACTTGCCGGTCGAACGGATCAGCATGATCTTGAGTTCGGGCGTATCGCGCAGGCGGTCCACCGCATCCGAAAAGGTCCGCATCATCGCGATATTGATGGCGTTGTATTTTTCGGGACGGTTGAGCGTCACGATCAGGATGCCGTCATCCTCTTCAACCAGGACCAGCGGCGCTTGCTCCATCGTATCCATCCTTTTCTCGGGCCTTTCCTCGGGGGCCGTCTGTACGTTGCAGCCCGCCATAGCTCCCTATCCCGCCGCCGGCGGAGGGGGAAGGAGTCTTGACCTCATGCGATGGCGGCAAGTCGATCGAACAGCATGCCGATGTCTTCGAGCGCACGGAACGTATCGTTGAGGTGCGTGCAGGTGGATGGCCCCACGAAACTGCGGCGCACCTCGCGGCGAAGCCCGTCGATCGACATGCCCGCCAGCCGCGCGGCGCTGCCGCCCGAAGCCGGGCATTCCGGATAAGGCAGCGGCCCGGCATCGGCACTAACCGAAACGAAGCGCCGCTCGTCCGGATCGAAAGCCACGAGCAGGCGCCATTCGTGGATCACCGTCTCCACGCCGTGGCGGTCGACATGGCTGTCGCGAAAGAAACAGTCGGCACGGCCGAGCCCGTCCTCCTCCCACAGATCGGTCCGCCGCGCGCGGCGCGTACCGTGGGCGGCGAGCGGCGCGAACGCGTGCCACGCAAGCGGATCATGCTCTCCCGCCAGCGCCGGGGACCGGGGGCCGACGAGGAGCGGCGGCCCCAGATCGGAATAGCCGCTCACCAGGGTCCCGCCTTCCGCCCAGCCGGCGCAGAGATCGACCGGCAGCGCGTTCTTGCGTGCCATGGCGATCTTCACGCCTTCGGCCCGCAGCGCGCGGCCGTTACCCATGACGGCGGCCGGAAAATCGTCAAACAACTGCGCGCGGATGGTGTGCGACCCCACTTCGCCTGGCAGCAAGTCCTCGATCGACTTGCGAAATCCGGAATAGGCGCCCTTGCCCGCAAGCGCGGCCAGCGCCGGCTCCGGCGGCTGGCTGGCGATGCCGATGATCGCGACGCGGTTGTAATCGACCGTCGCTTCGATTCGCGCTTCGTCGAGGACAATGGCTTGTCCCCGCACGTCGGTCAGCAGGTCGCGCCCCGAAGCGACATGGGCGACCAGGCCGTCAAGCCCTTCGGGGCGATTGGAATCGTGCGTCGTCGTTCTGCGAATCGAAGCCGCTCGGCGCGGCGGCGTGGCAGCGACCGGCGCATTGCCGGGGTGTTCTGTCATGCCGGTGTCGGTATCACACGCGCCGCGCGGCGCAAGTCAGGCGCCGACAGTCGTGAACCTGGGCCGCTTGCTGGCATTGGCGCTGGGCGGCGGGGCGAAAGTCTTGCGCAAGGTGCGTGCCGGACCTTCATAAGTCACGTTCGGACGCGCATGCTGCAGGGCGATATTGTCCCACATCACCAGATCGCGTTCGCGCCACTGATGCGTGATCTCCGCCTCCGGGCGATAGAGGTGGTCGAACAGTTCGCCCAGCAGCGCCTCACTTTCCGCTTCCTCCATGCCGTCGATCCGCTGCGTGAACTGAGGCGTGACGTAAAGAATGGTGCGGCCCGTGCGCGGGTGGCGATGACCGATCGGCAAGCGGATGGTTTCCGCTTCGTCGAACTTCGAAACCAGCACGTCCGCGTCACCGCCGCTGCGCTGCTGATAGGAAGCATCCTGTCCGTGGATCGCATAAAGCCCTTCCACCCGGGCGCGCAGGTCATCCGGCAGGGTATCCCAGCCATGGGCCGCGCTGACGAACATGGTCGGGCTGGTCGGCTGTTCGACCTTGAGGCCGTAGAGCGACAGCAGACGGAACACATCGTCGCGCCACATGTAGTCCGAATGATAGAGCAGCCGGCCGACGGGGGCGTTTCCGCCCTCTTCCCGGTTCGAGACCAGCAGTTCGCGCCGGGCAGCGGGCGAATCGAGGCTTTCGGCGGGATTGGCCAGCGGGTCCTCGCCGATCAGCAGCAGCGAGAGGTAGGTCTGGAACCGCAGATCGGCATCGATGTCCCTGAACACCAGCAAGCCCCGTTCGTCGAACAACTGCCGAAGCTGCGCGATCACGTCATCGGGCAGCGGCACCTTGGGCTCGACACCCGAGATCTCCGCACCAAAGCCGGGACGGATCTCCTTTACTTGCAGACTTGCCATGGCAACCAATCTCCATCTTGCCGCCGGCATTGGCTCCGCCCGTCAAACGCGGGCGGCCAGCCGGCCGAATATTACATAGCATGTGCTATACGATAGCATCCGGCCGGCACAAGGCGCAAGCGGTACGATACCGCCGCTGTTCAACCTTCGCCGCGCATGCCCTCGAACGCTTTTTCGAGCGCGACATGCCTCGCATGGGCCAGCGGCCACCAGCCTCGGCCATGCGTGATGATATAGGGAGCATTGTCCTCGATGCCACGCAGAACGCTCGCCGCCACTTCATCCGCCGTTCCGATCTCCAGCGGGCTGGAACCCGCATGCGATGCGTCGTCCGGCTCCCGCCCGGCCGGAAGCCGCATGTCTCCGCCAAGCTTCATGCTGCTTTGCGCGATGCCGGTGGCGGTCATGCCCGGACAAAGCACCGAAACCCCGACCCCATGGGGCGCGAGTTCGACACGCAGCGTTTCGGACAGGCCGACGACACCGAACTTGGCGGCCGCGTAGCTTCCGCCGATAGCCTGGCTGGGTCCGCAAATCCCCGCCATCGAGGAGGTATTGACGATGTGGCCATGCCGCCGTCCCCGCATGTCGGCGGCGAACGCCGAAACCCCGTTGAACACGCCGGTCAGATCGACGGCAACGATACGGTCGAACGCTTCCGGAGCCATATCGGCGAGTTCATATCCGAACGAGGCGATTCCGGCGTTGTTGAACAGCAGGTCGACCGGCCCGAAGGCGGCTTCCGCCTCGGCCTTGGCATTGGCCCAGCCGGCCCGGTCGCGGACATCGAGAACGACACCGCGAAACGCCTCCCCGCCGCCGGCCAGTGCGGCGTCGATGGCCTCCGCGTCGACATCGGCGACGGTGACGCGGATGCCCCGTTCGGCCAGTGCCTTGCCTACTCCCAGGCCGATGCCGCTCGCACCGCCGGTGATGAAGGCGTGCTTTGCGCTTGCCAGTTCCATTTCGTTATCCTCTCTGTGATTGAAGTGCCCGCAAGCGCGGCATCGCCTGCTCCAGCAGGCGCAGGCAGCGCCATCCCGCCTCCGGCGATAGCCCGCCCAACAGCGGCATGAAACCCAGCGTCGCATGCGGCGGCAGATTTGCCGCGTATTCCAGCATCTGGTCCGGCGTCCAGACCCGGAATATCCCGGCGGCGCGCATGGCCTCCTCGGTCCCGAGTCCGTGGAACGGCGACTTGTGCATGCCGGTTTCGTCAGCCCAGGCGGCATAGGATGAGGCGACATGGACGGCGTGCGGCAACAATTCCGCCCAGCCGGCCTCGACGTCTTCGGCGAGGTGGATGCACAGCGGCCGGCCCGGACCGTGCATCGCGCGCGGCACCTGGCCGCGCTCGCGCATTTCGGACTCGTACAGCGCGAAGAGCTTGGGATTGGCGGGCGCGAAGCCAAGATCGAAGCGCGCCGCACGGATCGCCGATGCCTTGACGCCGCCACCGACGAGCAGGATGTCCCTGGGATCCTGGACCGGAAGCGGGCGCACCAGGATATCGCGGCCCTCGCCGTCGAAGGCTTCGCCCGAGAGCGCGCGCAGGATCGTCTCGATCCCGCGATCCATCAGCTTGGCCCGATCGTGCAGTGAAACCCCGAACCGCGCGAATTCCGAAGGGACATAGCCCGCTCCGAAGATCACCTCGACCCGGCCCCGGCTGATCTGGTCGACGATCGCGATGTCCTCGGCCACCTTGAGCGGATCGTGCAGCGGCAGCACCACCGCGCCCAGGTTGATCCGGATGCGCCGCGTGCGCGCCGCCACCGCCGCGCCCATCAGGAACGGATTGGCGAGATAGCCGTCGTCGCAGCCGTGGTGCTCCATAAAACCGACCTTGGTCATGCCGATCCGATCGGCGAACTCGGTCATTTCAAGCGCCGCGGCATAGATGTCCCGCACCGGGGCGCCGAACGATGGCGCGCGCATGTCGAAAAACAGGCTCGTGCGGAATTGGCTCATGATCGTGTCACCGTTACTCTCCCGCCCGGCCGCCGGCCAAGCCACCCTGCCCTCAACGCGGCGACGTGCCGCGCGCGTTCCAGAACTCGTTCCAGCTCGGCCAGATGTCCGGCAACTGCCCGACCTTGAGCGCGGCGGGATCGACATTGACGCCGCCGCCGTGGCTGGGCCGGGTCAGCGCATCGGCCAGATACCAGCGCTGGAGCCTGCGCCGTTTGAAATACCAGGTGCCGTCGCGGCGGACATAGTTGTCCCAGTACTGGATCTTCCCGAGGTGCCATTCCCCGTTCATCTCCAGTTCGTCGTGGCAGGTCACCACTCCCGTCGCCTCCTCGGCGGAAACGAAATCGATCACTTGATTGCCGACGAAATGGATCGAAGTGCCGAACCGTTCGAGCGAGCGACCGTACCATTTCTTGATGGCCTCGCGCCCATATTCGTCGCGCCCCACGCGCACATCCTCGACGAACAGCGCGGCCAGATCATCCAGGTTGCGGGTATCGACCGCCAGCGCATAGCGCGAAGCGAGCTGCCTGATCTGATCGAGCGCCTCGACGCGCTCTATGCGCTCCTCGAGATTGGCGGGGCGCCATGTGGTTTGCGCGGCCATGCCGTTTTCCCTCCCATTCGTGATGCGGCAAGCTGGCGCAATTGCGCCCCGATGATCTCATGCGGATTAGACATGCGGTCAGTAGGCTTGCCGACGACCTGCCTGAATCCGCCTCGTGCCGCCGCCGAATGCCAACGCTGGAGGGTGCCGCGGGTTCGCCGCGCTGGCGCAGCGAACCCGCGGAGCGGTCAGGCTTCGGCCACGCTCGCGTATTTCGGTCCCTTAATCATGGACTTGGGGAACGGTGCGAGCGTCTTGCGCAAGGTGCGCGCCGGACCTTCGACAAGGACGTTGGGCCGCGCATGCTGGAGCGCGAGGTTGTCCCAGACGATGAGGTCTCCCTCACGCCAATCGTGGGCCAGTTCCACGCCCGGCGCGTAGAGGTGATCGAACAGCGCCTCAAGCAGCGCGTCGCCTTCCGCCTCGGGCATGCCGGCGATCTTCTGCGTGGTCTGCTGGCAGACGTAGAGAATCGTCTTGCCGGTGCGGGGATGGGTTAAGGCGATCGGTGTCGTCACGAAATCCTCGCCGGTCTGGTAGGTGGACACCAGCACGTCGGGGTCGCCGGCGGCGCGCTTGCGATAGACGTCCTCGTCATAATGCTGGATGGCGGAGCGTTCCTGAACCTGCCTGCGCAGATTTTCGGGCAGCGTCTTCCAGGCCTCGACCGCGCTCACGAACATGGTCGGGGTGGCAGGCTGGCCCACGTCCTTGCCGTAGAGCGAGATCAGGTCGACCCGGTCCTTGGCCGACCACATCTGGTCGGAATGGTAAAGCAGGCGGCCATAGGGCGCCGCCCCCTTCGGTTCACGGTTGGAGATCATGAACTTGTCATTGAGCGGCAGCGCGTCGGGATCGGGCACGTCGTTGCCGATCAGGAGTTCGGACAAATAAGTCTGGAACTTAATGTCCGCCTGGATGTCACGAAACACCAGCAGACCGCGTTCGTCGAACAGCTTCCTGAGCGTGCCGATGGTTTCATCGTCAAGCGGTACGCGCGGTTCCAGGCCGGATACTTCGGAACCGAATGCAGGGCTAAGGTCCCTCGCCGTGATCGCAGGCATTCTCTCATTCTCCATTATTATGTCCGGCGGCAGGCCGGCCGTGTACAGGCAGATTGCAGGAACGCCCTTTGGGGGGCGGACATCACCACGTCAGCAGGACTTTATCGACACCGCCGCCGACGCGGCTATTGTCGACCCGCAGCTCCGCCGGGTCGATCGCCAGGCGCGCGTTGGGGAACCGCCGGAACAGCGACAGGAACACGGTCTTCAACTCCATTCGGGCCAGGCTCATGCCCAGGCAATTGTGTGCGCCGTGCCCGAACGAAAGATGGCCCGTGTTCTTGCGCGTGGGGTCGAATTCCTCGGGCCGCTCGAACACGCGCGGATCGCGGTTGGCGGCGGATTCGGAAATAATCACCAGGTCGCCCCGGCGGATCGTGACGCCGCCGATCTCGATATCCTCGTTCGCGTAGCGCATCAGGCCGAAGTTATGCGCGGAGGTGATGCGCAGCACTTCCTCCACCACCTGATCGATCCGCCCTTCCGGATCGGCCATCAGCCAGTCCCGGCGGGAGGTATCACTCAGCAGATAGAGCACGCCGAAGTCCATCCGCACCACGGTGGTCTCATGACCTGGAAACACCAGCCCGGCGGCGAACGAATCGATGGAGCGGACCTTGAAGAAATCCGGGTCCTCGTCCTGCGCGCGGATGAAGTCGGAAATGACGTCCGGCCCCAGGTGGTCCCGCTTCTTCTCGATCAGTCCGCGCATGTATTGCTGCAGCTCGCCGGCGGCGGCCATGGCGTCCGCGCCATTCTGCGTGGCGCCCATGCGATGGGACAGCCCGATCACATAGTCGCCGTCCTCGATCGGAAAGCCCAGCAGCGCCGCGATCACCAGCACCGGCAGGCGAAAGCCCAGCAGCTCGTGGAAGTCGACCGGCTGGTCGGGATCGCGGTCATGCGCGGCCTGCATGTCATCCAGGCAGCCGTCGGTGAGTTCCTGGACCCAGTCCTTGAGCAGCATGAGCCGGCGCGGCGTAAATCCGGGCGCGAGCAGCTTGCGCAGCCGCACCATCAGGTCTTCGAAGTCCACGCCGCCCATGGGATGGGAATGCATCGCCGCATCCGACATGCGCGAGGCGTTCTTGGGATCATGGTGCGTGTAATAGCCGAAGCGGCGATCGGCGAAGACCTGCTTGGCCTCTTCATAAGCCACGACGACCCAGGCCGGATCACCGGTCGGCGTCGTAACGGGAATGATCGGTGCCCGCTCGCGCAAAGCGGCATAGATCGGCGAAATCCGCAGCACCTCATCGCGTGGGAACGGCATTTGCATCGTTTGCATTGCTTCGATCACCGTTACCGAATCCGCCATCCTGCATTCTCCCAATGCTGACCCACACGGCTCCGTCTAATTACAGGACCATGATATAATATGTGAGTCGACAAACACATTGTACTAGACTGCTAAATTAAGGCAAGCTACCACGACGCGCAACCATCAATCCGCGAGATCCGCCAAGCCGGGCTCGTCCCCAACCAACCAGCCGGAGCAGCATGACACCCCTATCGATCCTAGACCTTTGCCCGATTGCCGAAGGCGAAACCGCGGCGGATGCCCTGCGCCGGTCCCGCGAACTCGCGCAGGCGGCGGAACGGCTCGGCTATCATCGTTTCTGGGTGTCCGAGCACCACAACATGGGCGGCACCGCCAGCGCGGCGACGGCGGTGGTCATCAGTCATGTGGCCGCCTCGACGCGGTCGATGCGCATCGGATCGGGCGGAGTCATGCTGCCCAACCACGCGCCGCTGGTCGTCGCCGAGCAGTTCGGCACGCTGGAAGCGCTCTACCCCGGCCGCATCGACCTGGGGCTTGGACGTTCTCCGGGCACCGACGAATTCACGGTGCGGGCACTGCGGCGCGATCCACGCGGATCGGAGCGTTTCGCCGCCGATCTCCAGGAATTGCAGGTGTTCCTTGGCAAGGCGAGCCCCGGCCAGCCGGTGCGCGCGATCCCCGGCGAAAGCACCGACCTGCCGATCTGGATCCTCGGATCGAGCCCATCGAGCGCCCGCCTTGCGGCGCAGAACGGGCTCGCCTTCGCCTTTGCCGCGCATGTGACACCCAACGGGCTGCTCGAGGCGATCGAACTCTACCGGTCCAGTTTCATCGCCCGGGACGGACGGTCCACCCCGCGCTTCATGCCCTGCATCAATGTCTTCGCGGCGGATACCGATGCGGAGGCGCGGTATCATTTCTCTTCCGCGCAGATGGGGCTCATCAATTTCTTTCGCGGCAAGCGAGGCCCGGTCCACCCTCCGGTCGATGACATCGAGGCGATATGGACGCCGCAGGAAAAGGCCATGATCGAACACATGCACCGCCTTACCATCGTGGGCTCCGGCCAAGCCGTCCGGGAACGCCTGGAAGCCTTCGCCGCCGCCACCGGCGCGGACGAGATCATGATCGCCGGCAACTTCTTCGATGCCGGCGCACGCATCCGGTCGCTTGAACTGATCGGCGCCATGAACGCAGGCACCTGAACGCCGGCACCTGAACGCAACGAGGCGGCCGTGAAGACCGCCTCGTCATTATGCCTGACAAGGCCCGGCGACCTCAAGCGAGCATGCAGCCCCAGCCGCCGTCGAGCGGGATAAGCACGCCGTTGATGTAGGCCGCGCGATCCGATGCCAGGAACGCCGCGAGTTCAGCCGCGTCTTCAGCGGCGCCGGGCCGGCCAAGCGGATTGACCGTCGCACGCTTGGGCTGCGCCTCATATCCCGCGCGCCCCATGCCCTCGGTCAGGATCATGCCCGGGCAGACCGCGTTTGAACGGATGTTGTACTTGCCTGCCTCCACCGCGAACTGCCGCGTCATCATCGCCACGCCGGCCTTCGCTATGTTGTAAGCACCGCTGCCGACCGAAGGGATGAGGCCCGCCAGCGACGACCAGTTGGTAATCGTTCCGCCGCCGGTTTCCTTCATCGCGCGCACCGCGTGCTTGGCGCCGAAGAACATGCCCTTGAGGTTGATGTTGAGCATCTTGTCGAAATCGGCCGCCTCAAGGCTTTCAAGGAGAGCGCCCGAACCGATGCCGCCGACGTTGAGCATGGCATCGAGCCGGCCGAACTTGCTGACGGCAAGGTCGATCATCGCACTGACCTGCGCCTCGTCGGAGATGTCGCACCGCGTGGCGACGGCCTGGGCGCCGATGTCGGCCGCCGTCTGCTCCTGGGCACCGCTGATGTCGGACACCAGCACCATGGCACCCTCACGCGCGAAAATCCGCGCGCAAGCCTTGCCCATGCCGGAGCCTGCGCCGGTTATGGCCGCGACTTTTCCTTCAAGAAATCCCATCGGATTCTCCATCCCTCACCGCCCCCGGAAAGGGGGCCTTTCAAATTGTATGCAGCCGGTCGGCCCGATCAGCCTTGCCGCGGACCGGCCGGCTCCATCGTCACAGGATCCGGCACGCCTCTTCGAACGACAGGCGCGGATTGCGCGGCCAGACGCCGGCGGGATCGCCATGGCCGATCGCACAGATGAAGTTCGATTTCACCACGCCATCGGGAAAGAATTCCGCGTCCACGCCGGCATTGTTGAACCCGGAGATCGGCCCGCAATCGAGCCCCAGCGCACGCGCCGCCATGATGAAATAGGCGCCCTGCAACGAACCGTTGCGGAACGCGGTTTCGACCGCCAGCGTCTCGTTGCTGGCGAAGTAGCCCTTGTAGGCATCGCCGCCATGCGGAAACAACTGCGGCAGCTTGTCGTAGAACTGGAGGTCGTGGGCAACGATCACGCTGACGGGGGCCGCCATGATCTTGTCCACATTGGTCGGCAGGATATGGGGCTTGAGACGCTCCTTGGCCTCGGCGCTCGCCACCATCACGAAGCGCGCCGGACAGCTGTTGGCAGAAGTCGGCGCCATCCGCGCAAGATCGTAGACCTGCCGCAGCAGTTCCTCGCTCACCGGATCGGGCTTCCAGGCGTTCTGTGTCCTCGCTTCCAGGAACAGCTGGTCGAGTGCTTGGTCGTTGATTGCCGTGCCGGTCACTGAAATCTCCTTGAATTCAAAATTGGTCTGAAGGCGAGGCCCGGCGGATTCCGCCAGGCCAGCCCTTGCAATCTGGCGTCCCCGTTCAAAGGTCGGGTGAGATCGGCCTCATTTCCTCGACATCGCCGCCATGGATCGGCATCAGCGCACCGGTGATGAACGAGGCCGCCGACGAAGCGAGATAGACCGCCCCCAGTCCAATATCCTCGGGCGACCCGAGCCGCCTCATGCGGGTGGAATTCTTGGCGACATCGCGGATTTCGGGCCGTTCCTCGAAAACCTTGGTCAGCGCCGGCGTTTCGATCGGGCCTGGAATGATGGCGTTGACCCGCACCTTCGGCCCGAGATCGGCGGCCATCAGCTTGGTCATGTGAGCCAGTGCGGCCTTCGCGACATAGTAGGACAAGTTGCCGCGCGGCGCCCGGTAGGCCCCCGGCGACAGAATATTGATGATCGAGGCGCCAGGCCGCTCCAGAAGATGCGGCAGCGCCAGGCGTGACAGTTCGAACGACATCGAAACGATCAGGTGGAAATGCTTTTCCAGCAGTTCGTAGCGGGTATCGACGAAGCTGGGGGACATGCCGCCGCCGGCGTTGTTGACCACCACATCCAACCCGCCCAGTTCGGAAACCGTTCGGTCGACCAGGCCGGGAAGCTGCTCGGCATCGGCGATATCGGCGGCAATGGCCACCGCGCGTCCGCCGGAAGCGCGGATTTCGGCCGCGATCCCGTCAATCTCGCTGGTGGTGCGGGCCGTCACCGCGACAGCGGCGCCCGCCTCGGCGAACTTGCGCGCGATGCCGGCGCCGATGCCGCGCCCGCTGCCCGTGACAAGCGCGACCTTGCCTTCAAGCGAAAGGCCGACCGTCATCGCGACAGCTCCTTCACATGAACGAAAGGCGCGAAGCATTCGCGGTTTTTCAAGCCGATCACCCTATTCTCCCATTTTCGTGTGTCTGTGTGTTTAAATGGTTCGTGTACTTAAACGGTCCGCGCCCATTCGGCGCCCCATTCGGCGCAAAGACGCGTGAGCGCGGCGAAGCCTCGCTCAACCATCGTGTCCACTGTTTCTCCGCACTCGCCGTTGCCCCAGGCCCTGATCGCCTCGTTGAACACGCCAAGCGCCACGCGCGCGGTAATCATCACTTCCTCGTCAGGACTGGAAAGCCCTTTCCGCTCGGCCAGCGCTTCGGCAATCCCATCGAGCCAGGTGCGGTTGAGATCGTTGTAAAGCCCGCGCAGCGTAGCCGAGTTCGCCACCGCCAGACCGGCGCGCAGGGTATGTTCCGGATCCACGTTGGGAACCCAAACCTGAAGCATTGCATGGCGCACCGCCGCCAATCCGCTCTCGCTCGCCGGACGCGAAAGGATAACCCTGCGCAGCTCCGGCAAATGGCCGTCCTGCTGACACAGAACGACATCCGCCTTGCTGGGGAAGTAGCGAAAGAAAGTGGTGGTCGAGATTTCAACCTGCGCGGCGATCTGCTCCACGGTCGTCGCTTCGTAACCCTGGCTGGCGAAGAGATCGAGCGCGGCCTCCTCGATCATGATCCGGGTCTTCGCCTTCTTGCGTGAACGGAGCCCCTCCGCGGGCTCATCGACCCTTACAAATTTCACCTGTGACGTCATGCCGCGAAGGCTGGCACAAAACGGGGGGCAATGCAAATATATTGGTTCACATGCAAGTGTGGGTAAGCTCACGTTATTGAGTTGAAAGTCGACTCCGGGCTACCCCGGCCAATGGTCATGCACCTGCTGGACTTGTCTATCCGCGACGCTGCCGACATAGTTGGATGATTCGGCGTTCATAGCATGGTCCGACTCGCAAGGACTGTCGATACGCCAGCAGTGCGGGCAACGCGCAGGCGACCGGGAGAGAGATTGTGAGAATGACGATCTACGCCTGCTTCAGGCCCGCACCGCCGGGCCGGAAGCGATGGCGCGGGCCGTCGCCGAGGCCGGCGCGACTTTGGCCAATCCGCGCAAGCGCATTAGCGGCAGGGGAAGCACAATGCCGAAAGTCTCAGTAGTTCCGCTGGAAAAGATCGTGCCGGTCGAAACTCCCCCCGGGTTTTCGGGCAAGGCAAGCACGGCTGCCTACCTTGCGGGCGGCAGGGACCCGCTGCACTTGCATCTCCATTCCGTCGAACCGGGCGCCAGCTTGCGCATCGGCCCGCTGGCCGTCGATTGCCTCGCCTATGTCTGGACCGGTGAAGTGGAAGCTGACGGACATCGCCTCGCGGCGGGATCGAGCCTGGTGGTGGAACACGGCGCCGCTCTTGCCATCACCGGCGGCCTCGCCCCCGCAAAGCTTCTGACCTTTGCCGCCGCCGATGTTCCGCAGAGCGCGCGACCGGGCGGGCATGTCCATCTGCTGCCGGTGGAGCGCGTCGAACGTGTCTCCGGCATGATGCAAGGCGTCAATGGGGGCATGCATTTCGATTCGGCGTGCCCCACCTGCGAAATCTGGCTGCACGAAAACGAGTTCACGCCCGCCTTCCTCACCCCGGAAACGGAGCGGCGCAGCCCGCATTCGCATACCGAGGATGAAATCATCTTCGTGACGGCAGGCCAGATGAAGCTGGGCAACCGGCTGTACGGCCCGGGCACCGCGCTCGCGGTCTCGGCCGAGACCATGTATTCCTTCAACCCCGGTCCGGAAGGCCTGAGTTTCATCAATTTCCGGGCCGCCACCCCCGGAGACATCCGCCGCGCCGATGGCAATTCATCCAGCGAGACGGGCGGGTGGCGCCGGCAGCTCGGCGGCAAGCGGCCGGACTATATCGAGCCGGCATAAAGCATCGATCAAGCTCGGCCCGACTGGGGACCAACCAGGGACCAGCCGGGACCGAGGCGTGCTCACGGCGTCGAAACGCTTGCCGGGCGGGGGGACGCCCCCGCCCGGCCTGCCGTTCAGGCGGCCTCGGCGTGGCGCGAGAACATGCCCACGATGTCGCCCGAGGTGACGACGCGTTTGTCGCCGGCCGCCAGCGGCGCCTCGCCGCCCTGCGATTTGGGCGTGGTGTCGACGCCCTTGGCCCTGGCGGCGGCGCGTAGCGCGCCCACCGTCAGATCCTCGCGCTTGTTGTACTTGAACATGTCGAAATTGAAGAAGCGCATCGCGTTGCGGTGCGTGATCTTCTCGATCTGTTCGTCGGTCAGGTGGTTGACCGTGCTCCAGAGCCGTTCCGGCGCTTCCGGCCACAGGCAGTCGGAGTGCGGATAATCGCATTCGTAGGCGACCATGTCCTCACCGATGTCGGCAAGGTTACGCAGGCCGAACTCATCCTCGATGAAGCAGTTCAGGAAGTGCTTGCGGAACAGCTTGCTCGGCTTCTCGTCCTCGAAGGTCGAATGAGTCCAGGCGTGGTGCCGCGAATGGCTGAAATCGCAGCGCTCGAGGAAGTAGGGAACCCAGCCGATGCTGCCTTCGGACAGCGCGATCTTCATCGACGGATAACGCTTGAGCGCCTCGAGGTTGAGCCAGTCGGCGGCACCGACGGCGATCGCCATCGGCATCGTGCTGATCCACGCCTCGATCGGCGTTTCCATCGAGGCGTGCGGCGCCGGGTTGCCGGTGCCGATGTGCAGGCACATGGTCATGTCGGCGTCGGTGATCGCCTTCCAGAACGGTTCCCAGTACGCGTTGTGGATCGATGGCAAGCCGAGCATGGTCGGGTTGTCGGTCAGCGAGACCGAGGTGCAGCCCTTGGCGGAGAGGCGTTTGATCTCCTCGACAGTGGCATCCATGTTCCAGATCGGCAGGATGCCGCACGGGATGAACCGGCCGGGATGGGCGGCGCACCATTCGTCGACATGCCAGTCGTTGTAGCCGCGCAGGTGAACCAGCGCCTGGTCCTTGTCCGGCACCTTGCTGAACAGGCTTCCGTCGAAGCTGACGAAGCTGCCGAAGCAAAGCGACGCGGCGATGCCGTTGACGTTCATGTCGTCGACCCGGGCGTGGACGTCGTAGACGCCTTCCCGCAACTGCTCGAGCGAGGTCGGCTCCATGCCGAATTCCTCGAGCGGCCGCCCGACGACGGCGTTGAGGCCCACCGACGGCAGCTTGCGGCCCTGGTATTCCCAGTAGCTGGTGCCGTTGTCGGTCTTCCTGAACTTGGGCGCGGTGGCATAGGCATCGCCCGACAAGTGCTTGTCGAACATCTCGGGCGGTTCGCTCATGTGATCATCGACGCTGATGATGACCATATCGTTCATTTCCACAGGGACTCTCCTCGAATTCAGTTTCTGTCCGGATTGCGGACATGACACTCCGGACGCCGGATCATGTCAATTCCCGTCCGGAACGTTTCCGTCTGGCCGCGCCGGAGCCGGATCGATCCCGCACCGAATCAGCGATGTTCCGCCGCGACCAATGCCCCGGCGGAAACGCAGCCGCCGGGCATCAAGGCGACCGAATCGCACGGCGCCAGCATCGACAATTCTATCCACGGTTTCACATGCATCCAATCGGCTTGTCAGCGGGTATGTCAATCAGACATGAAGCAATGCCCGTCTCGGCCAAAATCGCCCTCGCCACGGCATTCGCGGCCGGTTTCACCGCACGCAGCGCGTGCTCCCGCCTCGCCTCGCGATCACGCCGGGGGCCGCAAGATTCGGACCATTTGGCGGAATGCCGCGGCGGCGCAGACGCGGTGCCGGGCGGCAAGGCCGCCAGAACCGCAGCGCCCGAGCGTGTTGCCCCGGTACACTCCGAACCGCCGCGCCGGTCTTCCGCCCCCGCCTGTTCATATTGACCGGTCCGCACCATCCCAATACGCACGATTCAAATCAAAGCTGCCCAACGTTCACGGGTTCCCGCGCGCGTCATGCGGTCGTTGCCGCCGGTCGGAGGCACTGGCTGGCGATCGGCACGGGCCTGGGGACGATCCGTCGCCGGTCATTCGGAGCAGCCCCCCGCGATCTGCGAAGAGGAGGAAGAATTGTCGTTATATAAGGGTTTACCAGACAACTGCGCAGTTTGGTCGGTTACCGCGGTTGCCGGGAAGCCCGCGATGACAGGTTCCTTGAACGGGGCTAAAACCCCTACCAAGGAGGGCTGAGCCGATGGCCAAGGTGACTTACGTTACCCATGACGGCACCGAGAACGCGGTTGAAGTGCCCGCCGGGCTCACGCTCATGGAAGGCGCCATCCAGAATGGCGTCGAGGGGATCGAGGCGGTGTGCGGGGGCAATTGCTACTGCGGCACCTGCCGCATCTATGTCGCGGCGGAGTGGCTGGAAAAGCTGGTGCCGGCGGCGGAGGAAGAACTTGCCATGATCGAGGCTTCGGGCGAGGAGGCTCCCAACGCCCGCCTCGCCTGTCAGATCCCGATGACCGACGCCCTCGACGGCATCAGGGTGACGACGCCCGAATTTCAGAAATGACATTTCACGCATTGCCCCCGCACGGCGAAGCGGCAGCCTCGCCTTGCAGGACAGCAGCAGTTGAACCGCTCGCAGGGTCAGAATTCCGAAAAGGCCAGAAATCCGCCAAGGAGCGTCGCGAACGATGAAAATGAATGGCGAGCAGGTGATCGCCGCGCCGCGCGCGCGGGTCTGGGATGCCTTGAACGATCCGGAGGTGCTCAAGCAGTGCATCCCCGGTTGCCAGTCGCTGGAGAAGGAGGCCGATGATCGGCTGAAGGCCACCGTCGCGATCAAGATCGGGCCGATCGGCGCGCGCTTCAACGGCGCCGTCACTTTGTCCGAGCTTGACCCACCCAATTCCTACGTGATTTCCGGCGAAGGCCAGGGCGGCACCGCCGGTTTCGCCCGGGGCGGCGCGCGGGTCACGCTGGCGGACGAGGGCGGCGCGACCCGGCTGACTTATGCCGTCGACGCCGAAGTGGGCGGCCGCCTGGCGCAAGTCGGCGGCCCGATCGTCGATGCCACCGCCAAGCAGCTCGCCGGGACATTCTTCAAGCGTTTCGGCGCGATCGTGGCGGCCAGCGAGGAAGCCGCCTCGGCGCCCGCAAGCGCGGGTGAAGCGCCGAGCGCGGCGCAACCCGCCGCGACGGCGGCGGCGCCCAGTCCGGTTCCAGGCCCAGTTTCGGGCCCTGCCCCGACCCCCGTCCCAAGCTTCGCCCCGGTAACGCCGATGCCGCAGCCGCAATCCGCACTGCTGCCCTGGATCGTTGCCGTGCTGCTTGCCGCACTCGCCGGATTCCTCGCGGGCGGTGCGGGCGGCGGCCATTCGCAGCCTTGGCAAGGTGCGGTCCTGGGCATCGCCATCGCCGCCGTCGCGCTGATGGGCTATCTGTGCGGAAAGCGCTCGGGGCCGGTGGTGGTCACGCTCGACCCGGCGGTTTCCCAGCTGATCGCACGGCCCGCCCCGGCGGGCAGCGGATCATGAAGCCCGCACCTTTCGACTACGTCGTGCCGGATACCGTCGAGGAAGCGCTGGAGCACCTCGATCGCGGTGCCGGCGATGCGACGATCCTGGCCGGCGGACAGACCCTGCTGCCGCTGCTGGCGCTGCGCATGTCGACGCCCGGCGTCATCATCGACATCAACCGCATCCCCGCGCTGCAAGGCATTTCCTTCGGCGGCGGGGCAACCCGCATCGCCCCGGTCACGCGCCAGAACGCGGCGCTGGGCAATGGCGACCTGGCGGCGGCCCTGCCCATGCTGACCACCGCAATCGCGCATGTCGGCCATTTCCAGACCCGCAATCGCGGCACTGTCGGCGGGTCGATCTCGCTGGGCGAACCGGCCGCGGAACTGCCCGCCGCCGCCGTCGCGCTGGGCGCCGAGATCGAGGCGCGCTCGCTGAACGGCGAGCGGCGCATCCCGGCGGAGGAATTCTATATCGGCCCTTACGCCAGTGTCCTGGAAATGGACGAACTGGTCACCGCGATCCATTTTCCGGACTGGGCACCCGGTTCGATCACCGTGTTTCACGAAGTGGCGCGCCGCCCCGGCGATTTCGCGCTGGTCGGGCTGGTGGGCGCGCTCACGCTCGAACAGGGGCGCATCGCCCGTGCCGGGCTGGCCTGGTTCGGCATGGGTCCCACGCCGATGAAAGCCGCCCAGGCCGAGGCCGCGCTGATCGGCCAGACGCCCGCGCAGGTCGACTGGAAGGCCGTGGCCGACCTCGCCGTATCCGAAACCGATCCCTTCGACGATCATTCCGCCGATGCCGATTACCGGCGCAACGTGGGGCGCAGCATCTTCGCGCGCACGCTGGCCGAGGCACTGGACCAGGGAGCCATGGCATGAGCGACCACGCAATCACGCTGACAGTCAACGGCAGGCAGTACACCGAACAGGTCGAGGCGCGCATGACCCTCGGCGATTTCCTGCGCGAGAAGCTGGGCCAGACCGGGCTTCACCTCGCCTGCGAACATGGCGTCTGCGGTGCCTGCACGATCGTCGTCGATGGCCTGGCCGTGCGGTCCTGCCTGATGTTCGCGGTTCAGGCCGATGGAACCGAGATCACCACGGTTGAAGGCGTGGCGGCGGCCGATGGCACGCTCAATCCGGTGCAACAGGCCATGCGCGAATGCCACGCGCTGCAGTGCGGCTTTTGCACGCCGGGCGTGGTGATGACGCTGACTTCGCTCACCACGGGCGAGAACGAGCCCAGCGAGGAAGCCCTGCTCAAGGCCATGTCCGGCCACTTGTGCCGCTGCACCGGCTATCAGGGCATCCGCAAGGCGATCAAGCAACTGACGGCGGGAGAAGCCGCATGAGCGTCCCCATCAGCGGCGCCGGCCGCTACATCGGCCAGCGCGTGCTGCGCAAGGAAGACCTTCGGCTCCTGACCGGGCGCGGCCAGTTCGTCGATGATATCGCGATTCCCGGCGTGCTCCATGTCGCCTACGTCCGCAGCCAGATCGCGCGCGGCCGCATCGTCTCGATGGACCTGGAGGCGGCGCGCGCCCTGCCCGGGGTCCGCGCGGTGCTGACCGCCGCGGACCTTGGCCAGTTCAACGTGCGCCTGTCGAACATGCACCTGCATGAAAACAACGGCCCGATCACCCTGCCGTTGACAGCGGAATACGTGCGCTATGTCGGCGATCCGGTGGCCATGGTGGTCGCCGAAAGCCGCTACATCGCCGAGGACGCGGTGGCGCTCGTCTATGTCGAATACGATGAGGAAGACCCCCTCATCACCGTCGAGGACGCGATGACCGGTCCGCTGGTCCATGCCGACCGGGAGAGCAACGTCCTTCTTCAGATCGGCCTGCCGCCAAACCCCGAGTACGAGCGTATCCTCGCCGGCGCGGCCAAAGTGGTGACCAGCACGCTGCGCCACCAGCGCATCGCCCAATCGACCATGGAGACCCGCGGCTGCGTTTCCAACCCGACCGGGATGGGCGAGCTGACCGTCTACATCGGCTGCCAGAGCACGCACATCGCCTCGGCCGCGATCGCCATCGCCTTCGGCCTTTCCGAAAACCAGGTCCGCGTCATCGCCCGCGACGTCGGCGGCGGTTTCGGACTCAAGGCCCAGCCCTGGCGCGAGGAAGCCGGCGCCATCGCCGCCAGCCTGCTGCTGCGCCGCCCGGTCAAGTGGATCGAGGACCGGCTCGAAGCGCTGACGACTTCGTGCCCCGCGCGCGAATCGGACATCACCACGACGATGGCCTTCGATGCCGATGCGAAGCTCCTCGCGATGGGCGTCGTCTACAATTCGAACAACGGCGCCTATCCGCACATGCCCGACGCCGGCATGCCGGTGATGATGTTCATGCCTGGCCCTTACCGGGTCCCGGTCTACCAGTTCACCGGCAAGGCGTGGTTCACCAATACGGTGGGCCTGGGCGGCTACCGCGCGCCCTGGGCGATCGAATCGCTCGCCCGCGAATCGCTGTTCGACAAGGCGGCGCGCGAGTTCGGCATCGATCCGATCGAGATCCGCCGGCGCAACCTGCTGACGTCGAGCGAAGTCCCGGCCCGCAATCCGCTGGGCATCGAGATCGACAACATCACGCCGATCGAATGCCTGGACAACCTGCTGACCAAGATCGACGTGCCAGCTTTCCGTGCCGAACAGGCCGAAGCCCGCAAGCAGGGCCGCTATCTGGGCCTGGGCATCGCCACCTACATCGAGCCGACCGCCGCGAATGGCATCTTCCCGCTGCTGAGCGATCATGCGCAGATCCGCATCGACCATGCCGGCAAGGTCATCGCCAACCTCAGCACCCATTCGCAGGGGCAGGGGATCGAGACCACCCATGCGCAGATCATCGCCGAGCAGCTCGGCGTCAGCGTCGACGATGTCACCATCTACCAGGACGATTCGACCCGCAGCGGCTTCGGCCCGGGCGGGGCGGGCAGCCGCCAGGCCGTTGTCGCCGGCGGCGCCATCATCCGCACCGCGCGGCTGCTGACCGACAAGATCAAGGCCATTGCCGCCCATGCGCTCAATGCCAACCCGGACGATATCACGATCGAAGACGGCATGGTCAAAGTCGCCGGCGCCGAGGCCATGTCCCGTTCGCTCAGGGAAATCGCCGAGCTTGCCTATGGCGATGCCAAGCGTTTGCCGCCGGGCATGGAAGCCGGGCTCGATGCGCAATATCGCTACACCGCACCGCGCATGTTCACCCATGCCACCGCCGCGCATGCCTGCGTGGTGGAGGTCGATGCGGAAACCGGCTTCGTGCAGATCAAGCGCTGGATCAGCAGCGAGGACTGCGGTGTCCAGATCAACCCCGCGATCGTCGAGGGCCAGATCGCCGGCGGCGTGGCGCAGGCGATCGGCGTCGTGCTGCATGAAGAGTTCACGATCGATGCCCGCGGCAATCCCACCGCGGTGACGTTCAAGGACTATCACCTGCCGGCGATCACCGACGTGCCGATCTTGGAATATACCCATATCTCCACGCCTTCCGATAGCGAAGGCGGCTTTCGCGGCGTGGGTGAAGGCGGTATCATCATCGGTGGGCCGACCCTGCTCAACGCGGTCGCGGACGCAATGGTCCCGTTCGGCACTTTGCCCGACGACCTGCCCATGACACCGTCAAAATTGCTCAAGCTCATGCATTCGGAAATGCCCGCCTGACCGGCGGCGAACCACGAGGAACGCGATGACCAACGCCTATATCCCCGACGGGCCCACCCAGCTTGCGATGTTCCGCAAGATGGCGCTGCTCAAGATCAACGACGAAAAGACGCGCAGGGCGATCAGCACCGGTCGCCTGGTGATGTCGTTCTACAGCTATCGCGGGCAGGAAGTGATCCCTTCCGCCCTGGCGGTGAACCTGCGCGATACCGATTATCTCTGCACGATCTATCGCGGCATTCACGACATGCTGGCCAAGGGCATGCCGCTGAAGGACCTCTGGGCGGAAGTCGCCGGCCGCATGGACGGCACCTGCAAGGGCAAGGGCGGCCCGATGCACCTGACCTATCCGGCCAAGGGCATCATGGTCACCACCGGCATCGTCGGTTCCTCCATGCCGATCGCCAACGGGCTTGGCTGGGGCGCGCAGCTGCAGGGCCGCGACGACGTTTCGGTCGCGACTTTCGGTGACGGCGCCGCCAACATCGGCGCGTTCCACGAATCGCTGAACCTTGCGGCGGTGTGGAAGCTGCCCGTGGTCTTCGTCTGCCAGAACAACCGCTACAGCGAGCACACCGCCTATTCGACGGTGACGCCGATCGAACGCATCTCCGATCGCGCCGCAGCCTACGGCATCCCGGGCATCCATGTCGACGGCAACGATCCCGTCGCCATGTACGCCGCCGCCGCCGAAGCCATCGCGCGTGCCCGCGCCGGCGAAGGCCCGACGCTGATCGAGGCGATCACGTTCCGCTTCAACGGCCACGTCTTCGGTGATCCGGCCGGCTATATCCCCAAGGAAGAGCTGCAGACCGCGATGGCAGCCGATCCCTACCCGCGCTACCGCGCCAAGCTGATCGCCGAAAGCCTCGCGACCGAGGCGGAACTCGCCGAAATCGAAGCCGATTGCGAAGCCCAGATCGAAGAAGCGATCGCCTTCGCCCTGAATTCGCCCTTCCCGGGCCTCGAGGAGCTGTCCTCGGACGTTTACGGAGCCGCCGCATGAGCCAGGACAAGCCAGTCACCATCGTCAACGCCCTGAACGCGGCGTTGACCGACGCCATGGCCGACGATGACACCGTATTGGTCATCGGCGAGGACGTGGGCGATCCCGAGGGCGGCGGCGTCGTCGGCGTAACCGCCGGCCTTTCCACCCGCTTCGGCGATCATCGCTGCCGTTCCACCCCGATTTCCGAGCAGGCGATCATGGGTGCGGCGATCGGCGCCAGCCTGATCGGCTTCAAGCCGGTGGCCGAAATCATGCTGATGAACTTCACCGCCGTGGCCATGGACATGATCGTCAACCACGCCGCCAAGCTGCGCTACATGTCGGGCGGGCAGACCAGCGTGCCGATCGTGATCCGCTGCATGACCGGCGCCGGGCTCTCCACCGGCGGCCAGCACTCCGACTTCGTCGAAGCGTGGTTCGCCCATACCGCCGGCATGAAGGTCGTCGCGCCTTCGACCACCGAGGACGCCTATGGCCTGATCCGCAGCGCGATCGACGATCCCGATCCGGTGCTGGTGATCGAGAACACGCCGAACTACGGCGCCAAGGGGCCTGCCCCGGTCGCCGGCCACCGCGTGCCGATCGGCAAGGCGGCGATCCGTTCGGAAGGCAGCGACGTGACCATCGTCGCCTATTCGCGCACCGCGATGGAAGCGGTCGCCGCGCTTCCGGCCATGACCGAAGCCGGCATCAGCGCCGAAGTGATCGATCTGCGCTCGATCCAGCCTTGGGACGAGGAAGCCGTGCTCGCCTCGGTCGCCAAGACCGGGCGCTGCCTGGTCGTGCATGAGGCGGTCACCCCCTTCGGCCCCGGCGCCGAGATCGCCGCGGTCGTGCAGGAACGCCTGTTCGGCAAGCTCAAGGCCCCGGTCATGCGCTTCGGCGCACCGTTCAACCCGGTGCCCTTCAGCAAGTCGCTGGAAGACGCGCATATCCCCAAGGCCGCGCGGATCGCCGAACGGGCGATCGCGATGGTGAAGGGCTGAACATCAAGCGTGGGCGGGCTCCATCACCAGGGCCCGCCCATGCGATCAGTACAACAAAATAATCAGAACCCTGGCCCCGTCCATCCGCCGGCGCCACGGCGCAAGAAGGACGATGGGAATGACTGAACTGGCGAACAAGGTTGCAATCGTCACCGGCGGCAGCGCCGGAATCGGCTTCGGGATCGCCCAGCGGCTCGCCAGCGAAGGCGCGCGGGTCGTGATCGCCGACATCAACGAGGCGGCGGGCCACCAGGCGGTCGCCGCGCTGGGGGCCAACGCCTCGTTCTGGCGCACCGACGTCGCCGATCAGCAGCAACTGCGCGATCTCGTCGATCATGTCGCCGCCGACTGCGGCCGGCTGGACATCATGATTAACAACGCCGGGATCGGCGGCGCCAACCACCCGCGCCTGCTGGACGACGATCTTTCCGATTTCCACCAAGTCATGGCGATCGACCTGCTTGGCGTCATGGCCGGCACGCGCGAAGCGGCCCGCGTGATGCAGGAGAACGGCGGGGGTTCGATCGTCAACATCTCCTCGATCGGAGGCATCAACGCTTCAGCCGGCAACTGGACCTACCACGTCGCCAAGTCCTCGGTCATCATGTTCACCAAGTGCGCGGCGATCGATCTTGGCGCCATGAACATCCGGGTCAACGCGATCGCCCCCGGCAACATCGAAACCGAGATTCTCGGCCGCAGCATGGGTGCGAACCTGTCGCCGGAAAAGCAGGCCGAACTCGCCGGCTCCCTCCGCCAGTTCATCATCTCGCGCCAGGCGCTGAAGCGCCAGGGCAAGGTGGAGGATATCGCCGAAGCGGTGCTGTTCTTCGTGACCGACCGATCGCGCTACGTCACCGGCACGCTGCTTCCGGTCGACGGCGGACTGGTCGCCGGCACCGCCCGGTCGTCTGGCGGCGTCGAAGGCCTGAGGAAGCAGGCGCAGGCCTGAACGCGGGGACAGTCGGGCACCACCTCGAAAAGGTTCGCATCGCCTTGACCGAGGCCATGCTCACGACCTATATTGTCAGTCGGGTGACAGATTTGGCGCGTGCCGGATCCGTCACGGATTCGGTGTTGTCCGGCGCCTGCGCCGATCAGCGCCGCGATGCTGGGAGAGACAAGCAATGAGTGGCAATGGGGAACGTTTCCCACGCGGCCAGGCGGCTATCGTCGGGATCGGCTGCACCGAGTTCTCCAAGGACTCGGGAGTCAGCACTTTCGCGCTGGCGACGCGGGCCATCCGCGCGGCGATCGCCGACGCCGGGCTGGAAATCGGCGACATCGACGGACTGTGCACTTACGGCACCGCCGACTCGGTATCGCCCAACCTGCTGGCCCAGGCTCTCGGGATCCAGAGCCTGAACTATTACGTCGACCAGTACCTGGGCGGCAGCGTCTCGATGTCAGTGATGGGCCAGGCGACCCTGGCGGTCAGCGCCGGCGTGGCCGACTGCGTGATCTGCTACCGCGCGATCAACGGCCGCTCGGAAATCCGCAAGAACGGCGCCGGTGCCGGCCCCGCCCGCGCGCCGTGGGACATCCAGTTCAAAATGCCTTCGGGCTACATGGTTCCCGCCCAGGAAATGGCCATGAACGCCCGCGCCCACATGCTGCGCTACGGCACCACCAGCGAGGACCTGGGCCGCATCGCCGTGCTGAGCCGGACCAACGCGCTCGACAACGAGCGCGCCATGATGCGCAAGCCGATCACGCTGGACGACTACATGGCCAGCGAGTGGATCGCCGAACCGTTCCACAAGCTCGACTGCTGCCTTGAAACCGATGGCGCGGTGGCGGTGGTGATCGTCAATGCCGAACGCGCGCGCGACCTTCCGCACCGCCCGGTGCTGATCCAGGGCGCCGCCTGGGGCGGCGGCATATCGATCGCCAACAACGGCTTCGACGATCTTGCCGAATCCCCCGCGCGCCCGATCGCCGATCGCCTGTTCAAGTCCGCCGGCATGAGCCCGCAGGACATCGACTTCGCCGAATTCTACGATTGCTTCACCTACCCGGTGCTTTCGCAGATCGAAGGCTACGGCTTCTGCAAGGCGGGTGAAGTGCCCGGCATGCTGAAGGACGGCGCGTTCGACCGCGCAACCGGCACGCTGCCGATCAACACCCACGGCGGCCTGCTTTCCGAAGGCTATATCCACGGCATGAACCACGTCTACGAAGCGGTGCAGCAGATCCGCGGCGATGCCGCCCATCGTCAGGTGAAGAAGCACGACGTCGCGCTGGTGACCGGCCAGCTCGGCTATGTCAGCGGCTATTCCTCGGCCACGATCCTGAGGGGTGCGTGATGGCCGAACGTCTCGTCAAGCCGATGCCCGACCGCGATACGGTCGCCTATTGGCAAGCCCTGGCCGACGGCAAGCTCGTCGTCACCCACTGCCATGACTGCGGCCACTGGACCTGGCCGCCGCGCCCGATCTGTTCGGGTTGCCATGGCGACAACCTGGCGCTCGACGAAGTGAAGGGCACCGGCGAAGTCTATAGCTGGATCGTCGTCCACCGCTCGACGACGCCCGACATGATGCAATATGTGCCCTATTGCCTTGCCCTCGTCCGGCTCGACGAACAGGCCGACATCTACATTCCCGGCCGCTTGATTTCGGACAAGGAAGTCCATCGCGGCATGCGGGTACGCGTGGTTCCTGAGAGGATTACCGATCACCTTGGCGACCTTGCCTGGACAACCGAAGACGTCCCGGCCTGAGCACGCAATTCGGCTCGCGGCCGCGGAACCCGAACAAAGACAAATCAGGGATGCAACCGAAACCCATGACGCAAGAACCCCTCCCCTATCCGTTCGCGGAACCCACCCGCCTCGACGTCGATCCCCGCTATGAGGAGATCCGCAAGCAGGGCATCGTGCGCGTTCAGCTGCCCTATGGTGAGCCGACTTGGCTTATCACCAGTGTCGCCGATGCCCGCATCGCTTACGATTTTCGCAAGTTCGGCCGTACCGAGGGCCTGAAGCACGCCATTCCGGGCCTGCACAATACCGAACAGATCAAGATCCCCTCGCTGCTGCTGCACATGGATCCGCCCGAGCACACCCGCATCCGCCAGCTGGCCGCCGGGGCCTTCTCGCCCGATCGCATCCAGAAGCTGTCGGAATGGGTGCAGGGCATCGTCGACGAACTGTTCGATGCGATCGAGGCCGAAGGTCCCGGCGCCGATTTCATCAAGATGTATTCCCACGTGCTGCCGGTGCGCGTGCTTGCCGGCGTCCTCGGGATTCCGAAGGACAAGGCCTTCGAATTCAAGCAGTGGATCGATATTTCCTCGGACTTCAACAATTCGCCCGAAGTCAAGCTCGATGCCCGGACCCGCACGCTGGACTTCATTCGCGACCTGATCGCCCAGCGGCGCGAAAAGCCGGAGGATGACCTGCTTTCCGTACTGGTCCACGCGCGTGACAACGAGGACAAGTTCGAAGAGGACGAACTGGTCAGCCTGGCCATGGCGCTGTGGCACGGCGGCTTCAAGACCACGCTTTGGCAACTGAGCACAACCGTGTTCACGCTGATGACCCACCCCGATCACTGGCGCGAACTGAAGGACAAGCCCGAGATCATGAACGCCGCGCTCAACGAGCTGTGGCGCTGGATTCCCAGCTTCAAGTACGGCGTTCCCTTCGGCTTCTGGGCCAAGGAAGACGTGACTTTCACCAATGGCCAGGTGGTGAAGAAGAACGAACCGGTGCTCGTCGAATTCGCCGTGGTCAATCGCGACAACGCGGTCTGGCCCGATGCCGACAAGCTGGACTTCCACCGCGTCAAGCCGCCGCAGCATTACGCCTTCACCGCCGGCGCCCATTCCTGCGTCGGACAGCATCTGGCCAAGCTGCAGATCCGGCTGACGGTCGAAACCCTGATCCGCCGTTTCCCCACGCTGGAACTGGCGATCCCGGCCGAAGACGTCGCATTCGACCCCGCGTCGTTCATGCGCAGCATCCTGTCGCTGCCGATCAAGTGGTAAGCGGCCACGACGAACATTGATCTCGTGCTGATCGGGTAGCTGCGTTTACGCCGCAACCCGATCAGCACGCCTGTGCACCGCACGGAAAATTCGCGTGACACCAATGGTTCCGGGGAATGACTGGCCTTTCCGGTAAGTCCGGGAAGGACGGGTCATGCGATGAGGCCATTGGCATCACAGGCACCTGCCGCCACAGGCACGAACGCGCTCAGAACGGCACCCAGTTCTGCTTGTGCGAGAACTTCATATAGCCGACGTTAGCTCCCAGCCGCAGGCCGGCGCCGGCGCGGACCGGGATCAGCACGACATTGCCGCGCCGCAGATAGCTGACGGTGAAGCCGCCGATGAGATAGGCCTGCCCCTCGCCCGCGCCGAAGCGCTTGTAAAGATCCTCGCTATCGTAAAGATTGTAGACCAGCACGAAGGCATTGCCCGCGTTGGCACCGGCGTCGAAGCCGATCGAGGGACCGGTCCAGTATACCGGCCGCTCGCCCTCCACCTTGTGGTGCAGCGTGCCCGAACCATAGCGCAGGCCAAGCGCGAAAGCGCCGCCGGCTTCGCGGCCCACGATATAGGCGTTGGGCTCGCCCTGTTTGGCCAGCAGATCCTTGATGAGGTCGGCAAGGCCCTTGGCGCCCTTGCCGAACACGCCCTCAGCGGCGCCGATAAGATCGTCCTCGCGATAAGTGGAGCCGGCATCCGGTGCCTGGGCAGTCGGCGCGGGGGTCGACATCGGGTTGGCATTCCCGCCGGCGATGCCGCCATCGGCCGGCATCGGCGTGCCGTTGGCGCTGGCCGGCGGGGCAGGCTCGGTCGAAGGCAATTCGCTGGAAGGGGACGAGGAAAAAGTGGTGCCCCGATTGATATCCGCGTCGATCGCCGTGTCGGGATCGACGGTGGTGACTTGCGCGAAGGCGGGCGCGGCGGGGGTGATCGCCGCGAGCATCGCCGCCGCCAGTGCGACAGCCTGAACACGAAGCGGCCGGCGGGCGCGGCGACGCACCTTTTCTGGTTCCTGGTTGCGAACTGGCATATGACGACCCCTCCTCGCGCGAATGGCAAGATATAGCTTGTGGACCCGAACCCCGCTCACGGCGCGGCACGAACGGCGGCAACCCACAAGAATCCACCACGCCTGACCCCGCAATGAACGGTCGACAGACCGAGTCCGTTTTGCGGCGGGCCGAATCCGAAAACGCATCGGTCGGCACATTTCCCGCGAATTCGCCCAAATACGATGCCACCGCCCCTTGCCGCCCGCAAAGGGCCTCGCTATAGCGCCGCCCTGAGCCGCATCCGGAGACGTGGGTGAGTGGCTGAAACCAGCGGTTTGCTAAACCGTCGTGCCCTTAAGAGGGCACCCCGGGTTCGAATCCCGGCGTCTCCGCCAGCGCCTACGATTGCTCGGCCGTAAGTGACTGTTTACACTGTACTTTCCCGGCCACAGGGGGTCTTGTGGTCGGCGATATCACCATCTGCCCACCATATCCGACTGCATCGTTATGCGACGGCTTGCATCAAGCCGAGCCTTCGACTTGCATCATCCCATGCGTCCACGCCAGCGAGCCCAGCACGAAGTCACGCCACGCTCGATCCGCATCGTCCGCTTCTGACAGCAGGTTGCGCAGCTTCGCTTCAGTCATGCCATCGCGCGCCAGCATCATCACTGTTTCAGCGTTGATGTTGATCGTGTCGCCCTCGCGTGAAACCGGCACGTCCGCATCGTAGCGACACCGCGAAGCGACTGAGAGTTGCCCGCGAATCGGATGGGCCATGATCTCGGTCGCCCCGATCTCGGCGCAATAATCAGCGAACGGGACGAGCCGCATCCGCAACTGTGACCATTCGAACACGATGGCCTGCCGGACGTTGTTGATTAGTATCGCGTGATTGTGCATTGTTTTTCCTTTGGGAAATTAGGGTTCGGTTCGCCGATGGCTAAAACGATAAAATTCATTGTTCGCTCCATTTCTGCCGGGAGTTTTATTCGGTTGTCTCTTTTGGCCGGTATTTGCTCAGCCCGGTTCGATCATCGCTCGATAGTCCTCTGCCGGATCACCGCTGCGCATCGGCTCAGGCGGAAACAGCTTGTCCCGCAACGACTTGGGCCGCAGCACCGGAGCACCCGCTAATTCGCGATGATCTGCGGTATCGTTGAGATACTGCTCATAACGCCAAGTTGGCCCATGCAATTCGATTATTTTCCTGTTCCATTCTTCATATTCTTGCTTCCATTCAAAATATCTGTCACGCTCCCATTGCTCACAATGAAACAATTTATGTTCAATTGATCCTTCGCGCAGCGTAAAATCTATTATATCCTTTAACGCTTTTCGGATGCTTATTTTACTCATTTCTTCACCGCATCCATGAACGCACGAAATTCTTCGATTTGCGCTTTGATTTCTTGAAGGTCCGCCGCTTCACCAGCACTTCGAAACGCTTGTGCCAGCCGGGCAGCTTCGTCCGGAGAGAGTTCAGCGTTGGCGGCAGCGTCGATGATCGCGCGCGGATCGCTGGAATCCAGTTCCACGGGGCGGCCACCTTTTGGTAGGACATAATCGAGAACGATGCGGATTGCTGTCATGTTGCCTTGCCGAACCTGCTCTTCGAGTGCATCTAGGGCGATATCGCCCATGCCTTGAACCCGAAGGACCGCGCCCTTGCTCGCCTTGTTTCGGCTGCCCGGCTTTCGCCCAGGATTGCCCGAACCGGGCAGAAACTGGCCAGTTGCGGGGTCTTTGGCGTAACTGATCGGCGTCACGGTCATCGTTTAAATCCAGGTTGTTTGACAGCCGCGCTCAACAAGCCAGGCAGCGAGTGAAGCGGTGTTGATTCTGCCGCGTTCCGTCACCGGAAAGCCGTGCCCCCGACGCCAATTGCACGCCACGGCTCGACTGATGCCAAGTCGCGAATACGCCTCCCCCGGTGCGATCCGGGGCACCGGGGGCAACGTGACGACACGGGGCGACGTGATCGGCCTCATGCGGCGAGAACACGCGCCAGTGCGTCATCGGCGGTGATGTGAAGCGCGGCGGCAAGGTATCCCACCAGGTGTTGGAGAACCGACTCGTTCGCTTCCACGGCATCGAGCCTGCCACGGTGATATGCCCCGGCAAGCTCCGCCTCTGCCTGTACGGCGGGGGCATCAGGGCCAACAGCGAGCAATCGTGCCAGTGATGGCTTGCGGGGCGCGGAAGCGTTCAGGCCGGCTCTTTCGATATGATAGAGCGGCAGCGCCCGCTCGCGTGCCAGTTCGACCGCTTGCGGCGGCAGTTCGGCCAGGTTGCCCGGTTCAAGGATCGCGGCCAGCTCCACCGCGCTTGCGCTGGCGATCTTGCCCATCTTGCCACCGATGCCGCCCTGCCGGAACGCAGCCCTGATCTCGGGGCCGTTCACCTTCGCGGCATCGGCGATGGTGGGCGGTGGCGTCAGGGCGCGGGCATCGGCTTCGGCGGTCGCTCGGGCGTCGGCCAGAGCGGCATTGAGCGCGGACTTCGAAGCGGCCAGCAGCGGCCCCGCTTCGCGTGCAATCCGAGCCGGAGCCGCTTCGGGCTTCATGACTGTTTCAACCTCGGTGGCGCGACGCGTGAAGGCGTCGAGCACCGGCACCAGTGGCGCCATGATCTCACTGTTCGGGATATGCACGGGGGCACCGTTAGCCGTGAAGACCGGTCCGCGATCCGTTTCGTTTCTGGTAAATGGCATGTCATGCTCCAAGGTAAAAGTAATCCCCGAAGCATGACATGTAATATTCGTTCGTCAAGAAGAAAATACACGCAACAAACTTACCATCGTGAAAGTGTATATTGTAGAATATGACGTTATATCGTTATGACTGTTAATTCTCGATCACAGGGCGGCGGAACAGTCGGGACAGCAAGAACACCCTTTTCAGAAACTCTATAAATCCACTGAGCGATTAACTGCATAACTCAAAAAAATTCTCAGGTTTCCGGTTTAGCTGTTCTTGCTGTTCCGACTGTTCCGCTAGCCGCCGAACGAGAAGCGACCGCGAGCATCCGCCACCGCTTCCTTCACCTGTGGCCGCTTCGCAGCACCGGCAATATCGTCCGGCGACAGTTGACCGCGAACGATCAGCGGGCGCTCCCATCGGCCAGATACCTTGAACCGCTCGCCTGTCCGCATCCCGGCGCGCGTCGCCTCATGTCGGCACCAATCTTCGGATTTGGTGTCATCTCCGACGAACCGGTGCAGATCGGAAACGAACGCCAGATCGCCGGGCCATTCGTCCTTGAATTGACGAACCGCATCTTCTGCGTCGGTCACAAGGGATGCGAGAGCCTTGGCCTTCGCAGCGCTCATGGGCGCATGTTCGTGTGGGTTGAAGCCGCTCAGATTCAACGTAGCGAGATAGTGTTGCACACTGGCAATGAAGGCAGGGTCTTCCATGTCGTCATGCAATCGAGCGTACCATTCAGCCGGTGCACAGGCGCTCGGGTTTTCAATGACGATGATGCGACGATCCGAATTATCGAATGGCAGCGCATCAGCGTGATTGGAGAACATAAGCCATCGGCAACAATTCTTCTCGACCGACTGCGCACCGTATTTCGGGTTCAGGTGCCGATATTCCTCCGTCACCTTTGATTTGAGTTGTTCGGCCTTGGTCCATCGTTCCCGGCTGTTGCCTTCGCGAACCTCGTCCACAGTGGCCAGCAACTTCATGCTCAACCGGCCGTTATAGGCACCGAACAGCGTGTCGGTTGACACGTTCGCAGCCACGTAGCCGCGCAACACCCGTGTCAGGATGCTGGCTAACGTGCCGCGTCCCGTGCCGGTTTTCGGCGTGAACATGAGATAGGCGGTGTGCGGCAGTTCGCCCGGCCGCCGGACAATATGGGCGAGCCACTGCGTGAAGCGAAGCCGCTCAGATTCGATCGGCACCAGATAGGCCAAGTGCTGCACGAACGGCTGCACGCGATTGTGCCAGTCGGCTGGCGGTTGCAAAGTTGTGGGCGGGGTCCACAGGTTGAACGCTCGGTCGCCAGCCTGTTGCCGCTCGGGCGATCGGCAAAACTCGCCGTCGCCGGGCACCCATGCCAGCACGTCCGCACTGCGACGGTCCCGACTGGCCAGCCATGCGCCGATCACCGGCACCTCTTTGATGACCGGCGCACCCCATTTATCAAGTTTGCCCGTATCGATTGAATGCTTCGAAGCGGCCCATTCGTTCACAGCGTCGGCTTTCGACCGCATTCGCTTAGACCGGCGCGACACGACTAGCGAACCGGCGCCAACGAACACCAGATCGGCAGTGGCCTGTTCAAGCGTCAGCACCTCGGGAAACGCATCCGCCGCAAGATCGTCGCCGATCCGCTCATCATCGCGCAGCCGTTGCGCGCGGCTGAAAAATGGCCGGTCGGGATCGGCCACAGCTTTGACAATGGCGAGCCGGGCCTTGCGCTCATCATCGCGCCACAGCGCCGAACGCTTGAACAGCCGCAACATTCGCGCAGGGTTGCACCCGGTCCACCACGCCAGCGCATTGCATAGCGCCAGATCGGCGCTCGAATGATCGAACATGCGGTCCTGCCCGCCGTCATCGGGCCAGTGCTGCCCGAGTGCTGCCGGATCGGCGTCCCACATCTCAGCGAAAGTGGCCTTAATACCGAACCGCGCGAGCGGGCCTCTGCTCGCCGTCGCGCGGCGGATCAGATCATCATCATCGGCGGGGCCATCATAGCCGTCGCGCGGCTGATCGATCCAATCGACGGCGGGATGATCGGCTTCGGTTTCGGCATTGGGCACCCATGCCGCGAGCGTTGCCGTCCAATCATCTCCGGTCCACGCGGTCCACCCGTCGCCGCCGATGGCCATGAACCGCTTGGCCGGATATACCTCCACGCGCTGGCCATCGGCGACGAATTTGCGGCGCTTCCCCGACAGGGCTGTACCGTTGGCCACGCCGACGCCGTGCAGCCCTTTGCCCGACTGAGATACCTCCCAGGCACCCGGCAGCGCGGCATGGATTGTGGCGGCTTGGGCATTATAGGCACCTGTGGCCGGATCGCGGCAATCGTCCAGATCGACAAAGACAAAAGGGTCGGCTTCGGTAAAGACGAACCCGATGCCGTTAAATCCACCAGTGGCGTAGGCTACGCAGGCTTCGACCCAGGTGCACCATGTGGCTGGGTCGGTCGAACTTGCGTGCGCGCTGGTCACGGTGAACGGCACCTTGCGGGGCTTTGGCTCGCCGGGCTTCTGGATCAATCGCCACAGGACGAACTGCTCATAGGGCTTGAGGGCTTCGGGCACAGCGGGAACGTCTTGCGCCATCGGCGCGACCGTATTAGCTTTCATTGTGGTAACTCACTACAGCCCGACCCGCCTGCGACCGGCGCGGTCGGGCGCTTCATTTCAGGCAAGATCGTCGGCGGTCGCGCGGTTACGACTTTCCCATTCGATCAGGTCGGCCACAGCCCAGCGCTTGAGGCCGGACGGCAGGACGATCGGAACCGGGAAGTCGCGCTCATCGCGCATCCAACGATAGATGCTGTGCTTGGAAATCGCATAGCGCGCAGCTACGCCGTCAATTGGAAGAAAGCCCATGGCGGTGGTCTCTCGGATCGATGATGTGGGGAGCGCCGGACATCCATCCGCAGCGCACCGGGTCTGCCTCCCGGCCCTCCGACATCCATCGGCACCTCGGGGTCTTCCTCCCCGCATTGAGCCATCCGGCCCCTTGCACCCTCAACCATCCAGCCTGCGGGCAACACTGCGTTGCAGCGCCGTTCAATAAAGGGCAAGTTGGCTCATTCGTCAAGCCGGGGCATTTCCAATGTATCAAGTTTTATCGTTGGCGTTTCTCATGCTTCAAGGCTCCGCCAATCTTATTGGCGAGATAGGAGAAAACTTAGCGAATCCTCCTTTCTTAGAACTAGAGACATCAAAAAGAACTATAGACTTGCAATTGTGCATCGCCGACGCCGTATCTAAGGAATTGAACTCAAGCTTCATCCCCTCTGCCGATGGCACGATGCTTATGGTTACGCATTTCCCTTGGAACGGTTACAACAACGTTCCATTGATTGTGCAATTTGTCGAGGGTAACGGTCAAACTAAACTGATCTTCACTGCGGCTCGTCCGTACAAGGGGAAGGCCTTGGAAAACATCAGACGTTGCCTCTGAATGAGTTAGAACGAAGAACGGTCATGCCACCGCCCCTCTGATCGGCACCACATCTGCACCGTGGTCGCCGGACACGTAAGCAGCCCAATCAGCCATGAGGCGCACGCGCTTCGGCATGAGCGAGCCACGTTGATACGCAGCTTCAGCCTTGTCCGCCAATTGGTGCGCGAGTGCATGTTCGATCACTTCGCGCGGATGACCCGTGGTTTCACCGCCCCAATCACGGAAGGTGGATCGAAACCCGTGGACCGTCAGATCAGCCCGGCCCATGCGCTTGAGAACTGCCGCAAGCGTCATATCGCTCATGGGCACACCCGACTTGGAGCCGGACCAGATCAGCCCCTTACGATCATCCTCCGGCGTGGCCAACAGGATCGCGACGGCAGCATTAGACAACGGCACAACGTGCTCACGCCCGGCCTTCATGCGATCAGCCGGGATCGTCCACACTGCGCGAGCAAGATCAATTTCGGACCATTCGGCATTGCGCACTTCGCCCGACCGTGCCGCTGTTAGGATTGTGAACAGCAGTGCCTTTGCCGCTGTGCCTTCGCGTTCGCGCAGCGCCACCATGAAGGCCGGTGCGTCAGCGTAGGGCAGCGCGGCATGATGCGTGGCGCGCTTCGCTTCTTTCGACATCTCCGGCAGGATCGGCTCAAGGCAATTGCGCCATGCTGCCGGGTTGTCCGCGCGGTGATGGCGCGCGATGGCGTAGCCAAATACCTTTTCCATGCGCTGCCGCACCCGCGTGGCCGTCTCATGCCGTGCCGACCACAAGGGTTTTCCGTCCGCCTTTTCCACGGGCTGCATCAACACACCCTCAACGGCGTTCCGGTCGATCGTCGCGACAGGCTTGTCGCCGATGAGAGGATAGACCCAAGTTGCGAGCGTCGACTCCCATTGCTTTCGGTGCTTCGCATTTTTCCACGCGTCACGTTTTGCGGCCAGGAACGTTACGGCCACGTCGCGAAATGTGGCCGGCTTTTCCGTTCCGCGCCGGTCGGCCACAGGGTCACGCCCCGCCCTGATCTCCGCAGCCATCTTTCGCGCTTGAGCGAGCGAGACGCTGCGGCTGCGATCCTCAGGATCGTATGGGCCCAAGCCCAACTCGCGCCGCTTGCCGCCGATCGTCGCCCGGAATATCCACGACATCGAACCGGCAGGCGTGATTTGAAGCATCAGGCCTGGAGGACGACCGCCAACCGGGATGCGAGCACTGTGCTTTTGCCCCACGTCCGCCATCCTCGCCGTCGCCCGGGCGATTTCGGCGTCGAGTGCTTTGGGGTTCAATTCCTTCGCGACGACCGGCATTTCGTATCACCATCTACCCACCAAAAACATGTGCAACACCATGCCTCTCAGTGATCCACTTTGCAACTCGGCAGATTTTGGATGGGCAAATTTTCCGCAGAATCCCTTCGCTTTGGGTTAAGGGTAGGTCGTCAAGGGGGCCTAGGGGGGTCTTTTGTGGCGGACGGCGTCTCCGCCATCCTATAATTTCCGGTTTTCATTGCCTCCAAGGCTTTGAAAATCGGGGAAGTTTTCGGGGTTCGAAACCCTTGATTCCGCGCATATGTGATACGGTCGGCAAAGACGAGCCGAATGACGGTTTGCTTGTCCTCGATGCGATCACTTTTCCAAAGATTAGAAGGCTTTGAGAGGAAGGCATTGGCGAGTTCGAACATTTCGCCGAAGGGCCGTAGCGGCTTGCCTGCATTGCTGTGCCGTTCGGAGAGCACGAGTTTCTCGCGTTCGAGTTGCGCAATGCGCTTCTCGTAAGCGACGATCACCGTCTCGCTGGAAGTCGAAGAAACGATCCGCTCAAGCAGCCGCGCGATTTCTTCGTCGGCCTTGGTGACCGCGCGCTTGAACGCGCTCGCCGTCTGCTGCGCCTGCTGGCGCTGCATCTCCCACGCATCGGTGAACATGGCGCGGAAGATTCTCAGCATCGAAGGCGAAGGCTCCATGCCGTCCAGCAGCTTGTCGAACGCGCCCTCGATCTCGACTCGGCGGATCGATTTGCGGTAGCTTTGGCAATCTCGATTGAAGCACATGTAGTATGGATGCTTGTCGCCGGTCTTGCTGCGCGACCAGTTGGCGGTGAGCGGGCGTTCACAATCGGCGCAACTCACGCAGCCGCGCAAGGGGAAGTCGGCGCTGATGTCGGGCCGCGCGGCGGCATAGCTGCGCCCTTTGAGCCGCGCGTGAATCTTCTCGAAGGTGGCGAAGTCAATCAGGCCTTCGTGTTTGCCCTTGCGGAGCGACACACCCCATTCGGGGCGCTCGATCATTCCGGCATAGATCACGCGGTTGAAAATGCGATTGACGGTTTCGATGGTAACGGTGCCGTGGCGCGTCTTCGGGAAATCCGGCTGGCTCTCGAAAAAGCGGGCAACCTCCGCCTGACTCTGGAATCGGCCCGAGGCATAACCTTCCATGCCTTCCTGCATGATCGAAGCCAGCGGCTCATCGCGCACCATCACTTTGCCGTGGCCTTCGAGATTTTCGAAGCGCAAGCCCGTGGGCGCGAAAAAGGGCCAGTATCCCTGACGTATGCGCGCCTCCTGGCGATTACGCACCTGTTCGGCATTCTTGACGCGGGCATGGGCGCTAACCGAAGCAAGCAGGTGTTCTATCAACTGGCTGTCGCTGTCCTCGCCGAATTCTATGGACGGGCTTTCGAGCACGCCGCCTGCCTTGGCGATTGCGGCGCGCAAAGTCAGGTGCGCTTCGAGCCCACGTGCAAGCCGCGAGATATCGTCGATCAAGACGCGGATGTTCTCCTTGCGGTGCTGGTGCAGATAGGCGAGCAACATCTTCATGCCGGGACGCTCGACGAGGCTTCCGGATACCGCCTTGTCCTCGAAGGTCCGGACAACGGTATAGCCTTTCATCCGCGCAAACTCGGAACAGCGCACCGCCTGACTCTCCGCGCCATGCCCCTTGGCAACCTGCGCGGCGGAAGAAACACGCGCATAAATGACGGCCTTGGTTTTGATCGCGGTCCTATCCATGGGCGTCCTCGCATTCTGCCACGCTGGTGAGCAGGTTTCCGATGAGCGCGCCAGTTGGATCATTGTCGAGAGGGGCGGAGGGCAACATCAATGTCGCTCCCGCTTCCGTGATCGCGGCGCGTAGCTCAAGACGTGTTTTCATCCGCCGCGAGAGACGCGCAATGTCATCCACAAGCACGACCAGATTGTCGGCGCGATGCTGCTCAAGAAAGCCGACCATGGACCTGATACCAGGGCGCTTGGTGGCGGCGACTTTTTCCTGCGCGTCGCGGAACACCGCGACGACATCGAGGCCGTTCCGGCTTGCAAGATCGCGGCCCCGCGACTCCTGCACGGTCAGGGAATCTTTGCGGTCGGCCACGGTGCACGCGGCGACGTTTGTATAGATTACGGCTTTTTGCTTTGCTGGGGTGGTCATGACTCCTTCTCTTCCTGCGGCGATTGGCCCGCCGCGCTGTCAAAATGTTCGATCAAGAATTGATCCTGAAATTCTACCATGGCGGCTTGCGAGGTGCCGCAATCGACAGGCAATCCCCCGACTTTTCCACAAGCGATTTCCCGGATCGCGCGGGCGGCCTGTGCCTGCTGCGCGGGGTGAACGCCCCAGCCCAAATGCACGAGCGACTGGATGATCGACCAGAGCGCATCGAGCAGCGCCAGCTTGTCGGCCTCGCTGATCTCGTCGTCATCGAACAGCGACAGGTATTGCGTGAGATCGAACGTGCTCCCGGCTTGGTGCTCTACTGCTATCGGGGTGATCTCGTTCATCGGCGACCTCCTTGGCGCTCCCTGACTTATCCCTTCCATTTCCTTCGTCCTCCGAGAGAACAAAAAGGAAACATTGAGCCATATCCGACCCCGAGAAGTCAAGGAAATAATTCCTATTTTCAATAACTAACGGTTCTGATCGTGTTGCCGGATGGGCGCGGATTGCGGTTGCTGGCGCTGTTCGATGAAGGCTTCGCGGCGGGCCTCACGGGACTGATCGGGAGCGGGAGCATTCGGGGCCGAAGCCGGTCCAGACGCTTGGGTTTGCGCAGACTGCCGGGCCTGCACTTCGTGCGGGGGCGCTGGCTGGCGATCCTCGCGCCGCAATTCCTGGGTGCGGTCGTAAGCCTTGCGGGCCAGTTCCGAGACGCGCAGCAGCTCACTTCCGGCGAAGCTGTGCGTGTCGTGCGGCTGGCCTTCGGCATCGCGCCAGGTGCGCGCGAGCGTCGCCGAATAGAACGGCCCCTTCTCGCCCTCATTGCTCCAGATGCTGGCCTTGAGATTGCCATCGCGCAGCACGTCGCGCGGCGCGTTCCTTTCCATCGGCGGATCGGTGCGGTCGTCATCCATGGACTGGTTCCTTTCGTTCAATGCAATGCTGTCGTCGAAGTTGTGTGCATCGCGGCGTTCATCGTTCCACTGCGCATCGAACGCCGCTGCATCCGACCCCAGCGCCAAAGACGGCGACGGGCGCAGCACCGGCTGCGGGCGCTGGCGCTTGACCATGAAGGACTCGCGGCGCGCGGCGCGTTCGGGATTGTCGTCCGGACGCTGCGCTTCGAAGGACTCACGCAGCGACCCGGCGCGGTCGTACAGCGGATTGTCGGCACGCAAGTCGGCGTGGTCATGCGCGTGTGAGGCGCGGCTGTTTCGCGGCGCGTTCATCATTGCCACCATTTCCCTTTCTCAATGCGGTTCCACATGCCGTCGGCATATTGTGGGTAATGAGCGAACTCTGGCGGCACCGGCTCGCGGATCACACGCAGCCATGCGTGGCCGACGCGCGTTCTCACGCGCACGCGGTCAAGCGGCGGATAGAACGGATTGGGATGGAATCTTCCCGCCATGAAAGGCTGATCGAAATAGGCGGACTTCTCCGCGTCGATGGGATGAAGCAGGCCATCGGCGAAAATCACCTGGCGATTGGGCGGGCGCGTCAGCGCCTCTTCGGGCTTGAGCAATTCGCGGGGCTGGCTCGCGCGATGCACGGAGGCATCGCTGTGGTGCGCAATGCTGATCGCGGCCTGCACCGGGTCGCCACCGGCGAGCAGCGATTGCACGGCCTGTTGATAGGCAAGGTCCGATTGGGCCTGGCGCAGGCCGTCATCATATTCGAGACTCTGATAGCCGATCTGGCGGGACAGCCGGGTTGCGGTATCGATCTCGCGGATTCCGAAGCTGCTCTGCACCGCAGCGCTTACCGGAATGATCGTCTCAGCATTCGGCCCCGTGGCGCGGAGCTGGTCATGGCTCTGATAGACCGCCCAGGGCCTGATGCCGATCCCGGCTCCATAGGTGAACATGCGCGTGACCAGTGGAAAATTTCCGAGCTGCGCGCATTCGTCCAGTATCCACGTTTGCGAAGGAGCCTGCGGCGCGCGGGATTTGTAGATCATCCCCGCGACGAACAGCGCCTTGATGACCGGCGACCAGCTGTCGATGAACTCGGCTGGCGGCATCAGGTAGAAATGGCAAGCTTGCGTGCCGGTCATGTCGGCCAGCGAGGCGGTGAACGGCGGCGAGACCGAGGCCGTCAGCGTCGGATCGCTCAACGCGGCGACGGATTTCATCACCTCGCCCAGAATGCCGCGAAAGCCGCCGCCCGTATCATCGCGGCTCTGGGCGATTTCTTCCTCGACGGATTTTGAGATCGGGAAACCCGCCTCCTGCATCTCGAAGGCGAAGGAGAGCCATGCCGCGCTATTGCCGGGGATCAGGTTGATAACCTCGTAAAGGCGCGGCAGTGTCAGCACGCCATCGAGGCGGACGATGGTGAGAATGATCGCTTCGAGAAACGCCTGCCCGCGAGCCTCGAAGAACTCGGCATTGGCGCTACCGGATTTGGGCAGGATGTTCTGGCAGTAGACCTTGGTGTCGGACACCAGCGTCTTGCTGTCGATGCGGATATAATCGACCGGGTTGATGCGGTCCTGAGGCAGGCCATGCAGCGCCAGCGGATTCCAGTAATAGCAATATTTGCGTAGCAAAGTCTGATCACGGCTGATCGCGGCCAGCTCGCCCTTCATGTCGAGCACCAGCATCGAGCCTGAGTAAGTTCCAGCGCAGATGTTGTACGCGAGCACGTCGCGCAGCTTGCCCGAGCGCGCCCCGGCCTTGAGCAGCAGCCCACCCGCTCCGTTCCAGTAGAGCGGACGGCCTTCGAAAAAGCCGATCAGCAGGCTGTTGGCGGTCTTCTCGAAAAAGCCCGCCTCGCGTAGCTCATCGTCATCGACGTAGGCGGCGCGACCGTGGCGGTGGAGTTCGTTGTCGTCTGACATGGTTTTCGTCGTCCCTGCAAAGGCAGAAGCCGGGAGGCGGCGCATTGCCGCCTCCCGGCTCTCCGGATCGTCACGAGCACTGCGAGAGCAGCGCCACTCCGAAGAACATCAGCACGATCCAGCCCCACAGGGCGGAGCTGTTGTCCTTTTTCGGTGGCACCGGCTCCCAGACCGTGCCGATCGGGCGATACTTTTGCGGTTCCTTGGCCATTTTACGTCTCCTTGGTTTTTGGGTTGGGAGGGGATTGTCAGTGGCGGAAAATCAGGACGGTGAGGCGCGCCACGCCGAGGCGGAACGTGATCGCCAGCACCATCTGGCAGGCCCCGAAGGTGACGGCGGCGCAGCCAAGGCCCCACAGCACGGCGACGAAGTCATCCCAGCCGCCGCCGTAGTGCGGCTGCGTGAAGCCGAGCACCCAGGCGATGGTCGCGTGGTAAAGCAGCGGCGCGAGAAAGAATGTCAGCAGCAGTGCGCCCGAGCACGACAGGATATTGCTCCCGGTGGTGAAGGCGTCGCTGCCCGGCTTGCTGACGGATTGGCGTTGCGTGAGCACAAGTTCCTCCTTTCCGAAAGGCGCGCCTTTCGGTTGATGGTGAGAGACAAAGGGCCGCTTGGCCCCTGCGATCAGGTGGGTGTGATCTTGCGATCCATGCGTGGTGTGCTTGTGTGTGCGGGCCGTGACAATGGGCGCAGCCCGGCATCTAGGCGCTGGTGGAAGCAGAGCATCCCGGCGCTCACTTCAACGCGCTGAATCAGCGAGACGATTTTTGGAGGCGAAATTGCGCGACAACGATAGCCTACCGCCCGCCATGGCCAATCAGTTCAGTCGCGACTCCAAGATCAGCGAGGCGCAGACGATCAGGCTTGCCTATGCCTTTTGCGCGGGGCTGCCGGTGTCGGCGGCGGCTGGACTTGCAGGCGTCAGCGCAAAATCGGCGCGGGTGCATTATCTCGCCTTTCGCAAGCGCATCGCCATGCGTGCCTTCAACCGCTGGCACGGCAACGCGTCGATGCTGGTCAGCCACGATATCGAGATCACCGAAGTGCTGCTGCGCCCGGCCTTCTTCGATCTCCTGGCCGAGTGCCACGACAACGCCAAATGCGCACAGAACTACCGGCTCGGTTACCGGAAGGTCCGGGAGTGCCGAAGCTGCCCGCTGATCGGCAAGTTCAGCGACCTGGCGCTTGTTGGCGATGTCTATACGCTGATCGACGCCGTGCATGGCTTCTATCGCCGCATCGGCATCAAGTCGGAGGCAGACCGCGATCCGGTATCGCTATTCCGCGAGCGGCTGGCGCATACGGTCGCCATCGCAGCCGCCGCGCGGCACAGCCGCAAGCAGGCAAGCGGCCTGCCCGATCCGCTGGACAAGGATTATCTCTCGGTCGGAACCCTGCTCGACAAGCTGCTGGAAAATCTTGCCGGTGACCCGCTGTAAGCGGTGAAGATCAATCCCCGCCGTCAGCCCTCGCTTGTGCTCGCGCGGAGCTTAATCGGCGGTTCCGGCCAGACGGCGCAGGGCGTTGGCGGCGGTAACAATCTCGATACCCCGCACGGACCCCAGTGCCAACACGTCGGCCTTGTCGCCGGAGACGAGGAAATCGGCCTCGCCCGCCACGGCAGTCGCCAGGATGGGGTTGTCCTTGGGATCGGGCGAAAGCGCGATCTCGGGGAGATCATGGGCCATCACGGCTATGGCATCGATCGTGGCCAGAAGGTCTTCGGCATCGGCGCTACGGATATAAGGTCGCAGGCGCGGACGGCTCAGCACGTCGCGCAGTTCGGCAAGCTGTTCTTCTGACGTGACGAGTATAACCCGCCGGTCCCTGACCGCCGCCAGAAGCTGGCCGGGCGGACCGGACGCCGAGATCAGGGCGCTGACCAGGATGTTGGTATCAAGAACGAGCCGCACGGGTTTCCGCTACAGCTTCATCTGCCAATGCCTGCGCTTGCGCCGGGGAAAGACCATCATTGCCTTTCCAGACCGAGTCCAGCGTCTCCCAAAACACCGCCTGCCGCACCGCGCGGTCAACGAACAACGAAAGGTCGCCCTTCTTGCCGCCGAGCCGCGCCAGGTGGCTGCGCACGCTGCGGTTGGTTTCTTCCGGGATGACGAGGTTCCATCGGGTCATGCTGCTATCCATATCCTTTATGTTTATACACCTAAACACATAATATCATGCCGTCCCCGTGGCCGTCAAATTTGTGGGCGGCGGGCAAGGTGTTAAGATTTTTTAACCATATCTTAGCGCTTTGCCGCCTATCATGGTTGTGGTCCGCGAGAATGAGAGCAGCGCCGGGCCATGTGAGGGTGCATGGCGTATGATGACGCCGACATAGGCAGGCCCAAGGCCGCTATTCCGAAGAATTTTCAACCGCCTCCCGAATCTCGCGGCAGGCTTACCAATGATTTTTTGTCAGTAGACTCACTACGTGAGTCTACTCCCCTGCAGGGGAGCGAAACCGCTGTTGCCATGGTGGATTATCGTGCCGCCGACGACAGCCGCGAGCGCCACAATCTCGGAATGAATTTTCTCGCCGATGCCGCCGATAATCCCGACGCGGCTAATCCGGGCTTTCTGTTGCCAGGTGCACTCGCGAATGCGCACGCCGCACGGGTAGCTCAATCGGAACAGCGCCAGCGCGACGACGACCGGCGTTTTATCATCTCGCAGATCGAGGCGCGCAATCGCCAGATCGCCGAAAACCTCAAACGGCTCGAAATCTTGGACAAGCAGGAAACAGCTTTGCAGGATCACCTTGCCCGCTTGCGGCGCGGCGAGAAGGCCGAACTGGACGAAGACGGCAAGCTTGAGAACAAGGACGCCGAGGCCGCAGTCCGGGAGTATGAAGAACGCTACGGCGTTACCGTGAACCGCAACGACGCCGCGCAGATTGCTGTCATCCTGCAAGGCGTGCGGGATCAAAAGATTCTGATCCGGCGCGATAATGAAAGGCTGGCGGCGGAGAATGAGCAGGACCGGCAATCAGCGATCCGCATGGGCGCTGACCCGGCCTCGATCCCGGCGACCGTTAAGGCGCTGGAAACCACCGATGCCGGACGGCGCTCGCTGAACAATGCCACCGCAAAGATTGAATCAGCCGAAGTTCGCATCGCGGCGGTGGAGGCCCGCGCATTTGATGAAACCACCAAGGCACGGGCTGTCAGCGCAGCAACCATCCAAAATCCTGACGATGGTTTCGCAGCGTCCGTCGCGGTGCCGGTTGCCATTTCTGCCGTTTCCGCAGCCAGCAAATCCGATCCGACAAATCTGGGTCAGGCACCCGATGCAGGCAAGGCCTTCGAAACGGTGGCCATGCGGGCCGCTACAGTATCGGCCACCCGATCGCCCGAACCCTTGCCAGGCGAGAAGCCGCCGGTCGCCAAGGCGTGAAACGCTATCGCTGTGCAGCGCGGCGACGAGGGCCGACCACTTCATCATATCCGCGCGCGATCTCCGTCCTGATGGACGCCTTGTCCTGCGCGTCGGCATTCAGCAATGTCGCGGTAAGCTGCGAGTCAGCGTAGAACTCGACAACAACGCGCGCGTCGTGCCGCGTGGGGCCGTAGATCACGCCACGCAAGGGATATCCCGCCGCGATGGATTCCCCGGCTGCCGTCATGGCGCTGCTGGAGGGATTGCTGTCGCCGTAGATCACCAGAACGAGCGCGTCCTTCGAGAGCATCGCCGCGATCAGTTGCGTGCCCTCGACGCTAATGGCTCTCTCATCCCGGATCGGCACGTTGATTGTCTGCTGCGCGGCAGCGGTAGATGAAACAGTAAGAAGAACGAGAGATGCCGCAGCCAGAATTGGCAAGGAGTGGCGGTAACGTCGATCGTTACTTTTCGAAATATGCATTGCGAATGGCTTCCCGGTGAAGGTTTCAACCGAGGTTCGGGCGCAATCACGCGGCAGTATCTCAGCATCATTGCTGTTTTTCCTGTTGCAAAAGGGAACCCATTTGCGCTGCTCTGTCATGGCAAGGGAAAGCCGGGATTTTCAGTAAGTATCCCCCGGCAGAGCCGGGGGCTTTACGATGTGAGCCGCTCAAAGCGGCTGGTTCAGGTCGCTAACGCGGCCTGACGGTTTGGAACCG